>NZ_KE384137.1:0-458483 GCF_000424145.1 Butyrivibrio sp. AC2005
CAAGAGCTGTAGCTGGCGGTGGTATTTTCCCTAGGGCTTGACCCTGTTTAGGAGCTTTGCTGGCACTTGGTGTATGAATTGGCTGGACGAAGGAAGTTGGGACACGATCCCTTTAGACACGGAAGGTTAGCCATCATAGTTGATCAAAGGAGAAATGGCCTTTATAGAGCAAACAAGAGGATGCTTTATTAGTGCTACCTGAAATCGGCTATTCAGTACAAGATACTATGACAATTCATCACCTTTGGCTCTTGTTTTGAGGAATAACAAAATCGTCAAAGCCAGTAAAAATCGTATTTTCAGGCTTGACAGAATAGGAAGGTAAACATGATAAAAGAGCAATTAGAAAAAATCAGGGAAAATGCGTTAAAGCAGATAGGCGATACAGATGGCCTTGATATGCTTAATGAAATCCGTGTAAATTTCCTTGGTAAAAAAGGTGAACTTACAAGTATTTTAAAGAGTATGAAAGAGGTTGCACCTGAGGACAGACCTAAGGTTGGTCAGATGGTTAACGAGGTTCGTGAGGAAATCGAAAAGAACCTTGAGGCTACAAAGAAAAAGATGGAGGCAGCTGTCAGAGAGGCTAAGCTTGCCAGTGAAACTATTGATGTTACACTTCCTGCAAAGAAAAATAATGTAGGACATCGTCATCCTAATACCATAACCCTCGAGGATGTTGAGAATGTATTTATCGGTATGGGTTATGAAGTTGCCGAAGGTCCTGAGGTAGAAAAGGACTATTACAATTTTGAGGCATTAAATATTCCTGCAGATCATCCGGCTAAGGATGAACAGGATACATTCTATATAAGCGGAGATCTTCTCCTTCGTACACAGACTTCTTCAACTCAGGTTCATGAGATGGAGAAAGGAAAGCTTCCTATTAAGATGATAGCTCCCGGTCGTGTATTCAGAGCAGATGAGGTTGATGCTACACACAGCCCCAGCTTCCATCAGATTGAGGGACTTGTTATTGACAAGGGAATTACTTTTGCTGATCTTAAGGGAACTCTTGCTGAGTTTGCAAAGGAAATATTCGGTGAGGATGTTAAGGTTAAGTTCAGACCTCATCACTTCCCGTTCACTGAGCCTTCAGCTGAGATGGATGTAAGCTGCTTTAAGTGCGGCGGAAAGGGCTGCCGCTTCTGTAAGGGTGAGGGATGGATTGAGATCCTTGGCTGCGGAATGGTTCACCCCCATGTTCTTGAGATGAGCGGTATTGATCCTAACGAGTATACAGGCTTTGCATTCGGACTTGGACTTGAGAGAATCGCAGTTCTGAAATACGAAATTGACGACATGCGACTTCTGTACGAGAACGACATACGATTCTTAGAACAATTCTAAAGACTTTTCCATTAGGGAGGAGCCAATACAAAAAGGCTTTTCCATTAGGGAGGAGCCAATACAAAAAGGCTTTTCCATTAGGGAGGAGCAATACAAAAAGGCTTTTCCATTAGGGAGGAGCCAATACAAAAAGGCTTTTCCATTAGGGAGGAGCAATACAAAAAGGCTTTTCCATTAGGGAGGTGCCAATACAAAAAACTTTTCCATCAGGGGGAGGAACCAATATATGAAGCCTTCCCCCCCCTTGGGGGGAAGGTGGCGCGAAGCGCCGGATGAGGGGTATCATTTAAAGAAAGAGAGGTTGCGCTATGGACGCAAATTTATCATGGATTAAAGCATACGTACCGGATTTAAATGCAAGCGATCAGGAAATTCTTGATGCACTTACACTTTCCGGAACAAAGGGCGAGGGATTCCATCGTCTTGATAAGAACTTGGAGAAAATTGTTGTAGGTCAGATCGATAAGATCGAGCCCCATCCCGATGCAGATAAACTTGTTATCTGCCAGGTAAATATCGGTACTGAGATGATTCAGATTGTTACCGGTGCTAAGAACATGAAGGAAGGGGATAAGGTTCCGGTTGTACTTGACGGCGGAAGAGTTGCAGGCGGTCATGACGGAAGCCCGAATCCCGAGGAAGGAATTAAGATTAAAGCTGGTAAGCTTCGCGGAGTTCCCAGTGCAGGTATGATGTGCTCTATTGAGGAGCTCGGTTCATCTAAGGACTTCTATCCAGATGCACCTGAGGACGGACTTTATATTCTTCCTGAGGATACAGAGGTTGGAGCTGATGCAGTAGAGGTACTTGGACTTCACGATACTGTATTTGAGTTCGAAGTAACAAGTAACCGTGTTGATTGCTACAGCATTCTTGGCATTGCAAGAGAAGCTGCTGCAACCTTTAAGCTTCCTTTCAAGGCTCCTGAGGTAAAGGTAGAGGAGACTGATGAAAAGGCTTCTGATTATATTTCAGTTGAGATTAAGGATGCTGACCTTTGCTCACGCTATTGCGCAAGAGTCTGCACAGATATAAAGGTCGGACCTTCACCTGAGTGGATGCAGAGAAGACTTGCAGCAAACGGCGTAAGACCTATCAATAATATCGTTGATATTACAAACTATGTAATGCTTGAATATGGTCAGCCTATGCATGCATTTGACCTTTCTACAATAGCTGGAAATAAAATTGTCGTTAAGCGTGCTAAGGACGGAGAGAAGTTTGTTACTCTTGATGGTCAGGAGAGAAATCTTGACAGCGAGGTAATCATGATCTGTGATGGCGAGAAGGAAGTCGCTATAGGTGGTATCATGGGCGGTGAGAATTCCATGATCACAGAGGATGCCAAGACAGTTCTTTTTGAGGCTGCTACCTTTAACGGCCCTAACATCCGTAAGAGCGCAAAGAGAATCGGCCTTCGTACAGATGCTTCAGGCTTCTTTGAAAAAGGACTTGATCCCAATAATGCTGAGGATGCTATCAATCGTGCATGTCAGCTTATTAATGAGCTTGGCTGTGGTAAGGTTACAGCAGGAATGGTTGAAGCAAAATCACCTATAAAGCCGCTCAACAGAATTAAGTTTGAGCCTGATAGAATAAATGCACTTCTCGGAACAGATATCGACAGACAGACAATGCTTGATATTTTTGCAAGAGAAGAGCTAACCTATGATGAAGCTGCAAATGAAATAGTTGTGCCCAGCTTCAGACAGGACCTGATTGGTATGTGTGATATTGCTGAGGAAGTTGCAAGATTCTATGGTTATGACAAGATACCATCAACACTTCCTAAGAACGCGCCTACAACAGGAAAGCTTACTTTCAAGATGACAGTTGAGAAGACTGCAAGAGAGGTTGCCCAGTTCTGCGGATTCTCACAGGCTTATGGTTACTCCTTTGAGAGCCCTAAGGTATTTGACAAGCTTCTTTTACCTGAGGATGCACCTGAGAGAAATGCGATTAAGATTTCGAATCCTTTAGGTGAAGACTTCTCAATAATGAGAACAGTTCCGCTTAATGTTATACTTACAAGTCTTGCAACAAACTACAAACGTAGAAATAAGGATGTTAAGCTCTATGAGATAGCTAATATTTATATTGCAAAGGAGCTTCCTTTAACAGAGCTTCCTGATGAGAGATCACAGTTTGTTCTTGGCTTCTATGGTGATGGCGACTTCTTCACCATGAAGGGCGCTGTAGAAGAGTTCCTTGGACAGATTGGTATGGCTGATGAACTTGAATATGATGCAAAGGCTGGAAAACCCTTCCTTCATCCCGGACGTCAGGCACTTGTTTCCTTCAAGGGCGAGGTTATCGGATATCTTGGTGAGATTCATCCTGAAGTACTTGATAACTACGGAATCGGAACAAGAGCATATGTTGCAGTTCTTGACCTTCCCGCAATTGTTCCTCATGCAAGCTACATGCGTGTATATACAGGAATTGCTAAGTTCCCTGCTGTTACAAGAGATATCAGTATGGTAGTTCCTACAGATGTTACAGCCGGCGATATCGAGAAGATGATTAAGCAGCGTGGCGGTAAGAAGCTTGAAAAGCTTGAACTTTTCGACATCTATGAAGGGGCACAGATTGAGAAGGGCTTTAAGTCAATGGCATACTCACTTGCATTCAGAGACAAGGAAAAGACTCTTGCCGATGATGAAGTAAACGGGGCTATGAAGAAGATTTTGAATGGTCTTGAAAGCCTTAATATTTCACTTAGAAGTTAAGGAGCAATAATATGAAAAGAACTAACGTATGGACAAAATATACTGCAAAGCAGTTAAAGGAATTAGAGTCATTTACTGACAGCTATAAAGCTTTCCTTGATAGCGCCAAGACAGAGCGCGAAGCTATCGATACAATCGTAAATGAGATCGAGGAAAAGGGTTATAGAGAGCTCAATACTCTTATTGGCACAAACACAAAGCTCAGGAAGGGTGATAAGGTATACAGCGTTTGGATGAACAAGTCAATTGTTATGTTCCAGATCGGTTCAGAGCCCTTCGAAAACGGTATGAACATTCTTGGTGCTCATATCGACTCACCCAGAATGGATGTTAAGCAGAATCCTCTTTACGAGGACACAAACATCGCTTACCTTGATACTCATTACTATGGTGGAATCAAGAAATATCTCTATGTAACAATTCCGCTTTCCATTCATGGTGTTGTAGTTAAGAAGGATGGCACTACAGTACAGCTTAATGTAGGTGAGGATGAGGACGATCCGGTATTCTTCATAAGTGATCTTCTTATTCACCTTTCAGCTGATCTTATGGGCAAGAAGGCATCCAATGTTGTAGAGGGAGAAGCACTTGACCTGGTTGTTGGAAGCAGACCCTTCGTAATCGAAAGTGATGAAAAGAAGAAGGCAGACAAGAGAAATGACAAGCTTACAGAAGGTCAGCAGTATGCTGTATCTTATGAGAAGGCTGTAAAGGATGAAAGCGGTAAGGTAAGTGACGCTGTTAAGCGCGGCGTTCTTGGTATTCTATATGATCTTTACGGTATTGAGGAGGAAGACTTCCTTTCAGCAGAGCTTGAGATAGTACCTGCAGGTAAGGCAAGAGATGCAGGCTTTGACCGTTCCATGATACTTGCATATGGTCAGGATGACAGAGTATGTGCATACCCTTCAATGGAAGCGCTTTTAGATGTTAAGAATCTTAAGAGAACAGGCTGCTGCATCCTTGTTGATAAGGAAGAAATCGGTAGCGTAGGTGCTACAGGTATGCAGAGTAAGTTCTTTGAGAATGCTGTAGCAGAGCTTATGAATCTCTGCGGTGATTACAGTGAGCTTAAGCTCAGAAGATGCCTTGCTAATTCATGCATGCTTTCATCTGATGTTAATGCTGCTTTTGATCCGCTTTATGCAGGACAGTTTGAGAAGAAGAATGCATCGCTGCTTGGATATGGCCCTGTATTCAGTAAGTTCACAGGAAGCCGCGGAAAGTCAGGCTCCAATGATGCCAATGCTGAGTATATTGCACATCTCAGAAGTATCTTTGAAGAGGATGACGTAGAATTCCAGATGGCTGAGCTCGGTAAGGTAGATGTAGGCGGCGGCGGAACAATCGCTTACATTCTCGCACTTTATGGAATGAATGTTATCGATAGCGGCGTTGCAGTTCTTAACATGCACGCACCTTACGAAGCTACTTCCAAGGCAGATGTATATGAGGCATACAGAGGATATAAGACATTCCTCAATAAAGCCAGCCTGACAAACATGTGATTTTTAGCCCTCATCCGGCGCTTCGCGCCACCTTCCCCCAGAGGGGGAAGGCACTAGAAAAACAAACTTTTGAGCTTGTTATAAAAGCCTTCCCCTTGGGGGCGCAAATCGTCCGGGGGACGATTGCTCTGCGCCGACCGAAGCGGAGCGAAGACAGGTGTCAGCGAAGCTGACGGATGAGGGGAATTAGGAGTAAAATTTGAGCAATACAGAAATAGATGTGGAGGCTACTGTAGGCCTTCGCACCAGCGATTATTATTTTGATCTTCCCGAGGAGCTTATTGCGCAGGATCCGCTTCCTGCCCGCGACGATGCTAAGCTCCTTGTAATGAACAAGAACACGGGTAAGATATCACACAAGATTTTTCATGATATCATCGACTACCTTGTGCCAGGGGACTGCCTTGTTTTAAATGACACGAAGGTTATTCCCGCAAGACTTCTTGGAACCAAGAAGGATACTGGTGCAGCGGTAGAGATACTTCTTCTGAAAAGAAGAGAGAATGATATCTGGGAAACCCTTGTAAAACCCGGCAAAAAACTTCGCCCCGGTGCTGAAGTAACCTTTGGAGAAGGCCTTTTAAATGCAAAAATCCTTGATATTGTTGAAGAAGGAAACCGTCTTGTTCAGTTTTCTTATGAAGGTATTTTTGAAGAGGTTCTTGATAAGCTTGGAGAGATGCCGCTTCCGCCTTATATTACTCATAAACTTCAGGACAAGAATATGTATCAGACAGTTTATGCGAAGTATGAGGGATCAGCAGCAGCGCCTACAGCCGGACTTCATTTTACTCAGGAACTTTTGCAGAAGATTCAGGACAAAGGAATAGAACTTGCATATGTCACCCTTCATGTAGGACTTGGTACATTCAGACCGGTTAAGGTTACAAATGTTTTAGAGCATCATATGCACACGGAGTGGTATCAGGTTAATAAAGAAGCTGCTGACAAAATCAATAAGGCAAAAGAGAGCGGCCATCGCGTTATATGTGTAGGTACAACAAGCTGCAGGACTATTGAAAGTGCTGCGGATGAAAACGGACATATTGAACCCTGCGCAGATAATACATCAATCTTTATATATCCGGGATATAAGTTTAAGGTTACAGATTGTCTTATTACAAATTTTCATCTTCCGGAATCAACTCTTGTCATGCTGGTTTCAGCTCTTGCCGGTAGAGAAAACGTATTAAATGCATATAAAGAGGCTATAGAAAAACGCTACAGATTCTTCAGCTTTGGCGATGCATGTTTCTTTACGGATGACGAGATTTAGTTTATATTATAATTACACTTTATATCGAGGGGGATATTATGGAAGAGAGAAGAAAATACAAAAGGCTTGACCTCGATGGTGAGCTTATTATGAACCCTATTGGTTCCAGTGCTGAGCCTGAAGCAGTTGCTATATCTGTGATAAACTGTTCCAGAGCTGGTATGGGATTTCAATCGGATCTGCAGCTTACTATGGGGGATAATTACGAGTGTAATCTTACTATCTGGACAAAAGAGGTTCTTCACGTTTTCATAAAAATCGTTAGAGGAACTGCCCTTGAAGATAGCTATGAATATGGAGCTATTTTTATTGGAATGCCCGAATACGACAGACAGAGAATCTCTGTTTATGAGACAGTACAGGATACACTGGAGGAAATGTAGAGGATTTTACCATGCGTGATTTTAAAGACTTACAGATCGCGGTTGCAGGTGCCGGCTATGTCGGACTTTCAATCGCGACTTTGCTGTCACAGAAGCACAAAGTGACAGTTGTTGATGTTATTCCTGAGAAGGTTGATATGCTTAATAAAAGAGTTTCACCGATACAGGATGATTACATCGAAAAATATTTTGAGGAAAAAGAGCTTGATCTTAAAGCGACTACAGATGGTGCAGCTGCATATAAAGATGCTGATTTTGTTGTAATCGCAGCACCTACAAATTATGACAGCAAGAAGAATTACTTTGATACCAGCGCTGTTGAAGCTGTTATCGAACTGGTAAAAAATGTCAATCCGAATGCTTACATGGTTATAAAGAGTACCATTCCCGTTGGATATACTACCAAAGTAAGAGAGAAGATGGGAACGGATAGGATTCTTTTTAGCCCTGAGTTCCTTAGGGAATCAAAAGCTCTTTATGATAACCTTTATCCAAGCCGTATTATTGTCGGCATGGATGAGAATGATAAGCAGCTTGTAGAGGCAGCGCATACCTTTGCTGATCTTTTAAAGGAAGGCGCATTAAAGGAAGATGTGGATGTCCTTTTCATGGGCTTTACAGAGGCTGAGGCTGTTAAGCTTTTTGCCAATACATATCTTGCATTAAGAGTGTCTTACTTTAATGAGCTTGATACTTATGCTGAGATGAAGAATCTGAATACCGATCAGATTATTAAAGGTGTATGCCTTGATCCGAGAGTCGGGGACTTTTATAATAATCCTTCTTTTGGATATGGCGGATACTGCCTGCCCAAGGATACAAAGCAGCTCCTTGCCAACTATTCAGATGTACCCGAGAACCTGATAGAAGCAATTGTTGAATCCAATAGAACACGTAAGGATTTCATTGCGGACAGAGTTCTTGAGATTGCCGGTGCTTATGGAAACAGCGAGTCCTATGATGCTAAGAAGGAGCATGAAGTTGTAATCGGAGTTTACAGACTTACAATGAAGAGTAATTCCGATAACTTCCGTCAGAGTAGCATTCAGGGAGTCATGAAGAGAATAAAGGCAAAGGGAGCAACAGTAATTATTTACGAGCCTTCTCTTGAAAATGGAACAACTTTCTTTGGCAGTCTTGTAGTGAATGATCTTGAAGAATTCAAGAAAAAGAGTGCAGCGATTATAGCTAACCGCTATGATTCATGCCTTGATGACGTATCGGATAAAGTATATTCAAGAGATATTTTCAGAAGAGATTAATATTAGTAAAATGCCCACCATATATGTGTAAACAATTTTGCGTTCGTTAGCAGAGCTATAATCGCCTAAAATTGTAAACACATATATAGTGGGCTTTTTTATCGGTACAAAGAACAATTTGCTTTTTATCTGTAAAGATTGCGCAAATCCTTGAAAAAGTCGGGATAGGAAATGCCAACGCATTTATCATCCAAAATTCTTGTAGAACCTTCTGCTGCAAGAGCAGCTACTGCAAAGCTCATGGCGATTCTGTGATCGTTGTTACATTCGATATCGGCAGCATAAAGAGTTTTTCCGCCATGAATTATCATTCCGTCATCTGTGGGCTCTATGTCAGCACCCATAGCCTTTAGATTATTGCAAACAGTGTCAATTCTGTTTGATTCCTTAACTTTAAGCTCAGCAGCGTCTTTTATTATGGTTGTGCAATTAGCAGTGGCTGCAACAACCGCAAAAATAGGCAGCTCATCAATCATTGTTGGTATCAGTTTTCCTGAAACTTCGAATCTGCCGTTCTCATTTCCGTGAAGCTCGGAATATCTTACATGAAGATCTGCTCTGGGCTCTATGGATTCATCCACGTTTTCAAGCTGAATATCGGCACCCATCTGAGTAAGTATGCTGAGAATTCCTGACCTTGTTTTGTTGATACCTACGTTATGAATAACAATGTCGGAGCCGGGCACAAGAAGCGCAGCGGCAATAAAGTATGCAGCTGAAGAAATATCTCCGGGTACATTTACCTTAATTCCACGTAAAGGAAGTCCGGGATGCAGAATAGCAGAGGCACCGCCTTTGACATCCAATTCGTTGTGAATATCAGCACCGAATGCTCGGAGCATGATTTCTGTATGGTTTCGGCTAAGCGCAGGCTCATATACAACTGTATCACTCTCTGAATAGAGACCTGCAAGAATTATGCAGGATTTAACCTGGGCTGAAGCTACAGGACTGTGATAAGAGATTCCCCGAAGTCTTTTTCCTCCTTTGATCATAAGAGGAGCGCAGTCGTTACCAAGTGCAGAATGGATATCTGCGCCCATCTGCGTCAGAGGTTTGATGATTCTGTTCATGGGTCTTTTTTCAATTGAACTGTCACCGGTAATCATGGAATCAAAGGGCTGTGCTGCAAGAATTCCGGATAATAATCTGGTGGTGGTTCCGCTGTTACCGGTATAAAGAGTAGAAGATGGAGCACTTAAACCGTGCAAGCCTTTGCCATGAACCGTTATTGTAGGAACACCGTTCATGGGCCTTTGGGAATGCTCGATAAGAATACCCAACTGCTTAAAGCATTCAATAGTAGAGAGGCAGTCTCCGCTTTTTAAGAAGCCTGTTATTTCTGTTGTGCCTTCGGAAAGAGCACCAAACATAATGCTTCTGTGAGAAATAGATTTATCTCCCGGAACAAATACATCACCTGTTAATGGTTTTGAACTTTTTTCGATACTTATCATGGTTAGTTCCCTTTTGCTTTCAAGTCTGTTTAATATGTAAAAATGGTTGTTTAGTCAACTGACGGATAACCGTGAGTTTCCAGTAATTTTAGAGCTTTTTCCATGGCCTTATCATCATGGAATTCAATGCTTAAGGTTCCGTGTTCAAATTCGCGGTTATGGACAATGCCGATATTCTTGATGTTTATTCCGTTAACGGAAAGAAGAGTGGCAACCGATGCGATGTTACCGGGCTCATCCGCAATATCAACACGAATAACATAGGTTTTCTGGATAGGACCTCTTCTGAGATCATTAAAGGAATCTCTATATTCCCTTGCTGAGGAAAAGAAATCCATCAGACCATCACCGTTGGTATCATCTATCACTTTCTTCATATCATTTAAATAGCTGATATATTTATCGAGAAGGGTAGAGATGTTTTTATGGTTGGTGAGGCATATCTGTTGAAGCATTACGGGGGAAGATGAAGATATTCTCGTAATATCCTTAAAGCCGCCCGCAGCTATCATTTTCATAAGACCTTCCTCAGAATCACTGTCGTGTACAAGGTTTACAAGACATCCACTGATAACATGAGGAACATGGCTGACAGCAGCTGTGATAAAATCGTGCTGCTCATAGGGGATAATAAGCGGGGTTGCGCCCATCATCTCAACAAGTTGTCTGTAATTTTCAAGTCTGTCATCTGTAGTTTTTTCTGTTTTTGTAAGGATATAAAAAGCATTTTCCAAAATAGAAGCCTTGGAATTAATATAACCGATTCTCTCGGTACCCGCCATAGGATGACCGCCAATAAACTGATCCTCAAGTCCAAGCGCTTTAACGTGCTCATGAATTGAAGTTTTAACAGAACCTATATCTGTAAGAGTTGTCTTTGGATTCAGAAAAGGCTTTATGAGTGAAAGATTATCGTTATTTCGCTCAATAGGTGCGCAGAGAAAAATATAATCACATTCTGAAAATCTTTCGTCTACTTTGTCACAGGCAACATCAACAATGCCGTCTTCCTTAGCTTTCAAGGATGTTTCGGGATGTGGTGTATATGAAATAATGCGGATTTTAGGGTTCTTAGCCTTAAGGGCCCTTGCCATGGAACCGCCAATGAGACCAAGACCTATAAAACCGCAGGTCAAGCTGTCAGTATTCATAAAAAACTCCTTGGAAATTTCTTTATATTAAAGCGTAAAAAGCTCCGAACAGAATCACTATATCACGTTAAAGTGCGAAAATCAATCAATTTGATTTTACAATATCGATTACAATGATGTTTTTTACCCAATTGTGCAAATTTGACCGAATTACTTGTATTATATACACAATTTTAGTAAAATATATCCATAGGGTTCGGGGGAAATCTAAAAATTCTTTATTATTTTTTCCCAACATAATTTAAGACTTGGAGGAGCAAGAGATGAAAGTTTACACAAGTGACAAAATACGCAATGTCGTACTCTTAGGTCATGGGGGCGCCGGCAAGACTTCACTCGCTGAAGCAATGGCTTACCTCTCCGGAATTACTTCCCGAATGGGTAAAGTATCTGATGGAAATACCGTCAGTGACTTTGATAAAGAGGAACAGAAACGACAGTTTTCAATCAGCACAACCAACATTGCCATGGAGTGGGATGACCACAAGATCAATGTTCTTGATGCACCCGGTTTCTTCGATTTCGTTGGTGAAGTTCAGGAAGCTATGAGCGTTGCTGATGCAGCTATTATCGTTGTTTCAGGCAAGGCAGGTGTTGAAGTGGGAACAGAGAGAGCATGGGATCTTTGCGAGAAATATGGTATTCCGCGTATGTTCTTTGTTTCCGATATGGATATCGATGATGCATCCTACAGACAGGTAGTTCAGGATCTTACAGATAAATATGGTAAAAAGATAGCACCTTTCAACCTTCCTATTCGTGAGAATGAGAAGTTTGTAGGTTATGTAAATGTAATTCAGGAAAAGGGCTTCCGCTGGGAAGGTAAGGACGCCGTTGAATGTGAAGTTCCGGATTACAATAAAGAATATTTGCAGCAGTATCGCGATACTCTCATGGAAGCTGTTGCTGAAACAAGTGAAGAGTTCATGGACAGATACTTCAGCGGAGATATATTCTCAGAGCAGGAGATCAGATCAGCGCTCAGAAATAATGTATGTGAAGGCTCAATAGTTCCGATAGAGATGGGCTCCAGCATTCTTGCACAGGGTGTTTACACACTTCTTGATGATATTATCAAGTATATGCCTGCACCTGAGAATCGCAAGATGGCCGGTATCAACATGAAGACCAACGAGATTTTTGAAGCGAATTTCGATTTCTCCAAGCCTAAGACAGCTTTTGTATTTAAGACAATGATGGATCCTTTCATTGGAAAATATTCCATGATCAAGGTTCGTTCCGGCGTTTTGAAGACAGACGATATGATGTACGATTCCAATAAGGACATCGAAGTTAAAATCGGTAAGATTTACGTAATGCAGGGAAATAAGACAATTGAGGTTCCTGAACTTCATGCAGGTGATTTCGGAGCACTTCAGAAGCTTGATATTTCTACAGGTGATACTCTTTCTACAAAGGCAAATCCTGTACAGTATGCACCGATGGATATTTCTCAGCCATATACATATATGAGATATAAGGCACAGAACAAGGCAGATATTGATAAGATTGCTCAGTCTCTTGCAAAGCTTGCAGCAGAGGATGCAACACTCAAGGTTGTCAATGATGCTGAAAATCATCAGTCTCTTATCTATGGTATGGGCGATATGCACCTTGAGATAGCTGTAAGTAAGCTTCTGAATGAGTATAAAGTAGGTATTGATCTTGATAAGCCGAAGGTAGCTTTCAGAGAGACAATCCGTAAGAACTCAGATGTGGAATATAAATACAAGAAGCAGACCGGTGGTCACGGACAGTATGGTCACGTTAAGATGCGCTTTGAGCCTTCAGGAGATGATTCAAAGCCCTATGTATTCGAACAGGAAGTAGTAGGAGGAGCAGTTCCGAAGAATTATTTCCCTGCAGTAGAAAAGGGTATATCAGAAGCATCTCAGAGAGGACCTCTGGCAGCTTATCCTGTAGTAGGTGTTAAGGCTGTACTGTATGATGGATCGTATCATCCGGTTGACTCTTCGGAAATGGCCTTCAAGGTTGCAGCAAGCAATGCTTTCAAGAAAGGCTTTATGGAGGCCACACCTGTTCTCTTAGAGCCTATTGCTACTCTTAAGGTTACAGTGCCGGATAGCTTTACCGGTGATGTAATGGGTGACCTTAATAAGAGAAGAGGCCGTGTGCTTGGAATGAATCCTACAGGTGATGGAAAACAGGTCATCGAAGCAGATATTCCTATGATGGAGCTTTATGGATACTGCACAACCTTAAGATCAATGACCGGTGGTGCCGGAGACTATGAGTACAGCTTTACCCGTTATGAGCAGGCTCCTTCAGATATTCAGCAGAAGGAAGTTACAGCCAGAGCTGAGAAGGTTAAGGAAAATAGTTCAGAAGATTAAACTAAGATTATAATGAACAAGGGCTGGGATTTCTTAATTGAATTCCCGGCTCTTTTTATGTGTTTGTGCAGCAATATCTGAACTTCATAATAAATTTATAGATTCTTTAAGGCATGCTTATATATATATGCTACGATAAGCTTGATGATGCATTAGTTTGCGTTTATATTTTCATGATATTTTGTAAGCGCAATGCTATTTTTATGAGGGAAACATGATGCCACAAATCGGAATGCATATGGGATTGCGGTATGACATAATCGGAGAGTATGCCAGTATTCTTTTTGCTATTCTTCTCCTGGTTTTTATATCGCTTACAAGACCCAAAAAATCGCAATCTTTTAAGTTCCTTGTTCTCGGAACAATAGTATCGATTTTTGCAACGGCTATTCAGATAGTTATAGTTGAGATTGCAAGTAATGTTGAGAAGTATTATGAAAGATCATCTTTCACTGCGTTACTTGTTATTTTCCTTGTGCTTTATCTGCTTATTCTTATTCTGATTTTCAATTATGTGAATTTATTAAGTGAGCGAAGACTAAAGAAAAAATCCGTTATTGCAATGTTGTATATCCTGGTTGCAACAATATATTTTGCCGGGGTGACTTTCCAGGTTGTGATGAAAAATCTGTTTTTTGTAAGGACAGATGGCATCGATATAAGCAGATTTACAAGATTTTACTGTATAGCAGGTATTGTTTGTGTTGTAATCTGTACGTTGGCATGTTTCCTTAGAAGACGATATATCTCCAGAATTGTAATAAGGGCTGCAATTATAGTTGTACCGATAGAAATAGTCGTACTTTGTCTGCAAATAATAGACCGTCATGCTATTTTTACAGGCTCAACATATGTAATGCCTCTTATAGTGCTTTATCAGCTATTCCATTCCAATCCATATGATGAAGAGACAGGATGTCAGAATACAAGCGCTTTGGAAAGCAAGTTTGTTTCAAATACGCGAAGAGGAAAAATATTCTATATGGCGTATATTGATTTTCCTCAGCTTACAGATAGTACACTTGCACCTGATTACGGAATCCTTTCTGTTGAGATGGCCCGGGTATGTAGAGAAATTGAAAGAATATCAAACAGAATCCTTTTATATAGAGTGAACTTTGGTACTTTTATTGCTCTGATAGAAACGAAAGAGCGATCGGATGCAGAAAATTACTCCGAACAGATGAGGGATATTCTGGATAATTTCCATGAGAGAACAGAAGATCATATTCATTATTTCCTTGGCGTATGCGGTGACAGTAGACGCTTTGTTGCTGTCGGTAATAAATGGACACAGCTGTTCATGTTGTATATGCGGGAACAGAAGATGCAGGATGGCGAGAATGTTTATTACTTTGCCAATGGAACTGACTTTAGGGACTTTGATGAAATATATAAGATTGAGCAGGCTCTTCTTGATATAAGAGTTAAAATGGATCCGGATGATGATAGAATCCTCTGCTATGCGCAGCCTATTTATAGTGTAGAAAAGGATCAGTTCAGATCAGCAGAGGCTCTTATGAGACTTGAAATAGACGGAAAGATGATTCCGCCTGATTCATTTATTCAGATTGCAGAAAGAAATAATTGTATACATGCTCTTACGGTGATAATGATGCATAAGGTATGCAGAGCAATTGAAAAGCTGTCGGAAGAGTATGATTTTGACGCAGTTACCATAAACTGTTCTACGGCAGATTTTATGGATAAGACATTTTATAAGGAAATTATGGATATAATTCACAGCTATAAGATTGATCAGAAGATGATAAGGCTTGAACTTACGGAATCCATGATGGCTGAAAACTATGATGCTGTAAAGCATAACATGGATATGTTAAATAAAGAAGGAATACAGCTTTATATGGATGACTTTGGAACAGGATATTCCAATCTTGAAAGAGTTGTTGATGTGCCTGTTCAGACCATTAAGTTTGATAAGTCTCTTCTGTATAAGTCTATTAAAGATGACCGCGTGGACGATATTATCACTTATATGATTGAGTTCTTCAAGAAAAATGGTTTTGTAACGCTTGTTGAAGGCGTTGAAGATGAGTCTCAGAAAAAATTCAGTATTGACAGAGGATTTGATTTTATTCAGGGATATCATTATGCAAAGCCGTCCCCGATTGAGAATTTGGGTAAATATTTTACCAGGAAGAGCTGAAATAAAGAACATGGAACTGCGGTACTTCGCTTGAATATGGTACTTTAATATGTTAAAATTTCTAACTATATCATGAAAAAACGAGGTACCTCAAATGTCAGAGTTATATAATCACAAAGAAGTTGAACAGAAATGGCAGAAAATCTGGGATGATGAGAATGCATTTGCAGCAAGTAATGATTACTCTAAGCCCAAATATTATGCACTTGTTGAATTCCCGTATCCTTCAGGACAGGGACTTCATGTAGGACATCCCCGTCCGTATACTGCGCTTGATATTGTTGCACGTAAGCGCAGAATGCAGGGCTACAATGTATTATATCCTATGGGATGGGATGCTTTCGGACTTCCTACTGAGAACTATGCGATCAAGAATCATATTCATCCTAAGATCGTAACAGCTAATAATGTTAAAAAGTTCAAGAGCCAGCTTCATTCTTTGGGTTATTCCTTTGACTGGAACAGAGAGATAAATACAACTGATCCCGATTATTACAAATGGACACAGTGGATCTTCTTAAAACTGTTCAAGGCAGGTCTTGCATATAAAAAGGAAATGCCTATTAACTGGTGTACATCCTGTAAGGTAGGTCTTGCAAACGAGGAAGTTGTTAACGGAGTTTGTGAGCGCTGTGGATCAGAGGTTGTACGTAAGGTCAAGAGCGAATGGATGCTTAAGATTACTGAGTATGCTGATAAGCTTATCGATGGACTTGACGGAGTTGACTACATCGAGCGAGTTAAAGTTTCTCAGAAGAACTGGATCGGACGTTCTACCGGAGCAGAAGTAGACTTTGCAATTAAGGATACAGAGGATCATCTTACAGTTTATACAACACGTTGCGATACACTCTTTGGTGCAACATATATGGTTGTATCTCCCGAGCATCCTTATCTTGATAAGTATCAGGACAGAATTAAGAACTGGAGCGATGTTATCTCATACAGAGAGGCTGCTGCCAAGAAATCGGACTTTGAACGCTCCGAGCTTGCTAAGGATAAGACCGGTGTTGAGATTGACGGCCTTAAGGCAATTAATCCCGTTAATGGAAAAGAGATACCGATCTGGGTATCTGATTATGTACTGATGAGTTATGGTACAGGTGCAATTATGGCAGTTCCTGCTCATGATGACAGAGACTGGGAGTTTGCTAAGAAATTTAATCTTCCCATCATTCAGGTTGTTGCAAAGGATGGCGAGGAAGTAGATGTAAACGCAGCAGCATTTACTGATGTTGCTACAGGAGTACTGATTAATTCTGATTTTATCAATGGACTTTCTGTTAATGATGCAAAGGAGAAGATGATTTCTTTCCTTGAAGAAAAGAAGATAGGTCATGCTCAGGTAAATTATAAGCTTCGTGACTGGGTATTCTCCCGCCAGAGATATTGGGGTGAGCCTATCCCGATTGTGGAATGTGAGAAATGCGGATTTGTCCCGATAGATGAATCAGAGCTGCCATTACTTCTTCCTGAAGTAGACAGCTATGAGCCCACAGATAATGGTGAATCACCGCTTGCAGCCATGACAGACTGGGTTAACACTACATGTCCTTGCTGTGGTGGCCCGGCTAAGAGAGAGACTGATACAATGCCACAGTGGGCAGGATCCTCATGGTATTTCCTCAGATATACAGATCCTACCAATAAGGATGCGCTTGCAAGCAAGGAAGCTCTTAAATACTGGCTTCCTGTTGACTGGTATAACGGAGGAATGGAGCATACAACACTTCACCTTCTGTATTCGAGATTCTGGCATAAGTTCCTTTATGATCAGGGAGTAGTGCCTACAACAGAGCCCTATCAGAAGCGTACAAGCCATGGAATGATCCTTGGTGAAAACGGTGAGAAGATGAGTAAGTCCCGCGGTAATGTCGTTAACCCCGACGATATCGTAGAGGATTACGGTGCAGATACACTCCGTACTTATGAGATGTTTATCGGTGCATTTGATCTTGCAGCATCCTGGTCTGAGGATGGTGTAAAGGGATGCCGCAGATTCCTTGAAAGAGTATGGAAGCTTCAGGATATCCTTGTAGATGGAGATGAGTATTCAGACGATCTTAAGGGCGAGATGCACAGAACTATCAAGAAGGTATCAGGTGACTTTGAGAATCTTAAGTACAACACAGCTATAGCAGCTATGATGTCACTTATAAATGATTTCTATAAGAAGAATGCAGTAAATAAGGCTGAGTACAGAACACTTATCACAATGCTCAATCCTGTAGCACCTCATATTACTGAGGAGATTTGGCAGAGAATCGGCGGTGAGGGAAGACTTTATCAGCAGACATGGCCTGAATATGATGAGGCTCTTACTGTAGAAAATACTATAGAAATAGCTGTACAGGTAAATGGTAAGGTTCGTGCAACCATTTCGATAGGTAAGGATGATCCGAAGGATGCAGTACTTGCTAAGGCAAAGGAAGCTATAGCAGGTAAATTTGATGGAAATATAATAAAAGAAATATATGTTCCCGGTAAGATTTGCAATATTGTTATGAAGTAAAATCATAAATGCATAGACCGAAAAGGAGGTATATGATGAGAAGAAGTGGGAAATTGAACCAGTTAACCAGCTTTGTACTAATTATGTGCTTGGCCTTTTCGGTCTTTATTTTATCTCCTGATATTGCTAAGGCTGAAGATGTTGAACCGACAGGAGTTACACTGAATGTCACTACGAAAGATATATCTCCCGGTGAAACATTTCAACTTCAGGCAACTGTTGCTCCCCAGGGAGTAAGCACTACGCTGACCTGGACATCAAGTAATACTACCAATGTCACAGTTGATAATAATGGTGTGATTACCGGTGTAAATATTGGTAGTGCTGATATAACTGTAAAAACCTCTAATGAAAAAATGGCATCTTGTCATGTTAATGTAAGACAGAAAAATTATACGCAGTTAATTTTTGAAGAGAATGAAATTAAGCTGCAGCCGGGTGAGGTGGCCAAGATTGAAGGAGAAGTATATCCGGCTGATGCTATAAATACTGAAATATACTGGGAAAGTACCAATACAGAGGTTGCGACTGTAGAGGGGGACGAGAATAAATCCAGAAAGGCCTATGTTACAGGAGTAAAAGTAGGTTACTGCCATGTAATTGCAAAGAATAAAGCCGGAGAGCAAATTGGCTCGATAAAGATAAAGGTTGGTAATCCATCAGGGCTTGAAAAGGCCAAAATTGTTAAAGCGTCAAAGGTAATTATAACTGAGCTTAAACGCGGCAAAGGCACATTTAAGGTTAAGTATAAGAAAATAGATGAGGCCAGCGGATATCAGATTAAGTACAAAAAGAGCGGCCAGTGGAAAATTATTGATACCACAAAGAGAAGCTATACTGTTAAGAATCTTCCTAAGGGTAAATATAAAGTAAAGGTCAGAGCTTACAGAAAGTACAATGGGAAGAAGTATTATGGTCATTATTCCAAAACGCAAAAGATAAAAGTAAAATAATGTGATATTATAACTAATACAAAGACCTATGTCATCAATTGGCATAGGTCTTTTATTATGTAAAAAGGAACTTTATAAAATTTTTGAAAAATCGTTTATAATTTAGTGCATTATGCAAATTATTTGTATAAAATTAAAATAGTAGCAGGTTTCTTTTTTAGATAGGGGGCATAATATGGGTATTAAGAATCTTGTAAGAGTAGACGAGAAGAAGATTCATGACCTGAGTGTTCAGGAAAAATTTAACTCAACCTTCAAACAGATCATAACCATGTTCTGTATTGCGGTTGCTATTCTGGCAGTGACCATTGTTTCTGCACTGTTTTCAATACGTACTATCTATAAAAAATATTATGAGATGAATACCATACAGGCTGAAATCAGAATTGATGTTCAGGCTTTGGCTAAAGCATTTCTGTGGGCACTTTCATCACCTGATGAAGGCATCCGTCAGGAGCAGCTTGGAAAAGCAATGGAAAAATTTGAAGAATTTGACGCCAGCCTGTCTAAGCTTGCAAAGGTAATGGATGATGATACTGCAATAAATCAGGTTTCCTCCGATTTGAAAAAGGTAGAAGCCAATGGTGTGACCTTAGGAAATATGTTTAGTGACGGTTCTTCTTCGGAAGAAATTTTCTACTACTTTAATGATACCTTATATCCATCATTGGATGTGGCTGTTAAAGATTTTAAGAGTGTTTCAAGCTCATCAACAGAAGCTGCTGAAAAGGCATATAATACAGCACTTATACTTGGCATAGTAATGAGCTGCCTGACTCTTATTATTGTAATATTGGTACTTATTTATATTATTGATGTTAAGAAGAAGCTCTCCAAGTCTATTCTCGAACCCGTTGAAGAGATTTCGAAGGCAGCGGATGAGATGTCAAAGGGTAACCTTCATATAAATATCGATTATGAGTCAGGTGATGAACTTGGAAAACTTGCTAAGGATTTAAGTCAGTCTACTGGTGTAACTGAACAGATTGTATCTGATATCAGGGATACCCTTAAGATGGTTGCAGATGGTGATTTCACTCAGGGAACCTTACATCCGGAGCTGTATAAAGAGGATTTTGCTCCTATCAGCGAAGCTCTTAATAATATTACAGACTCTCTTTCTGATACACTTTCACATGTACGTGAGTCGTCACATCATGTATCGGAAGGCGCAAGTGGAATGAGTAAAGGTGCTTCGGATCTTGCTGAAGGTGCAACTGATCAGGCTGCTGCCGTTGAGGAGCTTACAGCCTCTGTTAATACGGTGACTGCTCAGACCAGAACAATGGCAGAAACAGCCGAGAAATCCAGAAAAATGGCAGAGAAGGTCCGGGAGGATGCAGATGCCAGTGCAAGGAAGATGCATCTTGTTACAGATGCTATGGTTAGAATTACTGAAGCATCAAATGAGATAGAGCAGGTTACAAATACTATTGAATCCATTGCAAAACAGACACAGCTCCTGGCACTTAATGCTTCCATTGAGGCAGCAAGAGCAGGTGAGTCCGGTAAAGGCTTTGCGGTTGTTGCTGATGAAATCAGTACATTGGCTACTCAGAGTACTGAAGCAGCAAAGAATACGCATCAGCTTATACAGGATACAATGGAAGAAATCCGAAACGGTAATGATGTTGTAGGAGAGACAACAGAAGCACTACAGCAAATGCAGGCATCAGTTGATGAGATTACTGATATGATTGCCGAAACAGGAGAGATGGCACAAAACCAGGCCGCAAGCATGGAAGAAATCAATGACGGTATTGATCAGATTTCAACCGTTGTTCAGAGTAATTCCGAGACAGCTCAGGAATCAAGTAATGTATCTCAATCTCTTACAGCGCAGTCAGAAGACCTGACTAGACTTATTAACCAGTTTAAACTCAGGTAGATTATATAATTTAATACTTTATTATTTTATGTTTTTGTAAATTAAATAGATTGCCTTCCCCCTCTGGGGGAAGGTTTTTATATTCTGAGATTCTTTAACACATTAAAGCGTTGACATATCAGGTATCATTGTATACAATAATGCAAAAGATTCGACAATACATGTTTACAAGTAATTTTCCAGTTCTAAGGGAGGAACCAAAATGCAGGACCAGACATTCCAAAACAGACCGGTGACAATGAATAACAAAAACAATCTGCTTCAGATTGAGGAACATATGTATATTCTTGATGATGTTGACAAACCCAATGTTTTCAGAAACATGTTCCCCTATGATGAGGTTCCGAAGATACCGTTTAATGACAGAATAGTTCCTCACAATATGCCAAAGGATATATGGATTACTGATACGACCTTCAGAGATGGTCAGCAGTCAAGGGCTCCTTATTCGACAGAGCAGATAGTACATATATATGACAAATTTCATGAGCTTGGCGGACCCAACGGCATGATACGTGCCAGTGAATTCTTTTTATACAGTAAAAAGGACAGAGACGCAGTCTATAAATGCATGGAGAGAGGCTACGAGTTTCCTGAGGTAACGAGCTGGATCAGAGCAAGCAAGGAAGACTTTAAGCTTGTTAAGGAAATCGGTATGAAGGAGACAGGTATTCTTGTCAGCTGTTCGGATTATCATATTTTCCTTAAGCTTAAAATGACAAGGAAACAGGCTCTTGAGCATTACCTTAGCGTAATACGTGATTGCCTTGAAGAGGGAATTGCGTGCAGATGCCATCTAGAGGATATTACAAGGGCAGATATATATGGTTTTGTGGTTCCTTTTTGCGTAGAGCTTATGAAGCTAAGAGAGGAATATGGAATCCCGATAAAGGTTCGCGCCTGTGACACAATGGGCTATGGCGTCAATTTTTCGGGTGCGGTTATTCCCAGGAGTGTTCAGGGTATCATATATGCTTTGAATACAAACGCAGGTGTTCCCAGTGAGCTTATAGAGTGGCACGGACATAATGATTTTTACAAGGCTGTTACCAATTCTACAACTGCATGGTTATATGGCTGCTCAGGTGTTAATGCGTCATTATTTGGAATCGGTGAGAGAACAGGTAATACTCCTTTGGAGGCTATGATTTTTGAGTATGCCCAGCTAAAGGGAACTCTGAATGGCATGAATACTCAGGTTATAACAGAACTTGCGCAGTACTATGAGAAGGAGCTTGGATATCATATTCCTTCACAGACTCCTTTTGTAGGTAAAAACTTTAATGTGACACGAGCAGGAATACATGCAGACGGACTTCTTAAAAATGAGGAAATTTATAATATTTTTGATACCGACAAATTCCTTGGAAGGCCACCTGTCAGTGCTGTATCCAATACTTCAGGGCTTGCCGGAATCGCTCATTGGATAAACGTTCATTATCATTTAAAGGGTGATGCAGCTATTGGGAAGGATCACAAGCTTGTTCAGGTCTTAAAGGAATGGGTTGATGGTGAGTATGCAAACGGACGTATAACTGTTATGTATGATGAGGAGCTTACTAAGAAAATTGCGGAAGTATCAGAACTTATCGGAATTGAAGTAACTGATGGAGAAATCATAGGGAAAACAGAATAAGATATGGGAAAAAAAGATTTAAAGACGGAAGTCACTGACAAATACTCACTAAGAGGAAGAGTATTTAACAGAATACGTGAAGACATATTAAATGGTAAATATGCTGATCATGAAGAATTGAAGGAAGTTGCCATAGGAGAAGAGCTTGGTGTGAGCAGAACTCCTGTCAGGGAGGCACTTCGTCAGCTTGAGCTTGAGGGCCTTGTTCAGATAATACCCAATAAAGGGGCATATGTCGTAGGAATAAGTGCCAAGGATATAAGAGATATTTATATGATACGCTCAAAGCTGGAGGGTCTCTGCGCCAGATGGGCCTGTGAAAATATTACTCCGGAGCAGATGGAGGATCTTGAGGAAATTGTGTATCTGGCAGATTTTCACGAACAGAAAGGGCACTCTGATCAGCTGGCAGAACTGGATAACAGGTTCCATACAACTCTGTACGAGTCCTGCAATTCCAAGATGCTTGAGCATCTATTGAAGGATTACCATCAGTATGTATGGCAGATAAGACAAAAGACTCTTGCCGGAAAACGTGGCAAGGACTGTAATGATGAGCATAGGCAGATTATGGAAGCCATAAGGGATAAAGATGCCGACAGAGCCGAAGAAATTGCCAATAGGCATATGCGCAGTGCTTATGATAATATGGTAAGGAACGGATTATTGGAATTATTTGAAAATACTTAATATACACTACTAAACAAGAGAGGAGACACTATGTCAAAAGTACAGATGACCACCCCAATAGTTGAGATGGACGGAGATGAGATGACCAGGATTCTTTGGAAGATGATTAAGGAGGAGCTGATAGAGCCTTATATAGATCTGAAGAGTGAGTATTATGATCTTGGTCTTAAATATCGTGATGAAACTGATGACAAGGTTACAATAGACAGTGCCGTTGCTACCAAGAAATATGGAGTTGCGGTTAAATGTGCAACAATTACTCCCAATGCTGCAAGAGTTGAAGAATATGATCTTAAAAAGATGTGGAAGAGTCCTAACGGAACTATCCGTGCAATGCTTGACGGAACTGTATTCAGAGCTCCTATTCTTGTTAAGGGAATTGAACCCAATGTTAAGACCTGGGAGAAACCTATTACCTTAGCCCGTCATGCATATGGAGATGTTTATAAAAATGTTGAGATTGCTGTACCCGGTGCAGGAAAGGCAGAGCTCGTTTTCACCGGTGAGGATGGAACAGAAATAAGAAAGACAATTCAGGACTTTGATGGCCCCGGAATTATACAGGGAATTCATAACAAGGATGCATCGATTAAAAGCTTTGCAAAGGCTTGTTTTGAGTATGCACTTTCAATAAAGCAGGATCTGTGGTTTGCTACAAAGGATACTATCAGTAAGACCTATGATGCAAGATTCCGTGAGATATTTGATACTACATTTGAAAAGGAATATAAGAATCAGTTCGACGCTGCAGGAATCGAATATTTCTATACGCTTATCGATGATGCTGTTGCAAGAGTGATGAAGTCTAAAGGTGGATTTATCTGGGCTTGCAAGAACTATGACGGTGATGTTATGAGTGACATGGTTTCATCAGCATGCGGATCACTCGCGATGATGACATCTGTACTTGTATCTCCTGAAGGTATTTATGAGTACGAGGCTGCACATGGAACAGTTCAGCGCCATTACTATAAATATCTGAAGGGTGAGGAGACATCCACAAACCCTGTGGCTACAATTTTTGCATGGACCGGTGCAATGAGAAAGCGCGGAGAGCTTGATGGTATCCAGGGACTCATCGACTGGGCTGACAACATGGAGAAAGCAACTCTTTCTACAATAGAAAGCGGCAGGATGACAGGAGACCTTCTTCTTATTACAAGTAATCCTAATGCAAAGAAGCTTAACTCTGAGCAGTTTATCAAGGCTATCAGAGAGACCTATGAGGATATATGTAAATGAAATCTTTAATGGCTTTGTTTCTGACCATAACTTGTCTTTTTAGTTCTGTTTCAGTACCTTCCGGTGTGATTTCAGACAGACCTAACGCAGGAATCAGACAGGGGCGTGCAATTTACAGTCAGCCCCGTGATTCCATAGATGTTGTTATGCTTGGATCAAGCCATGTGAATTATGGCATAAATACTGCTAAGATGTGGGAAGATTACGGAATTACAGCATATGATTATTCAACAGCTGAGCAGGCTATATGGATAAACTACTATTACCTTAAGGAGTTCTGTAAGTATCAGACTCCTAAGGTAGTAGTGCTGGATTTCTTTGCACCTGCAGCATTTTTAGATGGTTATGCCGATAAATATATTTGTCTGAGAGAAGCTTTTTATGGGATGAAATTCTCGTTAAACAAGCTTGAAATGATGGAAACAGCAATTGATGACAATGAAGAATTAAGGAAGGAATATTTTCCTTCCTATTTTTGCTGTGAGGAGGGTGAAGACGAAAAAGCCCTTTCCTCAGATTGGAATAAGGATTACAGCTCATTTAAAGGATACACACCTTCATTTAAAAAAGAATCTATGGAGAAGCCATCGCCGAATACTACGGATATAAAACCTCCATCAGAAAAATCCCAAAAATATTTAAGAAAAATTATTGACTTTACAAAAGAAAGAGGAATTAGGCTGTATATAACAATTGTACCC
Source organism: Butyrivibrio sp. AC2005 (assembly GCF_000424145.1). Lineage (GTDB taxonomy): Bacteria > Bacillota > Clostridia > Lachnospirales > Lachnospiraceae > Butyrivibrio. The sequence goes on from NZ_KE384137.1 coordinate 25,260, forward strand.
TATAAGCTGAACGTAGGTCAGCAGGAGGGAGTGACTCAGGAAGAAGACCTAAGATATAACTGGCTTGAAAACTATCTTGGCGAGTTAAAAAGTGAAGGGATAGATAACGTTTATTTTGATTATACATTTAAGCACATAAATGATCTCGGAATAGACTACGAAGGCGGAACTCATTTTGCTGATGGAAACTCACATCTGAATTATTATGGCAGCACGCAATTCGCTAAATATCTGGCAGAGGATTTAAGAAGCAGATATGGCGAAGAAGTTCTTCCCGATCACAGAGGTGATGAGAAATATTCTTCCTGGGATGTAAATGTTGAGGAATTAAAGGCAGAAGTCGCAAGTGAGGGCTGGGAATGGAAATGAGGAAGAAGCACAGTAAAAAATTTATCATAATCTTTTCTGCTTCAGTAATACTCGTTGTTTTTGTTTTAGTTATACTTATAAGTCTTTTTGTTTTTCTGAAAAAAGATGAAGAGGAAATTGCTTCCATAGAGGAACTTACAGAAACTATTCCGGTAGAAAAAATTGAAAAGCCTGATCCAAATGAAATAATCTCAAGTGCCGCATATAATAATGGCATTATGGAGAGGGCTTCTTCGTATAAAGAGGGGCTTATATCCATCTTTCCTGATATTACAGAGGATCTTGCCAGATTTTCTCTCATTGACATTGATAAGGATGGAATACCTGAATTAGTGATGCATGATGTCATAGGAAAAGCAGCATATTATTGCAGCTTTACAGGCGGAGAAATGTCGATGCCTGTAACTATATACGAAGCTTCCGGGGGAGGAGAGGATACGTATTCGACAAATGCCTATGCTGCTCTTTATAAGGACTATGATGTATTTGTAAGATATGAATTCTCTGACGGTCGAAACGGTATTAAAAGCTTTTTTTACAGGCTTGATGACAATACTAAACAGCCCTTGGAATTAGGATCTTTGTCAGTGAGGAGATCGGAGGATGAGTATTCCTTCGAGGATGGAAATGGTAATGCGCTTTCGCAGGAGGAATATAAAGACGCTTTTAGAAGCTATTTAGGCGATGAATGTTTTAACAGATTTTTTGACACAGACCTGATGATTGCAGACGGTGAATATGATTTCAGGTCTGAATTTCTTTGGGCGGATTCCGAAGGAATTCAAATGACCTATGATGAGTTGGAGGAAAAATGCAGCTTCAGATAACCACTATATGCTTTTTGATATTGAGCTTTCTTTTGTTTACTATAGCGCCTGGAAAGCTTCGTAAATACATACTTCTTATATTAAGTGTGGCTTTTATATATTGGCAGGGAAAAAGCTTTGGAATTATAACCCTGACAATTATTTCTTTAATATCTTTTCTTTGCGGGCATTTTGTTTCATTTTTTCAAAAAAGAAAATGCGTAATGGCAGAAAATATATCAGCAGCGTGTGGGATTACCCTCTTTGCTGCTGTTTTGTTTGGCTGGAAATATATGTTTTTTGTGGCCTCAATATCCGGCATTGAAATTCCGGAGACAGTTAAAAGCGCAGGGCTTCCAATAGGTCTGTCTTTTTACACTTTTCAGGCTATCAGCTACATAGCAGATGTAAAAGAAAAAAAACTGGAAGCGGTAAATAATCCATTTGTTTTTGCTCTATATATGATGTGGTTTCCAAAATGGATAAGCGGTCCGATTGAAAGAGCAGGAGATTTTATTGATAAGCTTGATACTATTGAAAAAGCAAAAATATTTGATTTTGACAGAATAATCAGAGTGCTTTCATTTTTGTTATTTGGGCTGTTTATGAAGCTGGTGATTGCGGACAGGGTTGGCATAGTTGTTGATAAGGTTTTTGAAGCACCTTCGGAATATGGTAGTCTTGTTCTTATTCTGGCGTCATTTTTGTACACTATTCAGATTTATTGCGATTTTGCAGGTTACACCAATATGGTTATTGGTATTTCACATATGTTTGGCATCGGGTTAACCCAGAATTTTAGGACTCCGTATTTTGCTGAGAATATTGTCTTTTTTTGGAGAGGATGGCATATCTCACTTAGCAACTTTTTGAGAGACTATATTTATATTCCCCTTGGTGGTAACAGAAGAGGTGATTTTAGAAAAGCATTAAACATTATGATTGTGTTTCTTGTCTGTGGAATGTGGCATGGAGCAGGCTTTACCCTTATTATCTGGGGGATTTTTCATGGACTTATGAATGTCATTACAAATGGCTTAATTAAGAGCAGGGCTTCCTTTTTAGTAAAGGGAATGACCGGCAGGATAATAAGCTTTTTTCTTGTCTCATTTGCATGGATTTTCTTCAGGGCTTCGACTTTATCCCAGGCATTTTTGTTTATTAAGGGGATGATACCGTTTTGCGGTATGCAGGGCCTGAGAGGAGGCTTTGAGATGGAAGATAATCTGATCCTTGGACTTTCCCGGATTGAATGGTGGATAGCGGGATTATCAATAGTCTTCCTGACAATTATGGATGGTATTGCCTATAAAAAGAAGAGTATCCCACCGGAGTTGTTTATATCTAAATGGGGGGATTTTTCAAGAGGGCTGATGTTTGTATTTCTGGCCCTGATGGTTTTAATATTCGGAAGATACGGAGCTGGTGAAGAAATAAGAAGCTTTGTATATGCACAGTTCTGAGGGAAGATATATGCTTAAAAGAATTATTGCTACAGCACTTAGTATTATTTTATTTATGAGTGCGCTACTAATTTCCAATAACATTTTAAAAACAAAAACCGAAGCAGGTATCATGCAGATGCGTGCTCTCTATGATCAGCCGGAAAACACTATAGATGTGGTAATGCTTGGTTCAAGCCATGTTCATTGTGGAATAAATACTGCAAAGTTATATATGGATTACGGAATAGCAGGATATGATCTGTCTTCTGCAGAGCAATCCCTATGGGTTTCTTATCATTACCTGAAGGAAATATGCAAGTATCAAAAGCCTAAGGTGGTTCTTTTGGATTTTTTTAGTGCTGCAGCTTTTTTGGAAGATTATAAATATCATTACTACATGTTGAGCGATAGCTTATATGGTATGAAATTTTCCATGAATAAACTGCAAATGATGCATGCCTGTTTTGATGGAAAACAGGAATTATGGGATAAGTATTTTCCTTCTTTTTTTGGTTATCATGATCGTTACAATAATCTTGAAGAGAAGGATTTTGAAGCAGCGTTCGGAAATGACCTGAGTGCATATAAGGGTTATGTGCCGCATTTTCATAATGAGGTAATGCCTGAGCCCGTAATTGATACTGATGAGTGTAAGCCACCTCTTGAAAAGTCTGTTAAATATCTGGATAAGATCATAGAATTTACAAAAGAAAACAATATTAAGCTATACATAACCATGGTTCCGTATGCGCTGAATATCGAACAGCAACAGGGATTAAAGCAGGAGGAAACTCAGAGATATAACTGGCTAAAGAATTATATATGGCAGCTAAATGACTCAGGTGATGATCATGTGTGTTTTGACTATGTATTTGAGCATATTTGGGATATAGGAATTGACTATACCGGTGGTTCGGATATATCTGATGGGAATTCGCATCTTAACTATAACGGGAGTAATAAATACACTGATTATCTTGGCAGAACGTTACTTGAGCTGTACGGCAGGGAACTGATTACTGATCGAAGGGGAGATGCTGCCTATGAATCATATTTGAGGCATAATGAAATTATTGCGGATAAAGTGAAAAATGCATATGATAATTTGCAATAAAACATGGCTTAAAATCGCTTGTTTTGACAGTTTTTCCTTGTTTAATTACTTAAAATTTGCTAGAATTTAAGGCGTTTGTATGAAATAAAGTTATTATAGAGGAGAAAATGAAATGAGTGATGTTAAGTTTGATCCTGTCACAGGAAAGCCGATTACAAACCAGCCAAGTAGCGGTTATAATTTCGATCCCATGACAGGAAAGCCAATTAATCAGGAGGCTAATACTTCCGGACCAAAATTTGATCCGTTGACAGGAAAGCCTATTAGTCAGACAAATGCCACAAATACGTATGGCAATGCAAACACCTATGGCAACACAAACACCTATGGCAACACAAACACCTATGGCAACACAGGTACCTATGGTGCTCAGGGGACATATGGAGCACAAAATACCTATGGTGCGCAGAATAATAGTACAGGAACCTATGGCTATGATCCTGCTGCTATTGAAAAAGAGCAGAATGCACAGAACAAGAAGGTTGCACTTATTGTGCTTGTTCTTATTATTGTTGCATTCCTTGGACTTGCTATTTTTGGAGTGGTTAAAGCTACTCAGTATTTTAAGGATAATATTCCCGGTAATACTACACAGATTACAACAGATGATAACCTTATGCCCGACAATGATCCTGTAGATCCCGAACCTGCAGTTGAGGCTCCGGTGGAAGATCCGGTTCAGGCTGAGCCTGCAGAGCAGCCTGTTCAGGAACAGCCTGCAGAGACTCCTGCAGAACAGCCTGTAGAGCAGCCTGCTGAGCAGCCGGCAGAACAGCCTGCAGAGCAGCCCGCTCAGGAGCAGCCGACAGAATCTGTTAACGGACAGGCAAAAGAAGTAGATCCCAATGGTTTAATGTCTTTCCATATTGGCGAGAAAACCTTTGAGGTACCGATGAAGGTAAGCGTTCTTCTTGATGAGGGATGGACCTTTGATTCCAATACGGATGCAACTGAAAAGCTTGGCGCCGGAGAAAAGGGATTTTACTACATGATATGTCCTTATGGTGAGACAAGTAATGTGTCAGTTGATGTCAAAAATTTCAGCATGAATGCACAGCAGGCTAAAGATTGCTATATCACTGGAATAACATTATATGATAATGATGTAAGAAAAATGGGTAAGGATATTTACATTCAAAATGGAAACGGAGTTGTAAAAATCGGTTCAACTACCCAGGAACAGGTTAAGAGCATTTATGGAGAGCCTGATGATATTTCCGATACATCTGTTATACATGTATATTCTTATTACAAGGATCATGATGTAAGCAGTGACGTAAGACTTGGTATATCCTTTGAGGAAGGAATTGTTGATTATCTCAGCTTTAGAAATGATAATGAACCCGATGATGTGGAGGAGGTTGAGATAAGCGGAGAACAACCGGATTATCTTAACAATTACGTAGCTCCATCAGGATTAGGCTATGATCCTTTATCAGGTAACTTCCAGGTAGATGGAGTGGCTTATACACTTCCCGTTCCGCTTCAGGTTCTTTCAGATAATGGATGGAAGTATGATGTTGAAGATGAATATGCAGTAGGTGCAGGAGAGGGATATGTTATAACTCTTTACAAGGGCGACCTTTACATGACAACTACTGTATTTAACTATTGTGAGACCGCAACATATCTTAAGAATACAATTGTTACAAGCGTAACAACAAACAACAGTGGTCATTTCGAAAATAAGATGGAGCTTCCCAGCGGTCTTCATGCAGGTATGTCTGAGGCTGATCTGCTTAAGTGGATGAATAACAACGGAATTACAAATTACGATTATTCAACTACAACAGAAATCTATAAGATTCCTTTTGATCAGTCAGCAGATCCGGATTATTGTGCTAATCGTTACTACATCTTTATAGAGGATGGTATTGTTGATTCAATAGACATTACCAATTATGGATGGCTCAGACAGTAAATTTGGATTTTTATTAAAATAAGATGGAATAAAATGGCAGAAAATCTTACGGCTTTCTGCCATTTTTCTTATTATTGGATTACTCATAAAGGAGTCTTTATGATATCATTAGTACATTGGGGAAAAATGTAAATTGGGAGGAAATTAAAGGTATGGCAAACGTAAGAATTATTGAGAATAAAAATGGTCCGTCCCTTGGAGTATGTTCAGCTCCTGTTATTGAAAAGGATGGGCTTTTTTTTAAGGATTTGGAGAGGACAGGAGAACTGGTTCCTTATGAAGACTGGAGATTAACTCCGGAAGAGAGAGCTAAGGATCTGGCTTCAAGACTAAGCGTTGAAGAGATGGCAGGTCTTATGATGTATAGTGCTCACCAGGTTGTGCCTGCCGAGACAGGTGGCTGGTTTGGTGCTACTTACAGAGGTGGTAAAAGCTTCGAGGAAAGTGGAGCGGATGATTGGGAGCTAACTGATCAGCAAAAGAAATTCTTATCAGAAGATCATGTGAGATATGTTCTTGCAATGATGCTGAAGAATGGCGTGGTAGCTGCTAAATGGAACAATGAGATGCAGGCTCTGTGCGAGGAGATGCCACATGGTATTCCGGTAAACACAAGTACAGATCCAAGACACGGGGCAGGAAGCGCGTCTGCTGAATTTAAGACAGAAGCCAAGGGAACAAGTAAATGGCCGTTGGGACTTGGGCTTGCTGCGACTTTTTCACCTGAACTGGTAAATAAATTTGCAAAGATAGCGTCTAAGGAATATAGAGCACTGGGAATTACAACAGAGCTTGGCCCGCAGATAGACCTTGGTACAGAGCCCAGATGGATGAGAGTTGCAGATACTTACGGACAAAGCAGTGACCTTGTTACTGATTATGCTAAGGCATACTGTGAAGGTTTGCAGAATGATTCCGAGGAGAATAATAATTGGGGACATGGAAGCGTAGCGGCTATGGTTAAGCATTGGCCGGGTGGCGGTCCTTGTGAGGCCGGCAGAGACGCTCATTATGCTTTCGGAAAGTATGCAGTATATCCGGGTAATAATTTTGAGGAGCACCTTAAGCCTTTCCTTGAAGGCGCCTTTAAGCTTGAAGGAACCGGCCAGGCTTCAGCTGTTATGCCTTACTATACCGTCAGTTGGGGTGTGGATCCATCAGGAAAAAATGTTGGAAACAGTTATAGTAAGTATATTATCGGTGATCTTTTGCGTGAAAAGTATGGTTATAAGGGAGTTGTTTGTACTGACTGGGGAATTACTCAGGATCCTGCAGATAAGATAGATTCCTTCGGCTCCAGATGCTTTGGAACAGAAACATTATCTGAGGCAGAAAGGCATCTTACTATAATTGAGAACGGTGTAGATCAGTTTGGCGGTAATAATGATATTAAGCCAATTCTTGAGGCATATAGAATAGGCTGTGAGAAACATGGCGAGGAAGCTATGAGAAAGCGCTTTGAAGAGAGCGCTGTGAGACTCCTTTTAAACAGCTTTAGATGTGGACTGTTTGAAAATCCCTATCTTGATCCTGATGAAAGTGCAAAGGTTCTTGGCTGTGACGAGTTCGTCAAGGAAGGCTTTGATGCACAGCTTAAGAGTATTGTCATGGTTAAGAATAACGGAGTGCTCCCTGTTAGCGGAAAAAAGAAGGTGTATGTACCCGGAAGACATATTGATGCACACAAGGGCTTCATGAGAGGAATGATTGACGCTATTGATATACCGGGGGCTAATCCCGAAGACGTATCCGAATATTTTGAGATTACGGATAATCCGCAGGATGCAGATATGGCTATCTGTTTCATTGAGAGTCCTATAAGTGATGGTTATACTGAGGAGACTGGCTACAGACCTGTTATGCTTCAGTACAGAAGCTATACTGCTGACGATGCAAGAGAAACCAGTATAGCAGGCGGGGATTTCAGAGAAGACTTTACAAACAGAAGCTATAAAGGAAAGTCAAACAAGGCAGCAAATGAAAGTGATCTTGACCTTGTGATAAAGGCAAGAAAACAGATGGGGGATAAGCCTGTTATAGTTTCCGTAAGAATGAATAATCCATGTATGGTTTCAGAATATGAAAAATATGCTGATGCCATATTGGTAAATTTTGGTGTTGAGACAGGAGCCGTACTTAGTATTGTGAGTGGTAAGGCTGAGCCTTCCGGACTACTTCCTGTTCAGCTTCCGAAGGATATGAGTACTGTTGAAAAGCATTTTGAGGATGTACCTTTTGATTATGAGCCTTATACCGATTCTGTAGGCAATACATATGATTTCGGATATGGACTTAATTGGAATGGTGTAATCAGGGATGACAGATGGGATAAATATGCTGGAAACAGATAATTCCTGAATAATAATTTGTTATTTGGTATGGAGGAATGAAAAATGTTTTGCACAAATTGTGGGACTGAGATAATGAAAGGGCATCTTTACTGCACATCCTGCGGTACAAAGGCGCCGGATCTTGGACAGAGGATGGTACCTCAATCTCAGGTTAATTATACATATCAGAATGGTATGGGAGTAGCTGCTCCGAAAAAGTCACATAAAGGCCTTGTATTAGTTATAGCACTCTTGACGGTTTTCTTTATTGGAATATTATCCTGGTCAGGCTATTTTATCTATGGACTTATGCAGGAAGCGGTGCAGGCAGGTACAGGTAATAATTCAGGATTGAGCGCGCCTGGTGAAAATACATATTCTGAACCTGAGGAGCCAGATTCTCCGGTAGAGACTGGTAATAGTGTAAGCGAAACTACAGTCGGTAATTCTGAGGATCCTTTTTATGGGTATAAAAATCTTAGTTTTACAAGTTATTCATTAGCAAGCTATGCAAATGACGGTGATGCAGCCTATGTTGTTCCAAATGGGACAGTAAATGCGGATACAGTTATTTATAATGGCATCACAGCAGGTGAATATGCAGACTACGTTGACAACAAGGTACTGGAGAAGGGAAGAACCCTTAACCGTGATTTCTACTATGACCTTCTTTCCATATATCTCGTCGATCCATCCTTATGTACAGATGAGCAGGCTTTTGCCATATCTATGATTTATGCGTCGACAGTATCAAATCAGTTCCATGATACTCCGGTAAGATTAGAGGCAGTACGCATACCTAATAACAACCGTAACCTTTATTCCTATAAGATTAATGCATATGGGAAGGATGATATCTGGGTATCGGATGCAGCAAACAAGAAGTTTTATTTTAACAATGGAAAAACGGAATATAGTTCTACAATGTACGATGATAATACCTTTGGCTTATGGTATCTGGCAGTGAAGGATTTCTTTGGTATAGAAGTAGAATAAATAACAGGAACAACTACGCATTTACAAAAAGAGGAGAGGCAGCGAATGAAACAAGAAGATTTACTTGCGTTATTGAATGACATGACACCTGAGGAAAAAATTATGCAGCTTGTACAGCTTCCGGGATCAGCCTTTGAATCGGATTTTGCTGTGACGGGAATTGCGGATGAAGCATCTTTTGACAAATTAAAGAAACTTGCCGGAAGTGTATTGGGTATCAGGGGGGCTGAAAAAGTAAAAGCAATTCAGGATGAATATATGGCAGGACAGCCTCATCATATTCCTCTTTTATTCATGCTGGATGTTATTCACGGACATGACACTGTTTTTCCGTGCCCTCTTGGACAGGGAGCAACCTTTGAACCTGAGATTTCCAGAAAGGGAGCAGAAATACAGGCAAAAGAAGCAGCAGCGGACGGTATTCAGGTAACATTTTCACCCATGGTTGATCTTGTAAGAGATGCAAGATGGGGAAGAGTTATGGAATCAACAGGAGAAGATCCGTATCTCAATGGAGAGATGGCATCTGCTATGGTTAGAGGCTATCAGGGCGAATCTGTTGCCGATAAGGAGCATGTTGCTGCATGCGTAAAGCATTTTGCAGGCTACGGAGCTTCTGAAGCAGGAAGAGATTATAACAGCGTTGAACTTTCAGAGTATACCTTGAGAGATCAATATCTTAAAGGTTATGACAAGGCTATAAGTGCGGGAGCTAAGCTTGTAATGACTTCCTTTAATACCTTGAATGGTATTCCTTCCTCGGGAAATAAGTGGCTTATGAGAGATATCCTCAGAAAAGAAATGAACTTTGATGGCGTACTTATTTCAGACTGGGGTGCTATTGGCGAAATGGTTCCCTGGGGATTTGCCAGGGATTTGAAGGAAGCAGCAAAGCTTGCAATTGAAGCGGGTGTAGACATTGATATGTGTACAGAAAGCTATGCTGCAAATCTTGCTTCGCTTATAGAAGAGGGCAAGGTTGACGGAAAGCTTCTGGATGAGGCAGTTCTTAGAATCCTCAATTTGAAGAATGAGATTGGTCTTTTTGAGGATCCTTATCACGGAGCATCTAAGGAAAGATATGAAGCGGTAACATTTTCTAAAGAGAGTAGAGAAATAGCGAGGGACGCAGTCAGAAAATCCCTTGTCCTCCTCAAAAACGATGAGGAGACGCTTCCTTTGAAGGATAGTAATATAGCCCTTATCGGACCATATGCTTCCTGTAAAAACCTGCACAGCTCATGGGCTCTTTCTCTGGATCCGGAAAAGACAGTGACTGTTATGGAAGCAGCAGGTGAAAGCAAAGATGTCAGTCTTTTCCTTGGTATGAATCAGGGAGGCGGACTTGGAGGCCTTAATAAAAAAATAGTACGTGTTGCAAAGGGAAGTACAATACTTGATAACGATACGGTTCTTGGCTTTGGCGAGTATCATAACGAAAGCCTCGATGAAGAAAATGAAAAACTGTTAAATGAGGCAATAGAAGTGGCTGAATGGGCAGACACAGTTGTTTTATGCCTCGGCGAAGACATCGGCCAATCAGGTGAGTCTACAAGTCGCACGAATATTATGCTGCCTGATATTCAGATGGAATTATTCTATGAAATCAGAAGAAGAGCAAAAAAACTTGTAACACTGATATTTACCGGAAGACCACTCGATCTTGAATGTATACCGGATTTATCGGATGCTCTTTTGATATGCTGGCGCCCCGGAACAGAGGGTGGACACGGTATATGGGATGTCCTTTCAGGAAAATTTTCACCATCAGGTAAACTACCTATGAGTTTTCCGTGGGCTGTAGGACAGGCACCTATACATTATAATGTTTTTGCTACAGGAAGACCCAAGCCGACAGAGGGTGTAACAAACTTCACAACAAGATATCTTGACTGCCCAAATGAAGCAAGATATCCTTTTGGCTATGGTCTTACATACTCAAGCTTTGACATTTCCAAGCCGGTATCTGATAATGATGTACTGAAAAAAGGCGAAAATGCTACAGGTGCAGATAAGATAAACGTAACCGTAAAGGTAACAAATACAGGTGTTGTAGCGGCAACACAGACAGTGCAGTTGTACATAAGGGATCTTGTCAGCAGCAGAGTTCGCCCGGTGAAGGAACTTAAAGGCTTTAAAAAGGTAAGATTACTTCCCGGAGAGTCTAAGGATGTAAGTTTTGAAATAAATGAAGAAATGCTTAGGTTCTGGACTATAAACAATAAGTTTGAAAGTGAAGAAGGAGATTTCCGTGTTTATGTAGGATTTGATTCTACGACGGAGAATTTTTATGATTTTAAATTGTCATGACTTATCGAAATCATTTGATGGTAAGGATATTTTAAAAGGAGTTTCTTTTCATATAGAGGATAATGAAAAGGCTGCTATTGTAGGTATTAATGGCGCAGGTAAGACTACTCTTATCAGGATGCTTATAGGAGAACTTGCTCCTGATACCGGAACTGTCACCTTATCTAAGGACACCACTGTTGGATATCTTGCTCAGAATCAGAACATTGACAGTGCTCATAGTATTTACGAAGAACTTCGTGAGATGAAGAGAGATGTCATTGAGCTTGAAAAGGAAATACGAAAAGCTGAAGCCCAGATGGATGTCCTTAGAGGAGATGATCTGGACAGGCTTATGGAACGCTATGCTCAGATGAATCATGAGTTTCAGCTAAAGAATGGATATGCCTGGGAAAGCGAGGTTGTTGGTGTTGCCAAGGGTCTTGGTTTTACTGAGGAGGAATTTGATAAGAGAATTTCTACCTTGTCCGGAGGTCAGAAGACCAGAGTGGCTCTTGGAAAACTGCTTTTGCAGAGTCCGGATCTGATAATTCTCGATGAGCCTACAAACCATCTTGATATGAACTCCATAAAATGGCTTGAAGGCTATCTTATGAATTATAAGGGAGCGGTTCTTATTGTTTCTCACGACAGATATTTCCTTGACAGGATAGCGCAGAAGGTGATTGAAATCGATCAGACAAGTGCAGATGTATATCTGGGTAATTACACTGCCTATGCAAAAAAGCGTGAACAGATAAGAGCAGCAAAGCTGAAAGCATATCTCAATCAGCAGGCTGAAATAAAGCATCAGGAAGAGGTAATTGATAAATTAAAGCAGTTCAATCGTGAGAAGAGCATTAAGCGCGCCGAGAGCCGTGAGAAGATGCTTGATAAGATTGAGAGGCTTGAAAAACCTACCGAGGTACGTGACGACATGCGCATTACACTTACACCTTCATGTGTAAGCGGAAATGATGTCATGCATGTTGATACTATTTCAAAATCCTTTGGAAATGAAAAGCTGTTTGAGAACATCAGCTTTGACATTAAACGTGGCGAAAAGGTAGCAATTATCGGAGATAATGGAACCGGTAAGACTACTATGCTGAAAATTATAAATGGTATGGAGACGCTTGATTCCGGTGAGATTACTTTAGGTGTTAAGGTCCATATCGGGTATTATGATCAGGAGCATCAGGTATTGCATGATGAGAAAAGCTTATTTGAAGAGCTTTCAGATGCTTATCCGTCAATGAATAATACAGAGATCAGGAATACTCTTGCAGCATTTCTTTTTACCGGAGATGATGTATTTAAGAGAATAGGAGACCTTTCCGGTGGTGAGAAGGGAAGAGTATCGCTGGCAAAGTTAATGCTATCGGATGCCAATTTCCTTATTCTTGATGAGCCTACAAACCACTTGGATATTACAAGTAAAGAAATTCTTGAGGATGCATTATCCGGTTATGAAGGAACTGTTCTGTACGTGAGCCATGACCGTTACTTTATCAATAGAACTGCCACAAGAATACTTGATCTTACACACGGCAGAATGATTAATTATTTAGGTAATTACGATTATTATCTGGAGCATTGCGAGGAGCAGACGAACAGAGTTCTTGCCGAAAGCGGTAATGTTTCATCCTTTGGCCGCGGCATTGGTATGGACAGTGCTTCAGCAGCATCAGGGAATTCCTTTGGTAAGCTGGCTGGGAACAATAATGCGGTATCTGATAATTCAGGTTCAGGAGCTGCGGATTGGAAAGCTCAAAAGGAAGAAGCTGCCAAGAAAAGAAAACAGGAAGCTGCTCTGAAAAAATGCGAAGAAGAAATTGCAAAGCTGGAAGAGAGAAATGAAAAAATAAATGCTGAACTTTCAGATCCTGAGGTCGCTACAGATCTTGCAAAGGTGCGTAAACTATCTGATGAGCTTACGCAAAATGAGGAAAGATTAAGCGCCCTATACGATGAATGGGCCGAACTCAGCGAGTAAATATTTTTATTAAAAAGCCCCGGATATATATTCAGATTCAAACGATTATGCCTGTGGCAACGAGTTTGAAGATGAATATATATCCGGGGCATATCATATTGCAATAATATCAGGCAAATGCATCAAATGAGCTACCGCTCTGTCCATAGGTATAAGCAGCCATATCTCTGCCATATCCTACAGTAGCATTTCCAAATTTGGAAGCAATGTTGTTGTACTGCTGACTGACCTTAAGGGCTTCATCCTTGCCATCAGTGCTTGCAACTTCACCAACCTTTACTTCCTGGGCGTTTGGATATACCACAGGGGCAACGGTAGAGATATCACCTACAGCCTTATGTTTGTTGTAAACATCTGAAACAGGCGCCTGATTTGACAGAGCCATATTCATCGGCTGTGTCTGATAAACATTATATCCGTTTATTCCTCCGATAGACATTCCCATATTTTTTAACCTCTTAACTTCTAAAAATGTACATACGAAGCTATAAGTATTATATCTGCCAATTCGAAAAAAATCATAAACTTATTATTAAAGAAAAGCTAAATATGAACATTTTCGAAATTATTTTTCATCCCGGAAAGCCCATAATGAAACGTTTTTTCACAATTATTAAATTTACAAAAAATGATGTTGTATAGTCAATTTAACACATTGACTAAATTTTAACAGATAGTATAATTAAAGTTAGCCGAATTTTCAGAGCTAAATACAAAAATACATAATAAATTCGGCGTACTCAAATTTGGAGGAAATATGACGAGGAAAGAGATTTCTCAGGCAGTGATAAGCCGTTTACCGCGTTATTTCAGATATCTTGGTGAACTCAAGGATCAGGGGATTACGCGTATATCTTCCCAGGAATTAAGCGATATCATGAAGGTTACTGCTTCTCAGATAAGGCAGGATTTTAATAATTTTGGCGGTTTTGGACAGCAGGGCTACGGGTATAATGTTGAATATCTTTATGATGAGATTGGCAAGATTTTAGGGCTGGGCAAAGAGCACACTCTTATTATTATTGGAGCAGGGCATCTTGGACAGGCATTATCGGGTTACAATAATTTTTTTAACAGGGGATTTATTTTTAAAGGGGCATTTGATTTAAATCCTGATCTTCATGGAAAGAAAATCAGGGATATTGAAATCAGACCAGTGGAGGAAATTGAAAAGTTTGTTAGGGACAATAAAATTGAAATAGCAGTTCTCGCGATTCCAAAGGATCAGGCTGTCCCCATGGCGGATAAGCTTGTTGCGTGCGGAATAAAGGCAATATGGAATTTTGCGCATGTGGATCTGGAACTGCCGGATTATGTACAGGTAGAGAATGTTCATCTGTCTGACTCACTGATGAAGCTCTCCTATAGTATCGAAAGATATGAAAAAGCACATAATCTGAAATGACTCAGCGCATGAATTTCCTAAAGAGAAATTCTAGTTCCATTATGAGGGAGCCAATATGGCGAAGGATAATAATACTTATTCCGATGCGCTCGTTGGAAAGGATGTCCCAATTCTTTTCAAGGATCAAAAATGGCAAGATCTTTTTTTACTTAGCCCAAAGACTGCAAAAATAAAGCAGCTGGAGGCTGAGCTTATTAAGCTTGTGGCTAAGCAGGAAAAAACCAGGGAGAAAATTAAGGATGTTAAAAGACTTAAGAAGAAACTTCTTGGTGAAATAGTTGTTCTTAGGGATGACGCGGATAAGAATCCCAAGCAGCGAAAAAAAATAGAAGCAGAGATTGATGATCATACTCGTCTTATAAAAGAATGTAATGAGAAGATAGAGGACTGTGAAGACAGCATGCTTGGACTTCCAAGAGAGATCTATCAGGTTAACTATCAGCTTATGGTTGAGACTATGAATCTTTTTTATAAGAGGATGCATGACAATACTTTAGAGATTGATGCTATTGATGAATGGGTTTCACAGGTTCGGATAAAGCTGAAGAAGAATGTCATAAGATTGCAGGAAAAGGAGATAGAGAATTTTAATGTCTACTCTTATATGCATACAATTTTCGGACCTGAGGTCATAGACTTATTTGATTTAAAGTATGACCCTGAGAGAAGACATCCGATAATGAAACCAGGTATGAAAGAACGTGATGGGATAATTATTGAAGATGAAAAATTTACCGATAGTTGATAAAAATTCAAAATATGTTGTTAGCGCTGCCGAAATGAAAAGGTGTGATCAGACCACAATAGATCACTTTGGAATACCTCAGGATGTACTGATGGAAAGGGCAGCGCTTTCTCTATGCAAATATGTAAAAAAAGCCCTTCCTGCATCAGGACAGGTTCTTATATTTGCAGGGAATGGAAATAATGGTGGTGATGGTATTGCTGCTGCGAGAATTCTTCATCAGGAAGGAATTAGGGTGACACTGGTTCTTTGTAATCACAGCCTTCATGATAAAGGAATCGGGGCAAGGAGGACTGTCGCCTGCAATTCACAGCTGAGGATTGCACTTTCCTATGGAGTAAACGTTATTGATTTTGATGCATCGAAGATTAACGCTGAGATTAAGAAAAGCGATGTTATTGTTGATGCGATGCTGGGTATTGGATGTACCAGAAATCTTCAGGGGGATTATCTTACAGCTGTCTGTGAGATTAATTATGCAAAAGAGGATGATGAGGATAAGACCCCTCATGTAATAGCTGCGGATATTCCTACCGGTATAGATGCAGACACCGGACAGGTTCAGGGACATGCAATATGTGCTGATGAGACAGTGACGTTCGGCTTTCTTAAGATGGGTTGTGCTTTTTATCCGGGGGCATCACATACCGGTATCATCCATATAGTTAATATTGGTATTACAGACGCCGGATTCCTCGAAGAAGTACCATCGTTTAAATATCTTGATATAGAAGATAATAATGATATTTCAAACATGCTCCTGCCGCCAAGAAATCCTGCAGGTAACAAAGGCTCTTTCGGGAAGGTACTTATAGCTGCAGGTAGCAGAAAAATCAGCGGTGCATGTATTATGGCTGCTGAGAGCTGCCTTAGAAGCGGTGCAGGCATGGTCAGAGTATTTACCGAAAAAACTAATCTCTCTGCGATCCAGACACTTCTGCCTGAAGCGATGACTGACATTTATTCAGAGGAAGCCTTTGAAGGCGGAATGGATAAGGAACTCTCAGAATATAAGGAAATGCTGTTAAAGGCACTGGAATGGTCAGATGCTGTTGTTTGCGGACCGGGAATCGGTACAGGTAATTCCGGAAGGGAGATATTGAAACTTATACTGGAGAACTCGAAGAATACACTGGTGCTTGATGCGGATGCTCTCAATATAATTTCCGAGAATGATGACATAAGAAAACTCGTTTGTGAATATAAAGCGGAAATAATAATGACACCTCATCTTGCCGAATTTTCGAGACTTATTAAGAAGAATATACACGATTGTCGCGCGTGTCTGATAAAGGAAGCAATAAAACTTGCAAAAGAATTTCATGCGAGTATTATATGTAAGGATGCTAGAAGTGTTATTACCGATGGAGAACGCAATTTTATTAATCTAAGCGGTAATGACGGAATGGCCACTGCCGGAAGTGGTGATGTGCTTGCAGGACTTCTTGGTGCGCTGGTACTTTCAGGCTTTTCATGTCCATTTGAAGCAGCTGTGGCAGGAGCATACCTGCATGGAGTAGCAGGGGATATGGCAGCCTTAAAAAATGGAAGACAGGGAATGACTGCAAGAGATATATCAGGAAGTCTTAAGGACATTTTTTCCGGAAAAACATTGTAAAAAAGAGGCTATATAGAGATGCTTGATGAATTTTCAAGGGTTTATGCAAAAATAGATTTGGATGCGATTTCTCAAAATGTTGAGAATATGTATAATTCTCTTCCGAGAAACACAAAAATGCTGGCAGTTGTAAAGACAGACGGGTATGGATTTGGGGCAGTACCGATCGCCAGAGTACTTCAAAACAACGCGTATATATGGGGATTTGCCACAGCAACAGCTGAAGAGGCTTTTGAGCTTAGAGAAAATGGCATAAGTAAGCCGATAGTTGTGCTTGGGTATACATTTCCCTATGCCTATGAACGAATGCTCAGGGAAAATATAAGACCTGCTGTTTTCAGGTATGATATGTTAAAACATCTTTCTGAGCGGGTAAAAAAGCGCAGAGCTCAGGGAGGCAGTGAAATCTTCCATGTACATATCGCTGTAGATTGCGGAATGAGCAGGATTGGAGTCAGAACCGATAATGACGGAGAGAATTTTGTAAAAACTGCACTTTCTACCGATGGTATAGAGGTTGAGGGTATTTTTACTCATTTTGCCAGGGCAGATGAGGCGGATCTTACAGATGCACGTGCCAGATTTAAGGAATTTGACAGCTTTATTACAAAAGTGGAAAAAGACAATGACTGTAAAATTCCTGTTGTACATTGTGCGAATAGCGCAAGCATAATTGATATGCCTGAGGCACATATGGATATGGTCAGATGCGGCGTTACAATGTATGGAATGTGGCCTTCAGCGGAAGTAAGCAGAGATAAAATAGAGATAAAGCCTGCAATTTCATTGTATAGCCATATATCGTTTATAAAGGATATTCCTGATAATACCCCGGTAAGTTATGGTGGTACTTTTATTTCCGAAAGAAGGATGAGAGTAGCAACAATTCCCGTGGGCTATGGTGATGGCTATCCGAGAAGCCTTTCATGTGGAAGAGGGTATGTGCTTATTCATGGTGAGAAAGCAAGAATTCTCGGACGCGTTTGCATGGATCAGTTTATGGTTGATGTTACTGCAATACCCAATGCAAGAGAGGGCGATGAAGTTATTCTTATAGGACAGGCGGATACATCATTTGGTGATTCCAATGCTGAGAAGATTACGGTGGAGGAGCTTGGCGACCTTAGCGGCAGATTCAATTATGAGCTTACCTGTAATCTTAACCACAGAGTACCGAGGTTATATTATAAGGATGGAAAAATGCTTCGTGCATTTGAAGTATAATCGATTAAAAAAACGGCTCAACTGAGCCGTTTTTTGATTTCCTGATATTGGACATTTATCTCCTGAAGGGCAGACGTGTCACCATCCATATTGTCCGGGTGGTAGAGTTTAACAAGTGTTTTGTATTTTTTTGTGGCAGATTCTAAGGAAGAACATCCAGCAAAAAAATTGAAATTTTCGATATCAGTAGACTTTCGGGGGCGTTCTTTACGGGAATCATCTTCGTAGTAATTATCTTCTAAGTAGTTTTCATCATACTCATATTCACTATCTTCATCATATCCATATTCATTATCTTCATCATAATAATCATCATAGTCCTCATCATAATCCGGAGCTTCATCATCGTATTCATCGGCATAGAATTCATCAAGAGGGCTTCGCTGAGTCTTCTTGCCAAAGGTATCGTTTTCAAAATCATCATGATTACGGCTGAGCCATCGATTATAGCTTCGCTCATTCAGTTTCCTGCCACTTCGCGGAAACAGAACTCTGTACCTGGAAGAGATTATATCAAAGGGTGTTTTTCCTGTGACGATACATCTGACAAGGTATAAGCCTGCATCAATAAGTAGCGGAACAGTCAGTATTTTCCCTACATATACAAAAGTGCCAACACCGACAAAAGTCAGGAATAATGGAACTGCAAGTATAAGCATTATGAGGAATAAAAGAAAATACATAAGAGTCCCACTATACTCTGAAAGTAAAGAAATATATCCCGTAAGAGTACCGGTTATGAGTTCTTTAACTTCTGTTGAATCAATATGTATGGGAAAAAGTGATGAAATTACATTCTCACCTGCGAAAATCTCTATTATCAGTATAAGAAAAAAACAGCTATATACTATAGCTGTGGCCGGTAGCAGCACCAAAAACAATCGTAATAATCTAAAGAGCTGCCTCAGGAAAAACAGAATCATATCGAATATGCATTTTATTATCCATATTAGTCCTCGTGTGAGGAATTCAAAAATTATTGAAATCATGTATTTATTTTAACTTAACGAAAAAACGATGACAAGTGCGGTTTCTTGACTGTATGTCAGCAAAATGCTATATTTTATTTTGACGCTTTTTGCGATTTTTTACGGTAAAGGAGATGAACATAAATGGACGATGGTGGGCCTACTGCCACTGCTTTTATATTGATATTTGTCATTGTAATTCTCATTGATATGCTCTGCTATGGATTTGGGGCTGCAATTGAGAATCTTAAACCGGATGATCTTAAACTGGGATCCGACAAAGACGACGATAATCCATCACCGCTTCAGATAAGAGAAAAAAAGACAGCAGAGAGACTGGAGGAGATACTTGAATTTCCCGGACGATATATAAATACAATCCAGCTGCTGACACTTCTGATCAATATGCTGCTTGGTGTCATATATATCAGGGCATTAAGTGGCTTTACATACAGCTTGCTTAGCAGCTTTATTAAAAGTACAGTTGTAGTTCAGGTCTTTTCATATATACTTGCTGTTATGATCCTTATGTATGTTGTTCTTACAATAGGGGTTCTCATACCGAGGAAGCTGGGGACAAGATATCCTGAAAAATGGGCTTATTTTGGAGTTGGCGCCATAACACTTATAATTAGATTTTTTAGTCCTTTTACCGGACTTATACGCCTCACAGCTATGGGGATCCTCAGAATATTCGGATTTCATTGGGATGCAGATGATAACGATGTTACTGAGGAAGAGATCAAATCAATGGTTTCCGAGGGTCAGGAACAGGGAGTTCTTCAGGACTCTGAGGCCGATATGATTTCTAACATATTTGAGTTTTCGGATAAGCAGGCTCAGGATATAATGACCAACAGAAAGGCTATGGTTTGTATCGATGGAAGTACTACACTTAAGGAAGCTGTAGATTTCATGCTCGAGAAGAATAACAGCCGTTTCCCGGTATACATTGATAATATTGATCATATAATTGGTATACTACATATAAGAGATGCTATGAAAAAGCTTTCTGAGCATACTGATGATGATACACCTCTAAGAAAGACAAGAGGCTTATTGAGATCTCCGAGAAATGTTCCGGAGACCAGAAATATTGACAGTCTTTTTCATGATATGCAAAAGTCAAAAACACAGATGGTTATAGTTATTGACGAGTATGGACAGACGGCAGGTCTTGTGTCGATGGAAGACATAATTGAGGAAATTGTCGGTAATATCATGGACGAGTATGATGAAGATGAAGATTACATCGAGGCCACATCAAACAAGGATGAATTTATAATAGAGGGCAAAACACCCCTTGAGGATTTGGAAGAAAGATTTGGAATTGAGTTTGAGAATGCTAATTTCGAGACCGTGAATGGTTTGCTGATTTCCAAGCTTGACAGAATACCCGAAGAGGGAGAAGACTTCACAGCAGAGATAGAAGGATATTCCTTCAAGATTCTCTCAGTTAAAAACCACATGATCCAAAGCGTTTTGGTAAAAAGACTTGATCAAAACAAGTCTGATGATG
Organism: Butyrivibrio sp. AC2005; assembly: GCF_000424145.1. GTDB lineage: Bacteria > Bacillota > Clostridia > Lachnospirales > Lachnospiraceae > Butyrivibrio. The sequence continues at coordinate 46,005 of NZ_KE384137.1, forward strand.
CCGGAGACGATCAGGAAAATAAAGAAAATTAAAATGTATTTTTTAGGAGGATAAAATGTCAGGACATTCAAAATTTGCCAACATCAAACATAAGAAGGAGAAGAACGACGCTGCAAAAGGTAAGATTTTCACCGTTATAGGACGTGAGATCGCAGTTGCAGTTAAGGAGGGCGGCCCTGATCCGTCAAATAACTTCAAGCTTGCTCAGGTTATTGCAAAGGCAAAAGCAAACAACATGCCTAATGACACAATTGAGCGTGGTATCAAGAAGGCTGCAGGTGCAGACGGAAGCGTTGATTACCAGAATCTTACATACGAAGGATATGGACCGGGTGGTACAGCTATTATCGTTGATACACTTACAGATAATGCCAATCGTACAGCTGCTAATGTAAGAGCTGCCTTTTCAAAGGGCAATGGTAATATTGGTACTCAGGGCTGCGTATCATATATGTTTGATAGAAAGGGTCAGATTCTTATTGATAAAGAAGAGTGTTCTATGGGTGCTGATGACCTTATGATGCTCGTTCTTGATGCAGGTGCTGATGATTTTAATGAAGAAGAGGACAGCTTTGAGATTCTTACAACACCTGATGCATTCCAAGGCGTTGTGGAAGCACTTGATAAGGAAAAAATAGCTACGGCTTCTGCTGAAATTACAATGATTCCTCAGAATTATGTTGAAGTAACAGACGAAGAGAACGTTAAACGCATTCAGAGAATTCTTGATATTCTGGATGAGGATGATGATGTTCAGGCTGTTTATCATAACTGGGATGACAGCGCTGCAGAATAAAGTTCTATTCTTTACTTATTCTATCAGTATAGCTAAAGATGCCTTCACATAAGGTGACGGCTGAGGGGAAAATAAAAAAATTATGGGGAGGCCTTGAGATGAAGCTTAGAAAGACATGGATAGGAATTTGTGTCTGGGTGATTTATTTAGTGGGAATGATTTTTGCCATAGGAGTTACCGGCTTTGTCTCGGGGCTTTTTCCTGCTTATGACAGATATATTGTCGCAGGAGGCGCTTTGGCTGTATGTCTGATTGCGGCATATATTATTGGAAAAATCGGAAGCTTTATCGGCAATAAGGTTAATGAAAGTGTAAAAGAATGGAAAAAGCCGGCATGGCTTGAGATTCTTGTGCCGATGGCAATTGCTGTTATTGCTTTCTTTACATTTAACAGATTTTCTTTACTTGTAAATGATTTTTCGGGAAATATTGAATTATATGATAGTGCTGTAGTGGCAATATCGGGTGAGGGGACATCTGGCTTAGGATTTGCAGACGCTGCCTATGTAGGTGTTCTCAGAGTAATTATGAGTTTTCTTGGGAATTCTCTTTCTATTGTATCTTCTGTGAATCTTTTTTTGAGAATTCTTATGGTTTTATTTCTGTATATAGCTATAAGAGCCAGCCTTGGCATGGTTCCGGCTATAGCTTGTGCAGGCGCGGCTGCAGGAATTCCGTCTTTTGGTTATTCCTTGCTGAATGTTGATTCCAAGCAGCTTGTTATTACTGCGGTAGCGATGGAAACGATGCTTGTTGTGCTCTATGTAAGAGGATTTGAGACCACGATAGGGACTCGCATGTTTTACAAGATATTCAGTATCCTCATTGGAGCTTTGATTGGTTTTATGGTTTATATTGAAGCTGCCAGTGCTATTGTTATTGTTTTTCTTCTGGCAGCCTGGGAACTTGCCGACATGTGCGGGGAGACCTTTAATATTTGTTTAAATGAGATATTACTGCTATTGTCGGGGGTTGCTGCATTTATCGGAGCATTGATTTATGTTGGCGGACCGAATAGCATTCAGGATACCTATTATCATTGGACATGGAAGTTTTATGGCTATAATGATAACTCCTGGCTCCTTATGATAAAGGATTCATTACCGAATACTTATTTTGCTCTGGCTATACTTACATTTGCTTTTGTTCCTGCAGTTTTGTATTTTGCAAAGGACAGGGCAGAGAAAATTACACCCTGGTTGATGTTTTCGGTACTTTTGGTTGTAGCTTCTGTCTTTCTTGGTGATACTGTAGCAAATACTGAGGTTATGATAATTACTGCATTTGTAATTCTTATTAGCTGTGGTGCCACATGCTTTGCATATGTTGAAGGTGAAGAGTATGTAGAAGAAATCGATGACGACGAGGAAGAAAAGGAAGAAGAGGAAAACGAGCCTGAAGTTGAAGTAGTAAAAGAAGAGAAAAATGAGGTATCTGAACAAAAAGAGGATAAACCACGTTTTGTTCCGGAAGGGATGGTTCTTCCTATGGGTGATGAGGACGAGGAAGATTTAGTACCGAATTTTAATATGAACAGACCGGAAATGGCCGAAATAGGGATGCTATCTGTAGGAAATAAGGTGGAAGTATCCTCTGCTGAGAATAAGGATAAGAAAGAAGAAATCCTGAATACAAAAGAGGATAGAAAATCAGAAAAGCCTGAAAATGCAGATAAGCCTGAAAATGCAGATAAGCCTGAAAGGTCTGAAGTGACTGAAGAGAAAAAAGACGATTTTGACATCACACTTAAACCCGGTGATGATTTTGATATATAAATTTAATGATTTGTTTGAAAGGGATTGTTGTTAATGAGAGTTGAAGAGCTTAGTGCCTATGAAGTATTGGAACATAGAAGAATAGATGACCTGAACTCGGACAGCTATATTGTAAAACATAAGAAGACAGGAGCGAAGGTTGCTCTGTTGTCTAATGATGACGAAAATAAAGTATTTTATATAGGATTCAGAACTCCGCCAAAGGATTCTACCGGAGTTGCACATATTATTGAGCATACCGTACTATGTGGTTCTAAGGAATTTCCAATAAAGGATCCTTTTGTAGAATTGGTAAAGGGCTCTCTTAATACATTCCTTAATGCTATGACTTATCCGGATAAAACTGTTTATCCTGTTGCGAGTTGTAACGATGCTGACTTTCAAAATCTCATGCATGTATATCTTGATGCGGTATTTTATCCCAATATTTATCAGACCAGAAAGATATTTATGCAGGAAGGATGGCATTATGAGATGGACAACGCAGATGATGAGCTAAAGATAAATGGCGTTGTTTATAACGAGATGAAGGGGGCTTTTTCCTCAGCTGATGAAGTGGTTTCAAGAGAGATAAGAAAATCACTTTTCCCTGATACCACCTATGGAATTGAGTCAGGAGGAGATCCTGAGGAAATCTATAATCTTACTTACGAAGAATACCTGGATTTTCATAGGAAGTATTATCATCCTTCAAACAGCTATATATATCTTTACGGAAACATGGATATGGCTGAAAAACTGACCTATATCGATGAAAACTATCTTTCAAAATATGAGACACTTGAAATAGATTCAGAGATAAAATTGCAGAAAGCCTTTGATGAAAGAAAAGAGATAAGGGGAGAATATCCCATAATGAATGAAGAATCAGAGAAAGATAATACATATCTTACTCTTAATTATTCAGTGGGAAGCAGTCTTGATCCAAAGTTCTATGTGGCATTCGATATTCTCGATTATGCTCTTTGTTCAGCACCGGGAGCACCAATTAAAAAAGCCTTGATTGACAAAGGCATTGGCAGTGAAGTTTTCAGCGACTATGACAACGGAATAATACAGCCGGTGTTTTCAATCGTTGCCAAAAATGCTAATTCTGAACAGAAGGAAGAATTCTTAAGTACGATCGAAGAGGTTCTTAAGGAACAGGTTTCCAACGGTATAGATAAAAAAGCTCTACTTGCAGGGATAAATGCAGATGAATTCAAGTACAGGGAAGCTGATTTTGGAAGATTCCCTAAGGGACTTCTTTATGGACTGCAGGTTCTTGACAGCTGGTTATATGATGAGACAAAGCCCTGGATCAACATAGAAGCAAATGATACCTTTGCTGCGCTTAAAAATGAAGTTGATACAGGTTATTTTGAAAAGCTGATAGAAGAATATCTGCTTAATAATACTCATAGTACAGTCCTTGTTATGGAACCCAAAAAGGGACTTACTGAGGAAAAAGAAGAGGTTCTCAAAAAGAAACTAAAGGCGCTTCGTGACTCAATGTCAAAAGAAGAGCTTGAAACTATTGTAAGGGAAACTTCTGAGCTTAAGGCTTATCAGGAAGAGCCGGATAGTCCTGAAGATCTCGCTAAGATACCACTTCTTACACGTGAGGATATTAAGAAAGAAGCTGACCGCTTTGTTAATGAGCTCAGGACCTTTGATGGAAAAAAGGTACTTTTCCATAACGTATTTACTAACGGTATAGGATATTTGAATTTCGTATTTGATATGAAGAATGTTCCGGACAGGCTTCTTCCTTATGCGCCTGTACTTAAGACATTGCTTGGGCTTATGGATACCGAGAATTATACATATACCGATCTGTATAATGAGATCAACCTTCAGACAGGTGGAATAAACGGTGCCATAAGCACATATACGGATTCGAATAATACAGAAAAGTTTGTAACAACCTTTGAAATTTCAGCCAAGGCTCTTTATTCTCAGCTGGATAAAGCTTTTGAGCTTGTAAGCGAGATTATTTTACGAACGAAATTTGATGATAAGAAAAGGTTACTTGAAATCCTGGAAGAATCCTGCAGCAGAGCCCGTTCGGAACTTGCCGGAGCAGGTCATCACAGCGCTGCATTACGTGCTCTGTCATATGTATCAAAAGCAGCCAAAATATCTGACATGGTTTCGGGTATCGGCGGTTACAGACTTGTTGAAGAAATAAGAGAAAAGATTTCAGTCGACAGCAGTGCAGCGGATGAAATCATCGATAATATGAGAGAGCTTTGCAGGATTATATTCCGTGCAGAGAACCTTCTTGTGGATTATACAGCTTCTGAAAAGGAATATCAGGGACTCGAAGAAAAAGTAAAGGCCTTTGCAGATTCGCTACATAAGGAAGAGATAGATTATGAAGGCTTTACTGTAGAATGCGAGAAGAAAAACGAAGGCTTCCAGACTGCAGGTCAGGTTCAATATGTATGCCGGGCAGGCAATTTTGCGACAAAAGGACTTAAATATGACGGTTCTCTTAGAGTGCTTCGAGTGATGCTTGGGTATGATTATCTCTGGAAAAATATAAGAGTGCTTGGCGGAGCCTATGGTTGTATGAGCGGCTTTGCCAAGAACGGAGATTCATATTTTGTAACCTACAGAGACCCGCATCTTTCAAGAAGTATTGATGTATTTAAGGAAGCTTCGGAATATCTTAAAAACTTTGAAGCTGACGAACGTACAATTACTCAGTTTGTTATCGGTGCAATAAGTGATATCGATACACCCAAGACACCTTCTGCCAAGGGTGCATACGGACTCACAGCTTATCTTTGCAACGCGGATATGAAAAATATACAGCATGACAGAGACACGCTTCTTGCGACGGATCAGGATAAGATCAGGAAGCTTGCAGCCTATGTTGATGCATTTATGGAAGATGACTGTCTGTGCGTGGTCGGTGATGGTAATAAACTAATGCAGAATAAGGATTTATTTGGAAAAGTGGAGCAGCTTATTTATGCAGGAAAATCTGAACAATAATATGAATATGAAATGTGGCTATGTTACGCTGATTGGAAGACCAAATGTTGGTAAATCCACACTTATGAATCATTTGATCGGTCAAAAAATAGCTATAACCTCGCATAAGCCACAGACAACACGTGGAAGAATCCAGACTGTCTATACGGATGAGCGCGGGCAGATTGTTTTTCTTGATACACCTGGGATTCATGAATCGAAAAATAAGCTTGGTGAATACATGGTTAAGGTTGCGACCAAAACTATGGAAGAGGTTGATCTGATATTGTGGCTCGTTGAACCCAGCACCTTTATTGGCGCAGGGGAGCATATGATAATAGATCAGCTGAGAGAATGCGGCAAACAGGTAATTCTTGTTATTAATAAAACAGATACTGTTTCAAGCGATGATCTTAACAGTTTTATAGAGGCTTATAAAAAGGAGATGGACTATGCGGATATAGTAACTGTATCTGCTCTAAAAAATGATAATCTTGATGAACTGATGCAGAAAATGTTTGACAGATTACCATACGGGGATCCTTTTTATGATGATGAGACGCTTACAGATCAGTCTGAGAGAGATATTGTAGGAGAAATTATACGTGAAAAGGCTCTGCGCCTTCTTTCTGATGAAGTGCCTCACGGTATCGCTGTTACAGTGGAGACAATGAAAACAAGAAAAGCAGCTGCACCTGCAAAAAAGAAGAAATCAAAGCATGTTCATCCTCCAAAAAAGAGTGCAAATAATAATGCGGAGTCATCCAATGGGGGAGCTCCTGATCTTGAAGCGATGCTTGCAACACTAAAGGGTGGACAAACAGATGCAGCCGATGTTTCAAGTGAGACAGAGATTATGGATATTGAGGCTTCGATAATATGCGAAAGGGACTCACACAAGGGCATTATTATCGGAAAAGGCGGATCTATGCTAAAGAAGATTGGTTCTCAGGCAAGGACCGATATAGAAAAGCTTGTTGGATGCAAGGTTAATCTCCAGCTTTTTGTAAAGGTACGAAAAGATTGGAGAAATGACACGGTTCAAATGAAAAATTTTGGTTATAAAAATACAAAATAAAGATCATATGAGGTTTGATACATCAAATGGTTGAATTCACCACTGTTAATGGAATGGTTATAAAAAGAGCACCGGTTGGAGATTATGATTTTGTGGTGACTATTCTTACCTCTGAACGTGGGAAGATATCAGCCTTTGCTAAGGGTTCACGACGTCCGGGCAATCACCTGGCGGGAGTTGTTGAGCCCTTTTGCTTTGGAGAATTCAGATTATATGAGGGAAGAACTTCATATACAATACAGGAAGCCAGAATTTCCAATTATTTTGAACATTTTCGAAATGATTTTAACGGATCAATGTACGGGATGCTTTTTCTTGAGATTGCTGACTATTATACAAGGGAAAATAATGATGAAAGAGATGTTTTAAAGCTCCTGTATCAGTCCATGAGAGCGCTTGAATCCAAAAACTTTGATAATAGGCTGGTCAGGTGTATTTTTGAAATAAAAAGTCTTGTAATTAACGGTGAATTTCCCGGAATCCCCACGGATAGAAATTATGAGGGTTCAACTGCTTACACACTTGAATTTATCAGGGGGGCTTCAATCGAAAAGCTATATTCGTTTGCGGTAACCGGGGATGTGCTGGATGAACTTGATCATATCTGTGATATCTACAGAAAAAGATTTATAGACAGAAGCTTTAATAGCTACGAAATGGTTAAGATGATTGAAGATAATTGAAAAAGCTGAAAAGGCGTTATATAATCATACAAGTGTGCATGCCTTTAGCATGCTAAAGCATATTATATAAGAGGAATAATATTGTGAAAAAAGATTTTGTGAAAAACAGTATTGCTTTATTAGCTGTAATCATGATGCTTGCTGCATTATCAGCATGCGGATCGGGGAGCAATACTTCGAAACTTGACAGCTCATCTGTTGAGATAAAAAAAGATGGATCTGTTGTCAGTACGATTATCGAGGATTTTACCGAGAGCTATTATAATGTGGATGAGCTTAAGGAGATGACTGAAAATGAAGTAAATTCATTCATTGTTTCAAAAGGAGAAGGCGCTGCAGAATTAAAGAGTGTAGATACTAATGACGGAAAGGTTAAGCTTATTATTGAATTTTCGAGCACTGATAATTATGAAGAGTTCAATGCCGAGACACTGAAGTATGAAACAGTGACAGATGCTGTTCTTGCGGGACAGCTTGATGTTAATACGCTTGTTGATAAAGACGGAAATGCCATAGACCCTGATAAAGCAGCCGTTTTGAGTGATCAGCATGTTGTGATAACAAAATCTGCCGGCATTATTGCGGCACCGTACAAGATTAAATACTTCGCAGGCAAGGCAAAGCCGGTTGATAAATATATGGCGGATTTTTCAGAGAATATTGACGGTGAAATAGCCTGTATTGTTCTTGAAAAGTAAATAATGAGCATAAAGCTCTAAATATATATAAATTGAGCAATTGTGCTCGGAAAGAGGTTTTTGATATGAAAGCTAATGAAAAGACAATGGACAAAATTATTGCTCTTGCGAAGGGAAGAGGATTTATTTATCCCGGAAGTGAGATTTATGGTGGACTTGCCAATACATGGGATTACGGAAATCTCGGTGTTGAGTTTAAGAATAATGTAAAAAAAGCCTGGTGGCAGAAGTTTGTTCAGGAATGCCCTCATAATGTCGGCGTTGACTGCGCAATTCTCATGAACCCTCAGACATGGGTGGCTTCAGGTCATCTTGGAAGCTTTTCAGATCCTCTTATGGATTGTAAGGAGTGCCATGAGAGATTCCGTGCTGATAAGATTATTGAGGATTTTGCAGCAGAGAATGGAATAACACTCGAGTCTTCTGTTGATGGATGGTCTCATGAGGATATGGAGAAGTTTATTAACGAACATAATGTTCCCTGTCCGACCTGCGGAAAGCATAATTTTACAGGTATAAGAGAGTTTAACCTTATGTTCAAGACCTTCCAGGGTGTTACGGAAGATGCCAAGGACACTGTTTATTTAAGACCTGAGACAGCACAGGGAATCTTCGTTAATTTCAAGAATGTACAGCGTACTTCACGTAAGAAGCTTCCTTTTGGTATTTGCCAGATCGGTAAGAGCTTCCGTAATGAGATTACACCCGGAAACTTCACATTCAGAACAAGAGAGTTTGAGCAGATGGAGCTTGAGTTCTTCTGCAAGCCCGGTACTCAGACAGAGTGGTTTACATATTGGAGAAAGTTCTGCTATGAGTGGCTTCTTTCACTTGGAATCAGTGAGGAGCATCTTCGTCTTCGTGACCATGATCCCGAAGAGCTTTCATTCTACAGTGATCATACTACTGATATTGAATATGCATTCCCCTTCACAGAGTGGGGCGAGCTTTGGGGTATTGCTTCCAGAACTGACTATGATCTTACAAGACATCAGGAGACATCAGGTCAGCCTATGGATTACTTCGATGATGAGACTAATGAGAAATACATTCCTTATGTTGTTGAGCCTTCACTTGGTGCAGATCGTGTAACTCTTGCATTCCTTTGCGAAGCATATGATGAGGAAAACCTTGGAACAGAAGAGAAGCCTGATATGCGTACAGTTCTTCGTTTCCATCCTGCTATCGCTCCTATTAAGATTGGAATCCTTCCTCTTTCCAAGAAGCTTAACGAAGGTGCTGAAAAGATTTATGCTCAGCTTTCCAAGAAATATAACTGCGAATTTGATGACAGAGGAAATATTGGTAAGAGATACAGAAGACAGGATGAAATCGGTACTCCTTTCTGCGTAACATATGATTTTGATTCAGAGACTGACGGTAAGGTTACAGTTCGTTTCCGAGACAGCATGGAGCAGGAGAGAGTAGCAATCGACGAGCTTGAAGCATTCTTTGCGGATAAGTTTGATTTCTAATGCATTCTCTTTGAATGGCACTAATCTGATAGAAATAAGAAGGAGTTTTTAAAATGAAACAATTTACAGCTAGCGAACTGCGTAAAGCATGGAAGCAGTTCTATATAGAACGTGGACATGTGGATTGCGGCGCTGTTTCACTTGTATCAGACGGATCTACAGGTGTTATGTTTAACGTTGCAGGTATGCAGCCTCTTATGCCTTATCTTCTTGGTAAGAAGCATCCCATGGGAACAAGACTTTGCAATGTTCAGGGGTGTGTTCGTACTAATGATATTGACTCTGTCGGTGATAAGAGTCATGGTACATTCTTTGAAATGATGGGAAGCTGGTCTCTTGGTGACTACTTCAAAAAAGAGCGTTGTCAGTGGAGTTATGAGCTTCTGACGCAGCTTTTTGGATTTGATGCTGATCATCTTGCTGCTACTGTTTTTGCCGGAGATGAGAACGCACCCAGGGATGAAGAGGGTGCTAAATATCGTATTGAGTCAGGCTTCAAGCCGGAAAATATATTTTATCTTCCTGCTGAAGATAACTGGTGGGGACTTGAATATGGTCCCTGTGGCCCTGACAGTGAGATGTTTTATGTGAAGGATGTTCCGGATTGCGGACCTAACTGTGGTCCCGGATGTGACTGCGGAAAATATACCGAAATAGGTAATGATGTATTTATGCAGTATGAGAAACATCATGACGGTCATCTTACACCTCTTTCACAGAAAAATGTTGATACCGGTTGGGGGCTTGAGCGTATACTTGCGTTCCTTAACGGTCTTGATGATGTATATAAGATCGATCTCCATGCACCTGTAATTGCGTACATCGAAAAAGAGAGCGGAATTAAATATGAGTCTGATGAGAAGACCACAAGATCTATGAGAATTCTTGCTGATCATACCCGTACTTCAGTTATGCTGATCGGTGATGAAGCAAAGCTTCTTCCTTCCAATACAGGAGCCGGATATATCCTTAGAAGACTTATTCGTCGTGCTGTAAGACATGCAAGAACACTTGGCCTTAACAAGGATCAGATTCTTGGTGTAGCTAAGATATATATTGATGAGTATAAAGACAGCTATGAGCACCTTAATAAGAATCAGAAGTTTGTTCTTACAGAGCTTGAGAGAGAGATTGTACGTTTTGAGTCAACTCTCGAGAATGGTATGAAAGAATTTAAGAAGATTCTTGATCAGACTTCCAATAATGGTAAGAAGGAAATCGCAGGAAAGGATGCATTCTTTCTTTATGATACATTTGGATTCCCTGTAGAGCTCACAGTTGAGCTTGCTCAGGAGGAAGGCTTTACTGTTGATGAGAAGGGCTTCGCTGATTCTATGGAAGAGCAGAAGCAAAAGGCAAGAGATAACCAGAACTTCTCAGCTAAGCTTTCAACAGGTGCAGGTGTATTTGATGAGCTTGATGATTCTGTAACTACTGAGTTCCTTGGATATGAAGCTCTTGAATGTGAAGGCACAATAGTTGCCATGGCAGGAGCTGATGCTGTTACAGATGAGCTTACAGAAGGTCAGCAGGGAACAATACTCACTGATAAGACTACATTCTATGGCACAATGGGTGGCCAGGTAGGCGACATCGGTGAGATTTTTGGAACTGATGGGTCAAAGTTTGTTGTATCAGAAGCTATTAAAGTAGCAGGCGGAAGAACTGCACATGTCGGTGAGGTCATAAGCGGAAGCTTTAAGACTTCTGATAAGGTATCACTTAATGTTGATTCTGAGAATCGTGCTAAGACCTGCCGCAATCACTCTGCAACCCACCTTCTTCAGAAGGCACTCCAGGAGGTTCTTGGAGACGGAGTAGAGCAGGCCGGTTCTTATCAGGATCCCGATAAGACCAGATTTGACTTCAGCTATCATCAGGCTATGACTGCGGAGGAACTCCAGAAGGTTGAAGAGATTGTTAATGCCAAGATTTTGGAGGCACTTCCTGTAGTTACAAAGGAAATGTCTATAGAAGAAGCTAAGAAGACAGGCGCTATGGCACTGTTTGGTGAGAAGTATGGCGAAACAGTAAGAGTTGTAAACATGGGCGACTTCTCAATTGAGCTTTGTGGTGGTACTCATGTTGCAAACACAAGCCACATCGGTCTTTTCAAGATTCTTTCAGAGAGCGGTGTAGCTGCAGGTGTTCGTCGTATTGAGGCGCTTACAGGTAACAATGCAAGAGCATATTACAAAAATGTGGAAGCAAACCTTGGAGATGCTGCAAAGGCACTCAAGACAAATCCTGCTGATATCGTTGATCACATCAAGAAGCTCCAGGAAGAACTCAAGGCTCTTAAGAGTGAGAATGAGTCACTTAAGAGTAAGGAAGCACAGGCTGCTCTTGGCGATGTTATGGACAGCGTTATTGATGTTAAGGGCGTTAAGCTTATTGCACAGAGCGTAAAGGGCGTTGATATGAACGGCCTCAGAGATCTTGGTGATCAGCTCAAGGCTAAGCTTGGCGAAGGCGTAGTCGTTCTTGTATCTGAGAATGATGGTAAGGTTAATCTTATGGCTATGGCAACTGATGGAGCAATCGCTGCAGGTGCACATGCAGGTAACCTTGTAAAAGCTGTAGCAGGCAAAGTTGGAGGTGGTGGCGGCGGACGTCCTAACATGGCACAGGCCGGTGGTAAGAATCCTGCAGGCATACCTGATGCAATCGCCGAAGCAAAAACTACACTTGAGTCGCAAATTAAATAACTTATTATCGATTTTAAGATTATTTTATAAAATATATAAAACCCTTTATTTTTATGCTTGACGGTTTGGGAAAATATGGTATAATCTATAGATGTTATGTGGGTAAACTAAAACATAGCAAATAACCCTGGTCACCCGTTAAGGAAGGGTCTGAAGGGAGGGTAAGAGTAGAGAATGTCAACAGTTATTGTAAAAGAAAACGAAACTTTAGACAGCGCACTGCGTCGCTTCAAGAGAAGCTGTGCCAAGGCTGGCATCCAGCAGGAGATTCGTAAAAGAGAACATTACGAGAAGCCAAGCGTAAAGCGTAAGAAGAAGTCTGAAGCAGCTAGAAAACGTAAATATAATTAATAAAAACAAGTCCTTGGTTTTTATAAATCAAGGACTATTTTTATTTCATGGGTAAAAACATGCTAATTTTCTTACTGTTATTGGCTACTATTTTAATAGTATTTGTATTAATGGTGATTCATCATGATATGCATCACTTTGTTATAAGAAACTATGAAATACATTCTGACAGATTAAAAAAGGATGCAGTGTTTTGTCTTCTTTCTGATTTGCATGAGAATCAATTTGGTGAAGGAAACATTGATTTGCTGAATGCGATTAATGATATTTCGCCGGACGCAATTCTTATTGCAGGCGATATGCTTACGGCTTATCAGGAGCTGGGACACGATCGTTATGAAAAAATAGCGGATTTTGTCTGTGCTTTATGTCAGAAATATCCTGTCTATGCAGCAAATGGAAATCATGAGACCAAGATGGATATTCTTGGTGGTTTCAGAAAACAGGCATATGATAAATATGAAAAGACAATACGGGATGCAGGATGTGTTCTTTTAAGGAATCAGGGAACATACCTTGAGGAGTATAATATGGAAATTCATGGGCTTGAACTTGGTCCTGAATTTTTCAGAAAAATGGTAAAGTATCCTATGCCTGATGGCTACATAGAGAAGTATTTTGGAGTTCCGTGCAAGGATAGATTCCAACTTTTGATTGCGCATAATCCTATTTATTTTGACAGATATAAATTATGGGGAGCTGATCTTACGGTTTCCGGACATGTTCATGGAGGGATTATCAGGCTCCCTTTATTGGGAGGCGTGATTTCACCTGCGCTTGTACCTTTTCCGAAGTATGACGGCGGCCTCTATGAAATTGAAAAATCTAAAATGATTCTAAGCAGGGGGCTTTCAACTCATTCAATAAGAGTTCGTTTTAATAACCCTGGAGAGCTTTGTGTAATTAAACTTATTAAAGATAAGAAATAAAACTCAAGAGGATTAATAATGGCACTTGAAGTAAAACTGCAGGTCTTTGAAGGACCTCTTGACCTGTTGCTTCATCTTATAGACAAAAATAAAATTGATATATATGATATTCCGATTGCCATGATAACTGAACAGTACATGGAGTACATCCGCGCCATGCAGAAGGATGACATGGAAGTAACAAGTGAATTCCTTGTTATGGCAGCAACTCTCGTTGACATTAAATGCAAGATGCTTCTTCCCAAGGAAGTTAATGAGGAAGGCGAAGAGGAAGATCCGAGAGCTGAGCTGGTAGAGAAGCTTCTTGAATACAAGATGTATAAGTATATGGCTGATGAACTCAGGGATCGTCAGATGAATGCTGATACACATATGTATAGAAAAAAGAATATTCCCGAAGAGGTTATGTCTTATGAAGAGCCCATTGATTACGATACGTTGCTTGGGGGCGCAAACTTATCAAAGCTGAATGAAATATTTCAGGCGCTTCTTAGAAGACAGGAAGATAAGGTCGATCCGATAAGAAGTAAATTTGGAAAAATCCAAAAAGAATCTGTTGATCTTGATCAGAAGACTGTCTATGTAAAGGCTTATATTCGCGAACATGAAAGGTTTAGCTTTAAACATCTTCTGGAAAAACAGGGAAGCAAAGTAGAAATCATTGTAACTTTCCTGGTAATTCTGGAAGCAATGAAGATTGGAGATATACAGATAGAACAGGATGAGACGTTTGGAGATATAATGATAACTTCAAACATATTTGCAAAGTGAGGGTGAAATGACTAAAGAAAAAGGTGCAGCAGCAATAGAGGCAATCCTTTTTACAATGGGGGATTCTGTTACGGTTGCAGCGCTGTGTAACGCGCTTGATCAGGATTTAAAGGATGTGAGAAAACAGATTGCTTATTTAAAGGAAAAATATGAGAGAAGCGATAGCGGGATAGGACTTATTGAACTTGAAGATTCAATTCAGCTGTGCACAAAGAGCGAGATGTATGAGTATCTTATAAAAGTAGCAAAGACACCAAAGAAAATCACTCTTACCGATGCACTGATGGAAACCCTTTCTATAATAGCCTATAAGCAGCCGATTACACGTCTTGATGTTGAGAGAATAAGAGGGGTAAACAGTGATCATGCTGTTAACCGACTGGTTGAGTTTAACCTTGTTCAGGAACTGGGAAGACTTGATGCTCCCGGAAGACCGCTCCTTTTTGGCACGACTGAACAGTTCCTTCGAAGCTTTGGCGTTAAGTCATTGGAAGAGCTTCCGGCTCTTGATGCAGTCAGGGTTGAGGAGTTCAAACAGGAGGCTGAACAGGAGATTAGCGTCAAGCTTGATATCTGATAAATTACATATAATTCAGATTATTATACGCTGCAATAAAAAATGTATAAAATGCGCAGAAAATAAGGGCATGGACTATTCTCCATGTCTTTTTTTTGTGCTATACTATATTCTGACTTAAGTTGTGGTTTTATACACTTAAAAATATATTACGGAGGTGAAGAAATGAGTAGTTCTTCTCAGGCAAGTCAGAGAATTGTTTCTCTGCTTGATGAAAACAGTTTCGTTGAAATCGGCGCTCAGGTAAAAGCAAGAAGCACAGATTTCAATCTGAAGCAGACAGAGACACCCTCTGATGGTGTAGTAACCGGCTATGGCGTTATCGGCGGTAAGCTTGTATACGTTTATGCGCAGGATGCTTCCGTTCTCGGCGGCTCTGTTGGTGAGATGCATGCTAAGAAAATAGCAGGTCTCTATGATATGGCTCTTAAGATGGGAGCACCGGTAATCGGTCTTATCGATTCTGCCGGACTTCGTCTTCAGGAGGCAACTGATGCACTTAATGCATTCGGCGAAATCTATCGCAAGCAGGTTAGTGCTTCAGGCGTTGTTCCGCAGATCACTGCAATACTTGGTTCTTGTGGTGGTGGTCTTGCACTTTTCCCGACAATGACAGATTTTACATTTATGGAAGAAAAGAGCGGTAAGCTCTTCGTTAATTCTCCCAACGTACTTGAAGGTAACAGTGTGGAGAAGTGTGACACTTCATCTGCTGCATGGCAGAGTGGAGAGGTTGGCAACGTTGATGTTGTTGCTGACGAGATGACACTTTATACACAGATAAGAGAACTCGTTTCACTTCTTCCTTCTAATAATGAAGATACAGAGAATTTTGATGAGTGCGCTGATGACCTTAATCGTGCATGCGAGAACCTTGATGGTTCAGCAGCTGATCCTGCTCTGATGCTCAGACAGATTTCCGACAATGGAATCTTCTTTGAGACAAAGCGTGATTATGCTAAGGAAATGGTTACAGGCTTTATTAAGCTTAATGGTGCTACAGTTGGTGTTATAGCTAACAGAAGTGCTGTTTATGATGAAAAGGGCGAAGTTGCCGAGAAGTTTGACAATGTTCTTACAGCTCATGCATGCAACAAGGCTGCTGATATGGTGGACTTCTGCGATGCATTTGAAATCCCGGTTCTTTCACTTACAAATGTGGCAGGCTTTGGCGCTACAAAGTGCGATGAGAGACATGTGGCTAAGAGCGCTGCTAAGCTTGTAGCTGCTTTATCAGGTGCAACAGTTCCGAAGGTAAATGTTGTAACAGGTAAGGCATACGGAAGCGCTTATGTTGTTATGAATTCCAAGGCTATCGGAGCAGATATGACTTTTGCATGGCCTGATGCTGAAATCGGCACAATGAATGCAGATCATGCTGCAAAGATCATTGCTGATGGTAAGGATTCCGGAACAGTAGCTGAAACAGCAGCTGCTTATGCGAAACTCCAGAACAATGTTGAAAGTGCTGCAGGCAGAGGATATGTAGATACTATCATCAATGCTGAAGATACAAGAAAATATGTAATAGGAGCTTTTGAAATGCTTTACAGCAAGCGTGAGGAGCGCCCTGTAAGGAAGCACACTACAGTATAAGGAGGAGCCTGACAGTGAAGCATAAGATTTTTGCTTTAGGTGTTACGCTAATCTGCATGCTCGGTCTTACAGCTTGTGGCAGTAGTATTCAGAAAAATACTGTAGCCGGAAGCAGATACGATGAGGCAGTATTCACAAAGGATTATCTTTTGAGTGTTGCTCAGACACTTGAGGATGACTACTTTGAGAACATGTATTTACAGGGAATAACACCTGATAATTTTAAAGAAAAACTGGAAGACAGCTTTGATGAGTCTATGCTTGATGTTTTCGCGGCAGGTTACAGAAACTGGTACGACGCTATCGACGAACTCGGTTACAGCAGTCCCGATACACTTTCAGAAGACATCAGTGTAACTCATATAGATGAGTTTTCCTACTACGTAAACAAGGATGGTGAACTCATGGTTGATGCAACCATTGAGGGTAAGGGTAATAACTCCCATACAGCTGTTCTTGAGTACAGTCTAGACAGAAAAGGAATGCCGACTCTGATTTCGGTTAATGTTAATCATTCATTACCTGAGAAGCTTAAGAGTGCAGGACTTAACACTCTTCTCGGAATGGGAATGGCATTCACGGTACTTATTATCATTGCTCTTGTAATCTCATTGTTCCCTCTCATCAATAAGATGACAGAGAAGAAGCCTGAGACATCTAAAGAGATTACTCAGAAGTCAATGGAGACTGTAACATCTCAGATTGCTGAGAAGGAAGAACTTTCAGATGATGATGAGCTTGTAGCTGTTATTGCTGCTGCAATTGCTGCATATCAGGGAAGTGCTACTGCTGGTGGAGATGGATTTGTTGTCAGATCTGTTCGTAAAGTCGGCAAAGCAAGTAATTGGAAAAGAGCTTAATAATCAGAGCTTATTTTAGGAGGACATAAATAATGAAAAATTATACAATTACCGTTAACGGAAACGTATATGAAGTAACTGTTGAAGAAGGTGCAGGAAGCGGAGCACCTGCAGCAGCTCCTGTTGCAGCACCTAAGGCACCTGCAGCTCCCACAAAGAAGGCAAGTGCCGGCGCAGGTAGTGTTAAGGTAACAGCCGGTGCAGCCGGAAAGGTTCTTAAGATTGAGGCTAATGTTGGTCAGTCTGTTAAGAAGGGCGACTCTGTTGTTGTTATGGAATCTATGAAGATGGAGATTCCTATGGTTGCACCTCAGGATGGAACAATTGCAAGTATCGACGTTGCTGTAGGCGATCAGGTTGAAGCTGGCGGCGTTGTTGCAACAATGAACTAAAATTTGGAGAGACTCACACGGAGGTCGTTAAATGGATTACATTGTAAACACATTATCGAATCTCTGGCAGCAAACTGCATTTACAACAATGACACCCGGAAACTATATCATGGTTGTTGTTGCTCTGATATTTATGTATCTTGCAATCGCCAAAGATTTCGAACCACTTCTTTTGGTGCCTATCTCCTTCGGTATGCTACTGGTAAATATCTATCCGGATATTATGCTTTCAATTGAGAAATCATCGAATGGTGTAGGCGGACTTTTGTATTATTTCTACCTGCTTGATGAGTGGGCAATCATGCCGTCACTTATCTTTATGGGTGTAGGAGCGATGACAGACTTTGGTCCACTTATCGCGAATCCTAAGAGCTTCCTTATGGGAGCTGCTGCACAGTTTGGTATCTTTTCAGCTTACTTTATGGCTATTGCCATGGGCTTTAATGATCAGCAGGCTGCAGCTATTTCTATCATCGGAGGAGCAGATGGCCCTACATCTATCTTCCTTGCAACAAAGCTTAATCAGACAACAATTCTGGGACCTATAGCCGTGGCTGCATATTCGTACATGTCACTTGTGCCGATCATTCAGCCTCCGGTTATGAAGTTCTTAACAACTGACAAAGAAAGAAAAATCCGTATGCAGCAGCTCAGACCTGTTTCTAAGCTTGAGAAGATTCTTTTCCCTATCATTGTTACAATTGTTGTAAGTATGATTCTTCCTACTACAGCACCTCTTATTGGTATGCTGATGCTTGGTAACCTGTTCCGTGAGAGTGGAGTTGTTCGTCAGCTTCAGGAGACAGCTTCAAATGCTCTTATGTATATCGTAGTTATCATGCTTGGTACTTCTGTAGGTGCTACAACAAGTGCTGAGGCATTCCTTAATATTACAACTATTAAGATTGTAGCTCTTGGACTTATTGCATTTGTTATCGGTACTGCAGCAGGAACATTGTTTGGTAAGCTGATGTGCGTTATTACCGGTGGTAAGGTTAATCCTCTTATTGGTTCAGCCGGTGTATCTGCTGTTCCTATGGCTGCCAGAGTTTCACAGAAGGTTGGTGCGGAGTATGATCCCAGTAATTTCCTTCTGATGCATGCTATGGGACCTAACGTAGCAGGCGTAGTTGGTACTGCAGTCGTTGCCGGTACCTTCATGGCGGTATTTGGAGTGTTCTAATTCCGTCAGTTACATAATATTTTTGTAAAGGAGAACAATTATGGCAAAGCCAATTAAGATTACAGAGACAGTTCTGCGTGATGCACATCAGTCACTGATTGCTACCAGAATGCCTACAGAACTTATGCTTCCCATAATTCCTACTATGGATAAGGTAGGATACAACTCAGTAGAGTGCTGGGGAGGTGCTACATTTGATGCTTCCATGAGATTCCTTAAAGAGGATCCTTGGGAGAGACTTCGTAAGCTGAGAGAAGGCTTCAAGAACACAAAGCTTCAGATGCTTCTTCGTGGTCAGAATATTCTTGGCTACAAGCATTATCCTGATGATGTCGTTGAGTATTTTGTTCAGAAATCTATTGCTAATGGTATTGATATCATTCGTATTTTTGACTGTCTGAATGACCTTAGAAACCTCGAGACATCTGTTAAGACATGTAAGAAAGAGGGCGGACATGCTCAGATAGCTCTTGCATATACACTTGGTGATGCTTATACACCTGAGTATTGGATGAATATCGCTAAGGAAATTGAGTCTATGGGTGCAGATTCTATCTGTATCAAGGATATGGCAGGACTTCTTCTTCCTTATGAGGCAGAGAAACTTGTAAAGTCTCTTAAGAGTGCTACAAGCCTTCCTATTGACCTTCATACTCATTACACTTCAGGTGTTGCAAGTATGACATATCTTAAGGCTGCTGAGGCAGGTGTTGATATCATTGACTGTGCTATTTCACCTTTTGCTCTTGGTACATCACAGCCTGCAACAGAGGTTATGGTTGAGGCCTTCAAGGGACAGGAATTTGAGACCGGTCTTGATCAGAAGCTTCTTGCTGAAATTGCTGATTACTTCAGACCATACAGAGAAGAGTGCCTTGCAAGCGGACTTATGGATGCTAAGGTTCTTGGTGTTAATATCAAGACTCTTATGTATCAGGTTCCCGGTGGTATGCTTTCCAACATGGTTAGCCAGCTTAAAGAGCAGAATGCAAGCGATAAGTACAATACAGTGCTTGAGGAGATTCCTCGGGTTCGTAAAGACTTTGGTGAGCCTCCGCTTGTTACACCTTCATCACAGATCGTTGGTACTCAGGCTGTTATGAACGTGCTTATGGGTGAGAGATATAAGGTTGCTACTGACCAGACAAAGGATCTTCTTGCAGGTGAATATGGTAAGACAATCAAGCCTTTCAATCCTGAAGTACAGAAGAAGATTATCGGCGACAGAGAGGTTATCACATGCAGACCTGCAGATAAGCTTGAGCCCGGACTTAAAAAGTTTGAAGAGGATGTTAAGCAGTGGAAGCAGCAGGATGAGGACGTTCTGTCCTATGCATTGTTCCCTCAGGTTGCTACAGACTTCTTTAAATATCGTCTTGCTCAGCAGGAGAAGGTTGATCTCACAGCTGCTGACACTAAGAACGGAGCCTATCCTGCATAAACCTCAAATACTTAGCAAGGTATTTTTGAGCTTAGTTTATAAAGAACAACTATCTTTACCTGGATAGTTGTTCTTTTTTTTAGTGTCAAAATGTACTTTAAAATGTTAATTTGTGATACAATTAGAGTAGTGTTTTGTTGGCATATGTTTGTTTTGAATTCTAAAAAGGTGAGAGGACAGAGGATTCCCCTCTAACATTTGCGTATGACGGAGTTTAAAAGACCAATACCTAAACAGGATAATTTTGCGTTTCCTCATGAGAGGGATTTGAGAAGGTCTGAGGAAAACAGGCAAATTCTTGCAGCTGATGTTATTAACGGTTTCAGGGTTCGCCCGGGGTACTATGATATTAATGGTGCCACGGTTCTTCCTGATGGCGTTAATTTTACTGTTTATTCTAACGGAGCAACGAAGGTCACGCTTCTTCTTTATCATAGAGGAGAGGAGAGACCCTATGTTTCGCTCACTTTTCCTGAAAGCTATCGTATCGGAAAAGTACATTCCATGATTGTGTTTGGATTAACAATTGAAAATATGGAATATGCATATCGTGTAGATGGCCCCTGGGATGAAGATAAGGGACTTTTATTTGACTATAACCATATTCTTCTGGATCCTTATGCAAAGGCTGTTGCAGGACAAAAAGTATGGGGACAGACAATAAAATTTGAAGAGGCTTACAGAGCCAGAGTTGTAAGAAATGATTTTGATTGGGGTGAGGCCAGCTGGCTAAAAACTCCCATGAGTGACTCAATCATATATGAGATGCATGTTCGTGGCTTTACAATGTCTGAGTCAGCCGGTGTTAAATGCAGAGGTTCTTTTGCGGGGATAATGGAAAAGGTTGACTATTTGAAAAGGCTTGGCGTAACTGCTGTAGAGCTAATGCCTATTTTTGAATTTGACGAGACCAGGGATAAAAGAGTAGTTAACGGCAGAACTCTGCTTGATTACTGGGGATACAACACAGTAAGTTTCTTTGCACCCAATACCAGCTATGCTTCAACTGAAGAGTATAACAGAGAAGGCTTTGAACTTAAGGAAATGATTAAGCTTCTTAAAGAAAATGGAATAGAAGTTATTCTTGATGTGGTATTTAACCATACTGCTGAGGGGAATAAAAACGGTCCTTTCATTTCTTTCAAGGGATTCGATAATAATATTTACTATATGCTTACCCCTGACGGTGATTACTATAATTTCAGCGGATGCGGTAATACTCTTAATTGTAATCATCCTATGGTTCAGCAGATGATCGTGGAATGTCTGCATTATTGGGTAGAACAGTATAAAATTGATGGATTCAGATTTGATCTTGCAAGTATTCTTGGTAGAGATCAGAATGGTGCGCCTATGGAGGCACCGCCACTTTTGCAGAGGCTTGCCTTTGATCCTATTCTCGGGGATGTAAAGCTTATAGCAGAGGCATGGGATGCGGGCGGCATGTATCAGGTTGGATCTTTCCCATCCTGGGGAAGATGGGCCGAATGGAATGGACGATATCGAGATAGCATAAGATCCTTCCTCAAGGGCGAATACTGGGCAGCACCTGAGGCAGTAAGCCGTATTACAGGCTCCATGGATATGTATGGACGTAACTATGCAGGTTATGATTCTTCTGTAAACTTCATTACATGCCATGATGGATTTACCTTATATGATATGTTTTCCTACAACGAAAAGCATAATGAAGCTAATGGATGGAATAACACGGACGGAGCCAATGACAACAGAAGCTGGAACTGCGGTCATGAGGGTGAGACCGATAATCAGGAGGTAAATGATCTTCGGTTTAAAATGATGCGCAATGCGATTACAGTTCTTATGTGTAGCAGGGGAACTCCCATGATCCTTGCCGGAGATGAATTCGGTAATACTCAGTATGGTAATAATAATGCGTATTGTCAGGATAATGAGGTTTCGTGGCTGAACTGGGATCTTTTCAGCAAGAATCGTCAGTATTTTGATTTTTACCGAGATATGATCCAGTTTAGAAGGAAGCATCCCTGCATACGTAAGGATTTAAAACCTGCAATGTCAGGACTTCCGCATATTTCTGTATTTACCGATCATCCATATAATACGAATATCAATGACAGTACAAAGGTTATAAGCATCATGTTTGCCGGATATATCAGAAAAAAAGGACATGATGATGTGGTTTTGATGTCTGTAAATGTTTACTGGGAGGATATTCAGATAACACTTCCTGAGCCGCCTGATGGTTCATACTGGACACTGGTTGTGGATACAGCTGCTGAGGATAAACGATATTTTAATAACCGTCCTAAGCCGCTTACTATTCCGAATTGGAGACTAAAATCCAGAAGCGTAAGTGTATTTATAGCAGCATATGGAGAAGGCTATGGCAGATGAAAACGAACAAAAGACCGCAGGTGAAGAAAATAATAAAACTGATGTTAAAACTAAAGAGGAAGAAGAGAACCTTGTAGTTGAAGGTTATGAGTTTTTGTCGAAGGAAGATGCTAAAAAGGCAGAGTCTGACAAGCAAAAAATCATTATTCTTGGGCAAAAGGTTCACTCAACGAAGGTGGTTGATCTTGAAGCTGTATATGAAAAAGCCATTTCAAATAAAATATTTTCAACTCCTGTTGGGTGGCATTATCTTGCCAAGCTTCGTGACAGACTGATTGCTGCCGGAGTAAATGAGGATGATTTGATTCCTATTCCTGTAAACACAAAATTTACAAAAGTAGATTTAAAGGACGAATATCATCCCAGACAATATATAACTCCACTTCCGCAAAAAAAGAAAAGAGATGTAAAGGCAAGCTTTATAATACTTATTGCAATGAATATCATACTGGTGGCACTTGTTGTCGCAATGTTTGTTATAGTTATGCGTTCCGATAATGATAACATAATAAACTATAAACAAAATGTTACTAACAGATATGCAGAGTGGGAAGAATCGCTTAAAGAGCGAGAGAAAGCTGTACGGGCGAAGGAAAGAGAGCTTAAAATTCAGGATAATACTGAATATGCCAGTGAAATTGAAGAATAATTCAGATTATTTGTAAACAAAATGGACACAATTAGATAATATACTGTGTTCGGGAGAGTGAAAATATGGATAAATTAAAGATACTGGTTGTAGATGATGAATCAAGAATGAGAAAGCTTGTAAGAGACTTTCTTGTAAAAAGTGGATTTGAGGTTCTTGAAGCAGAGGATGGTCAGAAGGCTGTTGATATCTTTTTTGATGAAAAAGACATTGCCCTCATTATCCTCGATGTTATGATGCCTAAAATGGACGGCTGGCAGGTATGCCGTGAAATCAGGACCTATTCCAAAGTGCCTATTATTATGCTTACTGCCAAAACAGAGGAAAGGGATGAACTTCAAGGTTTTGAACTTGGAGTTGACGAATATATAGGTAAACCCTTTAGTCCTAAAATCCTTGTGGCAAGGGTTGAAGCTATTTTAAGGAGAACTACCCAGGGCTCAAGTGATGATATTATTGAAGCGGGCGGTATTGTGATAAATAAGGCTGCCCATAATGTAACAATAGATGGCAAGGAGATAGAGCTGTCTTTTAAGGAATTTGAACTTCTTACATTCTTTATTGAAAACAAAGGCATTGCACTTTCAAGAGAAAAGATTCTGAATAATGTATGGAATTATGATTATTTTGGCGATGCACGAACGATAGATACCCATGTAAAAAAGCTAAGAGGAAAAATGGGAGATAAAGGTGACCTGATAAAAACAATATGGGGGATGGGGTATAAGTTCGAGGTGTAACAGCAAGGGTATATCCATGATCTGACGATGCTGCTACATTTCTTATGAAAAAATAGGAAGGCAAAATACTTATATGTCAGACAACAATACTAAGAAATTAAGACTGTCATTACGTACCGAATTAAACATACTGTTTCTGTTTGTCATGGTTGGAATGATAGTTTTTCTGGTCATAATTAATCAATTTTTTCTTGAACGGGTTTACTTATCTCATCAGCTTGACGTGGTAAAGCAGGCTTATCAAAGTATTGACGAAGCATCGACAGACGGGAGCTTTGCTACTGATGAGTATGATATTGAGCTTCAGAGTATATGTGATACTTATGGAATTGAGCTTATCATACTTGATGCCGATTCACAGATGATAAAGTCATCATCAAGTGACGCGGATTATATGGCTCATATTCTGTGGGATAATCTTATAGGCGACAGTATGATGGGAGGTAGTGAAGGCGTTAAGCGTATTATTGAAAAAAACGACGAGTATACTATTCAGATTGAAAATGACAAGCGCCTTAATACAGAATATCTGGAAATATGGGGTGTAATCGATTCTGGATATATCGTAATGGTAAGAAGCGCTCTTGCGGGTATAAGAGAGAGCGTTGGTATTTCGAACAGGTTCATGCTCTATTGCGGTATTGCTGCGATAGTTATTGGTTCAATCAGCATTCTGTATCTGAGTAACAGAATTACAAGGCCCATACTTCAGCTATCAAAGATATCTGAAGAAATGAAAAACCTGAATTTTGAAGCAAAATATGTAGCTGACAACCATAAGAAAACTACCAATGAGATAGATATTCTCGGAGATAATATTAATGAGCTCTCAGAGACTCTTGAAGCTACAATTAAAGAATTAAAAAATGCAAATAATGAGTTGAAACAGGATATTGCGCATAAAGAGCAGATTGATGAGATGAGACGTGAGTTCTTATCAAATGTTTCGCATGAGCTTAAGACCCCTATAGCTTTAATACAGGGTTATGCTGAAGGTCTTGAGGAAGGTATAAGCGATGATCCTGAGAGTATGGTGTTTTATTGTGACGTAATCAGAGATGAAGCTTCAAAGATGGATACTCTTGTTAAAAAGCTTCTCACCCTGAATCAGCTGGAATTTGGAAATGACAATGCCCAGATGGAGCGATTTGATATAACGGAAACTATTAAGAATTACATAAAATCTGCCGATATATTAACGAAACAGAAAAATGCCACAGTACAAATGGATGAATATCCACCCATTTACGTCTGGGCAGATGAATTTAAAACAGAAGAAGTTTTAATGAACTATTTTAGTAATGCTCTCAATCACATAAGTGGTGACTGCATTATTGAGATTAAACTTAAGACCTATGACGATAAGGTTAGAATATCTGTATTTAATACTGGAGAACCTATTCCGGAGGATAGCATAGGACATATTTGGGAGAAGTTTTATAAGGTTGATAAAGCAAGAACCAGGGAGTATGGCGGTAGTGGCGTCGGCCTTTCAATTGTTAAGGCAATCATGGAATCCATGCATCAGGGATATGGAGTAAATAACTACGATAATGGTGTGGAATTTTGGTTTGAGCTGGAAACAAGATAAACCTTATGGAGGCGTTTATGGGTAAACGTGTTGTAAAGGCTTTAATTACATGTTTTGCAGTGGGAGTTTTCCTTACGGGGTGTGGTTCACAGTTTCCGGAGATGACTGATGATGAATACAATCAGACTGTTCAATATATGGTGAGCCTTCTGATGAAGTATTCAAATAATGGTGTTGAAAAGCTTTCTTCACTCAGTTCGCTCGAACTTCAAAGACAAATGGCAAAAGAAGCCAGAGATTCTGCCAAGGCTGAGCGCGATGCTCAAACCGCTGCTGCTATTGCAAATATGTCGGCTGATACTGCTGATACTGATGGAGCGACTGATGTTGATGAAACAGAGCAAACATATAATACCGAAAGCACTGATGCGGCACAGAATGATTTAAATGAGCCTGAGCAGACTACCCTTACTGAACCCGAGGACGAGACAACTGAAAATACCAATCAGGAAGACAAGATAACTGAAAATACTAATTCTGAGGATGATATTGATAAGCTTTTGAATGAGTACGGTGACGAGCTTGATGAAGGCATAAAAAATTCAGGAGGAGAAGTACCCGATAATAATACTGAAGATATACAGAATACTCCGCAGGAAACAGAACCCGATAAGGTGGTTCAAGGGATGAGACAGGAGCTTTCCAAGGGAATGTTTCTTACATATTCGGGATACAGCGTGGCTTCCACTTATCCTGATAATGATGATGTTTTTGTAATAAATGCTACATCCGGTAAAAAGCTGCTGATACTTAATTTCAGGCTTGCAAACACAAGCGGTATGGATGTGTCGGTTGATATGGAAAAGGCTAATCCACATTTCCAGGTTATTTTGAATGGTGTAAATGTTGGATATACCAATGTTACAATGCTAGATAATGACCTCAGTTCATACTCCGGAACAATTACTTCAGGTGAGAAGAAGAGTATGGTACTGATAAAGCAGATGGATGCGTCCAAGCTGAAAAATGTTGAGTCATTAGGTCTTATAGGTGATCTTGGCGGAGAAATAATTGAATTTTCATTGGAATAATTTAATACATTATTTAAGCCCTCTTTACGCAGCAAAAAGTAAAGAGGGTTTTCTAATTGTGTTAAAAATACGTTCAAAGTATAAAATAAATATAAATTTTTTCGTTATTGAGCCAAAATCGTGATATACTATGTTAGTTATAAAGAACTTTTACTATTTAGTTTATGAGGTAAATACAATGAAGAAGTTAGATGATTATGTAAGAACAATACCGGATTTTCCGGAACCCGGCATTATGTTTCGCGATATTACTTCAGTAATACAGGATCCTGACGGACTTCAGCTTGCTATAGATGAGATGCAGAATCTTATTAAGGATGTGGATTTTGATGTTGTGGCAGGCGCTGAGTCAAGAGGATTTATTTTTGGAACAGCTCTTGCATATAATATGAAAAAAGGATTTGTTATGATCCGTAAGAAGGGTAAGCTTCCCTGTGAGACAATTTCAGAGGAGTATGAGCTTGAATATGGCACAGCTACTCTTGAAATTCATAAGGATGCAATTAAGCCCGGACAGAAGGTTATTATTGTTGATGACCTCATTGCTACAGGTGGAACAATCAAAGCCATGATCAAAATGATTGAGAGACTTGGCGGCGAAGTAGCAGGCGTTCTTGTTCTTATGGAACTTAAGGGGCTTAAGGGCAGAGAAGCTCTTGGTAATTACAAGCTTTATTCTGCACTTTCCTACGAAGGCAAGTAAAAAATTATTGCGGAGTGTGGCAACTATGGGACGGACAGATTTTGATGATGGAAAAATTGAATCAATCGATGAATTTCAGTCTCCCGAGGCTCTTTATGAAGGGCTTATTAGCCGTGTTCGCAGATATCATCCATCTGATGATATTACTTTGATTGAAAAGGCTTATCAGGCTGCAGCCGAAGCTCATAAGGAGCAGAGGCGCAAGTCAGGTGAGCCTTATATTATTCATCCCCTTTGCGTTGCAATTATTCTGGCTGATCTTGAAATGGATAAGGAGACAATTGCAGCGGGGCTTCTTCATGATGTTGTTGAGGATACTATTTATACCAAGGCACAGGTTGAGGAGCAATTTGGCGCTGATGTAGCACTTCTTGTCGATGGCGTTACAAAGTTGCAGGGATTGGAGCTTTCAGGCGATTACGCAAGTAAGACTCCTGATCAGATGGAGATGCAGGCTCAAAATCTTCGTAAGATGTTTTTGGCAATGGCCAAGGATATTCGTGTAATTTTGATTAAGCTTGCCGACAGACTTCATAATATGCGTACGCTTAAGCATATGCCTCCTGAGAAGCAGCAGAGGATTGCGCAGGAGACACTGGATATTTACAGTCCGATTGCCGGAAGACTTGGTATCAGCAAGATTAAGATTGAACTTGATGATCTTTCTCTTAAATATCTGGAGCCTGATATTTATTATGACCTTGTTAAGAGGGTTGCGCAGAGAAAGGTTGAGAGAGAAAAATACGTAGAAGAAATATGCGCTGAAGTAAGAGAGCATGTTATTGCTGCAGGGATACATGGTGATGTAAACGGAAGAGTAAAGCATTTCTTTAGTATTTATAAGAAAATGCATAATCAGGGAAAAACTCTTGATCAGATTTACGATCTGTTTGCAGTCAGAATCATAGTGGATTCCGTAAAGGACTGCTATGCTGCACTTGGTGTAATACATGAGATGTATAAGCCGATTCCTGGACGATTTAAAGATTATATCGCTATGCCCAAGCCTAATATGTATCAGTCGCTTCATACGACGCTTATTGGCACAACCGGACAACCCTTCGAGATACAAATAAGAACCTACGATATGCACCGTGCAGCTGAATACGGTATTGCTGCACACTGGAAGTACAAAGAGGCATCCGACGGTAAGCATGTTGAGGGACAGGAAGAAGAAAAGCTTATATGGCTAAGACAGATTCTGGAATGGCAACAGGATATGTCCGATAACCAGGAGTTTATGAATCTGCTGAAGAGTGATCTTAACCTCTTCTCTGAGGATGTATATTGCTTTACTCCCAATGGAGAAGTTAAGAACCTGCCTGCGGGATCAACCCCTATCGACTTTGCATACAGTATTCACAGCGCAGTCGGTAATAAAATGATTGGTGCCAAGGTTAACGGTAAACTTGTTCCAATAGATTACAGAATACAGAATGGTGACAGAATCGAAATTCTTACGAGCCAGAATTCAAAAGGTCCAAGCAGAGACTGGCTAAGTATAGTAGGAAGTACATCTACAAAAAATAAGATCAATCAGTGGTTTAGAAATGAGTTCAAGGAAGAAAATATCAGTAAGGGTAAAGAGACCCTTGTTGAGTATTGTAAATCCAAGGGCATAGACATTTATAGTGTCATGAAGCCTGAATATCAGAACCTGATTGTCAGAAAATACGGATTCCACAGCTGGGATGCTGTTCTTGCGGCAGTTGGACACGGTGGCCTCAAGGAAGGCCAGGTAGTTAATAAGATTTTGGAACTGTATGAGAAGGATCATAAGCAGAACATCTCTGACGAGGAGGTTCTTGCTGCTGTTGCAGAATCCAATATTACACCTCGTGTCAGCAGTTCGGGAAGCGCTATTATTGTAAAGGGTATCCATGATGTTGCTGTAAGATTTTCAAAATGCTGCAATCCTGTACCTGGGGATCCTATAGTTGGCTTTGTTACGAGAGGCCGTGGTGTGTCAATTCACAGGAAGGATTGTGTCAATGTTCGCGCTATGCAGAACGAGGACAGAACAAGGCTCATAGAGGCAAAGTGGGAAAGTCATGCACTTGGCGAAAAATATGTTGCTACTATCAACATTTTTGCCAATAACAGATCAGGACTCCTGGCGGATGTATCAAGAGCACTTACTGAGAAAAATGTAGATATTCTTTCCATGAATACGCGTACAAGTAAGCAGGGACTTGCGACTATGGAGACTTCTTTCCAGGTTTCCAGCAGGGAAGAACTTGGAGAGATTGTTGATAAGATCAGGAATATTGACAGTGTTATCGATATCGAGAGAACAACAGGCTGATGCAGTTTTTACGAATGCTACATCCTGTGCTCGATATCGAACTTTTTATTTAAAAGGAAAAGGTATATAGAATGGCAAATAAAGAGATAGGAACTGTGGCAGTTGGCTCCATGTGCCTTGGTATGGTACAGACTAACTGCTATTTTGTTTATAAAGAAGACGGAAATGATCATAGTGTTAATGATGTTGAGGATAGTGATAGAAAATTCACACCTGTGATTTTTTTTGACCCTGCCGATGAAGGTGCACTTATATATGATGAACTTAAAAAGCGTGGCTTTAAAGTTGAAGCAATATACCTTACACATGGCCATTTTGATCATATAAGCGGAGTTAAGGAACTGAAGAAGCTTTCGGACGTAAAGGTATATGCCTATGAAAAAGAGGCAGGGCTCTGCGAGGATTTGGAATATAATCTTTCGGATATGTTCGGAACGAATGTTTCCGTAAAGCCGGATGTGCTGCTTTCTGATGGTGAAATGTGTGAATGTGCAGGTCTCAAGTTCAGGATTATTGCAACTCCCGGACACACAGAAGGGAGCTGCTGCTATTATTTCGAAGAGGATAATATTCTCATAAGCGGAGATACTTTATTTGAAGGGTCAGTCGGCCGTACGGATTTTCCGGGAGGCTCTGCAGCAACACTTGTCAGGTCATGCCATGAAAAGCTGTTTGTCCTTCCGGACGAAACGGTAGTTTATCCGGGACATGGACCATCTACCACAATAGGATTTGAGAAAACTCACAACATGTATTTGTAAGGAAATAAAGGCATTATAAAAATGATAAAGGTTTTACTTAATAAAGATAAGTTTAAATATGACATACATTCGCTGGTTAAGGCATTTTATCCTAAAGAGGATGTTAGTGTTCTTACA
Source organism: Butyrivibrio sp. AC2005 (assembly GCF_000424145.1). Classification (GTDB taxonomy): domain Bacteria; phylum Bacillota; class Clostridia; order Lachnospirales; family Lachnospiraceae; genus Butyrivibrio. Next base: position 76,552 of record NZ_KE384137.1, read on the forward strand.
TATGATGAAGATAAGTGTAGGGAGGCAATTGAAGATAATATCGTATTTATGATTGATATCAGTCTTATGGAGGAAGAAGGATATATCTCCATGAAGATTATTCATAATGATAATAGCGAGACATTTGCCAGGACGCAGTGTGCTGAGAATGATTTAGAGAGCTCTGCTTCAACAAATGGGTCGACAGCTTCGCTTTCAACTCCTAAAAATGCACTTAAACAAATGATGTACAGAGAACTTTCAAAGGAAATAGGCCATGACCTTCCCTGGGGTTCACTTACAGGGATAAGGCCTACCAGAATTCCTATGCAAATGCTTGACGCCGGTAAAGAGGAAGCAGAGATAAAGTCCTATATGAAGGACACTTTTTTTGTTTCTGATGAAAAGACAGAGCTTGCATATAATATTGCATTAAGAGAAAAGAAAATTCTTGATGATATAAATTACAAAAATGGCTATAGCATTTATCTGGGAATCCCTTTCTGTCCCACAACATGCTTGTATTGTTCTTTTACATCGTTCCCTATTGTTACCTGGAAAAAGAAGGTGAATGAATATATAGCATGTCTTGAAAAAGAAATTGATTATGTGGCAGATGCTTTTAAAGGGAAAACAGTTAATTCTGTATACATAGGCGGAGGTACTCCGACAACTCTTGAACCTGACCAGATGACAAGGCTTATCACATATCTGAGAGAAAAAATAGACTTATCAGAGTGCAGAGAGTTCACTGTAGAGTCGGGAAGACCTGATTCTATTACACGTGAAAAACTGAGTGCCATGAAAAAATGCGGAGTGGACAGAATATCTGTTAATCCTCAGACTATGAGTGATGAGACACTTAAGCGCATTGGAAGGCAACATACGGTTGCGCAGTTTGTGGATGCCTATAATATGGCCAGAGAAGAAGGCTTTGATAATATAAACATGGATATTATTCTGGGGCTTCCCGGCGAGACAGAAGAGGATGTTGAGCATACAATGAGGGAAATAGAAAAGCTGGGCCCTGATGACCTTACCGTGCACAGTCTGTCTGTGAAAAGAGGCTCAAGACTTGCTGAACACATTAGAAACAATGGCTTCTTTGTGGCAGGCGATACAGGAAAAATGATGGAAATCGCAAAGCGAAGTGCTGAAGGAATGGGGCTTTCTCCTTACTATCTGTACAGACAAAAGAACATTTCCGGTAATCTTGAAAACACCGGTTATGCCAGAGAGGGAAAAGCAGGTATTTACAATATTCTGATGATGGAAGAGGTTCAGTCTATAGTTGCTCTTGGCGCCGGGACTGTTACTAAGCGTGTATATGGAGATGGCAGAATAGAGAGATGTGACAACGTTAAGGATGTGACTCTTTACATGAACAGTATTGATGAAATGATTGGGCGTAAGAAACGTCTCTTTGATTGAAAATATCAAATTGGCGACTATGCAAATTGATATTCTTAAAATTGTATAAAAAATTAACTGTTTAATGAATATTCATCGTTAATATGATATTATTATGTATAAAGTTAACCAATGATTTGCCCATGCTGATAGCAGGAGGAGGAATTATGCAAGACTATACCAAGATTGAGTATTCAAGAAACAATGATGTAATTCTTCGTAACACAAAGGGACATTTCGTTACACCGAATGCTCATGTTAATTATTTTATTGATCTTTGTGACACAAAAGCCAGAATGAAAGAGGCGAGAGCAGCAGGTGAATCCCTTGCTGAGTTCTATATTGCTTCGGAAGTAATTGATACCATTCTTTGTCTTAATGGCATGGAGGTTGTTGGTTCTTATCTTGCTGATGCACTTACTCAGGCAGGTGTAATTTCCATGAATGCACATAAGACCATGTATATAACAGGACCTGAATATAATGTTAACGGACAGATCATGTTCAGAGATAATAATAAACATATGATTGCGGAAAAGAAGGTTCTTATATTGTCAGATTCTGTTACTACCGGTGGGATGTTAAGAAATGCACTGGATTCTGTTAGATTTTATGGCGGAGAAGTTGTCGGAATTGCTGCATTTTTCTCTGTAGCTACACAGATTGAAGGTTTCCCTATAAGATCACTGTTCTCGACAAGAGATCTTCCTGATTATGCAAGTTATCCTCATGATAATTGCCCGCTTTGTAAAGAGGGAATAAAGGTAGACGCTATATGTAACGGTTTTGGCTATTCCACATTATGACAGCAGGCAGCGAAAAGGATTATTGGTTGAAGGCAATAAGAATGCCCTCAATACCCATATCGCAAAGAAGAACATTTTGTGCAGGTATGTTGATTTCGTCGACATACCTGCTTTTATATTCATCAATTGAAAGCGCGGCTTTGATTTTATAGTCAGGACAGGAGTCAGCATAGCCCGGTTGTATTTTATCCGCCTTTGGTATGTATTCTTTTACATAGTGATTATAAATATCATCAGGAGATGCACAAAGCCAAAAGCAGCAGTTGCAATCGATGGTAAGCTTGTTTACAACACGGCGAAGCTGTTCATTCTTTAAATAATCAATTATAGGAAAGCCTGTAGTTTTGATTTCATAAACAAGATTTGCAAGAAGTCTGTAATCACTTCTGGATAACCGATCAGAATAATGATTTATAAGAAAATCGCAAACTTCGTATTTTCCACAGTACATTATTTCTGTAACTACAACATCAATAGGATTATGCTTGTCTGTGGTGAGCGCACTTATTTCCGGGAAAAGAGTATTGTCACGATATCCTTTTCCGGTATTTAAAATAGTCTTTGCTTTTTCAGTTAGATATTCATATTTAAAATCCCTATTATTCATACTTTTATTGTAAGACATTTGGTACTAAAAAAGTTATAAAAATAATATTGACAATGAAAATTAGCAGTATTATATTTAAATCAACATATGAATAAATGTTCATATGTAATATTGAGGAAGGAGAAAAAAGATGACAATGCTTTCCTGTAAACTGGATGAACTTCCCGATGAAGAAGAGATGTATGATCTCGCAGAGCTTTTCAAGGTTTTCGGTGATTCTACCAGGATAAGAATACTGTTTGCCTTATTTGCATCAGAATTTTGTGTGAATGATCTTGCAGAGAATCTGGGAATGACGCAGTCTGCTGTATCTCACCAGCTAAAAATACTTAAAATGAACAGCCTTGTTAAGAGTAGGCGAGAAGGTAAGCAGATGTATTATTATCTGGCGGATGACCATGTGAGAACAATAATTTCCATGGGCCGTGAACATATTGAAGAAAAATAACTATAAACAATAATAAAAAAAGAAAAGAGGAAAACAATATGAAGAAGAGTTACAAATGTGAAGTTGATTGTGCAAACTGTGCTGCAAAGATGGAAGATGCCATAAAGAAGATTGACGGCGTAACAAATGCAAGAGTTAACTTTATGACTCAGAAGCTTACACTTGAGGCTGATGATGACAGATATGCTGAAATTCTTGATGCAGCAGTTAAGGCATGCAAAAAGGTTGAGCCTGATTGCGAGATTGAAATTTAAGAAAAATATTACGTGGAAAGCATATGACATAAATTTAGAGGCAGAAAAATATGACTAAGAAAATGAAGAAAACCAGAAACAGAATAATAGGAGTACTGTTTGCTTTTGCATTATTACTTATAGCAGAGCATACAGGACTTTTTGAAAAGCTTCCGACACCGGCGATATTTATAATTTATCTTGTTCCTTATCTCGTAATAGGTTATGACGTTTTAAGAAAAGCTTTTATAAACATCTCGCATGGGCAGATATTTGATGAGAATTTTCTCATGATGATAGCGACCTTCGGAGCTTTTGGTATTGGTGAGTATTCAGAGGCTCTGGCAGTAATGCTGTTTTACCAGATAGGAGAGCTTTTTCAGAGCTATGCCGTCGGCAAGTCAAGAGCATCGATAACTGAGCTTATGAGTATTGCTCCTGAATATGCAAATGTAATTTTGGAGAATGGAGATGTATGCGAGACAGATCCGGAGGAAGTTGAGATAGGAACTGTTTTACTCATAAAACCCGGTGAGAAAATTCCGATAGACGGAATAGTTATAGAGGGCGAATCGTTTATAGATACTTCCGCTATTACAGGTGAATCTGTTCCGAGACGTGTAACTGAGGGCGGAGAAGTAATAAGCGGTTGCCTGAATAAGGACAATGTTCTGAAAATTCGTACTTCCAAAAACTATGAGGATTCTACTGTTTCAAAAATATTAGAGCTTGTTGAGAATGCCAGCAACAAGAAATCCAGGATGGAGAATTTTATAACAAGATTTGCCAGATATTATACGCCTGTTGTTACAATAGGTGCCGTACTTCTTGCAGTAATACCTCCTGTGTTAGGAATTATGTCCTTTGCTGATTCAATAAAAAGAGCATGCATTTTCCTTATAGTTTCCTGTCCCTGCGCGCTTGTAATATCTGTTCCTCTCGGGTTCTTTGGTGGAATAGGTGCAAGCTCAAAACATGGAATACTTGTTAAGGGAAGTAATTATCTGGAGGCAATTGCCGAAGCCAATACCCTTGTTCTTGATAAGACCGGGACTATTACTAAGGGAGAGTTCAGGGTAACAGAGATTATACCTGCTGCCACAGATGTAACAAAAGAAGAAATAATATGTATTGCAGCCGGTGCAGAAAAGTTTTCAAATCATCCGATTGCAAGATCTGTAATGGAATATCATGAGCAGATGCATAAAGACATACCGTCATTATCCGATGACAGCGAAGAACTTACGGAAATAAAGGAAGTTCCTGGGCATGGCATTACTGCTAAGCTTGGTGATGAAGATATATACGTAGGAAATGCAAAGCTTCTTAGGGTAAATAATATAGAATTTACAGAGTCAAAGGCGCCGGGTACCATTATTTATGTTGCAAAAGGAAAACTTTTTGTTGGAACAATCATAATATCTGATACAATAAAAGAAGGTGCGGCAGAGTCTATTTCAAAAGCCAAAAAGGCCGGCGTAGCCAGGGTGATAATGCTTACCGGAGATAATGAGGATACAGCCAGGGCTGTTGCCGATAAGGTTGGAATAGATAAGGTATATGCACAGCTTCTGCCCGCGGATAAAGTGGAAAGAGTTGAGAGCCTTCTTGATGAAAACAGTAATGGCAAGGTGGCTTTTGTAGGAGACGGTATTAACGATGCGCCGGTTCTTATGAGAGCAGATGTTGGAATAGCCATGGGAAGTATGGGATCAGATGCTGCTATAGAGGCTGCGGATATTGTTCTGATGGATGATGATATCGGAAAGATTTCAGCAGTAATTCAGATTGCCAGGAAGACCCTGAGAATAGTCAAGGAAAACATAGTCTTTGCTCTTTTCGTAAAAATATTGATACTGTTTCTTGGCGCTTTTGGATTTGCAACCATGTGGATGGCTGTTTTCGGAGATGTTGGCGTAGCAGTACTTGCAATCTTAAATTCAATGAGAGCCATGAAATGGTCGAAAGAGGACATGAATGGCAAAGTCAGAGCTTGAACTTATTCAGCTGTTAATGAAGCTTATCGGTCATAAAACCGGTGAAATCAGTAAGGTTACATATACTCCTCAGAAGATAGCTTTTCCCAAGGATGCTGACGGAGAAACAAGTCTTCCGAGATCCACTCCTGAGGAGCAGGGTGTTGATAGTGCTTTTATAGAAAAGCTTTTCAGAGCACTCTATGATAATAACAAATGCCACATGCATAAGATTATGGCTGTCCGAAACGGACATGTCATTGGTGAATGTGCCTTTAAGCCGTTTGATATGGATTATTGGCATGTGACTCATTCTATGTGCAAAAGCGTGACAGGAATGGCTATAGGTCTTCTTGTCTACGAAGGAAAAATTAAATTAGACGACAAAATTGAAGATATATTCGGAAAAAAAGGGCCCTTGAGCTACATCTTTTCCAAAGGACTGACTGTAAGACATCTTCTTACCATGAGTAGTGGTGTTGAGTTTAATGAGTCGGGCTCTGTCCTTTGTAATGATTGGAAAAAACAATTCCTTGAGTCATCAACGAAGTTTACTCCGGGGACTGCCTTTGAGTATAATTCAATGAATTCATACATGCTCTCTGCAATTGTGACGGAAGTTACTGGCGAGAGCATGTTTGATTATCTAAAACCAAGAATTTTTGAACCCCTTGGAATCAAAAGAGCCTTTTGGGAAAGCTGTCCCCAGAATATTACAAAGGGTGGATGGGGCTTATATCTAAGGCTTGAGGATATGGCTAAGCTTGGACAGCTATATTTGAATAACGGAACCTATGACGGAAAGGTAATTCTTCCCGAGGAATGGGTGAAGGAATCTACTACCATACAGATTGCTACAGGAGAAGTAACTGCTCCGGGATATGGTTTTCAGCTATGGAATAGCAGCTCAAGGATAGGCGCATATACCTTTAACGGAATGCTTGGACAAAATGTATATGTATTTCCTGATGTAAACATGATGATAGTTACAAATGCAGGTAATGAAGATCTGTTCCAAAAAGGAAATATGTCCGGAACGGTTCATAAGCTTATGTCAGAAATAAATGTCATAAATGAACCTATAGAGATGACAGAGGAAGTACTTGCAAGGCAGAACAGTTTAAAGGAATTTATTCGAAAAGCTGAGGATTTGCCAAAGCAGCGAACCTGTATTGCAGGTGGCGGATGGAACAAAAAGAAGAAACGTAATACCTTCGGGATGAGTCCGAAATTCAGACATCATTTTATGAAGTGTCTTGATGGTATCACTTACGATATGGACGATGAAGGTGTTGGTTTTATGCCGCTTCTTGTTCAGGTTATGCACAATAATTATACGGACGGAATTAAATCAATCGGATTTAAGCTTGATGACAGGACGGGTGCATTTTACCTTCTGATAAGGGAAGGTGATACAGTTCATGAGATAAAGTGCGGCTTTGACGGCTTTAGAGCAGTTACTGAAATTGATGAACATGGCGAAATATATTCGATATCAACAGTATCCGAGTTTTCGCTGGATGAATATAACAGGCCTGTTCTGAGAAATGAATTCTACTTATTAGAAGACTCTACAGCCAGAGTTATGAATGTTTACTTTGGTAAGAGAGAACCTCTTCAGCATGATATAGGCTTTTCTCTGGAAAAGATGAATCCACCTGTAAATATAGGTATAAGATTCGATGAAATACCGGGTAGTGGAATGCTGATTGGAATACTTAATCAGTTTGGACATTTGGATGTAGGAAAAGGAATGAGCGGTTTTGTTATAAACAGGCTTTCCGATTATGGTGCTATTGATGCTCTGATGCTGGCAATAATAAATACAGTAAGGCCTAAACTTCATGGAGTGCTACATGACAAAGAATCTTCCCTGGAGTATGATAGTAATGATGAGTCTCAGAGAGATAGTGAGAATATTACAATTGATGATGATGCAATAATGGAGGACGACTAATATGGCAAATGAAATATATTCAAAGGTTGAAAAATGTGTAAAAGCAATAAGGAAGGTAACAGATTTTGAACCCAGAGTTGCGATTACACTTGGCTCAGGACTTGGCAATTATGCTGAGCAGATAGATGTAAAATGTGAAATATCCTATTCTGATATTCCGGGATTTCCTATATCAACAGTTCCGGGACACGCCGGAAAATTTATTTTCGGATATGTTGGGAAGGTACCCGTTGTATGCATGAAGGGAAGAGTACATTTTTATGAAGGCTATGACATCAGTGATGTAGTTCTTCCGGCGAGAGTAATGCGAAGGCTTGGAGCAGAGATTTTATTCCTTACAAATGCTGCAGGCGGAATCAATTATACTTTTGATGCGGGTGATCTGATGCTTATAAATGATCATATTTCATTGTTTGCCAAAAATCCTTTAATTGGCCAGAATATTGATGAATACGGAACAAGATTTCCGGATATGAGCTGTGTATATGATAAGGAGCTTCGTGAGATTATTCTTGAAACAGCTCTCAAGAATAAGATACCGCTTAAGCAGGGAATATACGCGCAGGTTACAGGACCTTCCTTTGAGTCTCCGGCGGAAATCCGTATGTTAAGAATCAGCGGAGCAGATGCGGTAGGTATGAGTACCGTTGTAGAAGCAATCGCTGCAAGACACATGGGAATGAGAGTATGTGGTATTTCCTGCATAAGTAACCTCGCAGCAGGAATGCTTAATGAGCCCCTGTCACATGAGGATGTACAGAAGGCTGCGGACAAGACAGGTCCTTTATTTGAGAAACTTGTTACTGAATGCGTAAAAAAATTCTAATACCGGGTAGGAGATAAGCATGAGAATCAGATTTTACAACGCCAGAATTCTTACTATGAAAGATGGGCAGGATATATTCGAGGGTGAACTTTGGGTAAGTAATGATAAGATTATTTTCTGTGATACTAACGAACAGATTGAGAATTATTATAAGGAAAATCCGGGCTCTATGCTCGTATTTGACAGAGAGATTGACTGTAAGGGTAATCTTTTGATGCCTGGCTTTAAAAATGCGCATACTCACTCAGCAATGACACTTTTAAGGTCAAGAGCAGATGATATGCCGCTTTCTGACTGGTTGAATAAACAGATATTTCCTGTGGAAGCAAAGCTTACTGAGGAGGATATTTATTACCTTACAAAGCTTGCCATATTGGAATATCTTGATGGGGGTATTACCTCAATTTTTGACATGTATCTTACACCCTTATCAATTGCTGATGCCTGCAGAGACACAGGAATGAGATGTGTTCAGGTTGGCGCTGTAAATAATTTCAGTCAGTCGCCTGAGCTTGTTGAAGAAATGTATAACAAGCTTAATGGCAGAGATGAATATAATTCGTATATCCTGGGATTCCATGCTGAATATACCTCCTCAAAGGAACTGCTTCAAAAGATAGCGGATTTGGCTTTGAAATATAAAGCACCTGTATTTACCCATATTTCAGAGACCGCGGACGAAGTTGCCGGATGCAGGGAGAGATATGGAATGAGTCCTGTTGAATTCCTTGACAGCCTTGGTATGTTTAATTATGGTGGTGGCGGATACCATTTGGTACATACCGATGAGAAGGATATGGAGATACTGAAAAAGCGCGGCATGTATGTTGTAACTAATCCCGGTTCAAATACAAAGCTTGCAAGTGGAATTGCACCTATAAATGAATACTTAAAGAGGGGAATACCTGTAGCAATAGGAACTGACGGACCTGCAAGTAATAATGCTCTTAATATGTTCAGGGAAATGTTCCTGGTTACCGGACTTGGTAAGCTTAAAGAAAATGATGCCGCATGCATAGATGCAATGGAAGTACTTAAGATGGCTACTGTAAATGGTGCTCACGCTATGGGACTTGCCAATGCCGATATACTTGAGCAGGGTAAGCTTGCCGATGTTATAATGATCGATCTTAATCAGCCTAATATGCAGCCGATTAACAATATCTGTAAGAATATAGTATATAGCGGTAATACCTCAAATGTTATTCTTACAATGATTGGGGGCGTTATCAGGTACGAGAACGGAAACTACAACATAGGTGTTAGCCCTGAGGAAGTGTACAAAAAGGCTAACGAAATAAAACAGAGAATAGATAAGGAATTATAATTCCGGAGACGGTATGACATATAGTTTAATTTTGGGAATTATCTTTGCATTTATATTTGCAATATTTTTGCTTGGCTATAACAACAATAAAACCGAACAGAGAGTTTTTAGAAAGAAGTGCGCAGACGAATACGGTGCTGCGCCTTCGTCTCGTCTAAAGAAAAAGAATAAGGATGTCAGTGGCTTCTTTAAGGCAAAAAGAAGAACTTTTTCAGTTGATGACATCACCTGGAACGATCTTATGATGGAGGATGTATATGACAGGATAAATTACTGTGAATCCTCATCAGGAGAAGAATACCTCTATTATTTACTAAGGTGTCCTGAAATAGAAAATGATAATTCCTTCAGTGCTATGGAAAAAAGCCTTAAGGTCCTCGAACAGAAGGAGGATGAAAGGATTTGCCTTAAGGAAAGCCTTCACAGAATAGGTAAAGCAGGCAAATACTCTTTATGGGATTATTTGCCGCTTGTTGATAAGGCTGAAGGTGGTTCTAATTTATTACACATAACAGTTCTTTTTCTTTATGCAGTATCTGTTATAGTAATGGCTTTTATGAATTTTATGGCAGGCTTTTTGCTGTTTATTATTCTGGTAGGGATAAATATTGTGTCCTACTTTAAGGTGAAAGGCGCTATAGATCCATACCTTACAACGTTTTCTTATGTTCTTAGGCTTGTAAGAAGTGCAGGTGAACTTAAAACAATTAAGTCAGAAGCTTTTTTTGATGAAATACAAAAAATAGATCAATATGAAAGCAGGTTAAAACCCTTTAAGCGAGGATCCTGGATTCTTATGTCAGGAGGTAAGGCTACGGGATCGTCAAATCCTATAGACATTCTTCTTGATTATGTGAGAATGACTACGCATCTTGATCTCATTAAATTCAATTCCATGTATAAGAAGCTTAAAAAGGAGCTTGAAAGTGTTGAAAAGCTTACCGCACTCATAGGATATATTGATACCTGTGTGTCTGTAGCATATTACAGAGCTTCTCTTTCAGGCGGATATTGTATTCCTGCGTTTGATGATTCAGGGATATATTCAATAAAGGCCGGAAGACATCCGCTTATGGAGAAGCCTGTCCCAAATTCCTTTGAAGCAGAAAAAGGCTTTCTTATAACAGGATCAAACGCTTCGGGTAAATCCACCTTTCTTAAGATGTGTGCTATAAATACTATTTTTGCACAGACTATACATACCTGCCTTTGTGATGAATACAGAGGCCCTTTTTACAGAGTTTATACCTCTATGGCTCTTAAGGATAACCTTAAGCTTGGTGATAGCTACTATATGGTGGAAATAAAATCACTTAAGAGAATTCTGGATGCTGCTTACGAGCAAAAGACACCCGTGCTTTGCTTTATAGATGAAGTTTTACGGGGAACCAATACGGTGGAAAGAATAGCAGCATCCTCTAAAATACTTGAGTTCTTTGCTCAAAATAAGGAAAGAATAATGTGTTTTGCAGCAACACATGACGGAGAACTGTCAGATATTTTAGGAAAGCTTTATGATGTACATCACTTTGAAGGTGAAATGAATGAAGGTGATGTGATTTTTGATTATAAATTAAAAACAGGTCCTGCTACCAAGAGAAATGCCATAAGCCTCTTAAGAACAATCGGATATAACGATAACATAGTTAATGAGGCTGAGAGCATGGCTGCAAGATTCGAAGAAAAAGGGATTTGGAATTTGTGAGGTTGATATGAAAGTTACAATTTATTCAGATGGATCTGCAAGAGGTAATCCGGATGGCCCCGGTGGCTATGGCACAGTAATTCAATATGTGGATGCCAAAGGTGTTCTGCATGAAAAAGAATTGAGTGCAGGATATGACAAAACTACTAATAACCGTATGGAGCTCATGGGTGCGATAATGGGACTTGAAGCATTGAATCGTCCTTGTGTGGTTGATCTGTATTCGGATTCAAAATATGTGATAAGCGCCTTTAATGAGAACTGGATAGACGGATGGATTAAAAAGAACTGGAAAAAGTCAGATGGCAAGCCCGTAAAGAATGTTGAGTTGTGGAAGCGACTTCTGGAAGCATCAAATAGGCATCAGGTTACCTGGCATTGGGTTAAAGGTCATGACGGTCATACTGAAAATGAGAGATGTGATGGTCTTGCTACTGGGGCAGCCGATGGACCTTCCGGGGATTTACTGCATGATGATGGCGGAGATCTGAGATGATGCTAATATTTTTACTCCATTTCTTTAAATGATTTCATTGAGCAAGAATTGAAATAAAGACAGCATAATCTGAATTGAAATAAATAAATTTTGTGGTATAATACTTTAGTGAAAACAAAAATATTTTAGATAATTGCTTAAGAATAGAAATCTTGGGCGGAATGGGGTGAATTATGAAATTCTTCTTGGATACTGCTAATGTTGATGACATTAAAAAAGCAAATGATATGGGCGTTATCTGTGGTGTAACAACAAACCCTTCACTTATTGCAAAAGAAGGAAGAGATTTTAATCAGGTTGTTGCAGAAATCGCTTCAATCGTTGATGGACCTATAAGTGGTGAAGTTAAGGCTACAACAGTTGATGCTGAAGGTATGATCAAAGAGGGCCGCGAGATTGCTAAAATACATAAGAATATGGTAGTAAAGATTCCTATGACAGCAGAAGGCCTTAAGGCTTGTCACACACTTGCAGCAGAAGGTATTAAGATCAATATGACTCTTATCTTTACAGCTAATCAGGCTCTTCTTGCAGCAAGAGCAGGTGCTGCTTTTGTAAGTCCTTTCCTTGGAAGACTTGATGATATCAGCACAAGAGGTACAGATCTTATTTCTGAGGTTGCTCAGATTTTTGACCTTCACGGCATTGATACAGAAATAATTGCTGCATCTGTTCGTCATCCTATGCACGTTACAGATTGTGCTCTTGCAGGTGCACACATTGCAACAGTACCTTACAAGGTAATTGAGCAGATGATCAATCATCCTCTTACAACTTCAGGCATTGATAAGTTCCAGAAGGATTATAAGGCTGTTTTTGGTGAGTAATATTTAGGTCTGCTAATAACTTATATGCATTGAAAAAGGAGTACCATGTATGTGGTATTCCTTTTATTTTTTACCAATTTTTTATATATGATTAATAGTTTTAAAGCCTATGTTTTGATACCATTAATTATGATATACCAATATAAAGAATAAGGCTGGTTTTTGTATGGCAGAAAATGAAGTAGAAGGGCTTCCTAAGGACCTATACCAGAAAGAAGAATTTGTAAGTTTGGTTAATAAGAAAGCAGAAAATGGTGAATTCTCTGTTTCTTTTTGCTGTGTGTATTTCGCTGTCGAAAACTTTATGCAGTATTACATGAAATATGGTTTTGACGAAGGGTATCAGCTTATTTCATTTGTTGGTAAAAAAATCAGAAATGCATTTCCTGTAGATATTGCATGTAAGCTTGAAGATTCAACCTTCGCGGTTATTACTGATATTGAAGATGTAGATACTTTCATAAACAGAATACGAAAAGATTTTGATGAAGTTTATATACATACCGGTATGGAGCTTCATGCAGGTATTTATCCTATTGAGCCTGACGACCGGAATGCTGAAGAAATAATACAAAATGCCAATATCGCGTGCTTCAACGGTGATTCAAAATCAGAAGGCATTACTGTGTTTGACAGGGAGCATGTTGATAATAGTGTACTAATGCAGCACTACGTGGTGCATCATCTTGAATCTGCTCTTGAAAATGGTGAAATAGTTATTTATTATCAGCCGATTTTCCATACTTATTCAGGAAAGGTCTGCGGACATGAAGCGCTTGCACGTTGGAATAACCCTGAATATGGTGTTTTGATGCCCAATGACTTTGTCCCTGTTCTTGAAAATTCGAAAAAAATATATCTTTTGGATTCATTTGTAATAAAACAGGTATGTGAGGACCAGAGTAAGATTAAGGAGACGACAGGACTTGATCCGGTACCTGTTTCAATTAACCTTACAAGGCTTGATTTTGAGCTTTGTGATATGTTAAAGCTTCTGGAAGAACAGGTAAAAAAATATAAGCTGTCCAGAAATCTTATTCAGATAGAGATTAGCGAAGCTGAGATAACAACTGACAGAAAAGGTATCAAGCGTGAACTTGAAAGATTCAGAGATGCCGGATTTACAATTGTGTTTGATGATTTCGGAAGTGAATATTCATCTCTTCATATATTGAATGATATGCCCTTTGATGCTGTTAAGATAAACAGTAGTTTTCTTGAGGGATATACCTATGACAAGAAGCCGAGACTTATGATGAAGAATGTCATCAACATGGTTAAGGAGCTTGGTATTCGTACTATGATGGGAAGCGTTGAGGATGAAGAAATCCTTGAGTTCTTAAAGCAGGCAGGCTGTGAAAAGACGCAGGGACATCTTTATAGTGAAGCTGTGCCCTTATGGTATTATCCGGAAGGTGGTTACCCGTTTGAATATGAATCGGAAGAGGAGCGGAATTTCTACAGCGAGATTGGCAATGTAAATATACTTTCACAGACACCTATAGAAGAAAAGCATATTGATGAGGAGGAGTCAATTTTCCTCAATCAGCTTCCCCTTGCTATATTGGAATTTGACAATAAGAGTAATTTCAAGGTTTTGATGTACAGTAAGGATTTTAATGATATTTTTGAACCTCTGTTCATAGGTGATGTAAAGTTTATTAGTGATCTTTTTGACTCACCCAGGCATTCTCTTACCAAGAATATGAAGCTTCTTGCGGCACAATGTTTTGATAATGATGATATACATTCCATGGAGTTTGTTACAAGCAAAGGCTATAACAGGCTTATGCTGAGACGAATAACATCGGCAAGGGAAATCGGGAAGATAGCTATACTCGCTATAGCTGAGAATATGACAGATGAAGATGCAGGTGCAAGAGCTGTTCAGCTAGATGCTCATCTGAAGTATCTATACATGATATACAATCGTGTTGATATAGTTAATGTTGACATGGATACCTTTGAAACCGTATATGAGAACAATGTAAAATATACGCAGAGAATGTCAAAAGGTACATTTTCAAAGGCAGTTAAGACTTTTGCGGATGAAGCCATTTATAACGAAGACAGGGAATCCTTTATGGATTTCTATGATATCAGTACCCTCAATGAGCGTATTGAGGAATATAGCTTTGATCATCTGACTGACTACTTTAGAACTATTGATGCGAAGGGTGATTATAACTGGCTGATGTATCTTATTATTCCGATTTTCTCAGAGGAAAATAAGATGTTTATTATGTGCTCAAGAAGCATTGATGCTGAGCGCATGAGAAAGCTTCCGGATATCAGTCAGAGTGGATCGGAATATTATGATATGCCAAGCGATCCGACATTCCTGCTTCTTGCCAGCGATGCATTTACCGATACTCTTGGCTATGGTTCGTTTGAACAGTTTATCAGAAATACCTTTTATCTTGAGGCTAATCTTACGGATGATAAAACTGTTTATATGCATCTTGGTCAGAGTGGACTTATATCCGATTTTGGTGAAACGGGTTATATTGAGCTTCCGTTTAATGATGTGATGAACAGCATGATCAATGCACAGGTGCTCGATGAAGATAAACAAAAGGTTATAGAGTTTTTTGATAATAAAAAACTCTTACAAAACTATTATGGTGGTACAACAGCTGATCATATTGTCTGCCTTGAAATGACAGGTGCAAATGATATACCAAGATATCAGCATTTCTGCTATAGAATGAGAAAATCCAGGCAGGATGACAAGATACATATTTATATTTTGAAATATGATATTGACCAGTTTAAGAGAACCAACGAGAGAATAAGATATCTTGCTGAAAGGGATACATTGACCGGTCTCTTTAACAGAATGACAATCAGTAAAATATTTGAAGGCTTTATTCAGGATGGAGAAACCAAGAGTCTTGCGCTTGTTCTTCTTGATCTTGATTATTTCAAGCACATAAATGACAGATATGGGCATGATTGCGGAGATAAGGTTCTTAAGGATGCTGCCAGAAGAATGCAGGAAAACCTCGGGGATGACTGTTATCCTGCCAGAATCGGCGGTGATGAATTCCTTGCCGTTATACGTAATAAGTCAGAGGATGAGGTTGACAGACTGCTTAAGAGCTTTTTAGAAGACAATAAGACAGTAGATTACAATGGTGAAAAAGTAAAATTTACAATGTCTATAGGATATTCTGTATACCCTTCAGACGGAAAAGCGTATAATGAATTATATAGAAATGCTGATAAAGCTTTATACCATGTAAAAGAAAACGGAAAGAACAATTATTCCAAGTACAAAGGGTAGGGGAGGTATCAAAATGTCTGGTAAGTATAATATCTGTCTCGATATTGGCGGAACAAAGATTCTTGGTGCTATCTTTGACGAGAAAAAGGACATTGTTTACAGATTAAAGAAAAAGACAAAGGAAGCAGGTGATGATGCTGCCAACGTTGAGAAGATGATAATCAGTGTCGTTGAGGATATGATTAATGACTCCGGCATTAAGAAGAAGGACTTTAAGGCAATAGCTGCGGGAGCACCAGGAGTTATAGATCAGGGAGCCGGAATTATACTTACATCGCCTAATCTTCCATGGACTGATTATGATATAAAATCATCCATAGAAAAGAAATTTGATATACCTTTTTATATTGGAAATGATGTTAATGTGGGCGTCCTTGGCGAATGGAAATATGGCGTCGCAAAGGGCTATAAAAATGTAGTCGGCTTTTTCGTTGGTACAGGAATGGGTGGGGGGCTGATTCTTGACGGAAAGATGTTTACAGGTAATAAATATAAGGCTGCTGAGTACGGTCATATGATTCTTGATCCTGAGGGACCTCTTTGCGGATGTGGGCAGAGAGGATGTCTGGAGGCATTTTCCAGTAAGAAGGGAATGAGTTCCTATATCTTGCAGCAGACAGCGAGAGGCCGTAAAAACATGCTTGCTGAAACTATTGAAAATGGCGTATTTAAGAGTAAGAACTTAAAGAAAGCAATTGCGGCAAAGGATACCGTAACTCTCGAGGCAGTGGACAGAGCCTGCCATTATCTTGCAATTGCAACCGGTAATATGATAAATACCATAAGTCCCGACATAGTGGTTTACGGTGGCGGAGTAATGGAAGCGGTTGGAGATTTCTTTATGGAAAAAATTCTTGCAGAGGTCGACAGATACTGCATGCCATCCATAAGAAATACTGTTGAGCTTAAGAAGGCGGCACTTGGAGATGATTCAAACATTTACGGAGCGCTTGCCATGATTGAAGATATGTAAAAGCTTAAAATATTGTTTTTAAGTTCTTTTACAATGATATATCGGAATATTTGTTATATAATAAGACTTGTCACTGCCTGCTATTTCTTAGAAGGCGGTTGCAAGTCTTTATTTTTTATTCAAAGGAGAATCCTAATGAAAGTAAATATAAAAAAGTTAAGTGATAAGGCGACTCTTCCGACAAGGGGAAGTGCAGCTGCAGCAGGATATGATTTATATGCAAATGTAAGCGAAACAACTCAGATTGCACCGCATACTACTGCGAAGATAGGAACCGGTCTTGCGATGGAGATTCCGGATGGTTATTTTGGTGGCATTTATGCACGAAGCGGAATTGCAACCAAAGAAGGACTTCGTCCTGCAAACTGTGTCGGAGTTGTAGATTCCGATTACAGAGGAGAAATAATTGTTGCTGTCCATAATGATTCAGATATTACAAGGGAGATTACTCCTGCTGAAAGAATTGCTCAGATTATCATTCAGCCGTATCTTTCCGTTGAATTTGAAGAGGCGGATGAGCTTGCTGAATCCGAGAGGGGAGCAGGCGGCTTTGGATCAACAGGCAAGGCATAATATAATCCTTTTTTTCGTAAACAAATTGATTGAAAAGTGTTATAATGATAAGAGCGGTTTAATATTTTAAATATAGATGCGGAGGGAATTTATGAATAATAAGCTTTATAAACTTATGAACTGGCCTGAGATTGAGGAGATTATCTACTCTGACGGAGACGATCCGCATCGAATCCTGGGCGCTCACAAGGTTGGTTCAAATCTTCTTATTCAGACTTTTTATCCTATGGCAGTTGAAATAGAAGTTGTTCCTGAAAGCGGAACCAAGAAATACAAGATGGAGCTTGCCGATGAAGCAGGTTTCTATGCAGCGCTTGTTCCTTATAAGGAAAACTTCAAATATAAATACAGAATTACTCTTGAAAACGGTGACGTTAAGGAAGTAATTGATCCGTATAACTTTACTGCAAGAATGGACCGTGAGGACTTCATAAAGTTCAACAGCGGAATGCATTATACAATTCATGAAAAACTTGGTGCACATCTGATTGAAATTGATGGTACCAAGGGCTGTGCTTTTGCCGTTTGGGCTCCTGATGCAGCGAGAGTAAGTGTTATTGGTGACTTTAATGACTGGGACGGAAGAGTAAACCAGATGCAGCGTGTTGATCACGATGGCATTTTTGAGATATTTATTCCCGAAGCAAAGGCAGGGGACGGATATCAGTATGAGATTAAGACAAAGGGCGGTGTTACCTTTAAGAGACCTGACCCTTACGGATATGCTTTTAAGGATAAGGAAAATGAAGTATCACAGGTAACTCCTCTGAATGATATAAAATGGACAGATGCTGCCTGGATTAAAAATCGCACTAAGTTTAACAGAGATACTGATGCTTTATCAATTTGTGAGCTTTCTCTTGATTCCTTTGCTGCAAAACATAAAAATCATATTCCTGATTATGAGGAACTTGCTCATGAAATAGTTGAATATGTCCAGAATCATGGATTTAATACCATTGAGCTCAAGCCCATAATGGAGCATATTTCAGGACATCCTTTTCATATCAATGGATTTTTCTCAATTCAGAAAAGATATGGTACGCCTGAGGGCTTCATGAAATTTGTAAATATTATGCATGAAGCAGGTATCAGGGTAATTATGGATTTTGTTACTACATTTTTCCCTAAACTTCAGTGTGGCCTGAATTCGTTTGATGGTCAGGCGTTATATGAATATCCTGATCCGCGCATGGGTGTTCATCCCAGAACCGGTGACCTTATATTTGATTTTGGAAGAAAGCAGGTTACCAATTTTATTCTTGCAAGTGCATTGTTCTGGGTAGAGACTTTCCACCTGGACGGACTTAGAGTTGCTGATATAGCTAAGATTCTTTATCTTGACTATGACAGAAAGCCGGGACAGTGGATTCCCAATATGTATGGTGGAAACGAGAATCTTGAAGCCAAGGATTTCCTTTGCAACTTTAATTCAGTTTTAAAGACAGCCAATCCGGGTGTGCTGACGCTTACAAAGGAAACCTCCTGCTGGCCGAGAGTAACAGGTGAACTTGATGATGGTGGCCTCGGATTTGATTATAAGTGGAATAACGGATGGACCAAGGATTTCCTTGACTATATACAGAATGATCCTCTGTTCAGATCCGGTAACCACAATGAGCTGACCTTCTCCCTTGTATATTGCTATACAGAAAGATTTATACTTGCATTTACACATGAGGAAATAGGAAAGGGCTTAGAAGGCCTTTATGATCTTATGCCTGGTGATTCTGCTCAGAAGATGGCAGGCGTAAGACTTGCCATATCTTATCTTATGACACATCCGGGTAAGAAGATGCTTTACATGGATCCTAATGAGCTCAGCATTGACAACGCGGTTTTTCTTGAAAATATGATTCATTCACTTAATGAAATCTACTATAGCAGACCTGCGCTTCATCAGATCGATACAAATGACAGCGGATTCGAGTGGATTAACAGCATGGCTGCAGAGGAATGCATGATGTCCTTTATGAGAAAGGGTGAATCGGATTCCGATCTGCTTGTGGTTGTTGTTAATATGGCAGGTGTTGACAGAACCTTTGAAGTCGGCGTTCCTGCTGATGGAAAATATTATGAGATTTTTAATTCCGATGATACCTGCTACGGCGGAACAGGAATTGTAAATCCCGGAAGAATTGAAGCAAGCTTCACTGAAGCTGATGGAAGACCATATTCAATACCGATTAAGGTTGCATCATCTTCACTTGCTATTTTCTCATATACTCCTTACACAACTCAGGAGAAGAAGATAAGAAAAATCCGTGAGGAAGAAGCAAATAACAAGATGCAGGAGCGTGAGAAGACTTTAAGAGAGCTCAAGAGCAGACAGGAAAAAGAAGAAGCTGAACTTTTAAGAGAGCTTCATGAGCGCTATGAGAAGGAGCTTGCTGCTCAGGAAGAGGCTATCGAAAAGAAATATGAGCAGATTGAGGAAGAGCGTATTTCAAGTATAGTTTCCGAAGCAGCACTTAAGTCTATTTCAGGCAAAAAGACTACAACAAAATCTACTGCTAAAAAGACTGCAGCAAAGAAAACTACTGCAAAAAAGACTACTGCTAAAAAGACAGTAAATAAAACAGATAAGAAGGAAGAAAATTAATAATGAATATCATGTTACCACCTATGACACTTACTGCTACTGCTGAAACTGCTATTGAGACCATAGCTGAGGTAACAGGAAACGAAAACTTAAAACCAGGAGTTATCCAGAACTATTTAAAGGACCTCCCGGATAAGGCTTTCGCCCTTTTGGTGAAGGTTGTGCTTGCCCTGGTAATTTTTATTATTCTGTGGCAGGTCATAAAAGGAATTTCCAATGTTGTTGAGAAATCATTAAAAAAGACAAAGATTGAAGATTCTACGGCCAGGTTTCTTGCAAAAGTAACTAAAGTATCTCTTGATGTACTGCTTGTATTTTTCATAGCATCAACATTTGGAATGGATACGGCAAGTATAGTTGCTCTGCTTGGTTCTGCCGGTGTAGCAATTGGTCTTGCGGTTCAGGGAACACTTTCAGATTTTGCAGGAGGTATTCTTATCTTACTTGCAAGACCCTTCAGAGTAGGCGATTACATCGTTGTAAACGGTGTAGGAATTGAAGGATCAGTAACAGAAATATCTCTCATAAATACAAGAATGCTTACTGCGGATTACAGAAGAATAGTTGTTCCGAACGGAACGCTGGCATCCGCTACAATAACCAATAACAATGGAAATACTATGAGAATTCTTGATACTATGGTTGGTATTTCTTACAGTGCTGATATTGATAAGGCAAGAGCTGTAGCAATAAAAGTGCTGGATGCTAACGAATTCATATCAGATAAGTATGAAAAGGTTGTATATGTGGATGAATTGGGTGATAGCAGTGTTAATCTCAGAATAAGAGGATGGGTAAAGCCTGCGGATTATCATAAGGCAAGATGGTCTATGAATGAGACTATTAAAAAGGCCTTTGACAGGGAGGGAGTTGAAATTCCTTATCCCCAGCTGGATGTTCATATGAGATAGGGCTTATCAGTCATTAAGCATAACATCTCGTTAGAAAATGCTTGTCAAAGACAGGTTACATCTATATAATGATATTTGTGTTTTTAAAATAAAAACACAAATATTTGCTGGAATAGCGCAGTCGGTAGCGCAACTGATTCGTAATCAGTAGGTCGAGGGTTCAAGTCCCTTTTCCAGCTCTTTTATAAATATTTACAAAACTCGTGGATAATTCCACGAGTTTTTCTATATCTTGTCGAATTGTATTCACTTTACCACTATGATATGTTAAAGTATAAATTATTGTATTAAATTACTGGATTACATTATTGTATACATGAATTCAAAAAGGAGATTGATATGGCTCAGCTGTGGGGTGGCAGGTTTGAAGGCGAGATAAATGAGCTTGCCTGGAAATTTAATGCATCCATATATTTTGACAAGAGGCTTATTAAAGCAGATGCAATTGGAAGTAAGGCACATGTAACAATGTTGGCAAAACAGGGTATTATCACTGATGAAGAGCGTGATCAGATCATAGAAGGACTTGATAATATTCTGGAGGATGTTGAAAACGGAAAGCTTGAGATTACTGATAAATATGAAGATGTCCATAGCTTTCTGGAGGCTAATCTCATTGACAGAATAGGCGATGCCGGTAAGAAAATGCATACCGGAAGGTCAAGAAACGATCAGGTTGCTCTGGATATGAGACTTTTTGTAAGGGCTGAGGTTAAGAATGTAGCGGGCATAATTTATGAGATGCTGAATACATTAAATGCTCTTATGAAAGATAACATTCATACATATATGCCGGGATTCACGCATCTTCAAAAGGCTCAGCCTGTTACACTCTCACATCATCTTGGTGCGTATTTTGAGATGTTTTACAGGGATTCCGAAAGACTTCTTCAGGTTTTCGAAGGCATGAATTATTGTCCTTTGGGATCGGGAGCACTTGCAGGAACTACTTATCCGCTTGACAGATCATATACTGCAGAGCTTTTAAAATTCTATGAACCAACAAATAACAGTATGGATTCAGTATCTGATAGAGATTATCTTATAGAATTTTTATCTGCTTTATCTATAATAATGATGCATCTTTCAAGATTTTCCGAAGAAGTTATTATTTGGAACTCAAATGAATACGGTTTTGTGACGATAGATGATGCATATTCAACAGGAAGCAGTATTATGCCTCAGAAAAAGAATCCTGATATTGCGGAGCTTGTAAGAGGAAAGACCGGCAGAGTATATGGTGCACTTAATTCACTTCTGGTCACTATGAAGGGAATACCTCTTGCATATGATAAGGACATGCAGGAGGATAAAGAGGTCAGCTTTGATGCTATTGATACAACTAAAAACTGCCTGATTCTGTTTACCGATATGCTTAAAACCATGAAATTTAACAAGGATAATATGGAGAAAAGTGCGATCCGGGGATTCACCGATGCAACAGATGCTGCAGATTATCTTGTTAATAAGGGTGTACCTTTTAGGGATGCTCATGGTATTATAGGTAGAATAGTTTTACATTGTATTGAAAAGCAGTGTGGCATTTCAGACCTGACAATTGATGAGCTAAAAACTTTTGCAGACCAGTTTGATAATGATATATACGAAGCAATCAGTCTTAAAACTTGTGTTGAGAAGAGACTGACTGCAGGTGCACCCGGTCCTGAAGCAATGAAGGCGTCTATTAAGAAGAATGAAGAGCGACTTAATGAGTACTGGGCTAATTCAGAAGGCTTTTATACATTGGAAGTAATTTAAATATCTATATACATACAAGAGGAGAGTGGAAAAATGAGCGAAAAATTGAAAGTAGCAGTTCTTGGTGCAACAGGTATGGTTGGTCAGAGATTTATAACAATTCTTGACAATCACCCCTGGTTTGAGGTTGCTGTTGTTGCAGCAAGTCCCAGAAGCGCAGGCAAAACCTATGAGGAATCTGTAGGTGACAGATGGAAGATGGAAGTTCCCATGCCTGAGAAGGTTAAGAATCTTGTTATTAAGGATGTAACTAATGTTGAAGAGGTAACAAAGGATGTTGACTTTGTTCTTTCAGCAGTAAATATGTCAAAGGATGAGATTAAGGCTATCGAGGAAGAGTATGCTAAGACAGAAACTCCTGTAGTTTCTAATAACAGTGCCCACAGATGGACTCCCGATGTTCCTATGATTATTCCGGAAGTTAACCCTCATCATGCAGATGTTATCGAGTTCCAGAAGAAGAGACTTGGTACAACAAAGGGATTTATTGCTGTTAAGCCCAACTGCTCAATTCAGAGCTATGCTCCCGCACTTTCCGCCTGGAAAGAATTTGAGCCCTATGAAGTAGTTGCAACAACTTACCAGGCTATTTCAGGTGCAGGTAAAAACTTCAAAGAGTGGCCCGAGATGGAAGGAAATATCATTCCCTTTATCTCAGGTGAGGAAGAAAAGAGCGAAAAAGAGCCACTCAGAATCTGGGGACATATTGAAAATGGCGTCATTGTACCTGCTGAAAGTCCGATTATTACATGTCAGTGTATAAGAGTTCCAGTTTTGTATGGACATACGGCCGCAGCTTTTGTAAAATTTAAGAAGAAAGCTACAAAAGATGAACTTATTAAGTGTCTTGTGAATTTTAGCGGTAAGCCTCAGGAGCTTGGTCTTCCCAGCGCTCCCAAGCAGTTTATTCAGTATCTTGAGGAGGATAATCGTCCTCAGGTATCACTTGATGTAAACTACGAAGGTGGTATGGGTGTAAGCATAGGCCGTCTTCGCGAGGATACTGTATATGACTGGAAGTTTGTAGGTCTTTCTCACAATACACTTAGAGGAGCTGCAGGCGGTGCAGTTGAATGCGCAGAACTCCTCAAGGCACTTGGATACATTAGCAAGAAGTAATAGGACTTAAAAAATCTGGGGTGAGGACAATTTTTATGGAAAAAACAAAGGTTCAGGAACTTGAAGTACTAAATGGCTATTTTAACAGTGGGGACAATCAGATTGTTATAGTATATGGCCACATTCGTACAGGTAGCGCAACTGTAATTACAACATTTGCAGAAGATAAAGAATACCTTTATTATTGCGCTTGTTCTGCTTCTGAAAGGCTGCAGCAGTTTTTAATAGGTGATATTCTGAGAAAAAAAGGACATGATGTTCCGGATTTTCCTACCTATAAAGAAATAACTGAGGCTATAGAGAATTATGCTATAAAGATTAATAAACCTCTTGTTGTTTTTGTTGAGAATTTTGAAGATATAATAAAAGCATCACCGAATTTTATAGAGGAAATAAGCTCTGTTGTTTATAAGAGCGGTCATCCTCAGATGATGGTTGTCCTCATGGGCTCAAATGCAGCATGGATAGAGAACAACATGGTTGAAAAGATTGGTGCGCAGGCAGCCAATATTTCCGGGTTCCTGAAGATTAAACTCTATTCCTTCCAGGAGATGAGAAAGAGATTCTCAAAGATGAGTGATAGGGATGTTATTTCTTCCTATGCTGTTTTTGGTGGAAATGCAAGACTCTGGTCTTATTTTGATGAGAATAAGACATTTAAGGAAAATGTATGTGAAAAATTCCTGGATGTACTTAACAGTGTCCTTCTTCGTGAAACCTTAAGAATACTTGAAGAGAACTTGAGAGAAACGGCAGTTTATAATACTATTATGTATGGACTTGCTAATGGTAAGAATAAGCTGAATGATATTCACCATGCAACCGGATTTTCAAGAGCTAAGATTATGGTTTATTTAAAAAGCCTTATTGAGCTTGGAATGGTTGAAAAAGTTTATTCTTTTGCAACAACCGGACATGAGAATGTTCAGAAAGGTGTTTACAGAATTTGTGATCCTTTAGCACATTTCTTTTATAGATTCTTTTATGCACATCTGACAGAGATTATAAGGCTTGATTCTGAAGAATATTACAACACATTTATCGCAGAGGGGCTTGATGAATATGTTGCTTCTGCATACAGAGCTGTTTGCAGAGAGTATGTTGTTAAACTTGCTGAATATGATAAGCTTCCCTTCAAGATTGATGAAGAGGGTGAATGGGTTGGAAAAATTGATTCTCTTGATATTGTAGCTCAGAGTGAATCCGGTGACACACTTGTTGGTGCTTGTTACTGGAATTCCAAGATGGACGTGGATGCAATAGAAAAAATAAGAAGCTGCTGTAAGAGAGCAAGAGTTAATCCGGATTATTATTATCTTTTCTCTGCCATGGGCTTTGAGGATGGTCTTAAGGAGCTTGCAGAAAAAGAAGCGTCCATCAAACTTATAGAATTGGAAGAAATGATGAATGCCTAAGAGCGTTTTTATTGCCGAAAAGCCCAGCGTAGCAAGGGCTTTCGGCGCTGCATTAAAATATAATTTTTCTAATAAAGACGGATATATGGAATCTGAAGAAGCCATCGTCACCTGGTGTGTAGGACACCTGGTGACGATGAGTTATCCTGAGGTGTATGATGAGAAAATGGCCAAATGGTCATTGAACACAATTCCATTTATTCCGTCTCAATTTAAGTACGAAATTATTCCACAGAGTGCTAAGCAGTTCAATATAGTTAAGGGACTTCTAACACGCGAAGATGTGGATACAATATATATTTGCACTGACTCGGGACGTGAAGGAGAGTATATTTACAGACTTGTTGATCAGGAAGCAAAGGTTATCGGCAAGGTAAAAAAACGAGTTTGGATTGATTCACAGACTGAGGAAGAAATTCTCAGAGGAATACGCGAAGCCAAAGATGACAGTGAGTATGACAATATCGGAGCTGCTGCATATCTGAGGGCTAAGGAAGATTATCTGATGGGTATCAACTTTTCAAGGGCACTGACTCTTCGATATGGTTATTCCATCAGATCTTTTCTTGGACTGGATAAATGCGTAGTTGCTGTTGGCCGTGTTATGACCTGTGTACTCGGCATTGTTGTGGATAGAGAGAGGGAGATAAGGAATTTTGTTAAGACTCCTTTCTACAGAGTGCTGGGTGATTTTGCTATCGGTGATAAAAGCATATCTGCTGAATGGCGTGTTCAGGAAAAGAGTAAGTATAATGGTTCCTTTGAACTTTATAGTGAGAAGGGCTTCAAGGAAGAAAAATCTGCCAAGGCTCTCATTGAATCCCTGGGGCAGCTTCCTGTGAAAGGGAATATCGCACTTCTTGAAAAGAAGAAGGAAACCAAGAATCCTCCGCTATTGTATAATCTTGCAGAGCTTCAAAATGACTGCTCTAAATTTTTTAAGATTGATCCTAATCAGACTCTTGCCATAGCTCAGGAATTATATGAAAAAAAGCTTACAACTTATCCGAGAACTGATGCCAGGGTTTTAAGTACTGCAATTTCTAAAGAAATTGATAAAAATATCAAAGGGCTTATGTCGTATGAACCTGCCGGTATTTTTGCCAAGTCAATATTGCAGCATGAGTCATATAAGAATATTGCCAGGACAAGGTATGTAAATGATAAAGCTATAACCGACCACTACGCGATTATACCTACAGGTCAGGGATTAGGATCTCTAAGTTCCCTAAGTCCTACTGCTGCCAAGGTTTATGAAATAATAGTAAGAAGATTTTTGGCAGTATTTTATCCTGCAGCTCAATACTCGAAAATTAAGATGGAAATGATTGTACAAGGGACTGATCCTCAATTTGAGGAGCATTTCTTTGCGGGCTTTAAACTGCTTAGTTCAAAAGGCTATCTTCATGTTATGGATTATTCTTTTTTCAAGAAGAAGGATGAAAAGGAGAATGAGGAGAAGAATGATAACGATGCTGAGGATGCAGCTGCAGACGAAGGCCTTTTTGAAGCTCTGTCAAAGCTAAAAAAGGGCGATGAGATTGATTTGACTGCCGCATCAATTAAAGAGGGTGAGACAACACCTCCAAAGCGCTATAATTCAGGTACTCTTATTCTTACAATGGAGAATGCAGGTCAGTTTATAGAGGATGAGGAATTAAGATCACAGATCAAGGGCTCAGGTATCGGTACGAGTGCCACGAGGGCGGGCATTCTTGATAAGCTTGTAAAAAACAGATATCTGGAGCTTAATAAGAAAACTCAGATAATAACACCTACTCAGATGGGTGAGATGATCTATGATACCGTATTTGTATCAATGAAACCTATGCTTAACCCATCACTTACAGCAAGTTGGGAGAAGGGACTGACACAGGTAGAGCAGGGTGAGATATCTGAAGACGAATACATGAAAAAGCTTACTGATTTCATAACCAGGCGCACTAATTACGTCAAAGATAATGATATGAGATCACATATGCAGAGATTTTTTGCAGCTTCAGCACAATATTACAAAAAAGCTCCTGCAAAAAAAGCTGCAAATAAAGGTAAGAAAAAATCATAACTGAAGATTATGAGGGAAAGAAAGGAAATGATCATGAACGAATATTCAATAGAAAATCTGTATGACTTAAATGAGACCATCGCTGCCGATATTTTTAAGGGTGTAACATATCCCTGGGAAGTACTTCCGAAGATTAAGGAATTTATTGTAGAGCTTGGAAAAACACTTCCTGAAGAAAAATTCGAAAAGCGTGGAGAAGATATCTGGGTTGCAAAGAGTGCAAAATTTTTATCTGATAATGTTTATATTGCAGGTCCCTGCATCATAGATGAAGAGGCTGAAATAAGACCCGGTGCATTCATAAGAGGAAGCGCGATAGTTGGTAAAGGTGCTGTAGTAGGTAATTCTACCGAGCTTAAGAATGTCATTCTGTTTAATAAGGTTCAGGTTCCGCATTATAACTATGTGGGTGATTCCATACTGGGCTTTAAGTCACATATGGGTGCCGGCTCTATCACATCAAATGTAAAGTCTGATAAGAAGCTTGTTGTCGTTAAGAACGGTGCTGATGATATGGTGGAAACAGGACTTAAAAAGGTTGGTGCCATGCTTGGGGATAACGTTGAAGTTGGCTGCGGAAGTATTCTTAATCCCGGTACAGTAGTTGGAAGAGAGAGTAATATTTATCCTCTTTCTTCGGTTAGAGGATGTGTTCCTGCAAAGCATATTTATAAAGAAAAAGGGGTTGTTGTTCCTAAGAACAATGACTGAAATATATAAGAGGGATATATAGGGGATATGAAAAAAGTTTTTTCTTGTATAATGACTGCTGCTGTTACAGTTTCTCTATGTGGATGCGGCTCGGTCATTGATGATACATTTGGGAAATTTAGCAAAGGGCTTGAAACTATTCGCGATTCTGTAAACACAGGTGCGGATGTTATTGAGAATCTTGAAAACGAAATTACGGATGAACTTGCTGAGAAGACAGATAAACCTGTAGTTGAATCTACAGATGAACCTATAAATAAAACAGATGTTTCTGCAAATGATGAAAACAAGGATTCTACTGAGGATTTCGAGCCTTATATAGCAGAAAAGGCTGAGGATGGACCGGTTGATTCTCTTGCATACGTGAAGGCTTATTCTGATATTGTAAATGTTCAGGCTGATGTACGAAAAAAGAACGAAGAGGTGCAGAAGGATACAAAATATCCGTTTGATTCATATTATATTTATGATATTGATAAGGATGGTATACCTGAACTGATATTACAATATGGTGAACTTGGTGAAGATGTTTTTACTGAGGACTATAAGGGTGTAGTCTATACAATGGATGGTAATTCAGCGGTTATCCTTGATGATGATTTTGAATTGTCTTATGCGGATTTATATACTGATCCCGGTGAAAATGGTATGCTTTGCTATCGCTACTCAGCTAAAAAGGCTACCTGCTACAGGGTAATATATGAAAACGGTGAGAGAATGGAAGAAGAGCTGCATACTGAAGAAGCTGAAGGCACTGACAATTATCTTAAGAGAGGAAGATATAAATCTCCATCCAAGATAGTCCCCGGTTCCTATGAACTGTGTCATACACGGAACTGCGTAACTCTTCCCATCAGGAAGTATGACAGTATTATGAAGCATATTGACGGAAACAGAGGAGATTTAATTGAACTGTCTTTCCCTGATAATGATGAGAATTATTATGAAAATATAATATCAGAGAACAAAGAAATATATCTTTATGGTGCTGATAAATATATGCATAATAAAGGCCTTATTCATTATGAGGATATTTTTAATAAGGATGTACTGCGAGATAACACTGGTAATGAAATAAAATTTGTAGAGAAGAAATATGCAGATTTAAATGAAGACGGAGTATATGAATGCATAATATATCTTCGAGGTGAATATGCTTCCGGGAATTCGGACATGAGAGTCATCATGACTGTGGAAGACGGTGAGAATTATGCATATTCATCGTTTTATCCACCTGAAACAGATATAACCGAATATGGTGAATTCGAGAACCATAGCAGGTATGGAAGTTCATATTACAGAATTATTTTTGACAAAGAGGAAGCCGAAGAATATTATGTTCCGGTTTGGGAAAACCAGGCTTCTTAATGGGAAATTAGATATTCACTATTTGACGAATACTATATAACAGTATTATAATCAAAAAAGTTTATGACATATTACGAGGAGGAAATTGTTATGGCAGCTATTAAGACAAAAATCGAGCTTCAGTATGCAGATAAGAGTATATCTTCAGAGGATCTTGTAGAGAGAGCTAAGGCAGCTTACGAAGCAGAGTATGGTGTTAAGGGTGCAAAGAATCTTGAGCTTTACGTTAAGCCTGAGGAGAATAAGGCTTACTATGTAGTAAACAACAAGATGACAGGAAGCATCGATCTTTAATTTTGATTTTTTGAAAGGCCTCAGGTTTATGCCTGGGGCTTTTCTTTGATTTATCGAGGTAGTATGAACAAGGATTTATCGTTACAAAAGGATTTAAATAAACTTAAAGCATGCGAACTTTTTCTTTTGGATATGGATGGGACATTGTATCTGGGAGATGAAGTTTTTGAGGGAGCTATTGATTTTATACAAGCTCTTAAGAAACTGGGGAAAAAATATATTTATCTCACTAACAACTCATCAAGATCAGGGAGCGATTATATTGAAAGACTTAAAGGTATGGGGTTCCCCTGTGAGGCCGAAAATATTTATACATCCGGAATGGCTACTGCAGAATATTTAAGACTGCGATGCTCGGACAGATATATATATGTCGTGGGAACTAAGACTTTTTATAATGAATTAAAAAATGCAGGCTTGAAGGTTTTTGATTCCTATGATTATGATGATCTTGAATTCTATGAAAATAATGCATATGGATTAAATGGAATTAAGGATACGGAAGAATTCAGAGAGTATCTTAATCAAAGTGATAATATTCCTGTTGTCTGCGTGGGATTTGATACCGAACTGGTATATAGGAATCTGGATCTTGCGGTTCATTTTTTGAGAAAAGATGCTGCTTTTGTTGCAGCAAATCCTGACTGGGTATGTCCAATGCCGAAGGGTGAGGTACTTCCTGATTGCGGAAGTATATGTGCACTTCTTACGGCTTCATCCGGGAAGGAACCCAGGTATATTGGGAAACCCAACCGTAAAATGGTAGATATTATTTCGTCCATGTCAGAAATACCAAATGGAAAGATATGCTGTGTGGGTGACAGGCTTTATACTGATATTGCCGTGGCTCAGAATGCAGGAGCAGTTTCTGTTTGCGTATTATCAGGTGAATGCAATGAATCGGAAATCTCAGAAATGAAAATAAAGCCGGATTATGTGCTTGATAATGTAAAAG
Organism: Butyrivibrio sp. AC2005; assembly: GCF_000424145.1. Lineage (GTDB taxonomy): Bacteria > Bacillota > Clostridia > Lachnospirales > Lachnospiraceae > Butyrivibrio. Next base: position 107,179 of record NZ_KE384137.1, read on the forward strand.
AACTCGGTGAATTACTGCATGGCTGATCGAGCATAAAAAATTTATAAAAAGTTAAGGGAATATGCCTTGTGCGCATATTCCTGTTTTTTTAGAATTAATCTATGAAGTGATAATTTTTTATTGATGTTACATTTATGAGGGGTGATTATGAACGATATAATTTTAAATGTAACTCCAAGTGTTTTTGGGGTAATTGCCTATATTCTTATTTCCATAGGCTATTGGAATATTTTTAAAAAGTGCGGAGTTAAACCTTATTTGTCGTTTATTCCGATAGTAAGGGAATATAATATAAGCCTTTGCGCGGATAAAGAAGAGGATGGTAAGAATTACATTATACTTGCAATGATATATTATGTGTTGGAGGTATTATATACCGTATTTAAGGATAATGTAAAAATTGTCTTATTTTTATTTATTTTTCTTATTTCAGCTGCAATAGCGCTGTTTATATACCATTTGAGAATAAACCTTGGACTTATAAAGGTCTTTGGTCGTAGTAAAAAATGGATATGGGCGTTTATTTTCTGTGAAACAATCACGGTACTTATTTTCGGTCTTTCAAAAAACTTTGTGCCGACAAAAAAGGTTGACATCGTTCCGGATAAGTATGGTGTAAAGGGACTTGACCAGGATATAAATTCAATTGATGACGGACTGACTGTAAATATTTCGGAAAAGACTTCATATTTTTATTTTAAGAAAAAAACATTATTAAAAGATATACATATGAATATTAAAAAAGGGCATATGGTGCTTCTTCTCGGTGGATCAGGAGCAGGTAAAACCACGTTCTTAAATGCTATAACCGGCTATGAAAAGGCTAAGGCAAATATTACGCTTGGAGATATTGATGTGTATAAGGATTATGGCAAGATGATCTATGATGTGGGTTTTGTGCCGCAGCAGGATCTTGTTCGTGGTAATGATACGGTTACACTTACGCTTGCTGATGCTGCAGCTTTAAGACTGCCTTCAAATATACCTTTAAAAGAAAGATCAGAAAGAATAGACAAGGTTCTCGATCAGTTCGGACTTACTGTTGTTAAGCATAATCTTGTTGATAAGCTCTCCGGAGGACAAAAGAAGAGAGTCTCTATTGCAATGGAGTTTATATCGGATCCGACACTTTTTATTTTGGATGAGCCCGATTCTGGACTTGACGGCGTTGTGGCCAGAAGTCTGTTTCAAAAACTACGTGCAATTGCAGATGAGGGTAAGATTGTAATTGTAATTACGCACACACCGGACAGAGTTGTTGACTTGTTTGATGATGTTATTGTTCTTATAAAAGATAAGACCAGAACGGGACGACTTGCATTTTATGGCCCTGTTAAGGAGTCATATGAATTCTTTGATGAAAACACAATGGAAGGCATTTTAAGGAAAATCAATCCAAAGGATGTCGGAGGCGACGGAAGGGGCGAAGAATTCGTTGAGAAATATGCTGAGCTCATGAAGGGAAAAGTGGGGTGACGGAGCATGAGAAGAAGACGTATCAAGCATACCGGTCGTTTTTTGCAGACTATTATATATCTCGGAAAATTATTCAGGATGTTTTTATTTCAGAATGACTGGAAGGTTTTGCCAATCTCTGCTGTAATTGCTGGACTGGTGGCTTTTTCTGTTGGTCAGAATCTCTTTAAGACTATGGAAGGCACACTTATGGGGAGTTTTGCCGTTGCCTGCATATGCGTATGGAATGGATTTTTTAATTCAATACAGGTAATATGTCGTGAGAGGGCAATCGTAAAAAGAGATCACAGATCAGGACTTCATATTTCATCTTATATGGTTGCGCATATGATATATCAGGCAGTTCTTTGTGTAGTTCAATCCGGAATAATTATTTTTGTTTTTATGAGAATGAATGTAAAAATGCCTGACAAGAGCCTGATTACAGATTGGCCGCTCGTTGATATCGGCATAACTCTGTTTCTTATAACGTACTGTGCTGATATGCTTGCACTTTTGATATCTGCTGTAGCAAGAACAACTACATCGGCTATGACAATCATGCCATTTATTCTGATAGTTCAGCTTTTGTTTTCCGGTAGCTTTTTCTCACTACCGGAACAGGCAATGCCATTTACCAATCTCACAGCAACCAAATGGGGACTTACAGCGCTGTGTGCTCAAGGGGATTATAATTCACTTCCCATGGTGAGTGTATGGAATAATGCTCTGAAGATGAAGAATGTTGAAATAAATAATGAAAAGCCTCTTTTAGATCTGTTCAAGTATGTTGAAAATAATAATATGAGAGATGATATTCTCATGATGACTGCAAAAGAGAATCAGATTGAAGATTATGCCTTCAGCAGGGAGGTTATTTACAATGCCTGGAAATGGCTTATTATGTGGACAATCATATATGTTTTTGTAGCAACGCTTTTACTTGAATTTATAGATAAAGATAATCGGTAGACTCTTTTTGTTTTTAGAATAATAACTTAGAATATATGTATTGGGGAATATATTTTATGGGGGTTACTGTGGGCGTAAATATTAAAAACAGAAAAAGGAATATAGGAGTATTTTTTAACTGTTCAGAGGAGAGATTTCAAAAAAGTTTTTGCCATTCACTGTCAACTGCAGCAAGAAAAAAGGATTATAATCTAATTTTCTTTATGACTTTTGAGGTAATAGATGATGAGAGTGACTTCAATAGGATGAATGAGAAAATGATAAAGTTTGCGCCTATTGAGTATCTCGATGCAATTATCATTGCCTATGATACTTTTGACAGGGAGTCAATCAGACAGAAGCTGGAAGATGAGATAAGGAAGAGAGCGTCCTGCCCTGTAATAAGCTTTAGGGAAAAATATAAAGATTTTTACAGTATTACAAGTAATGCCAATGACGCCATAAGCAATATGGTAAATCATCTTGCCGATTATCATCATTGCAATAATATAGCTTTCATGGCCGGCTATAAGTACCATTATGACAGTAATGAGCGACTTGAGATTTACAAAAAGGCCATGCGTATCAGAGAACTTCCTATCTATGATAATTATATTTTTTATGGTGATATGTGGAGGTTTAAGGGAGAGGAAGCTTTCAGATATTTCTTTTCAGATCCGGAGCATATCCCGGATGCAGTAATATGCGCTAATGACCATATGGCAAGAGCGCTTTGTAATGCTGCAATCGAGCATGGACTTGATATTCCTTCAGACCTTATTGTTACGGGTGTCGATGACATTGCAGAAGCGGTTGAATATCATCCTACGCTAACAACTGTCAGTGTTGATATAGAAAACATGACGATGCGCACTATAGAGCTGGCGGATAAGCTGATTCACAAACAATATATAAAATCGGTCAATATTGTTCCGGCAAAAATAATGTACAGGGAAAGCTGTGGCTGTAATGGAGAGGAAGTGGTAGTTCCATATCAGCAGCAGTTAAATCAGTATTATGAGAGAATGAGTCACTTGCTGGGGCAGCCCCATAATCAGACTATGTTCCAGATAGGACTTGATGGCTGCGACACACTAGAAGAGCTGCTTGGTACTATTCAGAAGAACATTGATGTAGTAATGAAGCATAAAGCCTTCTTTATTTTTCTGTCAGGAAGAGATAATGAAAATGGCGGAAGGGATTTTAAAGAAGACATTACCGATGAAGTTGAGCAGATATTTGGCTATAGAGATGGGGAAAGATTGCCGGAATATACAAGAAAGATCAGGACAGATACTTCTCAACTGTTGGATGAATTTGAAAATGATAAGCCAAGAACAGTGTATTTTTCACTTCTTCATGACAGTACGAATTGTCTTGGGTTTGTTGTTTCCGAATTTGCCAGCTTAAATGATACTGTTGACCAGTATTATTTTGATTATTTGCTGAAAATATCACTTGCCCTGAACAAGCATTATATGGCTGCAGAGTTGAAGTATCTCCTTGAACAGTCAAAGCAAAAGAGTCTTACCGATTTTATGACAAAACTGAGTAACAGGAGAGGCTTTGACCAGTTTGTATCGCAAAACATTAAGGAGTGGATTAAAGCAGCTGAAGAAATAGCTTTTATGACACTTGATATTGACGGGCTAAAGAAAATAAATGATGAGCTTGGCCATGAGGCCGGGGATCTTGCCATATCGGCTGCCGCAAAAATTATCAGGAAGAGATGTCCTGATAATGGTTTGTGTGCAAGAATAGGCGGGGATGAGTTCCTGATGATATTCCCTGTTAAAAAAACATCACCGGATGAAATTGCTTCTAAAATTGAAGCAGGCATGAAAAAAAGAAATATATCCGGAGCTTTTCCGTTTAAGCTTAGCGTATCTATCGGCTGGTACAAGACAATTATGGAAAAAGGAACCAGGATAGAGGATTGTCTTGCCGAAAGCGATCAGAAAATGTATGAAATAAAGAAAATTCACCATGGAGATGAATTTTAAATAATTGATTTTTAGAATTGTTAAAAACGTCCTAAGGAAGTATAATAATATATGTTTAATATAGAAAATGCTTTTCAGGGACGGTATTATTATGGATATTGGTGGACTTTTAAAAGAGCTGTTACTAGAGGATAAAGTGCTTATACACTTTGACTTTATGAACGGCTTTTTTGATATTAATAAGTCAGTTGTTGTGACCTGGGGTGTAATCGCTGTATTGGCCCTTACTCTGATTTTCTTAACAAGTAATATGAAGCTTCATGACATAAGGACAAAACAGCTTGTTGCAGAATCGATTGTAGACGGACTTCGAGGGATAACGGGAGGAATGCTCGGAGAGGAAGGCTATAAATACAGAGATTTTATGGCGGTTGTATTAGTGTTTATCGGAGCATCCAATCTGGTTGGGCTTTTCGGATTTACTCCGGCTACTATGGATCTGAACGTTACATTGGCTCTTGCACTTACAAGTATTGTACTTGTTGAGGCTGCCGGCATTATAGAAAAGGGATTCGGAAAATGGCTTAAGGGCTTTTCACAGCCAATGGCTATTGTTACTCCGATGAATATCTTAGAGCTTGCAATAAGACCTCTTTCTCTTTGCATGCGACTTTTCGGTAATGTCATCGGTGCGACGGTTATTATGGAACTGCTCAAAATGGCTGTTCCGGTAGTTGTTCCTGCCGCGTTTTCGGTTTATTTTGATATTTTTGATGGCTTGATACAGGCATATGTATTTGTATTCCTTACATCTCTGTATATAAAGGAAGCCATTGAATAATAAATGAGGTTTTTAAGAATAATTAAGGAGGAAATATATATGAGTTTAACAGCAATAGGTGCTGCGATTGCAGCATTTACAGGAATTGGAGCAGGTATCGGTATTGGTATAGCTACAGCCAAGGCAGTTGATGCCGTTGCAAGACAGCCTGAAGCAGATGGAAAGATCATGAAGCTCCTGCTTCTTGGTTGTGCACTTGCAGAGGCTACAGCTATTTATGGTTTCGTTGTATCTATCATGATACTATTTACCTGATATTTTTGGGAGGATTACTACAGTGTTAAGTATCAGCATAATGAACATTGTATATACAGTGATTAATCTTTTAATCCTCTATGTGGTGTTCAGATTATTTTTGTTTAAAAGAGTTGATGCAGTTCTTCAAAAAAGGCGAGAAGAAATTGAGCAGGCCACAGCTGAAGCTGTTAAGAAAGAAAAGGAAGCAGAAAATTTCAAGGAGAGCTATGCTAAAAAGCTTCAGGATGTTGGCAAAGAATGCGATGAAATGGTTGCTAAATCCAAGAAGGATGGCTATGACGAGTATGATCGCATTATAAATGATGCTAAGGAAAAGGCTGAGCAGATAATTATTGAAGCTAAGCATAATGCTCAGATTGAGGCTCAGCGTGAGAAGGATGCATATGTTTCAGAACTCACAGATCTTGTTGTGCATGCTGCTAATAAGATTGCTGTTTCCAAGCACGATGAGGAGACTGACAAGGAGCTTTATAACAAGTTTATCTTTGAGGCTATTGAGAAAAGCGAATAACTGATATCAGAGGTTTGATATTTATGATAAACGAAAACAAAGCAAAGCTTCGCTATTCTTCTGTTGCTCCATCAGATTCACAGGCTGAACAGATTAAGAAGGCGCTGGCAAAAAAGTTCAATAACCCTGATCTTGAGCTAGAAATTATTCATGATCCTAAAGTTAGCGGTGGTTTCGTAGTAAATTATGGCAACTTTGAGTATGACTGGAGTGATGAAGGTCGTACAAGACAGCTGAAGGAGCTTATTGAACTAACTAAAAAAAGACAAAATACAAGTGCAGAGAATCTTGTTTCCATAATCAGAGACAGGGTTAATAATTTTGACCTTAAGGCTGAAGGAAAAGAGGTCGGCAGAACTATATGGGTTGGTGACGGAATTGCTAATGTTGTCGGTATTGATCATGCTTTTTATGGTGAAATAGTACGTTTTGAAGATGGAACCAAAGGCATGGTACAGGATATACGTGATGACCATATCGGTGTAATTCTGTTCGGCAGCGACGAAGGAATCAGACAGGGAAGCAGGTGTGTGCGTACTTACAAACAGGCAGGTATTCCTGTTGGAGAGGCCTTCGTTGGAAGAGTAATTGACGCTCTTGGTAATCCGATAGATGGCAAGGAAGAGATAAAGACAGATGTTTATCGTCCTGTTGAAGAACCGGCTCCCGGTATAGTTGAGAGGCGTTCTGTTAATGAACCCCTTGAAACAGGTATATTGTCGATTGATACAATGTTTCCTATCGGTCGTGGTCAGCGTGAGCTTATTATCGGCGACAGACAGACAGGTAAGACATCAATTGCAATGGATGCAATTCTGAACCAAAAGGGTAAGGATGTAATATGTATCTATGTTGCGATTGGTCAGAAAGCAAGTACTATAGCTAAACTTATAAATACTCTTAAGGAAGCCGGTGCCATGGGATATTCCATAATAGTTGCATCAACAGCATCTGACAGTGCACCGCTTCAGTATATTGCTCCGTATGCAGGTACAGCCATGGCTGAATACTTTATGCTTATGGGAAAGGATGTTCTTATTGTTTATGATGACCTTTCCAAACATGCGGTTGCTTACAGAGCCTTATCGCTGCTGCTTGAAAGATCTCCAGGAAGAGAAGCTTATCCCGGAGATGTATTCTACCTGCATTCGAGACTTCTTGAGAGATCAAGTAAGCTTTCAAGTGATCTTGGAGGAGGCTCAATTACTGCGCTTCCCATAATTGAAACTCAGGCAGGAGATGTTTCTGCATATATTCCTACAAATGTTATTTCAATCACTGACGGACAGATTTTCCTTGAATCAGATCTGTTCTTCGAAGGAATGAGACCTGCTGTTAATGTAGGTTTGTCTGTATCACGTGTTGGTAGTGCTGCCCAGACGAAGGCTATGAAGAAGGCTGCGGGAAGTATTCGTATTGATCTTGCTCAGTATAGAGAGATGGCTGTATTTACACAGTTTGCATCTGATCTTGATGAAACAACCAAGAATCAGCTTCGACATGGAAGCGTACTTATGGAACTTTTAAAACAGCCTTTGGGTAGGCCGTATGCAATGTATGAGCAGGTAATTCTTCTTGTTTGTGCAAACAGCGGAAAACTTGATTTTGTTCCGGTTAATCAGGTTAAGGATTACAAGAATAAACTTCTTAAGTATTTTGAAGATAATAAGAAGGATATTATTGAGGACCTTACCAAGTCCAGGGATTTATCAGATGCAACCAGGAAGGCTATTCTTGAAACTGCTGATGCGTTCGAGAAGATCAACAATGAAGCTTTAAAGCAGGAACTAAAAAACAAAAGGAAAAGACTGGTTTTAGATTAAGGTGATTTTCAGTGGCAAATATTAAAGAAATTCGCGATCGAATCGGAAGTATTCGCGACACAATGAAAATTACAAATGCGATGTATATGATATCATCGAACAAGCTTAGGAAGGCTAAGAAACAGCTTGCAGATACTGAGCCTTATTTCTATGCGCTACAGGCAATGATAGCAAGAGTTTCCAGACATATTCCGGATGATGTAGATGATATTTTTCTTAAGACAACGGAGGATATTCCCTTTGAACACAGAGCTAAGGGATATCTTGTCCTTACCTCTGACAAGGGACTTGCAGGTGCGTTTAATCATAACGTCGTAAGAATGGCAGAAGAACATATAAAACAGAACAATAAGCTTAAAAATTATAAGCTATATGTTGTCGGTGAGTTTGGAAGGCATTATTTTACGTCTCTTGGACTGAAGATTGATGAAAACTTCCGATACACTGCACAGAATCCTAACCTTGACAGAGCCAGAGATATTGCATCCATTCTTATTGATGATTATACAAACGGAGTAATAGACGAGGTGTATGTTGTTTACACTTCCATGAAGAACTCTTTGACTAGTGAAGTGAAGATGGAGAAGATACTTCCGCTTGATATAATCGAAAATGCAAGAAACAGATATAGAATAATCGATGCATATAACGAAGAGTTTGTTTTTGAGCCCAGTCCAAAGGCTATTCTTGATAATATAGTTCCGAATTTTATATGCGGATTTATTTACGGTGCTTTGGTTGAAACATTTTGTTCTGAGCAAAACTCCAGAATGATGGCTATGGACAACGCAAATAAAAATGCCACCTCGATGATAGGCGAACTGCAAAAACAGTACAACAGACAAAGGCAGGCAGCTATAACGCAGGAAATTACGGAGGTTGCAAGTGGTGCCAAGGCGCTTAAGAGAGCCAAGGCAGCAAAAGCTGCAAAGCAGAAAAAATAAAAGAGGACAGTCATGAGTAATGAAGGAAAAATCCTACAGGTTATGGGACCTGTAGTGGATGTTTTATTTGAAAATGCTAATTTGCCCTACATAAGCGACTCTCTGAAGGTAAAGATCGGAGAGAAAAAAGGAGTCATGGAGGTTGCTCAGCATATAGGCGATAATGTTGTAAGATGCATTATGCTGACAGCAAGCGAAGGACTGGCTAAGGATATGCCTGTTTATCAGACAGGTGGGCCTATAAGTGTTCCCGTGGGAAGGAAAAATCTTGGCAGATTGTTTAATGTCCTTGGAGAAACTATTGATGGTGGTCCGAATCTTGACGGCGAAAAGCATTGGTCAATTCACAGAGAACCGCCTAAACTTGAGGACATGAGCCCTGTTGCGGAGATTCTGGAAACAGGAATAAAGGTTATTGATCTTCTTGCTCCTTATGCAAAGGGTGGTAAAATTGGACTTTTCGGTGGTGCCGGTGTAGGTAAGACTGTGCTTATTCAGGAGCTGATACAGAATATTGCAACCGAACACGGTGGTTATTCAATTTTTACAGGTGTAGGAGAAAGATCCCGTGAGGGTAACGATCTCTGGACTGAGATGAAAGAATCAGGCGTTTTGGAAAAAACGGCACTTGTTTTCGGACAGATGAATGAGCCTCCGGGAGCAAGAATGAGAGTTGCTGAGACCGGACTTACCATGGCTGAGTATTTCAGAGACAGAGAGAGGCAGGATGTGCTTCTTTTCATAGATAATATTTTCCGTTTTGTTCAGGCAGGCTCTGAGGTTTCATCACTTCTTGGACGTATGCCCTCTGCTGTAGGATATCAGCCTACACTTGCTACTGATCTGGGACAGCTTCAGGAGAGAATTGCTTCTACAAAAGCAGGCTCTGTTACATCTGTGCAGGCCGTTTATGTTCCTGCAGATGATCTTACTGATCCTGCACCTGCAACGACATTTGCGCACCTTGATGCAACTACGGTTCTATCACGTAAGATTGTTGAGCAGGGGATTTATCCTGCTGTTGATCCGCTGGAATCTTCAAGCAGAATTCTTGAAGCGGATGTTGTAGGTGAAGAGCATTACTATGTTGCAACCAAGGTTCAGGAAATGCTCCAGAAGTATAAAGAACTTCAGGATATCATTGCAATTCTTGGTATGGATGAGCTTGGTGAAGAGGATAAGCTTACTGTTTTCAGAGCACGAAAAATACAAAGATTCCTTTCACAGCCTTTCCATGTAGCTGAGAACTTTACCGGCGTAAAGGGAGTGTATGTCCCGCTTAAAGAGACTGTTAAGGGCTTTAAGATGATAATTGAGGGTAAAATGGATGATTATCCCGAGGCTGCATTTTTCAATGTAGGAACAATAGAAGAAGTAAAAGAAAAAGCTAAAAAGCTTGAAGGCGCTATAACGGAATAATGCCTTTGATGTAAAGGAGATTTAAAGTGCCACAGGAAAGGAAGACCTTTAGATTACAGGTTATGTCAATAAATGGTGTCTTCTTTGATGACAGAGCTTCTGAAATAATCTTGCCTTGCATAGATGGTGAGTTTGCCATACTTGCCAATCATGAAGAGATGGTGCTGGCCATTTATAATGGTAAGATGATAATAAGGGATGCCATCGGAGACAAAATAGAGGCTATTGTTGGCATTGGCTCTGCTCAGATTGCCAATAACAGAGTAATTGTGCTTGTTGATACATGTGAAAAACCTGAAGATATCGACAGGATAAGAGCGCAGAGAGCTCTGGAGAGAGCAGAAGAAGAAATGAGACAAAATAATTCAATTAAGGAATACTACTCAGCTCAGGCTGCTATGGCGAGGGCATTATCCCGTCTTAAGAACTCAGCTGATTATGGTATTGATTGATGTTTTGCAAAAAAAATAAAAAATGACAGGGTATCAGATGAGAAATAAGACATTTGATAAGATTAAAGCAGTTGCATGTATTCTCGTAATCCTTATTCATTGTAAATTTCCCTCTGTTATTGGGGATTTGTTTGAAGCATTGGCACGCTTTGGTGTGCCGATGTTTTTTGCTATTGCGGGAGTTTATCTGGCAGGGAAATCTGATGAAATTCCCGAAATGCGTAAAGGATTATTGAGAAAGCTTAAAAAAACTGGGATAATAACCCTGAAAATCTGGCTTATATATACCATATATTCTTTTATCTATGCTATGGCTAAAGACTATGGTGCTGCAGCCTGGTTCAATGAAAAGTTCAATACCTTCGAGTTTAGTAGATTAATTCTGTTTAATTCCGGAAAAATTATATACGACTTTACCTATGCTTTTGATCATATGTGGTATCTTTTTGCGCTTATGTATGTTTACGGGCTGTGCTATATTTTTGCTCCGGTAATGAAGCCTTTGTCCAAACCACTAACAGTGATTCTTCTAGCATTTTTATATTTTGGTGAATTCTTACAGCTGTATTATCCCATCAGACCATTTGGTATAAGCGTATCAATATGGTATGTAATCAGAAACTGGCTTTTTGTGGGAATACCGTTTTCCATGCTGGGATATTGGATGAAGCAGGACAAGGCATCAACACAGATAAAACAACCGCTTACTCTTGGGAGTGTACTTGTTGTTACAGGGATATTTTTGACATTGATTGAATATAAAATATGGGGATCAGTTGAAGTTTATTTTGGTTCTCTTTTTATTGTAATCGGACTTTTGATAGTAGGGCTTAATGCAGAACATGATGTTCATAATAATGGGGTGGTTACGAATAATAAAAGAAATGAGTTGCTGGAATTTACCGGCAATCATTTATCTTCGAATATTTATTATTTTCACGTTCTTATTATTTCCTTATTTGGATTTATAATCGACAGAACATATCCTGATGCATATGCAAATGCTCTTTTTATGTATTTAAGGCCGGTTTTTGTGATTATCATTACGATATTAATATCACTACTGATTTATAAGAGTAAATTTATCACTGTTAATTCAAATAGGAATCTGAGAAAATAGGAAACATATTGTTTTTAGGAGAAATAGATGACCAGACAAGATTTTTGGAACTTAATAGAAAGAAAAGGAATACTGTTTCTTGACGGAGCTACCGGCACAAATCTTATGAAGGCAGGTCTGCCAGCAGGTGCATGTACCGAGGAATGGATTCTTGAAAATCCGGATACCATAAAGAATCTTCAGACAAGCTATGTGGAAGCAGGGAGTGATATTATTTATGCGCCTACTTTTACAGGAAATAGAATAAAGCTAAAGAACTTTGGTTTGGAAAACAGAATTGGAGAAATAAATAACAGTCTTGTAACGCTGGCGAAAGAAAGTGCTAACGGAAAGGCACTTGTTGCGGGCGATATAACCATGACCGGAAGGCAGCTTAAGCCAATGGGTGATTTGGATTTTGAGGAGCTTATTGATGTATATAAGGAACAAATCAGAATCCTTGACAATGCCGGATGTGACATTCTCGTAGTTGAGACCATGATGAGCCTTCAGGAATGCAGGGCAGCACTTATTGCAGCCAAGGAAGTTTCCGATATTGCTGTTATTGTTACGCTTACCTTCGAAGGTGATGGAAGAACTTTATTTGGAACAGATGCAAAAACTGCAGCTATAGTAATGGAGTCTCTTGGAGCAGCTGCAGTAGGAGCAAACTGTGGTACCGGACCTGATAATATGGTGGACATTATTGCAGATATGGCATCAGTGACATCTATTCCTATTATTGCCAAGCCTAATGCCGGGCTTCCGGTTGTCACCGAAGATGGATCAACCGAGTATGATATGGACTGTGATACCTTTGTTGCAGAGATGGAGAAGCTTATAAAGGCAGGAGCTACAATTATAGGTGGGTGCTGCGGAACTACTCCGGATTATATCAGAGGCATACACGAAAAATATGCGGATTATACAATCTCATCCAATGAATTGATTAAAGCTGATGGATCCTCTTTTACAAGAAAGCCTGACGGCTTGCGTTTTCTTACCAGTGAACGTAAGACGGTTGCCTTTGGCCTTAACGATCCTTTTATGATAGTCGGAGAACGTATAAATCCTACCGGAAAGAAGAAGCTTCAGGCGCAGCTTCGCGAGGGTAATCTCGATATGGTATGCGATTTTGTATCACAGCAGGAAGAGGACGGTGCAACAATTCTTGATGTCAACGTCGGTATGAGTGGTATTGATGAAAAACAGATGATGAGCGATGTTCTTGATGAAATTATTCCACTTACATCACTTCCTCTTTGCATAGACACAAGTGATGAAGCTACCATGGAAATGGCGCTTCGTAAGTACCCGGGTCGTGCACTCATAAATTCTATTTCTCTGGAAAAGGACAAGGCTGAGAGATTCATTCCTCTGGCAAAAAAATATGGTGCTATGTTCATAGCGCTTCCCGTAGGCCCAAAGGGATTGCCCGGAAGTCTTAAGGAAAAGCACGAGTTTATAGAAACTTTATGCAGTAAAGCATATGAATTCGGATTAAATAAGGAAGATATAGTTGTGGACGGTCTTGTTGCAACAATCGGAGCAAATCCTGATGCTGCGCTTGAAACCTTATCCACAATAAGCTATTGCAAGGAACATGGACTTGCAACAATCTGCGGATTATCCAATATTTCTTTCGGACTTCCGCAAAGAGCATTTATAAATACTGCATTTCTTACAATGGCAATAGGGAGTGGTCTTACTATGGCCATATGCAATCCTTCTCAGGAGCTTCTCGTAAACAGTGCTTTTGCGTCCGATCTGTTAAGGCATAAGGAGGAAGCTGATCTTCGTTATATCGAGAGGATGGGAAGGTATGATGGGATGAATGTCCAGGTTACATGTGTCCCTAAAGGCCAAAAGCTTGTAGCGATGGCTCCTGATGCTTCAGCAGGTACAAATTCTGCTAAAGCAGGTTCTGATTCGGATAACAAGGAAAACGGAAATGTTAATGTATCAGATTCTCTGATAAAAGAAGAGCTTTCTGATGTAAAGACAGTATTTTATAACAAGATAAAGACTGATGTAATGAAGGGTTCAAAAAGGACAATTGAAAAGGATACTCTGGAAGCTGTAGATGCAGGTTGTGAACCCAAGGTCTTATTAAACGAATACCTTATGCCGGCCATAAATGAAGTTGGTGACCTTTTTGATAAAGGTAAATACTTCCTTCCTCAGCTCATAGCTAGTGCCGAAGCTATGAAGCTTAGCATTGCAAAGCTTGAACCTTTATTAAAGGAAGGCGATGAAGAAGGAGCAAAAGATAAGGATACTATAGTAATTGCTACTGTACATGGAGACATCCACGACATTGGCAAAAACCTTGTGGCACTTATGCTGAAAAATCATGGCTTTAACGTAATTGATCTTGGAAAGGATGTTCCAAGTGAAAAGATAGTAGATACAGCTATAGCAGAAAATGCAAAGATAATTTGCCTCTCAGCGCTTATGACAACTACCATGCAGGAAATGAAAAATGTTGTAAAGCTTTCAAAAGAGAAAAACTGCGACGCTAAAATACTCATAGGCGGGGCTGTTGTAACAGAAGACTATGCATGGGAAATCGGTGCGGACGGATACTCCTCCGACGCCGCCAACTGCGTCATCGTAGTAAAAAATATTATTAAGAATCTATGATTGTATCTTTGACACATACATCATATAAATGCGATAATATTTATATGATTATTCGTGATTTAATCTACACACAGCTCTGAGGAAATATATGTTTTAAGAGCGCCGATTATACGCGAAGCGTAACGAGGCGCGAATAAAATATATATTTCCTCAGAGCGTCCGGTTAACACCCGGCTAACATAAATACTGGAGGATTGCATATGAATGGAGCACAGGCAATTGTTAAATGCCTTGAAGAAGAAAAGGTAAAGATTGTATATGGCTATTCGGGAGTGGCTATCGCACCCTTTTATGATGCTCTTGGTGATACAAAGGTAAAACAGATACTTGTCAGAACTGAACAGAATGCAGCACATATGGCAAGCGGATACGCGAGAATAAGCGGAGAAGTAGGAGTGTGTGCTGTTACAAGCGGACCCGGTGCCACAAATCTTATAACAGGTATTGCAACTGCTTATGCGGACAGTATACCACTTGTATGTATCACCGGTCAGGTTAATTCAGAACTGATCGGAAGTGATGTATTTCAGGAGGCTGATATTACAGGTGCAGCTGAATCGTTTGTAAAATACAGCTATCTTATACGTAATGTAAATGATATTCCAAGAATATTTAAAGAAGCTTTTCATATAGCCAGTACAGGAAGAAAAGGACCTGTATTAATCGATATTCCGATAGATATTCAACAGGCGGAGATCAGCAAGTTTGCTTATCCTGACAAGGTTAATATGAGAACCTATAAGCCTACGGTAGAGGGTAATGCCGCTCAGATAAAAAAGGTTGTAAAAGAAGTTGCGCAGGCTAAGCGTCCTATTATTTGTGTTGGCGGTGGCGTTCATCTCTCCGGAGCCGCATTGGAAATAAGAAAATTTGTAAAGGATAACTGCATTCCTGTTGTATCAACCATGATGGGAATTGGAGTGATGGCATCGGAAGACCCGTATTATTTCGGAATGGTCGGCAATAACGGAAGACCGTGCGCCAACAGGGCACTTAATGAATCCGATCTGCTTCTTATGGTAGGAGCACGTGTCGCTGATCGTGCAGTAAACAGGCCGGATCTGATAACAGAGAATAAGGTTCTTATTCATATTGATGTTGATCCCGCTGAGATAGGAAAAAACGTAGGTCCCACAATTCCTCTTGTAGGTGACATAAAGCACATTTTTAAGAAAATAAATGAATATGAGGATGAGGTTGACCTTATCCACGAGAGAACCGAATGGATCAATACACTGAAAAAATATAAGCAGGAGATGGTTGAAATCAGACCTGTTATTGATACTACAAAGTACGTGGATCCCATGCCGTTTTTGCAGAATCTGTCCCGCAAGCTTCCATCAGATGCGATTTATGTTGCTGACGTGGGACAAAATCAGATTTGGTCCTGCAGATGGCATCTTGTAAGAGACGGCAGATTTCTTACATCAGGTGGAATGGGAACCATGGGGTATTCAATTCCTGCAGCCTTTGGCGCTAAATATGCAGATCCCAAGAAAAAGGTTGTTGCTGTAATGGGTGATGGAGCTTTCCAGATGTCCATGATGGAGCTCTCAACCATACGCCAGCACGGAATGAATGTAGGAATAATTGTATTTACTAACGGATTTTTGGGAATGGTTCGTGAATACCAGCATTATGCATTGAATGACAGATATAACATGGTTGTACTTCACAATACACCAAAACTCGATAAAATCGCTGAAGCCTATGACATGAAGTACCTTCGTGCCTCTTCACAGGAGGAAGCAAACAAACTGATTGACGAACTGGTCCAAAACGATGAATGCGTCCTTTGCGAAGTAGTAGTCGACCCCATGGACCTCGCAAAGTGATAGGCTGTGAAATCAATCATTGAACACAGATGAGTTGAATTTTTATCTGTATATTTATCCAATACACAGCCGGAATAAATATATATTTCAAATGTGCCGATTATACGCGAAGCGTAACGAGGCGCAGATGAAATATATATTTGTGACGGCGTCCTGGGAGGCTAAAAAATGAAACGAATATATTCTGTTTTGGTTGAGAACCATGCCGGCGTTCTTTCAAAGGTAGCCGGTCTGTTTTCAAGACGAAATTTTAATATTGATTCTCTTGTCGTTGGTGAGACAAATTCAAAGGATGTATCCTGCATGACAATTGTTTCAAGCGGTGATGAGAGAACTATCGAACAGATAGAAAAGCAGTTAAATAAAAAGCTTGACGTTATAAAGGTTAAAACCTTTAAGGAAAGTATGAGCATATGTCGTGAGCTTACTCTTATAAAGGTACGATACAACCGTGAAAACAGAAGAGATATCATGGAAAACTGCGACATCATGAAGGCTCAGATCGTTGATATGAGCAGAAACATGATGATAATTCAGATTTGTGATACCCCTGAAAGAGTTGAAGTATTTATCGAGATGCTTAGAACTGTCTCTATTGTGGAAATGGCACGGACTGGAACAGTTGCACTTACTAAATGCAACGAAGGAGATAAATAATTTATCCCTTTAAAGTTTTAAATAATAAAAGTATTTTATTGACTTTATAATTAAAAGCGAATAAAATTTGAAGATATTAGATTAATTTACATTTATTTGGAGTGGTATGAAGAGAAAAGTCTTTCAATTACTTGTAGATAATACATCCGGCGTTTTAACAAGGATTTCAGGCTTGTTTGCAAGAAGAGGTTATAATATCGAGAGTATTACAGCCGGAACTACAGCAGATCCCAATTTTACCAGAATAACAATAGTTACATCAGGTGATGATGTGATCCTTGACCAGATTGAGAAACAGCTTAGTAAGCTCATTGATGTCAGGGATATACATGAACTTGAGCCTGAAGAGAGTGTTTACAGAGAACTTGCATTGGTAAAGGTTCGCGCTGATGAGAAAGAGCGCGAGAGCCTTATATCCATAGTAAACATTTTCAGGGCTAATATTATTGATGTTACACCCGAGTCTCTTATTATTGAGATTACAGGTAATCAGTCCAAGGTTGACGCGCTCCTCAGAATGCTGGAGGGCAGGGAAATATTGGAACTTGCGAGAACCGGAATTGCCGGTCTCGGAAGAGGTACTGATAAAGTGATTTCCATTGAGGAATTACAGAATATGTAAAGGATAACTTCGGAAATTCAATACTGATTGGTTTTCGTTGCTATATACAATTTTTATTATTACGGAGGTAAGAAACATGTCACAGGAAGCACGTATTTTCTATCAGGAAGATTGTAATCTTTCACTTTTAGAGGGTAAGACAATTGCGATTATAGGCTATGGTTCACAGGGTCATGCGCATGCACTTAACCTTAAGGAGTCTGGTTGCAACGTCATTATTGGTCTCTACGAGGGATCTAAGAGCAAGGCTAAGGCGGAGGCACAGGGACTTAAAGTATATAACACAGCTGAAGCTGCTAAGATGGCTGATGTGATTATGATTCTTATCAACGATGAGAAGCAGGCTAAGATGTATAAAGAGGACATTGAGCCCAACCTTGAGGCTGGCAATATGCTTATGTTTGCTCATGGTTTCAACATTCACTTCGGCCTTATTCAGCCTCCGAAGGATGTCGATGTTACAATGATTGCTCCCAAGGCTCCCGGTCACACAGTAAGATCTGAGTATCAGGCTGGAAAAGGAACACCTTGTCTTGTAGCTGTATATCAGGATGCTACAGGTAAGGCACTTGATAAGGCACTTGCTTATGGTGCAGGTATCGGTGGTGCAAGAGCAGGTATCCTTGAGACAACCTTCAGAACAGAGACTGAGACAGACCTCTTTGGTGAGCAGGCAGTTCTTTGCGGTGGTGTTTGTGCACTTATGCAGGCTGGTTTCGAGACTCTTGTTGAGGCAGGCTATGATCCCAGAAACGCATACTTTGAGTGCGTACACGAGATGAAGCTTATTGTTGACCTCATCTATCAGTCAGGCTTTGCAGGAATGAGATATTCAATTTCAAATACTGCTGAGTATGGTGATTATGTAACAGGACCTAAGATTGTTACAGAAGAAACTAAGAAAGCAATGAAGAAGATACTTTCAGATATCCAGGATGGTACATTTGCAAAAGAGTTCCTGCTTGATATGAGCGAGGCAGGCGGACAGGTACACTTCCAGGCTATGAGAAAGCTTGCAGCTGAGCATCCCGCTGAACAGGTTGGAGCAGAGATCAGAAAGCTTTACAGCTGGAATAATGAAAGCGATAAGCTTATCAATAACTAATGAAAAGGAGAGCTGCCGCATAGCGGCAGCTCATTTTTGAAGATTATGGAGTATTACAGTAAGAAGCCATTACGGGTAAGATTGTTTACGCTTTTGATTCTTTCCATTATTATGTATATGGTAGCGGTGGTGCCTTTCTTTGTTTCAAGGGGCATGCCGTTTTTCTATTATGGAGATTATAATGTCCAGCAGATTCCTTTTTATACTATTGCACATAGGGCTGTAAGAAGCGGTAATCTGTTTTATTTGTGGAATATGGATTTAGGTGGCTCTCTTATAGGCAGTTTTTCTTTTTATCTTCTGGGAAGTCCTTTTTTCTGGATGACTGTTCCGTTCCCTGAGACTGCAATTCCGTATATGATGCCTTTTCTGATGGCACTTAAATATGGTGTATGCTCGATGACTGCATATGCATATCTTAGAAGAAAAGTGATTCGTGATGAATCAGCTATGATTGGAGCTTTCTTATATGCCTTTTCCGGGTTTAATGCATGTAATATTGTGTTCAATCATTTTACGGATGCGGTTGCATTTTTTCCTCTTTATCTGCTTTCCTTTGAATTGCTGATGGAAATAGATCATCATAAGGACCACTGGCTCTTTATTCCCGGTGGGAAAAGGTTTGTTTTCTTTTCACTTATGACGACACTTATGGCTGTGATAAATTATTATTTTTTCTTCGGACAGGTAGTGTTTCTGATTATTTATTTTTTTACCTGCTATGTTCCGGGAAACAGAAAAGGACACATATTTAGAATGTTTATAAGGGCGTTATGCGGCGGTATAACAGGTGTCCTTATCGGTGGCTTTTATATTCTTCAGGCAATTCTCGGAGTTTCCGGAAACAGCCGGATTTCCAAGGTCCTTATTGGATATGATACAGTCTCATATAAGAGCATGAATATGCTTTGGGATATTATAAAAAGCATGGTCATGATTCCTGATATTATCGGAAAGGGAACCGTATTTTATACAGATGCCGTTAAAAATGCATCGCTTGCTGTTTTTTTACCGCTTTTTGGGCTTTCGGGAGTTTTTACATATTTTTTTATGAATAAAAACAGGAAGGATGTACATAAGCGGCTTATTATTATATGTCTGGTAATGGCCTTTGTTCCTATTCTTAATTCTGCTTATTCACTTTTTAATCAGAATTATTATGCCCGATGGTTTTATATGCCTATTCTGATAATGGTAATGATGACTGCGAAGGCAGTAGAACGAGGTGCTTCAAAGGAACTGAAAAAAGGAACGCTATTAACATGTATGTTGTTTATTCTTATAGTCCTGATATCAATGCTTCCTTCTTATAATGAGAATGGTGATGTGGTAATGAACGGACTGATTTTAAATGAACATATATACTGGCGTGATGTTATCGGAACATCAGTTATTATGGTTATGCTTATTATAGCTGTTTTTGTTGTTCCTAAGTGTACACGTAAGCTTACAATTCCCGGTTTGGATAAAACTATTATTACTTTTAATAAGCCTGTTATGAGAGTGGAAATAATGCTTTTTTTGACGATGATTGCTTCAATTATCTCACTCCATATCGTTATAAAAAACGGAAGCGGGCTTATAAATGATTTTGGGAAAAAAGAATGGGAAGAACAGATGTTAAACACTGCGCCTGTTCTTAATGACGAAGATGAATTTTTCAGAACAGAGACAGATAGAACGGCAAC
Organism: Butyrivibrio sp. AC2005; assembly: GCF_000424145.1. Lineage (GTDB taxonomy): Bacteria > Bacillota > Clostridia > Lachnospirales > Lachnospiraceae > Butyrivibrio. Next base: position 127,425 of record NZ_KE384137.1, read on the forward strand.
CAATTATGATATGTTCTGGGGGTATGGTTCACTTCATAGCTTCATAAGTACAATTCCTTCCGAAACATTTGATTTTTTATACGGAACAGCTGAAATCGAGAGGACTGTTGAGACAATTATTCCGCAGAATCGCATAGGCCTTAGGGCAATTCTTTCAAACAAATATTATTTTGAGAATTCGCTCATAAATGATGAAGGCTTTTTTGAAACCGAAGGTGGAATAAACGGTTTCTTTTTACAGGATTCTCAGAATGGAATAGATATATACAGAAATATTAATTATATTCCAATGGGATTTACCTATGATTACTGTATAAAAGAATCTGATTGGGAAGAAATTGAAGATGTCGAATTAAAGGACAGACTTTTATCGGTTGCTGTTATTTTAAAGGATGAAGATGCTGAAAATAACAGTGATATAATAAAGGAATTATCATCTGAATACTATCAGAATGAGCTTCCTTTGGATGTATTTCAAAATAACTGTATGGATAGAACAGATACTTCCTGCAAAAAATTTAAAATCGATACAAAGGGATTTTACGCTATGACAAGTAATCTGTTAGAGGATAAGATCATGTTCTTTTCAGTTCCCTGCATGAAAGGCTTTAAGCTTTTTGTTGATGGAAAGAAAGCTGATATTATTACAGCGGATTATGGAATGATAGCCATAAGAATTCCGGCAGGAGTACATGAAATAAGGACTGATTACAGACCATATGGTTTTTATCCGGGAATAGTTTTAAGTGTTGTCGGAGTTGTGATTATTTGCGCGTATTTATCGTTTCATCATTTTTACAAAAATCGCTAAATATGGTATGTTTATTCAGGATATATACAAAAGATACAAATGATGAATGTTTTAGGAAAGGTGAGGAGTGATTGTAAATGGCAGGTATGACTATGAGCCAGAAGATTCTGGCAGCACATGCGGGACTTTCTGAGGTGAAGGCAGGACAGCTTATAGAAGCAGATCTTGATCTTGTACTCGGTAATGATATAACAAGTCCTGTAGCCATCAAGGAAATGGAAAAATTTAATTCCAAGGGTGTATTTAACAAAGATAAGATTGCCCTTGTACCGGATCATTTTGTTCCCAATAAGGATATTAAATCTGCTGAAAACTGTAAGTGCGTTCGCGAATTTGCAAAGCGAAATTCAATCACCAACTATTTTGAAGTTGGTCAGATGGGAATAGAGCATGCTCTTTTACCTGAAAAAGGCCTTACCGTTCCGGGAGATTTAATTATAGGAGCCGATTCTCATACCTGTACCTATGGTGCACTTGGAGCATTCAGTACCGGCGTGGGTTCAACCGACATGGCTGCGGGAATGGCAACTGGAAAAGCATGGTTTAAGGTTCCCTCTGCCATAAAGTTCAATTTGACAGGGAAGCTTAATGAGTACGTCAGTGGTAAGGATGTTATCCTTCATATCATTGGTATGATAGGTGTTGACGGTGCTTTATATAAATCTATGGAGTTTACCGGAGAAGGTGTAAAAGAGCTTTCAATGGATGACAGATTTACAATTGCAAATATGGCAATTGAAGCAGGTGGAAAAAACGGAATATTCCCTGTTGATGAAAAAGCAATAGAGTATCTTAAGGAGCATGCTCCCGGTAAAGAATATAAGATCTTTGAGGCTGATCCCGATGCTGAATATGATGAGGAATACACTATTGATTTATCTGCATTAAAGTCAACTGTGGCATTCCCGCATCTTCCTGAAAACACACATACATTTGATGATATTGATGATATTAAAATTGATCAGGTTGTTATCGGATCCTGTACAAACGGAAGAATTGATGATATCCGAATGGCGGCTAAGGTGCTTAAAGGCCGTAAGGTTGCTGAGGGCATAAGATGTATAATTATTCCTGCAACTCAGGCTATTTATATGCAGGCTATGGATGAAGGTCTTCTTAAGATATTTATCGAAGCAGGTGCTGTTGTTTCTACGCCTACCTGCGGACCATGCCTTGGAGGTTATATGGGCATCCTTGCATCCGGAGAGAGATGCGTATCGACAACAAACAGGAACTTTGTAGGCAGAATGGGAGCTACAGACTCAGAGATTTATCTTGCTTCACCTGCCGTTGCAGCTGCAAGTGCGGTTACAGGCAAGCTTTCACAGCCTTCAGACTTATGATTAACAACAGAGGAAAGGTAAAGGAATTATGAAAGAAGCAAGAGGAAATGTTTTTAAATTCGGAGATAATGTAGATACTGATGTTATTATACCTGCAAGATATTTGAACACCACAGACCATTCAGAGCTTGCTGCTCACTGTATGGAGGATATTGATAAGACTTTTATCCAGAAAGTTCAGAAGGGCGATATTATTGTAGCAAATAAGAACTTTGGCTGTGGTTCTTCAAGAGAACATGCACCGATCGCTATTAAGGCTGCAGGTGTATCATGTGTGATTGCTGAGACTTTTGCCAGAATTTTTTACAGAAACAGTATAAATATAGGGCTTCCTATTGTAGAATGTGAAGAAGCTGCAAAAGAGATAAATGAAGGTGATGTGGTAAGCATAAATTTTGATACAGGTGTTATCACAGATGAGACAACCGGTAAATCATATCAGGGGCAGGCATTTCCTCCGTTTATGCAGAAAATAATAGATAGTGAAGGATTGGTAAACTACATAAATGCAAAATGATGTAAGACTTTTTATGGTAATTCCCTGCTATAACGAACAGGAGGTTTTACCTGAAACTTCCAAGAGACTTGAAGAAAAATTTAAGGACTTGGTCAATAAAGGAATAATTTCTTCCGAAAGCAGAGCTGTTTTTGTTGATGACGGCTCTGCTGACAACACTTGGGAAATGATTGAAGAATTACACAAGAAAAATCCCTTGTTTCAGGGAGTAAAGCTTTCCAGGAACAGAGGACATCAGAATGCACTTCTTGCAGGCTTAATGACTGTAAGAAGTGTATGTGATGTTGCGATATCCATGGATGCAGATCTTCAGGATGATATAAATGCAATTGACGAAATGCTTCAGAAGTTCAAGGAAGGTTCCGAGATTGTATTCGGCGTCAGAAGCAGCAGAGAGACAGATACTTTCTTTAAAAGAGGAACTGCTCAGGGGTATTATAAGCTCATGAATAAGATGGGAGCTGATATTGTTTATAACCACGCTGACTTTAGACTTATGAGCAGCAATGCTCTTGAGATGCTTTCGGAATTCTCTGAGGTAAATTTATTCCTTAGAGGAATAGTACCTATGATAGGTTTAAAAACCGACATAGTTTATTACAAAAGATCAGAGCGATTTGCAGGTGAGAGTAAATATCCTCTTTTTAAAATGCTTTCCTTTGCTTTCGAGGGTATTACTTCTCTAAGTGTTAAACCCATTCGAATGATTTCAGGCCTTGGAATTACAATATTTTCGGTAAGTATTATTATACTTATATACTCACTTGTCAGATATTTTACCAACAATACCATTCCGGGATGGACTACAACAGTTCTTTCCATTTGGGCTATTGGCGGACTTACAATGATTTCGCTTGGCGTTATCGGTGAGTATATTGGCAAGATTTATCTGGAGACCAAGAACAGACCAAGATATATTATCAGTCAATATCTGGGCGATAAGAATGATAACGTAAGCCTGACAGATGTAAAAATCAGTAAATAAACAGAAGAGATTCTGTATTATATAAATTTATTTTGAGAGGTTTTTTATTAAATGGCAGAAGAAAAGAAAAAGAAAACACCTGAAGATTTCAAGAAAGAAAGTGAAGCTGCTTTCAGAGTTGATCTTGCTGACGGCACAAAGGTAAAAAAGGTAATCGGAATAGTCAGTGGAAAGGGCGGTGTTGGAAAAAGTCTTGTTACAGGACTTTCAGCCTGCGCTATGAACAGAAAAGGATATAAGACAGCTATTCTTGATGCTGATATTACAGGACCGTCTATTCCGAAAATGTTTGGAGCAGAGCAGATTAAATATGCTGACGATAACGGTAATATGATTCCTTCTGAATCGGATAAAGGCATTAAGATTGTTTCACTCAATCTCCTTATGGATAATGACACGGATCCTGTAATTTGGAGAGGACCGGTTATTGCCGGAGTAGTTAAACAGTTTTGGGGTGAAACCAGTTGGGGTGACATCGATTATATGTTTGTTGATATGCCGCCCGGAACAGGTGATGTACCGCTTACAGTATTTCAGTCACTTCCCGTTGACGGAATAATTGTTGTTTCTACTCCACAGGAACTGGTTTCCATGATAGTTGAGAAAGCCGTAAATATGGCTAAGATGATGAATGTTCCCGTAATTGGCTTAGTTGAAAATATGAGCTATATGAATTGCCCTCATTGTGATAAGCCAATTTATGTATTTGGTGAGAGTAAAATTGATTCATATGCATCTGCCAACGGACTTGATGTACTTGCAAGAATTCCACTTGATCCTGACTTTGCTGCAAAGTGTGATGCGGGTAAAATAGAAGAATATGAGCCTGATTTTATGGATAGTCTTGTCTATAAGCTTGAGCAGTTATAAGATTAATTTATAATAAAAATGGAATAATATTGGGGGATATGGTTATGAAGTGGAGGCCTGGTAAAAAGCAAGTCAGTATTATGTTGTCTGTAATATTTTGCAGTCTTGTGATTATGCTGATTTACTATGTTCTATTTAACGGTAATGCTCTTGTAAAAGGAATAAACAGGTTTCTTTCTATACTAACCCCGATTATTATCGGTTGTGTAATAGGTTATATTCTTTCACCTATATTAAATACCATCGAAAAGAGATGGATTTATCCCATCTACAGGATGCGGGGAATTGATCTTAATGATGGTCAGTACTTTAAAAGGAGGAAAAAGGTGAGACAATTCAGTGTTGCTCTCACCATGCTCTTTTTCTTTGCAGTTCTTTATGCAATGTTTATGATCCTTGTGCCTCAGCTTATAAGAAGCATTAAGGAAATCATTAGAAACTTTCCTTACTATGCTTCAAATTTTCAGAGATTCATGGATAAATATCTGGATGACAATCCTTCAGTCAGAAGGACTGTCGATTCTCTGCTTCAACAGTATTCAGCTACTATAAACAATATGTTTAAGGATAGAGTGGTTCCAAATCTATCTACAATGATAACCACAATATCAAAGAGTATGATGAATATAATTCAGGTTTTTCTCTATCTGATAGTTGGTATTGTTGTTGCTGTTTACGCCCTTAATTCAAAGGAATCTTTCATGGGGCAGGGAAAGAAGCTGTGCTATGCATATCTCAAACGGGATTTTGCCAACGAGGTTATTGGCGCTTTCAGATACGCACATCATACTTTTACGGGATTTATTATCGGTAAGCTTGTTGATTCACTTATTGTCGGAATTATTACATTTATTATTCTGAGAATATTAAATATTCCTTATGCTATAGTTCTTGCTTTTGGAGTTGGCATTACAAACATAATTCCGTTTTTCGGACCATATATTGGCGGAGGCTTTGGACTTATACTCCTTATTATGATTAATCCTTTCAAGGCCTTGGTGTTTTTGATAGTTATAGTAATTATTCAACAGATTGACGGAAATATAATAGGGCCGCTTATTCTTGGTAATTCCACAGGCTTATCAAGCTTTTGGGTTATATTTGCCATAATGTTCTTCGGAGGTATATGGGGGCCTGTCGGATGGCTTATAGGGGTTCCTGTTTTTGCATGCATTTATACCTTTTTTGGACATGTAACAATGATGCGGCTGAGAGACAAAAAAATGCCAAGGGATACTTCGACTTATATAAATACGGCATATATGGATGATAGGGGAGCTGTTTCCCTGGAGGATGCGGATAATACAAAATATTATGTACATAATGAAGCATCAACCTGGAGAAGGATATTTAAACTGTATCGCAGTAAGAAAAAGTATATTGAGCAGGTTCTTCCGAATTTACCTGTCGAAAAAGAAAATACATCTGATGCAAAAGAAAATGAAGATGAAAAGGGACATTAATTTTGTAATGTAGGCCTTGCATAATTAATGCTTAAATTTACGCCTTGACACTTGATTATATGTAATTATAATATTCTTTAAAAAGTTGGTACTTTAAAGTGCTAAACTAAATCGGCTTGGGCGTTTCTTATTATACCTAAACTGATCAGAAATTTTAGGAGGAGCATATTATTATGAGTAAGAAAGATTTAGACTGGTCAAGCATTGGATTTAACTATCATGTAGCGGATTATCGTTATGTGTCGAATTTTAAGGATGGAAAATGGGATGATGGCGCCATTACAACCGATTCTAAGATTGTATTAAGTGAAGATGCGGGTGTTCTGCATTATGCACAGGAGGTTTTCGAAGGCTTAAAGGCATATGAGACCGAGGATGGACATATCGTATGTTTCAGACCTGATCTTAACGCATCAAGAATGGAGGATTCTGCTAAGCGTTTGGAAATGCCTGCTTTTCCTGCTGAGAGATTTATCAAGGCTGTTGATGAAGTTGTTAAGGCTAATGAAGACTGGGTTCCGCCATTTGGAAGCGGCGCAACACTTTATATCAGACCTGTTATGTTTGCAACCGGAAATGTTATTGGCGTAAAACCGGCTGATGAATATCAGTTTAGAATTTTCGTAACACCTGTAGGCCCTTATTTCAAGGGTGGTGCTAAGCCTATCGTTGTTAAGGTAAGTGATTTCGACAGAGCAGCACCGCATGGTACAGGTAATATCAAGGCCGGTCTTAATTATGCGATGAGTCTTCATGCTATAGTTACTGCACATGAAGAGGGATTTGCAGAGAATGTATATCTTGATGCTCAGAGCAGAACCTATATTGAAGAGACAGGAGGAGCAAACATCCTCTTTGTAGATGCTGATGGTAATCTGGTAGTTCCTAAATCATTTACCAATTCAATTCTTCCTTCAATCACAAGAAGATCAATTGTTCAGGTTGCGAAGGATTATCTTGGACTTGCAGTTGATGAGAGACCGGTAAGACTGGATGAAGTTCACAACTTTAAGGAAATGGGTCTTTGCGGAACCGCAGCAGTTATAAGTCCTGTTGGAAAAATCAATGATCATGGCAAGGAAATCTGCTTTGAATCAGGTATGGATGAGATGGGACCTGTTATCAAAAAGCTTTATGATACCCTTACAGGAATCCAGATGGGTGAAATTGAAGCACCTGAAGGATGGGTACATATCATTAAATAATCAAAAGCATAATATTTGCCCCGGCTTTAAGTCCGGGGCTTTTATGCATAAAAGGGGATTTAATCAGGCATGGATGAAGGTGATAAGAAGAAAAAATCGTTGGTACTTCTTATAGGCGTTATCATTTTTTCACTTGGTTTATATTTTATTATGGGGGTGTTTTCTGAAAAAGGACAAATTGTTCAGGTAAGTGTAAATGGTCAGGTGATAAAAGAATTACCATTATCCGTTGATACGGAGTTTATTGCCAAAGGGTATGAAGGCGGAGAAAACAAAATTGTTGTAAAACATAGTAAATGCTATGTTGAATATGCGGATTGTCCCGATAAACTGTGTGTAAAGCAGGGAGAAATATCAAAGAACGGTGAATCTGTTATATGCCTTCCACACAGAGTTGTCATTACTGTAATAAAACATGCCAAAGAGAAAACTATTGATACCATCGCAAAGTAGAATGCATTTTCAAAAATAATAATTAAAATAAATATGATTAAAAAAATATAAAAATACTACAAATGTTATCGTAATAGTGTAAAATACTTTATAAGTGATATTTTTAATTATAATTAAAAAAATTCTTTACATACTATTTATGAGGAGGGTATGCGAATGCTAAACATCACTAAAGACTTAAATGAGAAAACACTTGTGGTTGGTCTTGAAGGCAGACTTGATACAACTACAGCACCTACACTTGAAGAGGAACTTAAAGCTTCGCTTTCGGGTGTTGAAAATCTGGAATTTGATCTTGCGAAGCTTGAATATATCTCCAGTGCTGGTCTTCGCGTACTTTTATCTTCGCAGAAGACAATGAACAAACAGGGCAAGATGGTTGTAAAGAACGTTTCAGAAGAAGTTAATGAGATTTTTGAGGTAACAGGCTTTTCCGATATTTTAACAATTGAATAAGTAGAGAAGCTTAGAAAATAGCAGGATAACTATGGTTGTCCTGCTATTTGTGCATTTTTATTCTTATGAGGGATTATGAATAAAAAAATATATTCTAAGATAGCCATAATATTTATGGTTATTGCTGTTGTCTCTAATTTACTTTCGAATTTAAAGGTTAGTGTATCAGCCCAAGAAGATTCTGATCCTATTTATACCGCAAGACCTTCAGCTAATGGGAAACTTCATGTAGAAGGTACCGAGCTTGTAGATGAAAAAGGGAATCCCGTACAGCTACGAGGTGTAAGTACTCATGGTCTGACATGGTTTTCAGAGTTTATTGATGAGAGCCTTTTTAAACAGCTTTCAGAGTCCTGGGATTGCGGCCTTATAAGGCTTGCAATGTATTCCGAGGTATATTGCGGCAAAGATAAAGAAGAATGTAAAAGACTTATGCGCAAGGGAATATCAGCGGCTATAGCTGCTGATATGTATGTCCTTGTTGATTGGCATGTTCTTGAAGAAAAAAACCCCAACGTACATAAGAAAGAAGCGATGGAATTTTTTGATGAGATTTCATCCGAATTTGCAGATTCACCAAATCTGATTTACGAAATTTGTAATGAACCAAATGGTGATACAACCTGGAATGACATTGCAGAATATGCAAATGAAGTAATTCCTGTAATAAGAAAGAATGTTCCGGATTCAGTAATAATTGTAGGAACTCCTGAGTATGACAGAAGACTTGTTCCTGTAGTAAAAAGACCACTTGAATTTGATAATGTGATGTATACGCTACATTTTTATGCGGCTACTCACAAGGACGACTTAAAGGATGAGATAAAAACCGCACTAAGCGCAGGTATTCCTGTATTTGTAACGGAATGTGGAATATGTGAGCATACAGGCGATGGTACAATAGATATCGCATCTGCAAGAGAATGGTTTAATTATCTTGATGAAAAAAAGATTAGCTATACTGTTTGGAGCTTTTCAAATAAAGATGAAAGTTCGGCATTCTTTAAACCAGCCTTTGATCCCCAAAATGGTTTAGATGATAAATATTTAACTACATACGGAAAGTGGGTTAAGGAATTAATTAAAGGTGTAAAACCTGATGATATATACGCACCGGCAAATGTCATAACCAAAGGAAATACCTCTAAGATTGAATCCTTTGTTACTATTTCACTAGGTAAACGAGGGTATCTGGCTGTACATAAATTCCCTGTTTTTGCAGTGCTATGCTTAATTGTTGTTGCTATTGCAATGTTTTTCCGTGCGATATATCTGCATTTTACGAAAAAGAAGTATCACACATATTATGACCTGTTAACTAAAGAAGAAATCAAAGAAATATCCAAAAAGAGTGGGTGGGGTTACTTTTTTGCAAGCCTTGTTATAATTTTGAGTTTATATTTTACACTTATATATCTGTGCTGGAGAATCTTTTTCTCTGTACCTGTTGACAGTGGCGTAATAGCAATTGCAGGAAATATAATTCTTTTAGCAGTTGAGGTATTGGGCTTCTTTGAATCGCTTGTATTTTATGAAAGTCTTCTAGGCATGAAAAAGCCATCTCTTCCGAAAATTAAGGATGAGGAATTTCCTGATGTTGATATTTTTATTGCAACATACAATGAACCATGTGAACTCTTATGGAAGACAATAAATGGATGTAATCATTTAAGATATCCTGATAAAAATAAAGTTCATGTATATGTTTGTGATGATAACAGGCGCCCGGAAATGAGAAAGCTTGCTGAAGAAATGGGCGTTGGTTATTTTGACAGACCTGATAATAAAGGAGCAAAGGCCGGTAACCTTAACAATGCTCTAAGACAGACATCTTCTCCGTATATTGTTACTCTTGATGCGGATATGATAGTAAAGAGTGATTTTCTGCTTAAGACAATACCATATTTTGTTGATGCAGAGAAAAAATGTAAGGATATGCCGGAAAACGAGAAAATTCGCCTTGGCGTACTACAGACTCCGCAGTGCTTTTATGATCCTGACGTTTTTCAGTATGCTTTATATTCTGAAAGAAGAGCCCCAAATGAGCAGGACTTCTTTTACAGAACAATTGAAGTTGCCAAGACCTCTAATAATAGTGTGATTTATGGCGGATCAAATACAATACTAAGCAGACGTGCTCTTGAGGATATAGGTGGCTTTTACACAGAATCTATTACAGAGGATTTTGCTACCGGCATGCTTATTGAATCTAAAGGATATGTCAGCCTGGCACTTCCTGAACCTCTGGCAAGCGGACAGACGCCGCATACCTTTAAGGAACATATACAGCAAAGATCCAGATGGGGCAGAGGGGTTATAGTAACTGCGAGAAAGATAAAGTTCTGGTCACTTAAAGGGCTTTCTCTGAGACAGAAAATAAGCTACTGGAGCTGCGTATCATATTGGTATTCTCCAATAAAGAATTTTGTTTATGTAATGTCGCCCATACTATTTGCTGCATTTGCTGTTCCTGTACTTAAGTGTAACTGGCTTGAACTTCTGGTTTACTGGATTCCTATGTTTATCCTACAGGATATGACTCTAAGAGTCCTTAGTGGAAATGCAATGTCCCTTAAATGGAGCGGAATTTATGAGACCAGTGTGATGCCGCATCTGTTTATTCCGATTCTTAAGGAATCGTTTGGAATAACTGATTCAAAATTTAAGGTAACCGACAAGACAAGAAAGGCAAATAACAGAAAAGCTGATTTAAAGGCTATGACACCTTTTATTATATTGGTTGTATTATCGGTAATAGCGATCATAAGAGTTCTTTTCATGATCAATATGATGCAGATTTTAGGACTTATTACAATTATTTTCTGGATAGTAAGAAATCTGTATTTCCTGATAATGGCATTGTTCATCATCGATGGAAGAGATTCCGATAATGAGGTTGTTCACGTAATAGATGCAGAACCTGTTGAAATCACCGTTGCGCATGGTGAAGACAAGGGAAATAAATATTACGGTGTAACGACCAGGATGACTGAGCATAGCGTAGCAGTTTTCCTTGATGATGAGGTAAAACTTGAAGCCGGAATGCCCGTAACCATAACAATAGATAACGGTGATTACAAAGCAACCCTTAGTGGTGCTGTTACGACTATAATAGAGTCAAAAAGAGGAAATATCTTTAATCATACGATAGAAATTATGGATTATGGTGAGGATAAACTCGAATATTATGAAATTCTTTACGACAGGATGCCATCGCTGCCGCAAAATCTTACAAGAGATGCCGGAATAATAAGCCATATGTGGCAGAATATTGCGCACAGAGTAGTAAGAACTACCAGATACTGATCATAGTTTTATTTCCTTTACGCAAAGGAGGATATCATGCACGAAATAAATATTGAAAAGAAAGTATCCGAAATGCTGATACGTTTATCCGGAAGAATAGACTCTAATAATGCTCCGCAGGTTCAGGACAGTATAAATGAGGCGCTTGATGCAGATAGAAAGCACGTAATAATTGATGCTGAAAAACTAGAGTACATCTCCAGTGCAGGACTGAGAGTTCTTCTTCATTTGCGTAAGAAGCTTGAAAATCTGAAGATTATAAATGTAAATCCTGAAGTATATGAAATATTCGATATGACAGGCTTTAATCAGATGATGACAGTCGAAAAGGCATATCGTGTTGTAAGTGTTGAAGGTTGTGAGGTTATAGGAAAAGGCGCTAATGGAACATTGTATAGAATTGACAGTGACAATGTTGTTAAGGTCTATAATAACGCTGATGCGCTAAATGATATTCAACACGAAAGAGAAGTTGCAAGGCTTGCGCTTGTCCTGGGAATTCCTACGGCTATATCCTATGATGTAGTAAAGGTTGGAGACAGCTATGGATCAGTATTTGAACTTTTAAATGCTAAATCATTTTCAAAAATCCTTGCATCAGAGCCGGATAAATTCGAATGGTGTGTAGATGAATTTGCAGGCCTTTTGAAAAAAATCCATGAGACAGAGGTCCCGGATGGCAAACTGCCAAGTATTAAGGAAACAGCTTTAAAGTGGACTGAATTTGATAAGGATTATCTGCCTGCCGATGCTTATGAAAAATTAAAAGGGCTTATAGAGAATGTTCCTGAGTCCAATCATATGATACATGGAGATTACCATACAAATAATATCGAATTACAGGATGGTGAAGTTCTGCTTATTGATATGGATACATTGGCTGTCGGACATCCTATTTTTGAACTTGCTTCTATCTATAATGCATTTGTAGGCTTTTATGAGCTTGATAAGGGAAATTGTAAGGATTTCCTTGGTATTGATGCAGATGAAGCTGAACGATTTGCAAAAAGGGCTTTGGCTGTTTATCTTGATACAGATGACGAAGATAGACTTAATGAAGTTATTGATAAGGCCAGGGTAGTAGGCTATACCAGAATTATCAGAAGAAACATAAGACGTGGTGCTCTCGAAAAAGAAAAGGGCAAGGCTGAAATTGAGCTTTGGACAAAAGAACTTATAGAGCTTCTTGCTAAAACAGATACCTTGGAATTTTGAAAGAAGGATAGGGGACATGAAGGAATTAACAATTGAAGCGAAAGTTGAAAATCTGCCAAAAGTACTTGAGTTTATCGACAGCGGTCTTGAGGATGATGGCTGCAGCATGAAAAATCAAATGAAAATTGATATTGCGGTAGAAGAACTTTTTGTAAATATTGCGCACTATGCTTATAGGGACAAGGTTGGAAGTGCTGTAATAAAATATTCCAACGATGATGGAAAAGCAATAATTTCACTTATAGACAGTGGCTTACATTATGATCCGCTTGCCAAGGACGATCCGGATGTTTCTCTTAGTGCTGAAGAAAGAGAAATTGGTGGTCTTGGAATCTATATGGTTAAAAATAGCATGGATGATGTAAAATATGAATATGTAGATAATCAAAATATTACTACAATTACAAAATCTTTGAATTAACCGGATGGATCTATAATGGAATTACTTACAAAAAAGCAGAAAAACAGAGCATACGTTGTTTCTGTGGTTTATATCTTTTTGGTTTTTATTTGTGCACAGCTTATTTTTATAAGAGGCATAAATAATTTAAAACCTATTTATGTATTTAATATCAGTGGTGATATTTTTGGAATGTTGATGGGGGCGGTATTATTTATATGCTGCCTCCTGGATGTACAAAAAACAGGTTCTAACCTGAAATGGCTGTTCTATTTACTGAATACTGCTTATATTGGACTTTTTACTGACGCTATTGCATGGCTTGTTGACGGGGTACCAGAGCTTTCAATAATAAATTATGCAGATAATTTTATATATTACATTTGTGGTCCCTTAGAGCTTTTTTGTTTCTGGAAGTATACTGAGTCATATCTGCAAACTGAAAGACGAATAGTAAAGCTTATTAACAAATTTCAATGCATTGGACTTGTTATCGCTCTTTTTATAAGAGTTTCCAATTTCTTTAACCATATTTATTACTATGTTACAAAGGATGGAGTTTATCATAGAAGTCAGTTATATCTGATGTCAGTGGTTTATGTTTTCTCATCTACAATAGCTACAATGGCTGTGGTTATTATAGAGAGAAAGAATCTGGAGCGATACCAGATTGCTACATTTTTTATGTATGCACTGTCACCGTTTGTTGTATCAATTCTTACTATAAGAATTTATGGTATATCAATCATCGGCGGAGTAATCATGCTGGTGATTTTACTTATGTATTGCATATTAAATGTACTTCAGGGAAGGGATAAGGCAATTGCCGACAGGGATTTATCATTGGCTTCTTCAATTCAGGAACATATGCTGCCAAGAATTTTTCCTCCGTTCCCGGACAGAAATGAATTTGATTTATATGCTTCAATGACACCCGCAAAAGAAGTCGGCGGTGACTTTTATGATTTTTTTATGATAGATGATAATCATCTTGCGATAGTTATTGCTGATGTATCAGGAAAAGGTGTACCGGCAGCTCTTTTTATGATGGTTGCCAGAACTATTATTAAGAATCAGGGACTGTACTCAAGAAAAATGAATCCCTGCACAATTCTTAAAAAGGTAAATAATCAGTTGTGCGAGGGTAATGACCTGGAACTATTTGTAACCACCTGGCTTGGAATTCTTAATATATCTGATGGCACCATTGATTATGCAAATGCCGGTCATGAATATCCTTGTATCAGAAAGGATGATGGTGAATTTGAATTATTAAAAGAAAAACATTCACCACCGCTTGCGGCTCTTGAAGGTCTTAATTTCAGAGGAGGACAGATTTCGTTATCCCCCGGAGATGCGATATTTATCTACACAGATGGAGTAACAGAGGCTACGGATGCGCATAGCCGCCTTTTTGGTGAGGAGAGAATGTTAAAAGCTCTGAATATGGATTCAGATGGCACTCCTATGGAAATTGACAGAAATGTAAGGGATAGTATTTCAAGATTTGTTAAGGATGCACCGCAATTTGATGATATTACGATGCTCTGCCTTAAATACTATGGCACAGAAAAAGGTACTAAAGTGATATAATATAAAAAAACTTATGAGGTGACGACTATGGAAAAAAAGTACAAGGAAATTGAAAAAATCCCAATTTGTAAATCAAAAAACATTATTATTACCTGCAAGGATAATAATCTTGATGCGGATTTTGAGAAGGCGGGGGAGTATTTAAAGGACTGTAAGCTTCAGCCTAAGGACAATCTTCACATGGAGCTTCTCTTTGAAGAAACTGCCATAATGCTTGAAGAAATTACAAAAGATTTTTCAGCACTCCTTTGGTTTGAAAAATTCGAGCATTTCTGCTGCCTTAAGCTGACTGCCAAGACAGATATGTCCTTTGAAAAAAAGGAAGAGTTATTGGGGATGGCTTCCGACGGACAAAATGCTATGGCTAAGGGCTTTATGGCAAAAATTGCTGATATTATTGAAACCGGTCTTCTTGACTTCGATTATGTAGGTCGTCTTCAGCAGGAATACGGCGGAGTAAGCGTAGGCTTTGGAAGTATGGGTATTTATGATGGTATAGGTGGCATAGGAGATCTTGGCGCTGCCTGGTCATTATCTGATTATAAGCTTTCTCTTTCAGATGCTATCGAAGAGAACAATGATGATGAAGCACCTAAGGAAGCGTGGGACGAGCTTGAGAAGTCAATCGTTGCGAATATTGCAACAGATGTAATCGTTGGAACGAAGAGTAATACAATAGAAATGACTATTATTAAAGAACTTAAAAATGAATAAGACCGTAAATATCAAAAGGATTGCGACACTAGGATTATTACTTGCTTATGCCATGATATTGTCTTACATAGAATCCCTGATTCCTTTTTTTGGCGGTGTGCCGGGTATGAAACTGGGACTGCCAAACATGGTTATAGTTCTTCTAATCTATAATTATGGTATGGAATCGGGGATTGTAATAAATTTGCTTAGAATTTTACTTACCGGATTATTGTTTGGAAGCATGTTTGGAATTATGTTCTCTGCATCCGGAGCAGTCATAAGCTTTCTTGTGATGGTCGCGGTAAAGAAAATAAATATTTTTGATATCAGAGGTGTGAGTATTTGCGGGGGCATATCACATAATATCGCGCAGCTTCTGATAGCTGCTTTTGTCGTAAAGACATCGGGTATTATGTATTACCTGCCACTACTTCTGATATCGGGAGCTTTGACCGGCTTTTTAAATGGAATTATTGCCGGAATAATGCTTAAATACTTGAAATACATGCAGCTGCTTTAAGACCTTTCCGGGGGTATTTAAGTGAAAAAGAAAAAACAGGCAGCTGGCGTAATTATAATCGTTTTAATAGCTCTGATCATAGTTAACAGCATTAATCTTTTGCTGGTATTTCGGACAACGGCTGACGAAACCATAAGCTCCGGAAAATATCAGCTTGAGAGCATAGGTGCTGAGCTTGAAAACGGAATAAACAACGCCAAGAATTTAACATCAGAATATGCCATTAAAGCACAACCCATTGTGTCTGATTTTGATGCTCTTACTGAGTTTATTTATGCTACAAAGGATGATGTAAATCGGAAAACCGATGGTGTGGGCTTTAATGTTTATGCTGCCGGAAAAGACTGGGAAATCATTCCTAATCTTAATGATGATAATTATACGGCTTTAGACCGTTCATGGTACGTTGGTGCCATAAAAAATGACGGTAACGCATTCATAACCGATCCATATATAGACGTGGTTTCGGGGAATATCTGTTACTTTGTAGCTATTAGTCTCGATGATGATGGCACTGTCTTTGCCATTGATTTTACCCTTTCTAAAATACAGGAACAAATAGAAAAGATTTCCATAGCAGATAATAATACGGCTGTTATTGTTACTGAAGATGGTATTATTGCCGGATGCAGTGAACAGGGATTTGTCGGCAATAATCTTATTGATGTATTTCCTGACTACGCAGGCATTTTTAATATTGCAAAAACATCTAATGAAACTGTTTCTTCAAAAATTAGAAAGGGCTTCTTTTACGATAATCTTTTTGCAACCGGAACAAATTCCGGCTGGTATCTCATAGTAGGAATAAACGATTGGGAGCTCTATCATGATTCTTATGTATGGCTATTTGGAGCCATGCTTCTAAATGTAATTTTATTTACAGTGGTTTTTGCTCTTTACTACATAAGTAAATCCAATGAAGCGAAGGCTCAGGAGGCACTTGAGGAAAAGGAAAATTTCCTGAAGAATGTTTCAGGTAATCTGAAAACTCCTTTAAACCAGATATTGAATAATGCTGATTCAAGAACCTTCGATGAGGATATGAATTATGAAGCCAGATTTAAGGTTATTCAGGAGGCTTCAATTCAACTTTCGGAAAATATTCAGCAAATAATAAGCTACTCGAATTATGTAAAAGGAGAAAAACAAAAAAATACAAGGCTAAATGCCAGAAAATATGCAAGGGTAAGTACGAGATTCAGAAACATTATAATTGTTCTGATGACTATAACTATGCTTATAAGTGTTTTTTCAATAAGCTGGATGACTTCAAGATGGTGCAGGGTAAGAATGCAGGAGACAGTAGGTAACTATGAAAGTCAGGTTTCCGAATGGACTGTTTCGCAAAAGAGCATCCTTGATATGTTCTGCAATGATATATCGACTAATCCTGATATCCTGAAGGACTATGATGAAACTGTCAGTTATCTTGACAGAATAACCAAGTGCTATGCTCAGATTTCAGCAACTTATATTGCAAGTAAAAATCTTGAGCCTACTGTTTTTATGAACAATGGCTGGAAGCCGGGAAAGAATTTCAAAATCGAAGACAGACAATGGTATATGGATACAATAAATTCTGAGAATGGCTTCAATATTTCAAGCCCTTATATTGATGCGCAGACAGGGCTTTATTGCATCACATTCTCCCGTGAAGTATTTAACAATGATACCGGCGAGTTTCTTGGTGTATTTGGAATAGATTTTTATATTGATAAACTTATTGAGATTCTGGGAGATTCCTACTCTTCTGAAAGCTATGCATTTTTGACTGATGCGAGAGGAATGATCATAAATCATCCATACGGAACCTATCAGATGACAAAGGACAGATCAACAAACATTGCATCTCTGCCATATAGTAAAGCATATGAAAATCAGGGAAGCGTTGATATTATCAAAGATTATGATGGAGTTTATAAGGTTCTTATAGCTGAGAACAGCACGGTTTCAGATTTTACCGTATTTGTCGCTTTCAACTTTTTCTCTATTTACGGAAGAACTATTGTGTATGGGACAATAGCATTTTTCCTCTCTTTGATGTGTATAATAATCATATACAGACTGCTTGGCGGACTTATTAAATGGCAGGATGAGATGAATATGAAACTGCAGGAATCAGCAGATGCTGCTATTGCTGCAGGAAAAGCAAAAAGTGACTTCCTGGCTATGATGTCGCATGAGATAAGAACACCGATAAATGCAATAATCGGAATGAATGAAATGATTCTCAGGGAAAGTCCTACAGATGATATAAAGGGTTATGCTGCAAACATTCAGCATGCATCAAAAACTCTCCTTGCTCTGATAAACAGTATTCTTGATTTTTCAAAGATTGAAGAGGGTAAGCTTGAGATAGTTGCGGTGAATTATGAGACGATACCACTTCTTGCAGACATTCTTAATATGATAAATGCGAGGATTAAAAAGACAAATCTTGAGCTTAAGCTTGAAATTGATCCTAAGCTTCCTATGGGAATGTATGGTGATGATTTCAGAATTAAACAGATCATATTAAATCTTTTGACAAATGCTGTTAAGTATACTGAAGAAGGAAGTGTGACTTTGTCCATTTCAGGAACAGAAATTGGCAAGGAACATATAATGCTTGATGTTAGAATAACCGACACCGGAATAGGTATTCGCGACGCGGATATAGATAAGCTTAATATGTCTTTCCAGAGACTTGATGAAAAGAGAAATAAAAATATTGAAGGTACCGGGCTTGGAATAGCTATTGTTACAAGCCTTCTTAAGATGATGGGAAGTAATCTGCAGGTAAAGAGTGTATATGGCGAAGGGTCTGAATTCTCATTTGAACTAAAGCAGAAGGTTACTGACTGGCGTCACATCGGTGAATTTGATATTAATAATGTTATTACAGAGGCCGAGCAGGATAATGGTAAATATCTGGTCGCAGAACATGCCGATATTCTGGTGGTTGATGATAATGAAATGAATCTTTCTGTCATGAAAAGTCTCCTGAAACGAAATAAGATACTGCCTGATTTTGCTTCAAGTGGTAAGGATTGCATAAAGTCTGTTGAGAGTAAACATTATGATCTTATTTTGCTTGACCACATGATGCCTGAAATGGATGGTATTGAGACCTTAAAATATATTAAGGAAAAAAATCTTTTAAAGAAGGATACAACTGTTATAGCACTTACAGCTAATGCTGTTGTCGGGGCAAAGGAAGAATATATAGCTGCAGGTTTTGATGATTATCTTTCAAAACCTGTGGATCCCAAAGTGCTTGAAAAAGTGCTTGCAAAATATCTGCCTTCCTTTAAGGTTTCATATGCTGAAATGGAGACAAATGATAAAAAAGCATCAGAAGCTAAAGCACCTGATCCTGATGATGATATTATTGAATTTATGCCTGTAGGAAATACAGGAGAAATCAGGGATGAGGATGACGAAACCATATCTGCAATAAGAAAACTCAGCTATCTTAAGGTTGACGAGGCTATAAAGCTTTGCGGAACAAAGGATGCCTATATAACAATTTTGCAAATGTTCATACGCAGCGCTGAAACAAAAGAGAAACGTATTAAAGAGCTCTTTGAACAAAAGGATATAAGGAATTATGTAATTGAAATGCACGCTCTTAAGAGTTCAGCCAGGCTTATTGGAGCAGATGAATTCAGTGAGCTTGCAAAAGAGCTTGAATTTGCAGGTAAAGAGAATAATTTAGTCTTAATTGATGAAAAAACAGAAACAATTTTTGAATGGTATGATAGAATTAATAGCGATCTATCCAGAATATTGAAGTAAGGAGATTTCTCCGGTAAAAAAGAAAAATGAATTGGAGCTCTTTTAAATGATTGCTTTTGTAAACGGAATACTTGATGAAAAAAGAGATCTGCTGGCAGTTATTGATGTAGGAGGTATTGGCTATAATGTTAATATCTCTGCTTATACTGCAGACAGATTACCCTCTAAGGGAGAGGCAGTAAAGCTTTATACTTATATGAGTGTGCGTGAGGATGCCATGAATTTGTACGGTTTTCTCACAAGAGATGAACTGGAGTTTTTTAAGCTGCTTATCAGTGTAAGCGGCATCGGACCAAAGGGCGGTCAGGCTATTCTTTCAGTGATGACGCCCGATGATCTGCGCTTTGCAATTCTTTCGGGGGATTCAAAGGCTATCAGCAAGGCTCCCGGTGTAGGTAAGAAAACGGCAGAAAGACTGGTTCTTGAGCTTAAGGATAAGATTTCCAGTGATGATATCCTTGCAGGAAAGGCCGGCGGAAGTACAGATGCTCTCACCGGTGGAAAGGGCATTGATGAACCTCAAAACGAGGCTGTGGAAGCACTTGTGAGTCTTGGGTATGGTTTGTCGGAGGCATCGAAGGCTGTAAGAACTGTTATTTCTGCATCAGAAGTTAATGCTGAAGATACTGAGGCTATTCTGAAGCTTGCATTAAAAGAATTAATCTGAATTTTAAGTTGGTGAATAAATGGAAAAAAGGACAATAAAAACCTCTGCAGATCGTGGTAACGGCGCGGTCAGCGCAGGTTTTCTTGATGAAGATAAAAAAATCGAAGGGTCACTTAGACCAAAAAGATTAAAGTATTATATCGGGCAATCCAAGATAAAGGAAAATCTGACCATTTCGATTGAGGCAGCAAAGAAAAGAGGGCAGAGTCTTGATCATATACTTTTATACGGACCTCCGGGACTTGGAAAGACTACACTTGCTGAGATAATTGCCGCTGAAATGGGTGTACATTGCAAGGTAACAAGCGGACCTGCAATTGAAAAACCCGGTGATATTGCCGCTATTCTTAATAATCTAAAGGAGGGTGATGTTCTTTTCATCGATGAGATACATCGCCTTAACAGACAGGTTGAGGAAGTTCTGTATCCTGCAATGGAAGATTATAAAATTGATATAATGATCGGTAAGGGACCTACTGCAAGGTCTATAAGACTTGATCTTCCGCATTTTACTCTCATAGGCGCAACTACAAGGGCAGGTATGCTTTCAGCTCCGCTTAGAGACAGGTTTGGAATGCTCTACAAGATGGAGTTTTATGAAACAGAAGAGCTTATGCAGATTATCATGCAGTCGGCTAAAGTGCTGGGAGTTGAGGCAGAAGATCTCGGAGCCAGGGAGATGGCAAGACGAAGCCGCGGTACGCCAAGAATTGCAAATAGAATTTTAAAAAGAGTAAGAGACTATGCGCAGGTAAGGTATGATGGCGTCATAACAGAGGAGGTTGCAAGAACAGCCCTTGATCTTATGGATGTAGATAAGCTTGGACTTGATCACAATGATAGAACACTTCTTTTGACACTTATCGAAAAATTCGGTGGTGGCCCCGCAGGTCTTGATACGCTTGCAGCTTCGATAGGTGAAGATGCAGGTACTATTGAGGATGTTTATGAGCCTTATCTTTTAAAAAACGGACTTATTAACAGAACTCCCAGGGGAAGGGTTGTTACTGATCTTGCATATACACATCTAGGGCTTGAACCGATGACAAATACATGATATTGTGGTATGATTTTTATAAAATAACAATCAATACTATTGAAATCTCACACTTTGAAAGTTTATAATTCAAATAACTAAATTTTAAGGTTTGAGGTGGGGAGGAAAAAATTTATGGCATCTAAGACAGATACTGAGGTAATAATCGGTGGTAAAGTCTTTACTTTAAGTGGATACGAGAGTGAGGAATATCTTCAGAAGGTTGCTTCGTATATCAATAATAAAATTGCAGATTATAACAAAATGGATGGATTCAAGAGACAGCCTCTTGATACACAGAATGTACTTCTTCAGCTTAATATTGCAGATGATTATTTCAAGGCAAAAAAGCAGGTTGAAATGCTTGAAGGTCAGCTGAGTGATAAGGAGAAGGAGCTTTACGATATAAAGCATGAACTTATTGCTACTCAGATTAAGCTTGAGAATACTGAAAAAAATGTGAAGAATCTTCAGTCGGACATAACGGAAGATTCACGAAAAATAATTCAGATGGAAACAGAGCTTAAGACTCTTAAAAAATAATAAAAGGCTGCCGGCTCGGCAGCCTTTTTGGATAAAAAGGTATTATTATGATAAAAAATGTAGAGCTTCTTGCACCTGCAGGTAATTATGAGACTATGCTTGGTGCCTTTAATGCCGGCGCTGATGCGGTATATTTGGGAGGCCAGGGCTTTGGAGCCAGGGCGTTTGCCGATAATTTTACAAATGAAGAAGTTATAAGGGCTATCAGGTATGCTCATCTTCATGGCAAAAAAATATACCTTACGGTTAATACACTTTTAAAAGAAAACGAAGTTTCTTCATTTAAGGAATTTTTTGCGCCCTTTGCCTATACCGGCCTGGATGGTGCCATTATACAGGATTTTGGTATTTTCAGGATTATTAGAGAAGCTTATCCATGGGTAGAACTGCATGTAAGTACTCAGATGACAATTACCGGAGAAAAAGGCGCAAAGCTTCTCATGGATCTCGGCGCATCCAGAATTGTTCCTGCAAGAGAACTCTCTATATCTGAGATCAGGAGCATACACGATAACTGCAGATTTGCGGATGGAAAAAGCATTGAAATAGAAGCCTTCATCCACGGTGCTATGTGTTATTGTTATTCAGGTGCCTGCCTCTTTTCGAGTATGATTGGTGAACGAAGTGGCAACAGAGGTCGATGTGCTCAGCCCTGCAGACTTCCGTATAGACCTGATAATAAAGGAGAATGCTATCCTTTAAGCCTGAAGGATATGTGCATGGTCGACAGGATTCCTGAGCTTATTGAGGCTGGTATTGATTCCTTTAAAATCGAAGGAAGAATGAAGAAACCGGAGTATGCTGCCGGTGTCACCAGCATCTACAGAAAGTACATAGATAGATATTATGACCTTGGATCAAAAGACAGCGATTTTAAAGAGGGGGCAATAAAGCTTTCGGCATCTAAGGATGATAAAAGAATACTGTCTTCGTTATATCTTCGCTCAAAGATAGGTGAAGGGTATTATTTCAGACATAACAGTCCTGATATGATAACTCTTGATAACCCTGCTTATAACGGATCAGATGAGAGGGTTCTGGAGGAAGTAAGAAATAGATACATAACCGGTGAAAAGAAAATAGACATAGAAATATCCTGTAAACTCAGGATTAATGAACCTGCGAGTCTGACTGTTAAAACGGCTTATCTATTAGTATCTGACGAGGTGATAAGCACTTCTGTAACCGGGGATACTGTTCAGGAAGCTGTAAACAGAGCTATGTCTGAAGAAGATATAGAAAAACAGCTTGGAAAGTTTGGAAATACAGGCTTTAGTGTATCGTCCATAGTTATCGATATGGATGATAAGGGGATTTTTATACCGAATAAAGCACTTAATGAGCTAAGGAGAAATGCCTCAATTGCTCTTGAAAATGAAATTATAAAAAGACGTGGTTATAATATTGATAACAGTTTAAAAGCTGATTCCGATATACAGAATAATAACAAAAAAGAAATTAGCCAATCTGTAAGATATGGAGAAAACACCCAAATTGCTGTTTCTGTAATGGATTACGCACAGCTTCAGTCAGTATGCGATTATTTTATTAAAAACGAAATGACGGGAAGGATTTATATTGATAGCAGAATTTTACTATTAAATGAATCTATACCTGAGCATACAGACTGTGATTTATATGTTTCATTACCTTATATTCTCAGAAATGAAACTTTTTTTGATGGCCATAAGGAAATAAAGGCTATACTGGAAAAGGCTAATGTATTGAAGTTAAAGGGTGTTCTTGTCAGAAATGCGGAGGAGCTTAGAATAATTAAGGAAACGGAATATAAAGGCGATATTATTCTGGATTATGGGCTTTATATTTGGAATCACGAAGCTTTAAAATTGTATGAAGAATGTGCAGCAGGATTAAACTTAAAAGGCTTTAATCTGCCACTTGAATTAAATTCATATGAGATGTCAGAGCTTTTGGAAGCATGCGGTTTTAATAATGTGGAAAGTTTTACATATGCTACCGGTATGCAGATTTATGGCCGTGTTCCAATGATGCATACAGCTAACTGCCTTAAGAACACATTGGATAATTGCTCCGGAAACAAGGGAAAAGTATGCAATTACGGATGTACGGATATAACAGACAGAACGGGAAGAAAGCTTCCTGTAACATATGATTGCACGCATTGCGCCAATATTATCTGGAACAGTGTTCCTGTATCATTATTTAAGAAGACTAAAAAGCTCAAAGGCATGGCAGATAAATTTAATCTGCTTTACAGGATAGATTTTACAATTGAAAAATCATCCGATGTCCATGATGTTTTGGATGCATATACAACTGTTTTGCACAGTAAAGATAAAGACAAAATAAAGAAAGCTGAAAATGTACTTGCAGCAAAGCAATATACTGCGGGACATTTTGAGAGAAGTGCGGATTAAACTTACAACATGATTGAATTATATTTAACAGAAATATCTAAATATGTAATAGCCGGGAGCATGGCTTTTTTTACTTTTTTCAGTTTCCTGGTTTTTATCTATAAGGGCGAAATGAGACGTGGATGGATTTACGGATTACAGACCATTTCTCTTTTTGTTACCCAATTTGCGTGTTTTATTCAGATTATTGCACAGACCGGAAGTAAACGATACTTTTTTCTGCTGATGATTCAGACAATTGTTTTGATAAGTACCATATCAATGTTCAGGATGGTTTATCCTGACGGTAACAGACTTATTATAAACAATATGTGTATGTTTCTGATGGTAGGAATGATAATGATTACGCGTATTTCCTATGGTAAAGGCATAAGACAATTTATTATTGCAAGTGCTTCCATAGTAATTGCATTTCTGATTCCTGAGCTGTTATTCAGATTTGCATTTTTGGAAAGGATGGGATGGATTTTTGCAGGTGCCGGTCTGTTGATACTTCTTATACTTCTTGTTTATGGTTCTGTTACCAACGGGTCAAAGATCAACTTTAGAATAGCAGGTCTTTCATTCCAGCCCCAGGAGCTTGTTAAGATTATTTTTGTATTCTTCGTAGCTTCGATTCTTGCTGAGAGAAAAGACTTTAAATCCGTTGTAATTGTTTCGGTAATAGCAGCAGTTCATGTAATAATCCTTGTACTTTTAAAGGATCTTGGAAGCGCGCTTATTTACTTTGTAGTATATTTATGTGTCCTTTTTGTTGCTACAAATCAGCCTTTATACTTTGGAGCAGGATTGTGCTCCGGGGCTGTGGCAAGCTTTGTAGCTTATAAGCTATTTCCGCATGTTCAGCAGCGTGTTATGGCGTGGAAAGATCCCTGGACAGATATTGATTCTACAGGATATCAGATTACACAGTCACTTTTTGCAATAAGTGGTGGCGGACTGTGGGGGCTTGGATTATATGGCGGAACGCCGTCATCGATTCCCTTTGTTGAAGAGGATTTTATGTTTGCGGCAATTGCTGAAGAGCTGGGTATTATTTTTGCATCATGCCTTATTGCTGTTTGTGTTTCGACATTTTTGATGATATTACTCGAAGCTTATAAGATTAAGAATAATTTCGGAAGACTTCTTTGTGTCGGACTTGCTGTAACCTACATATTCCAGGTTTTTCTTACTGTCGGAGGAGACTCGAAATTTATACCGCTTACAGGCGTAACACTTCCGCTTGTCAGCTATGGAGGTACTTCCGTTATGGTTACGATTGTAATGTTTGCGCTTGTTGAAGGTGAATGTCTTGTTCGCAGTGATGAAAGATATCAGGCTTATTTAGAAAAAAAGAGGGAGAAGATAAATGCAGGGAAAAAATAAATCTTATCCCATTATGGTAATCGGCGGTTTCACAGTTGTCCTGTTTATAGCGATGATAATTTATATCTGCTCGTATGCAATAAACAATGAACGGACTATGATGGATAATAGCTATAATGCTCATCAGCAGCTGCTTCGAACTAAAAACAGCCGTGGAACAATTTATGCAAATGATGGTCAGATACTTGCCAAAACAGTAACAGACAGCAATGGAAATGAGACTAGAGAATATCCTTTTGGTAAAGAATTTTCTCACGTTGTCGGTTTTTCCGTTAATGGAAGAAGTGGTATAGAAAATCTCGCAAATTATTATCTTATAAATTCTCATGCTACTCTTAAGAGTAAGGCAGAGGCTAAAGAAAATGAGATGAAATTTCCGGGAGATAATGTATATACAACCCTTGATGTTAAGCTTCAGGAGACTGCTTATGAAGCGTTGTCTGCAAGAGAAGGTGCTATCATTGTTACGGAGGTAAAAACAGGTAAGGTCCTTGCACTGGTGTCAAAACCTGATTTTGATCCCGGAACCATCCTCGATGAATGGGAGGATATCACTTCCGATAAAGATAATACACAGCTGTTAAACAGAGCAACGCAGGGACTTTATCCTCCCGGGTCTACATTTAAAATGATTACTTCTCTTGAATACTATAGGGAAAAAGGCGATGAATACCTTGAATACAGATATAATTGCAACGGTAAGTTTACAAATGGTACAGACACAATAAGATGTTTTCATGGGGAAAGTCATGGTGCACTTGATTTTACAAAATCCTTTGCGAAGTCATGTAACTCATCATTTGCAAATATTTCACTACAGCTTGATAAATCTTCCTTCGAAAAAACATTGGATAATCTTATGTTTAATTCCGAATTACCTTGGGATATGAATTATTCAATGTCTTCAGCCATCTGCAATGCTGATATTAAGGACAGTGATATGATGCAGCTTGGTATAGGACAGGGCACAACTACGGTAACACCACTCCATATTAACCTTATAACAGCTGCAATAGCTAATGATGGTATTTTAATGAAACCATATATTTTAGAGAAGGTTGAGACTGAGGACGGTAAGGTGGTAGAGGAGTTTGAGCCTGCTGCTTATAAAAATTTAATTACATCGGATGAAGCATATTTTCTTAAAAATATGATGGAAAAGGTTGTGACTGATGGAACAGCTTCAAGGCTGAAAGGCCTTGATTATACGGCTGCAGGAAAAACAGGCTCTGCGGAATTCAAGGATAGCACATCAGATTCTCATGCCTGGTTTACCGGATATGCCCCGGCTGAGGATCCGCAGATAGCGGTTACAATAATTGTAGAAAATGCAGGTTCTGGTGGAGAATATGCAGTTCCCATCGCTAAGAGAATTTTTGATGCTTACTTTGAAAAGTAGAGGGGATATAAGGTTTTGTCTATACGGGGTTATTGTACTTTTGCTAAAAATTTATATATTGGGGAATCTGTAAAAAAACCTTTGGTTGTCAAATGGAAGCTAAAACATGGAGCAGGACAGCTTTTTATTTACGTGCTTACAGCTTCTGATATTCCGGATGGCCAGATTGAAATAAAGCATTGTGCTTTTTTGAAACAGAAATATTATCTGAGACATCCTGCATATATATATGGAATTGCCGGAAGCTATAAAGAGGCATTGGATTTAGTATTGAAAATGTTTGAAGAGGCTTCTGAAAGTGGTTTGACAGGGGATATTCGTACATATCTTGAAAAAGCGGTGGGGGATAATTAATGGGGATTTTTTTAACTGTCTTAAAAATTCTTGGGATAGTAATCCTTTCTATCCTTGCTTTTTTGTTGCTTGTTCTTATATTTGTTCTTTTTGTACCTGTAAGATATAAGGCAGATGCTGTAATAACGGAAACCGATATTGAAAAAGATGCATCTGAAATATTGGAGAATCTGTCTGCGAATGCATCCTTTAGCTGGCTCTTACATATTGTAAGTGGGGGGATATCTTATCCTGAATCAAAAGAGTTTACTCTAAAAGTATTATGTTTCACGATTTTTCCTCCGAAAAATAAAAAGAATGATGAATTATATGATGAGGATTCATATGAAACTGAAGATAGTTCCTATGAGCCTGAGGTAACGGAATATTCCGAGGCTCTTGAGAAGGAAGAAGGCTTTGAGGCTAAACCGGATAATGAGGATAATTCTGAAACTACAGATGGCCTTGATTCTCCGCAATCTGCAGAAGGTAATGAAGATAGTAGTGACAAGAAGGATGAAAAAGATGATTTGGCTGATCCCTTCGACTATGAGGATGATACAGAGGGCGAAGACTCAAAAAATTTTATAGATTTTTTGAAAAGTATATTTAATACTATTTATAAAATTATCAAAATACCACAGAATGTATTCGAAAAAATACAATATACAATATCTAGAATTAATGCTAAGATAAACATGGTAAAAAATACGTTAACCAACGACATTTTCAAGCGTGCATTCGAGGTTACCAAAAAGCAGGTTCTTAGGGTTCTGAAAATGATAATCCCGAAGAAATTTCATGCTGATTTTCTTGTTGGAACAAGCGATCCTACTATAACTGCCGATATTTTGGCCGCTTATGGTGTGATGTATCCGGTACTTGTCAATAAAGTTTTTATAACACCGGACTTTGAAAGACAAAGAATTGCCGGTAAAGTACACCTTAAGGGTAGGATAACAGTATTTACCATAGTGTGGGCTGCTGCCGTTCTTTATTTTAACAAGGATGTCAGAAAAACCTACAGACGTTTTAAGAAAATAATAGATTCATAAGTTGGGGAGAGTTATATGGGAGATTCAAATTTTAATTCCGTTGTAGATTCTCTTATGGGCGGTATGAATAAGATTATGGGCGCTAAAACTGTAGTCGGAGAAGCTACCAAGGTTGGCGATACTATAATTGTTCCGCTTGTGGACGTGTCTTTTGGTGTAGGCGCAGGAGCAAGCGATGCCGACAAGAAGAATTCAGGAGCCGGGGGCTTTGCGGCAAAAATGTCGCCAAGTGCAGTCCTGGTTATTAAGAACGGTCAGACTAAGCTTGTTAATATCAAGAATCAGGATGCTGTAACGAAGGTACTTGATCTTGTTCCTGATATTGCAGATCGCTTCATGAATCGCGGTAATGACATGATGGATGATGACAGCGCTGTAGATATTGCTTTTCCTGAAGATGCAACCTGAGTTAAGAATTGCGGCAAAAGGGGGTTCCGTATGGAAAAGTTTATAAGTGAGGAAAGAATCGACAAAGCAACCGAGGAAGAGCTCTTTGAGATGAGACTCTGGATTTATAAGGAGAGCCAGAGACTTGAACAGGAGCAGAAGGCTGTTGATAATAAGGTTGCTGAAATAGAAGCGAAATTGAAAAAGTTTCGAGAGAAATTTCAGTTTGAGAGAAGTCAGTTTGAACATGACAAACAGAAATTCAAGGACGATCAGGCTTTGTTCGATCAGCAGATCGAGATCCTGAAAGAGGGATTTGATAAATTAAATGCTGATAAGAAGAAAATTGATCGTGAATGGAAGAAGCTTGAACAGGAAAAGGGGTATCTTCGTGAGGACGAATACAGTCAGGCTGAATTTTTCTTTCAGGGAGTCAATTCACTTTTGGCTCTTAAAAAAAGATACAGAGATTTGATGAAAATATATCATCCGGATAATATGTGTGGCGATCACAGAGTTTGCGATATGATAAATGAGGAATACAATATACTCCTCAGACAGTTTGATTCATATATGAAAGCCTGATCTTATAGAAAAATTACGGGTTAAATATTTTATACTTGCATTTAGTTAATATTTCTGTTATGATATCTCGTGTTGCGAATATTTATTAAAAACAAGTATATATTCGTTTGATGTATTTGATTAAAATATGGCTTATAAGGAGGTGTCAAAGTGGCTAAGTGTGAAGTATGCGGCAAGAGCGTTCATTTCGGTAACAACGTAAGCCATTCCCATAGAAAGAGCAATAGAATCTGGAATGCTAACGTACATAAGGTTGCTGTTAAGGTTAACGGCGGTACAAAGAGAATGAACGTTTGCACAAGCTGTCTCAGATCTAAAAAGGTTGAGCGTGCTTAATTCATTAAGATTTGTTTATTAAAGGATTCACAAGCTTGTGAATCCTTTTTTACTTCTATTTTCTGCACAATTAGTTTATAATCTGATATATGCAATTTTAATGGAGGTGTAGTATGAAGTCTACTTCAATGAATACCCATATGGGCAGTATCGCTATTGATAATGAAGTAATTGCTCAGTATGCAGGAGCAGTAGCCAATGAATGCTTTGGTATTGTTGGCATGGCTAATGTTAATGTGGCTGAGGGACTTGTAAGTCTTTTAAAGAAGGACAACATCAAAAGAGGAATTAATGTTACAGTTGGTCCTAATAGAAAGCTCACTCTGGATTTTCATGTAATTATCGCATATGGTGTGAGTATTTCAGCTGTGACCGACAATCTCATAGATAACGTTAAGTACAAGGTTGAGGAATTCACCGGCCTTGAAATAGAGAAGATAAATATCTTCGTTGAAGGCGTTCGCGTCATCGACTAAGGTTCAAGGAGGATAAGAATTTTGAGTAACACAATCAAAGCGTCTGATGTTAAGAAAATGTTCCTTGCAGGCGCCAGTAATTTGAATGCTAAAAAAGAATGGATCAACGAACTTAATGTATTTCCAGTTCCTGATGGGGATACCGGAACTAATATGACTATGACGATCATGTCTGCAGCTAAGGATGTAAAGACACTTTCTGATGATGTAGATATGGGTACACTTTGTAAGAGCATTTATTCAGGTGCTATGAGAGGTGCCAGAGGTAACTCCGGTGTTATTCTTTCTCAGCTTCTCAGAGGCTTTACAAAGGGTGTACGTGACCATGATGAACTGGACGCAACAATAATTGCTGATTCTTTTGATAAAGCGGTTGAGACAGCTTATAAGGCAGTTATGAAGCCTAAGGAAGGGACTATTCTCACCGTTGCCAAAGGTGTTGCTGAGAGAGCAATGGAATTATCAAAGGAAGGCGCTGATGAACTTGAACCTTTCTTTGATGAAGTTATTAAATATGGTGATGAGGTTCTTGCCAAGACTCCTGAAATGCTTCCTGTTTTAAAGCAGGCAGGTGTTGTTGATTCTGGCGGACAGGGCCTTATGCAGGTGCTTAAGGGCGCGTTTGATGCCTTTTGCGGTAAGGAAATAGATTATTCTATTGATGAAGCAGCTGCAGCTCCTGTACAGAGCAAGGTAAAAGCTGAAGCTGAAGTCGATATTAAGTTTGGTTATTGTACAGAGTTTATTGTTCTGCTTAATAAACCGCTTAATGTTAAGCAGGAGATTGATTTTAAGGCTTTCCTTGAATCAATCGGTGATAGTATTGTAATGGTTGCAGACGATGAAATCTGTAAAGTACACGTTCATTCCAATGATCCCGGACTTGCTATACAGAGAGCTCTTATGTATGGTCAGCTTTCAAATATGAAGATTGATAACATGCGTATGGAGCATCGTGAGAAGCTTTTCCATGAGACACAGAATGGAACATATGCTGAGATTGATACAGAAATAAACGGTGCTGCAGAATCAACTCCCACATACAGTGCAGGTGATGATATTCC
Organism: Butyrivibrio sp. AC2005; assembly: GCF_000424145.1. Taxonomy (GTDB): domain Bacteria; phylum Bacillota; class Clostridia; order Lachnospirales; family Lachnospiraceae; genus Butyrivibrio. The sequence goes on from NZ_KE384137.1 coordinate 158,683, forward strand.
ACTTAAAGAAACTGCTACAGGAGCAGATAAAAAGGAAGAGCCCAAGTTTGTAAACGTAGAGCATAAAGAGATTGGATTTGTTGCTGTTTGTGCAGGTGATGGTCTTGCTGAAATTTTCAGAGGACTTGGTGTTGATTATGTAATTGAAGGCGGACAGACGATGAACCCCAGCACTGAGGACATTCTTGAGGCTGCTGAGAAGGTAGACGCAGACACTGTTTTCGCTCTTCCGAATAATAAGAATATTATCCTTGCTGCTAATCAGGCAAAGATAATGATGGAAGATAAGGGCGAAAATAAGGAGATTATTGTTATTCCCACAAAGACTGTTCCCCAGGGAATTACTGCTGCAATCAATTTCATGCCGGGTGTTTCCGCTGAAGAAAATGCAGAGGGAATGAATGAGGCTATTTCTACTGTAAAAACCGGTGAAGTTACATATGCTGTTCGAGATACTATGATTGATAATGTTACTATAAAACAGGGCGATTACATGGGAATAGGTGACAGTGGTATTCTTGGTGTTGGCGGTGACATTGCAGAAGTAACAGAAATGATGATAGATAAGATAACAGATGATTCTACTGAGCTTATCAGTTTGTATTTTGGCTCTGATATTAAACAGGAAGAGGCTGATGCTCTTAGCGAGAGTGTTAGCGCAAAGTATCCTAACTGTGACGTGGAAGTTCAGTATGGCGGTCAGCCGATTTATTATTACATTGTGAGTGCGGAGTAAGATGGCAACTGGAAAAAATCCATCATTAATTGAACATGTATCTTCTTTAAAGGGCGTTGGCGATAAAAGCAGCGCCCTTTTTGAAAAGTGTGGAATAAAGACTGTTCAGGATCTTCTTTTGTATTTTCCAAGGGATTATGACATATGTAAGGAGATAAAAAATGTATCCGAGCTTTTACCCGGTGAAATAAGTGCTGTCAGAGTTACGCCGGTCGGAAATATTGCTGTAAAAAAAGTAAGAAACTTAAGCATTCTTACTTTTAAGGCTGGAGATGCTACGGGAGAATTACAGATTACATATTTTAATATGCCTTTTATGAGGAATAATATTAAGCCGGGAAATTATTATGTATTCAGAGGACCTGTACAGCGCAAGGACCGCGGTTTTGTAATCGAACAGCCTAAGATGTATAAAACTGAAGATTACATTGAAATAATGGGTTCCATGCAGCCCAAATATCCTCTTGTGAAAGGTCTTTCCAATCAGCTGATTATTAAGGTCATGAAGCAGGCTATTCCCAGTACTCCTTATCTGGAAGAGATGCTTCCGACTTATATAAAAAATAAGATGGGTCTAATGAACTATTCCGAGGCTGTACGAAAAATCCATTTTCCTCTTGATATGGATGCATTTACCGAAGCAAGAAAAAGAATTGCATTTAATGAGATTCTGCAGTTTATTTTAAAACTCCGTTTTCTTAAACGTGAAGAGGATATTTCAGTAAATGATTATATTTATGAAACCTCAGATTATTCGGATGCTTTAATTGACAAGCTTCCCTATAAGTTAACCGGAAAGCAGATGATGATATGGGATGAGATAAAGCAGGATTTGATGGGGGACCACGTTATGAACAGACTAATTCAGGGTGATGTGGGCTCGGGAAAAACAATTCTTGCGTTTCTTGCACTTTTATTTACGGCTGAAAACGGATATCAGGGAGCTATAATGGCACCAACGGAAGTTCTCGCAAGACAGCACTATGAAGCTTTCTCTGATATGGCAGAAACATACGGACTTCCGCTTACTCCGGTACTTCTTGTAGGTTCTCTGACTGCGAAGGAAAAACGGATATCACAGGAAAAAATCGAAAACGGTGAATTTAATTGTATTGTAGGTACCAACGCTCTTATTCAGGAAAAAGTAAACTATAACAAGTTATCGCTTGTTATTACTGATGAGCAGCACAGATTTGGTGTAAAGCAAAGAGAAACATTGTCTGAAAAAGGGCATAATACACATATTCTTGCTATGAGTGCCACACCTATACCAAGAACCCTGGCCATAATTCTATATGGAGATCTTCATATTTCTGTTTTGGATGAGATGCCCTCCGGCAGAATTCCTATAAAGAACTGCGTAGTTGGAACGGAATACAGAGCTACAGCTTATAAGTTCATTGCTGATCAGGTTGGTAAAGGACATCAGGCCTACATTATTTGCCCCATGATTGAAGAAGGGGAAAGTGACGGCCTTGAAAATGTAATGGATTATACGGAAAAGCTCAAAGGAATACTGCCTTCAAATATTTTGATCGGTACATTGCACGGTAAGATGAAACCGGCTGAAAAAGAAAAAATCATGGAAGAGTTTGCAGCCGGTAATATTGATGTTCTTGTGTCTACTACAGTTATTGAGGTCGGGATAAATGTTCCCAATGCAACGGTAATGATGATTGAAAATTCTGAGCGTTTCGGACTCGCGCAGCTCCATCAGCTAAGAGGAAGGGTTGGAAGAGGAAATGCACAGTCCTATTGCATTTTCATAAATACCTCCGGACGAGAGGAGGCAAAAGAAAGACTTGAAATAATGAATCATTCCAATGATGGTTTTAAAATTGCCGAGGAAGATTTAAAACAACGTGGCCCGGGAGATTTATTCGGCATAAGACAAAGCGGGGAAATGTCCTTTCATGTTGCGGATATATATCAGGATGCCGCACTTATAAGGGAGGCTGCAAGCCTTGCAGATAGTCTGCTTTCTGAGGATCCTGACCTTGTTATGGAAGAAAATGCGCCTCTTAAAGAGTGGCTTTCCTCAAATTCATTTGACTTTACGGCTCTATAAAAGTAAAATTTAGTAGAGTATGTGTTCGACTAATACAATATATAGTGTACTTATGTGGAGGAAAACATGTCAAAAGTAGCAATCATAACTGATACAAACAGCGGAATTATGCCTGCTGATGGCGAAGCACTCGGTATCAAAGTAATACCTACGCCATTTATGATTGATGGAGTTGAATATTTAGAAGGCATTAATCTTACTCAGGAAGATTTCTTTAAAAAGCTTGCTGACGGAGCTGATGTTTCAACAAGTCAGCCCAGTCCTGGATCACTTTTGGAGCTGTGGGATGAAATGCTTAAGGATTATGATGAAATAGTATATATACCACTTAGCAGCGGACTTTCAAGTTCATGCCAGACTGCGACAATGCTTGCGGCTGATGATTATGAAAACAAAGTATTTGTTGTAAATAATCAGCGTATTTCCGTTACTATGAGGCAGTCCGTGCTTGATGCTATAGAAATGCGTGATAAGGGCATGAGCGGAAAAGAAATAAAGGATAAGCTTGAAGAAGTTAAGTTTGAATCAAGTATTTATATTATGCTTGATACACTTTATTACCTTAAGAAGGGTGGAAGAATTACACCTGCAGCTGCAGCTCTCGGAACACTTTTAAAGCTTAAGCCGGTACTTCAGATACAAGGTGAAAAGCTTGATGCATTTGCTAAGGCAAGAACCGCTTCTCAGGGTAAGAGCATAATGATAAATGCAATGCTGTCTGATTTTGAAAACAGATTCGGCGGAATTGATGCTCATGATGTACACTTAAGCGGTGCTTATTCATACGACCTGGCAAAAGCGAATGAGTTTAAGAGTGAAGTAGAAGCAGCATTTCCCGGTTATGAGATGCATATGGATCCGCTTTCTCTTGTGGTTTCATGTCATATCGGTCCGGGGGCGCTTGCAATCGCAGCATCCAGGAAGGTGCATGTATAATTAGAAAAAAGTTTTAAATAAGGTTGGGGAGTTTTATGTCAACAAATAATAACTATGATGCATCCAGCATTACAGTTCTTGAGGGTCTCGAAGCAGTAAGAATGAGACCCGGTATGTATATTGGAAGTGTTTCAACAAGGGGACTTAATCACCTTGTCTACGAAATTGTGGACAATGCGGTAGATGAACACCTTGCCGGGCATTGTTCTCAGATTACGGTAACACTTAATCCTGATGGTAGTGCTACTGTTGAGGATAATGGCCGTGGTATACCTGTGGGTATGCATGCAAAGGGAATTACTGCCGAGCGTGTGGTTCTTACTATGCTTCATGCGGGTGGTAAATTTGATAATGCCGCATACAAGACCAGTGGTGGTCTGCATGGTGTTGGTTCTTCTGTTGTTAATGCTCTGTCTACCTGGCTTAAGGTTCAGATCAGGACTGATGGCCAGATCTATGAAGATGCCTATGAGAGAGGTGTTCCCACAGTAGAATTAAAGGACGGGCTTCTTGAGCCTGTAGGAAAAACAAGAGAGCATGGCACTACCATATCTTTTCTTCCCGATCCTACAATATTTGAAAAGACAAGATTCAGAGAAGAGGACATCAAATCCAGATTGCATGAGACAGCATATCTGAATCCCGAACTCACAATTATTTATATTGATGACAGACCGGGTACGGAAGAATACATAGAATTCCACGAACCCGAAGGTATTACCGGATTTATTCGCGATATGAATAAGTCGAAGGAAGCAGTCACTGATGTGATTTTCTACAGCGGTGAAAGCGATGGTGTTTCGGTTGATGTAGCTTTTCAGTATGTAAATGAATTTCATGAGAATATTCTTGGTTTTTGTAACAATATATATAATGCCGAAGGTGGAACACATCTTACCGGCTTTAAAACCATGTTTACAAATATTATAAATCAATATGCAAGAGAAATAGGCGTTCTTAAAGGAAAGGACAGTAATTTCAACGGAACTGATGTAAGAAACGGTATGACTGCTGTTGTTAGCATAAAACATCCCGATCCGAGATTTGAGGGACAGACCAAAACAAAGCTTGATAATCAGGATGCAGCTAAGATTGTATCTCAGATAACAGGTGATGAGGTTACCCGTTTCTTTGACAGAAATCTTGAGGTATTAAAATCAATAATCGGATGTGCTGAGAAGGCAGCAAAGATAAGAAAGTCCGAAGAAAAGGCAAAGACAAACCTGCTGACTAAGCAGAAGTATTCATTTGATTCAAATGGCAAGCTTGCAAACTGTATCAGTAAGGATGCATCCAAGTGTGAGATATTCATTGTAGAGGGTGATTCCGCAGGTGGTAGTGCCAAGATGGCAAGAAACAGAGAGTTTCAGGCTATTCTGCCCATAAGAGGTAAAATCCTTAATGTTGAGAAGGCAAGTATAGACAAAATTCTTGCAAACGCAGAGATTAAGACAATGATCAATGCCTTTGGCTGTGGCTTTTCAGAGGGTTACGGAAATGATTTTGATATCTCAAAGCTTCGATATGACAAGATAGTTATTATGGCGGATGCCGATGTTGATGGTGCTCATATTGCAACTTTGCTTCTGACATTATTCTACAGATTTATGCCTGAACTTATATTTGAAGGTCATGTATATATTGCAATGCCGCCGCTGTATAAGGCTATGCCGGGTAAAGGAAAAGAAGAGTATTTATACGATGATGCCGCTCTTGAGAAGTATCGTAAAAATCACAAGGGACCATTTACTCTTCAGAGATACAAGGGTCTTGGTGAGATGGATCCTCAACAGCTCTGGGAGACAACTCTTGATCCGGAGAACAGAATGATGAGACTTGTGGAGATTGAGGATGCCAAGATGGCGTCTCATATGACAGAGCTTCTTATGGGTAATGAAGTTCCTCCGAGAAGAGATTTTATTCACCAGCATGCTACAGATGCAGAACTGGATGTATAAGTATTTTATGTTTTATTAACTGATATTGTGAGGTTTTAGATAAAGATGGAAGAAAAACTGATCCGCTCCGAGTATTCGGAAATTATGCAAAAGTCTTATATAGACTATGCTATGAGCGTTATTGTTGCTCGTGCGCTCCCGGATATCAGGGACGGCCTTAAGCCTGTTCAGCGCAGAACTTTATACGATATGTATGAACTTGGAATAAGGTATGACAGACCTTATCGTAAGAGTGCACGTATTGTTGGGGATACCATGGGTAAATATCATCCGCATGGTGACAGTTCAATATATGATTCCCTTGTTGTCATGACACAGGATTTCAAGAAGGCTGTTCCTCTTGTAGATGGGCATGGCAATTTTGGAAATATTGAGGGGGATGGCGCCGCTGCTATGCGTTATACTGAAGCGCGTCTTGCCCATATCACTCAGGAAAATTTCCTTGCAGATCTTGATAAGGATGTGGTTGATTTTATCCCCAACTTTGATGAGACTGAGCGGGAACCTACTGTTTTACCTGTAAAAATTCCTAATTTTCTTATAAATGGTTCTGAGGGTATAGCTGTAGGTATGGCGACAAGTACGCCTCCTCATAATCTGGCTGAAGTTATTGATGCCGAGATTGCGTATATGCAGAATCCCGAGATGAATACCAAGCAGCTTATGAAGTATATAAAGGGACCTGATTTCCCTACAGGCGGAATAGTTATCAATAAGGATGAACTTCGCGCTATATATGAAACCGGACAGGGAAAGGTACGTGTTCGCGGTAAGGTTGAAGTTGAAAAGGGTAAGGCAGGACATATCAATCTTGTTATTACAGAGATTCCTTATACAATGATCGGGGCAGGTATAGGTAAATTCCTTTCGGATGTTGCTGAGCTTGCAGAAAAGAAAATAACTAACGATATTGTAGATATTTCCAATCAGTCATCAAAAGAAGGTATTCGAATTGTTATAGAGCTGAAAAAGGATACTGATGTAGAGAACTTTACTAATCTCCTTTACAAAAAGACCAAGCTTGAAGATACCTTTGGTGTTAACATGCTGGCAATCTGTGATGGAAGACCTGAGACAATGAGCCTTCAGGGAATTATGAAGGCTGTAGTTGATTTTCAGTTTGAGACAGCCAGAAGAAAGTATACAACACTTCTTCACAAGGAGCAGGACAAAAAGGAAATACAGGAAGGCCTCATCAAAGCCTGCAATGTTATTGACATAGTTATTGAAATCCTTAGAGGCTCAAAGGACAGACCCATGGCTAAGGATTGCCTGGTTAACGGTAATACTGAAGGCATAAGATTTAAGAGTGAGGCATCCCGTGCAATGGCAGCTCAGCTTCTTTTTACTGAGAGGCAGGCCGATGCCATCCTTGAAATGAGACTATATAAACTCATTGGTCTTGAGCTTGATGCACTTGTTAAAGAGCATGAAGATACTATAGCTAAAATATATCGTTACGAGGATATTCTTGAAGATCATGAGTCCATGTCTCTTGTAATACAGAATGAACTCAGTGATATCAGAAAGAAATATTCTGTAAAAAGAAGAACAGTTATAGATAATCTTGAAGATGCTGTCTATGAAGAGAAGCCTGTTGAAGAAATAGATGTTGCCTTTATAATGGATCGTTTTGGCTATGCCAAGACAATTGATGTTACAACCTATGAAAAGAATCTGGAAACTATTAAAACGGATTTCAGATATTCATTCATTATGAAAAATACAGGTAAAGTCTGCATATTTACAGCAAAGGGCAATCTTCACACAATCAAGGCAATGGATCTTCCTGCAGGAAGAATGCGTGATAAAGGTGTGCCAATTGACAATGTGAGTGATTTTGACACAACAAGTGATCAGATTGTCTACGTTGCAAGTCAGAGTAGCCTTAATCTTTACAGAATTATGTTTGTAACAAAACAGGCTAATACAAAGATTGTTGACGGTGGTGAGTTTGACGTTTCCAGAAGAACTGTAGCTGCAACAAAACTGGCAGACGGAGATGAGGTTGTAAGTGTACACGAGGTCCACGAGATAAGTACTGTTGTGTTCCAGTCTGAAGCAGGATTTTTCCTTAGATTTAATGTGACTGAAATACCTGAAAAGAAAAAGAGCGCGGTAGGTGTGCGTGGTATGCGCCTTGGTTCAAAGGATTTTGTAAGAGACGTATATTACCTTGGCGAAGCCGATACACAGACTATTGAGCACAATGGTAAAGGTTTACAGCTTGATCACCTGAAAATTACCAGCAGGGATACAAAGGGAACCAAAGTTCGTTTATAACATGAATTGGAGTAAATTATATTATGAGAGTAATTGCCGGTGAAGCAAGAAGGCTAAAACTTGTTACTCCTGAGGGAAATGAGACAAGACCTACTCAGGACAGAATTAAAGAGACTCTTTTTAATATGCTTCAGAATGATGTTCCGGGAGCTGTATTTGTTGATGTTTTTGCAGGCAGTGGCGGAATAGGCATAGAGGCACTTTCAAGAGGTGCTAAGAAAGCATATTTTATTGAGAATAATATTAAGGCAGTAAAATGTATAAATCAAAATCTGCAGACTACACATTTTGAGGAAAAGGCAACTGTATTAAAACAGGATGTTCTTGTTGGCCTAAAAAATGTTAAAGAAACAGAAGTTGATTTGATCTTTGCGGATCCTCCTTATGATTCAGGACTATATGAAAGAACCTTTGCGCTTTTAAGCAAAATGCCTTATGTGACAGAATATACAATGCTAATAGCTGAATGTAGTCTTGATATGGATTTATCGGTCTTTGAAGATAATGGTTTTGAAATAATAAAGGAAAAAAGATACAAGACTAATCAGCATGTATTTATGAAGAAAAGTATTTAACTAAAGAATATTATATATAAAACGTGCTTGATTATAGATTTTTTCTGTGAGAGGGGAAAACACAGAAAGGAATGAAGGAAAGTGAGAAAAGAAATTTGGGGAAGGCGCAAATTAGCTCTTGCACTTTGTGCTTTGCTGTTTGCAGAAAGTGCTGCGCCAATGGAGGCTCTGGCTGTTGAAACAGAAGAGTCAGCTGTTACCGCATCCGAAAATACAGATGACGGCGAGGCTAATGAAACAACAGGTGATGAAACACTCAATAATGAGGAGTCTTCACAAGAAGGAGAAAATGTAAGTGAATCAGGTGAGACTGCAAATGAGTCTGAACCTGTAGCTGAAAATGAGACAGCAAATGAAGCTGATAATACAACATCAGAAGATAACAATGATGCTTCAAATGATAGTCAGACAGAAGTAAATGACGAAAATACTTCCGGAAACAGTTCAGAATCAGCTACTGCAGAAACAAGTGATGATAATTCTGAATCCAATAACGATTCTAATTCAGATAATGGAACAGATAACAATTCAGAGGAAACAGTAACTGATGCAGATACAACCGGTGAGAATACAGGAAATGCATCTGATACAGATACAACCGGTGAGAATGCAGACAGTGCATCTGATACAGATAATGCTGATGAAAATGTAGCTGATGGAAATGGAGAAAATCCTGAAAATGCTGCAATAACAGATGGTGATGCTGAAGATAATGCCGCAGATGTTTCTGTTTCCGATGGAAATGCAGAAGTTCCGGAATCTGCTGTTTTTGATTTTGAAACTGTCATAGATGGATATAAGATAAAACTTCATGCAGATGAAGGAGTAGTACCTGCAGGAACAGAAGTTACTGTAAAGAAGGTTGAGAAGGTTGCAGGAAAACATACTGATGACCTTGTAAATGAAGTTCTTCCTGAAGATTCTGTTGTATATAATTCAGCATCTTTCGATATTACTCTGTCTAAGGATGGAGTAGAATTTGAACCTGATGGGAAGGTTTCGGTTGAGATTACTCTTGATGAAGAGCTTGCAGATGTAAGCAATGAAAATGAAGATGTATCCGTTCAGGTTTTTCATATTGAGGATAATGCCGAAACTACTGAAGTGGATGCTGAAGTAGATGACAATGCAACCGATGTTTACAATAACGAAGAAGAGACAGTTGTAAGCTATGACGCAGAGAGCTTTTCTGTTTATGATGTATCTGCAGTTCTTAATTTTACAACAACTGAAGTGACATCTGAGGTTAACCCGGTTTATGAGAATCTTGTAGAGTTCAGTGATGAAGAGCTTACAGCTCTTGGGGCAGGTGTTGATTCAGCACAAAATGTTAAAGCGCTTATGTCTTCCGGTGGAAATTGTACTTCCATTCAGGAGATGGGTGAAGCCTGCAAAAGAGGTATTATGGCAAGACAGGCGCCTATTACCATTAATTTCAAGCTTCCCGGTTCCTATAATGAAACAACAATCCTGAACAGCATGATTCCGATTGCTTTTGAACATACAGGAGTACCGAACGAAGGTGACTATGTACAGTGGGCATCAATAGTCCGTGCATATCAATCATCTATTTCTTACGTAGATGGTATTACATACGGATCAATCGTTGTTAAGTATGTTTATACACATAATTATGATCAGGAAGTTGCTACTACCAACGCAATTAATAATCTTGTAAAAAGTCTTGGACTTACATCTTCAATTTCTGATTATGAAAAAGCAAGACGCGCTTATAATTGGATTTGCAGTAATGTAAGATATGATTACAGTTTTGATGATAAAAAAGATTATGGAGATTACTCACCCTGGTCCTGTTATTCTGCTGTTGTAAGTAAAAATACTGTATGTGAAGGTTATGCGCTTTTATACTACAGACTTATGCTTATTGCCGGAGTAGACTGCAGACTTATTGCCGGTGACGGTGGTCAGGTAGGTAATACCGCCGGGCATGGATGGAATATAGTAAAAATCGGTGACTATTATTACAACGTAGATAGTACATGGGGAGCTGAAACACCCAGAGGATGGTGGTTCCTTAAGGGAAGCAAAAACTTTGATTATGTAACCCAGACATATAACTCTAAGAGGCTTACATTTGTTCATGACAGATATGCTGACTATAAAACCTCTGAATTTAATTATGTTTATCCTACAAGCTACTCGGATTATTCTTCATCAACGAGTTCAAATTCAGCAGGTATAAAGGTTACACTAAATACAGGAAGTACACGGATCGGAGTAGGACAGCAGATTACACTTAAAGCAACAGTATCCGGCAGCAATAATCAGACTGTAATGTGGAATTCATCCGATTCAACAATAGCAAGCGTAAATACAGCTGGCGTTGTAACAGGTATGAAAAACGGTGAATGTGAGATTTTTGCAACCTCAAAAGCCGGTGGAAAAAAGGCACGTTGCCGAATTCTCGTAACTGACGGACGTGTACAGACAATTGATGCAACCGAGAAAAATATTACTATATATGCAGGAAGTAAGGCTGCTATCAACGCATATGTATTTCCTGAGTGGGCAAGTAATAAGAGCATTAAATTTAAGTCCAGCAACAAAAAAGTAGCCAGTGTCAACAAAAACGGTATAGTTACCGGTAAGAAGAAGGGTAAATGCACAATTACCTGTACTTCAGTCGATGGTGGTTACAAAGTTAAGATAAAGATAAATGTAAAAAAAGCAACAAGAGTTAAATCTATCAAGCTTTCAAAGAAAAAGCTGAAGCTTACTGTTGGAAGCGTATATACTCTTGGGGTAAGCTTTAATCCTAAAAAGGCAACCAATAAAGAAGTAACCTGGAAGAGCAGTAAGCCCGGTGTTGTTTCTGTAGATGCTAACGGTAATATTGTTGCTCTTAGCAAAGGAAAGGCTAAGATTACCGCAAAGTCTGTTGACGGCAAGCATAAGGCTACATGTACTGTAAAGGTTAAATAAAAGAGGTTTTTTATATGAAAATAGCTGTATATCCCGGAAGCTTTGATCCTATCACCTTAGGGCATATTGATATTATAAAAAGAGCATCGGAAATGTTTGATAAACTGGTGGTTGTTGTAAGCGTTAACACAGCCAAGAGTCCGTTGTTTTCGCCTGATGAACGTGTTAAGATGATAAGAGAAGCAACAGCTGATCTGACAAATATTGAGGTTGATTCCTATGAGGGATTGATCATCGATTATTGCAAAGAAAAGAACATAAAGATTTTACTTAGAGGACTTCGTGCCATAACGGATTTTGAATATGAACTTCAGATTTCACAGACTAACAGAGCATTTTCACATAATGAAGTTGATACCGTATTTTTAACCACGAGTCTTGAATATGCATATCTTAGCAGCTCGACTGTCAGAGAATTTGCAAGCTTCCATGGGGATATAAGCCGCTGTGTGACCCCTTATGTTGCACAGAAGGTTTATGAGAAATATGGGTATGAACATAAAGTGTAAAGGGGGATTACTGAATGAGCAGTAGAATTGAACAATGCATTGACGAGATTGAAACTTATATTGAAAGCTGCAAGCACCAGCCTCTGTCTCATACTAACATCATTGTGAATAAGGAAGAAATTGATGAGCTTCTACGCGAGCTTAGAAGTAAAACTCCGGAAGAAATCAGAAGATATCAGACTATTATCAGTAATAAAGAGGCAATTCTTGAGGATGCCCGTAAAAAGGCAAAGGATTTGATTGATAAAGCTACACAGCAGACTCAGTCAATGATAAATGAACACACAATTATGCAACAGGCTTATGCGCAGGCAAATGAAGTTATAGCACATGCTGCTAAGCAGGCTGAGGAGATTTTAACGAGATCCACTGATGAAGCTAATCAGATGAAGGCTGCAGCAGTAAATTATACTGATAGTCTTTTAGCGGAAGTTGAAGATATTGTTAATAAGGCAATTGATACGACCAGTGCTAATAACAATGCTTTACTTAAAGATCTGACAAATTATAGCGAGACAATTAAATCCAACAGAGCTGATCTGGTTCCACCCAGTGTTAATCCGGCTAATGTGAAAGAATCACCTAAGTCCTCGGCTAATATAAGTGAGATTAAGCCTTCCGAAGATGATTTTGATGATGAGTCTGATCTGAATCTTGATATGCTTTAATGCGTGTTATAACAATTTCAGTTTTATCAATATATGATTATATGGCTGCCGCAGAGATAATCATGCGGCAGCTGTTTTTATTCACAGAACGTTAAATAATTTATAATTACTTACCGAATGAGGAATATATGAGATTAGATAAATTTCTTGGGAATTGCGGACTGGGAACAAGAAAGCAGATAAAGGAATATATAAAAAACGGAATGGTATCTGTTGATGGTAATATTATTACTAAGGCTGAAACATCGATTGATCCAAATGTAAATGAGATCATTTTTTCAGGTGAATGCCTTACTGCAGATTATAAAGAGTTTCGGTATTACCTTTTGAACAAGCCTCAGGGAGTTGTATCTGCTACAAGAGACAATCATGACACAACTGTACTTGATCTTATTGATACCGGTTTTGATAAGGATCTGGCACCTGTGGGACGCCTTGATAAAGATACCGAGGGTCTTTTGATAATAACCAATGACGGTAAATTGTCACACAGACTTTTATCACCCAAAAAGCATGTTGAAAAAGAATATGAGGTTCAAACAAGAGAACCTTTATCAGAACCTGCATTGAAAAAGCTTGAAGAAGGGGTTGACATTGGTGATGAAACACCTACATTACCGGCGAAGGCTTATATCGAGGATGGTATTTTGCATCTTGTCATTCATGAAGGAAGGTTCCATCAGGTTAAGCGTATGCTTCAGGCAGTCGGGAATGAAGTTGTTTTTCTAAAACGAATTCGAATGGGGAACCTGGCACTTGATCCTGAGCTTAAGCCGGGAGAATACAGAGAACTGACTGATGAAGAACTGAATTTATTAAAATAATATGTTTTACGAGGTTGAAATGAAAAAAGTAGCTAAAGGAAGCTTTGGATATATAGAATATAATCGAAAATTCGCTGTGGTAAGAACGATTGCTGCACTTGCAATTTGTTTGATTATATTTTTTACCGGCCTTATTATGCATAAGTCCAACAAAAATATATTCAGTATTATAGCTGCTGTGGGATGTCTTCCTACGGGACTTAGTGCTGTAAATATGATAATGTACATGAAAGCACATCCATGCTCAAAGGAAGCATATGATAAAATCGAGAGTCATCGAAAAGGCCTGCTTATAAGATATGACCTTGAAATGACAAGCTATGAGGAGAACTACAGCATTGCAGCGGCTACTGTTCTTGATAAGAATGTTATATGCTTTACAGAGAACAAAGAGCTTGATATAACCAATTGTGAAAAGCATATAAGAAATCAGATTGCGCAAAGTGGCTATAGCGATTATACAGTAAAGGTATTTAAGGATATAAATGCATTTTGTACAAGGCTTGATCAGCTTGAGCAGATACGTGCAGTCAAAAATATCGATCCCGTAGTAATTGAAGAAGCGTGGGTTCCTGGGACGGTTGAAACCTGTGCACTGGTACTCTTATCAATTTCTTTATAAACATAAGTCGGTATAAATATGAAAGAAATTAAAATAGATTCAAATTCAGCAGGTAAAAGGCTTGATAAATTTCTTGGGAGTTATTTTTCGGAATGCTCTATGAGTTTTTTATACAAGATGCTCAGGAAAAAGAATATCACGCTTAATGGAAAAAAGGCTGATGGTAAAGAGAAGCTTGGTAAGGATGATACCATATCCGTATATTTTTCGGATGAAACGTTTGAAAAATTTGCCAATAAGCATGTAAAAGCGGCTTCAACAGAAGACGTTGATGTCTTATCCGAATTTGAAAATGCATATAAAAAATATCAAAATATTGATATTATATATGAAGATGATCATATTCTTTTGGTAAATAAACCTGCAGGGATTTTATCCCAAAAGGCAGATAAAAATGATGTAAGTATGAATGAATGGCTTATTGGATATCTGCTTAGCACAGGCTTGATATCTCAAGACTCTTTAGCAACCTTCAGACCTTCTGTATGTAACCGGCTCGACAGAAACACTTCCGGTATTTTGATATGCTCCAAGAGTCTTTGCGGTGCGCAGAAAATGGCCGAGATACTTAAAGACCGTTCACTTCATAAGTATTACAGGACAATAGTTATTGGAAGTATGAATGAGGATGCGAGTATTTCAGGGTATCTTTATAAGGATGAAAAACGTAATACGGTTAAGTTATTTGATAAAATACCAAAAGGTAAAAATATTAAAGAAAGTGATTTTTCACAGATAAGGACATCTTACCAAATAATAAATAAAGGTACCTATTCAGGCAATAATGAAAAAATCTTATTGACGGAGCTTGAAGTTTTACTGCATACAGGTAAAACACATCAGATAAGAGCACATCTTTCTTCAATCGGCCATCCTATTATCGGAGATTCCAAATACGGTAATAGCAAAGTAAATGGGCTGATAAAAAAAGAGTTCGGTCTAAAATATCAATTGCTTCATGCTTATAGGCTGGAGTTTCCACAGATAGACGGAGAATTGTCGCATTTATCAGGTAAAACAATTGTAGCAAATGTGCCTTCGTTGTATAACAAAATAGAAGATAAAATATTCTAATGCAATAGACCTAAACGCTTGGGGGAGCAGCTATGGCCACATGGAATTCCAGGGGGCTTCGTGGACAGGCCTTGGAAGAACTCATAAATCGCACAAATGAAAAATATCAGGAGGAGGAACTGGCTCTTATTCAAAAAATTCCGACTCCTATAACTCCTATAAAAATTGATAAAGAAACAAGACATATTACGCTTGCGTATTTTGATCAGAAGAGCACAATTGATTATATTGGTGCTGTTCAGGGTATTCCTGTATGCTTTGATGCCAAGGAGTGCAGCAAGGATACCTTCGCTTTAGAGAACATTCATCCGCATCAGGTCTCTTTTATGGAGAGATTTGAAAAACAGGATGGTGTTGCATTTTTCTTAATTCATTTCACTACAAAAGGTGAATTCTATTATTTACCCTTCAGACATCTGAAAAAATTCTGGGACAGAGCATTGGCCGGAGGAAGAAAAAGCTTTCGGTATGAAGAGCTGGACCCTGATTATATTATTTCCAATGACTTGGAAGCATTTATTCCGTATTTGAACATATTACAAAAGGATCTTGAGCAAAGAGATTGACAAATAAATTGTATTCCTATAAACTGAAATAAGTTTAATGCAGTAGCGAAGTAGCACGTTAATATACTAAAGTATCAGGAGACGCTTATGAATCGAAGGCTTTTACATACTCCGGAAGGAGTTCGTGACTTATATGGAGCAAAATGCAGCGACAGAACATGGGTTAAATCAGCTATTTGTAACCGCATGAAGCTCTTTGGTTTTGATGAGATTGACACACCTACATTTGAGTTTTTTGACGTATTCTCAGAAGAAATATCTGATAACAGTGCTCGTGAATTATACAAGTTCTTTGATCAGGACGGGATGACAATGGTTTTAAGACCTGACTTTACTCCCTCCGTAGCAAGATGTGCGAGCAAGTATTTTCTTGAGGATGAGGAACCTGTCAGGTTTTGCTATAGTGGCAAGACTTTTCTTAATACACATAGCCTTCAGGGAAAGCTTAAGGAGTCAACTGAAATAGGAGCTGAGCTAATGAATGACGGTTCTATTTATGCCGATGCAGAAATGATCGCGCTACTTGTAGAATCCATTTCATCAACAGGCTTAAAAGATTTTAAGGTTAGTATAGGTGATGCTGATTATTATTATGGTATTTGCGAAGAAGCCGGCATTGACTTTGATACAGAAGAAGAAATAAGGGAACAGCTTGTCAGCAGAAATACCTTTGCAGCAGACAGAATCATGGAGGAAGCCGAAGTTTCTTCAAAATACAGGGAACTGATCAAAAATGTTTCTACCTGTATCGGAAATGTGAATATCTTAAATGAAGCTGGTGAGCTTGTTAATAATAAAAGATCATCGGCTGCAATAAACCATCTAAAGGATTTACATAAGGTATTATGTGACTATGGTATCGAGGAGTATGTATCTTTTGACCTTGGAATGCTGAGTAAGTTTAATTATTACACAGGCGTAATGTTTGGTGTATATACCTATGGTGTGGGTGATGCCATTGCAAAAGGTGGAAGATATGATAATCTTCTTGAGCGATTCGGAAAAAGTGCTCCATCTATTGGCTTTATGATTAACCTGGATGATTTAATGAATGCTCTTTACAGACAAAATATCCCGCTTCCCGAGCATAAGGAACCTATCGTGATTGAATACACAAGTAATAGTTTTGCTGATGCTTTATCTGAAGCAAAAACACTTAGAAATGAAGGCAAGCGTGTTATTTTAAAGGGGGCAAATCAATATGAATAATGAGAACAGATATCTTACATTTGCCCTTGGAAAAGGAAGGCTTGTCAATTCGACAATGGAGCTTCTTGAAAAATGTGGCATAAAATGTGAAGAGGTTACGGATAAAAAAACAAGAAAACTGATTTTTACAAATGAAGAATTAAAGCTGAAATTTTTCCTTGCAAAGGGACCTGATGTTCCGACTTATGTTGAGTATGGTGCTGCTGATATAGGAATTGTCGGCAAGGATACTATTATGGAGGAAAACAGAAGCGTATACGAAGTTCTGGATCTTGGCTTTGGAAAGTGCAGGATGTGCGTATGTGGCCCTGAGTCAGCAAGAGAACTTTTAAATCATCATGAGATGATAAAGGTTGCAAGCAAATATCCCAGAATTGCAAGGGATTACTTTTATAACAGAAAGCAGCAAACTGTAGATATAATAAAACTAAATGGATCTGTTGAACTTGGACCTATAGTAAAACTTTCCGATGTGATTGTTGATATAGTGGAAACAGGTAGTACTCTACGTGAAAACGGACTTACCGTTCTTGAAGAAATATGTCCGTTATCTGCAAGAGTTATTGTGAATCAGGTCAGCATGCAGATGGAGGCTGACAGAATACACAAACTGATAAATGATATGAAGGAGAATCTGTAATGCGCATACTTGAACTTAACGATAAAACAAAAGATGAACTGCTTGATAAACTGTTAAAAAGAAGCCCCTCGAATTATGGTGAGTATGAGCAGATTGTTTCAGATATTATAAACAATGTCAGGGAGAACAGGGATAAAGCATTATTTGAATACACTTCAAAATTCGACCATTTTGATCTTACATCTGATACAATTAAAGTTACGAGAGAAGAAATTGAAGAAGCATACAGTGCATTAGATGATAAATTTATTGAAGTTATCAAAAAAAGTGCAGAGAATATCCGTGTTTTTCATGAAAAGCAAAAGAGAAATACCTGGATAGATACTAAGGAAGACGGCTCAATTTTGGGACAGCGTATAATCCCTATTGAAATATCAGGTGTTTATGTTCCCGGTGGAAAGGCTGCGTATCCTTCAAGCGTACTTATGAATGTTGTCCCCGCAAAGGTGGCAGGTGTAGAAAAAATTGTTATGTGTACACCTCCATCAAAAGGCGGTAAGGTTAATCCAGGCACACTGGTTGCTGCCGATATTGCAGGTGTAACAGAGGTTTATAAGGTTGGTGGAGCACAGGCAATTGCAGCCATGGCTTTTGGAACAGAATCTATTCCCAAGGTAGACAAGATTACAGGCCCCGGAAATATATTCGTTGCTTTAGCAAAAAAGGCCTGTTTCGGATATGTATCCATTGATTCGATAGCAGGTCCTTCTGAAATCCTTGTTATTGCCGATGAAACTGCTAATCCAAGATATGTAGCAGCTGATCTTTTATCACAGGCAGAACATGATGAAATGGCTAGTGCAATACTGATTACAACAAGTAAGAAGCTTGCCGAAGATGTTTCAGCAGAAATTGAAAAGTTTACTGCAAAGCTTGAGAGAGCTGAAATCATCAATAAATCACTGGATAATTACGGATATACCTTTGTTGCTGATAATATGACAGATGCTATTGAAGCAGCAAATGCTATTGCTTCTGAGCATTTGGAGATTATAACAGCTAATCCGTTTGAGGTTATGACTAAGATTAAACACGCAGGTGCGATTTTCCTTGGAGCATATTCTTCAGAACCCCTGGGCGATTATTTTGCAGGACCCAATCATATTTTACCTACAAACCAAACAGCAAGATTTTTCTCGCCTCTATCTGTTGATGATTTTGTTAAGAAAACAAGTATTATTGCATACTCTGAGGAAGGTCTTAAGAAGGTCCACGAGGACATAGAGCTCTTTGCAAAGAATGAAGGATTAACCGCACATGCAAACTCAATTTCAGTTCGATTTGAGGAGGACTGATATGGCAAGAAAAGCTGAAGTTACAAGAAAAACCGGAGAAACAGATATAACTGTTGAAATTAATCTTGATGGTACCGGAAAGGCTGATATAAATACCGGAATTGGTTTTTTTGATCATATGCTTTCTGCTTTTGCCAAGCATGGTTTTTTTGATTTATCTGTAAGAGCTGTGGGCGATATACATGTTGACGGACATCATACCGTTGAAGACACCGGAATAGTTCTTGGACAGGCAATATCAAAAGCTCTTGGTGATAAAAAAGGGATAAAACGCTACGGGAATTTTTTATTGCCAATGGATGATTCTCTGGTACTTGCAGCTATTGATCTTTGTGGCCGCCCATACTTTGAGATGGATGCGGAATTTAAAAGCCCAATGGTTGGCGAATTTGATACACAGCTTGTAAGAGAATTTTTCTATGCGGTTTCATATGGTGCAATGATGAATCTTCATTTGAGGGTTGTTACAGGCCTCAATGATCATCATAAAATAGAGGCAATGTTTAAGTCCTTCTCCAAAGCACTCGATGAAGCTATGTCTTTCGATGAAAGAATAACCGGTGTTTTAAGCACTAAAGGAAGCCTATAAGAAGACAGGAGAATATATTTTTATGCTGAAAAAATTTGTACCTTGTATTTATCTTCTTCACGGAAAAGCTGTAGAGTCTCTTGATAAAGCTGACGCTTTAGAGTTATCACCAGCTGATCTTGCGGAAAAATATGACAATGATGATTGTGATGGTTTGATAATATTTGACATGTCGGAAGGGGATAAGGAACACGAGGAATCCCTTGATATAATAAAGGACATCTGTAATAAGGTTTCCTGTGATGTATATGGTGCCGGAAATGTTAAACGCATGGAAGATATAAAGAAGCTTCTGTATGCTGGTTGTAAAAAAGCATGTCTTAATTTTTCAAAGCAGGAAAATATTGATATTCTTCAGGAGGTTTCCGAGAAATTCGGAAAGGACAAGATTTGTATCTGCTTTACTGAGACAGATCGTATATCGGAATATGGTGAGAATATAAAGAAATATTCCTCGGAACTTATATTGTTAAAGAGCACGGAGATAAAGAAAACCTTTGACATTGATATGCCAACAATATTATGTGTTCCGCATCTGTCCCTGGATAAGATGCTTGATCTTATGTCAAATCCAACTGTCAGCGGTTTATCAGGATCTGCTATCAACAGAAATGCTGCGGATATCAGAAATATGAAAAATATCTGTGCAGAAAATGATCTTGCCGTAAACAGAATGATTCCTGAATATAAGTGGGAAGATTTTAAAAAGAATTCCGATGATATGGTTCCTGTTGTGGTTCAGGACTACAGAACAGATGCAGTTTTGATGGTTGCATATTTTAATAAGGAATCCTATTACAAAACAATTGAAACAGGAAGAATGACATATTTTAGCAGAAGCCGTAATGAACTTTGGCTAAAAGGCGAAACCAGCGGACATTTTCAATATGTAAAGAAGCTTACTGCTGATTGTGACATGGATACTATTCTGGCTAAGGTTAAACAGGTTGGCGCAGCCTGCCATACAGGTAGCTACTCATGCTTCTTTAATGATATTGTTTCCAGGAAATATGCGGAAAAAAATCCTCAAAAGGTTTTAGATAGTGTATTTTCCGTAATAAATGATAGAAAGATAAATCCTCGTGAGGGATCATATACAAATTACCTTTTTGATAAAGGACTTGATAAGATTCTTAAGAAAGTCGGCGAAGAGAGCACAGAGATGGTCATTGCCGCAAAAAATGAAAATTCAAATGAACTCATTTACGAAATGGCAGATTTCCTGTATCATATGATGGTACTTATGTCTGAAAAGAATATCGGCTGGGAAGAGATTACAGATGAACTTGCCAGACGATGATTAAAAATTGAGGTGAAATTTGAACGATAAATTAGCTTTATCAGATGAAATCCTTCTTAGCATTAGTAAGCCGGAAAGATATATCGGCGGCGAAGTTAACAGTGCTGTGAAGGATTTATCTGACATTAAAATAAGATTTGCTTTTTGTTTCCCGGATGTTTATGAGATTGGAATGTCACATTTAGGGATACAGATACTCTATGGTCTTTTTAACGAATATGATGATGTCTGGTGTGAGCGGGTATTTTCTCCATGGGCTGATATGGATAGCCTTATGCGTGAAAAAAATATCCCGCTTTTTGCTTTGGAATCTCAGGATCCTGTTAAGAACTTTGATTTTCTCGGTTTCACTTTGCAATATGAGATGTGTTACACAAATATTCTTCAGGTTCTTGATCTATCCGGTATAGCACTCTATTCAAAGGACCGAACATGGGAGGACCCTATTGTAATAGGAGGCGGACCATGTTCATATAACCCTGAGCCTATAGCTGATTTCTTTGATGTTTTTTATATAGGAGAAGGTGAAACGAAATATCGTGAACTGTTTGACTTATATGAGGAGTGTAAGAAGAATGGTACAAGTCGCGAAGACTTTTTATTAAAGGCATCTAAGATACACGGAATATATGTTCCTTCTCTCTATGATATTAGTTATAACGAGGATGGAACGATAAAGGCTATCAGTACAGTCAGTGAGGATGTTCCTAAGGTAGTAGAGAAGGAGCTTTGTCTTGATCTTACTGAAAGCTATTATCCCATGAAGCCTGTTATGCCATTTATAAGGGTTACACAGGACAGGGTTGTTCTTGAGGTAATGAGAGGCTGTATCAGGGGATGCAGATTTTGCCAGGCAGGACAGCTATACAGACCGCTAAGAGAAAGAGATGTAAATAAGCTCAAAGAATATGCCATGACACTTATTAAAAATACCGGTTATGAAGAAATATCCCTAAGTTCACTCAGTACAAGTGATTACACAGGATTAAATGAGCTTTTGGACTTCCTTATTGATTATTGTAATGAACACAAGGTGAATATTTCACTTCCTTCTCTTAGAATTGATGCTTTTTCGCTTGATGTTATGAGTAAGGTTCAGGATGTGAAAAAGTCCTCACTTACATTTGCACCTGAAGCCGGTTCTCAGAGAATGCGAAATGTAATAAATAAAGGATTGACTGAGGAAGACATATTAAAAGGTGCTCACGAAGCATTTGAAGGCGGTTGGAATAAGGTTAAACTGTATTTTATGCTGGGGCTTCCGGGAGAAACAACTGAGGATATTGAAGGAATAGGTGATATAGCTAACAAAATAGCTGTTGAATACTTTGAAACAGTTCCAAAAGAAAAACGAAACGGAAGAACCATTGAAATAACAGCAAGTACTTCATTTTTTGTACCAAAGCCATTTACTCCTTTCCAATGGGCTTCAATGAATACAAAGGAAGAATTCCTTGATAAAGCGAGCATCACACGTAAAGGAATAATGTCTCAGCTTAATCAGAAGCATATAAAATATAACTGGCATGAAGCCGATGCCAGTATGCTTGAGGGTATTCTTGCAAGAGGAGACAGAAGGCTTTCAACAGTTATTTATAATGTATATAAAAGAGGCTGCATTTTTGATGCCTGGAGTGAATATTTCAAAAATGATATCTGGATGGAAGAAATGGCTAAAGCAGGTCTTGATCCGATGTTTTATGTTAAACGTGAACGCACAAAAGATGAAATTCTTCCCTGGGATATGCTTGACTGTGGCGTTTCAAAGGAATTCCTGTGGCGCGAATGGGAAACTTCAAAGGAAGCCAAGGTATCACCGAATTGCAGACAGGCTTGTATGGGATGTGGCGGAGCCGGTTATGGTGTAGGCATATGCTTCCAGAAGAAAACCGGAGTATAACAGGTTAATCGAATTGAAGGACAATAATAAATGAAGAAACTGAGATTGAAATTTTCAAAGCATGGACCTATACGTTTTTTAGGGCATCTCGATGTAATGCGATATGTTCAGAAAGCAATAAGACGTGCTGAAATAGATATTAAATACAGTGAGGGATACAGTCCTCATCAGATACTTTCCTTTGCACAGCCGTTAAGTGTAGGTTCTACAACAGATGGCGACTACATGGATATAACCGTTATTAGCTGTGAAAGCCCCCAGGCTGTTATGGATGCACTCAATGGTGCTATGAATGAAGGTATTGTAATTACAGCAATAAAGGAATTACCTGAAAAATGCGATAATGCAATGACAAGTGTCGCAGCTGCTGAATATTTAATATCCTTTAGAGCCGGAAAAGAGCCTTCTTTTGACCTGGAAAAGGTTTTTGATAATTTTATGCAGCAAAATGAAATACCCGCTGTAAAGAAGACCAAAAACGGCGAGAAAATAATTGACATAAAGCCTTTAATCTATAAATGGGAAATCATAAAAGATAACACAATACATGTTTTATTATCTGCCGGTAGCAGTTCAAATCTTAAAGCAGCACTTTTGGTGGAAAGCCTGTTTTCTTTTGCAGATGAAGAAATGAAAGAATTTGCAGCAGTATATCACAGACTTGACACCTATCTTTCGGGAACTGATGATAAAGGATACTATTTACAGCCGATGATACCCGAAATGCTTTCGGAAGAATCTTTTGCCAGGGATAAAAATTTATCTGAAGGGAAAATATATGTTTGATGTCATAATTACAAAATGGCATGAACATCTCACATGCATTGGTATAAAGGAAAATAGGGTTCAGTATATCGATATTCTGGATTCGAAGGACAGAACTGGAAACATATATGTAGGAAGAGTTGAAAACATTGTTGCCAATCTTAGTTCTGCTTTTGTTCGCATTGAGAAGGAAAGCGGCAAACATGGAATTGGATTTTTGCCATTAAAATCTCTTCCCGCAAAAATGATTCTCAATAGAAGTGTTGAATCATCAAATGAATTAAAAGCCGGTGATATAGTTCTTGTTCAGGTAAGTGTTGAGGAGATTAAGACTAAACAGGCAAGACTGACCGGTAAAATTGATTTTTCAAAAGCTGATTTTTCAGGCGATGACGAAAAGCTTTTGGCCATTGCAAAAACAAGAACAGAATATCAGCAAATTAGTAATGATATTTCGACTGCTGCTGATGAAATCGAAAAGGCCTGCAATATTTTATCCAATATTACAGATGATTCAGATTATAAAATCGTAACGGATGATAATCATATCTACAATGAACTCATCGAAAGAAAAGATTTGTTTATTGATAATGTTAATATAGAGCTATACAGTGAAAAAGAAAAAAGACTACCGCTCTTTGTACATTATAGTCTGACGAGTAGGACGGAAGATCTATTCAGAAAAAAGGTCTGGCTTGATTCAGGGGCATTTCTGGTAATAGAACAAACAGAAACCCTTAATCTTATAGATGTTAATTCTGGGAAAGCTCTTAAGAAAAATGAGCAGTTTTTTCTGGAATTAAACAAAGAAGCAGCCAGAGAGGCGTATCGACAGATCAGACTCAGGAACCTTTCCGGTATGATTCTTATAGACTTTGTTACACTTAGCAAATCAGAAACCAAGGATGAATTGATAAGATATATAAAAGATCTGATCAGAAATGATCCTATGAATCTGACATTTATTGATTTAACCAAATTAGGAATTATTGAATTTACCAGAGATAAAAGAAAGAAATCTCTACGAGAAACTATTGACATAAAAAAGATGTGATGTTATTATTCAGTAGTATGCCGCTTAACGAGGTATAAGTGGATTAATTTTTATCCCACCATAGTTAGCGAGATTTGGAAGAAGGAGGTGCCTTATGTACGCAATTATTGTTACTGGTGGTAAGCAGTACAAGGTTTCCGAGGGCGACGTTATTCGTGTTGAGAAGCTTGACGTAGAAGCCGGAAAAGAAGTTACATTTGATAATGTTATTGCAGTAAATGATGACAATACTCTTAAGGTTGCTGGTGATGTAGCAAACGCTAAGGTTAGCGCAACTGTTATGGAACAGGGCAAGGGCAAGAAGGTTATCGTTTATAAGTACAAGAGTAAGACCGGTTATCATAAGAAGAACGGTCACAGACAGTGCTTCACAGCTGTGAAGATTGATAAGATTTCACTGTAATCTTGTAAATGAGTGTTTGCAGATATGACAAATATCGTTATTCGTAAAAATAAAGATGGTGAGTATTTAGGCTTTAAGCTTGAAGGACATGCCGGCTCCGGAGAATATGGCAAGGATATAGTTTGTGCTGCGATTTCTATCTTAAGCATAAACACTGTTAATTCATTGGAGAAGTTTACTGATGATGATTTCAAGTGTGATGCCGATCCTGAAAAGGGATATATAGAAGTGTCTACCGAGAAGGGTTTCTCGGAGGATGGAGATCTTTTAATGAGATCTTTTGAGCTTGGCATTACAGGCGTCTACAAACAATATGGAAATGAGTTTTTGAACATTAAATTCGAGGAGGTGTAAGTCATGTTGAATATGGACCTTCAATTTTTTGCTCATAAGAAGGGAGTCGGATCCACAAAGAATGGTCGTGATTCCGAGTCTAAGCGTCTTGGAGCAAAGAGAGCTGACGGACAATTCGTAAAGGCTGGAAATATTTTATACAGACAGCGTGGCACTCATATTCATCCCGGTGTAAATGTTGGTATCGGTAAGGATGATACTCTTTTTGCACTTGTTGATGGTGTGCTTCGTTTTGAACGCAAGGGCCGCGATAAGAAGCAGGCTAGCGTTTATGCTGTAGAGAAGTAATCAGTATCGTTATGTATTGGGCTCCAAACATGTTATTGTTTGGAGCCTTTTTTATCTAAAATTAGTTTTTGCAAGCAAAAATCAATTTTCTAAAAATTATAGGAGACAGAAAATGCCCGCATTTGTTGATAGAGCGAGAATATTTGTTAAAAGCGGTAAGGGTGGAGATGGACACGTTTCTTTCAGACGTGAGAAATTTGTTGCCAACGGCGGACCTGATGGCGGAGACGGCGGAAAAGGTGGAGACGTCATTATTAAAGTTGATTTGGGAATAAATACTCTTTCTGATTTTCATTATGGCGGCAAATATAAGGCTGAGAATGGTGAAGATGGTGGAAAAAGACGTTGTCATGGCAAATCAGGTTCTGACATTATTATAAAAGTTCCACAGGGAACTGTTATAAAAGAGGCATCAAGCGGTAAGGTCATTGTTGATATGTCCGGAGACACCACTGAGTTTGTTCTTTTAAAGGGTGGAAAAGGCGGAAATGGAAATATGCATTATGCGACAAGTACAATGCAGGCTCCTCGATATGCTCAACCTGGACAACCCGCTAAAGAATTGGAAATAATGCTCGAGCTGAAGATGATTGCGGACGTTGGTCTTGTTGGCTTTCCTAATGTTGGTAAATCAACATTTCTTACAAAGGTTAGTAATGCAAAGCCTAAGGTTGCAAACTACCACTTTACAACATTAACTCCTATTCTCGGAGTTGTAAGTTTGAATGATGCAAGAGGATTTGTTGTTGCTGATATTCCAGGGCTGATTGAAGGAGCTGCTGACGGAGCAGGTCTTGGCCATGAATTTTTAAGGCATATTGAGCGTACAAGAATAATGATTCATGTTGTTGATGCAGCCGGAACTGAAGGCAGAGATCCTTTTGAAGATATAGAAGCAATTAATAATGAGCTTTCAAAGTATAATGCCGATATCACCAAAAAGCCTCAGGTAATAGCTGCAAACAAAATTGATATGCTTCCTGATGGTGAAGAGTCTGAGATAATTCAGAGGCTTCGTGAAAAATTTGAGCCACAAGGGGTTAAGGTTTTTGCAACATCAACCCTAACTGGTAAAGGAATTAGTGAACTGTTATACTATATTAGCAGGGAACTTGATAATTTAGGCGAAGAGACTTTTGTATTTGAAAGCGAATATGATCCTGAAGTAGAGCTTAAGACAGAAAATGAAGCCTTCACTGTTGAATACGATTCCGCAGAGAAGGAATACGTTATTGAAGGTCCTAAGATTGAGAAAATGCTTGGATATACAAATCTTGATTCTGAAAAGGGATTTGCTTTCTTCCAGAATTTCCTTGTAGAAAACGGCATTCTTGATCAGCTTGAAGCTCTTGGAATTCAGGAAGGTGATACTGTACGTATGTATGGTAACAGTTTTGACTATTATAGAAATGCTGATACGGAAACCGGTTCTGAAAATGAAGAATCAGCTCCTGATCAGGATGATAATATAGACTATGATTCGGAGGAAAATGATGAATTTAACGAGTAAACAGCGTTCTTATCTTAAAGGACTTGCTATGAATCTTGATCCGGTTTTCCAGATTGGTAAAGCTGCGGTTACTCCCGAAGTAACAGAAAGTGTTTTAGAATGCTTTAACAATAAGGAACTTATAAAAGGATCTATTTTGAAAAACTGCACTGATGATGTTAAGGAAGTTGCCAATACGGTAGCAGAGAGAACCAGATCAACACTTGTACAGGTGATCGGAAGAAAATTTGTTCTTTATAAGCCTTTTCACGAGAACCCTGAAATAAAGCTTCCCAAGTAATATTATTTTATTGTTATTAGTTTGTTTTTTCATAAAAATGCATAAAAGAGGTGACAGAATAATATGGCAAGTAGAAAAATCGGTATTTTAGGCGGAACATTTGATCCAATACATAATGCTCATCTGATTTTAGGTGAAGCAGCAAGAGAACAGTTTGGTTTGGACAGAGTGATTTTTATTCCCAGCGGATGTCCTTATATGAAAGGACAGAATAATAATATTACTCCCGGTGAGCTTAGATATCAGATGGTTAAACTCGCTATAGACAGTAATCCGTATTTTACCTGTTCACGCATTGAGATTGACCGTGAGGGAAATACTTATACAATTGACACACTGTATGAGCTTGAAAAAATGTACCCCGGAGATGAGATATACTTAATCCTTGGTGGAGATACTTTTACGCAGATTGAAAGCTGGTATAAGAGTGAAGAGATATTTAAAAACTGTGTTCTTCTTGCAGCAATACGAAATAATATGTCTATTGCAGACATGGATGCACAGAGAAGGTATCTTCATGATAAATACGGAGCTGATGTTCGTATTCTTCAGTATAACAATATTGAAATATCAAGTAGTGACATAAGAGCTCGTATAATGACTGGTAGATCTGTAAGATACATGTTACCTGAATCGGTCATTGAATTTGCAAGCTTGAAAAATATATACAATGGTATGGGCTCTTCTAATGATGAAGATGATGATATGAAAATTTATCACGGTTAATTCTTAGGAGGCTAAGTCTTTATATACTATGAAAATTATTGAATTATCACATAAGCTCAGAAAAGAGATGAAGCTTGTATTAAATGCAGACAGATTCGATCATACTCTTGGTGTAGCATATACTGCAGCAAATATGGCCGCGGTTCATGATGCTTCACTCGAAAAGGCATTGATAGCCGGGTATCTTCATGATTGCGCCAAGAACCTGGAACACGAAGAGCAAATAAGAATTTGCGAAAAGTACAATGTTGAAATTACAGACATTGAAAAAAGAAATCCCGCACTTATTCATGCAAAAGCAGGGATGTGCCTGGCAGAACATAAATATGGCTATGAAGATAAGGAAATACTCGGAGCAATCAGATGGCATACTACAGGGCATCCGGGTATGACTGATCTTGAGAAAATTGTATTTATTGCAGATTTTATCGAGCCAAACAGAAAGCCTTTGGAACATATGGATTCTATAAGAAAGCTGGCTTATGCTGATCTTGATAAATGTATGCTAAAGATATTGGAGGACACAATTCATTATCTTAATAACATAGATAAGGAATGTGATCCTATGACCTGGCAAACCTATGAATATTATTTAAAAAAGGAAAAATAACAATGGCTGAACATTCAATTGAAAACTCAAAAAACATGGTGAAGCTTGCTGTAGAAGCACTTGAAAATACAAAAGGCATGGATATCGAAATAATCGATATCAGTGAAGTATCAACTCTTGGTGACTTCTTTATAGTCGCAAGCGGTTCAAACCGTTCACAGATTCAGGCTATGGCAGACAGAGTTGAAGAAACTCTCGGTAAAGCAGGATATGACAAAAAGGATATTGAAGGATATGAGAGTGCTTTTTGGATTCTTCAGGATTTTGGTGACATTATAGTACATATTTTCGACCAGGAAAATCGTTTGTTTTATGATCTCGAGAGAATATGGAGAGATGGTAAACATATCACCAAAGATGAATTATAATTGTATTTAAATGATAAAAGCTGCATGAAAACAAATATTTCGTGCAGCTTTTTGTATATATGGAAAAGCCATTATATTTAATATAATCTGAGTACTCCGAATACACGGCCAAGAATCTCACAATCATCAACTATTATAGGATCCATGTCATCATTCTCTGGCTGTAATCTGATATGTCCGTTCTCTTTATAGAATGTCTTAACAGTAGCAGAATCATCAATCAATGCTACTATCTGTTCTCCGTTACGGGCTGTATCACAGGCTTCAACGAATATACGATCACCATTAAAAATACCGGCATTAATCATTGAATCGCCCTTCACATTTAAAATAAACATCTGTCCCTTAGGACACATCTCAGCAGGAATAGGGAAGTAGCTATCGATATTCTGTTCTGCCAAAATCGGCGTTCCTGCAGCAACCTGCCCTACAACAGGAATGTTAACCATCTCTGTTCTGATCATATTAAATGAATCATCACAAATCTCTATTGTACGGGGCTTGGTAGGGTCTCGCTTAATATATCCATTCTTTTCCAAAGTTTCAAGATGTGAATGAACAGAAGATGTGGACTTTAAATGAACTGTCTCACATATTTCGCGTACAGTTGGCGGATATCCCTTATCCAGTATCTTTTCTTTTATAAACTCAAGAATTTCCTGTTGCTTTGCGCTGATTTTTCCTTTTTCCATTATTATCCTCCATATAATCAAGAACCTATGTTCAGATTAACATAAAATGCAGGAAAAAGCAAACGTATATTCGCTGTACTTTTTATTGGACAGGAGATTGTATAGAATTAATACATAAGATATTTGAATTAATCACAAAACACTCACATTACTGTGAGTGTCCTGCGATTTTCTTATGAGGGGGAGATAGTGTGATTTGGTTTATCAACTACCTTGATATCAATAATATAGTACAATTATGAACATTTTATGAACACAAACGAATGATTTCTTTAAGATTATTAATAAATATAATCAAGTACAAATGTTCGAAAAATGTATTGACAAAAGAATGGATGTTCGATATATTGTTCATGAGAACAATTGTTCGTAACGTTTGTTCGGCATAATGAAGGAGAATGGATATGAGAAAAGCAGAAACCGTTAATATCAGAAACAATAATGTTATTTATGGGGACAATAGATATAAGAGAGCAGTTCTTGCAAAGAGAAGAAGAGAGAGACTTATAAGAAGACGTGCAATTACATTTGGTGTTATGGCATCAGTTATAATCTTTATGGCTATTCTGCTTACTTTTTCATTCAGCTCTGATGCAAGTAATATGAATAACGAAGAATATCGCTATTATACATCTGTAAGTGTAGGAGTTGGCGATTCTGTATGGACACTTGCTGAGAAATATATGGATGATCTTCATTATAGAAATACTAAGGAATTCGTTTCTGATATAGCAAGAATTAACAGAATATCACCTGACACAAAATTAAAAGCAGGATCTAATCTTATTATTCCTTATTATTCTGAACATCTTAAGTAAATAGAAAAAATATGGAAACTACATTTTTGATAATAGTATCTAAAAATATCAATTAAATTATATTACTTTTGCCAATAGCAATTCTTATCATGGAATTGCTATTATTATTTTATAAAAATTTAATAATTTAATTCGGAGGTACTTTATGTTATTTCAACTCTATGGCACAAGTGCCAGCTCACAACTTATAGGTTGGGTGATGGTTTTTGTGGGTCTTATTCTTATGAATGAGATAGGACGTAGAACTAAAGTTGGTGGAATGCTTGTCTTTGTTGTTATTCCTACAATTCTTACTGTTTACTTTATAGTTGCTCATTTGGGTGCATTTGGTGGAAAGGCCAATCCTACGGTTGCTTATATGGATGGCTGGTTCCACTATTTTAAACTTTATGCAGCAGATATCGGCTGCGTAGGCTTTATGATGATCAAGTATAAATGGGGCATTGGTAAGGAAAAATGGTTTGCATGGTTTCCCTGGGCAATAGTCGCAGCGAACATCATGATTGCCAATGTTTCAGATATGGAGTCAGCAATTGCTGCATTCTCTATTTCAGGTAATCTTAGCGGAGCCTGGTGGGCATCCAATGAAGGTGTATTTATCTATGGTGGCTGGTGGAATGTTGTTAATGCCATCGCAGGTATGATAAACATATTCTGCATGACAGGATGTGTTCACCTTTATACATCAAAGGATAAGAATCACGCAGATATGCTCTGGCCTGATATGACAGTATGGTTTATTGTTGCATATGATGTATGGAATTTTGAGTACACATATCTTAATCTTCCTACTCATTCATGGTACTGCGGTGTTGCACTTTTGCTTGCACCTACATTTGCCAATGCATTCTGGAACAAGGGTGCATGGATTCAGAACCGTGCAAATACACTTGCAATCTGGTGCATGTGGGCTCAGGTTGTTCCAGGATTCCAGCTTAGCAGTAAATTTGCAGCTGCACTTCCTTCAGTATACGGTGGAGCAACTGCAAACGGCATAACTACAATGGATCTATATGCTAAAGCTATTGAACTATACAACGCAGGTGCAGGTAAAACTGCTCAGGCAGGAGAGATTATTTCATCCATGGGAATTACTGCTGATCCCAGAATGCAGGGCTTTGTAGCAATTCTTTCTATAGCAGCAAATGTTATATGCATAGCTGAGATAATCAAGAGATCTGTTAAGTCTGGCAAAAATCCTTATGCAAACGAAGTATTTGGTGATACTAAGGATTTCCAGATTGCAATGAAGAGAGCAGCATAAGAATAATAATACGTTTTAGCACTTTCTTTAGGGGGGCTTTTTATAAAGCCCCCTATATTTGCGACTTTTAGAAGTTGTACGAAAAGTTTTTTATGATTCAGAAGGAGATTTTTTATGGGAAGAAAACCACCCTATAAGCCGTCTTATGTAAAAGATGACGTTGTAATGAGAGAGCCCATTGTTAAATTAGGTAAGATGATAACGGACAGGGTTCCTTACCATCTTGGATTTAAGAAACTGACAAATGATGATCCTGAATATTGGGCTCTTTCAGCTATTGTAAGTGATGAAGAGGCAGAACTTGCCTTAAAGATGGGAGTCAGAAAGCCCAAGACCTTTGATCAGCTTAAGAAGCTCACAGGCATTGAGCCTACACATTTACAAGAGCTTCTTGATCATATGTCATGGACAGGTCTTGTAGAATATAATTGGGAAAATGAAAAGAGAGAAAAGCAGTATCTTGTTCCCATGTATGTTCCCGGAAGTGCAGAATTTACAAATATGAATAAGGAACTCATAGATGAGCATCCTGAAATGGGCAAATTCTTTGATTATATGACAACCCTTCCACTTGAAAAGATTACTCCCATGGTTCCTCCGGGAGGTGCCGGAATAGGAATGCATGTTATTCCTGTCGAAAAAGCTATTGACATGAATAATGAATCAATATCACTGGAGCATATTTCACACTGGCTTGATAAATATGAAGGAAAATATGCCGCCAGTCCATGTTCCTGCCGTCGTTCACGCAAGACCTATAATGAAGGTTGCGCTGATGATGAAATGGATTGGTGTATTGCTGTCGGTGATATGGCAGATTATGTTGTAGAGACTGGCAAAGGTGGCAGATATATAACCAAGGATGAAGCGCTTGAAATATTTAAAAAGGCTGAAGATAATGGATTTGTTCATCAGATAACCAATATCGATGGTGAAAATAAGATATTTGCTATCTGTAACTGTAATGTTAATGTATGTTATGCACTTAGAACCTCACAGCTGTATAACACGCCTAATATGTCACGCTCTGCCTATGTTGCAAAAGTAACTAAGGAAGATTGTGTGGCTTGCGGCAGGTGCGTAGAGGTATGTCCTGCAGGTGCTGTTAAGCTTGGACAGAAGCTCTGCAAAAAAGATGGTTCTGAAGTAAAATATCCCAAGCATGTCCTTCCGAGCGAAAAGAAATGGACTGAAGCTGACTGGGATTGGGATTACAGGGATAACAACAGAATTAATTGTTATGACTCAGGAACCGCTCCATGTAAGACAGCATGTCCTGCCCATATTGCAGTTCAGGGATATTTAAAACTGGCAGCTCAGGGTAAGTATACCGAAGCTCTTGAGCTTATCAAGAAAAATAATCCTCTTCCTGCAGTTTGCGGACATATCTGTAACAGAAGATGTGAAGAAGCATGTACCAGAGGAACCATTGATCAGGCTGTTGCCATTGACGAAGTAAAGAAGTTTATTGCAGCAAAAGATCTTAATTCTGAAACCAGATTTATTCCTAAGAAGGTTATACCTAAGGTAAATGGCGAATTTGACGAAAAAATCGCCATTATAGGAGGAGGTCCGGCAGGATTATCATGCGCCTTTTATCTTGCTGAAAAAGGTTATAAACCTACAATTTTTGAAAAAAATGACAGAGCAGGCGGCATGCTCGTTTATGGTATTCCATCATATAAACTGGAGAAGGATGTTGTCCAGGCAGAGATTGATATTATCAGGGAAATGGGCGTGGATATTAAGACAGGTGTAGAAGTCGGTAAGGATATTACACTGGACGAGCTTCGCGGTCAGGGCTACAAAGCCTTCTATATTGCTATAGGATGTCAGGGTGGACGAAAAGCAGGAGTTCCGGGAGAAGACGCTGAGGGCGTTGTAACAGCTGTTGATTTCTTGCATGCCGTAACAGATGACGAAACACTAAAGGTAGAAGGTGATGCTGTAGTAATTGGTGGCGGTAATGTAGCTATCGATGTTTCCAGAAGTGCTGTAAGATGTGGAGCCAAAAGCGTTAAACAATTCTGTCTTGAGAGCAGAGATATTATGCCTGCTTCTGATGAAGAAGTAGAAGAAGCTGAGGAAGATGGTGTTGAGATTAACTGCGGATGGGGACCTAAGGAAATTCTTACTGAAAATGGTAAGGTAACCGGAATCGTTCTTAAGCGTTGCCTTTCTGTCTTTGACGAGGAGCATAGATTTAATCCAAAATATGATGAGAATGATACTGTTACAGTCAAATGTCAGCATGTATTCTTAAGTATAGGACAGAGCATTTTATGGGGTAATATGCTTGAAGGATCTAAGGTTGAACTTGGAAGAGGTAACGGAGCCATTGCGGATTCACTCACATATCAGACATCAGAACCGGATATATTTGTTGGCGGTGATGTTTATACCGGTCCCAAATTTGCAATTGATGCTATTGCAGCCGGTAAACAGGGTGCTATTTCAATACATCGCTTTGTGCAACCGAATTCTTCGCTTACAATTGGACGTAACCGTAATGATTTCAAGGAGTTTGATAAGACTGACATCCTGGTAAAGGACTATGATACATGTAAGAGACAAATTCCCGGAAAGAGTAATGCTATTGCTGATCCCACTCATTCCTTCCGCGATGCAAAGCTTGTATTTACCGAGGAACAGGTTAAAGCAGAGACAGCCAGATGTCTTTCTTGCGGAGCGTCTGTTGTTGATACAAATAAATGTATCGGATGCGGTCTTTGTACAACAAAATGTGAATTTGATGCTATACATCTGTATAGGGAAAATCCTGAATGCAGCGTAATGAGAAGAAGCGAGGATAAGCTCAAATATATTCTCCCTTATGCCGCAAAGCAGGCAATAAACATCAAATTCAAAGGCAAGAAATAAAGAGGTTTTTTATGCACGAACTTGGTGTAGTATTTCATATAATTGATGACCTTAAGTCAGTTGTAGATGAGAATAAAATTGAAAAAATTGACAAAGTGACCGTTGAACTTGGTGAAGTTTCAACTGTTATACCTCATTTCCTTACTGACTGCTGGAAATGGGCGTCTGATAAGCAGGATTTTATCAAAGGAACTGAACTTCTAATTGAAACCATACCGGCAATTACACAGTGTGAGGATTGCGGTAAACAATATGGTACAATTGCGCATGGAAGAATCTGTCCATTCTGTCAAAGTGAAAGGACTTATCTTGTCCAGGGCAATGAGTTTATGATTAAGGAAATTGAAGTTTCCGATGATGAAAATTAAATAGTCGGTTATATAAACACATAAATCCCAATGGTTAAATTCAGATAACAAAACCATTGGGATTTTTATATTGATAAATATTTTATAACCAATAAACATAAGATTTTTAAAATTATTTTATAATTATAGACATTTTTAATGACATAAGCTTACTATTTTGATAAAATATATACATGTTGCATAACAAAACTAGATAAGGGGGTATTCATAACCATGGCAACGAAGGAGAAAAGAAACGTTATTGTTGGACAGTCAGGAGGACCTACAGCTGCAATTAATTCCTCGCTTGCAGGTGTTTATCGTACAGCTAAAGACCGCGGATACAAAAAGGTTTACGGAATGATTCACGGTGTACAGGGACTTATGGAAGGGCGTTACATTGATCTCGCCGACCATATCAAGACAGGACTTGATGCTGAACTGTTAAAGAGAACACCATCTGCATATCTTGGCTCATGCCGCTATAAGCTGCCTGAGATCTTTGAAAGCAAAGAAACTTATGAAAAGATTTTCCAGATATTAACTGACTTAGAAATTGACTGCTTTATCTATATCGGCGGCAATGATTCTATGGATACCATTAAAAAGCTTTCGGATTATGCTATTATTTCCGGCTCAGCTGTAAGATTTGTTGGTTGTCCCAAGACAATTGATAATGACCTTGCTCTTACAGATCATACACCCGGATATGGCTCTGCAGCTAAATATATAGGAACCTCCGTAAAGGAAATTATCCGTGATGGATGGAGTCTTGAGACAGAGCATGGCCAGGTTGTGATTGTTGAAATCATGGGTAGAAATGCAGGATGGTTAACTGGTTCAGCTGCACTTTCAAGAGGTGAAGACTGTGACGGACCTGATGCAATCTATCTTCCCGAGCTTCCTTTTGACGTAAAGAAATTTGTTGAAAAAGTTAAAAAACTTCTTAAAGAGAAAGCAAACGTTGTTATTGCTATTTCTGAAGGTATTCATGATAAAGACGGAAAATATATCAGTGAGTATGATAATGGCGTAGAATATATTGATGCATTCGGTCATAAGCAGCTCACCGGAACAGCAAGATATCTTTGCACAGTTCTTTCTACAGAGATTGGCTGCAAGACAAGAGCTATCGAGCTTTCGACTCTTCAGAGAGCTGCAAGCCACTGCGCTTCACGTGTTGATATTCTTGAAGCATATGAAGTTGGTGGTGCTGCCATGAAGGCTGCTGATGAAGGCGATAGCGGTAAAATGGTAGTTATTGAGCGTCTTTCTGATGATCCTTATCAGGCAGGTACTGAGGTTAAGGATGTTCATAAGATTGCTAATGATGAGAGACTAGTACCAAGAGAATGGATAAACAAAGAAGGTACATATGTAACTGATGAATTCATAACCTATGTAAGACCTCTGATTCAGGGTGATGTTGGTCCTATCATGGTTGATGGTATTCCGAGACACCTCTTTGTTCCCGGCTTCCAGGAACTTCTGTAAATTTAATATAATAATTCTAAAGGCCACGCTTCGTTTGAAGAGTGGCCTTTTAAAATGATGATTTTTGACTTTATTTTTGGTTATGCGGACAAGAAGTATTTTCATTTGTCTGAATAAGGATCGATAGTTGCAGCTCTTCGCCTGTGTTCATCCTCGATTGCTGCATAGTGTTTTGCAGTTGTATTTATATCCTTATGTCCAAGAACATCTGCAACAAGCCTTATATCCCCGGTTTCGCGGTAGAGAGCTGTACCATAGGTGCTGCGCATTTTATGAGGTGTCAGCTTCTTGCCGGGAACTGCCATTTGTGTAAACTTTTTGACTAAAAGCTGTACGCTTCTTACGGTGATGCGATTTTTTCTCAAGGATAAAAATAAGGCTTTTTCTTTTTCGTTTTCACAAAGAGATGGCCTTTCGAATTCGATATATTCCTTTAAGGTTTCTGCGGTTGTACGGTTAAAATACAAAATCTGAGTGTTTCCTCCTTTTCGTACAACGGAAAAAGAGTTCTCGTCAAAATTGATATCATCAATATCCAGTCCAACACATTCAGAAACTCGGATTCCTGTATTTAACAGAAGAGTGAATATAGCTGTGTCTCGGAGATTAGTTTTTTCAAGTAAGGCTCTTTGCCTGTCAGATACCTTCAGTTCAGTATTTATTACAGTATCCATAAGGGTATTTACTTCTTCGGAATTCATCCTGATAATATCCTTTTTTGGCGTCTTTTTACGCTTTGCAGCGCCAAGAGTAGGGTTGTTCTTAAGATAATGATGCTGACACATAAATTCATAGAATCCTCTGACAGCAGACATCCTCCTGGCAATTCCTTTTTCTTTATTTACGTGTTTATTTTCCCCGTTATTAAATGATAAAAATCTTTGGAATTCATTTATGTCTTCAAAGGATAGGTTATCAAGAAAAGTTAAATCGATTTCTTTTATATCTGAAACATTTTTTAGAAGTGGATTTTTTTCCTTTAGAAACTGAAAAAAAGTAATCAGATCATAGGCATATGATATTACCGTATTTATTTGAGATGTAAGCTCTTTATCATCTAAAAAAGGCATACAATATACAGGAAGTATGCCCTCTAATTCGTGAAGCTTTTCTAAACGTGCTAAATGCAATTTTCTGTTATATTCTGAATCTGCCCCCATTACAACTCCTCCAATCACTATAAATTGTAACATAAATCCTTTTTCTGAGATATAGAAGTGATAATTTTCGCAATTGTATTATTATGACACTATAAATTGCAATAATATTATATACAATTACATAAACTTTATCGTATAATTCTAACTATAAATGAAAATTGTTTTTTGGAAGGGAGAAATCATATGTGGACAAATTCAATGCTAAAACAAAATGGTATGGCTAATTTTACCAAAAACCGTTGGGCGTGTGTTGTAGTTTGCTTATTACTTGGAGTTGCAACAGGAGGAAGCAGTGGTTCTGTAGGAAGTAATGTAGGAAGCAGCGCAGGAAGAAGTGAGAATGGACGTATCGATTTTAATAATATTAATTGGGATGTAGTAATTCCGATTCTTATGGTTATTCTGGCTGCATCACTCGTATTTATTATTATAGGGCTTGCACTTAAGATATGCGTTTTTAATCCTCTTACAGTCGGATGCCAGAGATTCTTTATTGTTAATCGTGTAGAAGAGAAAGCTGCGATTGGTAATGTTGGTTATGGATTTAAGAGTAACTGGAAAAACATCGTAAAAGTAATGTTTATTATGCATCTTTATCTGTTTTTCTGGAGCATGCTTTGTGTTATTCCGGGAATTATAAAGGGTTATTCATACAGACTTGTACCTTATCTGCTTGCAGAGAATCCTGATATGACACATGATGAAGCAATCACACTTTCAAGGAAAATGATGGATGGACAGAAGATGAATGCATTTGCATTTGACCTTTCATTCCTTGGATGGGCATTACTTAGTGTCTTTACCTGTGGCATCCTTTGGATTTTCTATGTTGGTCCTTATAAGAGATGTTCAGATGCTGAACTTTACACCGCTATAAAAGAAACCTATAATCCTAATCCTGCAGTTATGTAAAGATCATTTTATTGCCATAATAAACGTCTGAGTACGAGCTAAAAAAATAGCCCACATCCAAATAAAAAAGGATGTGGGCTTAATTATTTTAAATAAACATATTACTTAAACAGTTCTTCCATTTCGGATAGAGCTTCTTCAAATACTTTAAGTGCATCTTCTATGGGAGCAGCTGTTGTGAGATCAACACCTGCAATTTTAAGAAGACTTACAGGATCCTTAGTACATCCGCTCTTTAAGAATTTTTTGTACTCATTGACTGCAGGCTCACCTTCCTCAAGAATTCTCTTTGCAATTGAAACAGAAGCTGCAAAGCTTGTTGCATACTGATAAACATAGAAGTTGTAATAGAAATGAGGAATTCTGCACCATTCGTATGCAATCTGAGGATCGGAAACCATCTCAGATCCAAAATATTCTTTATTAAGATTGTAGTATACTTCAGATAAGCTCTCAGCAGTAAGTGGTTCGCCTTTTTCAGCCATCTCATTTGTTTTTCTCTCAAATTCTTCAAACATAGTCTGCCTGTACATTGTAGACTTAAAACTTTCAAGGAAATGATTAATGATATATGCCTTTTCTTCCTTGCTCTTTGCCTTGTCTTTGAGATAGTGGTAGAGGAGTACCTCATTGGTTGTAGAAGCAACCTCTGCTACGAAAATCTTGTAATCTGCATTCCAGATGCTTTGTTCATGCTCGGAATACCAGGTATGAATTGAATGGCCCATTTCATGAACAAGAGTGAAAACATCCTCAAGAGTATTATTGTAATTAAGAAGCATATAAGGATGAACACCATAAGCTCCGCTACTGTAAGCACCACTTCTTTTGCCTTCATTCTCAATTACATCTATCCAACGATTATTGTAGGCTTCATTAACGATTCCGAGGTATTCTTCGCCAAGAGGTGCCAGAGCCTTAAGTGAAATTTCCTTTGCCTCATCGTAACTGACTTCCATATCAAAATCACTTATCATGGAAACATAAACATCGTACATATGCAGCTCATCAACGCTCAGAAGCTTTTTTCTGAGTGCAACATATCTATGCATCTTATCAAAACCTTTATGGATGGAATCAATAAGTCTGTCACATACTGCCGGATCCACATCATTTGCATCAACTGCAGCCTCAAAGTTGGAATTGTATTTTCTTGCCTTTGAATTAAAAATACGAGCTTTTACTTCACCGTCATATAAAGCAGCCCAGGTATTCTTAAACTCCTCATATCTGCCATAGAAAGCTTCAAAAGCTTTTTTTCTAAGCTCCCTGTCCTTAGACATCTGAACGGGAACAAATCTTCCGTTTGAAAGAATTACCTCTTTTCCCTCTGAATCCGTTACACTGGGGAATTTAAGATCAGCGTCGGATAACATATTAAAACCATTATAAGGAGTTCTTCCCATTTCACCGGCAGATGCCACAAGCTGTTCAAGCTCTTTTGAGAGAATGTGATCCTTAAGCCTTCTCATTTCCCTGATTCTAAGTTCATATTGTTTAAGCTCAGGAACTTCATTGTAAAAGGAAGTAAGAGTCTCATCTGAAAGTGTCAAAACTTCAGGCTCTACAAAGGATGCCTTCTCGTTTATCTGCAGATAGGCAGAAGTTGCTCTCTGATTCATTCCGTTATACTTGGAATTGGCAGTATCCTCATCATGTCTCATATGCGCATAGCCATAGAATTTACTTGTTAAAAGATCAGCCTTTTCATAGATTTTAAGTGCCTCAAAAAGGTTATTGGCATTATCACACAACTTTCCGTTA
The DNA here is from genome assembly GCF_000424145.1 of Butyrivibrio sp. AC2005. Classification (GTDB taxonomy): domain Bacteria; phylum Bacillota; class Clostridia; order Lachnospirales; family Lachnospiraceae; genus Butyrivibrio. Next base: position 199,067 of record NZ_KE384137.1, read on the forward strand.
TATTCGCAAAGCTTATCGGCAAGAGAAAGAGCTTCCTTTACATCGGCTTCCCACAATTCTTCGTTTTCATAAATATCTTCAAGGCGCCATGTCATAGCCTTTTCTACTTCATTTCTTTTCGGTAATTTTCCTTGCATTTAAGTATTCTCCTTATTATTATGATAGATGTGTGTAAAATATTAAGTTCAATAAATACGCACTTGTTAAGTATAACAAATATTTTTCATGGTTACTAATGAATTATCTACAAAAAGAGGAGATGAAATCTATGAACTACGCTGAAGAGTCTTTACGTTTGCATGGAGAATGGCAGGGGAAAATTGAGGTTGTATCAAGGGTTAAGGTTGAAAATAAGGAAGATCTTTCACTTGCATATACACCAGGAGTTGCTCAGCCATGTCTGGAGATACAGAAGGATTATGATAAATCTTATCAGCTTACGAGAAGACATAATCTTGTCGCAGTTATAACAGATGGAACAGCAGTACTTGGTCTTGGAGATATAGGCCCGGAAGCAGGAATGCCTGTCATGGAAGGTAAATGTGCACTTTTTAAGGAGTTTGCTGACGTAGATGCGTTTCCTATTTGTATAAGAAGTAAAGACGTTGATGAGATTGTACGTACCATTTATTTGATTTCAGGATCCTTTGGTGGAATAAACCTTGAGGATATTGCTGCACCAAGATGCTTTGAAATCGAGAAAAAGCTTAAGGAGATCTGTGATATTCCTGTTTTCCATGATGACCAGCATGGTACTGCTGTTGTAGTCGGTGCTGCACTTATCAATGCATTGCGTGTTGTTAATAAAGAAATATCCGAAGCGAAGGTTGTTATAAACGGAGCCGGTTCTGCAGGAATTGCTATCGGAAAACATCTGCTTAATCTGGGTGTTAAAAACCTTAAGATGGTTGATAGATTTGGGGTTCTCTGTGAAGGCGTGGAAATGAATTCAGCGCAGGAAGAGATGGCTCAAAAGACAAATCCCGAAAAGTTTTCAGGAAATCTTGCTGATGCCATGAAGGGAGCCGATGTATTTATCGGAGTCAGTGCACCGCATATTGTCAGTAAAGAAATGATAAAATCAATGAATGCCGGAGCCATTGTATTCCCGATGGCAAACCCTGTTCCGGAAATCGAACCTGACGAAGCACTTGAAGCAGGTGCAGCTGTAGTTGGTACAGGAAGAAGTGATCATCCGAACCAGATTAATAACGTACTTTGCTTCCCGGGACTTTTCAGAGGTGCTCTGGATGTTCGGGCTAAGGATATAACAGAGGAAATGAAACAGGCTGCATCATATGCTCTTGCGAACCTTGTTTCACTTGAAGAATTAAATGACAAATACATTCTGCCGCTTGCATTTGATAAGAGAGTCGGTCCTACAGTCGCTGAAGCAGTTGCAAAAGCAGCAAGAGAATGCGGAGTTGCAAGAATTTAAATAATGTGTTTTCAAGACCTTAGAAATTTCTAAGGTCTTTTTTATCCCCTGTAACAAAAGATTCGATAAATAAATTTATAAGTTTTTAATAAATTAGTTACGTTATATCGCTTATAATTATAGTGGTTATATAGATGTTTTGTTATATTTCAGGGGGAAATACATATGAAGAAAAGGATTTTTATTATCTCATTAGCACTTGCAATGGCATTATCTATGTCTGCATGCGGTTCCAAAAAGGATAATAATGAAGTTTCTGAGCCTTTAAATATCACAGAAGGCAAAATGAAGGCCGGAACATCCGTAAACAATAATGATAATAATGATGCAGGCACAGTAGAAAATACAGCTGCCAAAAGCACTTCTCAATCATCAAATTCATTTGTGGGCTATTATAAATTAATAAAATTCATAAGTAATGGCGAAGATATTACAGGTGAACTTCAGCAAATAAATGAATATGGTGTAGGAATTTATATGGTTGTAAATGAAGATGGAACCGGTCATGTTAATATGATGGGTGAAAAAACGGATTTTACCTGGGATGATAAATTCGTACATATCGAAGATATTGATACTCCTTATACCTTTGATAATGGTACAGTAGTACTTGCAATGGATGCAGACGAAATGACCTTCGAACCAATGACAGAGGAAGAGAAACTTGCTTACGACAAAGGTGATTATGATAAAACAGTAGATGATATTGCTGACGAAATGATCGACCAGGCCTTTGGTGAAGCAACAGACAGCCTTAATGAAGCCGCAAAAGATGCTACAGAAGGATTAAGTGATGCATATGAAGAAGGAACGGATGCTTTAAATAATGCAATGGAAGATGCTAAAGATTCTTTTGACAACGCTGTTGATGACGCTACAAATTCTCTTACAGGATCTTTAACCGGTTCTTTAAAAGGGGATAAGGATTCTTCAAAAGCAGATACTGATGATTCAAAAGATAGTAATAAGGTAGAATTTGACTCCTCCTACCTTCCGGATTTATCTTCAGGAAAGCATAATGATGCAGGCTATTATGAGATTATGGCTTTTCAGGAGAGTGGAACAACCTACAATGCAGATGCATTAGCAAAGGCAGGTGTTGAATTTGATATGATGCTTTGCCCTGATGGAAAAGGCTATGCTCATTTCATTGGAACATATTATGATCTCTCATGGGATGATGGAACAATTTATGTCGCTACAGATGAAGGGCAGCAGAAGATGATCTATTTCAGTCAGGATTACGATGACAGACATATAATTTCAATTAGTGATTCCAATATGGCAATGGTATTTCAATTAGTAAAAGATGCTGATTCTACATATGAATGGAAGGGTGGTTCAGGACTAAAGCCCGAATAAGAGATTGGCATTCAACATTATATTTATTGATAGGACTGACATATCACGATGTCGGTCCTTATTTTTATTATTTTTTTTTATAGTTATTTAGGCTTTGTTAATTATATCGTTGAAAGCATTATTATATAATAATTTTGTCAAATTTAATTGTTGCAGCAAATTGTGTGAAAGGCAAAAAGCATGATCCAAAAAACTGCTACAGTATGCGATTTAGCAGAACTTAGGCAATCACTACCGGAATTAGTTGATTATTTCGAAAACCAGGATTACAAGGATGGTGTAATCGAGGTATTTGTTGGAAATATCCCGGAGAATGATGTTCCTGAAATATTAAAACTAATAAATAATAGTTTTCCAAAAATGAAGGTTATTGGCTTTTCTGTTGCGCAGCAGGCTTTACTTCTGCAAATGGACAGTGCCATAGTAATCAGCTTTACGGCCTTAAATATGTCCAAGGCAGAGCCTTTTTATAAGGAAATAGATACAAATAATCAATTCTTTGTAGAAGACTGTTTAAACTATGCAAAGGAACTCAATGAGCATTTGAAGACATTGAAAAATGTTAAAGCCATAGAGATATATTTTTCTTATTTAAAGTCCAGTGCTGCAAAATTCCTTGAAGTTTTAACCGAGGGACTTGAAAATATACCTGTCTTTGGTGCTATTGCTGCCGGAAATATAGCTGGTGAGGTTAAAAACTTTATCACTATGGGTAACGAAGATTCATTTGTTATTAGTGGGGAAGATTTTAATCTTGGAATCTCCGGAATGATTTTCTCAGGTGAAGAATTATATGTATATGAAGAATATCTTTTTGGCTGGGAACCCCTTGGAAGATATATGGATATAAGTGCCCAGGCAATTACTGATAAAGGAACCACAGTTATAAGCTCAATTGATGGTATGAGGCCTGTAGATGTATTTAAAAAATATCTGGGAGTTGAAACAAATGATTATTTCATACAAAACCTGGGAGAATTTCCTATAGTACTGGAGCGTAACGGTTTACTTATCGGACGAACACTTTCAGGACTGGGAGCTAAAGGTGAAGTTTATTTAAAGGGTGATGTACTTGAAGATGAGAAGATAAGGCTATCTTATGCTGAAGCAAAAGAGCTTCTTAATGATACAAGAAAAGCAGCAAACAGAATGGAAGCTTTTAGGGCGGAAAGGCTTACGCTTATTATCTGTGGAAACAGATTTAATTTCCTTCAGGATGATTACATGATGGAAATAAATTATTATAGCGAAGGACGTGAGGAGAAGCCCAATGTAATTATAGGCATGGGTGAAATATTTATGCATGGTGGTAAAGGCGGGGTCCTTAATTCTGCACTTGTTGCAGTCGGTATGAGGGAGGGACTTAAAAGTGAAGAAGCTATTCCTGTTCTTACCACCAGACAGACACATAGCTACGATGAAATAATCCCCCTTTCTGAGAGACTTTCACATTTTTTAAAAGCAATGACTAAAGAATTAGAGGAGTCAGCTCAGGATGCAGAAGCAGCAAACAGAGCAAAAAGTGAATTCTTATCAAATATGTCACATGAAATAAGAACACCTTTAAATGCAATGCTTGGATTGGATGAAATGATTTTAAGAGAATTTGATGATCCACAATTGCAGGAGTATGCTCATGATATAAAATCAGCCGGTAATACACTTATAAGCATTATAAATGATATTCTTGATTTCTCGAAAATTGAAGCCGGAAAAATGGATATAATTAATGTAGATTATGATTTCTCATCTGTATTAAATGACATTATTCATATGGCAATGCCTAAAGTGGAATCAAAAGGTCTTACTTTTATTCCGGAGATGGATAAAAATATGCCTAGTGTCATTAATGGTGATGAAATTAGAATAAAGCAGATAATTACAAATCTTTTATCAAATGCCATAAAGTATACTGAAAAGGGAACTGTAACCCTATCGGTTTTTTCTACTAAAACATCTGAAAACACTGCAGAATTTCTTGTATCGGTTAAAGACACCGGTATAGGCATAAAAGAGGATGAAATAAATAAGCTTTTCGACGCTTTTCAGCGTGTTGATGAAGAGAAAAACAGAGCTATTCAAGGCACCGGTCTTGGACTTAACATTACTAAAAAACTCTTAAATCTGATGGGGAGTGAGCTTAAAGTCAAAAGTGAATATGGTAAAGGAAGTGAGTTTTATTTTATCATCAGTCAAAATGTAGTTAAGTGGGATCCTGTAGGTGATTATATGGAATCCTATAAAAGGGCACTTTTTAATAAAGAAGCCTATAAAGAAAAATTTGTAGCACCTGATGCAGAAGTGCTTGTAGTTGATGATACTCCCTTAAACATATCGGTATTTAAAGGACTTCTGAAGAAAACTCTGGTAAACATTGATGAGGCTGAAAGCGGAAAGCAAAGTTTGGAAATGACAAGAAAAAAGAAGTATGATCTTATTTTTCTGGATTATAGAATGCCACAGATGGATGGTATAGAAACATTACAAATTCTGCAAAAAGAAAAAGATAATCCCAATAAGGATGTTCCTGTAATATGTCTTACGGCTAATGCAATTTCCGGAGTAAGAGAGCAATATATAAAAGCAGGCTTTACTGATTATCTGACTAAACCAATTATGTCCGATAAATTAGAAGCTATGATGATAAGCTACCTGCCACAGGATAAAGTAAGTACAGAAAAAAGTAATACCACGAATGAAGATAATGAAAATACGACAATTTTTCCTGACTGGTTATATAAAGCCAAAAACATAGACAGGTATGAAGGTCTGAAAAACTGTGGGTCGATTGATATATATATGGATGCTGTCAAATCGTTTACAAATTCGTATGCAGAGAATAATCAATTGATCAACAGATTTTATAATGATAAAAACATTAGTGATTACACAGTAAAGGTTCATGCTCTTAAGTCCTCAGCCAGATTTATTGGTGCCATAAGACTTGCAAAGCTTGCAGAAAGCCTCGAAATTGCAGGAGATAATAAAGACCTTGAAGCTATAAAAAAGGATACAGAAAAGTTATTATCCTTGTACAAAAATGTTTTTGATGACTTAAAGCCTGTAATGGAAATATCAAATGAAAAAGTTCTTCCTGCCATAGAAAAAAGACAATTTACAGACGCATTATCTACACTAAAAGAACTTTCTTTTTCTTTTGATTACGATGGCATAAAATATATATTGGATAGTCTTAATGAATATAAAATTCCTGATAAAGATAGAATTTTACTTACAGAGATAGAGGGAGCATTAAGGCATGCAGACTGGGAAAAAATTAAAGGTATATTGGAAGAATTCTGAATGCATGCGCTAGGAGGGAAGGCTATGAGCAATACGTTACTTTTAATCAGTAGTGGTTCGACATTTATGGTTGATGCTCTTACAAAAAGTCTTAAAGATGTTGGCATTGAAGTATTAAGAGCAGCACCCCAAATTAACGAATTAGAAAAATTCAAAGATGATCCTCCTGTATTTCTTTTTTATCTCGGAAATTATCTGGAAGATATAAAAGATGTTCTGAACTATATTAAAGATATGTGTATTGAAAAAAATAAAACATTGTACACAATCGGTGATATGAGTGAGTACAGCATTTTAACAAGTATTATTCCCGAATATGTAATTCTGGGCCATCATGAGAGGCCAATAAATACAAAGGAAGTTGCTTCTAAAATGTTAGAAATACTTTCAGTAAATGAGTCTTTGTCAAAAAGAAAGACGATACTTTTGGTCGATGATGATCCGACATTTCTGACGCTTGCAAAAACATGGCTGGAAACAGAATACAATGTAATTATAGTAGGCTCCGGGGTACAGGCAATAACTTATCTTGCGAGTAAACGACCGGATCTTATACTTCTTGATTATGAGATGCCAATTACAGATGGACCTACAGTACTTGAAATGATAAAAAGCGAAGAAACAACTGAGGATATTCCTGTAATTTTTCTTACAGGAAAAGGTGACAAAGAAAGTGTCATGAAGGTTGTTTCTTTAAAACCTAATGGGTATCTGTTAAAGACTCTGAATCAATATGAATTATTGAAAGCAATACGAGAATTCTTTGAATCAATTGATTAGACAAAATAAAGTATGAAAGTTAAAGCCAGCTTAATATGCCTAGCTTTTATTTATAGAATACAGATTTTATGGCATGGAGAGCAGAATATATTACTTCGTTAAATCTCTCTTTAACGAAGTGTAATGTGCCTATATTGATAAGTAACGGGAAAATAACAAATAATTGGTATCATACAGATAATTAGCTCAAATTATACATAAAAATTGCAGGAGCCAATAGTTGACTCCTGCAGGATAATAATAAATCTATTTCTAATCAGAAATTAGTATGCTCTGTACTTATAAACAGAATTCTTGCCGCCTACTTTCTTAAGTCTCTTAACAAGCTTCTTGTATTTTCCAAAGCTTGAAGCCTTAACAAGGAATAATGTATTATCATTAGCTGACTTAAATGCATCTTTTGCAAAAGTATCAAGAGCGAATCCCTGATTTTCTACGCGAACAAGCTTAGATTTTCCGGAGAATGCTGACTTACCAACTTCAGTTACGTATGCACCGATCATAACTGTCTCAGCTTTTTTGCATTTCTTGAATGCATTGTTGCCAATCTTTGTTACCTTGTATGCCTTACCACTAATAGTTACTGTTGAAGGAATTGTAATGTTTCTTGCATTAACCTTGTTGCATTTTACAAGAGTAGCTGTATCATCACCTGTTACCTTGTATACATACTTTGCATCAGCAGAATTATCATTGTCGTTAAGTGTGGCATTAAAGTTTACAGTTGTTCCGGCACCATTGTTTGAGCCATCGTCAAAGGTGAATGCCATGCTTACTGCTCTGTTCTGACCGTTGCCGCCTCTACTGATAGTGATATAAGGATGCGCAGGTGTCCACTTATCAGCCTCTGATGTGAGTCTGAATGCACTGTCTTCAGGTAATGATATTACGCAAGCCTTAAGCACAGGGCTTATATTTGTCATAAGACTACCCTGTACAAATGCAGGAACTACATTAAATGTCTTCTCATTAGATGTAATAGTTGTACGTGTGGTTGTATTATCAGAATTCAAAACAGCTAAGGTATAATTCTTACCAGAGTACATAACATCTTCATCGTACTGCTGAAGCTTCTTATTTGTATCGCTGTGTTTACCCTTTGAATCACGAAGCTTTGTAGCGTAGTTAACTCTTGTAAGGTCAAAATTCTTCATGCTTGCTCTTGAAACATTAAAGCGGTTATAAGTAACAGTACCCTTCTTTACTTTATCGCAAGCAGGGATATCAGTCTCATACCACTGTTTACCAAGCTTAACCTGATTCCAGCATCGTTTTTCATTGAAAAGGATATCGTTCTGAATATCACATTCGTCAAGAAGTAATGAAAATGCAAGTGCATATCCCTGTGATGAAGCTCTATGAGTTACCAATGCACCATAAGCAGTATTTTTAAGATCCTTATTGTCGATACCAACATTTGCATAGGTTACATTATCAATAATCTTGCTGAAGCATTCAAGCTCCTTGGTAAATGCTGCTGCATCAACATCGATGTTATTTATTATCTGATTTACTGCTTTCCTAAGAGATTTTTTCTCAGCAGAATAGTCATTATCGCCGGTTTTCTTAAGATATGCAAAGCAGCTGTATTTGCCCTCACTATTCTTAATATAAACAAATTTCAGCTCTGCCATTGCACCTGCAATTTCGTAAGGATTGCTGTAAATATATGCACGTCTTGCATATTTGAGATCATCATTTGAGAACTTCTTCTTCTCATCAGCGCCTGTATACATTGTATAGAAGCCTGAAGCTTCAAACTCAGCCTTATTTGCTGATGTAACCTCAATGTTAGCATCCTTGATTCTTGTATCAAGATACTGATAAGCATTGAAAATTTTCTTCTGATTTTCATTAAGTGCATCCTCAACTGCGGATGTAGCAGCCTCTACAGTAATGGGCTCTGATGCAACAAATGAAACAGGAACTACAGATACAGCAACAGCTGCTGCAAGAAAAACTGACTGTAAACTTTTGCAAAGTTTACCTTTTGAATTGAACATATTAAAGCCTCCCTTTTCTCATAGATGCTTTTTTTGAAAAAGCAACTTTTTTCATACTTTATTTCATATCGAAATTATATCTTAATATGTCCAACAAATGTCCAACAATATTTTCAATTTTATTATCAATTATTGCGAATTATTGTTTGCCAGCTTATTCTGTAGCTCCATTATCTGATTTACTATTGGATTTTCGCTATCAAAATAGCGTACATACCCATGAAGTGAATTTGCCTTCTGCTGTAATGTTTGTGAATGACTCCATATAAAAATTACAGATTTACCCTTTCCGTTCTTTGCTTCCTGAATAAGGTTAGCAGCTGCACTATTACCATCAAAGGCAACTACCATGGAAGGTCTTCTCTCAAAAATTTCATAGTTAAAGCTTTTATATATACCCATTCCTTCTGCTTCAGGTGAAACGCGTATTATTACACCGGCCGCCATTAGTTTATCCTTCTCATGCCTGGATATAAGAGCAGGAACAACGGCATATATCTTAAAATTCTTTTTGTTATTCTCTATAAGATATTTCTCATAGCCTGATATTTTATGCCCAATAACAAAGCATACTTCATCAGGATTAAGAAAATCCATTAGCTTGTCCAACTCACATTGTCCGTCAGGTGTAATTCTTGTCGCGCGTTTTTCAGTGTTAAAGCTTCCTCCCAGTAAAACAATGGGAAAACGATCCCAGGTAATTTCTGAAATTTCATCTTTAAGCTCTTTATTTGCATCAAGTCTTTTCTGTTTTCCTGATGAGTCTTTCGATATTTTTACAGTCTTCATTTTTTCAAGAAGGACCTCTTCCATATCCCTGTTCTTTACAAGTGAAATGAAAGCCGCTTTCTTATCTGAATATGCAATCTGCCCCTCTTCTATTATGCTATTCTCTGCTTCCTTCATAAGCTCAAGATCATCATCCGATAGCTCGAGCATCTTTTTTAAAGAGAGCTCTTCATCAATTGAATTAGTTCCGTAAAGAGCTGCACCATCTGTCCCCTGAACACAGCGTATTCCCTGCTTGAGGTAATATTTTAATGGATGATCTTTTAATGAATTCAGGTTATTCAGCCTTACATTACTGGTAAGCTGGAACTCCAGGACAACATTATTATCCTTTAATTGCTTAATTACTTCCTTACCCTTTTGAGATCTGGGACTATAAGTATATAGACCATGTCCCAGCCTCATTTTGGGCATGGTTTGTCCAGGCAATAAACAATCTTTTACACATGAAATGCTGTGCGCAATATTATCCTTCAAACTATCGTTTTCACCGGCGTGAACTCTTATAACAAATGAAGGGTCTATTGCTGCAAATTTCACCAGTTCCTTGAAAACAGGCTTCAAGGTGATAATGTCATTAATTTCCTCACCAACAAAATCGCAGCCTGCCACATAGGGATCAAGAAATGTTGCACGTAGGACTTCAAGATTTTGTTCAAGATAATCAGAGGGAGTTACCGCATCCTTAACTATCGTTAATGGAATTCGCCTCATTGCCGCCAGGAATCTGATCATTACGCCTGTTTCCTGGTAAATCTTTGGCATTACTTCATGAACCTGCTTTAGCATTTCAAGTGATTCATATTTTTTTACCAGGGTCGTATCACTTATTTCGGCATAGCAAACACCCTGCTTTTTATAATTTCTTGCAATCCACAAAAGCTTATCCTGAAAAATTGTATTATTGGAATAATCAGGATTTTCCTTATCTTTCAGCATTTGTAGTAATGTATTTTTCACATCAATATCCGGTATCTGACTTATATTATTAAGATTAATCAGTTCTTCACTTTCTCTTGCTTTACAAAAAACATATCTGTAAAGATATACCTTCTCCAGATTTGTGAAAACAGCCTGACCATCTTTTATTACAGCAAGTGAACCTCTTATCTTAACAATATTCATTTCCGCATTATCAAGATTATTTAGAATCAGGTCGGCAAAATTTATGAAAGTATTATCATTAATTCTTCTGTCAAGATATTTACCCTGCAGGCCTGAGGTTACAAATTGACGTGCCACCTTAGCACGTTGTTCAAGAAGACGCTTTTCCTGTGCATCAGTAAGTTTTAAGTCAAGCTTCCTAATATAATATAAGGGATATCTGATTTGGTGATATATTCCAAGTGCGATAAGAACATCTCCGGGTAGATTTCCATTCATGTGAGTGTGAAGATCTGCTCTGAACTTAATGTCCTTTTTTATCTGAGTTTTGAAAATCGTTTTAGAAAGATCAAGCTGATAATTCTTGGTCTGGCTCATAAGAGTCTTGGCTATAGCAGGTATTGTTGCTTTTAAATCAACACTGCCATCGGGGAAAATGCTTGCAACCTCAATATCTCCCAGCGTAAACACATAGGCTTCAAGATTTGAGGAATCGACAAAGCAGGGTACCTCTCCTTTAATAACAAGCATACCATCATCATTCTCGGAAAGTGGCAGACCACATATAGTCGATAAATTCCTTATAAGATTCCCCGTATGATGGTTAGGTGTTGAAAGTACATAGAATAATTTATCCAGGTCTTTATAAAGGCTTACAATAATATCCTTTTCGGTATCCAGGAAAAAGCATGTAAAATAAGTCATGGCAGATCCTTTCAAAATCAGACACAAAAAATATTTACTAATAGTACATTAGGACAGTTCATCAAGAGTTTTTCCGTAAGGCTCAAGGAAATCATTCATAAAATCTTCTACCTCAGGAAGTTCTTTTTTCATTTTATCAAGGGATTTAAGTGTGCTTTTTTCAGCTGTACGAAACTCGCTGTTACCGGAGTTCTTTTCTTCTATGCACTTAATTAATGCTGAGAGCTTATCTGCAGCCTTTACAAGCCTTCTCATATACATCTCATCTTCGCCATCCTGCGCCTTAAAAATGCTCTCGAAGGCAGGTCGGAGATCTCCGGGAAGTTTATGAAGCAGCTGAACATCAGCTATCGCTTCTACCTGCTTATAAGCATTTTTCAGATCCTCATTATAATATTTCACCGGTGTCGGCATGTCTCCGGTAATAATTTCGGATGCGTCATGATAAAGGCCGATCAAGGCAGCCTTTTCAGCATTCAGATTTTTGTTATACCGAACATTTGCAATTACACATAGAGCATGAGCAATCATTGAGACCTCAAGTGAATGCTCACTTAAATTTTCAGGCCTTGAATTTCGCATAAGAGCCCATCTCTCAATATATTTCATACGTGATATTGTAGCAAAAAAGTTGTAAGCCATAATGTGACAAAAAAGGAGCAAACATTTCTGCTTTGTCTGCTCCTTATTCCTTTCTTATATTCTGATTATGAAACAATAAATATTATCTGTTCTCAAAGTCTTCAACAAATTGCGTAATCAGCTTTACAGTTCCATCAATGCCAAGAACACTACTATTGATTGTCAGATCATAGGTGTCGGATCTTCCCCATTTCTTAGAAGAATAATAATTGTAATAACTCTGTCTCTGTTTATCCTTCTTAAGAATCATTTCAAGTGCCTTGTCTTTTGTTGTGACATCAGGATAGCGATCCATTACACGATTAATTTTGTCTTCCTCATTACCATGTATGAAAATATTAATTACATTAGGATAATCAGCAAGAGCATAATCTGCACATCTTCCTACAATTACGCATGGACCTTCATCAGCAATCTTTTTTATTGTATCAAACTGTGCCAGGAAAATTTTGTGGCTGATAGGCATATCAACAAAGCTAGAGGAATTATATCCAAAAGAATACGTATCCATAACAAGATTATACAAAAAAGATGTTGTGGGTCGTTCATCATGATCCTGAATCATTTCCTGAGCAAAACCACTCTCTGACGCAGCTCTTGTAAGGAGCTCCTTATCATAAAACTTGATGCCGAAACATTCAGCAACCTTCATGCCTATCTCACGACCACCCGAACCAAATTGTCTGCCTATTGTTATGATTGTATTCATAATAAAACCTCCATGATAAAAGATTTCATAAATTTAATACAATTATATCAAAAAAATTGACAGTATGAAATACCTCGCCTGAATTTTAGAGAAACTTATCATTTAGTTAAGTATTTCCAAAAGATGACTGAAATACTCCGGTAGCGGAGCATCTGTCTCTATATATTCACCTGTGACGGGATGCACAAAGCCCAGAGTTTTAGCATGAAGACATTGTCCCTCGAGTTTAAATCTGCTCTTCATAGAGGGGGCATATACAGTATCTCCTAAAAGAGGATGTCCTATATGGGCCATATGTACTCTTATCTGATGAGTGCGTCCTGTTTCAAGTCTGCACTCTATATATGACATCTTATCCTTCTCAAAGCGTTTTAGAACACGATAATGTGTAATTGCTTTTTTACCCTGATTCTCAGGAACAACACTCATTTTTTTTCTGTCATTCTGGCTTCTTCCTATATTTGTAGCTATGGTTCCCTCGTCATCCTTTAGAATTCCATGGCAAATAGCATGATAGACACGGTTAATGCTATGCTCCTTTAGCTGTTCTGCAATTCCTCTGTGGGCAATATCATTTTTACATATAATAATTGAACCGGTTGTATCTCTGTCTATTCGATGAACTATTCCGGGCCTCATAACCCCATTGATTCCTGAAAGCTCATCCCCAAGATAATACATCAGAGCATTAACAAGAGTACCGTCATAATGTCCGGCAGCGGGATGCACAACCATTCCCTTTGGTTTATTTACTATAAGTACATCCTTATCCTCGTAAATGATATCCAGAGGAATATTCTCAGGTACTATATCAGGGATAATGGATTTTGGAATTTCCATAAAAATTGTATCACCCTCTGATACAGTTGTACTCGGTTTGACATTTTTTCCGTTAACTAAAACCTTATTATCTTTTATCAGCTTTTGGATATAACTTCTGGACATAGAATCAGAGAGAGAGCTCATAACTTTATCAACTCTCTCTCCATCCATATCATCGTTAACTACATAACTGACATTGTTTTCTTTTTCGATAGGCTCTGTCATTTAAACTCCCTGTACTTCTTCTGCTGTTTAAAGCTAAGGAAATCAAAATCCTTTTCCTTATAGTAAAAAAGGAACAAAATTATAAACAAAAATGTTGATACAGTTACATAAATATCAGCGACATTAAAAATAGGGAAATTAATAATTACAAATGATATAAAATCTACTACATAATCATTTGCAATTCTGTCTATCATATTGCCTGCTGCACCACTTGCTATCATAACAAGAATTATTTGCAGATAAGTATACTTCTTTTCCAAAGGGAGCTGAAAAAGTACATATGCAATTACAAGTAGTATCATAATGGCTATCATTACAAAAAACACCTTCTGGTCCTGTAAAATACCAAAAGCGGCGCCTCTGTTCTTTAAAAAAGTAAGCTCAAGCCATCCGGGAATAAGAACTATAGAATCCTTATCCATAAGATGTAAAACAGCCAGACGTTTGGTAAATTGATCAAGAATAACCAAAAGTATAATAGCTATAAAATCGATAGCAAGAAATAATTTCTTTTTTGCAGTTAATTTATTCATAATGAACTCCGTTTAATATTTATTCAAAGTCATCAGACCATGTGATTTCTTTTATAGCTGCTCTGGCTTCGTCATCAGTAACAGTGCTATCGAGTACAGCTTTTCCGACTTTTTTAAGAAGCACAAATTTTATACTCTTGCCGTCAGCCTTCTTATCTGAATGCATAAGAGAAATTATCTCATCAGCATCAATTTCGGTTACGGATATTGGTAATCCAAATGGAACGAACATGTCTCTTATCTCATAGTATTCTTCCATGGATAGCATCTGCCTCTTCCAGGAAATATAAGCAGCTGCAACAGCTCCAAGAGCAACACATTCACCATGTGATAATGAAAATTCCTTATATTTTTCAATAGCATGTCCTATTGTATGCCCGAAATTAAGAAGAGCTCTGTCACCCTTTTCTGTCGGATCCTTCTCAACGACCTGTCTCTTTATATCGCAGCTTTTCTTTATCATTTGAATAAGAGTTTCCGGATCGCGCTCTTCGATTTCATACATATTTTCAATGAGCCACATATAGAAATCCTGATCTTTGATAAGACCATGCTTCATAACCTCAGCAAAGCCTGAAGCAAACTGCTCTCCGGATAAGGTATTAAGCACTTTAATATTCATATATACAAGAGACGGCATATAAAAGGCACCGACCATGTTTTTATAACCTTCATAGTCAACACCTGTTTTACCGCCAATACTGCTGTCAGTTTGAGCAAGAAGTGTTGTCGGAATCTGTATAAAAGCAATTCCTCTAAGGTAGGTGGCTGCTGTATAGCCTGCCATATCCCCTACAACACCTCCGCCAAGAGCTATGATAAGATCATGGCGATCAAATTTATTCTCTATGAGTATTTTGTATATCTTTTCAATTTCATGAAGATTCTTATTCTCTTCACCAGCAGGAATTGCATGAATAATAACCCTTGTTGAAATTGCCTTAACTATATTTTCAAGCTCATCCGCATATAAAGGTTTTACATTTGTATCTGTAATAATAGCGATTTTTCTATTCTCAAATCCAAGTTCTGAAATATATCCCGTAAGACCATCGAAAGAATCATCAAAAACGATATTATAGCAAGGACTACCATTGTATTTAACATTTAAAATCTCAGACATAGTAAACCTATCAGCATTGCTGATATTCCTTTCAATAAATTGTGCATATACTCAAAAAAGGCAGAAACAAAAGTTTCTGCCTTATAGTTAACTTCTGTAAAATTACATAGACTGCAGCCCTGAGTTACCCATTGTATTCTCAAAAGTGCCACTTAAAATATCCTGAAAATCTCCTGAAATATCAACACTTGCAGGTGTTACTATGAAGATATATCTGGAAATCTTCTGAAGATTTCCATTGATTGCAAAGCATGAACCTGATGTGAAATCAATGATTCTCTGAGCAAGCTCAACATCAATGCCTTCCAGATTAAGTACAACAGTACGGTTGTTAAGAAGGGTCTCTGTTATCTCCCTTGCATCTTCAATAGATGTAGGTTTAACAACACATACCTCCATACCGTTAGCGCTTCTGCCCCTGGGAGCTGCAGCTCTTGGTGCCGGTGCCGGCCTCTTAAGCTTTTCTTCATTTATCTCAATCGAGGGATCATCTTTTCCGATAGAACTTGCCTTATGAATAGGTTCGATGGTGTTATCATAGTAATCATCGTCCTGATCATAATATCCGCTTTCGTCATCCCCGTTCAGCTTCATTGCTGATAAAAACTTATCCATTACACTCATGTGATTAACTCCTAACCCCAACAAAATATACAACGATTATATTATGCTAGTTTTCATCCGACGTGTCAAGGTTCTTCGCATCACCTTCTACAGTTGAAGCATCAAGAACAATATAGTCATACACGTTTAAACCATAATTTGTATTTGATTTAACGATAGAATATTCATCATTCTGATATAAAATACTTATCTGTCTGAAGTCTGCGTATCCCTTATTGATATTATATACTCCGATAAGAGTGTCCTTGTTATTAACAGTATACTTGTCCTGAGAATCAGGTTTTATCAATAAATCTCCGTTTCTCAGAGTATCATCATCCACGTAATAGGAATCCTCATTCTCATTATAAAGCTCTACCTCAATAAATTCAGAAGTCTCATTACCATCTTCATCATATTTATCGCGAAGAACTCCGTAATTGTTATTGCTTCCTTTTGTAACATATTCCTTGGGAACGACAAAAAAGCTTTTTTCAGCAATAGATGAATTTGGTATTTTCAAACCACTTTCATCTTCAGTTATAAGTTCTACATTCAGGAATCTGTCCTTTGCAAATGTAATCATCGAATTTGTAAAGGAAAGTCCTAAAAATGTATCACCGGCATCATTAGTGACATAAGATACCTTGCCCCAGGCTTCATCCTGATTTTTAAGGAATTTTACTTTTATATATTCTCTTTCGGCGAGATCCTTTACTTTATCAAGGTCGTTTTCGTTAATAACGATCATCCAGTCTTCGCTGGTAGAAAGTTTAAATACGGGATCACCAACACCTACAAGAGAATTGCTTATAAGCTGCTTTCTTTCATATTTGGTACTATCGATAAGATCAGTGGTCATGCTGTTAAGATCAACACTTTCATAACCATCAATATAATACTGAACAATTCCTGTATCGGAGGAATAGCAGTAATTTATACTCTGCATTGCACCTGAGTCATTACCTAAGGAATTGATACTTTTCAAAATACTTGCACTTGCAAGCTTTTGCACTGTACCGTCAAGACTTAACTTAAAATCATATACGGAACCAAAGCTTTTTGGATCAAAATCAGCACTATAGCTTACAATCTGAGTACGAAGCTCACTTAAATCCTCATCTGTCAAAGAAGCCTGTTCCGTTCCCTGCGTTTTCAGGTAATCAAGAAGATCTCCGGATTCGTCAACAGTATATACCAGATTGCCTACTGCAACGCGTTGACCTTCGGGTGCAAAGTAATTAACGTAGCCCGCATTCGCAGCTTCAACGACATGTTCATCTCTTATTGCGACAGCTTCGTATATATTATTTGAAGAAAGAGAACCCTCTTTTACCTCATAGCCTACTATATGCTTTTTACTGAAATAAGTAAAAACACAGATAACAACGTATATAAGCATGAATGCGAAAAATACAATTCCGACATTAACATGCAGAAAAACAGGATATCGCGCTATCTTGTTTTTTTGTTTTTTTGCCATATTTTAAAACTAAAGATAAGCCGCGAGATAAAACGCGGCTTATCCATCCTATCCATATTTATAATTAGAGCGCTGTAACTACCTTGGATTTAACAGCTTCAGGAAGCTCAGATTCATCCATTGATACACTAAGTACGAAGTCAACATTAAACTTCTCACCAAGACGCTCAAGTTTTTCAATTGTAGAAGTGATATCTTTTCCCTCAAGACAAGCGATACTGAGGAAACCATCGAAATACATTTGTTGAAGATCGTGATCCTGTGAAATCACGCCACTGACGAAACCAAGAAACTCATCGGAATTTTCAATCATGAATTCCGGAACAACAATAAGTCGAACTTTGTTATTAAGTTCAAACATATGCTTTGTATTTCTATCAAGAAATACAACATTCCCCAAAATGTTTTTTACTTCGGTATTGACCTTGTTCAACAGGCATTTTGTTTTACCCTTACCTTTATTCCCAACAATTAACTGAACCATATCCATACCCTCCAGTTTTTATTTTTTTTTGTTAATATTATTATAGTTTACTGACCCGTTATCTGCAATAACAAATCGGACATTTCAGTATAAAGGGTTTCTGTATCTTCTGCTCTCATTATTACAGCAATATAGTTGTTTCCCGAAGTATCTGAAGCAAGCTGAATAAGGCAATGCCCTGCTGCTGCAGTTGTTCCTGTTTTACCGCCCAGAACCGTTATTCCGGCAGGCATTTGATAATTGCCATTAATAAAACCATTGGTATTTTTTACATTAACATCCTTAAGTTCTCCGGATGAGGTGTAATACTGAGTTGAGTAATTGGACATATGTATTATTTCAGTGAATTTTTCGTATTTAATTGCCTCATTGAACATTAGGTACATGTCATAAACACTGGTATAATGATCATCTGCCGTAAGTCCGTTTGGATTCATAAAATGAGTATGAGTACAACCAAGAGCTCTTGCCTCATTATTCATTTCCTCAACAAAGGCTTCTACACTCCCCGATATATTTTTCGCTATTAAAACAGCCACATCATTTGCCGAATACAACAAAAGAATATGCAGCGCCTGATCCAGAGTCATTGAATCGCCTTCACGAATATTCAGTACCTGTGCTCCGTCTTCTGTTATATAGACTTCAGAGTCAGCTCGTAAAACCTGATCAAGTGAGCCGTTTTTTAAAGCAACTATAGCAGTCATAACTTTTGTTAATGATGCCGGATCAAGCTGAATTTGAGCATTTTTAGAATAAAGAGTTCTCTTATTATTGATATCAAATAATCCCAGACAGGTATTTTCGCTCAATGAAAGTGAATCTCCTATATCTGAATTTGTCACACACAAATCTGAGGCGAAAGTTTTCATAACAACCGCCCCATTTTCACCATAATCAGCAGATGGAATTGTATAAGGAAATGCATATTCCGCCCCAGAACATCCGGTAATTAAATTTGAAGAAACCAGCACTAAACATAATGCTACGAGGCGTTTCTTTAGATTACTTATACATCTCACGCCACTCAAGATCTCCTCTGTCTAATGATTTAATCAGCAATTCAGCTGTAGCAAGATTAGTTGCTATCGGGATATTATGCATGTCGCAAAGACGCATAACATTATTTACATCAGGCTCGTGAACCTTCTGAGTAAGCGGATCGCGAAGAAAAATTACAAGGTCAATTTCATTGGCTTCAATTGCAGCACCTATCTGCTGAGATCCGCCTAAATGACCTGCAAGATATTTATGAATACTGAGATTTGTAACTTCTTCAATAAGTCTGCCGGTAGTTCCTGTAGCATAAAGATCATGCTTCGCAAGAATTCCTCTGTAGGCTATACAAAAGTTCTGCATCAGTTTCTTTTTAGCATCATGAGCTATAAAAGCAATGTTCATAGGTTACCCCTTCCCCAACTTAAAAATATTTTTTGCCCTGAAGCCTTACATTTAGGACAAAGCCCATTCCTGTAAAGCAACTGACTAAAGATGTAAGTCCGGCACTTACAAACGGCAGCGGAATTCCTGTATTAGGGAGTGCTCCGGTAGCAACACCTATATTAAGAAATCCCTGAAAACCTATCCAGGCCCCCATTCCTGTGGCAATCAGCTGCCCGGTTAAATCCTTTGCTCTTCCGGCGATGATAAAACATTCCAGAGCTATTAAAAGCAGAAGCACAATAACAGCACATCCGCCTATAAAACCAAATTCTTCACCTACTACTGTGAAAATAAAGTCTGTCTGTGATTCAGAAACGAAACCACCATTTAAAACAGAACTGATTTCGTTTGTGTTATAGCCTTTTCCAAGGAGCTGTCCCGATCCAATAGCCATCATCGAATTAAGTGTCTGATAGGCATCGGAATTTGCATAATCTTCAGGATGAAGCCATGCAAGAATACGACTCTGCTGATATTCTCTAAGCAGAATACTCTTATCTGCAAGTGCATCAAAAATCACCAGTAAAGCCGTTGGGATTGAAACAGCTAAAACCGTAACTACAAATTTCATGTTAATACCGGCTGAAAACAGAATACAACTAACTATTACGGTAAGCATTATTGTTGTAGAAAGGTCAGGCTGCATCACTACCATTAAAAGTGGTGGTACTAAAAGGCCAAGACACACAAAAATAAAGTAAATTTTTTTGACTTTATCCTTACTTTTCATTATGAACGCTGAAAAAAATAAAATCAATAATATTTTAGAAGCTTCCGAAGGCTGGAAAACAACGCCGACATCAATCCATCTCGTAGCACCTTTTACTGATTTTCCAAGTGGTGTAAATACAAGCGCAAGGAAAAATATGTTTAAAATATAATACAAAACATAAAACTTACAGATCACAATATAATCCATCAGGGAAACAAGTATCATCATAAACATTCCCAATACAAGTCCCATGATCTGTTTACTTTTATATGAAGGATCCGCACTTCCAACGGCCATAACACCGATGCATGAAAGTGTAAGCAACATTATAACAAGCTTAAAATCGTAGTCAAATATACGATAGCTTTTCAGTTTTTCCAAAAATGTCTCAGTCCGCATTTGTATCTCCAACCTGAAGCTGTTGTGCAGTTCCGTTCTGAACATCGTCAGAATCTTTAAGTCCAAAGTAATAAGCTACAACCTCTTTTGTAATCTGAGCGGCATAACTTGAAGAATAGCCGTAGGCAATACGGGTAGCTATAGCAATTTGAGGGCTTTCATAAGGCGCGTAACATACAAACAGAGCGTGGTTTGCTCTTTTCTTTGATTCCTCGGCTGTTCCTGTCTTACCTGCAACATTAACCGCAAGATCATTAAAGTATGGCTTATCCTCTACAACCCCTCTCATACCCTGATGTATGGCATTCCAGTAAGAAGAATCCATGTCTATATGATTTCTAACCGTCGAGCCATATTCTTCAAGCAGATTACCGTCAGAATCACAAGTCTTCTCTAAAAGTGTCAGGTTAAAACATGTTCCACTGTTTGCAACTGTTGTAACATATCGCGCCAGTCCAACTGTTGTAAATGAGTTGGTACCCTGACCGATAGCTGATCTTGTTGAATCCAGATCAGATACAATAGGTTCATATTCAGAAATCTCTATGCCACTCTTCTCACTTAAACCATACATATCAGCGTATTTAGCAAGCTTTTGAAGACCGGTATCCGATTTATAAGAATCTCCTACAAGTCCAAGTCTGTAACCGACTTCATAGAAGAAATTGTTACATGAATTTCTTATACCACCTACAACATCAAGTGATCCATGTGATCTTGGATAAATCCAGCAATGTGCCAGTATACCGGTCTTATCGAATACACCTGTACAGGTAATGGTTGAGGAAGTGTCAATAACACCTTCCATAAGACCTGCTGTTGCAGAAACCATCTTATAGGTTGAACCCGGAGCAGTTCTCTGCATAGTTGCATAGTTTATAAGAGGTGAAGACTGATCACTTCGCAGCTTTGCATAATATTCCGCGTCAACACCGTTGGCCATTTTATTGTTGTCATATCCCGGATATGAAACAAGAGCAAGTACATCACCATTATTTACATCTGTTACAACCATAGAACCTGAACAAGGATCAAGCGCAAGCTGCGCAGGAGTGATATCCAGATTGGATATTCTGTTAAGCATAAAGGTATAAGCGGATTCTGAAGCGGCATTCCAAAGAGAACGCTCCTCTTCGGGAAGCTCAACTATACCCTGTTCAAGAAGAATATTACATACCTGATCGCCGGTTATGACATCATCCGCAAGCAGATATTTATAAAGCTTCTTGTTAAACTCGTCATCATCTTCTATATCATTAAAAATATATTCAATAATAGTGTTAAATATCTCTTCAGAATCAACATACTGACTTTCAAGATCCAAAAGAGTTACATCAATCCAGTTAGAAGCAATACAATATCTGATGTATTCAGAAAGTGAAATCGTTTCATCGGTGGTCCATGCAATATAAGTCTTATCTTCCTTATCAACCTTATCAGTATCAATTACGCCATTACTGTAAAGCTTTTGAGCAATATAGCTCATATAAACCTTATATTCACTTGTTAACATATTATAGGCAGTATTATTAGTAGTAAACTCAGCTCTTAGGCCATCGTTTACCTGTTGTCTTTTAGCCTGGTACTGCTCATAAACTATCTTTTCATTTCTTCCGGCATCTTCTGAAGCCATATGATCAAGATCAATTATATGATTGTCAAAGCATGCAAAATAAACATCATATACCGGAATCTGTATATCAGATTTTTTTACATTCTCACCATAAACAAGAAATTTTACATTTTGAATCTTTGAAATCAGAATACCTGCCAGCGACTGCTCGATTATGTTGTAGCAGGCCTCCTGAAGGTCCTTGTCTATTGTAAGATAAACATCGTTTCCGGCTTTCGAGTCAATGTAGCTGCTGGTTTCAAGAACCTTACCTGTATTATCTACGTATACAGTCTCACTGCCTTTAGTACCCTGAAGCACAGATTCCATTGACTGTTCTATTCCTGATTTACCAACCGTATCATTAGATCTGTAATTGGGATTCTGAGCCTGGAGTTCGGTAAGCTCACTGTCTGATATCTTACCTGTATATCCAAGTATCTGAGAAAAATAAACAGAATCAACATATACTCTTGCGGTATCCTCTTCAATTGAGATACCTTCAAGAACATTTGAGTTTTCCATTACATCGGCAACAGTTTTATCACTAACACTTGTGGCTATTACAGTATTGATGTATTTCTGATAACTGTTTGAAAACATCTTATATCTGACAACCACAACTTTGAGTAATCTGTCCTTTTCATATCCCATACCGGGTACAAAGGATTTCTTGTTACCGGGTTCTGTATAGTCACCAATACCAAATTTTTCACAAAGATCGTCAATTACTTCCTGAGCTGTCTTTGAACGTTCCTCGTATTTCAAATCATTAATTGATGTTTTACCGTATACATCTGCAAGGAATCTCAGGAGAGAATTTCCCTCAATGGCGAATTCAAAATTATTTGAGCTGTTTAATTGAATATTGAATTCTGTATCAACAACATCTCCGTCCTTTTCAATTATATCGATAACTCTGTTTATTGTTTCATTTAACGCAGCATTTTTACCTGAACCGGATTCATAAACGTCCTCGATAGTAACAGAATTGGAGAGCTCATTATAAGCGAGAAGCTTGCCGTTACGGTCGTAAATATTACCTCTTGCGGCAGGAATAGACTTCTCCTTCATAATTTTCAGCTGAAATGAATCAAGATAGGTTTCACCCTTAATTATCTGCAAAAAAAACAGTCGGTAAACAAGACCGGAGGCTGCAAGAATCATTATTGCAGAAATCATTACAAGACGCGAAGTTATGAAATTTATGAAAACTTCTTTTATCTTACTAAACAAATTTCTTAGCACTCCTTTGTTCAACGTCCTCAAGACTTGTATTAATCTTGATCAGAACAGGATAGATAACTATAGCTAACAGGGCAGTATATACTGCTTCAGGGAAAATGACATTTATCATGTAATATCCAATGTCGAATTTATTGCGGAACATAAATAAAAGTACATAGCAAATAAAGCCAAATAAGAAGTCTGAGGATACTATGAGTGCCAGTGGCAGCAGAATATTCTCAGGAAAGAATATTTTATTGAACTTTCCAATTATAAAGCCTATGTACATGTAAATTAAGGCATAGAAGCCAAGATATGAACCAAAGAAAATATCGACAAGAAAACCACAGAACATCCCTATGACCATACCGCTCTTATCTCCTCGCATAAATGCATAGGAAGATGTCACTATGATCATAAGATTGGGAACTATTCCACTAAAGTCCAGTGCCCTGAATACTGTAGTCTGGAGTATGAAGCTTATTAAAATAGATAATACAGTAATAAAGAATCTACGCATAAGTCATTTATTCTCCGGTGCTTTTGAGTTTCATGATAATAAGAACTTCGTTCATATACTCAAATTGAACAACAGGAGTTATTCTGCCGGATTTGGTCAGATTGTTTGAATCCTCCTCAATTGTTGAAATATACCCAATCAAAATACCGGGCAAATATTTATCACTGATATTGGAAGTAACAACCTTATCTCCGACACTTACCTTGTCGGCTTCATCTACAAGCTTTGAAAAAGCAATCTGTCCCTCGTTATATAATTCAAGGTCACCGGTTGCAATAAGATTTTCTGATGCTGAAAGAACAGTACCACTTACTGAAGAATTATCTGCGATAATTGTCTGAACCTTTGCCCAATCCGGTCCTACATCAGTAATTCTGCCTACAAGTCCGCCCCCTGCGATAACATTCATGTCAACCTCAACGCCCTCATCAGAACCTTTGTCTATCACAAAAGAATGATACCAGTTTCCGGCATCCTTAGCGATGATTCTGGCACCAATCTTCTTGTAGTCAGCATATTGAGCATCAAGTTCATATAGTTCACGCAGCTTTGTAAGTTCATACTTATCCTGTTCCAGATTCGTATTATCAATTGTAAGCTGTTCTACCTGTGTACGAAGCTCCTCGTTCTCCTTTTGCAATGCCCTGATACTTGCAAGGTTATCAGCTGTACTCTTCATCCATATACCAACAGTAGTTATACCCTTTTGAAAAGGTATAATAACTGTGCCGGAAAAAGAGTTGACAGAGCTGTTGAATACATTAGTATTGAATGTAATTACGATAAGCCCTACACATAAAATTGTTAAAATAAAGAGGAGATATTTACTTGGAAGTGTAAATTTATCTCCCCCTCTTTTAATGATAGGACTCATTTATACATCCTCTTCAACCGAGTAAGCAAGTGCTTTGTACTGATCATCCTTGATAATCTTTCCAAGACCAAGTGCAACCGAACTGAGCGGATTCTCTGCTAAATTAACGTTGAGACCTACACCGTTGGAAAGTCTCTGTGCAAGGTGACAAACCTGTGAAGCACCACCTGTCAGATATAAACCATGCTTGAAAATATCAGCTGCAAGTTCCGGAGGAGTACGCTCAAGAGTTGCTTTAATATTATCAAGAATCTGATCAAAGCTTTCTATAAGTGACTGGTCAATAAGATCTGTAGGAATAGAACGCTCAACAGGAAGACCTGTAACAATATCTCTTCCGTATACAACAGCATCCTGACCGGACTTCTCAAGTTCCTTAAGTGAAATCTTAATACTTTCAGAAGTCTTCTCACCGATAATAAGCGAAAACTCTTTACGGATTACGTTTCTGATAGCATCATCAAACTTTTTGCCGCCAACCTTAATAAGCTTACTAATAACAATTCCCTTAAGTGAAAGAATAGATATCTCAGTTGTATCATATCCAACGTTAACAACAAGGACCCCCTGAGAATTCATAACATCAACGCCCATTCCAAGTCCATCAGCAACAGGCTTTTTAACCATCATGATTTTCTTTGCCTTTACACCAGACTCTTTAATAAGATCATGGAAAGCTCTTCTCTCAACTTCGGTAACATCTTTAGGTACAGCAATATAAACATCTACAGGTTTGCTGGCGCCCTTCATCTGATCAGTAATAAAAAGCTTAACAAGTGACTTCATATGCTCAATATCAGCAATAACACCATTACTTAACGGGTATGTAATCTTAATATTACTGGGTGCCTTCTCATACATATCATATGCAGTATTACCATAGGCGAGAAGTGATGTCTTATTCTCAACCGCGATAAGGTTCTTTTCTACGGTAACAGTATCTGTTGCCTTGTTGTAGATTTTGATATTGCTTGTTCCAAGATCGATACCAAATGTATTGTTGCCCAAAATAAGCCTCCTAAATTACAAAATATTATTCTCTTTAAAACTGTAATATCTATGATCACCGATTATGATATGGTCGTTCAGCTTTATATCAAGAAGATTACCGGCATCCCTGATTTGTTCAGTAAGTTCGAGATCCGCATATGATGGTGTGGGATCTCCGCTGGGATGATTATGCAAAAGAATTATCTTCACAGCATGATTTTTAACTGCATGTATAAAAATCTCTCTCGGTGACAGGGCTGCAGCTTTAACAGTCCCCACTGATATTTCATATTCACAAATAAGCTGATCCTGAGTATTTAAACATGCAAGTACAGTATGTTCTCTCTGATAATTACACATTTTTTCCATGTAATAATCAGCTACTGTCTCAGGATTATTGAAATCAAGCCGTTTCATGGCTCTACTCCGTGCAATTCTATCGGAAAGCTCAGCTATACACATAAGCTTTACAGCCTTAACTTCACCTATTCCTTTTACGGACAGCATATCATCCAGGGTAAGATGCCTTATACCTGATATACCCTTGCCGTATCGTTCACATAAGTTCAGAATCGAATTGCCGATTTCCATCGGAGTCTTGCTTGAGGTTCCGGTTCTGATAATGATGGCAAGAAGTTCACCATCGGTAAGTGCTCCTGCCCCTAATGTCATAAACCGTTCGTATGGCAGCATGTTTTTATAGCTGTCATTTTCCTTAAGCATTTTATTGATTGATTTTGTATTGTCCATTTTTCCCCTTTTTCATGCTTCTTCGGACAATAAAAATAGGAAAAAATCAGACCTCAAATGATTATACCACAATTTAGCGTATCGTAAACCTAGCTACGCAATCAATTTATGAAGAAATTCATAATTTCACAAGACCTTTATCATACATAACAGATAAAGTCTTCATAATACCGTATTTTACGTGCTGCCAGGTAAGTCCTCCCTGGAAAAATACGGAATAAGGTTCACGCAGTGGTCCATCAGCAGAAAGTTCAATTGAACTTCCGGAAACAAAAGCTCCTGCAGCCATGATTACCTGAGAGTCATATCCTGGCATATCCCAGGGCTCAGGAGTAACATAGGAATCAACCGGAGCAGCTGCCTGTATTCCTTCGCAGAAAGATGTAAGAAGTAATGGATCATTAAAGGTTATAGCCTGAATGATATCATATCTCTCTTCTGTCCCGTCAGGAAGAACAGAAAAGCCAAGCTTCTCATAAATATTAGCGGCAAATATGGCTCCCATCAAAGCGTTAGCTGTTACATTAGGCGCAAGGAAAAGGCCTTGATAAAACTGTGGCAGAATTCCCAGGGAAGCGCCGACCTCTTTTCCGAGTCCCGGAGATGTCAATCGGAATGCAGCATTTTCAATGCATTCCTTCTTACCTGCTATATAACCTCCGATAGGAGCAAGCCCGCCACCAGGATTTTTAATCAGTGACCCAACTACCATATCAGCGCCTACGTCTGTAGGTTCAATTGTCTGGACAAATTCACCGTAACAGTTATCAACCATGCAAATTACATCCGGCTTGATTTCCTTGATGAATTTTATCACTTCTCCTATACGCTCTACAGAAAGTGTAGGCCTTGTCTGATATCCTTTACTCCTCTGTATTGTGACAAGCTTTGTTTTTTCATTAATCCCTTTTCTGATTTCTTCAAAATCAAAGGAACCGTCGGGCAGAAGGTCAACCTGTTTATAAGTGACGCCGTACTCTGCCAAAGATCCCTTGGAAGGTCTTATACCAATTACTTCTTCCAAAGTATCATAAGGTTTACCGACTGGGGACATAAGCTCATCCCCCGGCCTGAGGTTGCTCATAAGTGCAAGCGCAAGCGCATGCGTTCCACAGGTGATCTGAGGTCTTACCAGAGCATCCTCTGTATGAAAAATTGAAGCGTAAACAGCTTCCAGCTTATCTCTTCCGATATCATTATACCCATAACCGGTTGTTCCAAGGAGACAGGCTTCCGATACCTTATTATCCTGCATTGCTTTTAAAACTTTTGCCTGATTATATTCTGAGATCTCTTTGATTTTTTCAAATCTTGGTTTTAAGCCTTCCCAGATTTCATCGCAAAAATCATAAACAGCTTCAGGTATTCCCATGCTTTTATACATGGACTTTAATTCATTATTTGCCATTTATCATTAATCCTTTTTACTAAATCATTTGCAATTTTAACATCATCACGCTTAAACTCTGATTTGTCAACCCAAATTACATCTTTTTCGCGTTTAAACCAGGTTAGCTGCCTTTTTGCAAAATGTCTTGTATTTCTTTTTATAAGCTCTACAGCCCTGTCAAGAGATATTTCACCATCAAGATAAGAAATAATTTCCCTGTATCCAAGAGCCTGCATGGAAGTAGCTGATCTGTCTATATTTTTGTCAAGAAGACCTTTTACTTCATCCACCAGACCTTCCTCCATCATTTTATCAATCCGCTTTTCGATTCTGTCATACAGAATTTTTCTATCATCTGTAAGGACAAAATAAAAAGAGTCATAGGGAGAAGCTTTTTGTCTCTGATCTTTATTGTGTTCTGAAAGCTTTGTTCCCGTTTCTTTGTAAAAACAGAGAGCTCTCATTACTCTTTTTACATTATTTTCATGAACTTCAGCTGCATATTCATAATCCACTTCCTTTAGCATCTCATGAAGCTTATGAATACCGTCCTGCTCTGCCAGAACCTTATTAAGACTTTCCTTATAATCAGAAAGCTCTGTATCATCATAATCATCTGAAAAGTCTATATCATACAATACTGACTGAATATAAAAACCTGTTCCGCCAACAATGATTGGAAGTTTTCCTCTCGAGGTAATATCAGAAATAGCTTCCTTTGCCAGTCGCTTAAATTCAAAGACATTAAAGTCCTCTTCCGGCTCTAAAAAATCTATCAGATGATGTCTTATCCCCTGCATGGCTTCGGGTGTAATCTTATCAGTACCGATATTCATTTCTTTGTAAACCTGCATTGAATCAGCTGATATGATCTCACCATTAAGAGCTTTTGCAAGCTCAATAGAGATTTTTGTTTTTCCGACAGCTGTCGGTCCTGTAAGTATTACAATTTTATCCATAGATTTATAAAATAATCCTTAATCAACTACTCGTTTGAACTTCTTTTCTATTTCATACTTACTCATGGAAATAATTGTAGGTCTTCCATGAGGACAATTATAGGGATTATCAAGAGTAAGCAGTTCATCAATAAGCTTTTCCATCTCAAGCCTGGACATCTTCATATTACCCTTTACAGATGCCTTACATGCCATACCTGCTATTTTGTAATTTATTACATCAGGTGTTCTGTCAAGATTAGTATCCGAAGCAAGTTCATCAAGAATTTCGGTAAACATTTCCTTTTCGTTCTCACATCCGTACAGATCAATCGGAACTTCCCTTATGGCATAGTCGTTTTGACCGAAAGGCTCTATATTAAAGCCAAGCTTTTCAAATGCTGAATGATATTTTTCAAATACATCGATTTCCTGAGATGTAAGCGAAACGATTATAGGCGGTTGCAAAAGCTGAGATGCGGTTTCCTTTTCCTTATATCGCTTTATCAGTCTTTCATAATTTACCTTCTCATGGGCTGCATGCTGATCCACTATGAACATTTTATCCTTAAAGGCTATAATCCAATAAGTATCAAAAAGCTGTCCGAGAATCTCATACTCATCACGATTATTTTTTGAGAGCATTTTATCATCAAAAAGATCCAGCTGAAGACCCTTTTCGACAATGATGGCATCCGATCCTTTTATAATAGGGCCTGCAGCTTTACTGTCTTCTTCGGATTTAGGAGGTGTGTGGTCACCAAATACTCTTGTCCATACAGCGGACTTCATATTATCTTCAATCACCACAGGTTCCGGAGATATTCCCTCAGCAAATACAGGCTCTGACTCCTTAAGCTTGCTATCTGAAGTAAGTCTATTTTTTTCAAAGGGTTCAGGAATCTTATTCTCAGTAGTTTTTTCTCCTTTTTCTATTGGCTCGATAACTAAAGAGTTATATTCTTTATTCTGTATGGAAGCTCTGGAAGCATTTTGCTCATAGCCTTCATTATTTTTTTTGGACAATGCTTTTACTTTATTTTGAAAAGCTTTGTCTTCCTTCTCATTCCTTAAAACCTCAGGAATCATTTCATGATTATGCAGAGCTTCTGCTACATTTTTCCTGATAAATTCGTAAACCGCAGGCTGATTGCTAAAGCGTACCTCCATTTTGGAAGGATGTACATTCACATCAACAAGCTCCGAATTCATTCTTATATGCACAACACAAAAAGGAAATTTATGCTGCATGAGGTATTCCTTATAGCCCTCTTCCAAAGCCTTGGATATGACTTTATCCTTTATATATCTTCCGTTTACAAAGTAATTCTCAAAATTTCTGTTAGATCTGTTAAGAGCAGGCTCTCCGAGATAGCCCTCAATTGTATAGTCACCTTCCGTAACCGATATTGGCACAAGGCATGTAGCAACATCACGACCATATATTCTGTAAATAAGTTCTTTAAGATCACCATTACCCGAAGTAATAAATTTGTCATCTCTATTGTTAATAAAATGGAATGATACCGATGGATTGTCCATAGCCATATGTTCCATGATATCTCCGACATAAGAGCCTTCTGTCTGAGGTGTCTTTAAAAACTTCTTTCTTGCCGGCGTATTATAAAAAAGGTCTCTGACAATAATTGTTGTTCCGGTAGGTGATCCGATTTCTTCACATGACTCTTCTTTACCACCATTGATACAATATCTGATACCTGTCAGTTCATCAGCAGTCTTGGTGATAAGTTCAGTCTGTGAAACTGCAGAGATACTTGATAAAGCCTCTCCTCTAAAACCAAGAGACTTTAATCTGTAAATATCATCAATACTCATAAGCTTACTGGTAGCATGACGTTTGAATGCATTTCTGATTTCAGACTTGTCTATTCCGCTACCGTTGTCAGTCACTCTTATGAGGGTTGTACCACCATTTTGAACCTCAACTGTAATTGAAGTAGCGCCTGAATCTATAGCGTTTTCAACAAGCTCCTTAACTACGCTTGAAGGTCTTTCAACAACTTCCCCCGCTGCAATCTGATCTATGGTATTTTGATCCAGTTCGAAAATTTTTGCCATTTCTTATGCTCAACCTTTCCATCTGTTTTTTAGCTGATTCTGCAGCTTATACAATGTATTTAAGGCATCCATAGGCGTAAGATTTGAAATATCGATCTCCTCCAGATCTTTCAAAACATCCTCATCCTTCACAGTATCAAAAAGAGACATCTGTGAAAGATCAACAGTATCATAATGTTTAACAGTTGATTTCTTACCGGTATTTTGATTGACTGTTATCCCCTGAACTTTTTCTGTAATATCATTGTCGGATAATTCTTCAGCAATAGCTTTTGCCCTGTCTATTACCATATCCGGAATTCCCGCAAGACGCGCAACCTGAATACCATAACTCTTATCTGCGCCGCCTTTTATAATCTTATGAAGGAATACTATATCATCGCCCTTCTCTTTAACTGCAATACAGTAATTGTTAACATTATCAATCTTACCCTCAAGCTCAGTCAGTTCATGATAATGTGTTGCAAAGAGGGTTCGTGCTCCGAGAAGCTTTCTGTTACTTATATGCTCTATAACAGCCCAGGCAATGGAAAGTCCATCATAGGTGGAAGTGCCTCTTCCTATTTCATCAAGAATCAAAAGAGATTTTGAGGTGGCATTTCTTAAAATGTTTGCAACCTCATTCATTTCCACCATAAAGGTACTCTGTCCGCTTCCAAGATCATCAGAAGCACCGACTCTTGTAAATATTCTGTCAACAACGCCGATTGTAGCAGATTCTGCAGGAACAAAGCTTCCTATCTGCGCCATAAGAACAATAAGCGCAGTCTGCCTCATAAAGGTTGACTTACCTGCCATGTTAGGTCCGGTAATAATTGCAACAGCATGTTTTTTATCATCCAGAAAAGTATCATTGGATATAAACATGTCTGTTCTGTCCAGCATCTGCTCTATAACCGGGTGACGACCTCCTGTTATTTTAAGAGTTCCCTTATCGGTTAGAATCGGTTTCGTATAATGGTTTCTCTCTGCTACATATGCAAGCGAACAATATACGTCAAGTAGAGCTACTCCTTTGGCTGTCTCCTGAATTCTTTCAATCTCCATTGAAATAGAATCTCGTATTTTACAAAACATCTCATACTCAAGATTGTTAAGCTTATCCTGTGCATTAAGAATTGTATCTTCAAGCTCCTTAAGTTCAGGCGTAGTATATCTCTCGCAGTTTGTCAGAGTCTGTTTTCTTATGAAATAATCGGGCACCTTATCCTTGAAGGAATTTGTTACTTCAAAGGAATAACCGAATACATTACTGTATTTAATTCTGAGGTTCTTGATCTCAAGTTTTTCGCGTTCTTTTGTCTCTAAATCTGAAAGCCATTGCTTTCCGTTACTGCTTGCTTCTCTGAAATGATCAATGTCAGAATCAAAACCATCCTTAATAATTCCGCCTTCCTTTATAGTAAGCGGAGGCTCTTCTATTATGGCTTTATCAATAAGCTCATAAATATCCTGAAGACTATCTATCTGATTGTAGACACTATCAAGCGAGACAACATCTCTTAAATCTTCTAAAACTATCTTGATGGCAGGAAGCATTTTTAAGGAATTACGAAATGCAAGAAGATCCCTTGGATTAGCTGTGTGATAATTTATTTTTGCCATCAGTCTTTCCATATCATATATGGGACCAAGGTATTCTCTTATTTCATCCCTTGCAATCGCGCTTTTCATAAGTGCTTCAACAGCTGTCTGTCTCTGAAGAATATCGGGAACCTCAATAAGAGGCTGTTCAACAAAGCTTCTTAGCATGCGAGCACCCATAGCTGTTTTTGTCTTATCGAGCACCCATAAAAGTGTTCCGCGCTTTTGTTTATCCCGCATTGTCTCTATAAGCTCAAGGTTTCTTCTGGTTGAAGAATCCAAAAGCATATATTTACTATTAATATATGGATAGATATGAATAATATTGGAAAGCTCGTCTTTTTGAAGCTCCATCAGATATTTCAACGTTGCACCTGCAGCAAGAACTCCTCCTGGAAAATCGGTTATACCAAGACCGGCAAGAGTTCCTACCTTAAAGTGCTTCATGAGTATCTGTTTATTGGAATCCTCATCAAAATATCTGGGATCCAGAGTATTTATTACAATACCGCTTCTGTCTTTTAAGAGCTCAATATCAACACCGCTAAGCATAAATGCATCATTACAGATAAGCTCAGAAGGTTGAAATTTTTGAATCTCATCAAGAATATCCTTTAGCTGATCAACCTCAGTAAGGTAAAAATCACCGGTTGTGACGTCAGCAAAGGAGATTCCGCTTTTGTCATCCGAATAAAAAACACACATGAGATAATTATTTTTTGTCTCATCGAGCGCCTGCATATTCAGATTTGTTCCGGGGGTAACCACACGGGTTACATCCCTTTTCACGATTCCTTTGGCTTCTTTAGGATCCTCGAGCTGTTCACAAATTGCGACCTTATAGCCTCTGTTTACCAGCTTGCTAAGATAGCTCTCGACAGCATGATGGGGAACTCCGCACATAGGTGCACGCTCCTCAAGACCACATGCCTTACCTGTAAGAGTAAGTTCCAGTTCTTTTGACGCAATCTTCGCATCATCAAAGAACATCTCATAGAAGTCCCCAAGTCTGTAGAATAATATACAATCTTTGTACTCCTCCTTAGTCTTCATGTAATTTTGCATCATTGGACTAAGCTTATCTATCTGTATTTCCAAAACTTTCTCCTGCTTATAAATGTATTATTCAAAAACTCTTTCCCCTGTATAGTAAAAGCCATGACATTCATTAAGCTTTACATCAACGAATTCTCCAATAAGATCGGCATCACCGGGGAAATGTACCAATGTATTGTTTGACATTCTGCCTGTTACAAGTGAGGAATCCTGTTCATTTATTTCCTCAACAAGAACACGGTGTGTCTGTCCGGTAAAGCGTGATGCGCGTTCCCTGGCTGTTTCCTGTACAACCTTTAATAGTCTGTCAAAATTGGGCTTGCTGACAGATTCCGGTACCTGTTCCCAGCCTGCGGCAGGTGTGCCGGTTCTCTTTGAATAAATAAAGGTGAAGGCATTGTCAAAAGCTGCCTTTCTTACAACATCTATTGTTTCATCCACATCGCTGTCTGTTTCACCGGGGAATCCAACGATAATATCTGTAGTAATTGAAACATCCGGTATTGCCTGCTTAATTTTGTTTACAAGTAACAGGAAGCTTTCCTTTGTATAATGTCTGTTCATCTTCTTTAATATTTCATCAGAACCGGACTGTAAAGGAAGATGTATATGTCGTGCAACCTTTTCATTTTCCGCAATAACTTTTATAAGATCATCAGATAAATCCTTGGGGTGAGAGGTCATAAAACGAACTCTTTCAATTCCATCTACCTTACAAACCTCTGAAAGCAGTTCAGCAAAGCTTAACTGCTCATTTTCAGGAAGCCCTTTCCCATAAGAATTTACATTCTGACCAAGAAGCATAATCTCCTTTACGCCGTCTGAAGCAAGATATTCGATTTCACGGATAATATCTTTAGGGCTTCTTGAGCGCTCGCGTCCACGAACATAGGGAACAATACAATAAGTACAGAAATTATTGCAGCCAAACATGATATTTATGCCTGACTTGAATTTGTACTTACGTACAATTGGCAGATCCTCAACTATCTGATCTGTGTCCTTCCAGATATCTATTATCATTCTGTCAGATTCAAACATTGTATTAAGAAGCTCTGCGAATTTGAATATATTATGAGTTCCAAATATGAGATCTACATGTCTGTAACTCTTCTGTATCTTTTCTATAACGCTTTGCTCCTGCATCATGCAGCCGCAAAGGGCAATTCTCATCCATGGCTTTTTCTTCTTAATACCACCGACATATCCAAGCCTTCCGAACACACGCTGATCTGCATTATCTCTGACAGTACAGGTATTATAAATAACAAAATCAGCATCTTCGGTCTCAACTTCTTCAAATCCTACTTTGGTAAGAACGCCAAGAAGCTTCTCAGAATCTCTTGCGTTCATCTGGCATCCAAAGGTAACAACACATGCCGTAGGTTTTCTTCCAAGTTCTTTTTCAAGGTCAGCAACATGTCCTTTGACCTTTTCCATGTACTCAAACTGGCGTTTTGTCTCTTCTCCTGCATTTTCAGAAGCTGTATCATGTAAAACTGTATTATTTTTTAAACTTTCTTTACTCAAATCTCAAATTCTCCATATATACCGCAAATTCCAAGTATTATATCTACGGTTTTTCTCATTTCACTAACAACTGCAAATTCGTATCTGCCATGATAATTATATCCGCCTGTGCACAAATTCGGACAGGGCAATCCCTTATAGGAAAGCATAGCACCATCGGTGCCACCTCTTATCGGTACATCTATGGGAGTTATTCCGAGCTCCTCCATCACCTTCTTTGCATTATCTACAAGATGCATGTGAGGGCGAATTTTCTCTATCATATTGTAATAGGAGTCCTCCATGGTTAATTCAACTGTTCCTTCACCGTATTTTTTATTTAAAAACTCTACAATATTTCTGACCATTTCCTTTTTAACTTTAAATTTCTCCATATCATGGTCACGAACAATATAATAAACTACTGCCTTCTCGCAAGTTCCTTTCATCATTGTAAGATGGAAAAATCCCTCTCTGCCTTCTGTATACATAGGATTTTCAAAGGCGGGAAGCATTGACTGGAACTCATAGGCAATGAGTGTGGCATTTAGCATTCTGTTTTTGGCATCACCCGGATGAACACTTCGTCCATTAATGATAAGTTCAACTTCAGCAGCATTAAAGTTTTCGTATTCAAGAGTTCCCAGGTCTCCACCGTCAACTGTATAAGCAAACTGAGCACCAAATCTTTCAAGATCGAAATGATCCGTTCCTTCCCCAATTTCCTCATCAGGAGTAAAAGCAATCTTTATCTCACCATGCTTAAGCTCGGGATTTTTGAGAAAAGTCTCTGCCATGGTCATAATCTCAGCAATCCCTGCTTTGTCATCTGCACCTAAAAGGGTTGAACCATCAGTAACTATAAGATCTTCTCCTGTTTTTTCTGTAAGCACAGGGAAATCCTTGGGTGAAAGTATATATTTGCCATCTTCTGAAAGCTTAATATCACTGCCATCATAGTTTTCTACGATTCTGGCATTTACATCTTTTCCGCTTACAGCATCTGAGGTGTCCATATGTGATATAAATCCGATTACAGGAGTATTTTTTGGACTGTCATTTGTGGCAGGAATTGTTGCATAAACATAGCAATGCTCCTGATCGTAGAACACATCAGAAGCACCCATTTCCATAAGCTCCTTATACAAGAGCTTTGCAAGATCATGTTGTCCGGGAGTAGAAGGACTTTTATTTGTATGCTCATCTGACTGAGTATCTATTTTTGTATACCTTATGAATCTCTCTATAAGATCCTCGGGTTTATTTTTTATTTCGCAGCTTAATTTCATATTCTCGTGCTCTCCTCTAATTCTCGCTTCCATCTTCCTTTATCTTTCCCTTTGAGGAAAATTTCTCTGATATATTTAAATGTCGCTGTTTCACCTTGTTCGCCAAGCATATTTAAGAAAAATTCAAGCTTGTTAAGCGTATCGGGATGAACCAGATTCTTTAGAATATGTTTTTCTC
This sequence comes from Butyrivibrio sp. AC2005, assembly GCF_000424145.1. GTDB lineage: Bacteria > Bacillota > Clostridia > Lachnospirales > Lachnospiraceae > Butyrivibrio. The sequence continues at coordinate 235,728 of NZ_KE384137.1, forward strand.
TCTCATAATATTTCTGAGAGTCCCAGGAATCATATTCATCCCCTCTGTAAGTCATACATGCAGCTACTCGGTCTGCTATCATTTCAGCAACATATTTGTCAGGCATGGGACAGGGAACAACCCCATTATTCTCCATACCGTTTACTTTATAAAAATCTATCCAATATTCAAAATGATGCTTATTCTTTCCTTTGTGATGGAGCCAGGTTTTGGAATATCCAAAAAGCTCACGTTCCCTGGTATTGGGAGATCTCGTACCCTGATAGTATCTTGCACCGTTCCAGAATTCAGCGGGCGAATACTTCGACAAATCGTGTGTGAGTCCCTGATAGTAAAGCCCCATTTTGAAGCAATGTTTCCTTACCAGATGCCTGTGCTTCGTTATTGTTTTAAAATGAAGCCAGGTACTCTTCAGTGTTATTTTATCGTTATTTTCCATATCTGTTTCACTTTGTGGTTTTCTTCGTATTCTTTTTTACAGGTTTTCCGACTCCGATAAGAATTTTTACAGAGCGCTCACTGCAATCAATCTTCGTTTGATCCTTAATCGCACTCATTTTGAAGTTATCTGATGGTTCATCAGTATCGTTAAGAACCTGCCACTTCATCCCGTCAGGAAGCTTGGGAAGTGCAAATGTTACGGGATTCCAATGCATATTATACGCAATATAGAAAAAGTCCTGTTCCTTTTCTTCCTTTTCATATAATCCGCAGTATAACATTCCTATACTGTGACTATAATTTGATAAATCCGGGCGCCATGCTTCAATTCCGTGATAAGAAAGGTCTGGATATCCGCACGCTTTATAATCCATAAGCTTAAAAGCCTTGGACTCATGAAGAATCTTATACTTAAATCTAAGAGTTACCAAAAACTTTAGATAAGAAATTATTTCCTGATTGGAAGCCTTCTCAGCCTGACTCCAGTCAATCCATCCGGTAGCATTATCCTGACAATATGGATTATTATTGCCATCCTGTGAGTTACCAAACTCATCGCCACCGAATATCATCGGTGTTCCCTGCGAGAACATTAACATTGTAAGTGCGTTTCTAATCTGCTTTGCTCTGAGATTAAGAATGACAGTTCTTCTGGTACGCCCCTCCATGCCACAGTTCCAACTCAGATTATTATCTGTACCATCGCTGTTATTCTCACCGTTGGTCTCATTTCTCTTATGCTCATATGAAACAAGATCTGCCAGTCTGAAGCCTTCATAATCGCACAAATAATTTATAGTACCGGCATTTTCCGAATTTTCAAGCATAACTCTGATAAAATCACCAAGTGAATTATCATCCCCCTTAAGGAAACGTCTTGAAGCATACATGAAATCAGGCTTAAATTCCGCAAGTGTACGTACTTCAGGCTTTTTACCGCAATACAATCTTCCGTAATCAAAACCGTAATACCATATTTTCATATCTGAAAGTGCAGGATCGGCCGCAACCATACCAGGTGCAAGATAGCTTCCTTTTAAATGAACACCGTCTATATGATAGTTAAACACCCAGTGTCTTATTGCTGCACACACCAGATTTTCCTTGGCATCATCCTCAAAGAAAAACTGCATAATAACCTCGAGTCCGTTTTTATGCATTTCTTTGACCATATCCTTGAATTCAAGGTCAGCATTCTGCGTATCCATAGCATACGCAGTCCTCGGAGCAAAATAATATCCTTCCTTAAAGCCCCAGAAGTTTATCTTTTGGCGAACAGAATTGCCGTTTTTTATAGATCCGTTCTCACTGTATAAAACTTTCCCACTGGTTCCGCCGGAATGCAAAAAAGAACCTTCAGGCATATTACCACTGTTTGAGGTATTTCCTGACTTGGGTATTTCAAGAACATTCATTTCATATGAAGGCATCAGCTCAACAGCTGTAACACCAAGACTTTTTATATATGGAATTTTTTCTATTATTCCCTTGTAAGTGCCACGTTTTTTCAGGTCTATACCGCTGGAAGGGCTCTTTGTATATCCTCTGACATGAAGTGTATACACAAAGGAATTCTCATATTTTGTTCTGGGAAATCTGTCAGCCCCCCAGTCATAGGCAGAAGCATCAAGCCTGCATCGACAATCCTGAGGTTTTACATTCTTACCCCATTTTTCGAAGCCCTCAATGTATGTTGCATAAGGGTCAGCAAACAAATTTCCGTTTTCATATAGCATATAGCCGGTAAATTCATCAGTTTCACCGGTTATAGTTGCGCAAAAAAGTTTTCCATAGCGAAAGCTTTCAGAAAAAGTGACAAGGACACCGTCCTTATCGTTTTTCTTAAAAAGAACAATACCGCAGTTCTTTTTACCCGTGTATGATGCACAGACACGTATTCCTTCTGATGTTCTTGTAACTCCCATAGGATAAGGCTGGGAGGATGCCAATTTAAGAATGTTTTTCATCGGTTTTCCTTTTTTACAATATACGACATAGTATTATACCACAATTCGATATATTTTTAGACAAAAACAAGAGGTAGCAGGGAAAAAATATCCATACTACCTCGTATAGTAAAAACAATCTCTTAATGATCTTCTCAGTCTTCAGGATCAGCATCAATGAGTTCATCAAATTCCACGTCATCAAGATACTCATCAAAAGCATCTGCAACAGCTTCATATTCATCATCATCTTCGATGTAACCAAGTGTAGGTTCATCATCCTTTGATTTCTGGATAAACTCGTAAAACCATACATTTCCATCATTATTCTGACCATGCTCATCAAGCGGAAGAAGAACAATATAATCCTTATTCTGAACTGTCAGTACTATCAGAACTGCACAGGTTACATTTTTGCCGTCATCGAGCTCAATATCCACTGTAATCTGCTCATCGTTCTGAATTTTAGTATTCATCTCTGTAGCGATCTCTGAAAAGATCATGTGCACCTCCGTTTAGACTGTAAAGTCAATCTTTTGACCATACCCCTTAACAGGCGTTGCTTCAATCTGACTCCAGTCAACATTCTTTATTTTTTCCAATAGTTCTTCTACCGAATCAGCGTAAACAGTAGTAGTTTTCTCATATGGAGGTTCTTTCTTTCCATAAGGATTTATGCCCGGTCCTTCACGGAGCTTCTCCATAGCTTCTTCCCGTTCTTTGCGCTTCTCTGCTTTAGCTTCCTCGGCTTTTGCAGCCTCCTTGTCATCGGCAACCTGCTTCTGATATTTCTCATTCTGCTCACGAATCTTTGCAAAGAACTGAACAGTACCTTCAGCATCAATCTTAATTCCTATGGAATCAACCTTTTGCCCGGATTCTTCAAGTTGTTCCTTCATCTCATCCAGCTTACCTGTTGATTCATCGATGATGCCCATATATTTGCTCTTTGTTTCTTCGTCGGCAGCCATTTTTTCCAACGTTTCCGGATCTATCAGTACGCTGTATTCCTTGGTACCTCTTGACAAAATATCCTCAGCTTCTTCATCTGATGAATAGTTTGACACAAAAAAGTCCATATTTCCATACTTTTCTTTAAGTTCATCCAAAAGTTTTTTTGCACCATCGGACAACTCAACGCCTTCCTGGATATGGCTCTCGGAAACAGACTTATTCTTCTGCATAGAAATAGGAGCCTCAGACTTTTTAGTATGTTCAGTTTTATCAGCTTCGCGTTTTTTTGGTTGATAAGCATTCAACTGGTTCACTATATTCGAACCAAGTCCGTTCACCATGTTCATATGAAACCCTCCTTTGTTTTTAGAACCCGCAACATCCGTGTCGCTTAAATGGATATACTACTCCAATATTTTTATCGGATAATATATCTTAATACTTAATAGTTTCATATAAAAAATTTTAAAAATAATTATTTCATTCTAAAGTAATTGTCTATCTTTAAGTGTAATGAATTCTTATCTACAGTTTTCAGGATATAATCAGCCGGTTTAAGAGCAAGCACTCTTACTATACTTGCCTTATCGCCCTTTGCAGTAAGAAACATTACCGGAATATCCTTTATACTCATATCACTTTTAAACATTTCAAGAACCTTGGGCCCCGGTGTAACAGGCATTTCATAATCAAGAAGTATCAGATCTGCTTTATTTTTAGCAAGCCAGGTAATAGCCTGAATTCCCGAGTTAGCCATGGAAACCTTATAATCATCCTTAAGCCAGTCTCTGATTGTTCGCATATAAGTCACATCATCATCAACTATAAGAATGCTCTTTTTATTGGTTTCCAGCAGTTCATCCATGAAAAATTTGTCCATGGTTTCTATGAAAGTATCCATTTGAAGCGGTCTCTCAAAGAAACTGTGTACATGTGATTCAGGCAGATAAGTAAGAGCTTCCTCATACTCCAAAGGATTGCTTATAAAAATAACCTGCCTGTGTGTTTCAAGACACAAGTCCTTCAGATAAATCAGGGACTTCGGAATTATTTCGTCCAGATAATAGATAAAAACAGTAGCGGATTCCTGATTTTTTTGAAGATCTTCTACCTTATCGGAAGAAAAAGATGCTTCTATCCCTACATCCTTCAGCTTCATGATAAGTCCCTTTACCATAAAGGTTTCATTTGAACTTATGATAGTTACTTTCTTTGCCATAGTCTTCTCCGTATCCTATCTTTCTTCAATAACCTTCTTCATGTCTTCCCAATTAAGTCCCGTTAACAGTCGTTCCATTTCTTTAAATATCCTGTCATCCTTATCAGGAAGTTTGTAATCCTTCATCGATTTAATAACCATATCAGCCAGATCAAAGTCCATTGCTTCAATAAATTCAGAAAGCGCTGCATAGGCATCACTTAGTGCTGCTTCCGAAACAGGCGTTTTTTCATCATCAGTGTCCTTTGACATAAATGAAAGTTTTTCCTTAAAGGACCTGTAATCAGCCAAAAGAGCATCTGTTTCGTTTTTTATTTTTTCTATGTTATTATTGTTTCCCGCATCCTCCAGATCCTTTGCATCTGACCAAAGTTTTGTTGCACCAATAAGATTTGCAGAGCTTTTAAGGGCATGTACCTTGATAGTATAGTTTTTATAGTCTTCGTTTTTATAATACCCTTCTATTTCATCAGCCTTTACATCTATTGAATTATAAAAGATATCCAATGCGGTAATATATCCTTCATCCGACCCGCACAGAGATATACCTTTTTGATAATCGATCTCTTTCACCTTGGAGATAGCCGCTATTACGTCATTGTAGGGTGCTTTTTCTTCCTGTACCGGTCTAGGCGACTGAGTATCTGTCTGAATTATGTCAGGCCTTCTGTCCTCATTTGGCAGTTTTAATTCAGCTCTTGCACTATCCGGAAGATACATTATCAGAACCGCCATAAGTTGTTTAAAGTCAACTGGCTTATCAAGATAATTTGTAAATCCCGCTTCCAGACAAAGCTTTCCTTCATCCGGATCATCAGGTGATACAAGTGCGATAACAGGAGTAATTTCATTACCGTTTCGAATGCTTCCTCTCATCTCGGAAAGTGTCTGTATACCTGTCATGGACGGCATGAGATAATCCATAAGAATGAGTGCGTATTCATTTGATTTTACTGCCTTTAGGCAATCTTTTCCGCTATCCGCCTCATCAGAATCAACGCCCAGGTATTCCAGCAGCTTTTTTATAAAAAATCTATCAAGTTCGGAATCATCAACTATCAAAACTTTTTCGTTCACTTTAGCCTCCGGATATATGTCATCTGGTATTAGCTCTATGCATCAAAAGCCCAATTGCATCATACAACTCTTTATCATTAGAGTAGTTTTCTCTTATATCGGTAATATTTGACAGGCTGCTATTCGTCCCATACTGATCGGAAGTATTTTTTATAACCCTGACAGGCTTTTTCTTTTCTTTATCCGACTTCTCTCCTGTGTTTACCTTTTCCTTAGGAAGATACTTTATAAGCATTTTTTCCAGTGAGTCTCCGATTATTGGTTTTGAAAGATAATCCTCGAAACCTGATTTCTGATAAACATCCCTTGCCCCCGCAAAAGCATTAGCTGTAAGCGCAATACTAGGGGTATCCTTATTAGGGTTGGATTCTTCACTCCTAAGTCTCCAAAGCAGCTCCATTCCATCCATTTCAGGCATCCTGTGGTCTATAAGCATTATGTCGTATTTGACATCCTTCGTCATCTCAAGAGCTTCCTTACCACTGCTTGCAGTATCAATATTTACATGCGTATCCTTCAACAGATTTCTTGCAACAACAAGATTTATGTCATTATCATCAACAATAAGTATTTTGGCATCCGGTGCGGTAAACAGTTCCTTATATTTACTGTCATCCTGTATTATGCGGTCATAGGTCAGCTTGAAATCACCGATGGGCTCCCAGCTTCGCGTCTTTTGATTTACAACAAAAGAGAACGTTGAACCTTTTCCGTATTCACTCTTAACATGAAGCTCGGAATTCATCAGCTGCAAAAACTTCTGTACAATACTCATGCCGAGTCCTGAGCCTTCAACGTTTCTGTTTCTGGATCCTTCAAGTCTCTCAAAAGGAGCAAACAATTTTTGCATGTCCTCTTCGCGTATTCCGATTCCGGTGTCTGAAACTGATATTTTCAGGCCGATAATCCCCTGTACATCCAAATGACCACCTGATATATAGTCAACTGAAAATCTTACTTCGCCATGCTCTGTATACTTGATTGCATTAGTAAGTATATTAAGAATTACCTGCTTTAGTCTGACATTATCACCGTATAAAAGATGAGGAGTCTGACTGTTTACTATGACATTCAGCTTAAGGCCTTTATTCTTGGCTCTCTCATCCACCATATTGACAAGCTCTGTAATCATGTCTGCCAAATCGTAATCCACATTATAGAGCTCCATCTTTCCTGCTTCTATTTTTGAAAAATCCAAGACATCATTTACAAGTGCTAAAAGAGTATTACCTGCAGTCTTGATGCCATGTGAGTATCGTTTTAACTCAGGGTCATCATACTCTCTTAAAATAAGCTCGTTCATTCCCAAAATAGCATTAATAGGTGTCCTTATTTCATGTGACATCTGTGACAAAAACTGTGTTTTTGCACCATTTGCTGCTATGGCATTTGCCTCTGCCTCAGCAGCCTTGCTGCTTAATTCCTCTAAGCTTGCAGCATTAAGAGCCTCCCTGATCCGCAAATGCACAACAATAACAGTACTTATGGCAGACACAAAAAGACATGATATTACAGAAAAAACGTCTCTTGATGAATAAAAATCCTCTTTCCAAAAAAAGCATAATACGCAAAAAACAATTGACAGTATGAGGTCAAACACCACATATACCTTCAGCCTGTCTATATAAATTATCGAAAACATTATAAGAAAAAAAGGGAAAAGACCTGCAGGCTGATTTTTATAAGGTAAAATATCAATACTGATCAGTCCAAGATACAAGAGACCATAAAAAATAATGGACTCCGTTCTGCATATTTTCATTGTGACAACTCTGTCCTTTAAAAACTGATTAGTCACAAAAAACAATACAATCAAAGTAAAAAGCGCATAATAAATTTTGTGTACACGGAAGCCCTGGAGAAGTACCTTTGCAAAAATAAGCATTATTAAGTAGATGCCTACAATTGTAATAGACATCTTTCTCTGAACAGACATATTTGTACGAATAATGCTCTGTTCGCTGATTTCGAAATATTTGTCCTCTTCTTTTTTAAATTTTTCAAGAGTTTCTCTAAGCATCGGCAGACATCTCCGTAATATGCTTAATAATCAACATACTCCCACTTATAAAGTACTTTTTTTCATCATATCATTAGCGTTATTCAATAACAATAATCTCAGTTATTAAAAAAATATAACAAAAAAATGCCCTTGGAATTTATAATTTTCCAAGGGCATAAAACCTTTATTTTATTCTGTCATCAGTCCTTTTTAGATTCATCCTTTTTCTCAGATTCGTCTTTTGGTCCATTTTGATTATTGCTTTCACGTTCCTGGTGCAAAGCTGTGGAAATGGGACCTCTTGGAGGTGTTACAGGCGGCATACCATTTGGATGAACAGGCGGCATACCTCCGGGAACCCGTCCGGGAGCAACCGGCTGCCTCTTTGCCATTTTTTCCTTATGCTTCTTATCGGCAAATCTGATTATTGAAATTATGATAATTACAATAACCAGAAGAATGAGGAGCACAGGCAGATGAGTAATTATCAGAAGTGACAATTCCTTAAAGAATGTCGCTACCGCACTGCAATTCTCAAAAAATCCATCTCTTGCTCTTTCAAGATATGTAGGATTCTTCACAGGTTCAGGAGTGTACTCTATAACCTCTCTTACCGAAACCTTCAAAGTGCTGAAGGTTATCTGATTGTCATAGGTTCTAAGCTGAGATTCCATTGATTCCAATTGATAACGGACATCGGTCAGCTTATCCTGAATTGTCATAATGTCTTCAATTGTTTCAGCTCTTTCCATGAGAGTAAGAAGCTGATCTTCTTCTGCCCGAAGCGCATTTCTGTGACTCTCTAAATCAGCATAGGTCAAAGTCACATCTGTAACATTCATGTCCTGCGAAGTAATATTACTCTTTTCAGCAACTTCACTTACAAAACCTGAAAGCTTTTCTTCGGGAATTCTAAGTGTAAGATTGGCTTTTCTTTCATCTGAATATGAGCTCTTATCAGTGCTAAAGCTTTCAACGTATCCTCCAAGCTCATCTGTTCTTTTCTGAAGAAAATCAATAGTCTTATCAAACTCTTTAGTTTCAGTACTCATACTCATATTTGTTATGAGTTTTCTTTTTTGCTTGGCTGCTGATTGTCCTTCAGTCACCTCTTCAGCCTGAGTACCGCTTGAATTAGAGCTTCCTTCATAAGCTTCGTAATCTGCTTCATAAATTCCGCCATCTTCGTACGCCGCCTCTTCCGCAGCGTAGCTTTCGGTTGCAGATTCCTTTGATGCAGAATAAGAGTCGTCACCGCACCCGGTAACAAACATAACATATAGAAGCGCTCCGGTAAGAAATTTTAATCCCTTTAAATATTTCCTTTTCATAATTACCCTCCATGTATCTTTTCAAATTAAAAATACATTATTATTTTATCAAAATGACGAACAATAATCTATTGTTTTATAGTATTTAACTTATTGTTTATTCTCAAAAAGATATCCTACAGGTCTTAAAAAGCCTGACATTCTCATGGGATTTTCACGTGTTCCTCTAACAAATCCCAGATACAGTTCCTCCTTAGCTCTGGTCATTGCTACATAAAGCATTCTTCGCTCTTCTTCAATCTCCTCGATTGTAATACTTTTTCTTGATGGCACAATTCCCTCATTTAAATCCGGTAATATAACTGCTTTAAATTCAAGTCCCTTGGACGCATGCATTGTCATAATGCGTACTCCTCTTTTATTTGTACATTTTTCTTTTCTCATACTCTCAAGAGTCTTTGATGTATCTTCAAGATATTCCAATAATTCATCATAATCGCGGAAAGTGGCACAAAGCTTTTCAAATTCATCAAGCTCTTCCATATGGATTATTTTTGTCTTTTCATTTCCGATATATTTTTCTTTTAAATATTTGTCATATCCAAGATAGCCACGTATATAATGGACTGCACCTTTCGGACTAAGTTTCCCCAGTAGTTTCAAATCCCGAAAGAACTTTTGGGTTGTAGTTGTCATTGAAAGCTTACCCTTTCTCTGATAGTACCCGACAATATCTTTCTCACTGATTGTCTCGTTTTTACAGCATTCTCTGCATATATATCTGACAGGCTTGTTCATTATTCTTATAAAATCACTTCTCTTTTGCCCGTTTTTTGCAAAGGACATATATGCAAGAATATCCATTATCACAGGTTTTTCATGAAGTGCAGTTATCCTTTCTTTATAAAAGCACGGAATATTTGCATCTGTAAGAATCTTTGCAATACCTGTTGCCTCTGTATTGGTTCTTACTATCACAGCAATGTCTGATAAGCTTATCCTTTTATTAAGCTCACCTATCTTTTTTATTATACCTGCATATTCCTCTGTTCTGTCAGTATAGGAGGAACCTTGCAAAACACCTTTGCTTCCTGATTTTCCTGCTCTTATATCTTTTTTAAATCTTATATTATTCTCTTCTATAACCAGTTTGGAAGCATTTAAAATATCAGGTGCGCATCTGTAATTAGTATCCAGTAATATTTGTTTTGCATTATCAAAATGTTCTGTAAAGGAAAGCATAAGCTTTGGATCAGAGCCCCTAAAACCATATATAGCCTGATCATCATCCCCAACCACAAACAGATTTTTCTTATCACTAAGTAAAAGACGTACAACTTCAAATTGCATTCTGTTTATATCCTGATATTCATCAATCTGAATAAACGACAGTCTCTCCTGCCATTTTCTTCTTATATCAGGTCTCGAAACCAGATAATCTCTGCACAGAAGTACCATATCATCAAAATCTATCAGTGATTGTTCCTTTAAAATCTGACAATATTCATTGTAGATATCAGGAAATATTTCATAAAAAGGAACACCCTTGTCACAGTTTTCGGGACTTTCACCTGTATTCTTAAGCCTTGAAATCTCAGAAAGTAATAGCCTTAAGGATTCATTGTCATAGTCTTTGCCCTGCAACACATTACTGAGTATTTTGTACTTATCTTTTTCTTTTAAAATAGTACAGTTTTTGTTATCTAAAATATGATAAAAAATGGAATGGAATGTTCCGAAGAGAACCTCCGGATACAACGAATCAGTTTCTTTTATAAATCTCTGCTGCATTTCTATCGCAGCTGCCTTTGTAAAAGTTATCGTAAGAATTGAACCCGGACTAACTCCCTTCCGGATCAGATTAAGTATTCTTTGGATAATAACAAAGGTTTTTCCGCTTCCGGGACCTGCTATAACACAAGCAGGTCCTTCAAAGTGCTCAATAGCACATTTCTGAGCGGAATTACACTTTAAGCTCAAATCAGGCTTCAAGCTTTGAAATAGACTCCTTTAATCTCTTAAGAGTCTCTTCCTTTCCAATAACTTCCATTGCTTCGGTTGCACCGCAGGGAGTCATGGCTTTACCTGAAACAGCTATACGAATAGGCCATAAAACATATCCGTTTTTATACTCTTTTTCCTTGATATATTCCTGGAGTCTTGCATATAAAGCATCATTGCTATAATCATCCTGGGCTTCAAGAATAGGAAGCAGTTCCTTAAGAACTGCAAGAGACGAAGCTTCATCTGTCTTCATCTTCTTATGTTTGTAAATTGAAATGTCATAATCAGGCATTTCTTCAAAGAAATCAATCATTTCCGGAATATCGGGCCATATCTCGATTCTTGTTTTTATCATTGCTGCAATCTTGTGAAGATCGAGGTCTTTCTTAATAACCTCCTTCATGTAAGGTTCTGCAAGCTTGTAGAACTCTTCATCATCCATCTTCTTAAGATATTCACCATTCATCCATTTAAGCTTTGTATAATCAAATACAGCAGGTGATTTGTTTATACGTCTGTAGTCAAATTTCTGAACAAGCTCTTCAAGACTCATGATCTCACTGTTGTCATCCGGTGACCAGCCAAGAAGTGCAACAAAGTTTACAACCGTCTCAGCTAAAAATCCCTGTTCAACAAGATCCTCAAAAGATGAATGACCGCTTCTCTTACTTAACTTGTGATGCTCTTCATCAGTTATAAGCGGACAATGGATGTACTTCGGAACTTCCCATCCGAAAGCATCGTAAAGTCTGTTATATTTCGGAGATGATGAAATATACTCGTTTCCTCTTACAACATGTGTGATTCCCATAAGATGGTCATCCACTACATTAGCAAAGTTGTAGGTCGGATAGCCGTCTGACTTAATAAGTACCATGTCATCAAGCTCTTTATTCTCAACAGTAACATCACCGTAAAGCTCATCGTGGAAAGTAGTTGTTCCTTCTGTGGGATTATTTTGTCTGATGACAAAAGGCTTACCCTCAGCAAGATTCTTTTCTACCTCTTCCTTCGAAAGGTGGAGACAATGCTTATCATAAACGCTTATCTCTTTTTTACCGCCGTTTCCATCATCAATTTCCTGAACAAGAGTAGCAAGTCTTTGCTCGTCACAGAAGCAGTAATATGCTTCTCCTTTATCAATGAGCTTCTTGGCATACTCCATATATATACCGGATTTCTGTCTTTCACTCTGAACGTAGGGACCTACTCCACCATCCTTATCGGGGCCTTCATCATGTATAAGTCCTGTCTTTTCAAGCGTTCTGTAAATGATTTCAGTCGCACCCTCAACATAGCGCTCCTGATCAGTATCCTCAATTCTGAGGATAAAATCACCGCCCTCGTGCTTGGAAATAAGATAAGCATAAAGTGCGGTTCTTAAGTTTCCTACATGCATTCTTCCTGTCGGACTTGGTGCATAACGGGTTCTGATTTTCTGTGTCATATCTCTCCTTTTACATAACCTCCGGATATTCTTTTTTCTCAAATTCAACGATTATTCCCGAAGCTACGTTGCGGCATAATGCAATTTGTTTTTTCTCAACCTGTATAATGAGACCGCCGCGTTCTTTTTTATTGATAACCTTTACATGAGATCCATATCTGATACCTATGGATTTTAGTCTTTTAGAATAGACCTGCTGTTCGACATTCAGCTCCTTAACGAGATAAACGCCGTTCTTCTCCCCATCTGTAAGTGTCATACAACTACCTCATAAAAATATATACTACATATGGCAGATTGCAATACAATCATATATCAAATTGTATTCGTGACATTCTAAAAATCTGCGCATGCTTTGAAATTATATAACACCTTATACCAAATGAAAAGAGCACCGCTTTAATTCGCTAAAGCCAATTAAATATATTAGCTCTTTAATTTGAATTATTCAACGATTTCTTTATAACATTCCGGGCGTCTGTCTCTGAAAAGCCCCCAGGAAAGTCTGTTTTGTCTTATTTCATGAAAATCATAAACAGCCATTATGATTTCTTCCGAATTATCTCCTGCCTGCCTAAGGATATCACCGGTTTCGTCTGTCATGAAGCTATGACCGTAAAATTTTAGTGATGAAAGCTGACCACCGTTTTCTTCTGCAGGAACAACATTCTCAGTTCCGATACGATTAGCTGCAACCACAGGAATTATATTAGCGGCAGAATGTCCCTGCATAGTTCTCTGCCAATGACCTGAGCTGTCTACGTTAAGAATGGGTTCAGAACCGATGGCTGTAGGATATAGAATAATATCTGCCCCCTGAAGTGCAAGGCATCTTGCTGTCTCAGGGAACCACTGATCCCAGCATATGCCGACGCCAACCCGGCCATAAGCAGTCTCAAAAACGCGGAATCCGGAATCTCCAGGTGTAAAATAGAATTTTTCCTGATAGTAATGATCATCCGGAATATGAGTTTTTCTGTATACTCCAAGTATATCGCCATCAGCATCTATCATGGCTACGGAATTGTATAATACATTGCCTTCTCTCTCATAAAAACTGATAGGCATCACTACAGAAAGCTCTCTGCAAACATCCCTAAAATGCTGAACTGCCATATTTTTAGAAGCAGGCGTAGCATAATCATAGTAATCATATCTTCTTTCCTGGCAAAAATACTGTCTTTCAAACAGCTCTGAAAGAAGAATAATCTGCGCTCCCTGAGAAGCTGCCTTTCTTACAAGCTTATCAGCTTTCTTTATATTCGCCCTCACAAGTTCGTAATCCGACATTTCGGGATTTTTATAAGCTTCCTTACCACATGCAAACTGTATTGCTGCAACTGTTGTTGATGTATTGTCCTTATACATTTTTTTGCCTCACTTAATATATCTCACTTAATATATTTGTTTTAAATTATTCAAAACAAATAACCTTGCGCCTCATATTACTGATATCAGCAGGTATCTGCTGGGTTATACAATGTATATTTCCACCGCCTAAAAGTATCGCTCTCGCATCAATAGGAATAACTGTACGGTTTTTACATATCCCGGAAAGTATATTTACGGCACGCTCATCACTTTCCTTATTATCACCCCCAAAGGCAGGAAAAAGCACTTCTGTATTGGTAAAATAAAAGTTTACATAGCTTGCGGCCAGTCTTTCACCTACTTCGCGCTCATCTTCGCCCTCTTCAAAGATATAATTATCTATATCCTCTTTATTGCAGCAAACAGGATTATCAGGTATCGGAAGCTTATGAATTTTAAGCCTTCTGTTCCGTGCATCAGTTACCGTTTCAAGATATTCATAATCTCTTAACGACATTTCATATTGAGGGTCATCTTTGTTGTCAGTCCATGCCAGAACCACTTCTCCGGGAGCAATAAAAGCACATACATTATCAACATGCTCATTGGTTTCATCATTATAGATTCCGCAAGGTAGCCATAGAACTTTTTCTGCTCCAAGATATTCTTTAAGTTTTTCTTCAATTTCAGATTTTGAAAGCCCCGGATTGCGTCCTTTGCTTAAAAGACAGCTCTCGGTAACCATTATTGTGCCTTCACCATCGGAGTGAATTGATCCTCCCTCTAAAACAAAAGGATGCGCATCATATTTATTTACATTAAGAACACTGCAGAATTCAGAGGCAATTTTATCATCCTTATCCCAGCTGCTGTATAATCCGTCATATTCTCCGCCCCAGGCATTAAACTCCCAGTCTATACCGCGAATATCTCCATTTTCATTTCTTACAAAGGTCGGACCTACATCTCTTGCCCAGGAATCGTCGGAATCCATTTCAATAATATTTATTTTTTCAAATTCCGGAACATTTTCCTTGATGAAAGCCCTGGCATTCTCCATATCCTTTTGAGCTACCAGAATATACAGCTTTTCACTTTTTATTATCTCTTTAAAAATACTGCAAAAGGCTTTCTGGGCTTCTGTCGGATTCTTGCCCCAGCTTCCAGGTCTTGTGGGCCAGATCATAAGAGTACCGTCATGTAAATCATATTCAGCAGGCATGCTATAGCCATCAATTTTAGGATTACCACTTAAGTATCCGTTCATACTTGCATTTCTCCATATATAAAAAGCGCAAAGTGCTTTGGAACAAAACCGATTATGCCCTTGCTGGCGAGGTTTTGGAACAATACACTTTGCGCCCGGTTGTCCTATTTCTATTTAAAATTATTTTGTACCGAAAATACGGTCTCCGGCATCTCCAAGTCCGGGGACAATGTACTTATGATCATTTAGCTGATCATCTATATGCGCACATATAATCGGAACATCGGGATGCTCTGTTGTAACTTTCTCAAGTCCCTCAGGGGCAGCTATAAGACAAATAAATCTTATCTTCTTAACTCCCTTGTTTTTGAAAAGCTCAATAGCGTCGCATGCAGAGCCACCGGTTGCAAGCATTGGATCCAGAATAATAACTTCTCTGTCTCCGATATCCTCAGGAGCCTTGAAAAAATAATTTACGGGCTCGTATGTATGCTTATCTCTATACATTCCAACATGTGCAATCTTTGCATTGGGAATAACATTAAGCACACCGTCAAGCATACCCATACCTGCTCTCATAATAGGAGCAAACGCATAATTATCCTCGTTAAGTCTGCCCATTTTTATTGTCTTAATAGGTGTCTCAACTGTAGTCTCCTCGAGCTCTACATCACGCATAGCCTCATAGATAAGATATGCGCCGATCTCGCTTACAAGCTCTCTGAAAAGCTTTGTACCTGTATGCTTGTCTCTTAAGATGGAAAGCTTATGTTCAATAAGCGGATGATCTATAGCAGTAACATTTTTCATATTCTTCTACCTCCGAATTTACTGTGAAAATAATATCATATATTGATAAAGGACGCTACTATAGTTAAAAAATCATTTTACAGTCGCATTTTGAAGTCTTCATATCCAAATTGTTTTAGAACGTCCGCATTTTCATCTTCGTGGAGAATGGCAATATCAGGTAAGGGCATACCGTTGAAAGTATTGTTCTTGACCATACTGTAAATTGCCATATCCTGAAATGTAAGTCGTTCCCCAATTTTTATTTCGTGGTCAAAGCTGTAGTCGCCTATTACATCGCCTGCAAGGCATGTACGTGAAGACAGTCTGTAAGTATATTGCATTTCCTCAGCTTCGCCGCTGTCTTTGAGCGGTGGTCTGTATGGCATTTCAAGAACGTCGGGCATGTGGCAGGCAGCAGATGTATCAAGAATAAGCACCGGATATTTATCGGTTTTTACTATATCCATCACTGTAGTAACAAGATAACCGGCATCAAGGGCAATGGCTTCACCCGGTTCCAGATATACTTCAATACAATATTTCTCCTTTATATACTTAATCAGATCAATAAGACCGTCTCTGTTATAATCAGGTTTTGTGATATGGTGTCCTCCACCAAGATTAAGCCATTTTATTTCTGATAAATATTTACCAAAACTCTTTTCGAAAGCTGTAAATGTATTTTTCAAAGGTTCAAATCCCTGTTCGCAAAGAGTGTGAAAATGAAGACCTTCAACACCTTTGGGGAGTTCTTCCGGAAGGTCACATTTTCTTATGCCAAGTCTTGATCCCGGAGCACACGGATCATATATTTCATGTCCATCCTGAGTCGAGAACTCCGGATTTATGCGAAGTCCAACCGATAATCCGTTTCTGATTTCAGGATTGTTATTTGTGCCCTTTTCAGAGATTGCTTTTTCCCATACACTGCGATGAAATTCAAGCTGGTTTAGCGAATTGAAAACCAGATGATCAGCAATGTCACATATTTCCTTCATCTCCTCTGCGCCAAAGGCAGGCTCAAACACATGAATCTCAGGGAACATATTCCTTGGCCCATCAGGATAAAATTCTTCAAATGCAAGCTTTGCTTCAAAAAGACCGGAGGATGTCGTTCCTGAAAGATATTCAGCAATTAAAGTATATGTGCTGTATGCTGAAAATGCCTTTTGAGCAAGAAGTATTTTTGCCCCGGATTTATCCTGAACTTCTTTTAATATTTTGCAGTTTTCACGAAGTATCACCTCGTCTATAACGTATACTGGTGTCTTTAATTCATCTATTTTCATTTAAAACCCTCATCATAGTCTTATTAAATCCTTAACTACTTCGCTTGCAATGACAAGTCCGCAGGCAGCAGGTGTAAAAGCTGTGCTGCCGGGGGTGCTTCTTCTTGAAGAACCTGATGCTTTAAGTTCTTCTGCATCCTTTTGCCGCATTTCTACCTTAATAGGTTCTTCATCAGAATACACAACCTTCAAATGTTTTATATCTCTCTTTTTCAGTTCGCGCCTCATGACTCTGCAGAGAGGATCAACACTCGTTTTATAGATATCCGTGACCTTAAATCTTGAAGGATCAAGCTTATTGCCTGCTCCCATGGCACTAATAACCGGTGTATCCGTTTCTTTCGCCTGCATTATTATTTCAAGCTTTGCTGTAACAGTATCCACAGCGTCAACTACATAATCATATTTATTAAAATCAAACTCCGAAGCATTTTCAGGCAGGAAAAAGCAGTTATGAATATTTACTTTAACATCGGGGTTAATTGAAAGCATACGCTCTTTCATAACCTCAGTTTTATATTTGCCAATTGTTGATCTTGTTGCAATAATCTGTCTGTTCAGATTACTTTCTGCCACAGTGTCGCTGTCTATAAGGTCAAATTCACCAATACCGCTTCTGACAAGTGCCTCACAGACATATCCTCCAACGCCTCCTATGCCAAAAACCGCTATATGACAGCAACTCAGCCTCTGCACAGCTTCTGTTCCAAGTAATAACTCTGTTCTGGAAAACATCTCTTTCATAATTTTTCCCTTTAGCAATAAATTTATTTTTCTTTAATGAAATTGTAACTCTTTTTTATTGGATATTAGGTAATTTTGTTGTAATAATATTTTATAGGAGATTTATATTACATAAAACATATATTTTTGTCTATATAAAAGATTGGAGTTACCATGCGCAAACGAATTCTTATAGCAGACGATACAACATTTATGCGTGAAATGCTTAAATCCTCACTGGACAGGGAAAAATATGAAATCATAGGTGAAGCCAAAACTGGTAAGGAGGCCGTTGAACAGTACAAGGCAAAAAAACCGGACCTTCTTATTTTGGATATTAATATGCCTGAAATGAATGGTATTGATGCTCTTACTCAGGTTATGGAGTTTGATCCCGATGCCAATGTTATTATGTGCTCAGATCAGAAACAGGAGCCTATGATTGTTCTCGCCCTAAAGAAAGGTGCAAAGGATTTTGTTGTTAAACCTTTTATGGCCAGTGATGTACTACGCGCACTAAGCAAGATTTTCAAAGAAGATTAAGCTGTGTAAATTTGCCTTTCATGCACGGATCTGTGCATATAAAATAAAAATCAGAGCAAGCTTTCTGTTCAGAAGCCTGCCCTGATTTTTATTTTATTATGCTCTTTTAGATTTCATATCTGTTTTATTTTTATACATTCTCTCATCAGCCAGCAGATATATGTTATTAAAATCAGTATCATCCGCTTCATGTCTAAAGGCATAACCGAATGCAGCACTTCTTTCATAAACGGGGTCCTTAAGATTTAATTTTTCAAGTTCAAAATTTATACGTCTTATAATTTCATCTGCAAGCGTAATGTTTTCATCTGTAAGAACAGCGACAAATTCATCCCCGCCTATTCTTGCAACGAATCCTTTTTCCGAAAAGCATTCATCCAATATACTGCTGAACTCGCCAAGGTACTTATCTCCCATCAGGTGACCCTGTCCATCATTTATAGTCTTTAGTCCATTAAGATCGATACTTATTATACAATAATCCTTGTCCTGTAATGTCATATCCTTTAAGTATTTTTCATACATTGATCTGTTTGATATACCTGTCAATCCATCAGCATAAGCCAGATGAGCAAGGGATTCATTCTCTTTTTTTCTCGCGTAAGACTCAGAAATATAAATATGATAATTAACAAGAGTTGCAAATACCATACACATGGTACCTATAGGTACAGCAACCTTAGAAAGCATTATCTGTTCTGAAATCCCCATCACTTCAGAATAATAAAATATGACATTAAAAATAAATGAAACTGAAATTGCAGCCTGTCCCACAAGCTGATTGGTTGCAGATGGAGATATACGTTTATTTTTCGAATCTTTAACAAGCATTATGACCATGAAAAGAAACAGAATAAAAGCATCAAGCTGGTACACCATGAGCATCTGATTCATATGTATACCGCCAAGGTAATGAATTGCAATAGGCAAAACAGCTATTATGGAACCTGTTATCGAAAAACACAGAAAGACTTTATTTTTCAGATAATTCTGCATGCTCCCCATCACCATATACATTATAGGAACGATCAAATATAACGAAATGTATTCTATTTCTGTCTGGTGGCCGTATGTATTAACAAACAGGTCAAGAAGCTTAAACTGCGATAGAAACCATATTCCAAGCATGATAAACAAAATTGCAGAGTACATTTGCATATTCATTTCTGAAATACTGCTTCTAAAGCCGATAGCTATAGCCAAAAACATAATTCCAAATATTATAAGAAATGCAGATATCATAAAAATATAAAAGTCATTATACGAAAGATATAATATAACATCTGTGTATTCGCCTATTACAACAGGTTCATAGTAGCTATATGCACCATCCTCAGAAACCAGTATTTCAATTTTAACAAATGCATTTTCTTCAACATTTGGGAGATTTATATAATGATTATCACAGCCTATAAACCTTCCTTTTTCAAAGGTATCAAAATCCTTAGAAGCAATTATTTTATCGTTACAGCTAACCTTAAATGCACTGAATCTGGTTTCAAACATCATAATTGGGCTGCTGTAATCTGATAGCTCTATATTCTTATGAACCAGAATTATCCTGTCTCCTTTTTTTGTCCCATTGCCGATAAGCCCTCGCAACGCAGAGAGCTTAACATCTTTGTATTCAGTTTCGTTATACAGCACATCCCATCCTTCGTTTAATATATTTATTTTACTGATAGCCTTGGGCTTTATAACCAAATGTATCATAATCAGTAATACAATAAAGGATATGAATGCAGCAGAAAGAAAAAGGATTCTTCTACGCATGATGTTTCTCCTTCATCTCATACATTCGGGAATCTGCAAGATAAAAAACCGATTCAAAATTTCCATCATCCACTTCATAGCTGTAAGCGTATCCTGCTGATGCGGATAATGTAAAAATATCATTTTCCTTATTAAATTCGTTCATATTTTCTTTAAGCATTCGAATCGATTTATCACATACATACGCATCAGGTTTTTCATAGACAACGAGAAACTCATCACCGCCCATTCTGCCTATCAAAGAAGCTCCTTCGAAGGATTTTCTGAGAATATCAGCAAAGGCTTTTATCATTTTGTCACCCTCAATATGACCGTAGGTGTCATTTACATATTTTAATCTGTCCAGATCAAGGCTTACCAAAGCATATGGCACATCAAGAGAAACCATGTGTTGCGTGGTTTTAGCCCTATTCATAAGTCCTGTCAGTGCATCAGTATATGCCAGTCCCTCAAGATGCTTTTTTAGATTATTATCATTCATATGCTCTATTCCATTTAGAAAGTAATAAATAAAAAGACATATAATAAAATACAGCATTCCGAAAGTTAAAAAATTAATATTCATAAACATATTTGCACGTTCATAGCTTTCATGAAATCGTGTAAAGTTAAACTTTATGATCTCTGCAAAAGCAAATGCAATCATAATAATAAATCCTAAAAGAAGGTATTTATCAGAATTAATTCCGGTATAGGTATCCGATTGCCGTCTTTCTTTATCCTTTTTATACAAATCCGATAGTAATGGTGGCAATATAATAATAATTTCTATGATACTAATAAGTTGAATAGGAATTACAAATGACGCAATATGAGAAACTTTAAAAAGATGTATTAATCTGAAAGAAACAGGCAGAATAATATTTGTCACCAAAATAATGAGCTGTCGTATCCTGGCAGTATTTGGATGAGTTGTAAATAACAAAATACTTATAGACAAAGGTATTAAGTATAAAGAAACATATTCCATAATTGAGAAGAAATAATCCTTATCACTTACAAAACAAAAAATATCGTTGTAGGCATAGGTATAAATTCCGAGAAGCAGTGACAACGCGGAATTAAAAAACAATGACATTCCTTCCCTTTTATACAGAAAAAGAAAAAGTCCTAATGAAAAAAGCATACATGCATAAATAATAAAGAAAGCTCCAATAAAAATTGACAATCTGTGGTATTCCAAAAAGTTTCTTACCAGTTCATGTTTTTCTCCGTAATATACCGGATATAAACCATGTATATTATTATTTGCAATAGTATATGAAATCTTCAGATTATGTGTCACAGATGGATCATTAATATATATAAAATTATATTTTTTTGGAATAAATAATCCTTTATTAAACAAATCTACGCCATATGAATAAACCTGTTCTCCGTCAATAAACACTTCAACTGCAGATAAACTGCTTTTGAACATAACGGCAGAATTTATTTCTTTACTTATGGGAATTGTGTGCGAGATACTTATTACTTCACCTTTTTTCGTGTGGGTAAGGCTATACTCGGAAAGAGTAACGTTTTCAGATACCTTACCCTCACGATTAACAGACCAGCCTGAAGATAGCTGGCAAAAGTCAGGTGATTTTTCTGAAGTTAAAATGCTACTTCCAAAAGCTATAAGTATAAAAGTAACAAAAATCAAAAGTATTGGAAGCGAAGGAAACTTTCTTTTTAATGACTTAGCATTCACATATTTCATTGCAATCCAATTTCCATTTTTTAATCAATAAGTGTAGGATTCTCCTCTACCACCCAGGGAAGTCCATACTCATTAAGCATTTCCATATAAGGATCGGGATCAAACTCATCTGTAGTAAATACACCGGGCTTTTTCCACTGACCTGTTACAACAAGAGCTGTACCGATCATTGCAGGCACGCCTGTTGTATAGCTAATTGCCTGACTTCCAAGTTCTTTATAGCATTCCTGGTGATCACATACATTATAGATATAAATTGTTCTCTCCTTGCCGTCCTTAATTCCGCGGAAAATACAGCCTATATTAGTCTTGCCGACAGTTCTGGGCCCAAGGCTTGCAGGGTCAGGAAGCAGTGCTTTCAGGAACTGGATAGGAACTATCTCACGTCCCTCAAACATAACAGGACTTGTTGAAAGCATACCAACATCCTCGAGGCATCTCATATGATCAAGATAGCTCTGTCCAAAGGTCATAAAGAAACGAATTCTCTTAACCTCGGGGAAGTTTCTTCCAAGAGCTTCAATTTCCTCATGATGAAGAAGATACATATCCTTCTTGCCAACCTGTGCAAAATCGTATTCTCTCTTTATCTCCATAGGCTTTGTTTCAACCCAATGACCATCTTCCCAATAGCTTCCGTTAGCAGAAACCTCACGAAGGTTAATCTCAGGATTGAAGTTTGTAGCAAATGCATAGCCATGGTCGCCGCCATTGCAATCCATTATATCTATGTAGTGTATCTCATCAAAATAATGTTTCTTAGCGTATGCAGTAAACACTGAAGTTACTCCGGGGTCAAAACCGGTTCCCAAAAGAGCTGTAAGTCCGGCTTCCTTGAATTTATCAAAATAAGCCCACTGCCAGCTGTAATCAAAATATGCTGTGAAGCCCTTTTCCTTGCAGCGTTTCTCGTAAATCTTTCTCCACTCCGGATTATCAGTATCTTCAGGCTCGTAGTTCGCTGTATCTATATAGTCAACCTTGCACTCAAGACATGCATCCATAATTGTGAGATCCTGATAAGGAAGCGCAACATTAAGAACTGCATCGGGTTTGTAATTATTTATTACTCTCTTGATATCCTCAACATCATCAGCATTAACTGTATCAGTAGTGATTTTTACAGGTGTTCCCGCTTTCTCAAGCTTTTCCTTAAGTGCATCACACTTTGAAACTGTACGTGATGCAATACACATCTCTGTAAAAACCTTGCTGTTCTGTGTGCACTTTTGAATTGCTACCTGGGCTACGCCGCCGCAGCCTATTATTAGTAATCTACTCATTTTTATCCTCCTAATTATCTCGACATCGCTTCTTCTTCCTGCAACAAATCCTCAACATACTTGGGAAGCATGAAAGCTCCCTTATGAAGATGAGTTGTATAATACCAGGTCTTAATGTTCCTCTCATCCCATCTGTCGGGATTAAAATCCTTTAAGGGATGATATTTTTTACTTGCAAAGCCAAATAACCAGTATCCTGCAGGACATGTAGGGATGTGTGCCTGATAAACCCTGTTTATGGGAAATACTCTGTAGGCTTTTCTATGCATGGCTCTGCAGCTTTCCTCGTCCTCGTCATAAAAAGGACTTCCGTGCTGATAAACCATGATTCCGTCATCATGAAGTGCTTTATAGCAGCTTCCATAAAATTCCTTTGTAAACAAACCTGCTTCATGACCAAGAGGTTCTGTAACATCATTGATGATCAAATCATACATGTCATCACATTTTCTCAAAAATTTAAGACCGTCCTGGTAATATATGTGAACTCTGTCATCATCAAGTCCGCAAGCGTTATCAGGGAAGTACTGCTTGCATACCTCCACAAACATGCTGTCCGGCTCAACTACATCAATTACTTTAATCTCATCATAGTGGCTAAGCTCTCTGGCAACACCGCCATCACCTCCACCAAGAACAAGAACTCTCTGAACCTTAGGATGTACAGCCATGGGTACATGAACTATCATCTCATCGTAAGTAAACTCGTCTTTTTCAGAAAAAATAATATTACCATCGGATGCAAGAAATTTTCCAAATTCAGGAGAATCAAAAACGTCTATTCTCTGAAATTCGCTTGATCCTGAGAACAACTGCTTGCTGAGTCTTATGTTAATTTTTACATTATTGGTGTGCATTTCACCAAACCAATAGTCCATCTGGGGCATACAAAACCTCCTGTAATATTAGGATTCCAAACAGAACCTCTATGAGAGATTACTATTTTAATACCTGAAGCTCAGATATATCCTCACTCTCGGGCCCCTGCATAGAGCAGCCCTTTTCCATAGCGGTGAGTATATAATCAAGTATCTCCTCTGTCACCACCTCACCGGGAGAAATAATCGGTATTCCCGGCGGATAACACATAACAGATTCAGCACTTATTCTTCCTATAGTCTGTCTTATGGGAAGTGACTCCTTCTCAGCATAAAAAGCTTCCTGAGGAGTAGCCTTAACGATAGGCGTCACATATTCAGCAGAGAAAAAG
Organism: Butyrivibrio sp. AC2005; assembly: GCF_000424145.1. GTDB lineage: Bacteria > Bacillota > Clostridia > Lachnospirales > Lachnospiraceae > Butyrivibrio. The sequence goes on from NZ_KE384137.1 coordinate 259,922, forward strand.
CTCTGCTCAGGTTTTGAGTAGAGTCTTCTGATATCAGCAAGAGCTCCTGCCAGTCGCTCGATATCCTGCAGTCTGTCGCCGATAGAAATATACGCCATTACGTTAGATAAATCACCAAATTCCATCTGAATATCATATTCATCGCGAAGAAGATCATACACTTCAATTCCTGTAAGACCAACACCTCTTGTATTTACAACAAGCTTTGTCTCATCGAAATCATAGATACTTCCGCCATTGATGAGTTCGTGTCCGTAGGCATAATATCCGGGTATTTCATTTATTTCTTCTCTTGCATATTTAGCCATTCCTGTAACCTTTTCAAAGCTGTCATGACCATGAAGTGCAAGGTTTCTTCTCGAAATATCAAGGCTTGCTATCAAAAGATAGCTTGCGCTGGTAGTCTGGGTCAGATTAACTATTCTGCTTATATATCCTATATTAGCATTTTTTCCGCAAAGAAGGATTGAACTCTGTGTCAGACTTCCTCCGGATTTATGCATACTTATAGCGGCCATATCAGCCCCTGCCTTCATTCCGCAAAGAGGAAGATTGGGACCAAAGTACAAGTGAGTACCATGAGCTTCGTCTACAAGAGCTTTCATTCCATTTGCATGGGCAAGATCAACAATTGCCTGAAGATTGGAACAAATACCATAATAAGAAGGATTATTAATTAAAATAGCCTTTGCATCAGGATTCTCTTTTACCGCTTTTTCAACATCCGAAATTTCCATTCCAAGCGGTATTCCAAGCTTGGTATCAACCTTGGGATCAATGTATACGGGAACAGCGCCACATAAAATAAGAGCATTAATTGCACTTTTATGTACATTCCTGGGCATAATTATCTTCTCGCCGTGTTTGACTGAAGACAAAACCATAGCCTGAACAGCACTGGTTGTTCCATTTACCATTAAAAATGCATGCTCAGCACCAAATGCTTCGGCAGTAAGTTCCTCTGCATCCTTAATAACAGAAACAGGGTGACATAAATTATCCAGAGGCTTCATGGAATTCACATCTATGCCGACACATTGCTCACCAAGAAATCGAACTAACTCGGCATTACCACGGCCTCTCTTATGTCCGGGCACGTCAAAGGGCACCACTCTCTGTTTTCTAAATCTTTCAAGCGCTTCATAAACAGGCGCTTTTCTCTGACGATCCAGATTCAATTACTTATCCTCCCAAAACTATATATACTATAATTTTATAAAAATATAGCTGCAATGAAAAGGGCAATATGCCAATTGGCATACTGCCCTTAATAATCTTTTTCAATAGGCAAAATAATCTTAACATTAATAAGTATAAAGTCAAGGTATTATCTGCGTTATAAAGTTTTTTAAGAATTAATTTAAGTATGGAAAATATACTCTAAATTGTATGGATAAATAATCCACTAAGTAGCTTAGGCTCAAACCATGTTGACTTGGGAGGCATAAGTCTTCCGGCATCCGCAACCGCAAACAATTCATGTATATCTGTAGGATACATGGCAAAGGCTAAAACACAGTCTGTGCTGCATCTTTTTTCAAGCTCTTCCAATCCACGTATTCCTCCGACAAAATCAATTCTCGGATCATTTTTCGGATCGCTTATATTAAGAAGAGGTGTAAGTACATTATTCTGAAGTATGCTAACATCAAGTCCGTCTACTGAATCAGAACTTTTGATATTATCATGTGCATTCATTCTGTACCATTTACCTTCAAGCAGCATTCCGATTTCATATTTCATTGAAGGCTTTACAGCTGAACTTTCTTCCTTTATATCAAAGATATCGGCGAGCTTATTTTTAAACTCCTCAGCACTCATTCCGTTCAAATCCTTGATTACGCGGTTATAGTCCATGATCATGAGTTCACTGTCAGGAAATAAAACAGATAAGAAGAAATCATAATCCTTATTTCCATTCGCATCAGGATCAGCCTCTCTTCTCTTTTTTGCAACCTTAACTGCGGAAGCACATCTGTGATGTCCATCAGCAATATATATAGCATCCATTTTCTTAAAAGCTTCTGATATTATTTCAATTTCATCATCATTATCTATTATAAAAATCCTGCTCTTTATGCCTTCCTTAGTCACAAAATCATAAACAGGCTTATCCTCTGCCTTAACTCTGTTCATGACCTTCCTTATGGACTCGTTTTCCCTGTAACATAGGAAAATCGGACCGGTCTGAGCATCACAGGAATCGACATGATGAATTCGATCAGCTTCTTTTTTAGCAAGTGTATTTTCGTGTTTCTTGATGATGTTATTATCATAGTCATCAACTGAACTACATGCCACAATTCCTGTCTGTACTCTTCCGTTCATAGTCTGCTCATAAAGGTAATAGCAAGGCTTATCCTCATGAACAAATACACCATTTTTTATCTTATCCCAAAGCATATCATGAGCTTTTTGATATACTTCTTCGGCATACATATCATAATCTTCGGGAAACTGAGTCTCCGGTCTGTCAATTGCAAGGAAAGACAAAGGTTCACGGGATACTTCTGCTCTGGCTTCCTCACGGTTATATACATCATAAGGAAGTGCTGCAACTTTATCTACAATGTCCTCTCTTGGTCTGTATGCTGCAAAAGCTCTTATATCTGCCATTTTTTATGTCTTTCCTTTCAAGTGATTTAAGTTATTATACGTCTTTTCTTACAACACGCACTCTGATAACATTATCGATTTTGTTAAGCTTTTCTGTAATGTCATCTGTTATAGCGCTTTCAACGTCAATGATAGTGTAAGCAAAATCTCCTCTTGACTTATTTGTCATGTTGGAAATGTTGTAGCCCTCATTACCAAGAAGCTGTGAAAACTGACCTATCATACCCGCTACGTTCTTATGGATAATAGCAAAACGGGGACCTGTGCAAATACCCTGTTCGCAACGGGGCATATTTACTGAGTTGACAATATTACCGTTTTCAAGATAATCCTTCATCTGAAGAACTGCTTTAACTGCACAGTTATCTTCTGACTCCTCAGTAGAAGCTCCAAGGTGAGGGATTACGATACATCCGTCATGACCGGCAGTAACTGTATTCGGGAAATCAGTTACATATTTTCTGATTTTACCTGAGTTGATACCTGAAAGTACATCTGCTTCATTGCAAAGAATATCTCTTGCAAGGTTGATAAGAATTACGCCCTTCTTCATTTTTGCAATAGCTTCTGCATTAACCATTCCCTTTGTGTTATCAAGTGCAGGTACATGAATTGTGATAATATCACACTTTGAATAAATATCATCTACATTGGTAACGTGTTTAACATCAGATGAAAGACTCCATGCAGCATCCACAGAAAGATAAGGATCATATCCGAAAACTTCCATACCAAGATTTCTTGCTGCATTTGCAACTCTAACACCGATTGCGCCAAGGCCAATAATTCCAAGCTTTTTACCTGCAATTTCTGTTCCTGCAAACTTCTTCTTTGTCTTCTCAGTGAGCTTTGCAATCTCAGGATCTCCGGCATTGGCACTAACCCACTGAACGCCACCGATAATGTCACGGGAAGCGATAAGCATAGCTGCAATAACCATCTCCTTAACACCATTGGCATTTGCTCCGGGTGTATTGAAAACTACGATACCTTCCTCAGCACATCTGTCGATGGGAATATTGTTTACACCTGCACCGGCTCTTGCAATAGCAACGAGATTATCTGAAAATTCCATCTCATTCATGTTTGCACTTCTGACAAGAACGCCATCTGCATCATCAATATTATCAACTGCTTCGTACTGATCTGTAAAATTGTTAAGACCAACCTTTGCTATGGGGTTTAAACATTTATATTTAAACATTTATCTGCTCCTTTTCTTATGCATTTGCTTTTTCAAATGTTTCCATGAAGTCTACAAGCTTCTGTACACCTTCCTTAGGCATGGCATTGTAGATACTTGCGCGCATACCGCCAACAGTTCTGTGACCCTTAAGGCTTACAAGACCATTTGCTGTTGCTTCTGAGATAAACTTGGCATTGAGATCTTCGCTGTCTGTGATAAAAGGTACATTCATAAGTGATCTGTCCTCAGGTCTTACTGTTCCCTTAAACATCTTGCTGTTATCAAGGAAATCATAAAGGATTGCTGCCTTTTCCTCGTTTCTCTTTTTCATTTCCTCAAGTCCCCCCTGAGCCTTCAGCCATTTGAATACAAGACCGCACATATAAATAGCCCAGCAGTTAGGTGTGTTGTAAAGAGAACCATTGTCAGCCTGAGTCTTCCACTTAAGCATTGTAGGAACAAAATCAGGAACATCATCTCTGATAAGATCCTCTCTGATTATGCTGATAACAAGACCTGCAGGTCCTACATTCTTCTGAACTCCGCCGTAGATTACGCCGTAATCATTTACGTTTACAGGTTCAGACAGGAAGCATGATGAAACATCAGAAACAAGAATATGTCCTTTTGTGTTAGGAAGCTTTTTGAACTTAGTACCATAAATTGTATTATTCTCGCAGATGTATACATAATCGGCATCTTCAGGAATAGCCAGGTCGGAGCAATCCGGAATATATGAAAATGTCTTGTCGGCACTGGATGCCACTTCAATAGCCTCGCCATATTTCTTAGCTTCAGCCATAGCTTTTTTAGCCCACTGACCTGTAACAATATATGCAGCCTTCTTATTTTGCATAAGGTTCATAGGAACAGCTGCAAACTGCTGGCTGGCACCACCCTGAAGGAACAATACCTTGTAATTATCGGGAATATTCATAAGATCCCTGATATCCTGTTCAGCTGTCTGAATAACCTGATCAAAAGTCTTGGATCTGTGGCTCATCTCATTTATAGACATACCACATCCATTGTAATCAAGCATTTCTGCCGCAGCCTGCTTCAAAACCTCTTCCGGAAGTACTGCCGGACCAGCACTAAAATTATAAACTCTTGACACCTCTTTTTCCTCCTGTACACCATTTCTATTTTTTGTTTTTTTATTTTATGATTTCTCTAAATTTATTTTTATTCTAACCACAAAATATTTTTTGTCAACTGTATATTCCATAATTAATGTTATTTTAATATTTTAACCAATTTGAGTAAATAAAAAAAGTGGTGAAAAGCACCACTTTTTCTAGGTTTTAATTAAATCAAATATAAAATATGATTTTATAATCTTCTTAAAACAGCTTTGCAATTATTAATATTTTATCAATAATATAACAATACAGGAACACCAACTTCTACTGTTTCATACAGTTTTGCCATTAATTCTAATGGAGAATTTATACATCCATGTGAACCTGAATGTTTATAAATTTCACCACCAAACTGGCTTCTCCATGTGGCATCATGTATGCCAATCCCTTTATTTACACCTAGCCAATAGTTAACATACGAAGCATAATCCGCGCCTCTCAGAATTGTATGATATCGCTTATTGTAAATATGAAACAGTCCCACTGGAGTGCCTCTTCCAAGACCGACATTACCTGTAACTATGTCATATTCAATATTTACTTTACCATTCTTGTAATATCGAAGATGCTGATTTCCCATATCAACAAGTATATATTCCTTGCCAAGTTCTGTTCCTTCAATAACGAATGACTTGCCCGGAAGTGATACTTCTGTCGTCTCAGGTCCTTCTCCGATCACAGATTCGACAAAGCTTTCAAATTCCCTGTCAACATCATATAGCTTACCGTTTTTATTACCGCTGACATAAATCAGTCCCTTGCCATCCTTTTGGAATCTGTTTATGCAATTATTTGTATCAAGGTATTTTAAATTTTTCTCTATAAAACTATATATTTTTGAACAGCTAAGCAGTATATTTCCTGATTCATCAGTAATAAAGTTTTCTTCTACCTTATATTTTTCAGGAAATTCTATGATTTTGTTTCCTGCCAAAAACAAACCTTTTCCAGGATTGTCTTCAGTTTTCTCTTCATCCTGAGCTTTATTAAGATCATCAAGAGTAACCATCCAGTCAGAGACAGAGGAAGGTTCAGCTGAAAATTCCGATTCACCGATTTTTACGGAAGCTTTAATATTTTGAGTTTTCTCAATTTTATCAAATAGTGACTTGAGCTTTTTATCTTTTTCTGTAGCTGTGGCAGAATCATAGAATTCCTCAGCACTTAGATCAAGAGAATACTGTTTGTTATACAATGCTTCTTTGACATTTTCATAAAACTTGTCAAAGTTTGCGGTCTTCTCTACGTTTTCTACAAGATAATAACCCTCGTCATTCTTTTTTAACTCATATAAGTCCTTAGCTTCTGTATCAAAAATACTCCATGACTTAAGAATGTCACTCAGTTTTTCTTCATCAAATGAAGTACGCCCAACAATTTCTCTATCTCTGGATTTAAAAAGATTGGCCCCCCAGGCTATCGGATTCTGATTATCAATCATCTTCTGAAGTTCATCCTGATAATCAACACTATAATCAATAGTGCTTGAATCAATAAATAAGCTCTGGCCTTCAGCGCCCTTAATTACCATACCATTGAAAAAAGCATGGCTTTTGAGCTCTTCATTCGCTTCAGATGCTGTTTTACCTGTGCAGTAAACCTGATTAATCCAGGTTCCGTAGGAAAAGCTGTCAGTATAATAAAAGCCTAAAAGCAGATATACCGACAAAAGCGCTACTACAGAAAATGCTAATATAAATAATAATAATCCCCTCTTTTTCATACCTTCCTTTTGAACAGTGTTATGCCCTGTCCTTTCCCTCTAAATCTTTTTCGTCAAAGGCTTCACTTATTGATCCACCGGGTGATACCATCGGAAATACTTTCTCGTCAGGATCAACTGCAATATCAATAAGTACTGGTCCCTCAGCCGCAAGTGCCTTTTTAAGCGCAGGCTCTACTTCGTCCTTCTTTTTGACTCTTATAGCCATACAACCAAGTCCTTCCGCAACCTTACAGTAATCAACCTTATCAGTAAGAACTGTATTGGAATAATGCTGGTTATAGTACAGATTCTGCCATTGTCTTACCATTCCAAGAACCTGATTATTTATGACAATCTCAATAACATGAATGTTATATCTGCTTGCAGTAGCAAGTTCATTCATATTCATTCTGAAGCATCCGTCGCCTGCTATATTAACAACGGTCTTTTCAGGTACACCAACTTTCGCTCCAATAGCAGCGCCGAGACCGTAGCCCATTGTTCCGAGTCCGCCTGATGTAAGCAGCATTCTCGGATGTTTGAATTTATAAAACTGAGCTGTCCACATCTGATGCTGTCCTACATCAGTAGATATAACCGCCTCACCATCTGTCAATTTATCAAGAGTCTCAATTACATAAGGACATGTAAGTGCATTTCTGTCATAATCAAGTGGGAATTTTTTCTCATATTCCTTAATATGTGATATCCACTCCGCATGATTCTGCTGACTTAACCTGTCATTTATTTTTGATAAAACATCCTTAAGGTCACCAACGATATAATAATCAGCATGAATATTTTTATTGATCTCAGCAGCGTCAATATCTATCTGTAATATCCTGGCCTTTTTCGCAAAAGTCTTTGCATTACCGATAACACGATCAGAAAATCTGGCGCCAAGTGTTATGAGAAGATCGCATTCGCTAACCCCGAAATTAGAGGTCTTCGTACCATGCATACCAATCATACCCGTATAAAGGCTATGATGTCCGTTAAAAGCGCCTTTTCCCATAAGAGTATCACATACAGGAGCCTGAATTCTCTCTGCAAGTGTTAATAACTCTTCATTAGCACCGGATATAACCGCACCGCCGCCAACATACAAAAACGGTCTCTTTGCATGCTCAATCATCTTTACAGCAGTTTTAATATCGTCCTCTGTATATTTTAGAGGCATTTCCCTGTGGACAGGCTTTGCCGGCTTATAATCGCATTTATTAGCGGTAACATCTTTAGTTATATCAACAATAACAGGACCGGGTCTGCCACTTCTTGCTATATCAAAAGCTTTTCTTATGGTATCAGCAAGCTGCTTTACATCTTTAACAATATAGCCATGCTTTGTAATAGGCATGGTTATACCTGCTATATCGACCTCCTGAAAGGTATCCTTTCCAAGAAGAGGCAGATTTACATTACATGTGATTGCCACCATTGGAACGGAATCCATATATGCTGTTGCAATACCTGTTACAAGATTTGTTGAACCGGGGCCGCTTGTTGCAAGACATACACCTACTTTTCCTGTTGCTCTGGCATATCCGTCAGCAGCATGAGAAGCACCCTGTTCGTGTGAAGTAAGAATATGTTTTATCTTATCCTGCTGTTTATAAAGTTCATCATAGACATTAAGTATAGTTCCACCCGGATAACCGAAAACAGTATCAACTCCCTGTTCCTTAAGGCATTCCAGGACAATTTGTGCTCCTGTTAGCTGCATTTTTCATATACTCCTTTTATTTAATAGCCTTTACTTCACTTCAAGAATTGCGCCTCTGTTACCACTTGTAACCATCTTTGCATATCTTGAAAGATATCCAGTGGTTACCTTAGGCTCTCTGGGCTGCCATTCGGCTTTTCTTCTGGCAAGTTCTTCATCAGAAACCTTCATATCAAGCTTATTATTATTGATATCTATAGAGATTATATCCCCTTCCTTAACAAGAGCTATAGGACCGCCTACAGCAGCTTCAGGTGATACATGGCCTATAGAAGCACCTCTGCTGGCACCTGAGAAACGGCCATCTGTTATTAGCGCAACTGAAGCACCAAGTCCCATTCCTGCAATTGCAGAAGTAGGATTAAGCATTTCTCTCATACCGGGGCCGCCTTTAGGTCCTTCATATCTGATAACAACAACATCGCCTGCAACTATTTTTCCGCCCAGAATAGCAGCGATTGCATCTTCCTCACAGTCAAATACTCTTGCCGGGCCTTCATGTACCATCATTTCCGGAACAACAGCAGATCTCTTTACTATTCCTGTATCAGGAGCGAGATTGCCCTTGAGAACAGCTATTCCTCCGTTAGGCATGTAAGGATTCTCTATAGGTCTTATAACCTCGGGATCAAGATTTCTTACATTGGCAATATTTTCTCCTACAGTCTTACCTGTACAGGTAATGAGATCTGTGTGAAGAAGATTCTTTTTATTCAGCTCTGCCATAACTGCATAAATACCACCGGCTTCATTTAAATCCTCCATATATGTAGGACCTGCAGGTGCAAGATGGCAAAGATTCGGCGTACGATCTGATATCTCGTTAGCCATCTCCATGTCAATCTCGATTCCTGCCTCATGAGCAATTGCAGGAATATGAAGCATAGTGTTTGTGGAACAGCCAAGAGCCATATCCATGGCAAGAGCATTTTCAAATGCTTCCTTTGTCATTATATCCCTTGGACGAATATTGTTCTTAACAAGCTCCATGATCTGATAACCTGCCTTCTTGGCAAGCCTAATACGTGCTGAATAAACAGCCGGAATTGTTCCGTTTCCGCGAAGTCCCATTCCGATTGCTTCTGTCAGACAGTTCATTGAGTTGGCTGTATACATGCCTGAGCATGAACCGCATGTAGGGCAAACCTTCTCCTCAAATTCACTGAGTTCATCTTCTGTCATATTACCTGCAGAATAGGTTCCGACAGCCTCAAACATTGAGCTAAGGGATCTCTTCTTTCCGTTAACCCTTCCTGCCATCATAGGACCGCCTGAACAGAAAATTGTAGGAATATTAACTCTTGCTGCAGCCATGAGTAGTCCGGGAACATTCTTATCACAATTGGGAATCATGACCATTCCGTCAAAAGCATGAGCCATTGCCAGACACTCAGTACTATCCGCTACAAGATCTCTTGTAACAAGTGAATACTTCATACCGATATGTCCCATTGCAATACCATCACAAACTGCTATTGCAGGAACTATCACAGGCATTCCACCCGCCTCAGCTACGCCGAGCTTAACAGCCTGTGCTATTCGATCCAGCTCCATATGTCCGGGTATAATATCACTCTGAGAGCTTACAATACCAATAAGAGGCTTTTTCCTCTCTTCTGCAGTAAAACCAAGTGCATTAAACAAACTTCTGTGAGGAGCCTGCTGCAATCCTTCCATTACACGATCACTGTTCATAAAAAACCTCCTTGATTATCTTTTGTAAAGAACAAAGTCTTCATTTTCATAAAATATAAAATAATGTGAGTTAACATAATCCCATGGTATAGTCTCATAGGTCAGATAAAACTTCCAAAAGTCAGAACCATTGTAGCCTTCGGTCATCATATTTCTGTCTATAAGGATATAATCGCAATTCGTAACATCTTTATTCTCACATTCAATATCCCAACCGAATTTCAGCAGATATTGCTGATCACAGTCGAGTACACAAATGTTTTTATTCACGGATGGATGTGCTATATAAAGAGCATTATAACAATTAGTCTCACGCTCACCATATTGAGCATTATACTCAGGTTTGGTCATCATAAATAACACAAATGCACATATCATTATAACCGGAACAGCTGCAAATATATTCCACAATACAGGTAATCTATCTCTATTTTTTATAATTCTCCGCAGCATCCTGCTCAAATGTTCAAGAACATAAGCAAATGCTATTGCCGCCAATACTCCGACGTATGAAAAAACTCTGTAATACGGCAATTTTGCCTGAATAATAAGTATTAAGGGATATCCCAAAATATTGAATATCATAAGCAGATTAAAAATTGTTCTGCTATTTTCAAAATGTCTGATACATTCTGCAACAAGTATTATAAGTGCACATATGAAAAAAAATAGTGTAAGGACATTAAATCCCGGATACATAAAAGATGAAAGTGATTTTGACCACTCTACAAAGTTTTTAAAATATCCCACCCTGCTTACGCTTTGTATATAAGGCTGAGAAAGCATATAATCCAGCCCTTCCATCGCCGAGGTAACAGGATGAGTAAGAATAAGCTTTACATGAGACATGCCAAAATATTCACTTGTATCATCCTTGACCAGAAGATTAGATCCTACAGCAAGCCATATTATAAGATAAAGAATAAATACAATTACGGCAGATATAATACCTGTAACAAGACAATTTTTTAACCTTTTAAAATATCTCGTATTCCAAACGGAGCCACGGTAATTAAAACTTCTATACCCATTTACGATAAGAAAAAATGCAGCAGCAAGGCATGATGGAATAACCCAGTAAATACTACTCGGAAGTGTATACAGCCCAAGTACAAGCGCAACTCCAAATATAATATATTGAATCAGCTTAAACTCTTCTGCTCTGCATATATAGGTAAGCTGCCTGAGTACAATCAAAAAGCATGTACATGCCAGAGTATATCCTCTTCCCTGAATAGAGAGATCATTAACCAGCATACAGGAAAAATACAAAAGCATAGCCCCGTATGCATACCAATCCTCCATAAACTTTTTACTAAGCCTGTATACAAGCAGAGGATTGATCACTGCACAGATAAATGAAACTCCTCTAAGTCCTATATATGAATTGCCAAACATATCAAGCAATGATGACAAAACCGAATATCCTACATGATTGTTTGGAAGCGGCCAGTGTATTGCCGCGTATACAGGTCCCCTGCTTATAAAATAATAGTAAGTATAAAGCTCATCGTACCAGGGCGTCAGATAATTTGCTCTCCAGATATAGTAAAAAGCCATTCCTATAATCGTAAGAACAACAACCATATCTATGGGTTCCTGGGGTAAATAATCATATATACTTAATGATTCATCAGATTCATTTGATTCTCGAAGCAATGATATCTCCCATCTTACTGCATCCGCACTTCTTATCTTCATCAATGCTCTCGTCACCGCGGATGAGATCAACCGTTCTATAGCCTTCTTTTAACGCCTGTTGCACTGCATTTTCAATGCTTTCAGCTTCCTTATCAAGTTTAAATGTAAACTTAAGCATCATTGCTGCTGAAAGAATAGTTGCAATAGGGTTAGCTATATCCATACCTGCTATATCAGGTGCACTACCATGACTGGGTTCATAAAGTCCAAAGCTGCTCTCATTAAGAGAAGCACTTGGCAACATTCCTATTGAGCCTGTAATCATGCTTGCTTCGTCAGATAAAATATCGCCAAACATATTCTCCGTAAGAACCACATCGAACTGTGAGGGATCCTTAACAAGCTGCATTGCACAATTATCAACAAGCATATGTGATAATTCAACTTCAGGATAATTCTTAGCAACTTGTTCAACAACTTTTCTCCAAAGCCTTGAAGAATCAAGCACATTAGCCTTATCTACACTTGTGACCTTCTTACTTCTCTGCATCGCAACATCAAATGCTTTAATGGCAATACGTCTGATCTCACTCTCTTTATAAACAAGAGTGTCAGTGGCAACAAGTTCACCATCAACCTCTTTGGTATATCTGTCACCAAAATAGAGACCACCCGTAAGCTCACGCATAATCAAAAGATCAAACCCTTTATCAGATGTCTCAGCTTTAAGAGGACAAGCATCAGCAAGTTCCGTATAAAGGAACGCAGGTCTTAAGTTTGCAAATAAATTCAAGGATTTACGAAGCCCAAGAAGACCGGCTTCAGGTCTGAGAGAAGGCTCAAGTTTATACCATGGTGACGTAGATGTATTACCGCCAATTGATCCCATAAGTACAGCATCAGCCATTTTACATTTATCAATAGTTTCGTCAGTGAGCGGTTTACCATAAGCATCAATGGACGCTCCGCCCATAAGAACATCAGTGAATTCCATTTCGTGTCCGTATACAGAGCATACCTTATTAAGTACTTTTTTTGCTTCTGCAACGATCTCCGGTCCGATTCCATCACCCGGTATACAGGTTATCCCCATTTTCATACTTGTCACCTCTATATCGTAATATATAATGATAGCCGGCAAATATAAAGTTCGCCGGCTGCCCACTTTATAATGCAGACTGAAACCAGTCTTCTTTTAAATTATTGTTGTTACAAAAAAACTACCAAGCCAAGTAATTACTTGGACTTTTCTTCCTTTGAGCTATCCTTAAGTGCTGCTTCAGGCTTCTCAACCTCAACAATAGCATCCTTAACCATAGGGATACGGCAGTTCTTGTTGTTACCAAACTCGACAATTACTGTGGAAGACTCATCGTCGATATCGATTACCGTACCAATAAATCCGCCTGTCGTACGTACACTATCGCCAACAGCAAGCTGGGAAAGAAGCTGCGCCTTCTGCTTCTGCTCTTTTCTCTGAGGACGGATCATAATAAAATACAGAACCGCAAAAATTGCAACGTAAACCAGAATAATCATCATACTTCCGGTTCCGCCTACAGCTCCTGTGCTCTCAAGAGCCATCATGTTACCAAAACTCATATTAACCTCCAAAAAATCTTATCATTAAACATATGTAGTATCTTACAATTAATAACACTTTAAAACAAGTACACTTTTTAACCCTTTTTCCATCCTTTTGCAATATCATAACGCGTTGTGGGCTCTTCAGAATCATATTCCATCATTGAATCAAGTGTATTTTTCTTAAATTCCTTATATCTTCCATCATCCAATGCAGCTCTTATGTCGATCATAAGATGATTGTAAAAATATAAATTATGCAGTACACAAAGTCTCATTCCAAGCATCTCTCCAGATTTAAGAAGATGCCTGATGTAGCTTCTGGAATACCTTCTGCATGCCGGACAGTTACAGCCTTCCTCAATCGGTCTGTCATCAAGCTCATACTTTGCATTCAGAAGATTTATATGTCCTCTCTTGGTATAGAGATGCCCATGTCTTCCATTTCTGCTCGGATACACACAGTCAAAGAAATCTATTCCACGGTCAACTGCTTCAAGAATATTTGCAGGAGTTCCAACTCCCATGAGATAAGTCGGCTTGTTTTCCGGAAGATGCTGCGTCACCACATCAAGTACATGATACATCTCCTCATGAGTCTCACCCACAGCAAGACCACCGACAGCATAACCGTCAAGGTCCATTTCGGAAATTCTTTTTGCATGTTCTATCCTCAGATCATCAAAAATGGCACCCTGATTGATTCCAAACAAAAGCTGATTTTTATTAATTGTATCAGGAAGTGAGTTAAGTCTGTTCATCTCATCCTGACATCTCTTAAGCCATCTTGTTGTCCTGTCTACTGACATCTTCACATATTCATGGTCAGCCCTGGCAGATGGACATTCATCAAAAGCCATAGCAATTGTCGATGCAATATGCGACTGAATACGCATACTCTCCTCCGGACCCATAAATAATTTATGCCCGTCTATATGTGATCTGAAATAGACGCCTTCTTCTTTTATTCTTCTGTTTTCAGAAAGAGAAAATACCTGAAATCCGCCGGAATCGGTCAAAATAGGCTTATTACAGCTCATGAACTTATGTAATCCACCCATTTTATATATAACATCATCCCCCGGACGAAGGTGCAAATGATAGGTATTTGATAAAACAACCTGTGTATCAATCTGCTCCAGATCCTCAGTTGAAACTCCGCCTTTAATTGCAGCAACTGTGGCGACATTCATAAAGACAGGCGTCTGAATTGTTCCATGAACTGTCTGAAGCTCGGCACGTTTTGCCATTCCTTCTTTTTTTAAAAGTTTATACATTCTTTACCTCGCTTAAAAAAGGACTGTTGCAAATAATGCAACAGCCCCAAATCACTCAATCATACAAATAACTATCCCAGAATTCCTCTAAACAGAGATTTTCGTTATACATTATTGTAGCAGCATCAACACCGACATATCTGAAATGCCAGGGTTCGTATTCAATACCAGTAATGTTCTCTTTACCCTTAAGATATCGAACAACAAAACCGAATTTGTAGCTATTGTCGGCAAGCCATTTACCAGCCTCTGTATCACCAAACCCCTCGTCAAGATTATAATATGAACCGCAGACAATATCAAATGCCAGTCCAATCTGATGCTCTGAAGATCCGGGAACAGTAACTGCCTGGGATGTAATATTATAAGCATCCATATATGACAATCCGGCATCGATATAATTATTTATCTTACTTTTAAAGAGACCTTCCTGTCTCTCACTATTTCTGTAAGGTGAACAAATAGCCAGGTTTATACCTTCATCGGCAGCTGCCTTAAGCATAGCTTTAAGAGGAGATAATACTCTCTCATCACATTTCATGGTGTCATTGATTTCACCAAAAGGAAACTCATACCCTTCGGGAATAGGATGCTGTTTGTTTACAAGAATAAGTCTCCAGTCAGTATGATCAAATGAAGTATTCAAATTCCCTGCAGCTGTCTCGTAATTTCTTGATGATGTATCTGAAATATCGCTTATATCATCAGCAAGAACAAATCCCTCTGCAAGCTCCTGATCTTCCGAAACATCCTGATCTTCCTCTATAATCTTATCTTTATCAACAGGTGTAAGCTCTGCTAATTCCGCATTGGATTCAGCAAAAACACCCTCAAGTGAATCCGAAGTATAATACTTACCTGTTGTCTCTTCCTTATCCAAATCAGTAACAAAACTTACATTAAGCTTCAGTGCTTCCGGATATGTAAAACTACTGCTTGCTATAAAGAAAAACAATATTGTCGCAAGGCATGTGCATCTCTTTGCATTATGATAAAAAGCCAGGCCGATATTGTAAAAGAGAAGTACAGCCATTGCGTAAAGCATACCGAAGAGTCTAAGCCTTCGGTGCTTTCTGTTAAAAGTGCGGACCCTATCCATAACCTTATCTCTGAAGGTCGGCCCCATCTGTAAACGATTCGCACGCATGACCACGTAACCTCATAAAAAAAATATTTCTTTATTATTATAACTCAATTCTTAATAATTTAAAGAAAAAATTAAGAATATTTTAAGAAATACCACATATTTTAGCAAAAATCAAGGTTTTTGTGTTTGTAATACCACAAAAACTGTGTAAAATAGAAAAAGCATATATTGACAAAACTAAGAAAGGCAAAAATTATGAGCGGTTCAACATTAGGCAAAAACATTACCATGTCAACCTGGGGAGAATCCCATGGAAAAGCTCTTGGTGTCGTACTTGATGGATTTCCTGCAGGTATGGAGCTTTCAGAGAAAGATATTCAGATTTATATGGATAGAAGGAAACCTGGTTCTTCAGAAATTACCACTCCCCGCAAGGAGGACGATGAAGTAGAAATTCTTTCCGGTATATTTGAAGGAAAAACAACCGGCACTCCTATTTCATTAATTGTAAAAAATACATCCCAGCGTTCCGGAGACTATTCGGAAATTGCTAAATACTACAGACCCGGTCATGCTGACTATTGTTTTGATCAAAAATACGGTTTCAGAGATTATCGAGGTGGCGGAAGATCTTCGGGCCGTGAAACAATCGGACGTGTTGCTGCCGGTGCTATCTGCCAGAAATTATTAAAGGAACTCGGAATTGAGATCACTGCTTATACAAAATCAATCGGCGATGTCGTGATAGATGAGTCAAATTTCGATAAAGCTCAGATAACCAGATCAATAACGGCAATGCCTGATGCAGATGCAGATAAAAAGGCTGTTGAGCTTATAAACAAATGCAGAGCTGAAGGTGATTCTGTCGGCGGTGTTATTGAATGTAAAATATCAGGAATGCCTATAGGAATCGGTGAGCCTGTTTTTGATAAGCTTGATGCTCTTCTTTCCCAGGCAGTAATGAGTGTCGGCGCTGTAAAAGCGGTTGAAATCGGTGACGGTATTTTAGCATCGTCTTCTTTCGGAAGTACAAATAATGATGCATTCTGTATAGACAGTGATTCTACCGTATTGAAAAAGACAAATCATTCCGGTGGAATACTTGGCGGAATGAGTGATGGTTCAGAAATTATATTACGTGCTCATATTAAACCTACTCCCAGTATTTCAAAAACACAAAAAACAATTAACAAAGATGGCGAAGAAATAGATGTGAGTATCAAAGGCCGTCATGATCCTGTCGTTGTTCCGCGTGCAGTTGTGGTTGTTGAGTGTATGTGTGCATTTACTGTTCTGGATCTTCTTATGTCCAATATGCACTCCAGAGCTGATTATTTGATGAGTTTCTATAAAAAATGACGGATAAGGAATCCCCTCATCCGTCACCTGCGGTGACACCTGTCTACGCTCCGCTTCGGTCCGCGCAAAGCCGACGTCCCCCGGACGTCGTGCGCCCCCAAAGGGGGAGGCTTTTTTATACCTTTTTCTATAGTCTTGCAGGTTATAAATACGTCATCTAACTTTCTTTCTCTCTCCAAGCTTATGGAATACGATACAGTTTGGTCTGTCTATTGAAAGCTCAGGTCCATTCATTACAAGAGTATTATTATCAAAATTGATTGTAAAGAATGTCATAGTATTAGATTCCTGATTAAGTGAAACAAGATGCTTATTATCAGGGAACATGCATGCATCCTTTGGATACGCTCCGGAAATAGGAAGTTCAATCATCTTTGTTAAAAGACCGGTCTCCTTGTCCACCTTATAAATAACAACATTATTTTCTCCTGCAACGGAGCTCACAAGATAATTGTAGTCATCGGAAAATTTTAATGCGCTGCTGGCAACGCCTATTGTATCCTGTTCGTCAGAATTCTGAACTGACTGAATTTCCTCAAATGAAGGAAGGCCCTTGTCTTCAGTATACTGATATACATTAATACTGCACTGCTGTTCAAATACAACATATAGGAATTTTCCATCCTTGGAGAATTGCATATGTCTGGGTGAAGATTCCTGATCGCAGTGGATTACATCAATATCTGAAATCTTTCCATGTTCTGTATCAAACTTATAAACATTTACACGATCCATACCAAGATCAGCAGCAAGAAGATACTTATTATCTTTTGTCACCTTAATGCACTGAACATGAGGTGTATGATTTCTTCCTGCTATTGTTCCAAGACCTTTATGAAATTTCTCATCAGTGATTTCACCGATGCTTCCATCCTCCATGAGTCTTAAAATTGTAACCTTTCCATCATGATATCCGGCGCAAACAAGAAATCTGTCATTCTGATCCATGTTTATATAGCATCCACGCATTCCGTTAATTGATGCTTTATTAATAAAGGTAAGGCTTCCATCATCCTCAATATGATAAGCCTCAACACCTGCATCAGTAATAGAATAAAGTGTTTCCTTGCTATGTGACAATACAATATAAGAAGAATTTGTAATCTTTACCTTTTCCTTTTCTGTCATTCTACCATTCTTCATATCAACGTCATAAATACGGATACCGTAATTATCCTTTGAACCCGAAGTATAACTCGCTACATATGCTACATAATTGTCAGTTTTTGTTTCCTTCGCCATAATCGGTCACCTCATAATAAGTGTTATTTAATTATTTATAGTATAATTTTATGTTATTTTACAGAATTTGCAAGGACACTATAATTCTTTCTATAGTTTCTGTTCATCTTAAAACAATCATATAAAGATATGAATGAGCCCTCACCGAACCGCGTCATTGCAATGTGTGCAATGCAGCCTTTATCAAGGACTATCGCAGCTGCCATCGCGTCATCCTCAGTTTCTCCAAGGCAATACGCTCCATCGTTATATGCAAACACAGCATTTATGCGCTTCTTAATAGTTAACGGTGTTCCCTCCGAGGTGGGAATTCTAAGACTCGTACCGATTATCTGAGCGAAATCATCAAGTAATGGTCTCATATGATTAGCCCTTCTGGATATAGTCATAACCGATTCTGATTTATTATGAAAAATATAGCGAATATCAGGTCTTTTCGCATAAATCTGCTGATGAATGAGCTTAATTCTCTCGGGAGTATCAGGTCTTAGGTAAACTATTTTATCGTTCTCCAGTTTACTCGAAAATCCTTCCTCAATAGCATTATTTATCTCAGTCTTACAAATACTGAATATATATTTTTTTGCAGCCTTCTCTAATTTAATTACTTCCTTTACAGCTTCTTCCGCATTATGTCCAAAACAGACAGCTCCGTGATTTGCCATTATTACACTTCGTGTCTCATTATTCTTAATGGCACATTCTTTAATATTATCCGCAAGTGCCGTAGTTCCAGGAAGTGCATATTTTGCTATAGGGAAAATTATTTTTCTTTCTTTATGCTCTGTCTTAAGCCTTTTCTTTCCCAGCGCCCCTACACATGTAGCATATACCTGATGTGTATGCACTATGAATTCAGCATCTTTTCTCACTTTATAAATTGCAGAATGCACAAGGCTTTCACTGGAAGGTTTATATTCACCTTCAAAGGAATTATCAGAAATGGAAACTACAGGAAGCATTTCCGGTTTCAAATCCTCATATCGAATTCCACTTGGCGTAATAAGGTAATGATCATCATCTATTTTAGCGCTTATATTTCCCCAGGTTCTTACAATTAATCCCTGCTCCAAAAGAGATAATGATACATCTATAATTTCTTCTCGTAATTTAAGAATTTCTTCTTTGGTTTTCATCTCCGGTAATCTTCTTTCCGTTTATTTTTTTATAAATCATCCCCTGATCTGTCCGTCTCCGGTTATCTCAAATTTGTAAGATGTAAGTTCCTTAAGTCCCATAGGACCTCTTGCATGAAGCTTCTGTGTGCTTATTCCGATTTCAGCGCCAAATCCAAACTGGAACCCGTCAGTAAATCGTGTTGAAGCATTCACATAAACACAGGCAGCGTCTACACCCTTAAGAAAAGCGTTAGCAGCTACTTCATCTTCAGTAATAATGCTTTCCGAATGACCTGTATTATATTTATTAATATGTTCTATTGCTTCATCAACACTCTTTACAGTCTTAACAGATAAAATATAGTCAAGATATTCAGTTGCAAAGTCAGTCTCCGTTGCAGGCTTTGCCTCAGGAAGAAGATTTATGGAATCCTCGTCTGCACGAAGTTCAACCTTTTTCTCCCTCATAGCCTTTTGAAGCTCAGGCAAAAAAGCCTCCTTTATATCTTCATGTACAACCAGCGACTCAGCAGCATTACATACTCCAATTCTCTGAGTTTTGGCATTAATGATAATAGGAATGGCTTTACTGATATCAGCAGCCTTATCTATGTATATATGACAATTTCCACTTCCGGTTTCAATAACAGGAATTTTACTGTTTTCACAGACCATTCTTATAAGACCGGCGCTTCCTCTCGGAATTACAACATCAATATATTCACGAAGCTTTAAAAGCTCACCAACAGCACTTCTGTCTGTAAAAGGAACAAGCTGAATAAAGTCAGGATTATAGCCTTCCTTCTCAATAGTTCTTCTTATGACATTAGTGATAGCCATATTGGAATCAAAGGCATCTGACCCACCCTTTAGAATTACAGCATTTCCGGATTTAAAGGTAAGACTGAAAGCATCTGCTGTTACATTAGGTCTTGATTCATAAATAATCCCAATTACACCAAGCGGTACGCTTACCTTTTTTATTCTAAGACCATTTTCCAGTGTCCAGTCGTCAATAACACTTCCAACCGGATCGGGGAGATCTGCAACCTGCTTAATCCCCTCAGCCATATCCTTTATACGTTCAGGTGATAAACGAAGTCTGTCAAGAAGCCCCTCGTGCATTCCGTTTTCTTCGCCCTTTTTTATATCCTTTTCATTTGCACAAAGGATTTCATCAGAGGAATCAACCAGTGCACCCGCAACCTTTAGAAGTACCTTGTTTTTCTCAGCTTCAGAGAGCTTTTGAAGGGAAAACTTTGCACTAAAAGCATTACGGCCAAGCATTGTTATAGTTTCGCAAATTTTGTTGTCTGTGCTCATGTCCTGTAAATCTCCTTATCAGTAATAACAACGTTAGTCTTTATGTCACTCTTTGTCATGAATTCAGAAATATCGTCCTGAACATACTGAAAATCATAGCCGATAGCTATAGAATTCATATTACCATTAGAAAGCTCATTCTCAAAGCATTTCATATAATTATCATAATATCCGCCACCGTAGCCAATGCGATTTCCTTTAAAATCAAAAGCAAGTCCGGGAAGTATAATAACAGATTTTCCATCGCTCTTCTTATAAATAACAGAATCGCTGTCCATTACCGGCTCCGGAATTGAATACTTTCCTTCACAAAAATCATTAAGTGATCTTATCCGGATAAATTCCATCTTTCTGTTTCGTGTATCGGTTATCTTAGGACAAAATACATTTTTATTATCAGCTAATGCCTTAATAATAATATCTCGCGTACCGGCTTCACTTCCAAAGCTGCAATATATAAGAATATTCTCCGCCTCCTGATATTCAGGGGTATTTATAATATTCTCTTTTATACTGTTATCAAATATTCTCTTCTTATCTGTAGCTAACGAATCACGGCAGCTTTTCAGCTTATGTCTGTAAAAGTCCTTACCGCTTCGATAATGAATAGCGATTCTTTCCGCAACCTTCATTCCATCCATGGCAGCAGAAGTTATACCTCCTGCATATCCTGCTCCTTCACCTGAAGGATAAAGGCCTTCGATACCAATTGCTTCCAGATTATCATCTCTGTTTATTCGAACCGGGGATGAAGTTCTGGACTCAATTCCGGAAAGGAGTGCGTCATCCTTATCAAAGCCAGCTATCATATGGCCAAAGTGTTCCATACCTTCTACAATCGACTTATTTATTCTTAAAGGTAAAATCTCATGTACAGGTGCAAAATCCCACTGTCCCTTAATACATGGCAGATTTCTGCCGGCATTTTTATGTTCGCAAATAGAATTTAAAAGTGATGAGTTTTCTTCTGAAATATCCTCACCATTATCTTTTCTTGATAATAAATCCACTCCATTCTTAAAGTCATCAAAATACTCTACCGGAACCTTTCCATCAGCGAGCTTATAAGCCTTCTCTTCAAGACCTCGCTGGAATTCAACACCTGATAATATATCATTTCCACCAAAGTCTGACGGTTCAATCGTAACAACAATAGCACTGTTTGCATTTTTTCCGTCTCGTCCTGAGTAGCTCATTCCATTCACACAAAGACGACCGTCCTCAGATGAAGCATTGACGACATACCCTCCGGGACACATACAGAATGAATATACTCCTCTGTCATCACTGCTTCTTGCCGTCACCTTATAGGGTGAAGGCGGAAGACTTGTGGGCTCCTCTATTCCATACTGTGACTTATTTATCAAAGTCTGTTCATGTTCAACCCTCAGACCTATTGCAAAGGCCTTAGGTTCCATATTTATTCCCTGATCCTTAAGAGCATAAAAGGTATCCCTTGCACTATGTCCAATCGCAAGTACAACGACATCAGATAAATACTCTCTTCCATCCTCACAGCGAACTCCGTAGATTTTGCCTTCATTTACAAGAAGTTCTGTCACCTTGATTTCAAAATAAAAAGCACCACCCTGATCTATTATTTCGTTTCTAATATTCCTGATTACTGTCCTTAATACATCAGTTCCTATATGTGGCTTTGATTCATATAAAATATCCTCAGATGCACCATATCTGTGGAAAATTTTAAGACATTCCAGCCCCAGTCCGTTTTTGTCCTTTATCATGGTATTAAGCTTGCCATCGGAAAAAGTCCCTGCTCCACCTTCACCAAATTGGACATTCCCTTCAGGAACAAGCTTACCGCCATCCCAAAAAGCCTTTACCGCATCATGTCTTTTATCTATATCATAACCACGTTCTAACACAATCGGACAATATCCGGCCATCGCAAGCTCATATGCGCAAAAAAGCCCGGCAGGACCTGCTCCGATAATAATCGGTCTCGTTGCTCTATCCGTCTGTCTTTTTAAAACTTCATCTTCATTTCTGTTAACCGGGAATTTATACAGCTTTTCCTTTGATATTGAAGCATTCTTACATCCTGACTTCTTTATTATTTTTTCCTCGGAAATGCTTTTTGAATTTATAACAACATCAATCACATACACATCCATGATCTCAGATTTTTTTCTTGCATCAATTGAATGTTTTCTGATAATCACATTATCTATATCGGAAGCATTTATCTTTAAAATTTTCGATGCTTTCTTAGCTAATTTCTTTTTTAGGAAAGAAGTTCTTTCAGGCTCTTTATCCGGAAGCTTTTCATATCCGTTATTAATAAGCTTTACTGAGTTCAATCTAATCATAGACAGCTTGCCGCCTCTCCCGCTATATAGCCACTGGTCCATGCCCACTGAAGATTATATCCTCCACAGCGACCATCAACATCACATAATTCACCTACAACAAAAACTCCGGGGACAGACTTACTCTGCATCGTATCATCTAAATCCCCAAGGCTAATGCCGCCTTTTGTAACCTGCGCCTTTTTATAATCACCTGTACCGGAAATCTCTATTCTAAGATTTCTGTATTTATACAAAATACAGCTTACCATAGAAGCTCCCACATTCCTGATTTTCATTCCTGCACTGATTTTCATGCGCTTTAGTATCATTTCATTTATATTAGAATTGCAGAAGCCATCCAGTAGTTCTCCAAGTTTTCGTTCTCCGGGAAGTTCAAGCATTGTTTTTACAAGATTATCAAATTCATCATCGTTATATCCAGGGAAGAAGTTGATTGAAGCCGTTACTGGTCTACCTTTTGACAGATGCCCTGCAACAACACCGGATGCCTGCATAACAGGGATACCTGATATTCCTTTTGATGTTATCTGAACCTCACCGTACTCAGCTGCTATAACTTCATCACCAATATAAAATGTCACATTTGCCAAAGCCCTAACACCACTATCCTTTGGTAAGGTATCATCCTCTGCATTAAGTGCAACAAGAGCAGGATAAGTATCCTTTTTTGACATCCCCAGCTTTTCACAAATATAGTACCCATCCCCGGTTGAACCGGTAGTTTTGGGTCCTGCCAGTCCACCCATCGAAAGTATGACTGCATCCCCACAATGGGAATCGGTAGATGTTCTTACAGTAAATGTACCGTCGTCTTCCTTTATTACCTCTTTTACCTGCTCATTAAAGCAGAATTCAACACCAAGTCTTTTGCATTCATTAACCAAAACCGAAACAACAGAATTAGCCTGTCCTGATATAGGATAAAGATATCCGTTTTCACTGATAATAACAAGTCCCAAAGAGGTGAAAAAATCCGTTGCTTCCTTAACACCGAATCTTTTCAGCCAATTTTTCATCCTGCCCCTGGATTCAGAATTATAATCATCAGAAGACAAATTAAGATTAGCAAGATTGCATCTGCCATTACCGGTCATTGAGAGCTTCTTGCCACAGGAATCTGTTTTTTCAATTACGGTAACCAAAGCACCATCTCTGGCAGCAGCTATTGCCGCACATAATCCGGATGCTCCGGCACCGGCTATAATCACCTTTTTTTCAAAAGACACTTGGCTTAGTTCCTTTCTCTTCCGATCTTGTCAGATAAAATAGCAAAATAATCGCCAAGGGGCATACGTTCAACCTCATATCTGTTAACGCTTCCAAGAACAATTAAAAGGACCATATAAATAACAAAAGCAATTAATACTGCAATAATAAACGTAAGAATTTCACCAATTACATTAACAAGAAGCTTATCCAAAAGAAGCGCTACAAGCCCGGAAATCACTGCTGCAAGTAAGGGAAGAAGGATATTTCTTATCATCATAAGCTTCACATCAAGCATTACCTTTATCTCAAAAATACCAAGAATTCCCTGTACCACTAGCATCGCAGCAAATGCGGCAATTGAAGCATGTATGCCAAAACCTCCCGCATATGACATTGCTATAAGAACGATAATGTGAACAACCACTCCAACGATGAGATTGCCGAGCATAACAACATTATTCTTAAGCTGCTTTAATAAAAATGACTGGAAAATTATTACTGCGCCCGGTATCACAACAGGAATAGCCAGAATCACCATGTAAACGCCTGCCTCATTGCTTTTTCCGAACACAACAGTATTAAAGGTGTTAGCAAGCATCATATGCCATATGACTACAGGGAATATGAGCATTGCTTCAAAATGAATAAGATGCTGGAGTCTTCCTCTGGCAGCTTTATAATCTTTTTTTACAATACTTACATGAACACCATACCAGGTTTTGACAAAAGGTATAGCTGTAATGAAAACAAAGAATATTACAACAGCAACGCACTGACCAATGTAAATACCCCAGTTGTTAATGTTGTTGTCATTAGGATGAAGCTTATATGCCACGTTTAAGTAAACACATTCATCAACAAATACAAGAATTCCGCAGGTTGCTGCAAAAAGACAATTAACAATAAGGTCATTTATGCATTCATTCTTATGATTATTGACGATTTGCGTGCTTTCTTCAGCTATATCCTTAAGATCATTTCTTCGGAACAAATATACTATTGTAACAAAAATAAAACTGATCAGAGCGCTGAGCGAAATGCCTATCGCTGCACCTATTGCACCATATGCCGGTGCAATATCATTTACATGCATAAGAGAATCCACTTTTTTCCCGTAGTCATATACAGCATGTGACATAAAAAACGTTGTAGCCAGCGTTATGACAGTAAGAATCGCATCAGAAATAACCGAAACCAGTGCATATCCTGCTCCGCTAAGGTACCCTCTCAAAACTCCCTGCAAGCTCAGAAACAAAAATGCAGGTGAAGCCAAAAGGAGTACATAAAAGCTTCGAGGAGAATGAAATACCAGATTAGCAAATACTATTGAAAGAGCTGCCATCAGGAAAGTAACAACAAGCCCTGTTACAAAGCTGATAATCATCAGCTGTTTGACATTTTTCTTAGCTGAAAGCACCTGTCCTCTGAACAGTCTGTTTCTAACCATCTCCCTTGTGGTAGTCTCAAAGGCACATATAAATACACAATAAGCTATCATGAAAAGCGAAATCGGTGCAGCCAAAAAGCCTACACCATCAGAACCGGTCATATCAAAGAACACAATTAAAAGTGCCATGATTGCCAAAATAAAAATCATTCCGGACGCAAGTACTACATCAGGTCTAATCTTAAACTTTTTACTCATACCTCTCACCCTTTTGCACTTAATCTCTAGTGATATTAAGTGTCTGCAAAACTTTTTCCTGTTTCCCCTCCATAACAGCAGCCTCATCAGGCTCCATATGATCATATCCGCACAGATGAAGCATTGAATGAGCGACAAGGAACGCAAATTCCCTTAGCTCACTATGTCCATATTCTTCAGCCTGTTCCCTTACACGCTTCTCATTGATAACAATATCCCCAAGGAAAACAAGGCCGCTTTCAGGATCGATAATATCTATCCTCTGATCCCCTTCAGCAACAGAAAAATCTCCCGGTGTATCATACTCAATATTGGGAAATGATAATACATCAGTAGCTGAATCAATTTCCCGAAATTCAGCATTCATCTCCCTTATACCATCATCGTCAGTTATAAGGAGACTTATCTGAACGTCAAATGGGCAACCTTCGCTTTTTAATACTTCAGCTGCCACTTTTTTTGCCACCTCTTCAATATCAAAAGAAAAGACAGCATCCACTTCATTATCAACGAAGAAAATCATAATAGAGCTTCTCCTTTTTCATAAGCTTCTTCATACGCTCTAACTCATAGAGTGAAATATCGTAATCATAGAGCTCTCTGTTTTCCATCTTGTGAAGGAAAATCTTATCAATCAGCTCATCATAATTTATTTTAGTATCTTTATTCTTTTCAAACAAATATGTTATGGAAGCTATAAGTGTCTCACACATATAAATTATAGCTGATTCCTTTGAAAGAGGCTTTGTTTTATCGTTTTCAATATATTCCTTCAGGTAACTGACAGCTTCCTCGGGAAAATTATTCTCAAAGTAAAAATGCTTCACATCAGCCCAGGATTTGGAGCCGTCTATAACACCGATTTTATAATAATATGACATAGTCTTGACAGCTCTGGCATTTAAGCCTAAATCAAGAGCAATTCTCTCAGACAAATAAGCTATATGGATTGCCCTAAAATATGCATCCTTGTCAGTTTCCTTAAGCTGTACCAAAAGCGGATATTCCGTATCATTAATATCCATATATCTGTCATTACTTTTTCTGATAACATAAATACCGAAAATATTAAGTAAAACAAGCATTAATATCGAGCTGATAATAATATTTACAAATGGCGCAATCAGCATTGTGACTGAAAAAGTACGATTCTGGAATAATATGTCATACGCTATAAGGAGCGTAAATAAAAGTGCCATTGAAATAAAAAGCGGCACTCCGATTTTTGTGGTCTCAGTCAAATCGCGTAAAAGGACAAGAATTACAGTACCTGACAAGAAATAAACAAAAAATTCCGAATAGCTTCCTTCCTTTTCCAGCAGCACTGAAAACATTACAAGCATAGAACCTGAAAAAAGGCCTATCTCATTTGTCGAAAACAACCCAAGCAACAGAAAAACAAATAAAAATGGCCATACCTCAGCAGTGATCAATGGCAAAAACATTGACATAATCAGAGCCGCATAATATGAGAACACAAATCTGTTTCTTTTCTGTCCGTTGTCATAGGCAAAAAGCCCTCTTACAGTTGCATCATTCAACATATATATTAGAATACCGCCACACAAAAATCCCGTGAACGTATTCCTGATTATTACTTCTATATCCAGCTTATATAAAAATGAAAATAACAAAAGGATAAGTCCGGTCACAAAAAATATTGATCCGAAGAAGAATCTCATAGGGCCTTCATTTTTATCAAAAATAGAAGTAATCACCTTATTATCCTTATATTCGTTTGTATTCTCCATGATTTAATGTCTTTCCCGTTTTTTTACAGCTCTTTTTTTGACCTCGTTGGTCTTGGATTTTTCAAAATCCTCATATGCCTTTACGATTTGTTGAACAAGAGGATGTCGCACAACATCCCTGCTTGTAAGATTGCAAAAGGCTATATCATCAATCTTCTTAAGTACAACCGAAGCAATGTCAAGACCTGACTTGGTATCTGCCGGTAAATCCTTCTGTGACGAATCGCCTGTAATTATTACTTTTGACCCAAATCCAATTCTCGTAAGAAACATCTTCATCTGAGCAGGAGTCGTGTTCTGTGCCTCGTCCAAAATAATAAAAGCATTATCAAGTGTTCTTCCGCGCATATAGGCCAGGGGCGCTACCTCGATCAAACCTTTTTCCATGTTTTTTACAAAATTATCAGCACCCATAATCTGATATAGTGCATCATACAAGGGCCTTAGATAAGGATCTACCTTGCTCTGCAAATCTCCCGGCAAAAAGCCGAGCTTTTCTCCGGCTTCAATCGCAGGTCTTGTAAGGATAATCCTTTCAACTTCACCCTTTTGAAAAGCTGTTATAGCCATAGCCATTCCAAGGTATGTCTTACCGGTACCTGCAGGGCCAAGTCCAAACACTATCATTTTATTTCTGATAGCATCAACATACTTTTTCTGTCCAAGGGTTTTTGGTTTAATAGGCTTCCCATTAACAGTATGGCATATAACATCCCCATCGATTTCAGTAAGGACATGACCTGAAGCCTCTTCTTCGTCCTCAGAAGGATCGTTCTTCAGAGAGATAGCATAGTCCACACTCTGTTCTTCAATCTCGGAACCTGTTACCGAAAGTCCTGCCAGTTCGCTGATAATATCGTAAGCCTTACTAACACTGTCACTTGTGCCGATAATGTGAAGCTCACCACTTCTGTCGATTATCTCAACCTTAAGATTATCTTCTATCTTGCGTATGTATTTATCATGCTGTCCGAAAATGCTTTGCATTTCCTCAATACCAAGGTGCATGGTTTTCTCAGTAATATTACTCATTTATGATATGGTTCTCCATTAATAATTCTGTATGCACGATAAATCTGCTCAAGCAGAATTACGCGCATCATCTGATGAGGAAATGTCATGTCGGAAAAACTAAGCTTTCTGTCACATGTCCTAAGAACCTCATCTGATAGTCCAAGCGAACCTCCGATTACAAACTGCATTCTGCTGCAGCCCTGAACACTCTCACTTTGAATAACATCAGCAAAGCCTGTTGATGAAAAGCGTTTACCATCAATAGCAAGAGCAAATTTAAGAGCTTTGGGATCAAGATGCTTTAACAGCTTCTGTCCCTCCTTATCCTTTATCTGCTTTTCAACTGATTCAGGAGCATTGTCAGGAGTCTTCTCGTCCTGAACTTCAATTATTTCCAGTTTGCAGTATCTTGAAAGTCTCTTGGAATATTCTGAAATAGCATCATTCCAATATTTCTCTTTTATCTTCCCGACACAGAGAATATCAATAGCTATCAATTTTCATCTCCAAATAATTTAGTGTAAAATCCGTCAATAAAGGAATCTATAAGATCTTCATTGACATTAACAAATTGTTTTGAAATTCTTTTCTTTATATATTCTGTACGCTTGAAGTATAGATCTTCCTTATCGGTAAGCTGTTCATATACTTCATCATCGTCGTACATATGCTCTGCAATTACATCAGCTGTAAGCTCTTCATCGCAAAATGCACTGATTTTATCCAATACAGTATCCTCTTCAGCTGCTTTTCCCTTGAATATTTTATAGCTTCTTACAGCTAAAATCCCCATAACAAAAAACAGCACAAACAGAGCTCCCATAACTCCGCATGTGAGGTATTTATTAAACATAGGCATGTTTAGTGGATTTTTAATTAGAAAAAAGATGTCCCCAGCAAGACCAATAGTCCCAACAGTTATGAGCATAATACCGGAGGACTGATTGTCTTCGGCTTTTTGCGCACTACTTTGATATACCATATACCTCCCTCATCCGGCGCTACGCGCCACCTTCCCCCTCATAAAGGGGGAAGGCAATTTTATTTTTTCTCATCCTTTACTTAATCTATAGTCTTCCACATAATAGGAATCCATACTTTATCTAAAGTCTTCCCCCTCTGGGGGAAGATGTCACCGAAGGTGACAGATGAAGGTTTATTTATTAGAAAGATACTCGTCGATACCCTTAGCTGCAGCTTTACCTGCACCCATTGCGAGAATAACAGTAGCAGCTCCGGTAACAGCATCTCCACCTGCAAAGACACCGTCCTTAGAGGTCTTACCGTTCTCCTCATCGGCAACGATACATCTTCTTCTGTTTACCTCAAGACCATCTGTAGTACTTGAAATAAGCGGATTAGGACTTGTTCCGAGAGACATAATAACTGCATCACATTCAATCTCGAACTCTGATCCGGGAACTTCAACAGGGCTTCTTCTGCCGCTCTCGTCAGGCTCACCAAGCTCCATCCTAATGCATCTACAGCCTCTTACCCAGCCATCCTCATTCTCAAGGATTTCAACAGGATTGCAAAGAAGATCAAAAATGATTCCTTCCTGTTTAGCATGCTCAACTTCTTCTTTTCTTGCAGGAAGTTCTTCTTCACTACGTCTGTAAACAATATGAACCTCAGCTCCGAGACGAAGTGCTGTTCTGGCTGCATCCATCGCAACGTTACCGCCACCTACAACTACACATTTCTTAGGTCTCATAATAGGAGTTGTGCTATCCTCTGAAAATGCCTTCATCAGATTGCTTCTTGTGAGGAATTCATTAGCTGAGAATACACCAAGAGCCTGCTCTCCGGGAATGTTCATGAATCTCGGAAGTCCTGCACCTGAACCGATAAATACAGCTTCAAAGCCCTCGTTTTTCATAAGAGAATCAATTGTAACAGATTTTCCAATTACAACGTCCTTCTCAATTTTAACTCCGAGTGACTCAACATTTTCAATTTCCTTTTTAACAACCGCATCCTTAGGAAGACGGAATTCAGGAATACCATAAACAAGCACGCCGCCTGCCTCATGAAGTGCCTCAAAAATAGTTACGTCATAACCCATTCTTGCAAGATCACCTGCACAAGTAAGACCTGCAGGACCTGAACCTATAATAGCAACCTTCTTCCCCTTCTTTTCCTTAGCACCCTGAGGTTTAATTCCTCTTTCTCTTGCTGTATCAGCAACAAATCTCTCAAGCTTACCAATAGAAACAGCCTCGCCTTTAATACCGCGAACGCATTTTCCTTCACACTGGCTCTCCTGCGGGCAAACACGGCCACATACTGCAGGAAGTGCACTGGATTCGCTGATAGTCTGATAAGCCTTCTCAACATCTCCTTCCTTAAGCTCCTGAATGAACTTAGGAATATTAATAGAAACGGGACATCCCTGAACACACTGAGGATTAGGGCAGTTAAGACATCTTGTTGCCTCGTCTACTGCTTCCTGTTCGTTGTATCCCAAGCATACTTCTTCAAAATTGGTAGCGCGAACCTTCGCATCCTGCTCGCGAACCGGAACTCTCGTCCAAACATCTTGTGCCATTTTTATCTCCAATCTGTAATAATTCCGAGTTTTGACTCTGAAAAATCTCCTACTTTAGTTGCAGTGGCCGCATCCGCCATGATGAGTATCGCCTTCCTGCTCTTTAAGTGCAAGACGACCTTCCTCTGTCTGATAAAGTCTCATACGTTTCATGGCCTGATCAAAATCAACCTCATGTCCATCAAACTCAGGACCGTCAACGCAGGCAAACTTAACCTTGCCACCAACTGTAAGACGACAAGCACCACACATTCCGGTACCGTCAACCATGATAGTATTCATGCTGACAATTGTAGGAATGCCCAGTTCCTTTGTGAGTTTACATACAAACTTCATCATGATCATGGGGCCGATTGCTACACAATGATCATAGCGTTTTCCTTCATCATAGAGATCCTGAAGGCACTTTGTAACCATACCCTCTCTGCCATATGAACCATCATCAGTTGTAACATAAAGGTTACATACGCTCTTAAATCTCTCCTCAAGAATTACAAGATCCTTGTTCTTTGCACCGATAATAACGTCACAATCAACGCCGTGCTCCTTAAGCCATTTAGCCTGAGGATAAACAGGTGCAGTACCAACACCACCTGCTATAAATACAATCTTCTTTTTCTTTAGTTCTTCCAAATCTTCACTGCAAAGATCTGAAGCATTTCCAAGCGGTCCTACCACATCGGCAAGTGTATCTCCTGCCTTCTTGCGGCAAATTTTACGTGATTCAGCACCAAGTGCCTGAACAACAAGCTCTACAGTTCCTTTTTCTCTGTCATAGTCGCAGATAGTAAGCGGAATACGCTCTCCATCCTCTTCAGCACGAACAATAAGGAATTGTCCGGGCAAACATGTGCCGGCTACGCGGGGAGCTTCTACGATAAGCTGATGTATATTCGCAGCTAGCTCATTAGCCTCTAAAATTTTGAACATTGCTCTCCTCCTGAATATAATTTCTCAAAAATCTATATGATAAAAATAATAATAGATACAAAAGCCATTTTCAAGCTTTAATATATTAAAGTGTTAAATTGTTATTATCTGTTTGAAATTGTAATAAGTGTATAGTTGCCACTTGAGTCATAACCAAGTCTGTTTACTTTACCGTCATGCTTATTTACGGCGTACAAAAGACCTGTATCAGCAGTATGTCCGTCATTAAATACATGTGTCTCGGTAAACATGTAATAATCTCCGGAGCCGGCTATTTCAATGTCTCCGCTGTATACATAGTCATAATGGCCTTCTTCACCTCTTACGGATCCGTTCATATCTAGAAGAATATCAAGCT
The DNA here is from genome assembly GCF_000424145.1 of Butyrivibrio sp. AC2005. Taxonomy (GTDB): domain Bacteria; phylum Bacillota; class Clostridia; order Lachnospirales; family Lachnospiraceae; genus Butyrivibrio. The sequence continues at coordinate 292,408 of NZ_KE384137.1, forward strand.
TAAGCAATATCTTTATAATGCTTTCTCTTGCCTGATCTACAGAAACCATTGTTGTATATGCCAGATGATAGTTCTTTTCAACAATATCGCTGTAATTTTCCTCGTCATCGACAGTTACGAACTTAAAGGTTGAGTTACCAACAGGCATCGAGATGGGTGATAAATACTCAGTGGATTTAATAGTAGGGTCACTTCCATCGGTTGTATAGAAAATCCTACACCCCGGATCACAAACGGCAACTATCATCGTAGCTGAAGAATACTCACCGCTGTCTTCCATAATAACCGGTTCGGCAGGGCCAAAATTCTGAAGCACATAATCCGCACTTACTACATCACTCTTTAAACCGTATTTATTTATCAGTACTGCTTTTACACTGTAACTGCCTTCTTCCTCAAATACCAGTTCATCTTTGTATAATATGCCTGTATCATCAGGAATTGCCCCGTTAATCGTATAATATATATCACCATCCGAAGAATGTGTTATTTGTACATTAACAGGTTCCTCATATATTCCTTCTGCAGGATAAATCCTGGGTGCCTCAGGAAGATACTTACCATACTTTTCCTTAGCCGAATTAAGTGATGTATTTAATAAAAGTTCATGTATTGTGTCATAATCACTTATTGATTCATAATAAGCAATCATCTGATCCAAAGCAGTAAGAGCTGTATCTTCGCCATATACTGAAGGGTCTGAAAGAACCGATATAGTGGCTACTGCCTCCTCCGTTTTTCCTGCTTCCATCTGATACTCATACTTTTTGAGCAAAAGCTCTGTCTGCTCATTTATGTCATCTTCGGAAGTACCTTCAATCGCTTTGTCGATTGTTTCTATTGCATCATCAAGCTTTCCGGCCACATATAAATTCTCAGCCTGCTCTTCGTAGCTTTCAGGACTTTTTTGGCCGTCAAACATAAACATAAGAACAACAACAAAAGCTATTATCAGTCCCACAGCTGTTATGGCAGGAATTACAAACGGCTTAAGTTCACTCTTATTTGCCTTGTTCCCGGGAAGTCTTTTTGTATAAAAAATACTATCATCCTTTAAATCGTCAGCAACACCGGAAAGAGATTCATTTATTCTGTTTTCAATTTCTGGATCGAACTCCGGAACAAAGTTTATTTCTTTACCACAAGCCTCACAATAAAGATGCCCTTCCGGAATTTCCTCTCCACAATTAGGACATTTCATATACTATTATTCTCCGGCTTTTCGAAGTGCTGATTCAAGACAGTTGTTCATGAGCATTGCAATGGTCATAGGTCCGACTCCACCCGGAACAGGAGTGATAGCACTACATTTTGGAGCGACATTTTCATAATCAACATCGCCACAAAGCTTACCTGTATCTGCATTTCTGTTTATGCCGACATCAATAATAACAGCACCTTCCTTAACGTAATCTTCTGTAATCATTTTAGGCTTGCCTACAGCTGCTATCAGAATATCTGCTCTCTTACAAACGGACTTTAAGTCGGCTGTTCTTGAATGAGCAACAGTTACAGTAGCATTTTCCCTTAACATCAGAAGAGCCATAGGCTTTCCAACGATATTGCTACGACCGACAATTACACATTCCTTTCCGCTTATTTCGATATCCGATCTCTTGAGAAGCTGAATAATACCGGCAGGAGTACAGGATACAAATCCTTTTTCACCGATGCAAAGTGCGCCAACATTCATTGGATGAAAACCATCTACATCCTTTAAAGGTGAAATCGCATCTATTACAGTCTTCTCATCAATATGCTCAGGCACCGGCATCTGGACAAGAATACCATGTACGCTATCGTCTTTATTTAACTTATCTATAAGAGCAAGCAATTCATCCTGTGTAGTTTCTTCAGGTAACTCATAGGATAAGGATTTAAAGCCAACATATTCGCATGCTTTTTTCTTGTTTCTTACATATACCTGTGATGCAGGATCAGAACCTACAAGAATTACAGCCAGGCATACTTCTGTTCCTGTCTTTTCCTTCAGTTGTGTTGTCTTTTGCTTAACTTCGTCCTTAACCTGCTGTGAAATAACCTTACCGTCTATTATTTTCATAATATGCTCCCGTTTAGAATAATCCAATTATATTACCGTTATCATCTACATCAATGCTAAAAGCTGCAGGCTTCTTGGGGAGCCCAGGCATAGTCATAATATTACCTGTAAGCGCAACGATAAATCCTGCTCCGGCAGAAACATACACATCCCTTACTGTAATGTCAAATCCTGACGGTCTCCCAAGAAGAGACGGGTCATCGGAAAGTGAATACTGTGTTTTTGCCATACATACAGGAAGCTTTCCATATCCCATGTCCACAATTTTCTGCAGTTGTTTCTTTGCAGCAGGTGCATATACAACCCCATCTGCCCCATAAATCTTCTTCGCAACAGTCTCGATTTTTTCTTCAGGTGAAAGATCATCTGCATAAATCGGAGCATAATTTGAAGGTTTACTTTCAAGAGTATTGATTACTGCCTTTGCCAGCGCTTCTCCGCCTTTTCCGCCATGCTCCCATACTTCGGAAATTGCAAAGTCGCAGCCTCTCTTTTCACAAAATTCCTTTACAAAAGCAATTTCTGCCTCAGTATCTGTGAGAAAGCTGTTAAGCGTAACAACAACAGGAACCCCATATTGCTGAAGGTTTTCAATGTGCTTCTCAAGATTTACGATACCTTTTTTAAGAGCATCAAGATTTTCTTCAGAAAGCTTATCCTTAGGAATCAGTCCATTATATTTAAGAGCTCTGATTGTAGCAACAAGTACTACTGCATCAGGCTTAAGTCCATGCATTCTGCACTTGATATCAAGGAACTTCTCAGCACCAAGGTCAGCACCGAATCCTGCTTCTGTGATTGTGATATCCGACATATGAAGAGCTGCATTTGTTGCCCTTATTGAATTACAGCCATGTGCAATATTGGCAAAAGGACCACCGTGTACAAGTACAGGTGTATGTTCAAGTGTCTGAACAAGATTGGGTTTCATTGCATCCTTAAGAAGTGCTGCCATAGCTCCCACAGCATTCAGATCTCCTGCTGTTACAGGCTCTCCCTGATAATTGTATGCAACAACAATCCTTGAAAGTCTCTCCTTCAAGTCTTTCATATCCTTGGCAAGGCATAGAATAGCCATAACCTCAGTTGCTACGGTTATTACAAAATGATCCTCTCTTACAACTCCGTCCATTTTGTTGCCAAGACCAACTACAATATTCCTGAGGACTCTGTCATTCATATCCTCGCAGCGTTTAAAGACAATTTGTCTGGTATCTATGGCAAGTTCATTACCCTGCTGTATATGATTATCAAGAAGTGCTGCAAGAAGATTGTTAGCAGATGTAATAGCATGAAAATCACCTGTAAAATGAAGGTTCATCTCATCCATAGGCACAACCTGCGCATATCCGCCACCTGCCGCTCCTCCTTTTATTCCGAAGCAGGGACCAAGTGAAGGCTCACGGAGAGCTATAACTGTCTTTTTACCAAGACGTGCAAGTGCATCTCCAAGTCCAACGCTTGTAGTTGTTTTACCTTCTCCTGCGGGAGTAGGATTTATAGCAGTCACGAGGACAAGTTTACCTGTTTTATTGCTGCTTATTTTCTGCAAATACTCTTCTGAAAGTTTAGCCTTATGTTTGCCGTAAAGTTCAAGGTCATCTTCAGTAATGCCAATACTTTCAGCAACCTTTTTAATCGGCCAAAGCTCTGCCTCTCTTGCAATCTCGATATCTGATTTTACTGCCATAGTCATTTCCTCCCCGAAAATAATGAAGTGCTGGTCTTTCTTTACATACATTGCATTTTATTTATGAAGCATTATCTATCATTTGTTCGAATTCCTCTTTGGTCATGAGGATTCTTCTTGGCTTTGTTCCTTCTTCAGGACCTACAACTCCGGCATCACTTAGCTGATCCATAATTCGTGCAGCCCTGTTAAATCCGATCTTATATAATCTCTGCAGCATTCCTATAGAAGCTTTTTCTTTTTCAATTATGGCTGCTCCTGCCTGTGCAAAGAGCGGATCCACATCGGAACCGTTATCTGCAGCATCACCTGCTGATGCATTAGCTGAAGATGATTTTGAGGAAACTTCCATACTTGATATTTCTTCAGAGACATTGTCACCATAATTGGTCTCAACACCCTGATCTTTAACAAAGTCAGTAACAGCCTGAACCTCATCATCCGAAACAAAGCAGCCCTGAACTCTGGCAGGCTTGTTGTAGCCTCTCGGGAAAAAGAGCATATCACCTTTGCCAATAAGTTTTTCAGCCCCATAGCTGTCAAGAATGGTTCTTGAATCAACACCACTGGAAACCGCAAAGGCAATTCTGCTCGGGATATTTGCCTTGATCAGACCTGTAATAACATCTACTGAAGGTCTCTGAGTTGCAATAATAAGGTAGATTCCCGCAGCTCTTGCCAGCTGTGTAAGTCTTACAATGGAATCCTCGACCTCATTCTTAAACTGCATCATAAGATCTGCAAGCTCATCGACAATAACCACAATCTCGGGCATCTTCTGCATGGATTCATCATCAGAATGCTCGCACATTGCATTGTAACCCTTCAAATCCCTAACCTTCGCATTTGCAAATTTCTTATATCTGGTCGTCATCTCTGCAACAGCCCAGTTAAGAGCAGCTGCAGCCTTCTTGGGATCAGTAACAACAGGTATAAGCAGATGAGGTATTCCATTATATACAGAAAGCTCAACAATCTTAGGATCAATCATAATAAGGCGTACATCTTCAGGTGAAGCCTTGTAGATAATACTCATTATTATGGTATTAATGCATACGGATTTACCCGAACCTGTAGCACCTGCGATAAGAAGATGCGGCATTTTGGCAATATCAGTCACTACCAGCTTGCCTGCTATATCCTTTCCGATAGCAACCGAAAGCTTCGATTTGGATTTCTGGAATTCTTCACTCTCAATAAGATCTCTTAATGCGACCATTGAATTCTCTTTATTTGGAACTTCTATTCCCACTGCTGATTTTCCGGGAATAGGAGCCTCTATTCTAATATCAGTCGCAGCCAGATGCATCTTAATATCGTCTGCCAGATCTACTATCTTCCTAACCTTAACACCAGCCTCAGGCTGAAGTTCATATCGCGTTACGGAAGGCCCCTGACTTATATCTGTCACAGTTGCATTTACATGAAACATTGAAAGCGTATCCTGAAGAGTCATTGCAGTCTCCTTCAGATGCTTTGCTGAATCTCCTTTTCCCTTTGTACCTTTCTTCAAAAGCTTAAAAGGAGGATATTCATATTCCATTACAGGGCGTTTCTCTATCTGCTGTTGCTGCTCAACTCTCTTGGCAGCTTCTTCCTTATTCTTTGTGCTTGTAATATAGTCTGTGCTGTGAATTGCATATTCACCATTATAATCAGGTGCGAGCGTCTCGGAATGAATCGGAATATTGTTTACATTTTCAGGCTTTTCTTCACGCAGCTTAGCAACCGGCCTGTAATTTTTTACCGCATTTAATGCTTCTAAAGCAGCACTCTCATCGTATTCCTCTTCATCCGGTTCTTCAGCTATATCTATTGTATGATGGTCACTAACAGGTTCCTCCTTTGGTGGAGTTTTTATAACAAACTGACCATCAGGTTGTTCCTTTGTTGTAAGGCTTGGCTTGAATCTGATTTCGTGAATATCATCATGAATTTCCTCTTCCGGAATAAAGATATTCTGTTCTACAGGTTCATCAGACTCTTCTTCCTCCGGCACGTCAATTCCATGAATTTTAAATTCCTGTATTTTGGCACTTCTTATATCCTCGGACTCTTCAACATCATCCTCTTCGTAGATATCATCGTCATCATCAATATCAAGAAGAGTATTCATACTTACACCGGATACTTTCCTATCCATGCGAAGAATCTTAGCATCTTCTTTTTGTTCAAGAAGCAGCTGTTCTTCCTCTTCCTGCTGAAGTCGTCTCTCTTCTCTGAGTCTTGCACGCTCATCCATACGGTCTTTATAATAGAGAGCTTCCTCTCTGGTTCTCTCTAATACCTGCTTACCGCCACGCTTTACATTGTGCAGCATTGTTTTCTGTGTAAAAAGAGATACACCTATAAAGCCTGCAACAAGCATTAGTATGATAGTTCCGGCAAGTGATAAATTGCGATATGCAAAATAAGCTATGCTACCGCCGATGACCCCACCGCCATTCTGTTCCTTTACAGCAGCACCATATATCTCTGCAGCACTATATGAATTCATTGACTGAATTCTGACACAGATAAGTTCAAAAAACATACCAAAGACCAGGAGTATCAGTAGTCCTGAAAAAATCTTTCTAAGAGCCGCAGGACTTGGTCCGTTTGATAATAAAAGCGCGCCTATTCCAAAGCCTACAATAGGCATAATATATGCAGTTATACCGAAAATACCAAACATAATACCGCTTAAAGCATTTCCGAAGCTTCCGCATATTCCAAAATTACATAAAAATAAAAAGACCGTCAAAGCTGCGAATACAATAAGCATAATCTCGCTTTTTACAGCATAATCCAATGGTTCTTCTTTATATCGTGCCCTGGATTTGGTATTCGCTGCTGTCCGTCTCTTTCCTTTGTTAGTCTGTCTGCTCGCACTGGAGCGTTTTTTTGTATTACTTGTAGCCATAATCACCCATTACTTTTTTCAAATCTTTTCCCCTGTATGTGCCAACTGTTACTAAGCACATACACAAAACAGTATACCATTTTTATACTCTTTGTGCTATACTTAACACGCTCAGCGGTAACGTATTTCTTTTATTTCAATTATTATTGGAGGAAATTCACATATGGAATTCAGACAGGAACTTGATACCGGTCTGCTTAAACAGATTGGTAATATCGAAAACGAACTTAAAATCAAGGAAGTTGCTTCAAAATGCAGACTGCTCAAGACTGAAAACGGTATTAAGGTCGAGCTTTCCTATACAGGACCAAATGCCAGCAGATATCTTCAGTATGTTGAGAAGCATCGTGAGGAGCTTACAAATTATCTGCTTCATCCCGATGATGCTGATCTTTATGAATGGATGGAGACAAGCCATCAGACTCCTATTACACTTAAGAAACACGAAAAAGAAAAGCTCATCATTTACGTAAACTTTGATCCTGAAACAATGGTTATTCTCACAGGTATCGCAGATGAGAATGTAACAATGAAGCTCGGTTCTCCTCTTATGGATCTTTGCATAAAAGATATGTCCAGAAGGGCATTCAAGCTCGCAATATTTGAGATGCTTCTTCTTGCAGATCAGATTGCCATAGCTATGGGAAATGTAGAACTTAGAAAAATGGCAAATATTCAGATGGTAAAGACTTATCTTGCAGAAATTTATGATAAGTTCCATGAAGGTCCTATTATCGATTGATAAAATTATCATTGTCTACCAAAAAAACAGACAGCAAAGAATGTGTCAGCATTCTTAACTGTCTGTTTTTTTCATTTCAATATTCTTTTAAAGAAGAACTCTTCCGCAGTAACACACATCATTGTTTCATTGTAGTATTCCTTTAGCATAGCATTAAATAAATGCTCATTTCTATGATGGAATTTGAGACCGCTTCTTTCGATAACACTCTTCGACTTTTCGTTTCCGTCAAAATATCCGCACCATATCCTGCTAAGTCCCACTTCGACAAAGCTGTATCTTACAAGTTCAGATAAGGCTTCTGTAGCGTAGCCATTTCCCCAGTAATTTTTACCTAACCAATATCCGATTTCAGCCTCATCTTCTCTGGCAATGCCTCTTTTAGGTGAAGCACCTACACGAACGCCAATACTTCCTATGGGAATTTCCTGATCACCCTTTAGTGTTATGGCATACTCACCATCATCCATTAGAATTGATCTTATTATTGCTTTTGAATACCCCGGGTCCTTATGAGGCAACCATCCTGCACCTCTGCCTATATCAGGATCGCTCGCAAGCTTATATAAAATTTCAGCGTCCTGTTCCTTCCATTTACGAAGGACAAGACGCTCTGTTTTTAAAGTACCAATCAAAATCAGATATTCTCCTTTGCTACAAACAAAGTTCCTACATGCTTTTTATTGATAATGTCATATAAAGAATCTGTATTCTTACCATTGGTTATGAGAACATCGACACCTTTGGAGGTAGCAAGCTCAGCTGCCTGAAGCTTAGTAACCATTCCTCCTGTTCCTCTGTTTGATCCGCTTCCTTCACCCTCGGCAAGAGCATATATTTCATCATTGATATCCTCAACTCTGCTGATGAGCTTTGCATCAGGATTGGTTGCAGGGTTTTTATCATAAAAACCATCGATATCTGAAAGAATAATCAGCTTACATGCACCGCAGAATACTGCAACTATTGCAGAAAGCATATCATTATCGGAGAAAAGCTTCTGATCAGATTCAATCTCGGCATGGCTGACTGAGTCATTCTCATTAACAATAGGGATGATATGATTTTCCAGAAGCGCATCAAAAGTATTCTTAAGATTCTCTCTTCTGGCAGGATTCTCTATATCATTATTATCAAGAAGAATCTGACCCACAAGTCTGCCATATTCGCCAAAGAGCTTATCATATAAATGCATCAGCTCACTCTGGCCTACAGAAGCAGCAGCCTGCTTAAGCCTCAGGCTTTTGGGCTTCTGTCCAAGTCTCATCTTGTTAGCTCCGACTGCTATTGCGCCTGAACTAACAAGAACAACGTCATAACCTAAGTTTTCAATTCCTGCAAGAGCTCTGCACAGAAGATCAATCTGATGAATATTAATTCCACCGTTTTCATTAGTTATGGTAGAAGTTCCTACCTTTACAACTATGCGCTCTTTTCTGATTTTTTTCGGACTCATAATAATACCACGTAATTAGTTATCTGCGTTTACAATTCTGTTAAAATAGTAATCAACACTTCCTGTTGATCCATTCTTAAGATATTTATAATTTACACGAATGATAGTTGTAGCATACATACTCTCTTCTTTAGTGTCATGCTCATTTGTATCAATAACCTGTCTCTCACTGCTCAAAATAACCTTTTTATTATTCTTTGCTGTCTCCCAGTACAAAACAGGCTCAGTATCTTTGCCGTTGCTGACATTTTTATACTTGCCAACCTGGATAGATTCAAGAGAATAATTATCACTCATAGTAACCTTGATCTTACCCTTGCTCAAATCTGTTACATAATTTTGGGAACCAAGACCATACTTTGTTGAGAGCTCCTGATTACCGAATGTAGCTTTTGCAATAGGCGAAATCGCATTAATATAGGCAAAATAATTTTCACCATTTACAGTAAACTTAAACTTGAAAAGTTTCTTAGGTGCTGTCTTTGTATAGAAAGAGAATCTGTAAATAATCTTATCAGTGTTTGAATCATACTCAACTCTCGAAAGCTTGTACTTAAGTTTCTTAGCACATTTGATGTTCTTTATTTTAGCATCTGCATCACTAACTGTAATCGAGAGTACATTCTTGGCATAAGAACCGGGAGTAATAGTAACGATCTTGTTACCTGTCTCCTTATATACAATCTTGCCCTTTTTGCCAATGGCCTGTGTTGTCTCGTCTATTTCAACCTTTGTAGCTGCCTTAACCGGAATAGTATTTGCAGGAACTGCACTTACAATGAATGCAGCAGCAAGAGCTGATGCGAGAACTTTCTTTAAAATATTAATCCCCATTTTCTTCATACTTTCCTCCTTAAACACACACATATTTTGTGTCTTCATCCATTCTAACCACAAGAACATGTAAATGCAAGTTAAATTGAGACATTTCTAAAAAATGTCCAACAAAAAACGCCGAACTATATATAGTTCAGCGCTCTCTATTATGTGATGGATTAGGCGGGAGTCGAACCCGCGTCCAAAAATCCGTCCCCTGTCCTTCTACTGTCATAGCCTGCTATTGTGGCAAAGCCGATTCCCTCTCATAACCGGAAGCATGCGCCCTAATATGAGAAGTAGCCCCTTATACGACCATAGCTACGGAGCAATCACCATGTCGTTTCCTGCAAAGTCGACGCAGAGCATTAAGTGTGCAGGTGCACTTAAGTCTACGCGTTGCCGTTAGGCAGCGAGTGCTAAATTATCTTCAGCGTTTATATTTAGTTTGAGGTTTAACGCACCATCCTGCGGACAGCTTCTCCAGCTTCAGAATCCCTGTCGAAACCTTTACTAACCCGTGTTTACCTAGTATATTATGTTTTTTCGGTAAAATCAACTAAACCTGTAGTTAATTTTACCGAAGGCTTACCTTATAATCTCTCATCGCCTCTCTCTGCTGATCTCTTTTAGCAGTAGATTCTCTCTTATCATAAAGCTTTTTACCTTTTGCAAGGCCTATCTGAACCTTTACCCTGCCGTGCTTAAAGTATACCTCAAGTGGCACAAGCGTGTACCCTTGAGCCTGTGAAGCCTGATCAAGCTTTCGTATTTCTGTTTTATGAAGAAGAAGTTTACGGACACGCAGTGGATCTTTGTTGAAAATATTTCCCTTTTCATAAGGGCTTATATTCATTCCGCAAATAAAAGCTTCCCCTTTATCAATACTCACCCAGGCTTCCTTAATACTACATTTACCCTGCCTTAGTGATTTAACTTCCGTACCTGCAAGAGAAATACCTGCTTCATACTTTTCCTCTATGAAATAATCATGGAAGGCTTTCTTATTGTTAGCTATTAATTTTATGCTTTCGTCAGCCATGACTTTAACACCTCATTTTCTCAAGTTTTCTATACCTTTTATATCATTATGGCATATTTATTTATGAAATCCCATAAACCGCAGGTTAAGTTTTATTTCTTTTTCCTGCCCTTTTTCTGACTGTTTCTGGCTGCTTTAGAAGTAGCGGACTTCTTATACTTGTGTACCTTATACACCTTTCTGCCGCTTTCCTCCGTAGACTCTCCGGCTTTATTTTTCCTACCTTTATTCTTCTTTTTCAGAGCTTTAATTTCCTTAAGAATTTCCTTTTCCTTGCTTAATTTCTTTGAGTCCTTTTTATGCTTTTTCTCTTTCTTCTCTTTTTTACTTTCTGAAGAAAAATCATCATCCAAAGACTCTAATGAAAGCTTTGAAATCTTTGCAGCTCTTAATTTAGCAGGTGTTTTCCTTTCAGCCTTTAAAGCCTTATGTCCTTTCTTTGAAGAATTCTTACTGTCATGCTTTGGACCTTTCTTCCCTTTTATCAGCTTCAGATGTCCTTCTGCATCCTCTTCGTAATAATCTTCTTCATAAGAATCATCACCAATAAAGTCATTATCCGTATCCTCAAAATCCTCTGTCACAATTCTGAAATCAATTGTTCTGCTCAATCTGTCAGTATCGTGAACTCTTACTTTTACATTCTGCCCCAAGCAGTATACATTACCTGTACGCTCTCCGACAAGTCTGTAATTTTCTTCATCATAAATATAAAAATCATCATCCATTGTTGCAGCAGGAACCATGCCTTCACATGTATTGGGAAGTTCCACAAACATTCCCCATCCTGTTACACCGGAAACAACTCCTTCAAACACCTCTCCGAGGTGTGCTTCCATATATTGAGCCTTTTTAAGCTTATCCGTCTCTCTTTCAGCCTCTTCAGCACGTCGTTCCGTCTCTGAGGAATGCTTTGCAACTTCTTCAAGTATCTCATTATAATGCTTTATTTTTTCTTCATTTATCCTGCCACGCAGATAGTCCTTAATAATCCTGTGTATCTGAAGGTCCGGATATCTTCTGATAGGCGATGTAAAATGGCAGTAATACTTGCAGGCAAGGCCGTAATGTCCCAGACATTCCGTACTGTATTTTGCCTGCATCATGCTTCTTAGAGCTATTCTGCTGATTACAGCTTCTTCTTCAGTTCCTTCGATTTTTTCAAGGAGCTTTTGGATTTCAGCAGGTCTTATCTCATCAGCTTTTGTATTTAACCGTAGCCCAAGTCTGGAAATAAAAGCATTAAGATTAGCTATTTTATCCATATCGGGCTGCTCATGAATTCGATAAACAAAAGGCGCCTGCATCCAGAAAAAATGCTCAGCAACGGTTTCATTTGCAGCCAGCATGAAGCTTTCTATCATCGTAGTTGCCGTATTGGCTGTTCTTAACCTGATATCCAGTGGATTACCGTCTCTGTCGAGAATAATCTTTGCTTCAGGAAAATCAAAGTCAATGGCACCTCGCTTTTTTCTTTTTAATTTCAAAATCTCAGAAAGCTCAGCCATCTCCTTAAACATTGGTACAAGCTCTTTATAACGCTTTATCTCTTCGGGATCCTCATCTTCCAAAATCGCTGCAACAGAGGTGTAAGTCATCCTTTCATTAACATTAATGACCGTCTCGGCTATCTGATGTGATAAAACTGCACCATTCGAATCTATTTCCATGAGGCAGCTAAGCGCAAGCCTGTCCTCACCATGATTAAGAGAGCATATACCATTACTCAGTTTATGTGGCAGCATAGGAATAACCCTGTCAACCAAATACACACTGGTGCCACGCTTTAACGCCTCCCTGTCCAGTGCACTGCCTTCCTGCACATAGTTTGTTACATCAGCTATATGTACGCCCAGGTGATATATACCATTTTCTACTGATAGAGAAACAGCATCATCCAGATCCTTGGCATCCTCACCATCAATGGTAACCATTGTCACGTTTCTGAGATCCAATCTTCCCTGGTAATCGCCTTCAATCAGATGATCCTTACATTTTTCTGCCTGATTCATGACTTTCTCAGGAAAAGCATTCGGCAGATCATACCCTTCTACTATTGATAAAATATCTACTCCGGGATCATTAATATTTCCGATAATATCCGTAATCTTTCCTTCAGGCTTTCTATCCTTTTTGGGATCTCCATAAAAAGTAATGGAAACAACAACCTTATCTCCAGAAACAGCACCCTTTGTATGTTCTTTTAGTACAAAAATATCTTGTGTGAATTTAAGGTTATCCGGAATAACAAAACCAAAAGTATGGCCGTCCTGATAAGTGCCGACAACTCTGTCTATAGCTCTTACAAGGATATTTACAACACGGCCTTCATCCCTCATACCGCCATTTTCATTCTTGTCGGAAGTAATATTCACTTCAACTGTATCGCCCTGAAAAGCTCCACCGGTATATTCTTCGGGAATAAAAATGTCCTCATCCCTGCCTTCTACTTCTACAAATCCAAAGCCTCTCTGATTTGAAATGAAGGTACCAGTTATATTCTGTTTTTTTGTTACTATTTTCTTTTTACTCATATATCATTTCCTTCATAATTCAAATATACCTGAAAAGTCACCGGATATATAAATTATACCAAAAATGAGCGCAAAAAAGGCACTCACAAAAGAGTGCCTTTCAAGGTGCGATCAAAATTTAGAATACAGTCATATTAAGTACTACACTGAGAATAATGAAAAGTACTGACAAAACTACTGTAACCTTCTTAAGAACTCCCTCTCTGGAACGTCCCTTAATCTTGCCCCAGTAGGTAGTCTCTGCAAATCCCTGAATAGCACCAAGTCCCTGTGTCTTACCTTCCTGAGCAAGAACAAGAGTAACAAGTGCAACACAATCAATAATAAAAATAATTGCCAAAACAATTTTCAATGCTGCCACGAAAAAATCCCTCCTAAAAATTTCACAAATACTTGATAAAGATAACACAAATATTTATAAAAATCAACAAGCATCGCATCCTTATTTCTTAATAAGCAGTGATTTTCCTGTCATCTCTGCAGGCTGTTCATATCCCATGCACTCAATAAGTGTGGGAATGATATCTGCAAGGCATCCGCCCTCACGAAGTGTGTATGCAGGATCATAGTTTACAAGAATGAACGGAACAGGGTTTGTTGTGTGAGCTGTGAAGGGCTCTCCTGTCTCATAATCAATCATCATATCTGCATTACCGTGATCTGCGCAGATAAACATTGTACCATTCTTAGCCTTAACAGCTTCCACAATCTTACCAACGCATGTATCAACAGTCTCTACAGCCTTTACAGCTGCATCGATAACACCTGTATGGCCTACCATGTCAGGATTAGCGAAGTTTGTAACTACAACATCGTACTTATCGGAATTAATTGCTTCAAGAACTCTGTCGCATACTTCGGGAGCACTCATCTGAGGCTTAAGGTCGTATGTGGGAACATCCTTGGGTGAATTAACAAGAATTCTGTCCTCACCCACGTTAGGCTCCTCAACACCGCCATTGAAGAAGAATGTAACATGTGCATACTTCTCTGTCTCAGCGATACGAGCCTGCTTCATACCCTTTGCTGCAAGCCATTCACCGAATGTATTGTTGAGAAGAACCTTTTTGAAAGCAATCTCCTTGTTAGGAATAAGCGGATCATAATCTGTGAAGCATACATATGTAGTCTTGATACGTGCGCCTCTGTCAAACTTGTCAAAATCATCATCACAGAAGCAATGAGTAATTTCTCTTGCTCTGTCAGGGCGGAAATTGAAGAAGATGATTGAATCATTATCCTGAATAGTAGCTGTAGGAGCACCATCCTTCATAATAACTGTAGGAATAACGAACTCATCTGTCTTACCATCCTTGTATGTCTGTACCATGCACTCATGAGCGCTGTCAGCCTTATTGCCCTCACCCTTTGTCATGGCATCATAAGCAACCTTAACACGGTCATAGTTGTTATCTCTGTCCATTGCATAATATCTGCCTGAGATAGTTGCAACAGCACCTACGCCGAGCTCCTTCATCTTATCCTCAAGCTGCTGAACAAAATCTATACCTGATTCCGGAGGTGTATCACGTCCGTCAAGGAAGCAGTGAACATAAACCTTAGAAAGTCCGTTTCTCTTTGCGAGCTCAAGAAGTCCGTAAATATGTGTAATATGACTATGTACGCCACCATCACTTACAAGACCATACATATGAAGAGCTGAATCATTCTTCTTGCAGTTGTCGATAGCAGCCATAAGACCTTCGTTTGTAAAGAAATCGCCATCTTCGATTGACTTTGTGATTCTTGTAAGCTCCTGATAAACGATGCGTCCTGCACCCATATTCATATGACCTACCTCGGAGTTACCCATCTGGCCGTCAGGAAGACCTACAGCAAGACCGCTTGCATTACCTCTGACATAAGGATATTCCTTCATAAGTCCGTCAAGAACCGGTGTATTAGCCATAGCAATGGCGTTCCCTTTCGGATTATCGTTAATTCCGAATCCATCCATAATAAGTAAAACTGTTGGTTTAGAACCCTGCATATTTTATGCCTCCATTTTATATTTAATAATGCTTTGTTACATGAACTAAGCTATTTATCGGTTTCCACACAGTAGTATACCCATAAATCGCTTGTTTTTCAAATAAAGTTTTTCACTCTTAAAAAGTTCTGGTCCTTCTGTCTTTTCCGGATTTTTTATAATATTCCGATTTATCCTCATACATTCTATTGTCAGCCAGCTTTTCAAGCTCGAGAACATCAGCTTCAGGATAATCTCTATGCGCAGCATAGCCTATTGATAAAG
Source organism: Butyrivibrio sp. AC2005 (assembly GCF_000424145.1). Classification (GTDB taxonomy): domain Bacteria; phylum Bacillota; class Clostridia; order Lachnospirales; family Lachnospiraceae; genus Butyrivibrio. Next base: position 307,906 of record NZ_KE384137.1, read on the forward strand.
ATAATTCCTCCACCAGATTTCCATGCCATTTAGCAGCGTTTTCTCTTATCTTAAAGAGAATTTCTTTCGGTGACTCATAGTGAATGACCGCAACAAATTCATCTCCACCTGTCCTGTAAACTTTTCCGACATTGCATACAGCCCATAATATCGAATCTGCCGCACCTTTTATTAGTTCATCTCCTGCCTGATGCCCCTTAAGATCATTGATTTCCTTCAGTCCGTTTACATCTATTGAAATAATTACAAAATCGTCTTCAATTCTTTCAGTCTTGTATATACGAATGTCATTGTGATAACTTCTTCTGTTATAAAGACTTGTAAGCTCATCAGTTGTGGAAATGCGCACCAGATATTCTTCTCTTCTTTTGGCATCATCAATTGTCTGCGTTGTATATATAACTCTTTGAGGCGGAATATCAGGATTATCCTCAAGAGCAATATACTGTGCCCTGAACCACCCGGTATCAACATTTATAAATTCTTCATAGATGCTCCTTTTTCCCAATAATCTGTCTCTTATAGTTGTGATATCGGTAAATGCCGTAAAAGCATCATACTGTTCAGGAATAACATGCTTTCTTATGCTGTGATTCATTTTTGTATGAGCATGCCCCTCTATGGAATACTCCGATGAATCTGTATCACTTAATGATTTTTCTTTCATTGTGTCAAAATCAATCAGATTAACCGTATCATATATCCTTGCCATTGATTCCTGTATCTTCAGCTGGTTTTCAAGCTGAACCTGATTATTCCTGATGGTAATATTTTCATCAAATATATGCTCAAGATATCTGATGATGTATTTACAAATGACCAGACCGGCTACAGTCATTATAAAAGTCTCTATGGTATAACCACCTATTATTTTTAAGAAATAGCTTTTTGTGTCCGTATAATCAGAGCGCATAGCTATATAATATGGCGCAGTCAAATAAATGGAAATCGCCATGAAGCAATAGTTTATTATTATTGCAGCCAGGTATATTCGTATATTGCAGAACAAAATACTCAGCAGTGGAACAAAAAAACAGGTAATCTGAATATCTATTCTGGAATAATTCATTTGAACAAGTAAAATATCCAGTGCTAAAAGAATGAAAAAGCTGGTATAAATAGAATCAGGCCAAATATCAAGAAGCTTGGTATGAACAGCTGCCAAAACCAAGGTAACAAGAAAAATAACAAAACAAGTACTATATGTTGCTTCAGGAAAAGACCCGAAAAAGATTCCGATAGCAATAGAAGGTGCAGTAAACAGACATATCCACATAAGCTTATTCAATGTTTTGTTTATTGCTTTCCGATTGCTTGCTAAATAATCATTGTACTTCGTATTATTGGTCATACATATCTACCCATGTATTACGGCCGTTAGTTTCACTTCTTAATACATTTTACTATGTTAATTCAGGTAAAAATATAAAACAAACATAAAATATATTCATACAATAATTATCTATTGAGTTCATTTATTTTTTCAGTAAAACTGTTAAGCATATTTTGCAGTGATTGCTTTTCGTCATCGCTTAATTGTTTTTTTGTATTGTTTATAACATTATATTCAATAACCTTTATCAGTTGAGCCTCCGAGCCATTTGCTATCTCGTTGTCTTTATCAAGAATATGCCGGATTGACAGAATCGCTGTAATAAGCATAATGCCCTGTTTATCCATAGCAATATCATCCGCATTGACCATTACATTATTAGCCGCATTTAAAATGCAATCCTTAGTCAGTGCCAAAATATCTGCACTGAAAACATCTTCATCATCAAACAATATTGTCCGGCAGGAAAACATCAATAAATCAAAATTTGAATTTTCCGCTTTTTTTGCATATTCGTTAAATACATTCTCAGTAAATATTTGCCTGCCAAGCTCATTTACCAGCATTTTATATTTCTTCTGCCTGCTCATCTTCTGAGGCATCCCCGCCATCATTGAATGGTCATAAGCATTTTTTATTTCCACATCTGTTTTAGATAACTCAGTGAAGGCCCAAAACATTGCCACCTTTGCATCATCTTCAAGTAATCTCATATCCACTTTGGAAACCATCAGAAAATGTGCTGCGTCAAGACCTGCATGTATACAATCTCTGGCAAAAATAGGATCAAGTACATCATATACTCTGGATACCACGCACATAAGCGCAGCAAAAAGTGAGGTATCATAAATATCCCCGTTAAAGCTTCCGTCTTCATCCTGCTTTTCATAAAGACTCTCAATTACAGGACTGGTTGCTTCAACAAGAGTTCTGTAATATGCTTCATCAAACTGCATATCACTATTGTTTTGTATTATTTCATGTTCATATAGTCTGTAAGCAGTAGCTATAACATTTTCATTATTATCTATTTCCGAAATTCTCTTATTAAATACCTTTTCAATTGTTTTGTAATCCATTTACCGCCTCTTTCTTTTCATAAGTAACAAGCAATTTTAATATCAAAAAAGCCACATTGATTATACAATGCAGCTTTTCTTTTGAACATATTATTTATCTTTTCTTACGCCAAGCTTCTCTGTCCTGGGTCTTGCATTTCTTCTGAACTTATCGGCTGATGCCTTCTTATGCATTCCTGATGCGTCACGCATTCCACGATTATCTGATCCAAACTTGCCATCACGGCCACGGCCGTAGCCTGAACCCTTTCCGTCTCTATAGCCTCCGTCGCGTCTCTTTCCATCTCTTGAACCAAGTCCGTCACCGCGTCCTCGTCCATCCCGGTCTCCGCGTCCGTAACCACCTCTGCCGTCACGTCTGTCACGACTTCTCTGGCCTCTGTAAATATCACGTTTTCTGGGTTTGAGATCAAGCTCTTCGGGAGCTTTACCCATCTTAAGTCTCATAAGTCCGGCAGCAAGCTGTTCTATTGAATACTCATCCTCTGCAACCTTATCGTTAAGGAATTCAAGACAGTCAGTTATATCACCCGCCTCAATCAGATCAATAACCTCACTGAAAAGCTTTCTTGCCTTCGCTCTTGTTATTTCCTTTGCAGAAGGAATCTCGCCCTCTTCAATTTTTGTATGACAGATTCTCTCGATATCTCTGAGCTTGTACATCTCTCTGGGAGAAACAAGAGAGAATGACTGACCGCTCTTGCCGGCACGGCCGGTACGGCCGATTCTGTGCACATAGTACTCAATATCCTCAGGAATATCATAGTTGAAAACAGCAGTAACACCGCTTACATCGATGCCTCTGGCAGCAACATCAGTCGCTACAAGAAAATCAGCCTGACCGAATCTGAAAAGATTCATAACAGTATCCCTCTGGTACTGTGAAAGATCTCCGTGAAGCCCCTCTGCTCTGTATCCCTTGTTCTTAAGAATTCCTGTCAGTTCATCAACCTTCTTTTTTGTATTACAGAAAACCAGACTGCGTACAGGTTGATGGTATTCAATGAGTCTTGTGAGCACCTCTTCCTTAAAGGTTGTAGGAACAACATAATAATACTGCTCAATAGACTTAACAGTTATTTCCTTTGGAGTCATCTTAATGTACTCAGCATCATGCTGGTATTTTCTTGTTATCTGAAGGATAGGCTCAGGCATTGTTGCAGAGAACAGTGCCGTCTGTCTCTGCTCAGGCATTCCCTCAAGGATGGTTTCGATATCATCCCTGAAGCCCATATCCAGCATCTCATCTGCTTCATCAAGAACAAGAACACGTACGTCTGCCATTTTCATAGTATGGCGTCTCATATGGTCCATAACACGGCCCGGTGTACCAACAACTATCTGCACACCTGAGGATAAAGCACGGATTTGTCTTGAAATATCCTGCCCGCCATATACAGGAAGTACTTTTATACCATGCATATACTTACCAAAGCTTCTGATATCATCAGCAGCCTGCATGGCAAGCTCTCTTGTGGGACAAAGAACTACTGCCTGAAGGTGTCTGTTATCGGGATCAATCTTCTGAAGAAGCGGTATTCCGAATGCTGCCGTCTTTCCTGTACCGGTCTGGGCCTGTCCGATGATATCAACACCCTTCATCATTACAGGGATTGCTGCTTTCTGGATGGGAGACATGTACTCAAAACCCATCTCTGTGATTGCACGGAGTACTCTTTCATCAATACCTTCCGCCTCGTCATAGCGTATCTTCTCTTCTTCCTTTACCTCAGCTCTTTTTCCATCACTGTCCTTGTGTGAGGATTTCTTCTGATCCTTGCTGCCGGTAACTGCTTCTGAGATACCTTCGATATTCTTTTTAATTTCGTCTAAAATGTTTGACATATAACCTCTTTCCACGAAAAAGGGACGCACATTTTAAATGCCGTCCCCATTAAACATTCAAATTACACAATGCAAAACTATAACATCAATTTCAGTTTTACACAAGTAAATTATTTAGTTTCTTCAAAGCTAATTACATATCCCCACTCATTACATCTTTATTCTTAATAATGTAATCACAAAGAGAAATGATTGTAAGTGCAAGTGCTATGTACATAATAATCTGAGTCACAAGATTATAATAAGGTATCTTATCCCCAAGATCTGCAATCATCAAAATGACCATGAACATCTGGAAAGTAGTCTTGAACTTACCCCAGTAGCTTGCAGCAATAACACGGCCGTTTTCAACAGCGATAAGTCTGAAGCCACTTATAATAAACTCTCTAGCGATAATAATAACAACTATCCATGAGGGAATTTTACCAAGCTCTATCAGACAAATCATAGCACTGCAAACCAAAAGCTTATCGGCCAGTGGATCCATGAATTTTCCGAAATCCGTTACCAGATTATATTTTCTTGCAATCTTACCATCAGCCATATCGGTAAGCGAAGCAACTATGAATATTCCAAGTGCAATCCACTTATCAGCTGCGCCAAATATATTTGCAAGTAAAAATAAAACAAAAAACGGAATCAAAATAACTCTAATAACAGTAAGCTTATTCGGTAAATTCATTTTCATCGTCTTCCCCCTCTGTCAACTCCCCAATCAGGTCATAATCGTTTGAACCGGTTATAAGTACTTCCACAAACTGTCCGCTCATAAGGTCATATGGTACATTCATTATAAAAAGGTATCCATCAACATCGGGAGCGTCCATATATGTCCTTGCTACATATGTATTTCCTTCATAATCATCATCGTCATCATCGGTAATTCTTCCCTCAATAACAGCGCTGACAATCTGGCCAATACGATTTCTTGCAGCTTCGAAAGCAATTTCCTGCTGTATTTCCATTATATCATTGCGACGCTTTTCTTTCACCTCATCAGGAATCTGGTCAGGCATCTCTCCCGCAACAGTTTCCTCCTCCTGAGAATATGAAAAACATCCAAGCCTGTCGAACTTCATCTCTTTTACAAAGCTGAGAGTTTCTTCGTGGTCTGCCTCAGTCTCACCGGGAAAACCGGCAATCAGGGTTGTTCTGATACAAATGTCAGGAATCTTTGACCTTATCTGATTTATTCTGTCAGTAATTTCTTTTCTGTTTGTGGCTCTGCCCATCTGCTTCAAAATATGATCCGAGCCGCTCTGAATAGGAATATCAAGATAATTACATACCTTAGGCAATTCCTTAATGGTATCAATCAACTCACCAGTGATCTCTTCGGGATAGCAATACATTATTCTGATCCACTTAAGATCCTCTATCTCTGACAATTTACGTAGAAGTTCCGGTAATTTTTTTGCCCCGTAAAGATCCGTTCCGTAAAGTGTTGTCTCCTGTGCTACAAGAATAATTTCAGTAGTACCCTGAGAAACAAGCGCTTTAGCAGATTCGATAAGTTCCTCCATAGGAACGCTTCTGTATCTGCCTCTTACTTTAGGAATTACACAATAGGTACAATTTTTATTACAACCTTCAGCAATTTTAAGATAATTATACTGACCGCCGGTTGTCTGAATGCGCTTAAGATTACCATATGGCTTCTTATCTAAAGCATCAAGATATATTCTCTTTATTCCTGATGCTCCAATGTTTGAGCCAGTATCAGCTGTATCACTATTCTCTTCCAATACAGAATCAAGAGCCTCAACAATATGTTCCACAGAAGCAGTACCGATAATCCTGTCTACTTCAGGAATCTCCTTAAGTACTTCTTCTCTGTAGCGTTCCGCCAGGCACCCTGTTACAATAAGGGCCTTATATTTGCCGCTCTTTCTGTACTCTCCAAGTTCGATGATAGTATTGATACTTTCTTCTTTCGCATCACCAATAAAGCAGCATGTGTTTACCACTGCTGCTTCGGCTATTTCTTCATCATCTGTAAATTCATGTCCACGCTGTGAAAGCATTCCGAGCATAACTTCAGAATCAACACGGTTTTTATCACAGCCGAGAGATACAAATAATATTTTCATAGAATTATCGGGAAGTTAGGCTTCCTCTGTAGCTCCTTCATCCTTAGCATCAATAAGTGCTTCCTTCTCCTCATCAGAGAGAATTCTAAGCTTGTCAGCATTGAGCTCATCAACAGCGATTGAAAGGAATTTCTCCTTATCCTTAACTCTTACCATAGGCTCATCACCTGCAATAAGCTGTCTTGCTCTCTTGGCTGTTGCCATAACGATGGAATATCTTGAGCTGATGATAGGCTCATTTCCTTCCTCTACGTCCTTATTAACTACCTTCATAAGATCAACATATGATGGATGTATCATGTTATTCCTCCATTAAATAAAAAATATTTGTTATTTCAATTCGGCAAGCTGTGCCTGAATCTCATCAATAAATTCCTTATTGCGATCAGGGGTATAATGTGCTGCCTGAATTATCTCATGCATCTGTTTTACACATAGCTCAAGATTGTCGTTGATTACTATATTATCATACTCGTCAATACCCTGTCCCTCTTCTTTTGCCCGAAGGAGTCTTCCGTGTATGACATCTTCTGTTTCTGTGCCTCTTCCTCTAAGTCTTTTCTCCAATTCTTCAACTGAAGGAGGTGTTACAAAAAGAAGCAAAGCCTGTGGGAATTTCTTCTTTATCTGAAGAGCTCCCTGAATTTCAATTTCAAGAATCACATCTTTTCCGGCATCAAGCTTTTCCTGGACAAATTTCTTAGGCGTGCCATAGTAATTACCAACGTAGCAGGCATGCTCAACAAGGCCGTCCTCAGCAATAAGCTTTTCAAACTCTTCCTTACTCATGAAAAAGTATTCTCTTCCATTTTCTTCACCGGGTCTTGGATTTCTTGTTGTAGCTGATATCGATAAAGCATAATTATCATATCTCTTTATCAGCTCCTTCATAAGGGTTCCTTTACCGGCACCGGAAAAACCGGAAACAACTACAATAATTCCTTTATTTGACATATGACTCCATCCTGTCTTAAATAATTAACTCACTCAATATTCTGAATCTGCTCACGAACCTTCTCGACATCAGTTTTAAGGCTAATGCCCCTATCTGAAATCTCCAGATCCGTCGACTTTGACAAGATAGTATTTGATTCTCTATTCATCTCCTGCGCAAGGAAGTCCAGTTTTCTTCCAATTCCTTCCTTATCGTCGCCCTTATTAAGGGCATCCCTCATTGCTTTAATGTGGCTGCGAAGCCTTACCAGTTCTTCGTCAACACACACCTTATCCGCATAAAGTGTTACTTCCATGATAAGTCTGTTCTCATCAACCGCCTTATCCTCAAGAAGCTCCTTCACCTTATCGCGAAGCTTATTCCTGTATTCTTCGATGATGAGTGGTGATCTCTCTGTGATAAATTCTACACTTTCAAGCATACCTGCAAGCTTCTCATCCAGATCCTTATGAAGGAATTCTCCTTCCTTTCGTCTTGCAGCTGCAAACTCTTCACCGGCTCCGTCTATAGCCTTCTTAAGAGTACCCCACATCTCTTCCTCATCAAGCTCCATATCCTCCATGCTGAAAACATCGGGATACTTTGAAAGAGAGGAAACCCTGATATCATTATCAATTCCGAAGTCCTCGGACATCTGCTTCAGATACTGAAGATACTCAGCAGCAATTTCCTTATTATATTTTACTTTGGTATCTGTCTCGGAGAAATCCTCATAAGTTATGAAAACGTCAACCTTGCCACGTTTTACAAAAGTCTTAAGCTCATTTCTGATCTTTGACTCCAGAGCATTGAACTTTTTTGGCATCTTGATATTGATGTCAAGATAACGGTTATTCACGGATTTCATCTCAACCGTGAATTTATGCTTCTCATCAGCTACCTCACTTCTGCCGTAGCCAGTCATACTGAAAACCATATAAACCTCACAATCCGGCCGGATAAAGCCAACTATTTTAATCCGGATTATCTATTTGTCTGCAAAAAAATAATAATAGATACATCCTTTAATATAATAAAATGTAACCTATATTAAAGTCAATCATTTCTGCACGTATACTGCATTTCAGACTATTTCCTTTATACCTGAAATGTCAGTTCCAATAACCATGGAATAATTTGTATAGTAGACAACAAATCCCGGCTTTGCACCACCCGGCTTCTTAACATCCTTACGCCTTAAGTAATCAATTTCTACCTTATCCTGCTCTTTTCCCTTGGAGTAATAAGCAGCAAGTGAAGCAGCCTCTTCAAAGGTTCTGTCCGGAACCTCCTTACCTTCGGTAATCAGAACCACGTGGGATCCCGGAATACCCTTTGCATGGAACCACCAGTCGCCGCCATTTGCCATCTTGAATGTAAGCTCATCGTTCTGGTAGTTATTTTTCCCAACATAAATATGAAAGCCATCACTGCTTATATAATGGAACGGTTTACTCTTGGATTTCTGATTACGATTATTCTTGCCGTTTTTGCCCTTACCGTTTAGTCTGTCCGCAGCACTTCCCTTAATATATCCGCCTTCAACAAGCTCTCTTCTGATATCTGTAAGGTCATCCTCCTGGCGTGCTATGTCAAGTGAAGCTGCGATTGACTCAAGGTGTGAAACAGTCTGTGACACCTCCTGCATCTGAGTTTCAAGTGCCTCAGCAGTTCTTTTAAGCTTAGTATATCTGTCAAAATACTTCTTGGCATTCTGAGCAATTGTCATAGTCGGATCAAGAGGGATTGTCACATCCTTACCTGTATTGTAATCATTAACTGTAATCGACTTGGCATCAGGCTCCGCTCCATAGCCATATACGGTAAGAAGTTCTCCGTAAATTCTGTATTTATCCTTCTTTTCGGTATCCTTAAGCTGATTCGTCTGAAGATCCAGCGTTCTGACATTTCTTTCAAGTGCTGTTGCCACAAGCTTTCTGAGGTCAGAAGATTTCTGTCTTATTCTTGTTACGGTATTTTTTTCAGCGTAAAAATCCAAAAGAAGTGACGATATTTCATCATATTCTTTATATTCGGAATCATCTCCTCCGTGGTACATAGTCAGCGGTACTGCGGCATATTCCTTTGGTTTTTCATTTATATAAATAAGCTCAGGTAAGAATCTTCCCTCTTTTACATCAGACATTAGTCCGTCAAAGGAAGTCCATAGCTTTGAAAGTTCATCTGACTCAAGGGCTATAGCAGATTTATCGCTGTCAATTCCTGCTCTGAAGCATATCTCCTGTGAAATAATTGGGGATAAACCGGTGAATGAGCCATACAATGCTTTAAAAGCAGCCTGTCCCCTGGAAGGAATCACACTCATAAAGTCACCCTTCGATACAGACAGTGGATCAAATTTATTCTGAGTTTCAGGAACAAAATAATCTCTTCCGGGCAAAACCTCTCTGACGGAGCTTACAGAAGACGGAATGTGTTTAATTGAGTCAATTATCTTATTGTCCTCATCCACAAAAATTATGTTACTGTACTTTCCCATAAGTTCCATTAAAAGTGTCTTGTGACGAAGGTCCCCCATCTCATCAAGATGTTCAATTTCAATCCTGATTATTCGCTCAAGACCGGGCTGATGTACACCTATTATCTTACCGTTTTGGATATGTTTTCTAAGCAGCATACAGAAGTTCGGTGCTACCATAGGACTCTGCTTGTTTTCGTCAGTCATATATACAAGCGGCAAAGATGCATCGGAAGACATAAAAAGTCTGCGCTGTCCGCCGCCGTTTTCCACAGCCTTGCGAACAGTGATAAGAAGCTCATCTTTTTCTGTCTGGGCGATTTTATAGATTCTCCCGCCAAGTAATTCTGTTTTTAAGTCGCGCACTATGTTGGCGACGGTTATTCCATCAAATGCCATATCAATACCTTCTACACTCTTTATCCAGTAGGTCAAAATTAACGTAGTCTACAACTCTTCCGTTAGAGTTCTTAACAACGGCAAAATGAAGTCCCTTGCGTTCCATCATTACATTTTCGCCGTTAATTTCCAGCAGGAAGTCTTTGTCCTTGAAGCTGTCCCAGCTTCCCTTTAAGTGATAGGACACATTGTCGCCTACTGTACCTTCTATCTCTTTAAATTCCTTCGTAGCATAACTATCGTTAAGTTCATTATTTATAACAGCAACAAGGGTTATATCCTGTCCCTTTGGAATATCATCACTTATTCCAAGCTCTTTAAGTGCGGCTATATTCTCATCCGTAAGTCTCATTGCACCGCTCTTTCTGGTTGTAATAAATACGGTGTAATCACCGCTATCTGCGTAAGTTTTAAGTGACTTAAGATATTCCTGTATATCTGTCTGCTTAAGATAAATATCGCCTCTTTGCGTGAAAAGACTGATCTCAGAGCCGAGGGCGCCTTTACACAAAACATAAAAATCAGTATCTGAGGTGTCGATTTCAGATAACGGAATAGAGGTTTCATATGATCCATCAGACAGAAGGTTCATGTTATAAGTCATTACGCTGTCATAGTTGCCATTTACCCTGACATCAACCTGCATAGACTCTATTTTTTCCAGAACACCTTTTATATCTGAAACAACTATCTTTAATACGTCGCCCTCTTCAGTGATACTGCAGCTACAGGATGCACCTTCATAGTTCTGCTCCAGGGCCATCTCATCTGTTATTCCCGCAAGCTCATTCATGAAGTGAGACTTACGATCAAGCTCCTCTTTTTCGTACTCCATTCCGTACTTCTCAAGGAGCGTTTCCGTACCTGAAAACAGGTTTGTTCCAAGTCCAAGTCTGTTCCCTTCAATTTCAGCTCCGAGTGCCGCAATAGTTGTAGGAAACATATCAAAGGTAGTATATTCTCTGGCGGTTCTATCCTGAACCTGCGCATCGGCATTTATAAAGCAGGTGTAAACTTTTCTGGTGTAATCCTCAGGAATCTGTGTACAAAAATCAGCATCCATCGTGGGATGATCACCCACAAGAACTATTGTCGTATTTTCATAAAAATCCTGCTCTTTTATCCAGTTCACAAAATCAACAGCCTGTCTGCTTGCGCATGCAAAAACATTTGAATACTGATCATCGAATTCATTTTCACAAAGTCTGCATACATAGCCGTCCTCAAAGTGAGTATCAACCGTAAGAAGTGTCATGTTAAACGGCTCATCATTCTTGGATAATTCAAGAAGTCTGTTCTTAGCATATTCAAAAAGCTTCTCATCCTCGAAGCCCCACCATACACCATAGTCCTGCGGAATCCAGCCTGCATCCTTGGCATAGGGGTAATCGATAATATCAAAATCACCATGAGTCTTAAAGAAAAGCTCACGACCTCCAAATGTGGCATTGGAACCGCAAAGATATTCCTGATGATAGCCTTCATCCTTCAGAATATCTCCAAGGCCCTTTACTGTAGGGAAAAAACTCTCCTGATCCGACATACTGTTAGCATCTATGCTTATCTGAAGAGGAAGTCCTGTAGACTGGGCAAAAATAGCGCCCATTGTCCAGTCTGTACCGGGCATTGAAAAACCACCGTTCAAATTATCAGAGCCATCTCCAAAAAATTCATTTTCAAGAGCAAGTTCAGTAAGCTCAGGAATTCTGCTCTTTTCAAAACCGCCTCCGTGTTCCTTGTCCGTATCGGTGACCTCTGTGGATTCGAGATAAATATAGATAAGATTCCTCTTCTTTTCAGGAAATTCAACACTGACATTATTAGGATCAGCATAATTATCCTTAATAAAAGTAGATGCATGAAGCTGCTGGTCAATATATGAAGTCATATCAAGCTGAATCCATGTATATGCAATTGCAGCTATAAGCACAATTACACCTGTCATTGTGGCTATCAGATTTCTTTTTCCCTTAAGCGCATCCTTTGGGACAAAGGTAAGAAAAGCCAGAATAATCAAAGCAGCTATGCCCGCAGGCAAAAATGCCTTTAATATAAAGAGCTTAATCATAGCATGCGAAGTGCCTGAAAGAGACATTTTCACATTGAACATCAGCTCGTTTACAGTCATTGAACTCCAGGTATGAAAAAACCACCAGGATGTAAAAAACAATAAATACAAAAATCCAAGTATTACAGTAGCAATTAAGTTTCTAATTATATTTCTCTTTTTCACGAAAGCTCCCAAAAATGTTATAATCATTTGTGTTTTTCAAACTTAAATATTTTAGCATACAAACCTATCAAATATCAAAAATATCACTAATGATTAAGGACATCATTTCATGAATACTAATTCAAAAATCACAAAAATGACTATATCTGTTCTGTTAGTAATTCTTACATTCTCAGCCATGTTTTGCGGTTGTTCTGAAAAAGAGACGGTTACAACCGAAATAACTGATATGCGTCAAAAATTTTCGGATGAGAAATATATTATACATGCCTGCGGAGAAATTGCCGATGAATCCGGCGAAAAATATGACTACACAAATTCAAGGGAAGCTCTTGAAAATAGTTACTCCAAAGGTAACAGAATCGTCGAGATTGACTTCCATTATACCTCCGACCATGTTCTTGTCTGTGGGCATGCCTGGGGTGATCTTTACCTTGAGGGTAGGCAGGTCACACCGGGTGAAGCCCCGACATTTTCCGACTATCAAAAATGTAAGGTTCAGGACAAATTCACTGTTCTGACCTTTGATGATGTTGCTTCTTTCATGCAGCAGCATGAGGATTTGATTGTTGTAACCGACACGAAGGAAACAGATATCGACACATATAAGATGATTGCAGAAAATTACCCCGAGCTGGTAAACAGATTTGTAGTCCAGATATATCATGCCACGGAATATGACATGGTAAAAAAAGCGGGCTTTCCGTTTATCATCTATACCCTCTATGAGGCGACCGATGATGAATTAACGGAAAAAGCCCTACTAAAAGCAGCAAAGAAGCCGCTTATCGGATTCACTTTTCATACAGATCTTGCTGATGATGAGTCATTTATGACTATCATGGATAAAACCGATACTCCAAAATATGTTCACACTGTTAATGATACATCTAAGATAAATTCATATCTGGGTTCCGGAATTGCAGGAATATATACGGATTTGACCGATTTAAATACTAATTAGATCTTCAATCTCATCCCAGGCAAAATTCTTAAGAGCTTTATCCAGCCTGTCGACAAATTCTCTTTCTTTTGCAGGAAGCTTGCGCTTTTTTAACTCCTCTATAATCATCTCCGCACCATCATAATCCATGTTCCGTGATACCTCCGCCATGGATTTGTATGCATCCTCAAGCTCCGCATTATCAATAGGCTTTTTCTTATCCTCTGAGTCAGTATCTATCTCATCCAATATTGAGAGCTTTTCCTTGTAGCTTCTAAAAAGTGCTAAAAGCTTATCATTATTGTCATCAATAAATTCTATATCATCCTTTCTGCCGGCTTCTTCAAGCTCAAGTGCAAGGTCACAAAGTTCATATGCGCCAATAATTCTTGACGTGCTTTTCAGAGAATGAACCTTAATAGTATAAAAGCTTATATTCCCTTCCTTATAAGCGTCCTCTATCTCATCAGCCTTTATATCAATATTGTTATAAAAAGATGTAAGGAACTTAGTAAATAATTTTTCGTTGCCACAGGCTTCAAGTCCTGCACTTATTGTAATGCCATCTATTTTATTTAAAAATTCGTAATTATTCATTTCCATATTGCAAAAGAAACTATCCCCTCAAAAATATTACCCTCTTATTATACACTTAAGTCTTGCAAATTAAGAGTATAAAATTGCTCACTTATTAAAATCTTTTGCGAAAATAGGGCGGGCAGCCCGCAATAAAACGGACTGCCCTAAATGAAGAAAAAGAATGAATGAAGAAAGCAAAATTAAATATATCAATAATCATCCCCAAGCAATGCACCTTCTGTCGTGCTTGCCCAGTAGTAAGAATTCATGTAAACACCTCTAAAGGATTTAACAGCGTCCTCATCGCCATCAAGGAATTTATACATATCGCAATCTATAAGCTCCGGTCGGATTCTCATGGCACCGCTCTTAATCTCCAGGATATCACTTATATCATATTCACTTAGTGTATCCTTAAGGCTGCGGATTATTACATCCATTTGCTTTTGCATTGCTCTGTCGTACATACCATCTTCCCAGAGTGCCGCAAAGGCTTCTGCTCTTGTAACGCTTCCACCTTTATTATCTATAAGAAAAGCGAGTAATTCCTTAGATTTTGATCTCTTGAACACCACCGTCTCACCTTTAACAAATAAATCAAAATTTCCAAAGGTAAGCGCCTTTGCAATAGTTCCGGAATCCTCATCCCTGTTATCTATAACATATTGAACTTCCTGGAAAAGTTTATCTCTTGCTATAGGCTTAAGAAGATATCCGTCTGCGTGAATCGAGAATGCATCAACAGCATACTCTGAATATCCTGTAAGGAAAATAATCGAAGTCTGCGGACTTCTCTCCTTAATGATTTTCGCGAGAGTAAGTCCATCCATCTCAGGCATGTCAACATCAAGAAGTGCAAGCCCCACATTATTTTCATTCATATAATCCAGTGCTTCCTGTCCTGAGGAAAAACCTTTGACCTCATCAAACAGGCCAAAATCCTCAAGTAATGCTACAGCAAGCTCCAGAATCAAATTTTCATCGTCTACGCAAATTGCTTTCATCAACCTTCTCCATACTTGGTACTTTGATAGTCACAGTAGTTCCCACGTCTATTGTGCTCTCTACCTCAAGTTCTCCTCCGCAGAGACTTTCCAGTCTTTCTTTTATGGTTTTAAGACCATAATGTTCTTCATCAGCATTCATGTATTTATCTACATCAAAGCCTTTTCCGTTATCACGGACTATTATTTCATGATATCCATTCTCTGTCTTTACTATGATCCAGATACTTCCGGTTTTGCGGATTCTTACGCCGTGCCTTATCGCATTTTCAACAACAGGCTGAAGCGTTAGCGCCGGAAGTTCGAATTCCTCATCCTCTATATCGTAGTCAATTCTGATATTCGGGAAACGAATCATCTCAATCTCGGAATATACTCTTGTATGCTCAAATTCCTGCTTAAATGGAACCAGGCTGTTTTTATTAAGAGATCCGATATTATTCCTTAAATAGGTTCCGAATTTCTCAGCGGTTGTAAATGCTTTCTTTGGATCAGTAAGGCATAGCGCCTGAATCGTAGAAAGCGTATTATACATAAAATGAGGCTGTATCTGAGACATCATAATCTCAATTTTCTTATCATCCTCAAGTGCTTTGTCATGTTCCTTAACAAATTGCAGATGTAGCCATATATAGTAAAAAAGAGCGCCTGTCACAAGTCCAATCTGCAAAAAGGATACTCTTGAATCAAACATTCCGCTAATATCAAGCATTACACACATTATAATAATCAGTGCAATTATGGAAGGGAAAAAAGTAATAAACTTTTTTTCTTTCCAAAATTTTATTATCGGAATTGCGACCATCCATACAAGTAGTATACCACTTATAACATGACAGCTAAACCCAAGCGGTCCTCTCACAAAACGGTTTTCTTTCGTTATAGTAAAAGCAATATCCGTATACAAAGCTGTTGAATATATCATCAGGTTAAGAATAGCCAAAAGCCAGGGCTTTTTATCATCCGACTGTAATCGCATAAAAAGCACAATAATTATAGGCCTTGCGATATAGCAGAACATACTTGTAAGTGTTCGTGCAAATATCAAATTCTCATGTTGTTGACAATATATTTCAACCTGCGTAACTATTACAACGGAAAAGATAAGGATAACATTTTCAAATAAAATCATTCGCTTATCTTTTTTTATATACTTGTCTACCAGAATAACAGCAGCCAAACACAGGAGTTGTAAAAGCAACGACACGTTAAGAGTTATCATGCTCTGAAGCGCCAAATCCATACCACTAAATCTCCGTTGTCTGTATTATCCAAAAGGAGTGTAATCCAGATGATTGTAGTTCAATCTATCCTTATACATATTGAAGTCTTCTTCAGAAATATTCTCCCATGAATCCGACTCCGGATCAAAATTTAAGAAATAAGGATTTTCAGAATCCTCCTGACTATCATACTTAAGCGAATACTGTGGCATGAGCCTGGTTGTATTGGGCTCAATATCATATAATGTCCAAATAGTAATATCAGCTCCGCCGGAAGCTTCATTAACTATCATTCCTCCGTCATTTATAAAGTATCTGTCCCTTGCATAGCCTGATAAAACATGAACAGGCTCTCTGTCAGATACAGTGAAAATATCATATACAACGCCTTTCATTTCGCCCTCTATGATTTCTCCAACCATGAGCTCATCTACACCGTCAAAATTTATATCCATATAGGCATAGCCTGTCTTTTTTAACGGATCATCACCTGACTGCTTTATGGCAAAATACATTGAACTAAGCCCCATCTCTTCAAGCTTTGTAGCATCATAACCTTCTTCTAAAGCAGTTCTTATCTCATCAATTACTGAAACATATATATCCTCACCCTTAGTTCCGGCACCATAATCAAAGCTGCCCATGTCGAAAGGTTCAAGAGTCTTAACCACTTCCTCAAAGCTATCTTCCAACTTCTTATAAGAATCAGGCATTTCTTCACTCTTAGTGTAATCCCACTGAACATCTGAAGGAAAATCTCTGACTACATCATAGACGGTTCCGTCGGAGAGTGTCATCTCTCCAACCTTTTTATCCATTCCACCAGCATATTCTTTAGGCTCCTTATAAACAGATATACTGAAAACAAAGCCACCGAAGCCGGCTTCCTTAGCGTCCTTATCATAAATATAAATTGCATCCTTTGAGGAAAATGCCACGTAAGTATCCTTTGTATCTTCAGGCATGCGAACAGAGAAAAGACCATTGGAGATTGTTCCGTCTTCTCCCGGCTTTATCTCATCAAGATTTGAATAATAATCCAGTAACTCATCAGGTTCTTCCGAAGAAACCTCACCGGAATCGGGCTCCGATGCTAATGGTGTCTTATCTTCCCCAACTGCTATTACATCTGAATTGTTAATATCTGTATTTGATGCAGGATTAGCATTACCACAAGCTGTTGCTACAAGTAAAAATCCGGATAAAAGCGAAACAATAAGATTTTTTTTCATTATATAGTCTCCCCTCGTCATAAGAATTTTATTCTACATAACTTTGATGACTATATATTAAATTATAGTGTCCAACAAATGTCCAACATACTCATTCTCGTTCTTTTCAATGAGAAAGAACAAAGCTTTTCTCCTGACATATGCCATTATACATGACAGAATAATTCCTCCTCCAAATACAAAAAAAGACTTAAACACAACCTCTTCCGGAAGCGGATTCAGGTACCAGTTAGGCCCGGGTTTCATGTATGTTCCAAGAGCATCTGCTATAAACATCCCAAAAAAGCAATGGTACATCAGAATAATCAGAGAGTTTTTTCCCATCCAGGAAAATACTGAGGATAAACCGTAAGTTTTAGATAATAATTTGCAGATAAAAATATAAGCAAACCCGCAGATAAGGCACTCTCCTATAAAAACAATAGGCGTAATAATTCCAAAATAGCCAAAATCACCTGCATAAATGTTGTCACATCCGCCTTTTTTAAACAAAAGCCAGAATACATAAATACAAAAGACAGAGACAATCAAAGCTATAACAGGATTTATTTTTAATATCCTTTCATAAATATTCTTCTTCCTTATAAATGCGCCTATCATTAACAACACTGCAAATATAGGGGACATACCAAGGCTCCAGGGCAGGGGTTTAAAAGCTTGTGTAAAAAAAGTTCCCGTAACCAGTAGTGCAACTACAGTAATGATCATATATGACGATTTTGAAAAGGCAGTGCCTACAACATTGTAAAAAATTATATAAGCCCATATCATGGCCCATATGAACCAGACGGGTGAAAGCTGAAAAAAAAGCCACCCGCCTGTAATACTCTTATAGTAAAAAGCATTGGTAAATTCAGGACGAAAGAAAGTTACTATATAATCATCAATTACATCCATAACCGTATAGTCATGAACTAAGACAAAATATATTCCGCCTACTAAATGAAGAACCGTCATTGTTACAAAGGCCGGCATAAAGAGTCTGATTACTCTATATCTTAAGACTTCCAGTCTGTTATCATAGTCTGTTTTATAAAAATATCCTGAAATCACAAAATAAAAAGGGATTATAAACCATATACAGGAGCGAATAATATCATCAAAAAGGCCTCCCTGTTCCCTGTATATCAGATGATAGGCCGCAATCATACACATACCAAGACCCTTTGCAATATCAAGAACCTTGTTTCTCTCCCCAACATTTGAAACCATTAAAAAAATTTACCCCCTGTAGAAAAATGATAACATAGTGATGTCATCAAACTGATCAGCTTCTCCCACGAATTCATCTATATCTTTTCGTACTGTATCTATCAGTTCCTTAGGGTCATCACTCTTGCATTTATTCAGAGCAGTTGCAACTCTGTCAACGCCAAATAACTCATGACAGGTATTTTCAGCTTCCGTAACACCATCAGTATATACAAACAGTGAATCTCCTGGTTCCAGCTTAAATTCGTGCTCTCGGAATTTCATATCTTCAAGCATGCCAAGTGGCTGTGAGTGCTTGTAGATTACAGGCTTAAACTCACCGCCTTTATGTCTTAAAATAGGATGCTCATGCCCTGCATTTGCTGCAATACCCTCACCTGTTTTCAGATTTATTACCGCAAGCCATACAGTCACAAAGAACTGCTCGTTATTTCCTTCGCACAGTGTATTATTTACATCGTAGAATATTTCTGCAGGACTACCCTTTTTGGAGCTTGTCCGTATTTTTATAAGTGTCTTTGCAATCACCATGAAAAGAGCTGCCGGAACACCTTTACCCGAAACGTCAGCAATAACAAGAGCCAGATGATCATCATCAACAAAGAAAAAGTCATAAAAATCACCACCAACTTCCTTTGCAGGATCCATGTTTGCATAAATGTCAAACTCTGTTCTGTCAGGAAAAGGAGGGAATTCTCTTGGCAGCATATCTTCCTGAATTCTGGTAGCAACGTTAAGCTCAGCTCCGATTCTTTCCTTCTCTGCTGTGACCTTTTTTACCTCTTTGATATAATTATCAATTTCAAGCGCCATATTGGAAAAGCTTTCGGAAAGGCGCCCTATTTCATTATTCAGCTTTACCCGTGAAAGATTCTTTACTACCTCTGCACTGTTTTTCGTATCTTCGTAGTAATCCACGTTGTTTTTAACTTTTCTTAAGGGGATTGTTACATATACTTTTATAAAGATCAGACATACAATAGCAAAAATCAGCTGGAATAAAAGGACATACATGGTACCTTGTACAGTAGCACCCAGTATCTCCTTGTTAACTTCCTGAATACTATACGTAAGCCCAAGAAAAACATGATACCCGTCTATATCAAATAAAGGCTCATATCTGTCCACATATCCATTCGATTCGGCCATACTATAGGAATCGCGTATTGTCTGTTTTAATAATTCTCTCTGGGATTCTGTAAAAGTCACAGTCGTACCAAGTAAATAGTAATCGCCAAAGTTATTACTGCGTTTACCTTTACCGTCCGAACCGTTTAATAAGAATATACATTTCTGAAAATCGTTATCAGCGGCCATACAATATATATAATTTATCTTATATGCGATAAGCATATTATTCATACGAATGAGACAGTTGTTGTATACTATCTCCGCATATGCTTTTTTATCAGCTTCGAATAAATTATCAATATCTGCTATAGTTGCTGTTGTAAAAGAAAAACCGGGATTATCTTTCAGAAATTTTTTTGCTTTTTCCCTGGTCAATTCCTTACTATCATATTCGACATCCAAATCATCAAGATGCTCAAGCCAGTATTCCATAATATAGTCTATGGATTCATACTGGCATAAATAAGCACCCAGATCATCAAAAAGGTTCTCAGCCTGATGAACCTTCTGAGTCATGATATTTCTTTTAGAAATTGATGAAATTGTAAACCATGAAACAATTCCTATGATAATAGTCCCTACCAGGAAAAAAATAAGAACTTCATAAAAAACACTTACTTCAAGTTTTCCGTTTTCCTTATTAATCTTTTCCGACATATGCCCCCCTCTGGCAAGTCAAAAGTCCGAATAATAATTATTTTAGTTTTTCATAATATGTGTCTTTTTTAAGATTCTAACAAGTTTTGTTCCTTTAGGAAAGCCCAAAAGTTCTGTTTCTGTTACGCCCTTTGTTCTGACCATACCTATAGCATATACGATAACGCCGGTAAAAATCGCAATTGCAACAGAAATCAGATTAACAAAATATTCCCTGTTCATAGCCATTCCAAGCAGCATGCTAAAAAGCTTATATATGCCAAATGCCACTCCACCCATTGCTATGGAAGCACCTGTAGGAATTATATACATTTTCATAATGTCGTATTTCATGTCCAGAGTCTTGGAAACCGCATGTTCATTAAGCACACACATCAGGAATGAATAAACAATCGTGACAATCGCCAATGCCTTATTACCAAGATCTGTATACAGCAGCATAACAACAAGTAAAACAGTCTGAATAACAAGAGCAATTGCAGCATTTATTGCAGGAATATTTACCCTTCCAATTCCCTGTAAAATAGCATTGCTTACAGTGGAAATAGAATAAAAAACAACGGTAATTGCAAGCATCTGCATTAATACTCCCGCTTCATGAAGAGTTGATTTCTGCGGAAACATGAGCATTATGATAGGATCTGCCAAGGCAAAAAGTCCAACCGCAGAAGGAATTGCTATCATATTGATCATTCTGTAAACCTTCTTGATCATCTGCTCTGTGCTGTCATAATTTTTCTGAGCATAATAAGTTGAGATACTCGGCATAATAGTTGCAGCAGCAGCTGCTGCAATGGAAGTAGGGAAATTGGAAATTACAAGAGCCTTTCTCGAATAAACTCCCAGCCTTGTTACAACCTCATTATGAGGAATTTCCTTACTGTAGGTCATAATTTTTGAAAACAAAGTATAGTTAAGAGTGTTTGAAAAATTATAAATCGCAGTGCTGAGAACAATTGGAGTCACTATCATTATCAGAAGAATAAAGATCTCTCTGTACCCCAAGTCTTCATGCTTGTCATGTATTACTTTTCTCTTAATGGAATCGCGATTTATGTTGTAGACAAAAAGCATAAATAGCAGAGCAATAACAACACCTGAGCCTGTTCCGAGAGCACTGCCTATTGCACCGTACATAGCCTTTACAGATTCATCACCGTTTCTTGAAATTGCAAGCTTTACAAGAAAGTATGCTGCTCCCACAGATACAAACGCATTGAGAAACTGCTCCACAAGCTGAGATACACTGGTCGGAACCATTGTGCGATGCGCCTGGAAATATCCTCTTAGTACACCAAGAGGTCCAAATATGAAAATTATAGGTGCAAAGAACCTGAGTACCGGAATCGAGTAACCATCCACAAGAAGCGGCGCTCCAAAAAATACAAACAGAGTTCCCACTCCTCCGACTACAAATACATAAATAAGCGCACAGTGAAAGATTCGCTGTGCGTTGCGATACTCATGTACCGCTAGCCTCTGCGATATAATCTTACTCATCGCAGAGGGGATACTATATGACGAAATCAGAAGTACAATAGAGTATATCTGATATGCGGTACTGTAATATCCATTACCCTCATCACCGATAATGCCGGTTAGAGGAGCCTGATATAAAAGTCCTATTATTCTGGATATAAAACCTGCTGTTGCAAGGATTGACCCCTGCACAATAATACTTTTCTTTTTACTCATTTTAATTAAGGTCTAAGCCAATCGTACATCTCCTGATATTTGGATGCCGATACCTCCCATGAGAAATTGGCAGCCATTGCACGATCTATCATCTTGTTCCATTCACGCTTGTTGTCGTAATATACTCTCTCAGCCTCGCGAACGGTGCGCATCATCTCATGCGCGTTGTAATTAAGGAATCCGAATCCGGTTCCTGTGCTCTCATACTGATTATAAGGTTCAACAGTGTCCTTAAGTCCGCCTGTCTGTCTTACAATCGGGATAGAGCCATATCTAAGAGCCATGAGCTGTGATAATCCGCAGGGCTCAAAGAGTGACGGCATAAGGAATGCATCCGAAGCCGCATATATTTTATGTGATAACGGATTAGAATAGAATATGTTTGCTGAGATCTTATCAGAATACTTCCACGCGAAGTGTCTGAACATATTCTCATACTGTTCCTCACCTGTTCCGAGAACTACTATCTGAATAGCATCCTGGCAAAGCTCATCGAGAACATAAGCAATAAGGTCAAAGCCCTTCTGGTCGGTAAGTCGTGAAATAATACCGATCATCATTGTCTTTTCATCTTCAGGAAGGCCAAGCTCTTTCTGAAGTGCTCTCTTATTCTTAACCTTTTCCTTACGGAAATTAATTGCATTGAAAGGATACTCAAGGAATTTATCTGTCTCGGGATTAAAATCAGTATAATCTATACCGTTTACAATTCCTCGAAGATCATTTGCCCTTGCTCTCAAAAGTCCGTCAAGACCTTCTCCGAAGAACTCGGTCTTAATCTCGTCTGCATAAGTGCTGCTTACAGTGGTAATTGCATCAGCATAAACAATACCACCCTTTAAAAGATTGGCATCCTTATAATATCCAAGCTTATCCGGAGTGAAATAATAATCCGGGAGTCCTGTAATATCCTGCACATCCTTGGCATCCCATTTACCCTGGAATTTAAGGTTATGGATAGTCATTATGGACTTGATTCCACGGAAGAACTCATTACCCTGGAATCTCTCTTTAAGGTAAACAGGTATAAGGCCGGTCTGCCAATCGTGACAATGAATAATGTCAGGCCTGAAGCCTATAACCGGAAGAATTGAAAGAGCTGCCTTACTAAAGAAGGTGAATTTCTCAATCTCCCATATTACATCACCGCCATAGGGTGCCATTCCACCGAAAAAGTACTCGTTATCTATAAAATAATAATGTACGCCATCAACTTCCGCATGGAAAATACCTACATACTCACTTTTCCAGTGAAAATCCATGTAAAAGTTTGATACATATTCAAGCTTATCCTTCATCTCCTGAGCCATGCAGGTATACTTTGGAAGGATAACCCTTACATCAAAATATCTCTTATCAATATCCTTGGGAAGTGATCCGACAACATCTGCCAAACCGCCTGTTTTAATAAATGGTACGCCTTCTGATGCTACAAATAAAATGTTCTTCATGTATTGCCTCCCTCATTGGAAGAATTTTTTATTATATTTTTCGTAAATCAGTCTTCAGATGCCTTGTACTTCGCAGACTGCATAGCTATAAGCTCCTCATCAGAGAAATAATCAATTCTCATAGCCTTCTTGACATCACTAAGTGTCTTGGCAGCAACTTCTTCTGCCACCTCAGATCCCTTCTTAATAACATCATATACATAAGGAATATCCTTCTGGAATTCCTCTCTGCGCTTTCTGATAGGTTCAAGCTCAGACTGAAGTACATTGTTAAGGAATTTCTTAACCTTAACATCACCAAGACCGCCTCTCTTGTAATGAGCCTTCATCTCATCAAGGTTAGCATAATCCGGTGCAAATTCCGCAAAGTGCTCATCTCTTGCAAAAGCATCAAGATAAATAAATACCGGATTGTTCTCAACTTCACCGGGATCCTCAACTCTAAGGTGGTTAGGATCTGTAAACATGCCCATTACCTTCTTCTTGATCATATCAGGTGACTCTGAAAGGTAAATGCAGTTGCCAAGTGATTTACTCATCTTGGCTGTTCCATCCGTACCCGGAAGTCTTAAGCATGCAGCGTTATCAGGGAGCAGTATATTGGGCTCTACAAGAGCCTCTCCATATACAGAGTTGAATTTACGAACAATCTCTCTGCACTGCTCGATCATAGGCTCCTGATCCTCACCTACAGGAACAGTTGTAGCCTTAAAGGCTGTAATATCAGCAGCCTGACTTATAGGATATGTAAAAAATCCAACCGGAATACTTGTCTCAAAATTACGCATCTGTATCTCTGACTTAACAGTGGGATTTCTCTGAAGTCTTGATACAGTAACAAGATTCATGTAATAAAATGAAAGCTCTGTAAGCTCCGGAATCTGTGACTGTACAAAAAGAGTGCTCTTAGCAGGATCAAGACCAACCGCAAGATAATCAAGAGCAACCTCTATTACATTCTCTCTTACCTTATCCGGATTCTCTGCATTGTCAGTGAGCGCCTGAGCATCTGCAATCATTATGAAAATATCATCAAACTCACCGGAATTTTGGAGCTCAACTCTTCTTCGAAGTGAGCCGACATAGTGTCCGACATGAAGTTTGCCGGTCGGACGATCGCCGGTCAAAATAACTTTACGCATAACCTTTTTTCATCTCCTCGTTAAAAAAATTCATATAGTGTATAGTATACCAAAAAACTCTACTTTTTTATAGATAGAGCAAATTGTTCTCTGCTAACTGAAGCCATGACATCGCTAATATCCGGTGTCTGCCCCAAAATACCGTAGTCAGGATGAACCGGAATTACTCCAAACTTCATGGATTTTCCACCGAGTCTGTTCTGAACATAGTCCCCAATCTTCATGCATACACTCTGCATTACTGCGTCTCTGAGTCCCCATTCCGTCAGCTTTGCAAGCATCTGGTCTGTTGTAGCAAGGTCCTGAATAATTCTGGCCTGAGATATTGTTCCGCCTGCCAAAACCGTATGAAGAGACAATACCTCTCTTCTTCCATCAGCATTCCAGCTGTGGGTATCCATTATACCGGCAGCAAGTCTAAGCAGCTTGGAGGTACTTCCTACCAAAAGAAAATTCTCCATTCCTACCATAGCAGCCATGTCCAGAGTATCACCGATATAATTCCTGCATCTTATACTGTATGCCATTGAAATATGTACGTGATCCTGAATATATTTATGACTTGCATTCCCGGGAACCGCTATTACATGTCGAATTCCCTGTTCATATTGTTCCTGAATAGTATTTGCTATTTCCGCAAGAACATCATCCTGCGAGGTTCTTGCTACGGACCCGTTACCGCCTGTAATCCTGCAGGTCAGGCCCGGTCTCTCATAGGATACAGCCTTAATCGTAATTTTGATAAGTGGCATAATGTCCGCAAAATGCACCGCATCTGCAACCGATTCAAAAATTACATTCCTTGCATTCTTATCTATGTATGGAAATCCTGCTTTTCCGGCAGGATCACCTGACTTAATCTCCTCAATTCCGACAGTGCCGTCAAGATAAAGATTTATATACTCCGGTTTAATATATATATCATCCGGAATATCAGACAGTCTCCTTACACGCTCTACAATAACATGCAGTTCCGAAATACCTGCGAGTCCATTAATATTGCTACCGGATGTAAGAACGCAATACTCACGCATCGCATGGTTCTCAGGATGGGGTATATACCTGACCGGTACATTTATTATTCTTCCATCATCTGTATGGAATTCTATGGAATCATAACTTATACGAAGGAGCAATGATGAAGCCGCTGCTTTGGCTGCAACTGCGGCGATTGCGCCTCCTGTCAATGAAGAAATATTTGAAAAAACGTTATCAACTTTATGGATCATTGATTTCCCCCTGAAATTGTTTTTTCATACATTCACATTTATAAACATAGTATAACATGTTTTAATGTAAGTCGCTCTATTTAAGGGATATCTTTTATATTAATTCTTAATTAAAAAGCGCGAAATAATCTAAATCCCGTTATATGTTATATTTAATTTCGAGTTATTTTATAATTACTTTATGATTTGTCCATATTCTGTACAAATTTAATTTTTATTATATAGTTAACAGGAGTTAGAACTTCTGACTCCCCCAACAAAACTTTTTTCATACCGGGTTGTCGGGTTCCCCACCTGACAACCCCTCCTCCCAAAATAAATCGCCCACGCAACTGCGTGGGCGTTAATTTTTTAATATCTTGCGATTTGTTTTTCGACCATACGAACGAATTCGGTATTGGTGCGGGTTTTGGAGAACATGTTGATACACTGATCAACTGCTTCGTCAGCCTTCATACCATTGAAGCCCTTACGAAGTGCATTGACTGCAGCAAGCTCATCAGGCTTAAGAAGAAGGTCTTCACGTCTGGTGCTTGACTTCGGAATATTGATTGCAGGGAAGATTCTTTTTTCCTGCATCTTTCTGTCAAGAACCATTTCCATATTACCGGTTCCCTTGAACTCCTCATAGATAACATCATCCATCTTTGAACCTGTCTCTACAAGTGCTGTTGCAAGAATTGTAAGGCTACCACCCTGTCTCATCTTTCTGGCAGCACCAAAAAAGCGCTTAGGCATATGAAGAGCAGCCGGGTCAAGACCTCCGGAAAGTGTTCTTCCTGACGGAGGAACTACGATGTTGTATGCTCTTGTAAGTCTGGTAATTGAGTCGAGAAGAATCATAACATCCTTGTTGTGTTCAACAAGACGCTTTGCTCTCTCGATAACCATCTCTGATACTCTCTTGTGATGTTCCGGCAGTTCATCGAAGGTTGAATAAATAACCTCTGCATTAGGTCCTTCGATGCTTTCCTTAATATCTGTTACTTCCTCAGGACGTTCATCAATAAGAAGAACAATAAGATGAATATCCGGATTATTTCTCTTTACTGAAAGTGCTACATCCTTAAGGAGTGTTGTCTTACCTGCCTTTGGAGGTGAAACGATCATTCCACGCTGTCCCTTACCTATAGGAGAAATGAGATCCATGATTCTCATTGCAATTGTACATCCGGGATGCTCTAAAACAATCTGCTCCTTAGGGAAAATGGGAGTCATTTTTTCGAAGTCCCAACGTCCCATAGCTACCTCAGGTTTATAGGTATTTATTGTATTAAGCTGGAGAAGAGCTCCAAACTTATCATTTTCCTTTTTCTGTCTTGCTATACCTGTGAGGATGTCACCGGTCTTAAGATTATATTTTCTGATCATACCCGGAGCAACATATACGTCGTTCTCACCGGGAAGATAATTTTCACAGCGGATGAATCCGAAACCATCCTGCATAACCTCAAGAATTCCATGAGCATCAACACCGTTAGCGATTTCTGCATCCTCAGGAGAAGTTTCCTTTTTAGGCGCCTGCTCCTGCTTAGGTGTCTGTTCCTGTTCGCTCTGGGCAGGTTTAGCTTCTGCCTTCTTCTGCTCCGGTGCTCTGTGTTCAGAAGGTTGTTCCTTAGAACCTACCTGATTTTTATCAGCCATAATGATTTTTTTACGAACAGTCTTCTTTCCTGCAGGCTTAGCCTTCTCTTCCGAGCCTTTATCCTGCTTTTTATCAGTTTCTTCAGCTTTAGCTGCCTGCTCTGCAGCCTTTGCTCTCTGCTCGGCCTTCTGCTTCTCATCAAGCTCCAAAAGAGCATCGATAAGCTCTGACTTTTTCATCGTTGTAACGCTCTTAATGCCATTCTGCTTAGCGAGGTCACGGAGTGAAGCCAGTGTAAGTGTTTCTAATTTTTCTCTCAAAACTTGTTCCTTTCTTCAAATATTAAACAACAATTATTATAAATAAATAAAAAATTTTTCAAGTGGAAAAAATAATCGATAACTTATAACTTAAGTCTGATTGTCGACAAGCTAATGCTTCCAGATTAAACTACTCTCGACTAATGGTAACAATACATCATTAAAGAAAAAATATCAATAGAAATTTTTTTAAGATTTTATTAAATAAAATAATTGAAAAGGGGAATTAATCATTCCCCTTGCCACTATCAAGCATAATACTGATGGCTTCCTTAGCCACTTCGTAAAGTGTAGCCATCTGTTTAGCGCCCTCATCATCCATTTCTGCAAGCTTATTGTACTGAGAAGTAAAATAATTCTTTGCCTGAATGACTGTGGCACTTGATATAACTCTGCCGTTACTCATGATGGTACCGGTCTCGGAATTATATCTTCCGGTTGTTGTTTTGAATTTCTGAGCATCGCCCATTCCCATGGACTGAGCCAGGGAGTGGATAAGCGCTTCTCTTCCTTTGTTATCCGGCATATTTTCCCCTCATCCGGCGCTACGCGCCACCTTTCTTCGCTCCGCTTCGGTCCGCGCATAACAGAGGTCCCCCGAACCTCTTGCGCCCCCAAAGGGGGAAGGCTATAAAATAATTTCGCTACACTTACCATGTTCAGGAAAATCCTATTATTTTCCATATCAGGAAAGCCTTATTATTTTTCCAAAAACAGGAAGGCTTTAGTATTTTTCCCTAACAGGAAGGTTTTATTTTGCAACAACTTCCTTCAAGGACTCTGCGAGGCCGGCAACACCTGCGATGTTGCTGGGAACGATTATCTTTGTAGCCTGGCCGTTTGCAGCCTTCTCGAAAGCTTCAAGACTCTTAATGGTAAGAACAGATTCGTCAGCACCTGCTTCCTTAAGCATCTGGATACCGTCGGCATTAGCCTTCTGTACGCTTCTGATAGCTTCAGCCTGACCTTCAGCCTCTCTGATCTTTTTCTCCTTCTCAGCTTCAGCCTTAAGGATTGTAGCCTGCTTGTCAGCCTCAGCCTGAAGAATCTTACTCTGCTTTTCACCTTCTGCAACAGTGATAGCTGACTGCTTCTCACCTTCTGCAAAAAGAATCTTTTCTCTCTTTTCACGCTCAGCCTTCATCTGTTTCTCCATGGCATCACGGATCTGCTCCGGAGGATTGATGTTTTTAAGCTCAACACGGGTAATCTTGATACCCCAGGGATCTGTCGCAATGTCAAGTGCATCCTGCATTTGAGCATTGATCTGATCACGGCTTGTAAGTGTTTCATCAAGAGTAAGTGATCCGATTACATTACGAAGTGTTGTTGCTGTAAGGTTCTCAATAGCACCGATAGGATTTCTTACGCCGTAAGCATAAGCCTTGGGATCTGAAATTCTAAAGAATACAATTGAGTCTATCTGCATTGTAACATTATCCTGTGTGATAACGGGCTGAGGCGGGAAGTCACAATACTGCTCCTTTAAGTCAACCTTTCTTGCGATTCTGTCAATAAACGGAACCATGAAGTGAAGACCTACATCCCATGTCTCTTTGTATGCACCGAGGCGCTCAACGATAAATGAATGCGCCTGAGGTACAATCTTAATGTTAAGTGCAATTAGTACAAGAATTAAAACAATGATGATAAAAAATGGCATAACTCTCCTCCTTTTATTTTAAGCTCTTTTTACAATGAGCTTATTCCCCTCAACTTTTTCAATGACTACAGTCTCTCCTGATGATATAACAACATCATCCTCAAGACTTCTGGCATTCCAGGTTGTTCCGTCAAGAATAACATTTCCTGTTTCCTTAATGTTATCTATATCTTTGCTTACATTGACCTTTCGACCGATAAGGGCATCTATATTTGTTTTCACAATCTTGCCACTAAGAAGTTTTAAAGAAACCGGTCTTACAAGCAGCAATGCGATAACAGAAACAATTATGAAAACTACAATCTGTAACGGAAGTGATGCTCCCATAATGCATGAAATGAATGCAGCGAGTGCACCAAGTGCAAACCATATTGTAGTCAGCCCAAGAGTAAGAATTTCACTAACAGCTAGAATAACAGTCAGTATCAGCCAAAATATCATAGGCGACACCCCAAACAAATCATTGTACATGCCAGTCACCTCCAAATTCCCTCATCCGTCAGCTTCGCTGACACCTGTCTTCGCTCCGCTTCGGTCCGCGCATAGCAGAGGTCCCCCGGACCTCTTGCGCCCCCAAAGGGGGAAGGCATAAATATACATATCCATACCTAATGAGAAATATATAATTAACAAATTCTATTAGCTTATCTCATTAACGTAAATCTGAACACGGCTCTGGATAATATCGGCTACCTCTTCTGCTGATTTCTGTCCACTGAAGTAAGCTGCAGCCTCCTCATAAATGATATTGGCAACTTCTTCATTACTGTTTCCAACCTGGTCGATGCTGTTGAGATAGTTAATAACCTCGTTTATTTCATCATCATTCATAGGAGGGATGATAATCTCAGTTTCACCGATATAGTATGTATCGTCGTATTCTACTTCCTTACCATCTTCATCAACATATGTAGGCTTTTTCTTTGCTGCAGCAGCCATTTCATCAATCTTGGTCATACTTACAGGCCATGATCCGTCAATAGTCTTCTGGTATTCATCTGTAAGGAAATATCTCATAAACTCCCAGCAGCCATCCTTAACCTTTGATGTTGAACTCATGGTAAGCTGAAGATTAGGATATAATGCTGCACCGCTTCCGTTGTCTGAAGGGAATCCGACTGTCTGGATTTCTTCACCAAAGGTACCCTTAGCCTCATAGTTGTAATCACTAAATCCGTTTAGATAGAATCTGTCGGCAAGTGCTATACCCTGTCTCCAATATGCTGAAGTGTCGTTGTAGTAATCGTCTTCTTCAAGCTCTGCAGGGAATTCGTTTACAAACTCAAGCAAATGGATAAATGCCTCTGAGTTGTAGCTGCAGGTAAGTGTAGACCAGTCAATATACTGTGATCCTGAAAGGCTGAGAGCCATCTCAAATACTTCATCCCTTGCAAGAGGTCCGAAAATATTCTTATGCTCGATATTCTTATCCTTTACAAGCTTCTCAAGCTCATCAATTGTCCATGTGTAATCATCGCCTGCATCCTTCTTGGCTGCAACAACAGTCTCGACATAGAAGCTGGGAATAAGCTTGTACATCTTACCGTCTGTCTTGAAGGCTTCCATCACATGATCCAAAAACTTTATCTTACTGAGTTCTTCATCATTCTTGAAGTAATCAGACATATCTTCAAAAAGGCCCTTTGAAATGTAACTGTCCACAGGCATATCTGCATCAAGAACAAGAATATCAGGTGCATTACCTGAAACAATATCTGTATTAAGTCTGTTAGCTCCGCCTG
This sequence comes from Butyrivibrio sp. AC2005, assembly GCF_000424145.1. Taxonomy (GTDB): domain Bacteria; phylum Bacillota; class Clostridia; order Lachnospirales; family Lachnospiraceae; genus Butyrivibrio. Next base: position 339,106 of record NZ_KE384137.1, read on the forward strand.
AATAATCGCTGTCGGAGTCATATTTTGAATAATCGTTAATTACTATACGATAATTATCATTTGTCTTATTGAACTTAATAATCTGTGATCTTACATCATAGTCTATGTAGTTACATCCAAGAGTAATCTGCTGTTTCTCACTTACAGACTTAGGATCAACCTTTGTAAGATAGGAAAGACCAAATCCCGAATCATCAGAAGGAATAAGTGCAACAAGCTCTGTATCTGAAAGTGCAACAAGGTTGGATAAACCATAAGTATTAATATCGGAATCTACAAAGTTAAGTATCATAGATACATTCTGATCACCCATGTTGTAGGTATAAACACCCTCTGAACCAACAGCAAAAAAATCATGAGAGCCTGCTCCTGAGTAGAAGGTATAATCATAGAAGGGATTTTCAGCACCTTCTACCGTTGAAATTGTACCTGCACCAAGATCAAGCTTATAAAACTCAGCACTTGCAGCATTTATAGCTCCAAAATTCCCATCTCCAAGTGCGTAAACCATCAGTGAAACACCGTAATCACTGTCTTCTATACTGTCAAGATTAATGTCTGATGTTTTAGTACCATCTTCAGCATTGTATTTATGAATACCATTCGTATCAGAGGTGACAATTGTATTGTCATCCGCAAGAAGGAATGAGTTTACATAGAAATATGAATCAGTTGTTGAATCAATTTCATTTCTCCAGATTTCTGCTCCTGTACTATCATGCTTTACCATGTAATACTTATCTGTTTCAGAAACGTCTCCACCAACAATATCTTCAGCAGAAATCTCACTGCCATCAATTGCAACACCATCTGTGTTTTCTGTAGTGGCAGCATCGGCATCTGTTGTCTCTGAAGCAGCCGGTTCTTCTGAAGAATCAGTAGTAGTTTCTGAAGATTCAGTAGTAGCTTCATCAGCATCAGTAGCTTCTGCGTCACCATCTTCACCGGAATACTGATCGATTTCCTCAGTTACCTCTCCGGAATCATCACCACCGATTTCGATAGCATCGCCACCTTCGATGTATCCCATGCCGTCCTCACCGAAAGTGAAATCGCCAAAGCCGCCTGACATTCCGGCAAACTGTGTCTCAACAGTATAAATTGTACCATCACTAGCTAAAGCAATATTGGATACACTGAGATTATCAGTAACGGGAATATCAATTGTAGCTACATTACTTCCATCCTTATCAAAGGTGTACAGAATACTCTTATTGCTTCCGTCATCACTAACAGTATTAAGCAGTGCGTATACCTTATCGCCATACTTTCCAAGAGCGGAAATATTAGACAAGTCTGCAGCATCAGCTGTTAATTTAATAGGTGTCTCCTTAAATACATAAGCAGTCGCATCATGTCCTGCTTCCTCGTCGGAAGTTTCCGTCTTATTCTTTTTGCCACAACCACAGCCAAATATGTTAAGTACCATAACTGCAGCAAGTGAAACACTAAGAATTCTTTTCAGATAAATTCTCTTCATTAATTATCCTCCTTATAAATCAATAAAGCAAACTAAATATCATTAAAAATATTTCCATTTAGCGTTATGATATTTTATGTTTGATTCAAGATCATATTTCCAGTCGACAAACTTTTGAACAAGCATACCGACTGTCCATTTTCTGTGCCTATAGGCCTGTACAACCACAATTGCAACCATTATAAAAATGATAACTGCACAGATTATCTGGATTAAAAATGCAACCGCCAGAATATTCTCATAGGCTCTTGCATTGTTTTCCCAATAGGGATAAATAACAGGCTTTGTCTGCATCCCTCTTACATTGAATTTTGCAATAATATCAAACAGATTTCTGTTATCAAATCTGGCTGTGTTATCTACAACCTCTACCTGTGTCGTATTTAATCCAAGCTTGTCTATAACAAAGTTCTTAGCATAATTCTCTACAGGATTTGGCATAACAACTTCCATGCAAACTATACCCTTTGCCTGTGTATCTACATCAGTTGAACCATTTTCTGACTCATCATCAGATTTGGATGCAACAGTATATTGTCCAAGAGTTCCGTTCGTAGCCAGAACAGAGGCATCAATCTTGCCATAGGTTGCCAGTGATTCAAAGGACATGTATATAGTCGGAAATACCATACCGGATGCCTTTACGTATTTACCGCTGTCCTTCTTAACAACTCCTGCAATATAATGTGGAACACCACCAATAGTAATGCACTCACCGACAATATTCTTTGAACCGAACAGCTGCCATGCAAGATCCTCATCCAGCATGACATAGTCCTTCATAAGAGTATCTCCCGGAATATAATTACCACTTGCAATTCTCATCGGATGGAACTGAAAGTAATCTCCACCAATTCCGATAGCAACAGCTGTAACTGTTTTAAGATCCTTGGTCAGCTCAGCACTTCCTACTGAACTGTAGCAATAATTCCAAACCGCACCTGATCCTTGTGTGCTGGCATCAGCTTCCTGAACACCATCGGCAATAAGTCCCTTGTTGATGTTATATACATACTCGTTAACCTTATCTGTGCCAACACCCTCCTGTTCCGAAAAGAACATGCTTACCTGACCGCAGCGCATATCCTTTGACCATCTCTGACCCATCTGCTGGTCATACTGTCTGCTGACAACCTGTGCTCTGTACAGGTCTATTCCAAATATAGTGAGTATGAGTAAAACTATTATTGCAAAGTATATGATCTGTCTTAATTTCAGATTTTTGAAAAAATTAGTTATATTAGTCGTTATATTACTCATTGATCGTTAGCCAATCTTACCTGATCACCTGCATTAATAGCCATTGTCGATTTGGTGATCACATATTCATCTCCCTCAAGACTTCCGCTTATAGCAGCAGTTGTGTCATCACTACCAAGAACCTCAACACGTACTTCAGAAGCTATATATCTGTTTCCAAGAGGGCTTGACTTTGACTTAACAATCAATATGAACTTACCGTTATTATCCTCTCTTATAGCACCTGCAGGAACCGTAAGGTCATAGGTGTCGGACTTCTGTCCGATCTGCAGGCTTACTGACTGGCCGTTCTGAACCTCTGTACTCTCGATAAGGAAAGTAAGTACCTTCTTGGTGTTAGGATTCTGCTGGTCAGCAGTGATTGATTTAAGTGTTGCCTTGAAGTCTGTGTAATACCAGGCATTCTGAGGCTCAGCAATATCACCGACCTTAAGTCTCTTAGCCTGATCCATTGTTACTGAGAAGCTTGTCTGCATGCCCTTACCATCAATCTGGATAACAGCAACTGCATTCTCTGCATTTGTAGACTCACCGGCTTTGAGTGCAAGCTCTGTCACGGTACCATCAACGGGAGCTTCGATAGTAGCACCAACAGCTTCCTTCTCAAGCTTCTCAACGGTCTCCTTCTGCTCCTGAATATTGTCTCTCTGACCATCAAGCTCGATTTCCTTGGCAATCTCAGTAAGGAGCTCTGTTCTGTCTGTAGTTGCTCTTTCAAGTTCCTGAGCAGTCTTGTTCTTTGTATCCTGAAGTGAAGCAGCCTTTCTCTGGTAATCGTTATCTACCTGACCTGCCTGTGTTGTAATCTGTGATGTATCCTTTGTTCCGTTAGCCTGCTCAAGAAGAAGCTGATTCTTCTCTGCTTCGAGGGCTGCAATTAGTTCTTCGTTTACAGATTTTGATGCTGCAGCATTTGATTTTGCTTTTTCGTATTTCTTTTTTGCTTTTTTAGTTGCTTCCTTTGCACTGTTTAAAATTCCGAGTGCATCAGCCGCTGCTTGGTCTGCGTTATTATATTTTGCTTCAGCAGCATTCGCAGCCTCTTGATATTTTTGCTTATCCTCAGGGCTTGTTGCAGTATCTCTATTTTTTTCAGCTGTTTCTTTTGCAGTCTGATATTCTGTCTTAGCGGTTAGTGCTTCATCATAAGCCTTCTGCTTTTCTTCCTGATATGATACAGCTTTATCATAAGCTTCTTTTTCTGTAGAAGATGCATCATCTGAACTTGAAGAATCTGAACTATCTGCTTTTAATGCCTCAAGCTGCTGATCAATTTCTGTAACTCTGTATGTAATATCAGCATCTCTATACTGGGGAGTTGCCTCGTCATAGTTGTACTGAGCTGCTGTGTATGCCTGGTCCTGTGACTGCTCATCAATTGCAGCCTGAGCATTCTCGTCTGCAAGCTTTGCAGCATCATATCTGTCAGTTGCACTCTTAAGCTTAGCCTGAATCTGATCCATGGTTAAGGTCTGTCCGCCTCTAACACGATTGATGGCTTCGTTAGAAAGATCACCTGAGAAAAGTGATGTCTCATAAGCCTGCATAAGCTCTTCAAGCTTTGTTCTTGCTTCTGTAAGCTCTGTTGACTCTTTATCTTCGAGGTAATAAAGAATATCTCCTTTCTTTACCTGAGCACCTTCAGATACTGCTACGCTCTTTATCACACGTTCCTGAGAAACCTTTACATTGTAGGGATCCTTTGCCTCAACAGTTCCTGTTCCTCTGATAATCGGGGAAATTGTTCCCTCCTGAATCTGCTGGATACTAACCTCCGGCAGTGAATAGTTCATGATTGTGTTTGAAAAGAATGTAAGTAACAAAAGGACTGTCAGAAATGCAATTGCAATATCCTTTATTATGTCCTTACGACTTTTCTTTGGTCTTTGATTCTTTACTTCAGACATACCTAAAATTCCTCTTCCCTTAAAACTTAGATCTTGCCCCCTCATTATTCGGGCAATTGTAATACAACATCTATCCCTTTAAACCGCCCTGGTATGAAATACCCTCAATAAGGTACTCTTCCCCATATAAGAAAATCAGTAGCGGAGGCACCAGATAAATAACTGCGACCGCAAATGCAAGGCTTATCTCTCCTGCATTGATCTTCGACAAAAATACCGAAAGCGGATGAAGTTCATCATTAGTAAGTAGTATCAGTGGCTGCTCAACCATGTTCCAATAATCAATAAACACAAGAATTGCTATTGATATAAGTCCGCTCTTACAAAGCGGGAAACATATCTGTGAGAAAATCTGCCATTCACTGGCACCGTCAATGGATGCAGCTTCCATAACCTCAGTTGGTATTCTTCTTATAAACTTCGTAAGCAGATAAACCGCAAACGGAGAAAAGAATCCCGGAAGCCATATCGCCCACCTGGTATCGAGAATTCCGAGCCAGGATGAAACCATATAATTGGGAACCAGTGTAACCTGATAAGGCATAAGCATCAAAATTATATATATAAAGAAGATTACTTCCCTTACCCTGCCTTTATATCTTGCAAAGCCATAGGATGCCAGCATCGCAACCATAAGCTGTACTACAAGTATCGGAACAACATAAAACATACTGTTCCAGAATTTGACCAGATACTCTGGTGATTTAAACAGCACCGTAATATACTGGCTGAACGATACGATATCAGGTATAAATTTAAGGTTTACCGTCTTAGAGATAAATACCTTACCACCTGTTTCGGTTGTCTGAAATACAGCACCGTAGTTGGCACTTATTTCAGATTTACTCATAAATGAGTTTGTTATAGTAAGGATTGTCGGTAACAGAAACAACGCTGCAAATATGGCGCATATAACTGTTCCGGCCATAATTCCGTACTTATATATTTTCTTTTTTCTTCTTGCCTTCCGAATTGCTTTTTCGTAAAACTGCTGTTCACCGGTAGGCAATCTTAATCCCGCCATATCAGCCTTCTATGTCCTTTCCATACCGGTTTTCCGTAATAAACATAATGAACATAAGCACAATGATTACCAATGCCATCAATATGGCCGAAGCGGAAAGCTTCTGATAATCTACAGATGCAAATGTGTTATTCATAAAGTGCTGCATCATATACAGCGTCTTATAAGGATAATCTCCGGTTAATAGATAAATCTCTCTGAATACCTTAAAGGAATTTATAAGAGACATTATCGTAACAAAAAGCACAGTTGATGAAAGATATCTCATCTTTATTGTCCAGAAAATCTGTGAATCAGTTGCACTCTCAAGTCGCGCAACCTCGATGAGATCCTTTGGAACACTGGACAGTGCCGCCATAAACAGGATCATGTTATAGCCCAGGTTCTTCCATAGGAACAAAACAACAATAACTATCTGCGCTTTATCAGATTTTAGCCAGTCTATTTTGGGGCCGCCAAAATACATGCCCACAACATTAACTATTCCGTTGAAATGAAACAGTACCTGCCAAATAAGTACTATCGATGCTATCGGAACCATCATAGGACTTAGGAAAAAGCTTCTGAACTGGCTCTTAAACGGAATCCCCGATTCCATAACCACTGCCAGAAAAAGCGACAGTGCCACTGCCAGGGGAACAGCTATAACCGAAAACTTAAACGTATTATATGCCGCCTGCCGAAAAGCATTGTTGGTAAATACTCTCTCAAAGTTAAAAAATCCAACGAATTCCTTCTGAATCGGGTTATTTACTATTGAATAAAAAACAACCACGCAAAAAGGAAGGACAAAGAAAGTAAGAACTCCCATGAGACTCGGTAACAAAAAGGCCCAGGATACAGCTGTCTCCCTCATAGCCTTCTTTGTACTTCTCCCCCTCTTAAAGCTCTTTCTCATGCGATTAACGACTGACCCTCTCTCGTTTGTCTGTCCATCCGCATTTCTTCGCAAAAATCTATTAAGTTTCTCAAAACTTCCCGAGGTTTTATCGGAAATTTTCTTTAAATTTTCCATACCAAAAAGTTTACAGTTCCTAATTTAGTTTTTGAAGCTATGAATAGGTGCGGGTATTCTTCCGCCTCTGTTTACAAATTCATCGCAGGAGAACTTATTGACACTCATAATAGGGCCAAATCCAAGAAGTCCTCCGAAATCAACTGTATCGCCTGCTTTCTTTCCGATTACAGGAATAAGTCTTACTGCGGTAGTCTTCTGATTGATCATACCGATTGCCATCTCATCTGCGATAATTCCGGCAATTGTTGTATTCTTCGTATCACCCGGAATAGCAATCATATCAAGACCAACTGAACATACACAGGTCATTGCCTCAAGCTTCTCAAGAGTGAGAGCTCCGGCATTAACCGCATTGATCATTCCCTGATCTTCACTTACAGGAATAAATGCACCTGAAAGACCGCCTACATAAGATGAAGCCATTGCTCCACCCTTCTTCACCTGATCATTTAAAAGAGCAAGAGCTGCGGTTGTTCCGGGCGCTCCGGCATGCTCAACGCCAATCTCGTGAAGAATATCCGCAACACTGTCACCGATAGCAGGTGTAGGTGCAAGTGATAAATCAACGATACCAAAAGGGACGCCAAGTCTTTCGGATGCTTCCTTTGCAACAAGCTGTCCTACTCTCGTAACCTTGAATGCAGTCTTCTTAATGGTTTCGCAGAGAATCTCGAAGTTCTCTCCGCGAACCTTCTCAAGCGCAGTCTTAACAACGCCCGGTCCGCTGACACCAACGTTAATTATTCTGTCAGCCTCTGTCACTCCATGGAAAGCTCCCGCCATAAATGGATTATCATCAGGAGCATTACAGAACACTACAAGCTTTGTGCAGCCTGCACTGTCATTATCCTTTGTAGCTTCTGCGGTTTTCACAATAACATCGCCGAGAAGTCTTACGGCATCCATGTTAATGCCTGTCTTGGTTGAACCGACATTTACTGATGAACATACGACATCTGTCTCAGCAAGTGCCTTCGGAATTGACTCTATAAGAAGTCTGTCCGCAGTTGTCATTCCCTTGCTCACAAGCGCACTGTAACCACCGAGGAAATTAATTCCGACGGCCTTTGCCACCTTATCAAGAGTCTTGGCAATAGTTACAAAGTCATCTGAGGTCTTGCAGGCAGCAGCACCTATAAGAGCTATGGGTGTTACTGAAATTCTCTTATTTACGATCGGAATGCCGAATTCCTTGGCAATATCCTCACCGGTCTGAACAAGATCCTTGGCAGATCCGTATATCTTTTCGTAAATATTTTTATTGAGTGTATCCAAATCTGAGCTTATGCAATCTAAAAGGCTGATGCCCATGGTGATGGTTCTGACATCAAGATTTTCCTTTTCGATCATTTCATTAGTTTCTGATACTTCATTTATGCCTATCATATATCCGTTCCCCTTCGGTAATCAGTTGAAAAATCAAAGTCTGTGCATCGAATCAAAAATCTCTTCTCTCTGGCACTTAATAACAACGCCAATGCTTTCTCCAAGGCTCTCAAGAGAATCAGACATGTCCATGAAGTCAACCTGGCTGCCGGCCATGTCAACTATCATCATCATATTAAAATATCCGGATACAATAGTTTGGGAAATATCAAGAATGTTGATACCGTTATCTGCAAGATATGTGCATACCTTGGCAATGATACCAACTGTGTCCTTACCAACAACAGTAATAATAATCTTATTCATAATATTCTCTCCTCACTTTTCTCACACTTCAATAACAGTGGAAAGTTCATTTCTCGCTGCTACCATTATAGGAAAATCATTTCCGTGATATGGATTTTCACCCATTTCTATTTCAACCCGGACTGTCTCATAAGCCAGTTCAGGAAGATTATTTTCTTTACTCAGGTGTCCAAGAAGAATTCCTTTTAGATTATCATGCAGGATTCTGCAAAGAAGCTCCCCGCTCTTTTCATTGGACAAATGTCCCTTTTCCCCAAGTATTCTCTTTTTAAGCTGATACGGATAAGGTCCTGTCTGAAGCATTCTCACATCGTGATTGGCTTCAATAAGTACTGCATCCATTCCCCTAAGATTATCAACTATGTAGTCATTATAGCATCCAAGATCAGTGGCGATTCCGAATTTCTTATTACCACAGGATATTCTGTATCCCACAGGTTCCAATGCATCATGCATTATTGTCATTGGATTTATTATCATGTCCTTGACTGATACCTTTTCATCAGCCCTTATCTCATGAAACTCTGACGAGACCATTTCACCTTTTTTATCACTTGTACGTATTCCCTGGATTGTTCCCTTTGTAGCAAATACGGGAATATCATGTTTTTTTAGTATTGTGTGTAACCCGGCTATATGATCTGAATGTTCATGAGTGACAAAGATTGCATCAATGTCATCAAGTGACAAATCAAGCTTTGAAAGTCCTTCCACTATTCTTTTTTTACTGCATCCTGTGTCTACAAGGATGTGCGTGGTATCGGAACCTACGTAAATACTGTTCCCACTACTACCACTTGAGAGGCTGGCTAGTCTCATTTATGCAATCTCCGTTTCAATATTATAGATAAAGTGTGACGAAAATGTGTTTATTATATTAATAAAAAATTATATTATTTCCAATATACTTCGATTTTATCCCCTTCATGTATAGCCTGCATGTAGTCGGGAGTACCGCCATTAAGCGTAGTTACTATCGATCTGCCGTTAGGTTTACTGAGATCAAAGTCTATTACATCAAAGATATCTACAAAAATATAATCCGATTTTCCGTGAAGCACAATAGGCTCATTGTTAACTATTACATGAAGATCATGTGTAACCACACGTCTGGTGGGGGTTGTCTGCCTTACAGTAGTTGTTGTAGTTGTTCCTCCAGAGAAGCTAAGACTTCCATCTTCATTCTCCTCAAGGTCAAGATCAGCATCCGCATCATAGGAGGATTCTTCATTTTCCTGCTCAATAGCAACTTCATCCGCATCCGGGAAGTTAGCATAATATTCCATGATGGCATCTGTACCGTTTTTAAACTCAACCTTGAAGTTCTCGTATACAGGTGTGTCCCCATCTGCTTTTTCATTATTTACCGTAATAACAGAAAACTCAGTAAGATCAATATCAAGAAGCTGTGCAATTGCAGCAGCAGTCTCATAATCAAGAATCTTGATATCATCGCCGGATTTAATATCATACAGGCCGGTCTGGCGCTCACCGTTAACCTCAGCTGTTCTGGGAACATCGATGTTTTTACCGTCAACTGTGATGTTTAAGCTTTCCTTGAATTCAGGAATATCATTGATTTCACTCTTACCAGCTTTTCCTACGGTAGAGCTGGTAACCTCGATGATATCGTTAGCATGAATCTTGGTATGGATATCAGCAGGTGCGCCGTTAAGAGTAATAACAGCAGCTTCTCCGGGTTCACCACGAACCATTCTCTCCTGACCGTTAACTGTAAATCTGAGTTCCTCACCGCGCTTAGGGAAAAGATCCTCATTAGGGAAGTCCGCCTGCATTGCAGCATCAACTATTGCAAGCTTTCCGTTATCATAGATCTTGGTCTGCTGACCGTTAAAGGAAACAAATACAAAGTTGTTGGACTGTTCATAAAAGCTTATGCATATTCCAAGAGGTGTAACCATGAGTGAGTCATGCTCAATACCGTCATCCTCATTGAGGAAATGAATACTCTTCATTACCTCTTCACCGCGCAGAGCAACACGCTCCTCCGGAATCTTCATCTCCTTTGCAAGAGCCTTGGTATATCCCGGAACGCATCCGCCGCCACCAACTACAAATACAGCGCTTACAGGCTTATTGCCATTAAGCTGCTTAATCTGCTGTGTTACCATCTTGGACATTTTCTCTACAAGAGGCTTTATCATTTTGCCAATTTCTTTTGCAGAGATTGTCTTCTCAAGTCCCATGATATCAACATACTTAACCTGATCCATGTGGCTTGCATCTATCTTGATCTGATCTGCCGTGTTGAAATCAACAAGGCAGTGCTGGGCAATAATCTCAGTTATGGAATCACCGGCGATAGGAAGCATTCCGTAGGATGTAATGGTTCCGTCATCAGTGATACAAATATCGGAAGTTCCGGCACCGACGTCAACAAGAGCAAGATTGAGCATTCTATACTGCTGAGGAATTGCAACCATCATCGCAGCTATAGGCTCCAGAGTCATATTGGCAACCTTGAGGTCTGCTCTTTCACAGGCTTTATATAATCCGTCTACACAGTCATCCGGAAGGAATGTTGCAATGAGGTCAATAGCAACTCTTCCGGCATTATGTCCTTCAAGATTGGCAATCTGGTAATCATCCAGATAATAATGCATTACGGAATATCCAACCAGATAGAATTTCATGTCAGACTGATTCTGCGCAAGAAATTCCTGATATGCTTTTTCAACAGCCTTTGACTCAAGGTTATAGATTTCTTCCTGAGTGAGTTCTCTGTTGTCAGTGTACTCCTCCTCAAAATTCGTCTTCATTGTTCTGAGCACACGACCAGCGGCAGCTATACATACATCCGTCAGATGTATTTCTGTCTGCTTCTCAAGATTTTCCTTGACCTTTCTAATGGTTGCTCCAACTTTGCCGATATCGTGAATCTGTCCATCAAGCATGGCTCTGGTCTCATGCTTTTCCACGCACTGAGCTATAACATTGAATACCTCGTCCTGCATGTATCCAACTGTACCCACCACGCTTCTTGTTCCGATATCAAGACCGAATACTACATTTTTTTCTGATTGTTCTGCCATCGTTGCCATCAGTTTTCCCCCAGCTTTAAATCAATTTGACGTTTCGTTTCCTCTTCATCACCGCTATTATCGATTACAAAATCGGCAAATTTTCTAAATTCTTCGTCACTTAGCTGTCCATTTAAAATATCGTTTATCTTCTCGTCAGAATAGCCTCTGGATGCTTTAAGTCTCTGCCTTCTGACATCCTCCGTGGCGTATATATACCACAGTTCATCAACTATCCTGTCATATCCATTCTCTATGAGAAGCGCTGCTTCAATGAACAGATATTCAAGCTCTCCCAGCTCCCGTTCTCTCCTTATCTCTTCATGAATAAATTCATTCACGGCAGGATGTAATATATCATTTACCTGTTTTAAGAGCTTTTCATCGGAGAATATTTTTGCAGCCATTTTTTTCTTGTCAATTTCCTGATCGCTCCCTAGTATATCCGTTGATAAAAGCTTTACTATAGGTTCATAGCACGGTCTTCCGCGAAGCTTTATATCATTAGCGACATCATCAGAAAAAATAATTCTGCATTTGCACTTTTTTTCTATATATCCGAGGACTGTGCTCTTACCGGCTCCGACTCCGCCGGTAATTCCAATAATCTTAGTCACTTATTTTGCCTCAAACCAGTCAGCGCCTGTATGGCACTCTGCTTCAAGCGGAACAAGGAGATTTGCAGCCCCGGTCATTTCTTCCTCCAGTAAGCTGCTTATCTTTTCCACTTCATCATTAGCTGTCTCAATCAATAGTTCATCATGAATCTGAAGTATCATTCTGGATTTAAGTTCTTCTTTTCTGATGCGTCTCCATACGCGGATCATGGCTATTTTAATAATATCCGCTGCAGTTCCCTGAATCGGTGCATTCATTGCCACCCTTTCACCAAACTGTCTTTGCATGAAGTTGCCGGATTTGAGCTCCGGCATGGGGCGTCTTCTCTTAAAGAGAGTTATAGCATAGCCCTTCTCCTTTGCATCATTCACGGCTCTATCCTGGTATTCCTTAACCCCCGGATAAGTTGCCAGATAATCATCCATATACTTCTTCGCATCTGACCTCGATATGTTTAAATCCTCACTAAGCCCGAATGCGCTGATACCGTAAACTATTCCGAAGTTAACTGCTTTCGCGTTCCTTCTCTGAATATCCGTCACTTCCTCAAATGGAATTCCAAACACCTTGGAAGCGGTTATCCTGTGTATATCACGACCTTCATGATAGGCATCTATAAGTCCCTGATCTCCTGACATATGCGCCAGTATTCTAAGTTCTATCTGAGAATAATCCGCATCTGCAAATATATATCCGTTTTTGGGGACAAATACTTTTCTTATGGCTCTTCCAAGCTCTGTTCTCATGGGTATATTCTGAAGATTAGGCTCTGTTGAGCTTATTCTTCCTGTTGCTGTTATGGTCTGATTAAAACTGGTATGAATTCTCTCATCATCACTGATATAGTTTGCAAGACCATCAGCATAGGTACTCTTAAGCTTCGTAAGTCCTCTGTATTCAAGTATATCCTTAACGATAGGATTCTCAGCAGCAAGCTTTTCAAGGACATCAGCTGCTGTAGAATATCCGGTCTTTGTCTTTTTACCACCCTGGAGTCCTAATTTTTCAAACAGAATCTCGCCCAGCTGCTTGGGTGAATTGATATTAAAATCGGTAACCTCACCATTTGTAGCATTCTTTACAGTATCATGAATGCTTTTTTCAAGTTCATCAATCCTGCCTGAAAGCTTATCTCCGTAAACCTTAAGCTCATCACGCTTAACCAGGATGCCTTCATGCTCCATGTCATAGAGAATGTATGTAAGAGGCATCTCGATTTCATTCATGAGATCCAGCATATCTTCCTTCTCAAGACGACTCTCAAGTATTGGAGCTGCCTTGAAATTCACATAAGAAAGATAACCTGTATATTCCTTTCTTAGCCCGCTGTCTACTTCAGCAGGATTCTCCTTACCGAATATCTGAGCCTTTGATCTTATGGCAAGCTGCAAATATTCTGTAGAAATGTCCTCAGGAAGATAATCATTTTTAAGAGGATTTATAAGATATGCACCAATTAAAGTATCAAAGGATGCCTTTTTCCTCTCCTCATAATTATCTATTTCATAAGGCTTAAAATATCTGTATGCGTGCTTTATATCAAAAAATGAAAGTCTGCAGTCCCTTGAAAGCTCCTCCAGCTTCTCACCTAAAAAGCTCTCCGTCACACTGTCATCCGTTTCAAAATAAACAGCTTTTTTATCTGAAATACAGATAGCAAATCCGATCAGAGTCTTAGGTTCCTCAAAGGTCTCAAATAATGATAGCTGCTGACCTTCCTTAGGTTTTCTGCCACCTGCGGTTAAATCGCTTAGAATACCGATTCCTATAAATCTGTCATCATAGCCTTTTGCATAATCATGTGCATCTGTAAAGGCTTTTAAAACTTCAGCCTTTCCGGAAATTGTTTCTATCTCTAATTTGGTCTCTGTCTTTGTGACATCTCCCTCAAATCTTGATAACAGATTTCTGAAGTTCAGCCTTTTAAACATCTCATAGGCATCTCTGTTAAAGATATCCTCTATGCCGGCATTCTCAAATTCATAGTCAAACTCTGCATTTACATCAATTGTCGCAAGGACCTTACTTAAGTCGCAAAGCTCTCTGTTTGCAGCAAGAGATTCTCTTATTGATTTCTTGCTGATATTATCAAGATTTTCATAAATATTCTCAATTGAACCGTAGGTAGTCATAAGCTCAATCGCAGTTTTCTCACCTACCTTGGGAACTCCGGGAATATTATCCGAGGAATCACCCATAAGTGCCTTAAGCTCAATAAACTGTTGTGGATTAACCTTGTAGAGTTCCTCAACATCCTTCGCAAAATAGTTCTCTATCTCAGTTTTCCCTGCCTTTGTCTTAGGAATTCTGACACAGATATGCTCCGTTGCAATCTGCAGAAGGTCACGGTCTCCGGATACAAGACGTACCTCCATGCCTTCCCTTTCACCGCGTTTTGCAATGGTTCCGAGGATATCATCCGCTTCAAGTCCGGGCTTTTCCATGCGGCAGATTTTCATACTGTCAAGAACCTCCTTCATAAGAGGTACCTGTTCTCTAAGTTCTTCCGGCATGGGCTTTCTGGTGCCCTTATACTCTGCATATATTTTGTGTCTGAAGGTCGGCTCATGAACATCAAAAGCAACAGTCACATAATCAGGCTGTTCCTCGTCCATAAGTCTGAATAGAATATTCAGAAATCCATAAACGGCACCCGTATGAAGGCCTTCGGAATTCGTAAGATCCGGAAGCCCATAGAAAGCTCTATTCAATATACTGTGTCCGTCTATCAGAAGTAATTTCTTCCCCATTCTAAAAATGTCCCCAACTAACTGTATTATTTATTTCGCTATTAGCGAAGTCCTATTGCAAGTACAATCGCAGCAATAATCTCTGCCACAACAATAATCTGCAGAAAAAATGCCGCATTAAGTAATCTCTTCCTGACACGTAGTCTTAGCCAGGCGTCATTCATAGTAGTCTGTAACTCAGTTGCAAGATTAAAAGTACTACCGTCCTCAAGCCTCTGTATACCGGCTTCAATCAGGAACTGTATGGTAAGCTCTTCCTTGCAGCTCTTACATTTTTCCATATGATTCAAAAAAGCTTCAAGAGAATAATTATCCAGTTCATCATCCAAAAATCCCGGAATCATTCTCTGAAATTCCTTACAATCCATAGTATCCTCTATATTTTTATGCGGGGTTTAAAACCCAATATCTTGTATGGACATAATCCTTCTAAGCATACTACTAAGCAATATATAGCATACACCAAAATGGCAAATCCCACAACCTTGTATTGAGGACGCAAGAGGATAATATGTACCGTTCATAAACCTCGTTGCACGGCATAAAAAAGTGGCGCAAATATTTACGCCACTTTGGATTTTATTATTATGCGATTTTTTTCTTTTTGTTTTCGATCTCGCTTGCAATTTCCTCGATTTTCTCATCGGTGAGGATGTACTTCTTACTGAACCAGAAGATTGCAAAAAGGAGTCCTGCTATAGGTATTATTGTCATAGTCATACGAAGTCCCATTTTCTGCATTCCCGACACACCAAGTGAATAGTCAAGTGCAGCTTCTGTTTCTGCAGTATCATTGCTGAGTGCAAGAATCTGAAGTGAAAGTGCAGCAATGAAAGCTGAAACACCTGATGCAAGCTTTACAACGAAGGTCTGCATGGAGAATATAACAGACTCATCTCTTCTGCCATTTTTAAGTTCACCGTAATCTACAGTGTTTGCAAGGAATACTGTTGTTATAACAGAGAGCATTCCGTTTGCTGCAAAGATGAAAAATCCCGGTATGAACAGAAGGTATACGTTAGTCATTGATGTTGATGCAAGTGCAAGGAGTGAAATATATCCGGCAATAGCCATTCCCATGCTTATGTAATAAATCTTTATTGATGTAAAGAATCTTCTGAGGAACGGATAAAGGAGCATCATGGCAAGAATCTGCATTCCGCCACCGAAGGTTGAAAAGAGTGTATAAGCGCCTCTCCAGTCAACACCACCGAAATCGTATTTAAAGAAATAGATTACAAGGTTGGATGTGATATAAATCGAGCAGTTAACAATTACGATTGCAACAACCACTGCCATTGCCTGATCGTTTCTGATAAGTGCACCAAACATCTCCTTTATTGAAGGAGAATCCATATCCACTGTGGATTTTTCCTTTACATTAAGGCAGCAGATAACTGTAAAGAGAATGAACAATACTGCTACTCCAAGTGAGAAGTACGAAAATCCTACTCTCTCTACTTCTCTGTCTGTGATATCATTTCCGCCAAACATGCGTCCAAGTGCTGAAACAGACATAACCGTTACAATTGTAATGAGGGCTGAACCCACACCTGCACAGGAACGTGCAAGAGTTGTAAGTCCTTCTCTTTCTTTTCCGCCCTCAGTAAACGCAGGGATCATTGACCAGTAAGGAATATCCATCATGGTATATGTGACACCCCAGAGGATGTAGGTAACCGCAGCATAAACAATGAGTCCGCTTCCGGAAAGTGTTGGAGGTGCTGTAAACATCATATATAAAATAATGGCGTTTGTTACAGTTCCGATAAGAAGCCAGGGTCTGAATTTTCCGAATTTTGTCTTTGTTTTGGCAACTACCATTCCCATAATAGGATCATTAAAAGCATCAAAAATACGTGCAGCCATAAGAATAGCACCCATTGCAACCGCACTTACACCAAGAATATCCTGGAAATAGTACAAAATATAAGATGCTGAAAGCATGTAAACCATATCCTTACCAACAGCACCAAGTCCATAGGATGCCTTAGCCGCGCCTGAAAGTTTTTTCTTCTCGTTCATTTTTGTTCACACTCTCCTTAGTTCTCTTTTTTCATGCCCATAGCAAGCTCTACTACCTTGTATGCTCCGTCGTACAGGCCTGTTTTCTTATTTTCGATAATGTTCTCGCACATTTCATCAAGAAGCTGAGTATCAAGGAACTGATCCAGCATCTGAATTGTATGCGGGATATCTCTGCATTCAAGAGTTCCGTCTCCGACTTCAGCTGAGTGAATCGCTCCCCACATCTCATGCTTACCTACTCTCTTTATAAAGAGCTTGGGAACCGGATAAAAAGCAAGTTCACTTGGCTTTGTAACAAGTACGTCACAGCTTCTCATAAGAAGATTTGTACAATAAACCGCTTCAAAAATGTTCTCATGCCAAAAGCCGTGAATACCGGTAACATCCACACCCGGATCAAGCGCTTTTTCTGCAAAACTCTCGGTTTCCTTAAAATCTCCAAGATGTTCACAGATATGAGAATTCATTTCAGGTATCTCTTTTTTCAGATCCTCCCATACCTGTTTATAGTCGCCGACATTCACATAAAGAGCAGCTTCCTTAGCAGCGATCTTAGGAAGAAGATATTTGATTATTGCTGCAAAGATTTCCTTCTGGGCGCCTGCTCCTCCGATTGTAAGCAGAAATCTCATGGGCTTTTTATTCTTTCTTCTCTCAATTCTTGCTGCACAATCTGCTTCAATATTTGAAACAAGCTCATGGTCGATGTAGTGACCTGTATATACAAGGTCTTTCTGCGGCATAGGCTTGCATACTTCCTTTTTGTTCATTCCATTCAGGATTCTGTAACCCATATATGCATTTCTGCACTGGATTGTATGTACAGATCCTTCCGCAAAATGAAGCGCCATCGGCCAGTTGTCAGGAATCGCATTTACAACGTACTTCATTCCCGCATGTACAGCTGCCTGAGCAGGCCATACATGAGTACCGATAACAGGTATATCCTTTGGTACATTTTTATATACAGGTGCCATAAGCTCAGCATTTTTCTGGTCTGCGGCATTATAGGATAATGCCCTGAATCCCTCATAGTTCACAGGCTCCCACACAAGTTTATTAAAGATCGGGTTTTTGGAAAGTCTTGATCCAAGTGAATAAAGCTCATTCTGAGCACTTATTACCTTTGTACAGGTTGTATGAGGATAGGAATTCAAATCCATCCAGTATGGTGTATACCCCATATGTTTTGCACAGGATGCCATCGCCATACTGATTCTGTAATGACCAAATCCCATTCTGATATTTCCAACGATTATGCCGTTTTTTGTGTCAAAAGGGATGCTTCCGATATTAGCTGTACCTTCAGGTAAAACCTCTATATTCTGGACTCCCAGGCTTTCACCTATATAATCATTTTTTGAAACCTTTATGGGATAATTCGCCTTGGAATCATCACCGAATTTCTTAATGTTTTTTTCTTTTGTCCTAACAGCCTTGCGATATACACTTTCAGGCATTACATTTCCGAATATAACCTTGGATTTATCAGACATTATTTCCTACCTCTTCGTTTATTTTAAAGTTAATCTCTTTTCTTATTTTCTCTCCTGCCGCATCAAGCTTTATTATGAGCTTACCGGTTGAGCCCTGACGTCTCTTTGATCTTACGTATGTACCTGCCATTCCACCTCTTACAGGAATTGTTTTAGGTCCTATAATTTCAACTGCGCCTTCTGGCTTAAGTCTTACAGGCTCAGCAAAAAACGGAAGTACATTTCCATTTTGATCAACAACTCTGAATCTTACGGATGCCACATCATAGGACTTACCTTCATTTAGCTCTGTATGGCTTACGACTGTCTCAAGTGAAATGCCTTTAACCGTTTCCTTGGTAATCGTCTTTACTACTTTGCCATCCTTAATCGCCTCAAATTTGAAGGATGTTGCTTCACCGCCCCAGTCGCCTATGTATTTCTGATAAAGGTCCACAATATCCTTAACAGACATGTGGTGCAGCAGCATCATTTTTGCACCGGTAACCTTATCACCTACAGTAAGCTTATCCATTCCGTATCTGGCAGCAGTATTTAATGCATGCTTTACATTATCAGCAAAGCTCTTTGAAAACTTCTCATTCTCAAATAGCGTATCTCCAATGAAATCATCTACGAGAATAGGGCCTCTTTTTATATTTTTATATGGTGTATCCTTAGGGAAATACTCCTTTATAAATACATCATTTTTATACATTTTCACGGAATCCGCATTTGTGAAAAGCCATATGTCACCACGTATACATTCCGGATGCTCACCAATATCCATCGATGAAGAAAGCTCAAGAACATCGTGATCATCTCCCTGCATCTCATAGCTTAAGGATGCAAGCTTGGGATTCCTGAACATATCCATAACTCCGTGGTAGCAGATTCTGTCGCCGGATCCGAAATCCTTATGGGTGTTGTAATCAAACATGCACCATCCAAATCCGCCTGATATATCATTTTCACCTGCAATAGCATCCATAACACGAATATGACGAATAGCATGTTCTACTCTTGTATCTTCTGCATCAAAGGTTTTAGTAGGATACATATGTCCGTTGTACTCAGTTACAAGATATGCCTTATCCATATCAGGAGTTGCCTGCTTTTTCTTGATGCATCCCGGTGTCTTTCCATTGTGTGAAAAGTCGTTTAAGGTATATACATCCTCTAAAAGATGCATTTTTGTCGCAGCTCTTACCCCGCCTGTAGGTCTTGAAATATCAAGCTCGTGTGCAACTCTGTTTGTCTCTGAATAAAAATCATCGTCATCTGCGGATTCGTTAATTCTTACTCCCCACATAATAATTGAAGGATGATTTCTATACTGATATATCATCTCTTTTTCATTTTCTATGGCCTGTTTTTTCCAGGCCTCGTCACCGATGTGCTGCCAGCCGGGCATTTCGGTAAATACGAGAAGACCCATTTTGTCACAGGCACTTACAAAGTCCTGTGATTGAGGATAATGCGAGGTTCTTACCGCATTAAGGCACAGCTCCTCTTTTAATATCCTCGCATCCTCTATCTGCATTGAAGCAGGCATCGCATAGCCAACATAGGGATATGACTGGTGTCTGTTAAGCCCTCGTAAAATCAGTTTTCTTCCATTTAAGAAAAATCCGCTGCTCTTAAACGCGGCATTTCTGAATCCAAATACTTCACTCTTTTCGTCTATGAGCTTCTCATCCCTGTAAACCCTGACAACAAATTCGTAAAGCGCAGGATTTTTAATATCCCATAAAATAACCGGGAGTGTATGATAATCAAAACTGTTCTCAGAATTAGCCAGAGCCTTGTTAAGTTCTTTTTCCGCGGCATATTCGTCCTTGTAATCCTGTGGAGCCTCTCCTGCAATACGCCTTAAGGATTCAGTTATGACACATCCCTTAACGTCTCCTGCCAGCTTTATCCTTGCGTGTAGAAAGGCACCTATAGCCTTGGGTGTTATCTCGTTTTCCTTTGTTACATCAGAGAAAACGTCAGAAACTTCGGTATAAACAAAAACATCACTAACATATGTTTTGTCAGTTACTTCGATATAAACATCGCGGTAAATACCGCCGTAAGTCATGTAGTCAACGACAAAGCCAAAGGGCGGCACATTAAGACTTTCTCTGCTATCCAGTCTGACTGCAATAATATTTTCCCCGGAAAAATCAATCAGTTCCGTAATATCAAATTCAAAAGCAGTATAACCGCAGGAGTGAACTCCCAGCTTCTCACCATTAAAATAAACGATAGCTTCATGGGCAGCCCCCTCAAAATGAAGAACAATTCTCTTCCCCTTCCAGGTCTGATCTGCCTTGAATACTCTCCGATAGCCGCTAACCATCTGATAAATAGCGTCATCAAAATAATTAAAAGGTGTCTGCTTTACCGTATGAGGAATTCTCACAAGTTCCATTGATGTATCGCTATACCCCGCACGGATCATATCCTCATCAAATTCATTCTTAAATTTCCACTCATTATTTAGATATATTCTTTTTCTCATTCATTTTTCCTCAAAAAAGCGGAAACGCAAAATACTTTTCTACGTTTCCACTTGCTAAGTTTATCATTTATATAGTTTTACTGCAAGAAACGAACCATCCAAACTTCGTTTCCTTAATTTGTGCAAAAATACCATTATTAGATTATTGCGGTAATATATATGTCTTTCCTTCTGCTGAGATCAATAAAAGAATCGCCGCATTTCACAGTAGGGCGCGCCAAATACTCAGGATTGATATATATGACCTCACCCTCGAGATTATTGCTTAAGCGCACTTTATTTGCCAGAAATGTGTTGGCTATATGATTAAGAAAAGTAAGAATTACATCAGCATCATATTTGATAAGTCCATCAGCCTCAAATGCCTCTATTACCTTAAACGGGCTGACCGGTTCGTGATTTGCTCTTTTGGATGTAAGATCATCGTAAATATCTGCAACTGCAATTATTCTTGCGACAGGAACTATTTTTTCTCCCATTAAACCCAAAGGATAGCCTGAGCCATCATTTCTCTCATGATGCATAAGCACTGCATTTTTTATATGAGGGTCGATATCCTTATCCTTTAAAAGCTGATAACCAAGCCTGGTATGAGTTTTTAAGGTCTCATTTTCGCGTGGTGTAAGCGAACTTGTCTTAGTAAGAATAGACTGCGGAATAATAATTTTTCCGATGTCATGGACGAGACCTGCAGTCGTGATCATTTTGATCTCTTCATCACTTTTCCTCATCCATCTTGCAATCATATTGGAAATCAGGGCAACACTTATAGAATGCATGTAGATAGCATCATCGTAACCGCGCAGATTATGAATCATATCCATTATCCCGGCGCCTGTTTCATTCTGATCAAAAAGCGACAGAACAGGTGCTGCAAGACTTTGTGATTTAATAGCTTCATCAGAAGTGAAGGTCTTTTTCAAGGCAGTTTCAAGGAGCTTTGCATCTTTTTCAAGCGCTCTCTTGAAATCCTGAAATTCCCTGGATTCCTTCAGTCTTTTTCCAAAAGACTCTTTCTTGGAGCTTTTTATAGTCTTTTCTTTGGCATCATCATCATTTATGAAAACGTTGAAAATGTTGTAATTATGAAGTCTTCTTATAGCCTTCGGATCCAGCATAGTTCCTTTGGGAAGCACAAGCTGATCATCAAGCGTATAAACATTTTGCGCAAGTACCATTCCTTGCTGTATTTCATCAACAGAAATAAGCTTCATAATTTCAATCCTTTTTTATTGAAACATGTCAAAGTAAAAGAACTGCAACAAACAAAAAATCCCGGCAATCAAACACGTTAATGCTTGAATGTCAGGATTAATATCGTGCCGGCGGTGGGACTTGAACCCACACGCCCGTGAGGACAACAGATTTTGAGTCTGCATCGTCTGCCATTCCGACACGCCGGCCTATCTGCAAAAATCTGCGACTCACATATGTTAACATATCAAAAATGGATATTCAAGCATTAAATATGTTTTTAGCTATCCCATTCCTCATATTCGAAAGATACTTCTTTTCTTCCTGCCTTTTTCCCAATAAGATAGAATATGCCCGCAACAACTACTACACAGGCAAAAACAGAAAGCCCGATGATTATCATATTTTTCTTATCATTGTCGAGATGATCAAAGCGATCCGAAGCGAAGCAATAGGCATTTTTAGCCTTATTCCCTGTAAATGAAAGCACCTTCTCAGCGCTCTGCTTAATATCGTCTACATCTATGTCCTGAAATTTATTTCCGAATAAGCTACACATAATATGCCCCCTTTTGTGGATCAGTCCACGTTTTCTTGTATAAATGATATCATTTCTTTGCCTGCTTTAACAGCCTCTTTACCATAAAAAACATGCCCTGCATCAGTAATTTGTATTATTTTTGCAGCAGGAAATTTTTTTCTTGCATCAAGACTGTATGACATCGGTACAACCTGATCAATATTGCCATGAAGTATCAGCACATTACCGTGATATTTCTCCATGCAGTCATGAATATCAAGAGAAAAAGCATCTTCATAATACTTTCTCCCTACCGGAAGTCCGAAAACAGTTGTCGATTCTTCAATCATTTCTTTTTTTGGATATTTCCTTTTTGCATCATCAAAAAGGATGTATGCAGGATACAAAAGCACCATCGCCCTGATTTCCTTAGGAGATTGTGCTGCAGCAATTGTTGAAGCTACGCCGCCCTGGCTCTCACCCATAAGAAAGATATTTTTTCTGTCAGCAAACGGAGCCTTCCTGATATTCTCAACGACGGCTTCGATATCTTCGCTCTCAGTTAAGACAGACATCTCTGTCATCTTACCATCACTTTTTGATGCCAGTCCGCCGCCACAAAAATCAAAGATATAGCAGCCGATACCTTCCTTAACAAGCATTTCCGCATATGGTCTTGTTCCCTCACGGCTTCCCCCGAAGCCATGTGCCATGATCACAATAGGATATCTTCCTTTTGAGTCATCCGGCAAATAAATTTCCCCAGAAATGTGATACCCGTCTCGCTCCACTATATATGTCTTTTGCATATCAGCCTCACATATATTACAGAACCACTTTTCCGATAACTATTTTATCAAAATTTCATTAAATTAACAAGTTTTGGCCTATGCATAAACGGTTAAAAAAACATAAAAATAAAATTCATTTTTTCGAAAGAAATTTGTTGCATTAATCCAAATATGTAATACAATATATAGTAGTTGATGGGGACAACTATCAACTATATGTACAAAAACCAAGAATTTAAGTTTATTTTGGGGGTCTTATATGTCAACATTATTCGCTGAAGAATTAAACAATGATGTTCAAAATGAGAAGCTCATTGATTATACTCTTATCAGACACATGCTTCGTTCTATTGGTAATAACCATTGGTCTGTATCCAAGGCAATGGATGAATACGACGTACCTACAGAACAGCGTGACATTTACATGGAAACAATCGCTGACAAGTTTTTTGTTAGCTAAACGTTTATCCCATTTCATGAGAAACAAAAATGGACACATGCTTTTAGCATATGTCCATTTTTGTTGTTTAAATCTTTTCTCCCTCACTTGACAGTAACCTTACAGGTTGCTCTGTGTTTACCATCCTTTGTCATAACCGTAATCGTGCACTTTCCTCTGCGTTTAGCCTTAACAACACCATTCTTGGATATCTTAGCCACTTTTCCATTACTGCTCTTCCATACAAGCGATGCATTTTGAGCATTATCAGGTGAAATTGTTACATCAAACTCGTATTTTTTCCCTTTTTTAAGCTTAAGCTTCTTTTTATTCAGCTTTATCTTCTCTACTTCAGCCTGTTTTTGTGTAACAGTGACATAGCAGGTAGCCTGGAATTTTGCATCAGGTGATGCAACAGTAACAGAGCAGGTTCCACCTGATACACCATGTACATTTCCCGATGAATCAACGGTTGCAACACCTGTATTGCTGCTGGTCCAGGTAAGTACGCTCTTAGCCCTGGCCGGATTTACATTTACTGTAAGAGTTTCGCTTGATCCGGCTTTAATTGTAAGGCTGTCCCTGTTAAGCGTTACAGATTTAATTGAGCCGACAGTCCCTACATCACCTGTATCATAGCTTGATGAGCTCATGGGATAGGCATTATTGAAAGCACTTGTTGAATATTCTGCCCATCTGGTGTGATTGGTAAAATCAGCATCACTCTTCATAAAATATGTGTACTGACTTTTGGATTTGCCTGCATCCCAGGTGGAATCAACATTGTAATATAACCCGTTAACCTTTACTATATTCCAGCCGTGCTGCCCATTACTGGTATTACCTGCAACCATTCTGCAGCCTACACCTGCATCATTAAGGAGTCTGTACATCAAAAGTGCATAACCCTGACATACGGCACTGTTATTTACTGCAGCTGAATAACAGGTGTACTTCATGAGATTTGTACCATAATCGTACTTAACATTGTTGCAGACATATTCATATACAGAGAGGATCTTGTCATATTCTCCCTTCGATGAAAGTCCCAGATTCGATGATATCTGGCTAACCTTCGAAGTAACTGACTGTTCCTGTTCTGCCGAAGTATAGAAGGTCATTGTATAGGAAAAAGTACCCAGCGTCTTTCCATCCTCAACCTTATAAGCGACCTGCATACCTCTGGCACTGTAGCCCCATTTCAGATAATCACCTTCATCACCTTTTCCAGTATGTTCCAGCGCTTTAGTAAATACATTATCAGCAATGGTTACCAATGAAGCGCCATTGTAGGAAGTACCATCAAATGAAAAATTAATTGCGATATTCTTGTTTCTGCTCTTTAATGCTGTTTGCAGTTGCGCAGCAGCTTCATCAGTAGTGGTTGCTTTGTTTTCTGCTTTTACAACCTGTTGCTCAGTTACCTTAAGCTCAGGTCCACGATATATATCTTCAGGTTTAATAACACCTGAATAAAGAGGATTAACGTCGTAAATTGCAGATGTAACAGGAAGATATTCATCCGTGTTATTGCTTGCAGCATTGGAAATCAGAGCTCCGGAACCGGAAAAGCTCAACAAAACAGTTGCGGTCATGGCAACAGCCAATAACCTTATTTTATCCCTCACAAAAAAATATTTCATAAAAACACCCTCAACAACGAAACTTTGTTTTGTTACTGAGGGTATTATAACATATTTTAATAGGCAAACTTTTTTAGAAAAGATAACGATTATATTAAAAATTAGTAAACTTCCGTTTTTTAGAAATTCTTAGCAGGCTATATTTTATTGCTGCAGAGCTTCAACTATAGTCGGAAGGAGCTGCTTCTTTCTTGATACAACGCCCTTAAGAAGTGCGATGTTATCACTTCCTGCAGAAACATGGAATCCCGCATCTATAATGTTTTCTGCTTTATTGCCCTCAAAAGCTACTATTGAGGATTCGGTAAGAATATTGGTCATCATAAAGAAAATCATATCCAGTCCGTCACTGGTCATTATCTCATCAAGCTCAGGAAGCACCTTTTCCTTAATCTCTGCAAGCTCCTCAGCACTCATGGAGTTCACCTGACCGATACCGATAGTCTTATCTTCAACTGTGAATTTCTTGAAATCCTGATGGACGATCTGCTTAGGAGTTTTGCTGCCCATGTTTGATCCTGCACGGAACATCTCTCTTGCAAAATCCTCTACATTGATTTCAGCAATCTCAGCCAGTTCCTGCCCTGCCTTTCTGTCTATATCTGTGCAGGTAGGAGATCTGTACATAAGTGTGTCAGAAATAATCGCTGACAGCATAAGGGATGCTGTTGTCTTATCAACCTCTATACCCGCTTCCTTGTACATTGAATAGATTATAGTACAGGAGGAACCAAGCGGCTGGTTTCTGAAAAATACCGGGTTGGCAGTTTCTATTGATGAACCAAGCCTATGATGATCAATAATTTCAAGAATTTCAGCATTATCGGCACCATCAACGGTCTGACTCTTTTCATTATGATCCACAAGTATAAGCTTCTTTTTCATCGCACCCAGTAAGTTACGACGTGAAATCATACCCACATAATTATCTTCTTCGTCAAGCACAGGGAAATATCTATGTCTTACCTGAGCCATGGTCTGCTGAATGTCCTCTATGAAGTCCTCTGTATGGAATGTGATCAGTTTATCTCTCTTCATTATAGAGCCGACAGGTGCACTCTCATTTATAAGTCTTGCAACAGTAAAAGTATCATAAGGCGTAGTGATAATTCTGCAGCCTCGCTCTTCGGCAAGCTTCTGAATTGTATTGGTGACCTTAGCTTCTATGCATACAACAATACAAGCTGCCTTGTTTTCAATTGCAACAAGCTGTGTCTCGTATCTGTTTCCGCAGATTACAATATCCCCGGGTTCAATAATTTCCTCCATTATCTCAGGAGATGCAGTCGCAATAAGAACTTTTCCTGATGTAATCTGCTCAGCCATATCGCCAACAAGCATCTGACCATCCAGAGTATCTACGATGTTCCCGTAATAGGTCTTCGTTTCTGAAAGAATAGTTGCATCATGAACATCCATACAGGTCTCCATAATATCATTGGTTGTAATAAGACCTGTAAGTTTGCCGTTCTCTGTGACACAGAGAGTTACTACATTCTCATCCTTCATTCTCTCCCATGCACGTTTAAGTGAGATATGATCATCATCTGCTTGAAGATCCCTTATCTCCATATCACAGACCTGAGTTCTCACATCCTTGGTATATTTTGGATAAGGAATTCCAAATCTGTTTAATACAAACTGTGTTTCTTCATTTATATGTCCGCAGCGTCTTGGCTCGCAAACTTCCTCACCTGCTATCCTGTTCTTAAGGTTAGCATAGCAGATAGCTGCGCAGATTGAATCTGTGTCGGGATTCTTGTGTCCTATAACATAAATCGGTCTTTTCTTCATGAACCTCTCCTGGTTACTTAATATATTTGTGATGTTAATTGTACTTTATTTTTATATTTTGCGAAAGTAATAATATTTTAACGCATTTTCGAAATAAGAATCCATTAATAATCTTCAAGGAAGCTATGGCGTTTGCCATCCTTATCCTTATAGCATACTACTGTTGCAAGAGATACGTTTTCGGGGCTTCTGAAAATATTGGACTCAACATAAGGATTAGTTTTTCTAAGTTCTCTTATAAGAGCTTTAACCTCAGCACGTTTACTTGTTAATGAAGGTTGCTCCTCCATAGCGAGCGTCTCAGTCAGTCTGCAGGCGCAGGCTATGAATTTAAGTCCTTCGTAGTCTCTCCACTTTATTATGTCCTCTTCACGAATGAGATACATAGGGCGTATAAGCTCCATACCCGGAAAGTTTGTACTATGGAGCTTAGGCATCATAGTCTGCATCTGTGCTCCATATAGCATTCCCAT
Source organism: Butyrivibrio sp. AC2005 (assembly GCF_000424145.1). Taxonomy (GTDB): domain Bacteria; phylum Bacillota; class Clostridia; order Lachnospirales; family Lachnospiraceae; genus Butyrivibrio. Next base: position 366,759 of record NZ_KE384137.1, read on the forward strand.
AAGAATCGTCTCTATAACGTCATCAAAGTGATGTCCCAAGGCAATCTTGTTACAGCCAAGCTCCTGAGCCTTGGAATATAGAGAGCCTCGTCTCATTCTGGCACAGGGGTAACAGGGCGAGCCTTCTATAGTATCAGTTATATTAAAAATCTGAGATTCGAAGGTTATTATGGGAACACCAAGTATCTCCGCATTATGAAGGATGTTCTGATAATTTTCGTCATTATAGCCCGGATTCATAACAAGGAACTTTACTTTGAAATTATGCTTTCCATGTCTTGCAAGCTCCTGAAAAAGCTTTGCCATAAGCATGGAATCCTTGCCGCCTGAAATGCAGACTGCGATCACATCACCATCAAGTATAAGCTGATACTCGTTTATTGCCTTGGTGAATTTGCACCATATTTCTTTTCTGAATTTTTTAATTAAGTCATGTTCGACCTTCTGCTGGAAGGTTTGTGGTTCTTTCTTACTCATAATACCTCATTAGTGTTCAAACTGGCTCTTGTAGAGCTTACTGTAAAATCCGCCATCAGCAAGAAGCGACTCGTGGTTACCCTGTTCTATTATATGGCCATCCTTCATAACAAGGATTCTGTCAGCCTCTTTTATAGTTGATAATCTGTGGGCAACAATGAAGCTTGTTCGTCCTGCCATCAGCTTCTGGAAGGCTCTCTGGATTCTCATCTCGGTTCTGGTGTCAATGGAGCTTGTCGCTTCATCAAGTATCAGCATAGGCGGAATGTTAAGCATGATTCTCGTAATGCAAAGAAGCTGCTTTTGTCCCTGTGAAAGCATTCCTCCATCCTCACCGATTACAGTATCATAGCCATTTGGAAGCTTTTTGATAAAGCTGTGAGCGTGTGTTTTCTTTGCTGCCTCTATAATCTGTTCGTCGGTAAAGTCCGCTCTTCCTAGAGTAATATTATCCTTTACGGTTCCGGTTCGGAGCCATGTTTCCTGAAGAACCATTCCGTAGTTGGATCGCAGTTCTCCTCTTCTCAGCTTTCTTATATCATTTCCTTCAACACTGATGCTTCCTTTATCCACATCATAAAAACGCATAAGGAGATTTATTATTGTGGTCTTGCCGCTTCCGGTAGGACCGACAATGGCAACTCTCTGCCCTTCCTTAACTGAAAGAGTTAAGTCCTTAATAAGCTCTCTTTCCTTATCATATGAGAATTCCACATTCTCAAGTTCAATATTCCCCTTAACGATTCCCATATCAGGAGCATCCGATACATCAGGAGTCTCAGGCTCTTCGTCAATAAAATCAAATACTCTTCTCGCACAAGCAAGAGCATTCTGAAGTTCCGTTACCACGCCTGATATTTCATTGAAGGGCTTTGTGTACTGAGTAGCATAGCTTAGGAAAATTGTAAGTTCACCAACACTCATTTTGCCGCTTATGCATACGAACGCTCCAAAGAGAGCCACAAAAGCGTAAACGGTATTATTTACAACTCTTGTGCTTGGATTTGTAAGTGATGAGAAAAATGAAGCCTTAAGACTTGTCTTTGCAAGATTTTCATTTATTTCATCAAACACAATCTGGTTTTCATCCTCATGCCCAAAAGCCTTAACCACCTTAAGATTGCCAATCATTTCATCTATAAGAGCTGTCTGATCGGCTCTAGCAACTGACTGATCCTTAAAAAGTGAGTAAGATCTTGAAGCAATAAATCTTGCCACAAACAATGATACAGGCGTTAGTATAACAACCAGAGCTGCTATCTGCCACTGCAGGTAGAACATAAATGCAAGTGTCCCCAGAATAGTAACTATGCCTGTAAAAAGCTGAGTAAATCCCATAAGCAATCCGTCAGCAAACTGATCCACATCAGCAATTATCTTACTTACAACCTCTCCCTGCGGATGAGAATCCAGATACTCAAAGGGTAAAATCTTAAGCTTATCAAAAGCATCATTCCTGACATCACGCACAACACCAAATGTAATCCTGTTGTTAACTCCGTACATAAACCACTGGCAAAGTGCTGAAATCAAAACAACAAGCCCCATCCTGATAAGCAGTGCCTTGACCTTAACAAAATCAACATCACCTTCACCAATTATGCAGTCAATAACATTACCTGCAATTATAGGTGCATACAGTGCAAGCAGTGCTGAAACAACCGCAAAAGTAATTGAAAAGAAAATCAATATTCTGTAGGTGGAAGCATATTTAAATACTCTCTTTAATTCACGCATTTGCAGCCTCCTTTCCGAACTGAGACTCATATATTTCTCTATAGGTCTCGCTCTTTACAAGGAGCTCTTCATGCGTACCTATTCCGTCAACCTTGCCATCATCGAGAACAATTATCTTATCACAGAATCTGACCGAAGCTGCTCTCTGAGACACAATGAAGGTTACCGGTTTATATGCCAGCTCGGAAATAGCCTTTCTCAAATTCTTATCAGTCATATTATCAAGCGCGGAGGAACTGTCATCAAGAATGAGAACTTCCGGCCTTCTGACCAGTGCTCTGGCAATAGTAAGTCTCTGCTTTTGTCCTCCGGAGAAATTTCTTCCGCCCTGAGTAATCTCGGCAGAAAGTTCGCCCTTCTTTTCCTTAACAACCTCTGTAGCCTGCGCAGTTTTTACAGCTTCCCAAATTTCCTCATCCGAAGCTTTATCATTTCCCCATTTTAAGTTATCACGGATAGTTCCTTTGAAAAGAACTGCCTTCTGAGGTACTACGCCTATGACTTCTCTCAGGGATTCAGTGGTATACTCAGCAACATCATGCCCCTTGTACTTAACGCTTCCTCCGGTTGCATTATAAAATCTGGGAATCAGGTTGATCAGTGTAGTCTTTCCTGCGCCTGTACCGCCTATTATTCCAACAGACTCTCCTTTCCTGACGTCAAAGGATACACCCTCAAGAGAGTCTTCACTGTCACCTGCATAGCGCATGCATACATTTTCAAAACTGACAACAGGTGCATTAGCACTAATATCGGCTTTTCTGGCATCAAGACTTCCTTCAGACATTGATCCCTTTTCCTCAAGCATCGTCTGAATTCTGTTACCACAGGCAAATGAACGTGTGATATTTATTATAAGATTTGCGAGCTTAACAAGCTCCACAAGAATCTGAGACATGTAATTGTATAAAGCAACTACAGCTCCGGTTGTGAGAACTCCTGTATAAACCTTATCCGCTCCGGTTTTTAATAAAATAATAATTGCGAGATTTAAAACCACATAGGTTATGGGATTCATAAGAGCAGATATTCTGCCTACATATTCCTGAAGCTTTGTAAGAGTTTCATTTTTCTCCTTAAAATTTACGGCTTCCGAATTTTCAAGTCCAAAGGCTCTTATCACCCTGACACCTGAAAGATTCTCCCTTGTAAGCCCGAGTACTCCGTCAAGAAGCTCCTGAATATGCTTATATCTTGGGATTCCCCACAACATAATTCCAAAAACAACAACAGACAAAACCACAATGGTTACAAGAAAAATAAGCGCCTGATGAAAATCTATGGTAAAAGCCATTACCATAGCACCAAACACAACAAAAGGAGATCTAAGGAGCAGTCTTAATGTAAGATTGACGCCCTGCTGTACCTGGTTTATATCACTTGTCATTCTGGTTATAAGTGTCGTGGTACCCATGGTATCAATCTGCTCATATGACAGACTCTGTATATTCTTAAAAAGGTCTCTTTTAACAGAAGCTGCAAAATAGGAAGCTGCCTTAGCTGCAAAATACTGAGCAGTCACAGCGCAGGCATAGCCAACAACGGCAAGGAGAATAAGCACCAGACTCATTCTGATAACATAGGGCTTATCACTTCCGCCGATTCCCTTGTCAATTATTGCAGCAACAACAAGAGGCACTATAAGTTCAAAGGATGCCTCCAACAATTTGAAAAGCGGCCCCAGGACCGCTTCCAATGAATACTTCTTCAAATATTTCAGTAGCTTAATCATGTATAAATTCTAAGTCCTTTCGGATAATGATTTTTTAAAATCCCTCCGGCATACTTAGCCCATCCAAGGCTAAAACCATCTATGGTAATGAGGTACCAGCCCTTTTCAAGACCGGGTACCCGCGAGCTCATACCGCCAATAAAAGACATTGCTTCTGAAACAGAACCTGCTTCATGGCAATGCTTAACATTCTCTTTAGATAATGCAAGTGCTAAAGAATGAGATGGTTCAAATCTTCCATTCTTCATTGTTCCAAGGTGGAGCCCCGGTCTCATAACTGTTATGCCGCCAATGCCGGGCATACCTTCAGGCGCGAGATATAGCTGATCTCCAAACATAAAGGGAACACCTTTAAGTTCTCCCACAAGTCTGCAGGATGCCTTTTTTCTTTTTCCATTCTCATCTGGAACAATGCAAATATCTGATAAAAATTCATCTGCAAATTCAGAAAAAGGTTTTATATCATCTACGTTAACCGTACGAACTTTTCCGTTGATACCATATAGATCTGCGTTAAGACTAATATCGCCTTCTTTTTCAAATATGGCAAAGAAATGACCTTCACCCTTTATTCTATGTGGCCAAAGCCTTCCTGAACAAATCTTTATCTCTTCTTGTGTTTCTTCGGATAGAGTATCTATAACCGCCCTCGTTTCGAGAAGGTTTTCTCCTGTATCCAGTATTCTCTGAAGATTGGTGATATCACCGCTCACCATTCCTTCGAAAAGCTCTGCCTTAACAGGCTTCATCCCCCAGGATAAAAGCATAGCCGCCTGATATTCATCCTCTTCCGGTGCAAAGGTACAGGTTGAATAAACAAGTCTCCCTCCGGGAGCAAGCATCTTAACTGCTTGTTTTAATATATCTGTCTGTCTCCTTGAGCAAAGTCTGACATTTTCAGGGCTCCAGTTATCTATAGCCTCATCATTTTTTCTGAACATTCCTTCGCCCGAGCAAGGTGCATCTACAAGAATCTTATCAAAGTATCCCTCAAACACTTCGGATAATCCGGAAGGTTCCATATTGGTAACAAGAGCGTTCCGTATACCACATCTCTCAATATTAAGAGATAATATCTGAGCCCTTTTCTTATCAATCTCATTTGAAACCAGAATACCCTCGTTGTTCATTTTGGAAGCAATCTGAGTACTCTTTCCTCCGGGTGCTGCACAAAGATCAAGTATTTTCTCACCCGGTTTTGGGTCAAGATAATATACAGGAGACATTGCGCTTGGCTCCTGGATATAATAAGCACCTGCTTCATGTAACGGATGCTTTCCCGGAGCACCGCCTGCATATATAATGCCATTTTGTTCCCAATTTATTTCGGAGGAAAAATCCGTTCCATCTTCTGATAAGGCAGTCTTTATCTTTTCAATACGCTCAGAAGTATTTGCCTTTAGCAAATTTACTCTCAAAGCTGTAATCTTTTCAGTAGAAAGAGAAGTCATGAAAGCATCAAACTCTTCTCCAAGTATTGCCTTAATTCTATTTTCAAATGACTTATCAAAACTCATCTTTATGCTCTTTTAAATACTTTTTAATTCCTTTGAAGGTCTCGGAACTGATTATATGCTCAATTCTGCAGGCATCATTTTCAGCCGTTTCTTCACTTACACCGGCAGTAATCATAAGAAACTTAGTAAGATTCTTATGCCTGTCATACACGCTCTTTGCCTTCTTCACCCCTTCTTCAGTCAGTTCAAGACTTCCATCTGAAGCAACATTAAGATAGCCGTCATCCTTAAGTATTCCAACAGCCCTTGATACACTGGGTCTTGAAAATCCGAGTTCATTAGCAACATCTATAGATCTGACATAACCTTTTTTCTTCTTTAAGAGGTATATGGTTTCAATATAATCTTCACCTGATTCCTGCATAACTCCTCCTTACTAATTCATACAACTAGTTATTTCCTACTTAATTGATTATATATATTCTTTGCATAGAGGTCTATCAATTATTTCAAAATACAGAAATATTGGTAAGTGTACATTGATCTCCCGTAAGGGAAACAAGCACGTTACTGTTTCCGGGTGGTATCATGATGGTACATTTTATTGATATCATATGAAAGTGTATACTTTATATTTATCAACCTTCTTCATAGAATGTATTCTTTCCTAAAAATAATCATATCTGGTACTATTATCATCTAAATATCGTTTATTTTGCAATAAAACACTTATAAAAAAATATAAAAAAACCGACACACACAAATGCATGTCGGTTTTTACTTAGCTTTTCAAGTAATTTACTTAGCGTAATCAGTTGCTCTGCTTTCACGAATGATATTAACCTTGATCTGTCCGGGATATTCCATCTCGTTCTCAATCTTCTTAGCAATATCTCTTGCCATCAATACCATATCGGAATCGCTTACCTGCTCAGGAACAACCATTACTCTGACTTCTCTTCCGGCCTGAATAGCGAAGGAATGATCAACGCCCTTAAAGCTGTTTGTGATCTCCTCGAGTTCTTTTAATCTGCTGGTATAGGTCTCAAGTGTTTCTCTTCTTGCGCCAGGTCTTGCTGCAGAAATTGTATCAGCAGCCTGTACTATAACAGCTATGAGTGACTGAGGTTCTACATCTCCGTGATGTGCCTCAACTGCGTTGATGACGGTCGCAGATTCTTTATATTTCTTACAAATATCAACACCAAGTGATATATGTGAGCCTTCCATTTCATGGTCAACAGCCTTACCGATATCATGTAAGAGACCTGCTCTCTTAGCAATTCGAACATCAAGCTCCAATTCAGAAGCCATAAGTCCGCAAAGCTGTGATACTTCAACGGAATGCTTAAGTGCATTCTGTCCATAACTGGTACGGAAACGCATACGGCCAAGTAATTTTATGATTTCAGGATGGAGTCCGTGAACACCTGCTTCAAGTGCAGCATTCTCACCCTCTTCCTTAATCTTATTGGCCACTTCCTTCTGTGCCTTCTCAACCATCTCTTCAATTCTTGCAGGATGGATACGACCATCTACAATCAGCTTCTCAAGAGCGATACGGGCAACTTCTCTTCTGATCGGATCAAATCCGGAAATAACAACAGCCTCAGGTGTATCGTCTATAATAAGATCAACACCTGTCATTGTCTCAAGAGTTCTGATATTTCTGCCCTCACGTCCGATAATGCGTCCCTTCATCTCGTCGTTAGGAAGCTGTACAACTGAAATAGTTGTCTCGGAAACATGATCTGCAGCACATCTCTGGATAGCATTTACAACTATCTCCTTAGCGCGCTTATCTGCTTCTTCCTTAGCCTCCGCTTCCATGTTTTTTATCATGACTGCGGATTCATGTTTAACGTCATCTTCAACAATCTTTAAAAGATACTCTTTTGCCTGCTCGGAGGTTAAGCCTGAGATTTTCTCAAGTTCCTGTCTTCTCTGCTCATCAAGCTTTGCAACCTCTTGCGTTTTCTTGTTCAATGCATCTTCACGTGCATTTAAACTGGCCTCTTTCTTCTCAATTGCTTCTGATCTCTTCTCGACGTTCTCTTCCTTCTGCTGAACTCTTCGTTCTGAACGTTGAACCTCCGCTCTCCTATCCCTCACTTCTTTTTCAAGTTCATTTCTTGCCTTCAGTGATTCTTCTTTTACTTCCAGGAGTTTTTCGCGCTTCGATTCATCGGCAGCTCTTACAGCATCGTCGATGATTTTTCTTGCCCTTTCCTCTGCGCTTCCGATCTTACTCTCATTCTCAGCGTCAATTTTCTTTTGACGGGAACTCATAACTAATACGGTTGCTGCTATCGAAACGACAAGAGTTGCTGCTATTGCTATTATAACTGGTAGCATACAGGAGCACCTCCTTATTTAATTTTCATTGTACGATATTTTGTATAAAATGATATAAATTTGCTTTATTTCATACAATATAACAACATATTTAGTTTACGCTCAGATGCTGTCTATGTCAAGAGACATCGCTCTTGTGATGACACCATTTTCAAAGCCTTTGCGGTATAAAAAGGCCATTATTTTCTGTTTCTCTTCGTAGGTTGTGTTGTCCTTATCGTAATGCTTTTTCTTAAGGAGTTTTACGCATAATAAAAGCTCAGGTTCATTGCTGTTCTCTTCGTAGGCATCAGCAAGCAATCTGTCTATTACATCTCCGCTGATTCCCTTTTGAAGAAGGTCCTGCCTTATTCTGTTCCTGCTTCGCAATTCCAGATGATACCTTATGTACTCATCGGCAAATCTCACATCATCGATATACCTGTATGATTTGAGGTACTCAATTGTATCTTCAATAATCTCTGATGAATATAAGCCTTCTTTTAGTTTTTCCCTAAGCTTGTGTTCAGTATAATCTCTCTTTTGCAAAAGATTCATTGCACGGAGCTTTGCCCTTTTGGGAATAACAATGCCTGTTATTTCATCAAAAACAGGCGAAGAAATCTCTTCGCCTGTCTTTAGCTTATAGTCTCTAATTTCACCTCTGTATAGGATAAAAGCGAATTCACCGTCTATATATATTTTTGATCTCTTATTGTCAAACGGTACTATATCCGTAACAGTCATGATAATTAAGCCTCTTCAGTTTTTGATGCTTTTGATTTTTTACCGGTAGCAGGAGCTTCTTCTGCCTTCTCTTCTGCGCCGCCCTCAAGTCCATAATGAGCACGAACCTTAGCAGCAATCTCATCAAGAATATCCTGATGCTCCTCAAGGTAGTTCTTGGCATTCTCACGTCCCTGACCAATCTTGTCAGTTCCGTACTGATACCATGCGCCACTCTTATTAACAATATCAACAGCAGCTGCAAGATCAAGAACATCTCCTGTATAAGAGATTCCCTTACCATACATGATATCAAACTCTGCCTCTTTAAACGGAGGTGCAATCTTATTCTTAACTATTTTAACTCTGGTACGGTTACCGATAGACTCGCCACTCTGCTTAAGTGTCTCGATTCTTCTGACATCCATACGAACCGATGAATAAAACTTCAGTGCACGACCACCTGTTGTAGTCTCAGGATTACCAAACATAACACCAACCTTCTCACGAAGCTGGTTGATAAATATTACTGTACAATTAGATTTGCTGATCACAGCAGTAAGCTTTCTCAGAGCCTGAGACATAAGTCTGGCCTGCAGACCAACATGGGAATCACCCATATCACCATCAATCTCGGCCTTGGGTACAAGTGCTGCTACAGAGTCTACTACAACAATATCAATAGCACCGGAGCGAACCATTGTCTCACAAATCTCAAGTGCCTGCTCACCTGAATCAGGCTGAGAAATGTAAAGATTATCAACATCAACTCCTATATTTTTAGCATAAACGGGATCTAGAGCGTGCTCTGCATCGATGAAGCCTGCTATTCCGCCTCTCTTCTGAACTTCAGCTATCATATGAAGTGTAACAGTAGTCTTACCACTGGACTCAGGTCCATATATCTCTACTATACGTCCCTTAGGAATTCCACCAAGTCCAAGTGCTATGTCAAGGCTGAGTGATCCTGTAGGTGTAGTCTCTACACTCATCTGCGCTGCAGGATCTCCAAGCTTCATAACCGCACCCTTACCAAACTGCTTCTCAATCTGACCAAGTGCTGCTTCCAATGCTTTCTGCTTATCTTCTCTTTCCATACTGTTCCTCTCTCCTTTTCTTAACAGAACAAGCGTTCTGATGTAATAATAAAACAAATGTTCGTTTGTGTCAACAAAAAAGCTCAAAAAATGTCCAATAAAAATAAATAGGAAAAAATCTGGCGACACGCCGGAATTAAGACTTTCGTATATTACACATCCCAAGCAGAAAAGTCAAGTCCAAAAATCATCAATAGATAAATCATATAGAAAATGCAAGAAGTGCCAGTTTTGAAATAACCAGTTCTCTTACTATCATTCCTGCCTTTTCTTTTTCTTCGGCAGAAATTGAAGCAAGCTGATTCATTGTATAGACCTTCTCCTGATAATGATCTTCAGAGCCCTTCCTCAGCTGACTGACTCTTACTTTCGCCTTGAGCTGTTTGTATACACGGTACTCAAAGTCTTCTTCAGTCAAATGATAAAGGTGACTTTCCAGTGTTGTGGAGCTGTCGATATCCTTAATAATATATCGCTCCAAAATAGTCTTAAACTTAAAGGGCGCCATTTCTTCGGCGAGAATCTCAGAATAACTAAGTCTGGCTCCAAGGTAATACCTTGAAACATCCTGCATTGTGTATTTAAAATCGTCCTCGTTTACTATGTTGTACAAGCGCCATTCCCTTTCGTTTCGCTCTGATAAGATAATATCAGATTTGGTGTCCTATAAATTCCCCTCATCAATTATTTCTTCTCAGGTTTGTAGTCTATATCTTCTATCTGATTGCCGCAGGCTTTTATAGCCTCAAGTATTTTTTCTTTTTCCCAGCCTGTCTCCTCGGCAAGCTCCTCTACAGTACAGCTTCTTCTGAGTTCATCAGCAAGCTCCTTAGCCTTGTCAGCGACTTCCTGAACAAGCTGGACAGCCTTCTGTACCCTTGCGGATTCGGCAGCATCATCCTCGATAAGGCTTTCCATTGCATCCATTACGCGCTGAGCGAGATAACCGTCACATTCCTTATGATCATCCAGCGAAGATAACTCCGATACAGCCTTCATAAGGGCTATGTTGCCTTCACCGATAAGATCTTCAATAAGAACGCCCTGCTCTGCATAAAGTTTGGCCACATCAGTAACCATGGACAGACTAAGCTCAACCAGACGTTTCTGTGCATCTGTTTCTCCTGCCATTGCGGAAATTATAATTGCTTCCTTTTCACCATCGGAAACAGTCTCCAAAAGACTGATTTCTTCCAGATAGTTCTCAAGATAGCCTGCCTCTTCTTTTGATAGATATTCTGAAGAATCGATTACTTCTCCGATACCAATATTATGTTTTTTCAGATACTCATATATGAGCTCATATTGTGAATCACTAAGCTCAAGTTCATCAAATGTATCCCTTATTTCATCCTCAGTAACCGTTCCGCCCTGTCTTCTGGCATGTTTGGTGAGGTCGCTGAGTCGTTTAGCAAATTCCTGTTCTTTATTTTCAAGGTTTGACATATAGTTCTCCTATTTTTTTGATCCCCTCATCCGTCAGCTTCGCTGACACCTTCCCCCCAATGGGGGAAGGCTTTAATATATTTTTACTTACACATCCAGCTTTAGTTCATTTTACATGTGTGTGGGTAAAGAGATGCTCCTGGCAATACTCGTAATTTCCGTTGCATTTTGAGCAGAATCTGAATTCCAAAGTAGGATCATCCTTTTCTGATCTGCCGCAAACAGCACACTTATGCCTTGTAATCCCGGGAGGTGTCATCTTTACGGATCTCTTAAACTCATTTCTGCGTTTAACCTCTTTAGGCCTGAGATGCATGAGTCTACCGCCTGAAAACCAGAATATTGCAAAGGTTAAAAGTGATGCCGTAATTGCAAAGAACAGATAAATATTGCCGTTTACAGCAGCGGATATAGCCTCGAAAGCAAGCCAGACACCATAAACAATTCCAAGCCACTTCATCTTAAGCGGAATAATAAACATGAAAAGTACGACATTATCAGGAAATGTTGCTGCAAATGCAAGCAAAATTGACATGTTTATATAGTACGTACTGAATACATACGAAACAGTCTGCATTGCAACAGCAATCTGAGCATTACTGTAATGACTGCCATATCTTACATACAAAAATGCATATGAAAGAAATGCAGCTACAATCATAAGCAACAGTCCGGTAAATATATAGAGATTATACTTATATTCTCCCCAGACTCTCTCCATTGTGGTGCCTATTGAATAATAAAAGTACAACATGATAAGAACAAAAAACAGATTGCTCTCAGTGGGCGGTATCAGAATCCATGTAATAAGTCTCCATACCTGTCCCTGCAATATAGCAGCAGGATTTAGAGTAAAATAATCAAGTATTCCCGAGCCTACAGGCGCAAATCTGAAAATGTAGCCGATAATATAGCAGATAATAAGAACAATAGTAAGATTCTTAATGGCATATTTGCCGAATTTCTTTTCAAAATTACTCATAACTCTCCCATAAAACCAAAAATTATTTTTTAGTTTCTTCAGCTTAGATTTTTAGATGTCTTTTAGAACATTCTTATAGAGTTTATCATATTTCATGCCCTTTTGCATCGTTATTTGAATAATTGATTTTTGGAACCTGTTCGATTATAATGTAGCGTAATGCGCAAAAATATTTTGTACATATAAATAAGTAATAATATTATTGATTTTTTATTGTTAGAGGTTTTTTATGATTTCAAAGGATTACACACTGGGTATTGATATCGGTTCAACTACTGTCAAAATCGCACTAATGGATGCTGACAGAAATATTGTGTTTTCGGATTATCGAAGACATTTTGCCAATATTCAGGAGACTTTGCTTTCACTCCTTCAGGATGCAGCCAAGGTTAGCGGAAATGTAACACTGCATCCCGTTATTACCGGTTCAGGCGGACTCACACTTGCAAGCCATCTTGACGTTCCTTTTGTTCAGGAAGTTATAGCTGTATCTACTGCACTCAAGGCACTAGCACCCAAAACAGATGTTGCAATTGAGCTTGGTGGTGAAGATGCAAAGATCATCTATTTTGAAGGCGGTAACGTTGAGCAGCGAATGAATGGTATCTGCGCAGGTGGTACCGGATCCTTTATTGACCAGATGGCATCTCTTCTTCAGACTGATGCATCAGGTCTTAATGAATATGCCAAAAATTATCAGTCACTTTACACCATAGCTGCACGCTGCGGTGTATTTGCAAAATCTGATATTCAGCCTCTTATAAATGAAGGAGCTACCAAGGAAGATCTTGCCGCTTCTATTTTCCAGGCAGTTGTTAATCAGACCATCAGTGGACTTGCCTGTGGTAAGCCTATCAGAGGACACATTGCTTTTCTTGGAGGTCCTCTTCATTTCCTGTCTGAGCTTAAGCAAGCATTTATCCGTACTTTAAAGCTGGACGATGAACACATAATTGATGCTGATAACTCTCACCTTTTTGCAGCAATGGGTTCAGCCATGAATGCAAAAGAGGATTGTTACTACTCAATGGTAGACATGATCGGTAAGCTGTCTCATAAGATTACCATGGCTGCTGAGGTTTCACGCCTTGAGCCTCTCTTTGATTCCGAGAGCGAATACAAGGAATTCCTTGATCGCCAGAATAATTACCGTGTTAAGACAGCTAAGCTTGATAATTATAAAGGTAACGCATTCCTCGGTATTGATGCAGGCTCCACTACAACAAAATGTGCCCTTGTATCTGAGGATGGTGATCTTCTTTATTCTTTCTATTCAAGTAATAACGGAAGTCCCTTAAAAACAGCAATCAGTTCCATCCAGGAGATATATAAACTGATGCCTGAGGGAGTTACTATTGCACGTTCCTGTTCTACAGGTTACGGCGAAGCACTTCTTAAGTCAGCTCTCATGCTCGACGATGGAGAAGTTGAAACAATTGCCCATTACAATGCAGCTGCATTCTTTGATCCCGAGGTTGACTGTATTCTTGACATCGGCGGTCAGGATATGAAGTGTATTCATATAAAAAATGATACCGTTGACAGTGTTCAGCTCAATGAAGCATGTTCATCAGGTTGCGGAAGCTTTATTGAGACCTTTGCAAAGTCCCTTAATTACAGTGTTCAGGACTTCGCTAAGATTGCTCTTTTTGCAGAAGCTCCAATTGATCTTGGAACACGCTGCACTGTTTTCATGAATTCACGAGTTAAGCAGGCTCAGAAGGAAGGCGCTTCTGTTGCAGATATTTCAGCAGGTCTTGCTTACTCTGTTATAAAAAATGCTCTCTTTAAAGTTATCAAGGTATCAGATGCCAAGGAACTCGGCGATCACATCGTTGTTCAGGGTGGTACCTTCTATAACGATGCTGTCCTTAAGGCTTTTGAGAAAATCTCAGGAGCACAGGTTACCCGCCCCGATATTGCAGGTATCATGGGCGCTTTTGGTGCTGCTCTTATTGCAAGGAATCGTTTCCATGAAAAGACCAGCTCAAAAACAACAATGCTTACAATTGATCAGATCAATAAACTTGAGTATTCAACAAGCATGACCACCTGTCAGGGATGCACAAACCATTGTCGTCTTACCATAAATAAGTTTACGGGTGGTCGTCAGCACATTTCAGGCAACAGATGTGAGCGCGGAATTGGTAAAGTTAAGAATGCCGCAGGAATTCCTAACCTTTTTGAGTATAAATACAAGAGAATATTTGACTATAAGCCTCTTACCGAGGTTGAAGCAAAGCGAGGAACCGTTGGTATTCCCAGAGTTCTTAATTACTATGAGAACTATCCTTTCTGGTTTACTTTCTTTACAAAGCTCGGATACAGAGTTGTTCTTTCACCCAGATCAACTCACCAGATTTATGAACTTGGCATTGAGTCAATTCCCAGTGAATCCGAGTGTTATCCTGCCAAGCTGTCACATGGTCATATTGAATGGCTTATAAAAAATAATGTGGATTTCATCTTCTACCCCGGTCTCTTCTATGAGCGCGATGAAGTTGAAGGTGCTACAAACCACTATAACTGCCCTATTGTTACTTCATATTCAGAGAATATAAAGAACAACGTTGAAGCAATTACTGAAGGTAAGGTTAAGTTCAGAAATCCTTTCATGTCATTTTCAAGCTTAAAGACTGCTACGGATGCTCTTGTTAAAGAGTTTTCTGAAATTTCCGCGAAAGAAATCGTAGAAGCTGCAAAGTGCGGATGGGATGAGATGGAGTCTGCCCGCGATGATATCAGAAAGAAGGGCGAAGAAACTCTTCGCTGGATGAAGGAAAACAATAAGCACGGTATCGTTGTTGCAGGTCGTCCTTACCACGTTGACCCTGAAATCAATCATGGTATACCGGATATGATTTGCTCATATGGTGTTGCAGTCCTTACCGAGGATTCAATCTCACATCTTGGATCACCGGAGAGACCTCTTATTGTTTCTGACCAATGGATGTACCATTCACGTCTCTATGCTGCAGCAAGCTTTGTCCGTACCAGAGACGATCTTGACCTTATTCAGCTAAACTCCTTTGGATGTGGTCTTGATGCAGTAACAACCGATCAGGTTAATGATATCCTGTCCGGTTCTGATAAGATTTATACATGTCTGAAGATTGATGAGGTTAATAACCTCGGAAGTGCAAGAATACGTGTACGTTCTCTTCTTGCAGCAATTCGTGTACGCAAGCAGAAAGAAAACAGGGAACGCACTATTGGTTCAACAGCAATTAACAGAAGACTATTTACTGAGGATATGCGTAAGAATTACACCATTCTTGTTCCTCAGATGTCTCCTATACACTTTGATATCTTGGAGCCTGCTTTATCAGCCTGCGGATATAATATTGTAGTCATGCAGAATGATAACAAGCATGCTATAGATATGGGTCTTAAATACGTTAATAATGATGCCTGCTACCCTTCACTCTGGGTTGTAGGACAGATTATGGATGAGCTTCATTCCGGAAAGTATGACCTTAACAAGACTGCCGTTCTCATGAGTCAGACCGGTGGCGGATGCCGTGCGACAAATTATGTCGGATTCATAAGACGTGCACTTAGAAAAGCCGGCATGGAACAGGTACCTGTAGTATCTGTAAACTTAAGTAAGCTTGAGCATAATCCCGGCTTCCATATAAACTTTGAGATGCTTGAGAGAGCCGCTTATGCTGCTGTTTTCGGAGATATTTTCATGAGATGCGTATATCGTATGCGTCCTTATGAAAAGGTAGCAGGTTCTGTTAATGCTGTTCATGATAAATGGAAAAAGGAATGTATAGAATTTGTAAAGGCTAAACACCTTAGCTTTTCTAAATTCCAGCATATGTGCAAAGAGATTGTCGAAGATTTCGATAGAATTGAGATTACAGATGAAGTTAAACCTCGCGTAGGTATTGTAGGAGAGATTCTTGTTAAGTTCGCTCCCGCTGCCAACAACCATCTTGTAGAACTCCTTGAATCAGAAGGTGCTGAAGCAGTTGTTCCTGATCTTCTGGACTTCATGCTCTACTGTTTCTATAATCAGGTTTATAAGGCAGATCAGCTTGGCACAAGCAAGAAAACAAAAGCATTTTGCAAAGCAGGAATCTGGGCACTTGAGAAGCTTCGCGGCGGTGCATCAAAGGCATTTGAAAAGAGTGTTCATTTCGAAGCTCCCACAAGCATTTACAAGCTTGTTGAATATGCTAAGCCTATTGTATCAATCGGCAACCAGACAGGTGAAGGATGGTTCCTTACAGGTGAAATGGTTGAGCTTATAAAGGAAGGTGCGTCCAATATTGTCTGCACACAGCCCTTCGGATGTCTTCCGAACCACGTTGTGGGTAAGGGTGTAATCAAGCAGATGAGAAAGCTTTATCCCGGTTGTAATATTGTTGCGATTGACTATGATCCCGGTGCAAGTGAAGTTAATCAGCTTAACAGGATTAAGCTCATGCTCTCCACGGCACATAAGAAAGCTCATGAAGAGGAGGCGGTTGAGAGTAAAGCTATTTCTTAACCCCTCATACGTTAAAAGCCTTCCCCCAGGGGAAGGCTTTTAACGTATGAACATAAAGGTCGTTCGGCGGAATGCAGATCCTATTCTCATAAGTCCTGAATAGATAAGTCCAATACAGTATATATAAATAGCAGTATTCTGGTGTTTTACAAAAATTATACAAAAGGCTGCCATCATTATATTTACTAATCCATGTATCATTTTGAGGCGCCACGATTTTGCACCATAGCTTTTTGCTTCCTTAGCTCTCAGTATTTCTATCAGGCCTGAGAAAGCATGTATTACAGCCAGATATAAAAGTATATATATTTTCGGAACATTTGTTATGGACGAGGACATAACGCCAAAATTGAATAAAATAATTCCTTTATAAAAAATAACCTTCCCATCAACCATATTTTTTGCCATAAAAATATAATACAGCAGCAAATTTATTCCTGTGCACATAAAACCAATCGCAAGCACAAATAGAATAAGCTCATAAGCAAAGCTTCTATACCTTATGAGAAATATCGCCCCTATTATTGTAATTAAGCCTATAAGAAATGTTCTAATCCGCTGACCTCTGCTCATCTTCACCTTCCTGCTGCATTTCCATCTGTTTTTCTATCTGCTTTTCCTTCCGCATCAACATTAGTGAAAAACCGGCAAGCATATTCTTTGAAGCAAATATTTCGTGTGTTACCATACCCTTTTGCGCTATGGCCCCTATAATAAACTTGCCCAAAAAAGTCTTGTTCTTTCTTGCAATAGAAGTCCTCATGTATTCATATTTATATTTGTCAAAATCAAAGTCCTCGATTTTTTCTCCGGATAATTCTTCTCCAAAAGCCTTCCAATCTTCTGATGCTATAAGCTGTCTCCTTTTAAGGATTCCTTTTATTCTGTCTTCATAAGGGCGTGCCACATCATACGCATAGGTATCCTTCTCGAATTGCTCGATTTCGCCCCTTATATATTTCATCGCATAAATCATTTGCGCAAAAGCCTTATAGTAATCACTGGGATTGTCTTTTACTATTTCCTTATAATCGTTCCAGGCAGGTAAATATCTATATTTAGCAAAGGAATAATCAGGTAAATGTCCTGCTCTTCCATGTCCTAAATTCATTACCGAGTCTTCAGTCCCCTGATATAAGCTGTTTGTATAAATACCATTGGCCAAATCATCAGGTGTTGACCTTTTATGAACGAACTTAACCCTTCTTTCGATCTCATTTTCTATTCCGGGCAGAATTTCATAAAATTCTCTGTTTGTATTATTTATAACAAGTGAAGGATTTCCTGCAAAATAAGCATGAGCCCATGTATCAGCCAGAACATGCATTGCTATTCCTACTGCCTGAAGGCTTTTCCCTTTTGCAAGCTCTACTGTTTTAACAAGAAGGTCTCCATTGGGCTTGCAGATCAGCCTGTATTTGTTCAAATAGTATTTTGAACAGCCACTTTTCGTAGCATACAGATCATACGGTAAAAAATGAAAAGAAGCCCATATTCTTGTTATTTCCTGAAGACCGATAATATCGGTTCTTGAATCCATCATCTCCAGTTGAAGCTGTGTTGTTGCAGCTATAAGAGGTGCCTTTATTCTTGTTAAATATGTCTTGGAACACAGATCCACAAATTGAGCGCTGTAGCAGATAGTCATACACTCTTTATGTGTATACCCTGCCAGATATGCAGCACAATATGTAGCATAATAATGAAAATCCTCCTGCATATTCTATACCTGCTCCCTTTTTATAGTTAATCGTGCCATAATCATGGAATATACCATATCAAATAAAATAAAAAGTGTGGTAGTATCAGCCAAAAGCTCAGCCATTCTTTCATCAAACATATCTTCCTGATTTATTATATCCAGCACAATAAAAATCAAACTTAACAGAGCAAGAATAACAGCCCATATAACAAAAGTCTTTTTCTTGCGGTTTCCCCTTCCATACATAATTGCAGAAATACCTACATAAACATTTACTATAATTATGCTAATACAAAGAACCCCTGCAGTCACAAAAACTACCTGCAAATAAAAATCAATCGGCTCGTCATGAGAATCCATCCCTTGCTTAATTGTATCTACATTAACCATTAGATTGATCCAGATTTTTATTGCAGTCCATAATCCAAAGGCAATTATTCCCCTGCCACTCATCTCAATATTACTGTTATAGCGTCTGATTTTAGCCTTGGTTTCTTCAGTCATCAGTTACTCCCGAAAGTTCTTATCTAAAAGTATTAAAGGGCCGCCAAAAATGTGGCAGCCCCTGGCTCAGCATAAATTATTTATAGTATTGTATCAATTATGCTATTTAGCTTTTTCATTTAATTTATCTATATCGTCCTGGAGACGTTCCATTGCAAATTCATTAGATCTTAAAGCAAGATGAGCCTTTAAAGATCTGTTATGGACATCATTCCTCTTCTTAAAATAATCGAGAAGTTCTTCGTCATCTATCTTAAGATATCCATCAGCAATAGCACCCGGAAGCACAAACTTTTTTACTACATCGGAAAACTCAACCTCAATATATTTTCCGTCCTGTTTAATAATAGTTCCTGCTCCGAATTTCTCATGAGTGATCTTTAAATTAAGTGCATCCATGTTGCCAAGGCCGGTAGCTTCCTTATCAAGAGCTTCGATTTCCTTCTGCATGTTTTCGTGCTCGTCCTTAAGCTCCTGCATCCGTCTTGTACTTTCTTCAAGCAGTTCTTTTGTTCTTTTAGTTCTGGTTTTAGTAGTGGTCTTTACCTCAGTTTCTTCCTCTTCAAGTTCTAAGCCCATTGCATACCCCTTTTCCGCAGATTAAAAATCTGCTTGTTCCTCTATCTTCGATATATTATATTTTATCTTATTTTTTATCGTTTGCGGCAGTTCTTAACTAATTTTTATAAATCTTTTATATAAAGTTATTATTGTTTATCATCAGTATTTTGTAATATCCGTCAGAGGCACCTTACCTATTTTTCTAAATGATATGGAGTTGATCAAAGCAGCAAACGCAAAGCAGCTAAGGCCTGCCAGCGCCCAGGCAGAGGGATAGATTCGGGACACATACATAAATCCATCTGTTTCCATTGTTTTAATACATAAAAGAGTTATGGGGATTCCTGTAGCCACGCCAAGTATAATGCCCATGGAAGTAGTCACTATTATTTCTCTTGCAAGGTACCCGATTACCTGTCCGTTTGAAAAACCATTTACTCTCATAGTAAGCAGTTCTC
The DNA here is from genome assembly GCF_000424145.1 of Butyrivibrio sp. AC2005. Lineage (GTDB taxonomy): Bacteria > Bacillota > Clostridia > Lachnospirales > Lachnospiraceae > Butyrivibrio. The sequence goes on from NZ_KE384137.1 coordinate 386,470, forward strand.
GCATCCTACGAAGTACAAGGATATTACTAAGGTTTAGAAGAATCATAAACGATAATATAAGCGAAAATGCCAGCACAAGATAGACAATTATATCAAAAAGGTCTATCAGAGTCTTGTTCTTTTCCTTTAGACTATCCACCTTGTCTATAGTTTCTATAGCAGGATATTCCTGTAGTTTTTCATATAAAGCATCTGTATTGTTTCCTGCCTTTATAAAATAGCAGTTATCTTCTACAGTATCCTCGAAGATTTTTACAAAATAATCCCGGGACATAATGCCGCATTTGCCAAAATATTGAAGGAAATTATCCTTTACATATACCTTTGATATCTTTAGATCATCGGTAACCATTGTGAATTCCGTTCCGGGTGGAAGCTCATCCTTTTCCTTCATTTCCTCCGTAACAAGAACACCTTCTTTGGGTATATCAATTTCGTCCCCCTTTTTATTTTTCAACGTAATAAATTCTTTAAAATAATTACTATCGTCAACACAATATACCTCCGCAAGTGCCTGCTCTTTTTCAGCCTGCATTACAGTGCCTACTCTGTATACAGGGCAATAATCATACCCTTGTATTGCATCCAGGAAATCTGTTTTTTCTGTATCAGTCGCATTCTTTTGCATGACAATTTTCAGGTCGTATTTCCATAAACTATTCATCTGCTCCTTCAATGTTGTATCAAATGTATCCTTAAGCGTTATTCCAAGTCCTATCAGCATACAACAGGAAAGAACAATAACTACCGAAATAATTACCCTTCCCAGATCAGTGTAAAAATTATTTATTATCATTCTGATATATATACTTCCACGGTCGGATTTTGCAGCCCTTTTCATAATTTTGTTTTCCGGCTCGCTACCGTTAAGCAGTCCTGTCGCACTGCAGGAAATATATTTTTCACAAGACCATATAACCACAAAGGTAGTAAGAATAACTGTAGCTCCAAAGGTTATTGCTACAGGAATGGGATTTGTTTTGTGGCTTAAGTCCTCAAACAAAAAGGTTTCTTTTAATGAATTAACAATAAGAGCTTCAAGCGCAAAGCCACCTGCAACTCCTATGATTACGCCAAGCATCGCTGCTGAAACACCAAATATTATATATTTGTTTCTTATTTCGTTTTTATAACCGCCAAAAGCCTTTACAACACCAATTTGTTTTTTCTGTTCTTCCACTATAATTGCAATTGTAAAGAAACACACGATTACTGTTATACTGCAAAAAATAGGCATGAAAACAAAAATGAATCTTGTAAGTACATCCACATAAGATTTTAGTTCTATAAAATTAAGATTCGCTTCTCTCATCTGTACCAGAAGATGAACATCTATATTCTTGGCATTTTCTATAACTTCTTTTGCATCATCAAGCTTAGCATATGCTTCCTTTTTTTCTTTTTCATATTCATCCCTGGCTTTCTTTAATTCCGCTTCGCCTTTTTTCTTTTCTGATTCAAATTCAGCACGGCCGTCAGCAAGCTCTTTTTCAGCTTTAGCAAGCTTGTCTAAAGCCTCCTTCTTTTTCTTTTTAAACGTTCTTTTTGCCTCGGCAATCTGTCTGGCGCCTTCCTCTTTTTTTTCCTCGAATTCGGCCTCCTTATCAGAGAGTAGCTTCCTTGCTTCAGGTTCCTTCCTTTCCAGCTCTGCCTGACCATCCGCAAGCTCCTTTTTACCCTGTTCAAGCGAAAACCAGCCCTGATCCAGTAGTCTCCTTCCTTCATTAAGTTCTTCAGCGCCACTTCTTATTTTATCTTCTGCGTCATTAAGTTTGTCTTCCGCACCCTTTAACTGATTATATTTATCTCTTAGGCTCCCTTCATCCTGGTCAAAATCAAAAGCATTCATAAATTCATTTTTTATGTCATTAGGAAGTCTGTCCAAAAGACTTACTACTTTGCCAAATCTTTTTATTGTTCCGCAGTCTTTCATAGAGCGTATCTCTGAAATGACATCACCTGGAATTTGTATTTCAGAATTCTCATTTACAAGCTCCAGAAAGCTCACTGCCGAATCGATATTTGAATCATTGAGATAGGTCTCTATCTGATAAAGACCATCATCATATTCATCCCAGCCCTTATTCAGTTCTTCTCTTCCTGCATTAAGCTGTATAACACCGTTAGTATACTCCTGTTCTTTTTCGATTAAAGTTTTCTCAGCATTATCAAGCTCTAGAAAGCCATAAAAGAGCTTATATTTTGCATCATTAAGTTCATCCTCCAGCTGCTTTTTTGCATCCGCAAGCTGTTTTTCGCCATCCGCTATCTGCGCATTATATTCTGCTTCACCGTCACGAATCTTTTTCTCGCCATCAGCCAGCTCTTTTTCTGCCTTTTGTTTTGCGTCAGCAAATTCACTCTCACCATCTTCAAGCTCTTTTTCAGCTTTACTTATCTTTTCATCAAATTCTTTTTGAGCATCATCCAGCTTTGATTTTCCGTTAGCCAGTTCATCCTCAACCTTTTTGACAGCCTTCGCATATTCATTATCCAGATCCTCTATATACTGCCCTTTTCTCCTGGCAGCTATTTCATCCCCTTCCATTTCCAGTTCATCTTTTAATTCGGCAGCCTTATCAAGATATTCTTTTTGCATCGTATTCAGGCTATCCGGTATATCCGCATCCACAAATATACTTGTATAATCGAAGGATAACGCGTCAGTATTAAAGACATCATGAGGAACGATGCAAAATCCATCGCGGTCAGCACCAAAAAAATCAGGATGTCCTGCTATGCCTGTTACCTTAAAGCTTTTTTCATTTAAAGCATCCTCAAAACGTGAATTAGACATTTCAAAGGATAGCTCATCTCCTATGTCTATACTTAGAGCATCAGCTATTTCCTTACTTATAGCACATTCATTTATTGCTGCGGGAAGTTCGCCTTTTATTGCATAAGGCACACTAACCTTTTCTGTTAATGATATTATTTTTGCACTGACAGTTATTTTTCCACTGCTTACAACGCCTGGAAGAATAATCGCACCTTCCGCTTCCTTTACCTTGCAATTGTGTTTTATTATATCGACATCGGATGCTTTTACTCCAACGCTCGATGCTATATCAGCATCCTTGAAATTATGAGCTTTAAAGTATTCATCACTAGTCTTTTTTAATGTGTACATAGGAAAACAAATGCCCAGAATAATTCCGGCACTTATGACAACAATCGTGACAATTGAAAGCCACGAGATTATTCTTTTTCTGATATTTCGCAGAGCGTCCTTACGCCAGGACTCTTTCATACTCCCCGGTTCCCCTCATTTTTGCTCTTTTACCATACCAAATCAGCCGCATGCATCGGCCATGAATTAATCCTTATACTTGAAATTTTACCATTTTTTAAATGCACAACGCGGTTGGCCATCTTGGCTATCTCGACGTTATGTGTAACCATTACAACTGATGTCAGTCCCTCTTCAATAATACTCTCTATTAATTTCAGAACCTCCTGTCCTGTTGTAAAATCAAGTGCTGCTGTAGGCTCATCAGCAAGTATTATTCTAGGGTTCTTTACTATAGCTCTGGCAATTGATACTCTCTGCTGTTGCCCGCCACTCATCATGGAGGGATAGCTATTTGCCCTATCCGCAAGTCCAACCATCTTCAGGGCATTTTTTGAGTCTCTTGGATTTTTGCAAATTTCAGCTATAAACTTTACATTTTCAAGAGCAGTAAGATTCGGCATCAGATTATAAGCCTGAAAAATAAAGCCTATGTCATCCCTTCTGAATTTAATCAGTTCCTTTTCTGTAGGATGGGAAAAATCCCTGCCATCTATCGTGATTTTACCTTCAGTAGGCGAATCCATTCCTCCTATTATATTCAAAAGTGTTGATTTACCACAGCCGCTTTCACCGAGAATAACAAGAAGCTCTTTCTCGTAAATATCAAGATCTATTCCCTTAAGAATATGTGACACCCCCGCCCCTGTAGTAAAATCCTTCTTTATGCCACGGAGTGTCATGACTGAATTTTTATTAGTGCTTGGGGAATATGAAAAACCACGTTCCTCAATTATCATTGCACAGAGGCCGGCAAAAGAATGTATTATGGAGATCTCATCCTTTGAGTAATCGTCTATAAGAGTACGATTAAGCAGCTCAACACATCCCACAACCTGGCTCTTTAAAAACATGGGATAATACAAGGCATTATGGGTAATTATACCCGTCGCTTCATTTTTACCGCCCGGAAATCTGTCATCGTTTAACCCGTCTTTAACATAAACCATTTCTCCGGTCTCGCAGACTTTTCCTACAATTCCTTTTCCGTATGCGATTCCATAACCCGTTGCGTCAATATCGCCTGTGGAAATGACACTATACAAAGTTCTTGTTTGAGAATCCTTGATCCACATAATGCCGGAGCTGGTATGAACAGCATCACTAAGGGCTTCAAAGGCTTCTGTAAGAGCATCTTCAATCTGCTCTTCCTCCAGCATTTGCATAATATTCCATAATACCTTGATCACATTGCCCTGAATTGCCATATAAACCTCCGGTTGTCGGAAAAAATCTGATATATTACAATTATAGCAAAACCATTTTGCGTAGTGTTGCAAACAGTATTTTGTTAATTGTTTTTTTATTATTTCCCACAAGAAAATAGCCGTAATGCTCTCCAAACATCGAAAGCATTACGGCATCTGATTGTTAGTTTAATTATTCTGCCAAACTTGTAAGAATAGATTTTGCTTTATTTTTTCTGTCATCATCAAGTATCTGACCCCATTTATATGGTGTAGCCTGATATACATAATAGTCCAGCCAGTTGGAATAAAGGTTGTTGCAGTGTGATCTCCAAATCAGCTTAGGCGTATTGTCCGGATCATCATCCGGATAATAATTCTCCGGAACATGTATCGGCAAATCCTTACTTAAGTCTCTGACGTATTCGTTGTGAAGTGTAAGTCTGTCATACTCAGCATGTCCCATTACAAAAATATTTTTTCCATCTCTGGACATACAGAGGAACACTCCGGCTACAGTTGACTCTGCAAGAACTACAAGGTCTTTACATGAATGTATCTCAGCAGCAGGTGATTCGGTATGTCTTGAATGAGGCATCCAGAAGACATCATCAAAACCTCTTACAAGCGGAACCTTGCGATTTTCAACATGATGCTCAAATAATCCGAAGAGCTTCTCAGCCAGTGGTCTCTTTTGTATGCCATAGTGGTAATATAAGCCTGCCTGCGCTCCCCAGCATATATGGAATGTTGAAGTTACATTTGTCTTGGACCATTCAAATATTTCGCATAGCTCATTCCAATAATCAACCTGTTCGAATTCCATCTGTTCTACAGGAGCTCCGGTAATAATTAGTCCATCATACGTATTATCCTTCAATTCTTCAAAGGTATGATAGAACCTGTTCAGATGGTTGGGCGAAGTATTAAGGGATTTATGGCTGCTTACCCTCATGAAGGAAACATCTATTTGCAGTGGTGTATTTGAAAGTGAGCGCAGCAGCTGCAGTTCTGTATCTTCTTTAAGAGGCATCAGATTCAAAATACAAATATTCAAAGAACGAATATCCTGATGCATAGCCCTGTTTTCATCAACCACAAAGATATTTTCTTTTTCAAGAATTTCCCTTACGGGAAGGTCGTTCATAATTTTAATAGGCATTTCTTTCTCCTCCTTGGCCTCGTATCAGTATCAGGTATTATTTAAGCAATTCCAGAAATTCTGCTTCGTTTATAATTCTAATGCCAAGCTCCTGCGCTTTTGTAAGCTTACTTCCTGCAGCTTCTCCGGCAAGAACCATTGTAGTTTTCTTGGAAACACTGCCTGCAGCCTTACCACCGTTTTTAGTAATAAGAGCCTCCGCATCCTTTCTTCCAAGTGTAGGAAGCGTTCCTGTTACTACAATTGTCATTCCGGCAAGCTTATCTGAAGCTCCTTCATCCTTAACAACAGTCATATTAACGCCTGCGTCCTTCATTCGAAGAATAAGCTGTCTGTTCTCTTCACTGTGGAAAAATTCATATAAATCTCCCGCAGTCGTCTCTCCAATATCGGGCATTGATAAAAAGCCGTCAACCGTAACATTAAATAATTGCGTAAGGTCATCCACATGCTTCATTATTTCTCTTGCGGTAGCCTTTCCTACATTCCTTATGGCAAGACCGGTAAGAAGCATGACAGGGTCATTTTCCTTGGACTTTTCTATTTCACCAAGAAGCTTATCGGTGTTCTTCTCTTTTCCGATAATTCCTTTTTCAATCATCTCATCACGATAATTCTTAAGATCATAGATATCAGCATAATTCTTAAGATATCCGTCTTTTGTAAGTGCCTCTATAAGAGTATCACCAAGTCCCATAATATTCATGGCATCTCTTGATGTAAAATATGCGATAGTCCTTGTAACCTGTGCAGGACAAGTAGGATTGACACATCTGATATCTGCTGTATCTTCTTCTCTTACCAGCTTATGTCCGCATACAGGGCAGTTCTCAGGAGCGACATAAACCTGTTCAGGCTCTTCAACACAGCCATTAAGCTTTGGAATAATCTCACCGGATTTAAAGAGCTTATAAGCTCCACCGATTCCTATTTTCATATCCCGGATGTAATCCTGGTTGTGAAGTGTTGCCCTGGAGACAGAGGTGCCACACAGTCTTGCAGGTTTTCCTGTCTCTTTATCATGAAAGCTTCCCGTAAATGTGAGCTTACCTGTCCTTCCAACGTCAACAAGAATCTCATCCATTACAACAACCTTTTCTTCCGGCGGATACTTATATGCTATATGACCGCTTGAGTACTTGCTTCCTGCGGGGAAATCATCTCTCCATCCAGTATGATCAACTTTTACAACAGCTCCATCAAGATCAAAGGTCAGATCAAATCTGTCATCGCCAATAGCATCTATTGCCTTAAGAACATCCTCTGCCGTTTTGCAGCAGCTGTGTTTTACAACAGGTATTCCAAGTCCTTCAAGAGTATCCAAAGCCTTACAATGGCTCTCCATAAGTTCTTCGGGTCCATCCTGAACATTGAATACAAACATCCGAAGGCCGCGCTCCTTAGTAACCGCACTGTCGAGTTGTCTTAAAGTACCGGCTGCAAGGTTTCTGGGATTGGCCGCGGTCTTTTTACCAAGCTTTTCCTGTTGTTCATTAAATCTGTCAAAATCCTCGTGCGACATATAGACTTCGCCTCTAAGCTCCAAATATCTCGCATCGTATTTAATTTCTCTTTTGACATCGGGAATTACAAGCGCATTTATTGTAACATCCTCACCTACTCTGCCGTCTCCTCTGGTCTCAGCGAGGGCAAGTCTCATGTATCCCGGCTTATCAGGATTTTCTTCATAGCGTAGAGTCATGCTCAGTCCATCAATTTTATATTCGACTGAAAACTCAGCATCCGGATGTTTTACATGTACCTTATTAACCCAGGCGGTTACATCGGCTTTGTCAAAAACATCCTCTATCGAAAGCATAGGCACATTGTGTGTAACCTTAACGCCTGCTTCTCTCTTGGCAGTTCCGCCAATTATCTGGCTTGGGGAATCTTTTGTAATAAGCTCCGGATACTCTGTTTCCATCTGCTTTAATTCCTGCATCATCTGATCATATTCATAATCAGAAATCTCAGGAGCATCCTGATTGTAGTATCGATCCATGTGATAGCGGATTTTCTCCGCAAGATCGTTGTATTTGGAAATTATTTCATTTGTAGCCATTTATGTCTCCCCTGAATTTCTTTTTCTTTATACCTCGTAAGGCTATTATAAGCCGGCTTCCTTATAGAGCATTCGTAGCTCATCTCCACTAATTATACGGTACTCGGAATGATTAAGCCCTGCCAGCTCAATATTTAAAATTCGTATTCTCTTAAGCTTAGTTACTGTGTATCCAAATGCATCACACATTCGTCTGATCTGTCTGTTCAACCCCTGTGTGAGTATTATCTTAAAGCAGTTATCATCAAGCCTTTCAAGCTTACATGGTTTTGTAGTCCTATCAAGTTCAGAAAGATAAACTCCTTTTCCCATATCTCTGATAAACTTGTCTGTAACAGGGTGATCCACTTCAACAATATATTCCTTCTCATGTCCGTTTCTGGATTTCATCATCGCCTGAATGAGGTCACCATCGTTAGTGAGGATCATCAGTCCCTCAGAATCTTTATCAAGTCTTCCCGCATAGGTAACACGGCCTTCATATTTGAGATCTTCAATAATTGTTCTCTCAGCATGCTCATCCCTCTCGGTACAAACTACCCCTACCGGCTTATTGTAGGCGAGAACAACCTTCTCCTCTACGGGACTTATTATTTTATCATCAAATAAAACCTCGTCCCACGGTGCAACTTTGGTTCCCGTAAGCGCTGTGGTCCCATTTACCTTGATACGGCCTGCTTCGATAAGCTTATCTGCTTCTCGCCTGGAGCAGATGCCGCACATGGATATGTATTTGTTTAATCTGATTTCGTCGTTCTGTGGCACTGTGTCCCCTCATCCGCCCTTCGGGCACCTGTCTTCGCTCCGCTTCGGTCCGCGCTATACCAACGTCCCCCGGACGTTGAGCGCCCCCTAGGGGAAAGCTATAATAATAATTCTTATCTAAAAAAAACCTCCAAAACCATATATAAAACGGAACGTCCTTCCATAGAAGTCGTCCCGTTAAGAAATCCTATAAATCCGCAGACAATTGCTATTTATTATAGTTTTATAAGCTGCAAAGTGTTTCTATTGCCTTATCCTTTAGAACAGTATCAAAGTTCTCATCCATATGGCAGATGAGATTATCTTTTGTTGTTACAAACTTACCAAACTCATAGCATATTGAAAATACTGCCGCAAAGGTCTTTGCATTCTCATCTTTTCTGTCAAATACGATGTAGTAAGCATTATTGGAAGGATTTCTGTAAAGAGTACTTCCCATCTTAATCTCACCGGGTATCTGTTTGCAAAGTGAAATAACAGTTCTAAGATCCTTTATTTCAAATGCAAAGGTCTTAAAGCCAATCTGTTCAAGCTGTGCTCTTGCAGGATTAGAATCAGCCTCACTCTCAATCCTTGTGCGTCTTGCAGCACCCTCTTTTTTCTTAGCTGGAATGCTGTTAGAATCCTCTATAGTATCCTTATCGGAATTAACCTTCTCAACCATATTCTTAACTGAGTTCGTGAAATCCTTAAGACTCTGAAGGTATTCACTAAGCTTGGGAATTCTGTCCTCCTCGGGAACATCTCCCAGTTCCTCAAGAAAGTTCTTTGGAAATCTCAGTCCGGCCTTCTCTGTAAGATTCTTAAGCATATCGGCAAAGGCACCATCCGTATTCTCCGATAATGTAAGAGAAATTGAGTGATCGGGAAGAACCGTTATCTGCATAGGAGTAAATGCTCCCTGCGGCTTATAATCTACCTCTTCCACAGCCTTCTCCATTACATCATGAAGAAAGTCCATTGCTTCCTTGCTCTTATCAAAAAGATCTTCGAGCTTAAGTCCCTGCTCGTCCATATCATCTTCTGTGATTATGCAATTAATAGTATCCTTATTAACTCTTGTAAACTTCATAAAAATAAACTCCGCGTTACATCAAACTTGTAACGTATTTGAATCTGAATACAACATATAGGGCATTATACCACAAATATTGATTATTTCAAAAAAGTTATTAATTTTTTCTTAATAATCAGCAAATCCTCGGAAGACCTTCTCCGTAAAGCGGACCAATGAGTCTCTCTCCTCCAATTGCGGTATGTAATATTACACCATTATTATCGGCTTTTTTTACTTCACCTATTATAGCTGCGTTATCACCATATTCAGATGTTTTGATAATAGAAAGAGCCTTATCCGCATCCTTTCCGTTTACCACACATATCATCTTGCCTTCATTTCCCATATAAACAGGATCAAGACCAAGCATCTTACAAAAATCCTTAACTGCAGCACTTACAGGTAGTTTTTCCTGATACAGATGTATCTCACATTCAGAAGCTCCTGCAAACTCATGGAGAACAGTACCAAGTCCGCCTCTTGTAACATCTCTCATGGCATGTACATCAATATTCTGCTCTATTAAGCCTGTAACCATCTCTGTTAGCGGTGCATTATCAGACATGATACTGTTTTTAATGTTCATTCTGTCAGATAAAATTGCTGCATGATGGTCTCCAAGGTTACCTGATACGATCAAAACGTCGCCATCTTTACAGCCTGCAGGTGATAAAGCTACTCCCTCAGGCATAAAACCAACACCTGAAGTATTTATCATAATTCCTCCAAAATCACCGCGTTTTTCTACAACCTTGGTGTCACCTGTGACAACTGTAACTCCGGCTTCCTTTGCCGTCTCAGCCATTGATGAGATGATTTTATCAAGATCATCAATATCCATCCCCTCTTCAAGAATGCATCCACAAGTAATGTATTTTGGCTTAGCGCCGCTCATTAACAGATCATTAACTGTTCCGCAAACAGAAAGACGACCTATATCCCCGCCGGGGAAAAAATAAGGAGTGACAACAAAGCTGTCAGTTGTTACCGCAAGTCTTTTACATCCCGGAACAACAGCAGAATCCTCCATCCTGTCAAGGTATTCATTCTTAAAATGCTTTGCAAATATATTTTCAATAAGCTCAGATGTAGAAGCGCCACCGCTTCCATGTGCCATTGTTACTTTCATTATTATCTCTTCTTTCGTCCTGAAACATAGTAGTTATAACAGCTTCCTTCGGTAGAAACCATACAGGCGCCATGAGCATTCTCCGGGGAGCATGCTTTTCCAAACAAAGGACATTCATCCGGAGATATTTCTCCCGTAAGCACCCTGGCGCAGCTGCATCCGGGTGGCATATGGTCCTCATCAAGGCCATAGCTTCCGGCATCATATTCCATATACTCTTTTCTGAGTCTCATACCGGATCCCGGAATCTTTCCCATACCTCTCCAGGAAGCATCGCATGGCTCAAAAAACTTGCCTACTTCCCTGGCAGCATCTGCATTTCCCTTTTCACTTACAGCACTCTTGTACAGGTTCTTAATACCTGAGTGTCCCTTCATTTTTACCAGCGCATAAATAGCTGTAAGAAGGCCTGCCCCTTCAAAACCTGCAACAGCAAAAGGAAGCCCGGTTTCCTCTGACAGTTCTTTGAACAGATTCGAACCTGTTATGACCGATACGTGTCCCGGTGCAATGAATCCATCTATATTATTTGTGTTTTTACACACCCACCTTATGACTTCCGGCATAGTTTTCAGAGATGTCAAAAGCTTAAGATTATGAACCTTAGCCTCAATTGCATTTTCCAAAACCATAGCATAAACAGGTGTTGTAGTTTCAAAACCAATTGCAGCAAAAACATAATTCCTGTCAGGATTATTCTTTGCAAGTTTTATAGCATCCATAGGTGAATACAGCATCTCAACGCTTCCGCCACGTGCTCTTGCATCAGAAAGGCTCATCTCAGACCCCTTAACCCTGATAAGGTCTCCAAAGGTCAGTACTGTTGTGTTCTCAGTAAGTGAAATTTGTGTCAGTTTGTCTATTACAGCTGTTACCGTAACACAGACAGGACACCCCGGGCCTGAAATCAGATGTATTTTGGGTGATAACAAATTCGGTATCCCGTTCTCGGAAATAGCAGCTGTATGTGTACCGCACACCTCCATAAAACGCAGATCATCACCGTCGTAATTTTTCAGTTGTTCTTTTATAAATTCAAGTTTATCCATAAGTATAATTACAGGTCCTCTATTTCACGAAACAATTCTTCAATCTCATCCGCCTGCGCATCACTCATTGTCTGAATAATGCAGCCAGCGTGTACAAGTACCCTGTCACCTATCTTAATCTTAACAAGGCCTGCCTCAGCTTCAACGGTATTCCCTGAAAAATCAACCGTTGCCTTGGTTCCGTTTATTTCTGTTACGCGTCCCGGTAATGCTACGCACATAATCTGTTTCCTCTCGTTTTTTAAACTACTGTCATATATCCTTATGACTTATTCAGTAAGCCGGCCAGATATATCTGTCCTGCGCTTATTCCACCATCATTTGTCGGTAAAATGCGGTTATAGTATACCACAAAACCCTCTTCCTTAAGGAATTTATTGCACATATACAATAGAAGTCTGTTTGCAAACACGCCTCCCGAAAGACAAATATCATTTAATCCGCTCTTTTCCCTTAATGACAAGGCTATGCTTTTAACTGCTTTTGCTATCGCCTTATGAAAAGCATATGCAAGCTTTCCTGTATCTTCATTCGCTTTTAGTTTAATCAGTTTATCAAGCATGTTTGCAGTATCCATAACATAAGATGAAGTATTATTTTCACCTGTCGCATTCTCAATATCAAGAAAAATATCCAATTCATCCGCATCATCAGATAAGACATCTTTATCTGTTCGATCTAAATACTCCTCAGCTGCATTCTGCAATTTTATGGCACATTCTCCCTCATAGGAATTATATGAGCAAATGCCTAAAAGACAGCTCACTGCATCAAATAATCGTCCCATACCCGAATTAGGAAAAGCATTTATATTGTTATTCAGTGCTGCTTTTATCAGTGACAATTCTGAATCCTGAAGAATTCCTTCAGGTATATTTACATTGCCTTCTAACAGATAGCAGGCAGCAGACAGGGCCGCATTCTTCATACCCTCATCCTGTCCGACAATTCTCACAGGTTTAAGGTGTCCTGCTCTCTCAAACTCACCACCTCTGCATATCAGGAATTCGCTTCCCCAGATCTTTCCATCTGTTCCATAGCCTGTTCCGTCAAAAGCAATGCCAATGCACTCATTTATTGAATATTCAGCCATCACAGAACCGATATGAGCATGATGATGTTGAATAGCCAAAAGCTCAGTTTTGTTTTTATCAGAGTTATTATAAACATCCTGTGCAAGCTTAGTAGAATGGTATCCCGGATGCATATCCGATATTATTATTTTTTTATCTGCATCAAGATTATCTACTCTGAAAATATCCCTAAAATCGGCATATTCTCTCTTTTGTAATTTAAGTACAGAATATTCCTCCATATCTCCAAGAAACTGGCTTGTGATTATTCTATCACCATATCCCAGTGAAAAAGTGTTTTTTAAATCTGCTCCAAAAGCTTCATAAATATTCTTATCTGTAAGAGCTTTTTCCAGAAAAAGAGGAAGTGGCACATAACCTCGTGACCTTCTGATAAATCTCGCTTCTTCATTTTGGCAATCATCCCTGAAAATCTGAATTACCGAATCATCAAGTGGTCTTAAAATCTCTCTCTCATACCATAGTATCCCATCAATCTTATCTGCAAATTTTTCTCTGAAAATATCATCAGCTACAATCATTGGATCACCTGAGATATTACCGCTTGTTACAATAATTTCACCGGTCTTTTCAGTCAGCAGCTTATGTAATCCGCTTGATGGTAAAAATGCACCAATCTGCCTTGATGCACCACAAACATTATCCGCATATTCCTTTTTATTGTCAGACCTATGTATATTGGCATAATGCCTGTCAAGAAGGACAATGGGCCTGACAGATGAAGTAAGTAGTTCCTCCTCTTTTGGCGACACATTACAGCATTCCTTAATAGCTGACATATTGGGATACATGATGGCAAAGGGCTTTTTCTCTCTTCCCTTTATTTCCCTTAGACGTCGTACAGCATCGTAATTACAAGGATCAACGGCAAGCTGATAGCCTCCGATTCCCTTTATTCCTATGATTCCACCACTTTTGATGATAAATGCAGCTCTCTCTATACCAGAATCATCTGACTCATCTGTCCTTTTTTCAGGCTCATCAAAAATAATCTGTGGTCCGCAGCTATGACATGATATAGTCTGCGCATGTCTTCTACGTCCTTTTTTATATTCACTGCTGCATTCAGGACACATTGAATAGACGTCCATGGTGGTCGTCTCTCTGTCATAGGGAAGTTTCTTTAAAATACTGAATCTTGGTCCACAGGAAGCGCAGCTTATAAGAGGATATTCGTACCTTCTGTCGTTCTCATCCCCCATCTCCTGCATGCAGACTTCACAGATACCTATATCAGGTGGAAATACAGTAAGATATGATTTATCGAATTTTTCACTGCTCTCTACAATACGAAAACCGGAACAGTCATTTAGACCTTCCGGTTCATTTTCTTTAAGATATTCCAAAGATACATTTATAACAATGCTTCCGGAGGGTGAGGAAGTCTTTAGTTTGTCAGCAAATAAACTAATTCTGTCCTCATCTCCAATAGCTATTATCTCTACAATACCACCAAGATTCTTCACTTCTCCTCTGAGCTCATATTTAGTTGCAAGCTCTGCTACAAATGGTCTGTACCCTATACCCTGTACAGCACCTGTAACACGGATAAGTGCATACATTATTTATTCGTCCTTTTTCTCAGCCTCTGCCTTCGCTGCTGCGGCTGCTACCTGCTGTACACCAGTAGGTGCTGCATTAGCGGGCTTTGCTGCGGGTGCAGCTCCGGCTACCGGTGCAGCATTTCCTGCTGCAGCTGCCTTTGCTGCCGCTGCGGCTGCCGCACGCTCTTTTGCTGCCTTCATAAGAGCTTCCTGAGCTGCTATAGCCTTTTCAGACTGCTTAAATGTCTTAGTAACCTTCTCGGAACCGGGTTCTGTAAAGTGTGTGTCCATTGAAAGACATTTCTTAGGACAGTTATCTACACAGCATCTGCACTGTATGCAGCTCATGGGTCTTATAGACCAGGTCTTAGCTGCCTTATCTACAGTGATGGCATGTGTAGGACACTTTATTGAGCAAAGTCCGCAAAGTACACAAACGTCCATATCATTTTGTACATGACCGCGTGTGCGCTCGGGATAATTCTTTGGTTCAAAAGGATACTTACGAGTCGCAGGTTTTGAGAAAAGGTTTTTAATTACTTGTGTATTAAAATTAATGAGACTCAAATCTTCCTACCTTCTTTCTATAACTTTAGCGTTCTGTACAACTGATACAAGGATCAATAGTAAGTACAAGGATCGGTACGTCTGCAAAATCACAGCCTGCAAGGACATCAACAAGTGCAGGAATATTGGCAAATGTGGGAGTTCTTACTCTCATACGATCAATAAACTTGCTTCCGTTAGCCTTTACATAGTAGAGAGCCTCACCTCTGGGCTGCTCTATTCTGGCCATATATTCACCATTAGGGAACTGGTTGGGCTTTACAGGAACATCAACAGGACCTGAAGGCATCTTGTCTATACACTGACGCATGATATCAATTGATTGATAAATCTCTTTAATACGTACTTCTGTACGTGCGTATGAATCGCAGCCTGTGCTGATAATAGGCTCAAATTCAATATCACCGTAAGCACAATAGCCTGTTGATCTGATATCCCTTGCAATACCACTTGCACGAAGGAAAGGACCTGCTGTTCCGAGAAGATCTGCCTTCTCAGGAGTAAGAATACCAACATCTACAAGACGATTCTTTACTGCCACATCATCGATAAAGGGCTTTGCAACAATATCAAGACCTTCCTTGATACTGTCAAGTCTCTGTCTGAAATCCTTAAGCATATCATCAGGAATATCTCTTCTTAATCCGCCGATTTTCATAATTGAAAAGATAACGCGACCACCTGTTGCAATTTCAAACATATCGAGAACCTCTTCACGGATTCTCCAGCATTCCATATAAAGTGACTCAAAGCCGAATGCATCAGCAAGAAGTCCAAGCCAAAGCAAATGTGAATGCATTCTTGAAAGCTCTGAAAGCATAGTTCTTAAATATTTAGCTCTGTCCGGAACCTCAAGATCCATGATATGCTCAACAGCATCACAATATCCAAGGCCATGTCCAAGTGAACAGATACCGCATATACGTTCTGCAACATAAACCATTTCATGGAAATCTTTTTTATCTACAAGCTTCTCCAGTCCACGATGAATAAATCCAATGGAAGGAATAGCCTGTACAACCTTCTCATCCTCAAGTACCAGATCAAGATGAATGGGCTCCGGCAATACGGGATGCTGAGGTCCAAAAGGAATAACACTTCTAGTTGACATAGAATCTCCTCTTTCTACCAATTATTTTATAAGGAAGTTACTTAAATGGTGTTTCTATAGCTGTTCTATAGAATGAACCCTTATAGTCAAGACTTATCATCTGAATATCTATTCCAAACAGATCATGCATCTCGTTTTCATAAAGAAAAGCACAGGGAAATACATGGCTTATACTGTTAATAGACTGATCTTCAGCAAGAATTATCTTAACCTGGCAAACCTCAAGTGCCTTGCCAAAGCTGTAAACAAGTTCATAGCCTTCAGCGGTTCTTGTAGCGCACTGCTGCATAAGATGATAGCCATCGAACTTAAGCTTCTGTGCTTCGTCGATGATTTCTTCCGCCTTAACAATCTTAAGATCCATATTCATCAGGCGTTTCCTCCTTCATCTTTTTTAGGCGCTGCAGCTGCCGGAGCTGCCGGTTTAGCTGCTGCAGCAGGTGCAGCCGGCTTAGGTGCAGGCTTTGCTGTCTGTGCTATCTTAGCTTCAGCCTGTTCACGAAGAGCTTCCTCTGTAAGAACTGCATCATACTGATTTGCAGGATCATAATCCTCAGCCTTCATACGTACTGCAATCTTAGAATAATCAACTGTACAGTAGCCCTGCTTCATTGATTCCTTAACCTTAACTCTCTTTTCCTCAAGAATTGCAAGAGCCTTAACAACTCCATCAATAAGGGCTTCAGGTCTTACAGCACATCCGGGAACATATACGTCAACCGGAACAACCTTATCCGAACCGCCCAATATGTTATAGCACTCCTTGAAAATACCACCGTCACATGAGCAGATACCGCAGGCAATTACTACCTTCGGGTCAGGCATCTGATTGTAAAGCTGTCTGACAACCGGTGCGGTCTGAGCATTGATACCACCTGTAAGAAGAAGAATATCAGCATGCTTGGGGTTTCCTGTATTTATAATTCCGAATCTCTCTACATCATAAAGAGGAGTCATTGTTGCAAGAACCTCAATATCACATCCGTTGCAACTGGATCCATCATAATGTAATACCCAGGGTGATTTTGAAATTTTCATAGTTTCTCCTTTTATTTACCTATTACACTGAGAATAAGAAGGTTGGTTCCTGCTGTTACAAGAATTACAACCCAGCTGCTTATCAGCATAGCCATGTATTTAACACGAGGAAATACATTATCAATCAGTGTTTCCATAAGATAGAATACAACACATGCAATAAGTGCCCATACGATACTGACAGGATTCTTGTAAATGAAGAACATCGCAACGATACCCATCATAAGAACCTCATCGTACCACTCTGCTATCTCATAGAAAGCAAGGTTTGTACCTGAAATATCAGATGTAAGACCTTTAACCATCTCCTGGTGTGCGTGATGAGATGTACTCATGTCAAAAGGAGATTTTCTGAACTTAATTGTAAGAATAAATAAAAATCCGATTAACATACCTGGAATCTTGCAGATTGCAGGCATGTCTGCCTGTACAAGATCATTAACCATAAAGCTTCCGTTTGCCTCATAGAAACCGATGGCAACAAGAAGAATCATGGGCTCATAACACATCATCTGCAAAAGCTCACGGTTTGCACCAAGTGCACTGTAAGGTCCGTTTGTTGAATACGCTGCAAGTACCATCATTACCTCTGACATTGACAGAGCGAAGAATACAAGAAGCATATCTCCACCACCAAAGAAAAGCGAACCTGTAAAAATCGTAAAGATTGTATATGCAATTACAAAGAGAACCTGAATGCTGTTAACAACGGTTGTCTGCTTTGCAAGCAGCTTATACACGTCATAAAAAGGCTGAAGGAGCGGCGGTCCCTGTCTTCTCTGCATACGAGCGGAAACGACACGATCGATACCTTCCATGAGTCCTCCGATAATCGGAGCAAGCAAAATATAAAGAACTACTTTAATGATTGTCATTGTCATCAGAAAGCACCTCCGCAAACTATAATCAGCATTACGATCACTATTACAGCAGAGACCACAATACTGGGTACGAGAAGCTTATCCTCGCCAAAGTAATCTGTCATGTACCAGTTGGACATGTAGAGAGCTCTCTCCTTACCAAATGAATCAATATAATGACGGTCATCGCCTGCGTTAACGCCGGCTACATAAGACATAGTCATCTTACTCTTCTTACCGATAGCAAGGATTCTGCTTCCGATAGGAATTGCAAATATCATAGCTACCATAATCATCATTATAATTACATCAGAGCCTCCGATAACGTTCGGAATATTCTTATGGAATGCCTCGTTAAGAATAGGCTGAACCATGATATCGGACATCTTAGGGAATGCAAAGCACATAACAATAATCATACATGTAAGCGGTACAAGTGAAATCATCTCACTCTTAGGTGTGATATCCTCAAGCTCGTATGACTGATGGATAACCGTGCAGATTTTTCCAAGCCATTTTGCCCAGTAGAAAAGAGTTGAACCGGAACCAAATACAAGGAAAAGGACAAGCCATACAGAATTTGAATCAACGAAGGACTTAAGTGCTGCCCACTTTGATACAAGCATTCCGAAAGGAGCCATGAACATACCGCAGATACCGATGATCATTATAAACGCAAGCTTGGGAAGCTTGATAATAAGACCATGCATATCCTCTACGTCACGACTGTGCATGCAGTTCTCAATATCACCGACTGTCTGGAACAGAAGTGACTTTGAAACAGCGTGGAAAAGAATGAGCATAGTAGCTGCCCAGACACCCTCTGTTGTACCTGTTCCTGCACAGGCTGTAATAAGACCAAGGTTTGAAATTGTTGAATAAGCAAGAACCTTTTTACCATCACTGACTGTGATTGCAAGAAGTGATGCAGCAAAGAATGTAAATCCACCGATAACGGTGATCATTACACCTGTGAAGGTTCCGGCAAGCATGGGTGACAATCTGATAAGCATGTACACACCAATTTTTACCATTGTTGCTGAGTGAAGAAGTGCACTACTGGGAGTAGGTGCAACCATCGCTCCAAGAAGCCATCTTGAGAACGGGAACTGAGCACTCTTTGTAAGTGCGGCAAAAGCAATAAGTGTTACAGGAACCATAACCAGCTTGTTCTGTCTGGGAATAATAGCTGTAAGCTGACTTAAGTTTGCAATTCCGAAATTAAGATTGCTGTAAAGAAGTGCAGCTGCAAAACCGCATCCTCCGAGAAGGTTCATCCAAAGAGCTCTGAAGCTGTTGTTTACAGCCTCCTCTGTTCTTGTATAACCAATAAGAAGGAATGAGCATACACTTGTGATTTCCCAGAAGAAATAAATCCATCCGAGATTATCAGAAACAATAAGACCAAACATTGCACCAATGAACACAAAAAGAAGTGCCAGGAAGTAGTTTGATCTGTCTTCTACATCAGTATGATGATTGTGATAATCCTTCATGTATCCAACTGCATAGATACAAATAAGGATACCTACAATACCAACGATAAGTATCATAACCGCAGAAAGGAAATCCACTCTAAGATGAGCGTATCCTTCAACAGCCTTACCTGAGAGATCCATAGCAAGAACAGGTATTGTTCCGATCATGGACAAAAGTATTGCATAGTACTTTTTATATTTTATACTCAGGAAAATTACGACACACATCAGAAGGATCTCTCCTCCCATTATAATATGGTCGTGAGGAGCAGTCGCAGTCAGATAAGTATTGCGAGTAGTTCCCTTCATGGAAAGAACTCTTATGCCTACCATTATAGCGGTAGCCATAACACTAAAGCCTCCTACGATTGCAACGAAATTACGCAGTAGTGATGAATTCCTTATGCAGAACATGAGAACTGCAATTACAAAAGGAAACAGAATAAGGAAACTCACTGCTTTAAGAATTGAAATAGTCAAGGAATCTCCACCCCTTTCAGGATAAAATTATTAGGCAAAATAATTGCGTAAAATACACAAAAGATGCCTTACATATACTACCACAAAATGTTGTGTTTTACATAAAAATTGTTATAAAAAAAACAAATTATTTATAAAAATTTTATCGCACATTTTCTATTACCATGTAAAGCAATCTGTACAGCTCTTTTGCGTCTTCTGCTGACAACTTTACGCAGCTTCCGATTTTGGCAGGGATGTCCTTTGCCTTTTCCTTGAGATCTTCACCCTCCCTGGTTATTGACACAAGCAGATTTCTCTCATCAGTCTTGGATCTGTTTCTTTTAAGATACCCTTTGCTCTCAAGCTTTTTAAGAACCGGAGTAAGCGTTCCTGAATCAAGATACAGATACTCTCCCAGACTCTTAACATTCATCTCCTTCTTATCCCACAGAACCATCATTGTTATGTACTGTGTGTAAGTAAGATCCACTTTATCAAGGAACGGTTTGTAAGCTCTGATAATCTCCTTGGAACATGCATAAAGTGGAAAGCAAAGCTGATTCTCCAATTTTAATGAATCATAGTTGTTACTGCCCATATTTCCCTCCTGGTTGTTATTAAAAATAAACATAATATATAAATTGTACACAATAATACTATATTATGTATAATATCACAAAACATGTTTAGTTCAATGGTTTTAATAAAAATATAATCAAAATTTAAAAGGATTATTCCATAAAAAAAGGATGAACCACGCATGGAACATCCCTTTATCGTTATTCTTTAATCGTATGTTTCATATTGCGAATTGGTATATTTGCATAAAGTGCAGGAACACTTTTGCTGTCCGCGTCAGTACCTTCCGTATCCATCTGGGTGAACTTGATATCAAGACCGGCCTGATCAACCTCAACATACTTGGACAAAACATCAAGAATATCATTCTTAATTCTTTCCATTATTTCGGGATTGCAGCTCTGTCTGTCAGAAACAAGAACAAGCTTAAGACGGTCCTTTGCTGCCTGACTAGAGGACTTTTTCTTAAAAATATCAGTCAGTTTCATGGCATTTCCCCCTTATCACCTACGAAAAACGTTAGCGATAGCTGCAAAAAAGCCCTTTTTATCCTCAAGGTTGAGGAAAGGAACAGATTCGCCAAGTATTCTTCGGCAAATGTTCATGTATGCCTGTCCTGCAAGTGAGCTGTCTCCTGCAAGAGGCTCACCATTATTAGTTGCTATTACAATATTTTCATCATCAGGAACAACACCCAAAAGTTCAACTGCAAGAATATCAAGTACATCCTCTGCACTCATCATATCCCCACGTTTAACCATATCAGGACGGAGCCTGTTTACTACAAGCTGTGTCTTGCCAATCTCATTCGCTTCGAGAAGTCCTATGATTCTGTCAGCATCACGAACAGCTGAAACCTCCGGTGTAGTTACAACGATGGCTCTCTCAGCACCTGCGATAGCATTCTTAAAGCCCTGCTCAATTCCTGCCGGGCAGTCCATAATCACATAGTCAAATTCCTGTTTGAGTTCATCTGCCAGCTTCTTCATCTGATCAGGTGTAACACTTGTCTTATCCTTAGTCTGTGCAGCAGGTAACAGAAAAAGTGAATCAAATCTCTTATCCCTTATCATAGCCTGCTTTACCTTGCAGCTGCCTTCCACTACATCTACAAGATTATATACTATACGGTTTTCCAACCCCATAACCACATCCAGATTTCTAAGACCTATATCGGTATCTATAAGGACTACCTTTTTATTAAGCTTTGCAAGTCCCGTACCGATGTTGGCTGTGGTTGTTGTTTTTCCGACTCCGCCTTTGCCGGAAGTTACTACTATTACTTCTCCCATTCCATCCTCCGTAAATTATTTACAAAAAACAATCATCCCTGATCATTTTCTATATAAATCGATTATCGCGCAAAAAAGCTGCGCCGTAAACATCTTTTACAATATGGCCATTAGAAATGTATGCCACTTCTGTATTTTTTTCATTTTGCGGTTTCATGAATTTCCTAAATCTTATCTTAGGGCCTTCATCAGAATCCGGGGATATTGCAATTGTGTTTGCAATCCGAACCTGCAAAGGATCAAACTCAAGAGCCATTACAAAAGCCGTTTCATCACCTGACGCTCCGGCATACGCGCTTCCGCGAAGAGCTCCCATAACAAAAATACTGCCATCAGATGTAATTGAAGCACCGGGTTTTATGTCTCCCAGCACAATTACGCTCTTATCATATGTTAAAGATTGCCCTGACCTCAGGCTTCCGGAATGAATTACAGCCTGGTCTTTGGCAGCCTCAATATTTTCTTCTGTCAATACTTCATCATTGCTATCATCTATTACCTGTTCTTCCTGCTCAGTAACTTCAGGTCGCTTAATATAACTTGCAAAGATTCTGTCAGTTTCAGGATCTTCCCTCAACACGCAGGTAATATTTATGTCACAATTATCTGAAATAGCTTTGAGGATTTCATTTTCCTCTTTATCATATAGAATTCTGCCTCTGATTATCATCCCCATAGAGGCTTTGCCCAGAAATGAGCGTGATTCCCGAAATTTTGATGCAACTTCTTTTACAAGAAGGTCAAATGAACTCTTTGGATCCAATTCAAGGATAATTCCGGTACCGGTTCCCTTAAGACTAACCAATCCCATCTGTTATAACTCCTCCAACAAAAACCAATGAATTATTTATAAAAGCCCTTGCCGTAATTTAAACAGCAAGGGCAATCATAATTGTTTTTACAAGATAGGGATTACTGCATTACTGCATTCCAGCCTGCTTAGCAACCTCTTCTGCGAAGTTCTCTTCTCTCTTCTCGATGCCTTCACCAGTCTCAAAACGGACGAAACGCTTAATAGAAAGGTTTGCACCATTATCCTTAGCTACCTGAGCTACATACTGAGCAACAGTCTGCTTTCCATCTTCAGCCTTTACGAATACCTGCTGGTTAAGGCAGATTTCCTTAAGTTCCTTCTGGAGACGACCCTCAAGCATCTTCTCGATGATCTGCTGAGGCTTTCTCTTTCCTTCAGGAAGCTCCTCGTTCTCTTTAAGAGCCTGAGCAAGAAGGATCTCCTTCTCATGATTTCTGAATTCCTCAGAAACATCGTTCATATCAACATACTTAGGATAAAGAGCAGCAATCTGCATTGCAATGTTCTTTATAGCATCCTTAATGTTGTCGTTAACAACATCTGTATCAGCCTCAACAAGAACTGAAATTCTTCCGCCGCCGTGAACATAAGGAACTACGATTCCGTTCTCAGCTACAACCTTCTCAAAACGACGAATGCTGATCTTCTCGCTGATAACAGCTGTGATCTCAACAAGTGCCTCCTGAACAGTCTTAGAACCATCAAGAACCCATTTCTCAGCCATGAAGCTGTCCATGTCCTTAGACTCAGATTCAACAGCCTGCTTAGCTACTGCTTCTACGAAATTCTGGAACTGCTCGTTCTTAGCAACGAAGTCAGTCTCAGAGTTAACCTCTACTACAGAAGCTGTCTTGTCATCCTTAACAGCTACTCTTGTAAGACCCTCAGCTGCGATTCTGCTAGCCTTCTTCTCAGCCTTAGCCTGACCATTCTTTCTAAGGAACTCTACTGCTGCATCCATATCACCGTTGGTCTCTGTAAGAGCCTTCTTGCACTCCATCATGCCTGCACCGGTAGATTCACGTAACTCTTTAACCATTGCTGCTGTAATAGCCATCTATATTTTCCTCCGAAAATTTTAATTTAATATTGTAAAAAACAAAATTACTCAGCGTCCTCAGCTGTCTCTTCATCTGCAACCTGCTCGTCAGATGTAAGATTCTCAGCACCCTGATTAGCCTCGATAACAGCGTCAGCCATCTTACCAACAAGAAGCTTTACTGCACGGATAGCATCATCGTTACCAGGGATGATGAAATCAAGCTCATCGGGATCACAGTTTGTATCACCGATACCGATAAGTGTAATTCCAAGTGCCTCTGCTTCCTGGATGCAGATTCTTTCCTTCTTAGGATCTACTACAAAGATAGCATCAGGGATTCTCTTCATGTCGCGGATTCCGCCAAGAACCTTGTCAAGCTTCTCATATTCCTTCTTGAGCTGTGCAACTTCCTTCTTGGGAAGAACATCAAAAGTACCATCCTCCTGCATCTTCTCAAGCTTCTTAAGACGCTCGATTCTGCTCTGGATTGTACGGAAGTTTGTAAGCATACCACCAAGCCATCTCTCATTTACATAGTACATACCGCAACGCTCAGCCTCAGACTTAACTGCGTCCTGTGCCTGCTTCTTAGTACCAACGAAAAGAACTGTACCACCCTGTGATGCGATCTCAAATACTGCCTTATAAGCCTCGTCAACCTTAACAACTGACTTCTGAAGATCGATGATGTGGATACCATTTCTCTCTGTGAAAATGTAAGGAGCCATCTTAGGGTTCCATCTTCTTGTCTGGTGTCCGAAGTGTACACCTGCCTCAAGTAACTGTTTCATAGATACAACGCTCATGTTATTACCTCCATTTGGTTAATTCTTCCGCATATCTTTGCTTTTGGACCCGAAGGGGCGTTATTTCCTTCGGAAAGCTATCATCCTATCCTCTGTCAGACACCGGATGAAATCTGGATATACGTGTTTATTTGTGACTCTGCTTGCTAAAAATGGGCATAATAAAAGCCCAAATGCTCACAGCTTCATTAGAATACCATGATTTTGGGCTTTTGACAAGCAATTTATTTGGTAATGATAGAAGCAATCTCCTCAAAGGATGCTCCCTTGGGTATCTGCTTGGTACCGGACCTTATTTTTCGGTCAAGTCCACTTTTTACAAGATACTTATTAAATGCAACTCCATCCTCAATGACGCCGGATTCTCTTAATATTCTTGCGCATGTATCAGATTCGCTACCGCTTGGCAGATCAACAACTATATAATTAGTTTGCGAAGGCGCTTCAGTAGATGCACTTGATGAACTTGCTGCTGTATTTGATGAAGCTGCTGTACTTGAGGTTGTATCTGATGCAGCTGTGGTTGTATCCGCTACACTGGCAGACATAGTTGAAGTATCCTCAAGTGTGGTTTTTTCCTGATTATTCTCAACTGTGTTACCAGAATCAGAAGCAGCTTGTTCTGTATTCTGTTCTTCTATTTTTTCTTCAATCTTAGCTTCTGTCTTTGCTTCAGTTTTCTCTTCTGACTTTTCTACTGTTTGTTCTGCAGATTTTTCTTCTGCTCCGATGACTTCTGTCGAAGCCGTTTCAGAAGCATCAGCGGAAGCGAGCTTAACATCTTCTTCGGATTTAACGCTTTCGCTATTTTCTCCAGTCGTCCCATTTTCCTGCGTCTCTTTATCCATTTCAGGAACAGATTCACCTGTCTGAGACTCCCCTTTGTGGACTTCTTCAGATACTTCTTCTCCTGTTTTATCCACTTTCTGATCGGATGCAGTGTCATTAGTTTCATCTGTCACCTCCGGATTTTTAGCTGAATCAGAATAACTTGATAAAGTACTCTCTGCTTCCACCATCCCCAGCTGTTTTGCTCTTTTTATTATCTCCTCATCGCTCATATCAGAGCCGCGTCTGCCAAGGATAACTCCCATTATAACGGCCGTGAGGACAATTCCGACACCAAGTCCGCGTAAGTAATATTTTAGCTTCATAATTATGTATTCCCCCAAACCGTCAATTACATTATTGTACGACTTTTCTTATGTTTTCCTGCAAGATCAATAACAAGCTTGACCTCTCCGATTCCTAGTCTTAATTCTCTTGCAATTACCACTGCAGATTTACCTGCCTTGTGCATTTCAAGTATTTTCTGATTTCTTGATACGGGATTCGAAGCAGATTCTTCCTCTTCTAAAGGCTCAGGAACGGCAACCTTCTTTCTGGAAGCATCTGCAATTGAAACAACTTTTGCAGGCTTTTCTTCCGGAGTCACAACATTTCCCGTAACTTCAGCTATATCTTCAATAAAATCATCCTCATCTGAATCCGGCCAATATGTTGAATGAAGTTCAAAATCATCTTCCTCAGGTTCATAATCATTCGCAGGCTGCTCAGAACGAATTACTTTATTCATAGTCTTTTCTGCTGCAGCAGCATCTGCTCTGTCGAGGATATCCGCAAGTGAAGAAAATTCAGGCTCAGGATGAATGACTCTGGATGAAGCCGGTTCAGCCTGCATATTGTTCTGCGCCTCAAATTCTGCTTGTCTTACGGACTCAGTTTCAAACTCTGCCTGTCTCTTAGCTTCTTCAAGCTGTGCCTGTCTCTTAGCCTCCTCTTCAAGCTGGGCCTGTCTCTTTGCCTCTTCCTCCAGCTGTGCCTGTCTCCTGGCAGCTTCCTCAAGCTGTGCCTGTTTCTTGGCTTTTTCAGCAATCTCAGCCTGTCTCTTGGCTTCTGCTTCAAGCTCCGCAAGTCTTCTGGCCTCAGCTTCACGCTGCGCTTTCTTTCTCGCCTCTTCCTCACGCTTTGCCTGTTTTAATGCTTCAGCCTCAAGCTCCGCCTGCCTTTTAGCCTCCGCTTCAAGCTCTGCCTGTCTCTTAGCTTCAGCCTCCTTTACTTCCTTGGCAGCACGATTAGCCTCAGAAACAGTGTTTTTGAGGTTCTTTTGCTTGTCATTTAACATATCATACATAAAAACTACTTCATCATGATTTTTATGGATATCATTCATGACAGTATCCGAATATTCACTTATGGCCGACATTTTTTCATTAGTAACGCGATCCATTGCACGTTCAGCCTTATTGATAGCTTCCTCCATGCAATCATCCAGCATTTCATCAATTTTCCCTTGGGAATTCTTGATTGCTTTGGACACCATGTCATTGATCTTCTGATTTGCTCCGTCAAAGTCAATCTCAGAAGAACCTGAACCATTAGGAATCAGATACCCTAATATAACTGCCAGGATTCCGGCAGCGATTAATATTATTTCCGTAACACTTAACATAACATCCCCACTCTAGCTTTGTATCTCACTCCCATTAGAAATACATTATCTAGTATTATAAAGTGTTCAGATTTTGAAGTCAAACCCTGATGAAATATGCATGTCCAAAGGCTTTCCATCAGCACCTATAAGGGTTTCAGTCAGTTTCTCCAATTCCTCAGGAGATTTGTACTGATTTTTGCCCTTTCCCCCATTTCCCTGGTACTCATTTTTTCCTTTTTCCTTGGCATCATGCTTCTCATGTTCGTTTTGATCTGCATTTTCTTTTTTTGTTACAGAATTAGCTTTCTGGTCAACTTCCTTGTCGAATTCTGTCTGAAATGCATTCTGATCTGTTAATACTTTGTTGTCTTCGTTTTGCTTTATCTGTGAAAAATCGTTTGTCCTTACCACAGACCCCTGAAAATCAATTCTGCTTATTGACATAGCTGCCTCCCTTCTACCTATATTCCCCTCATCCGGCGCTTCGCGCCACCTGTCTTCGCTCCGCTTCGGTCCGCGCTAAGCAATCGTCCCCCGGACGATTAGCGCCCCTAGGGGGGGAAGGCTTAATTTAATTCATCCACACTCGTTTTTCTATATCATCTAATTTAGATTACTTTCTATCATCTAATTTAGATTACTTTCTATCATCTAATTTAGATTACTTTCTATCATCTAATATTATCTAATATCTATTATCTAAATTAAATTTATTACTACCATTTAGTATATAATTGATTTATATATATATCGGAGAATATAGTCTTGGAGCTTAGATGGGGCCGGATTTTACGAGGCCATCTCGCAGCTCAAATCTGCAATAGGTTGACGCTGTCTTAAGTGTAGTCTGTTGATCACCTATATGTATAGTTATTCCAGGATAAGCTGTACCTTCAACAACAACATAGGCATCCTTTGAATCTGCAAGTTTTTGCTGTATATCCGCCATCTCCTGCGAATTCTTCTCAATCTGTGAAGTTAAGACCTTGTTCATTGTGATTAATTGCTGGGCTTGCCTGGTCTGGTCAGGTGAGAGCTTGTTCCCGCTTCTTAATCTCTTTGTAATTGATTCTACTGTCGGTTTAATATTTTCAAGCTTTTTCGTTGATTCACCAACAGCCTTCTGAAGTTCACGGAGTCTTACCTTTATATTCGGATCTGCTCCAACTTCAATAATGGTAGTGGCTCCCATGTCGCTTCCAAGATCCCTGGCCACTATTCTGTCTGTAGCGGTAACTCTTCCACCAGCTATAAATCCCTTTTTACCCGAAACAGTAATCTCTGTTCCCGATGCAACATTCGAATGAAGAATACTCTCACTTGTGATGCTGCCTTTTGCCGTAACTTTAGCATTTTCAATAAACTTGGTTATTATATTGCCTCCGGCCTTTATTTCGCCTTTGGCCATTCCGTTTATACCGCGTTCGAGGATAATGTCATTTCCCGCATTAAGGCTGGCGCCTTCTACAACGCCTTTAACAATAATATTTGCGCCTGCTTTTATTGAAAAGCCCGAAGCAACCGTGCCCTTAACCTCAACACTTCCATCGTAGTTGATATTCCCTGTAGCCACATCAACATTTTCAAACTGAATGACATTACTGACAACCACCTTACCATCCTTTAAAGTAACGTGACCATCAGTGTCCGAATAAAGTACAAGACCGTCTGCGGACAAATATGTATTTTTTCCTGCAACAAGCTTTAAGGTTTTCACAGGATGCGGGTTTAATATTTCTCCATAAATATTCTGCCCGGGATCTCCCGGATCCTCAGGTGTCAGAATTGCAAGCTCCGCACCTTTTTTCACATGATTAATAATGTTAAGGTTGAAGTAGTCAACACTTCCATCCTCACGCATAGCAGGTTTTGCATGAAGATCTGCCTTAAACTGATAATCAATTTTTGCGTTACATCCTTCTCTTGTTTTAGTACCTCTTGCAATAACAATTTCCGTGCAATATTCTCTCATCTGAAAATAGTTTGAAATCGCTTCAGTATCTATTCCATAAGTAATATTTCTGTAAGCAAGATCCTCCAAAAATTCCTTTGGAGTCATATTTTCAGCGCCTTCTGAGGGTGCATAAAAAAATGCCGAGGCCTGCATACGATCACGGGAAATAGTAAGCCTGTAACTCTCTCTTTCCGGGAAAGTAGAATTATCATTGAGTATTACCAGCTCCCCTGTCGCTTCTGTAACAGCCTCGTTTAAAATCGGTGGTCTGTAGCTTATCGATCTTTCCTCAAGGTACTCCTTAACATCATCATATTGCAGGGTCTCTCCGTCCAACGTTGGCGGAAAGACCTTAATTCCTGTTGAGGTGGGCAATGTTATTAACTGAAAATAACCGTTCATTCATCCCCTCCATGCTGACATTTATCCCAGTTGCGTTAATATACCCATATATTTCCCGAGTTTTTCTCTCATCTTTTGAAGTGCCCTTGTATGAAGCTGAGAAACTCTGGATTCAGAAACCTCCAATACATTACTGATTTCCTTTAAGGTCAATTCCTCATAGTAATACAAAAGAATAACTTTTTTCTCTTTATCTGTAAGAAGAGCAAGGCTCTCTGCCAGCATTTTCTTTAGCTCTTCCTTTTCGATTGCTTCCTCAGGCTTTTCAAAGCTTGAAGCAAGATTATTGGTATCCTCGGGAACATCGCTTCCCTGTTCCATAAACTCATTGAGAGAAACGACACCGGTTACTTTCATCTGATTCTGCCAATTCGCATACTCATCATCAGATATACCAAGCTTGGACGCAATCTCGGTATCAGTCGCAGGATGGCCCTGTTCCTTTTCTATATCGTGAATGGCAGCTTCGATTTTTTTCTGTTTTTGCCTGATGGTTCTGGGTATCCAGTCCATCTTTCTTATCTGGTCAAGAATAGCACCTCTGATTCTTACACTGGCATATGTTTCAAATTTGACATCCTTCATGAGGTCAAATTTATCTATAGCATCGATAAGACCAAATATTCCATAGCCCACAAGATCATCGTACTCAACATTAAAGCCTAAATACATGGAAAGTCGCCCCGCTACAAGCTTAACAAGCGGAGCATACTCTAAAATAAGCTTCTCTCTGAGTTCAGGTGCCTTATTCTTATGATATTCATTCCAAAGCTTACTTCTTCCAGCTTCATCCATAAGCTAATAATCCCTGTCAAAATTTCGATAAATCAGTACCTAAATCGAAATCATCGCTTTCCCCAAATGAATCATCTTCATTCGGAATATTATCATCTTCATTCTCAGCTTCAAGTGCATCCGCTGCAGCAGCGGCTGCTGCTTCTTCAGCAGCGATTCTCTCTGCCTCAACCCGAGCTTCCTCAGCAGCAAGTTCATCTGCTTCTCTCTGCAAAATAGCCTCTTCCTGAAATTTAATGGCAAGCTCTTTATTCTGATTAAGTGTATCAAAATGATTCACCAGAAGTTCAAAAAGTCTGCCCACTATGAAAAAGACCACAGCTGATAAAAAAAGGGTCTTAATCCAGGCACCGATTTCGTAATGCTGCAGAAGTGTATATATACCAATAAAGCCACTCCCGGCAAGCATCACGATAGCGGTAATAAGCCTGTTCTTAGGAGACTCGGTAATAACCACAGTCTCCATATGTGTTTTCTTTTCTTTTTTTTCTTCGCCCTTTTCTTCAGCGGCGTTTTCTTCAGTCGCTACCTCCGGACCACTTTCCGGCTTAGCAGCTGCGGGTTCTTCCATTTTCTCTTCAGTAATCTCGTCACTCATATCGTCTTTTCCGGTTTACCAACTGCTCTAATCACAAAGTCACCGTTTTCAGGATAGAAAATAACAGTACGTCCGTAAGAATCGCCTGTATCCTGTGCTAATATCGGAATACCAAGCTCTTTTAATTTCTTGATTGTAGCTGCAACATTTCTCTCACCTACTCGCATTGTTGCATTGCCTGTATTAAACGCAAACATTTGTGCACCACCGGCAATTTTCGCGACAAGACGTGATTTGTTAGCGCCTTTGCCCACGACCTGTTTAATAAGCTCATCAATTCCTGTATCCGCAAATTTCGGAATATTGGAATTATTTTTGATCTCCTTAGAATCAGGCAACATTATGTGCGCAAGTCCGCCAATTTTAGTAACCGGATCCCTTACAGCAATCCCTACACAGGAGCCAAGTCCAAGTGTCGTGATACCGTCAGGACTGACGCAAATATTAAGATCGGCCATACCAACCTTGATAATTTGACTCATTCACTCAGCTCCTTATCCATTTATGGTGATATCGCCCATTCCAAGAGAGGTCAATATCTTACTATAGCCATCTACATCCGGTAGCAGGATGAAATATCCGCTAAGAACTTCTGTATCAAAAAAGCTCGTTTCAATAAGAAGAATCTTATCACCCATCATACCGAATTCAATTGCAGGTACAGACAAAATTGCACCGGCCATATCAATTGCAAGGAAGGGTACAGATGGTAAAAGCTTAAGGTTTGTTATCATGGAGAGGGAATTAAGATATGAACCCGTAATAATATTTCCCACTTCCTTTATAGCCGAAAGCTCTGTATCATCGAAAGGAACATTTTCATCCTTATCAGTTATGCCCATAAGCATATTTACAAGATGTCTTGCTGCCTTCATTCCAAGAAGGAACATTATACTTCCATTGATATCGCCTTCTACTGCAAGGTAAATACCTGTCATTATCTGTTCAGCACCGCCCATAAGGTCTCCGACATCCTTGAAATCAAGAAGCTTAACCTGTGGTACAGACATATCAACCTTTGTGCCAAGCATCTGCGCAAGCGCTGTGGTCGCATTACCTGCACCAATATTTCCAAGCTCTTTCAAGACATCAAAATACTGGCTGGACATGTTCTCCAAACTCATCTCACTCAAAGGTCTTCCTCCTTCAAAAACTTATTATGCTTTAGGTTTGTCTTCTTCCATCTCTACCATTCCAAGATCAAGAATGGAAACAAGACCACCCTCATATTTTCCAACACCACTTATAAAGCTGTTAAGTTTTTTACCCTTATCTGCGCTGTAGGTAACCTTTTCAATGCTCTTGCTGCCAAGAGTAAGAACCTGATTAACCTGATCAACTATAATACCAATCAGAGTATCCTCCTCAGCTTTAAGAATTATGATACGGCTCTTATCTGTAATCTCATCAGGATTCATGTCCATTTTGAGTCTGAGGCTCATAACAGGAACAATGACACCACGGATGTTGATAACACCCTTTAAATAATGAGCAACCTGAGGAACTCTCGTAATCTGCTGCATTCGCACAATGTTATCAATATACTTTATATCTATTCCATATTGCTCGTCGCCGAGTTTGATAATAATATATTGGATCAGTTCGCCAAGATCCTGAGTATCTCTTAATTCATTCATAATATCATCCTTTCTTTGTGAAAGTTATGCCAACTGATTTGTATCAAGGATCAACGCTATCTCACCATCACCAAGGATAGTAGCGCCACTGATCATACGGCACTTATTCATGTATCTTCCCAGAGGCTTAATAACGATTTCCTGCTGTCCCATGAGTTCGTCTATAACAAGACCAAACTGCTGCTCGCCCTTTCTTGTTATAACAACCACAAGATCTTCATCCTCTTTCTTAGTGCTCTCTGTGTCGAGTGCTCTGCTAACACGAATAATGGGTGTAACACTTCCACGAAGATTGATGACTTCTTTATTTTCTACAGTCTTAATATCTGTAGGCGCTACATCCTCAATACTCTGAATGGAATCAAGAGGAATAGCATATTTTTCTCCGCCAACAACAACCATCAGTGCCTGAATAATAGCAAGTGTAAGAGGAAGTCTGATCTGCCATGTACTTCCTTCACCAAGCTTTGTCTTAACGCTGACTTCACCGGAAAGTGATTCAATCTTGGACTTAACTACGTCAAGACCTACTCCTCGTCCTGATACTTCAGTAACCTTCTTGGCAGTTGAAAATCCCGGATGGAAAAGGAAGTCAATGCACTGCTGTTCGGAAAGAGTTGCTGCTTCATCAGGTGTAACGATACCCTTCTCAATAGCCTTATTCTTAACTATCTCAGCGTCAATACCGTTACCATCGTCACCAACCTCGATAACAACGCTGTTACCATCCTGGAAAGCATGAAGGAAAATATGTCCTTCTTCTGACTTTCCGCGCTCAGCACGAAGCTCTGCAGATTCAATACCGTGATCGGCACTGTTACGTAACAAGTGCATAAGAGGATCACCGATCTCATCAACCACAGTTCTGTCCATTTCAGTATCTTCACCGGTCATGGTCAGTTCCATGTTCTTTCCAAGCTGTTTATTAAGATCTCGAATCATACGAGGGAATTTCTGGAGTACGCTCTCAATAGGTACCATTCGAACTTTCATGACAGATTCATGAAGATTGGTAGTAACGCTTTCCAGATATTCAATCTGCTCGTTTACGTTGCCACTTACTATTCCTGCTGAATTTGCAGCAGATATCAAAGAGTTCTTAGCAATGATAAGCTCACTGACCAGATTCATGAGAACATCCAGTTTATCAATATCCACACGAACTGTACGGTTTACAACAGGCTTACCAACCGGTTTCTTGCCGCCGGCATCCTTTGCAGGTGCTGCCTTATCAGTGGGCTTAGCTGCAGGTGCTGCGGGTGCTGCAGGAGTCTGAGCAGGTGCTGCCGCTGTCGGAGCCGCTGCAGGTGCTGCGGGTGCTGCTGCAGCCGCTTCTTCTGAGCTTGCTGCTGCGTTAGGATCATAATCTCCTATCTCACAGTCTTCAATCTCAGATACACTCTTTACTATATCTTTTATCTTATCTTTATCTTCTTCGTCTGTAGAAATAATTAGACTGAAATTAAATTCAAACTTTTCATCCTCAATATCCTGAGTCGAAGGTTCGGAAATTATAAGTTCACCGATATCTTCAATACCCTTGAATACCAGGAATGCTCTTGCTGCCTTAAGGATGCAGCTCTCCTGAATCTTTACATTAAGTCCATAGAGCTTCTTGCCCTGTCCCAGCGCATCCTCAAGTGTGCCCTTGGTATCAGCATCAATCTTAATTGCTCTATAGTCCTTTGTAGGATCTGCATCTGAAGGTGGTGCTGCCGCTGCCGGAGCTGCTGCAGGTGCTGCTTCCGCTGCCGGAGCTGCCGCAGGTGCTGCTTCCGCTGCCGGAGCTGCTGCAGGTGCTGCTCCACCGCCACTGGCGCCGGCTCTTATATCAGCAAGCGCTTTAATAAGATTTGCATTTTCCTCAGTTCCTTCATCCTGTGACTCCGTGATATTATCCACGTAAGCCTGAATAGCGTCCAGACATTGGAACAGAGTATCAATCATGCTGGAATCAATTTTCAATGTGCCGTTACGCACATCGGAAAATACATCTTCCATATCATGGGTAAGATTCTGCATATTCTTATAACCCATGGTTCCTGCCATTCCCTTCATGGAATGCGCAGAACGGAAGATTTCATTAATAC
This sequence comes from Butyrivibrio sp. AC2005, assembly GCF_000424145.1. GTDB lineage: Bacteria > Bacillota > Clostridia > Lachnospirales > Lachnospiraceae > Butyrivibrio. Next base: position 420,767 of record NZ_KE384137.1, read on the forward strand.
AATCCTCGTTCTCCGGATCCTGCTCCAACTGCATAATACTGTCATTCAGTGTTTGCAGATGCTCCTTTGCTTCGTCGAGAAAGACGCCTAGATACTGAGAAACATCCATAATCCCTTTACCTCCATAAGAAAACCTCACGCAGGTGTTAAGACTTAGGATCAGGAAAGGTAACAAGGAAGTTCAACTGTCGCTAAGAGATTACTTAACTCCTACGTTCATAATGATTTCCTGGGCTACGTCATCAAGTGTAACTACCTGATTGACAAGACCAGCTGTTGCCACTGCCTTAGGCATGCCATAAACTGTGCAGGAAGCCTCGTCCTGACCAATGACATGAACCTTCTTTGCTGATTTCAGATTTTTTATTCCCTCAGTGCCATCCGCACCCATTCCTGTAAGAACCACACAGCATATAGAGTCGTAATCCGAATCCATCAGAGACTCATACATGAAGTTTGCACACGGTCTTACGCCTTCTCTCGTAGGACCATCAACATAATGAATAGTGTGCTTACCGGCTGATGTAATTACATGCATATGCTTTCCGCCTCTTGCAATATAGACGGTTCCTGCCTGAAGTACATCACCCTCCGCCGCCTCTTTAACATGAACTTCAGATAACGAGTCCAGTCTCTCGGCAAGAGATGCTGTAAATCCTTCCGGCATATGCTGTACAAGTACAACCGGGGTCTTAAGATTTTTGGGAAGTTTTGGAATAACCGCTTGAAGCGCACGAGGCCCACCCGTAGAACTGGCAATCGCAACGATACGATTACCTGTGACCTTGTCTGCATGCTTAGCGACAATATCCACCATCTTACGAGAGGCTTTGATTTCATCAATTGAAAAAGCCTTCGCACTTATAGGCGCTTTAGAATCGCAAACTGCTGCGAGAGTTCTTGTAAGCGACTTAGTGAAATCATCGCCACGGCAATCCGAGGCGCGATCCGGTTTGTGAATAAAATCAAGGGCGCCGAGTTCCAGACAGTCAAGGGTAACCTTTGCCCCTTCCTTAGTATCTGTAGAACACATCATAACTTTCACCCTTATTTTATTTTTGTTAATCTCCTTGAGCAACGTAATTCCGTCCATACGAGGCATGTTAATATCAAGAATACATGCATCATAGGAATTCTTTTTCAAAAGCTCAAGGGCTTCAATTCCGTCTTTAGCCTTATCTACAACCTGAAATCTTGAATCTGAATTTACTATATCACTAAGGACGGTTCTCATGAGTGCAGAGTCATCAACTAATAAAATTTTTTTCGACATTTAGTTTTGCTTCTTTCTAATTTTACGTTCTTCCTCAAAGATAAAATGTATAATATCCTCTCTGGAAGTTTCGTCAATGTAGCTGTACTGTATGCGGTGCTCATACAGTCCCGGCCTGTTTTCGAGTTCCTGTACCCTAAGTACGGTGCACACCATCTCGTACTCAACATTATTAATGTTTCCGGGTAATCTGTAAGCACAATAAATCGTGCTACCCTCTTCATATTGGAAATTAGCGACAAACCGTAAACCTCCTCCGCTTATATCCACTATAACGCTTCGTTGTAACGGTTTATTCGTTCCCAAAAGCAATCCCCAGTTCCGCCTTATAGCCTCGACTTCCTCTTCGGTAAAAATACGCGATCGTAGTTCGAGTGCACAGCTGAATCTGTAATACTCTCTTCGCTGAAGCCTCTGAAGATTGCTTAGAAGATCAAGAACCAAAATGTACACATTATTACTTCGGTATCGGTCAATTATCCTTCCATAACATTGAAACAGTCCTCTTGAGCTGTAAAAGCACAAGCTATATTCACCATCTACAGGTAAAAGCACCAGCTTTCCCTTATCCATTGGCATGAGAACCTCAATCCTGTCCTCCGACAAAACATCGGTAATCTTACTCAGGTGAATTTTTTTCGTGCGGCTGTCATCGTCCATCCAGACCTTGCCGATGGCCTTCAGTTCAATTTTATTGCCTGGCGCAATATAGTCCGCAAGCATGTAGGTACCCCTCTTACCTTTTATAGTATATCTTACAGACCGGAAGCCTTATCTCCGGTGTTTTTCTCTGAATTTAGTTTTCGTCCGGTTATGATATGTGAGAAAAATGCAGCCATTCCTCTGGGCTTGTATTTTTCAAGTTCATTTTTATTTACAAGTTCCGCAGCAATATGCTCAAAAGCTTTCGCAGATTTGGAATTGGGATACTGTATGGAAACGGGTGATTGCTGCATCACACCTCGTGCCAGCATCTGATCCTGCGGAATAGCGCCGAGATATGCAAGCGGAAGCTTTAAGTATCTGGCAACTACTGCATTTAATTTATTAAATAGCTGTTGTCCCTCATCGTTTGTAGCAACTCTGTTGGAAACAACCTTAATCATCGTATTATCTCTTGAAAATCTCTCCTGCTGGTTAAGTGCCTTAAGCAGCGAATAGGAGTCAGTTATCGATGTGGGCTCCGGTGTTGTCACAAGAATAATCTCACCGCTTGCCACAAGGAATTCCATAACTGCATTGGATATTCCGGCTCCCGTATCAATAATTATCGTATCCGCAATAGCATCAAGCTCTGCCAGATTAACAATAATATCAACAAGATACTTTCTCTCAAGATTGTACATACCGGAGATACCGGAACCTCCTGAAATAAATCCTACGCCCTCCGGTCCCCAGGTAATTATATCCTTAATATTCTTTTTCTTATATATCAGATCACTCAGATTATGCTTGGGAACTGTTCCAAACATTATCTCTATATTGGCAAGTCCGAAATCGGCATCCAGAATGATGACTCTCTGTCCCATTCTTCTAAACTGAATGGCAAGGTTTATTGATACATTCGACTTACCTACGCCACCCTTACCGCTCGTAACTGTGATAATCCTTGCGAGAGGCCTCTGGGGCGTGTGTTGTGCTTTAATTATATTTCTTAACTGTTGAGCCTGATCCATAAAAATAATCCTGTTTCTATTCTATCAAAATATACGAAATTCTTCTACTATTTTCCGCCAAGAAGACCCTTAACACTTTTCTGAGCATCAAAGACAGCAATATCGCTCGGAACGTTTTGTCCATTTGTAATGTAAGACATCGGAGCGCCAGTGTGCATGTGTATATTATAAAGGTTTCCTGCTGAACTTGTCTCATCCATCTTGGTGAAAATAAGCTTATACTTAACGAGTTCGGAATAGCCGTCTGCTATTTCAATAAGATCCCTGTACTTGGTGGTAGCGGAAAGAACCAGATAGTTCTCTGTTTCAACGCATTCCTCAAGTGCATGGATATATCCGATCATAGTTTCCTTTTGTTCTTCATTGTGAAGACTGTGACCTGCCGTATCAACCATCAGATAATCATAATCCTTGAATTCCTCAGCTGCGGCTTTCATTTCCTCTACGGAATATATTACCCTGAAGGGAATATCCATAATGGTTGCATAGGTTTTAAGCTGCTCTGCAGCAGCTATTCTGTAAGTATCAACGGTTAAAAGTGCAACATTTTTCTTTCTGACAATTCGAAGCTCGGATGCCAGCTTGGCAATTGTTGTAGTTTTGCCAACACCGGTAGGTCCAATAAAAATCTCCGCTATAGGGCCGTCAGTGCTCTCCTTAATTCTGTCAGCTGGTCCGAATTTAAGCACCATCTTCTGATATACGTTCGCAAGAACATACTCCATCGGTATATTGGGTTTACTTACCTTTTCAACCTCATCCGTGAGCTGATTGGCGTAAATCTCATCGACCTCGTTCTCAATAAGCGTATTGTACAAAACCTTTACAAATGAAAGCGTTTCATCGGAAACAGTATTGGGAGTTTCCTTAATCTCTGATACTTCCTCCTCAGCCATATCCGGTCTTGGATCTTCTTTTTCGGTCTTGAGATTCTTCTCGATAAGGTTGTGAAGGCTGTCAAGTTTTTCCTCAATAGCACTGCTCTCATCCTGGAGCAACGCGTGTTCTTTCGGCGCAGGAGTGCTTACGGAAGGCTGCACCTGTGCCGGCTGAGAAACCTTAAGAGGTGGAATCTCACCCTGTTCCTGAGCGCGCAGCAGTTTATCAGCCATTGATGCAGGCTTCCCAGGTCTCGGAGCTCTGTTCTGCTCTCTTGCCGGCTTAACAGACTTCATGCTTTTTGCAGGCTCGTCCTCAAGCGCAACCGTCACCTCTATTTTGGGCGGCGCGAAAATAGCGAAGAATCCGCTTTTTTTCACAGGCCTGACATTCATGATTACAATGTTATCGCCCAGCTCCTTCTTTGCAATTTCTGTAGCCTCTGATTCAGTTTTTCCGGTATATTTTTTTATTATCATATTATGCCGCTACCATTCCTACAGACTGCATTTCAACATTAGGTTCAACTTCATTGTAAGAAAGCACAATCAAATCTTTATAATAATCCTCTGTCATCTTCTTAAAATACATACGCACAATTGGCGAAGTCATAATTATCGGTATCATTCCGGCGTCTTCAAGCTTCTTAGCCTGTTCTCCCACAGACTTAAGTATCGCCTTGGTTCTGGTAGGATCAAGGGTAAGATATGCGCCGGTCTCAGTCTGCTTAACAGACTGCATTATCTCCTGCTCAATCTTAGGATCAAGAGTGATAACGCTGGTAGTCTCTCCAGGATAAAAATATTTGCTGGAAATCGCACGTCTAAGGCTCTGTCTGACATACTCGGTAAGAATATCTGTGTCATGTGTAGACGGAGCATAGTCAGCAAGTGTCTCAAATATTGTAACCAGATCTCTTATGGAGATTCCTTCCGCAAGGAGATTCTGCAATACCTTCTCAATCTCACCAAGACTCATAAGCTTAGGCACAAGTTCTTCCACAAGTGCAGGATTGTTCTCCTGCAAATTGTTGACAAGATTCTGTACATCCTGTCTTGTAAGAAGCTCTGCAATATGATTCCTGATAACCTCAGTTAAGTGAGTAGCAATAATTGAAGGCGGATCTACAACTGTATAACCAAGCGATTCCGCACGTTCTCTCTGACTTTCGGTAATCCATGTAGCCGGCAGATGGAAGGAAGGCTCAAAGGTAGGAATACCTGTAATCTCCTCCTCTACATTTCCGGGATTCATGGCCATATAGTGATCAAACAGAATTTCACCATCACTAACCTGTATACCCTTAATTTTTATAATGTATTGGTTAGGATTAAGCTGAATGTTATCTCGAAGACGAATGATAGGAACAACTGTACCAAGCTCCAGTGCAATCTGACGTCTTATCATAACAACACGGTCAAGAAGATCTCCGCCCTGATTAACATCAGCAAGCGGAATAATTCCATAACCAAACTCGAGCTCTATAGGGTCAACCTGAAGAAGGCTTGTAACATTCTCAGGCTGGCGTATTTCTTCAGCCTGCTGCTCCTCTTCAGCCATAACCTCTTCCTCAGCAGCTGTAATCTTCTGTGATTTCTGCATGAGGAAACCCAGTGCTCCTATGCAGGCACCGAGCGGAAGGTATAGCAAATCCGGCAGCGGTGTAAGAATACCAAGTGTAGCTATAAGCGCACCAACAAGGTACAGTGTCTTGGATGCATTAAACAGCTGACCAACAAGTGCCGGTCCAAAATCGGCTTCTTTCGATCCCTTTGTAACCAGAATACCTGTACTAAGAGATACAAGAAGTGAAGGTATCGCACTTACAAGACCGTCACCCATTGTAAGAATGGCGTATTTATCGAGTGCATCATTTATAGGCATCCCCTGTCTTAAGACGCCCATCAAAATACCACCTATAATATTTACGGCAGTAATTATAAGACCCGCAGTAGAGTCTCCCTTAACGTACTTCGTAGCACCGTCCATGGCTCCGAAGAAGCTTGCTTCGTTCTGAATCTTCTCACGTCTCTCCTTAGCTTCCTGATCGGTAATAGCACCTGTGTTAAGGTCAGCGTCGATAGCCATCTGTTTACCGGGCATAGCATCCAGAGTGAAACGTGCTGATACTTCAGCGACACGCTCAGAACCTTTATTGATAACCATGAACTGCACAAGTATAAGGATTATATATACGATTGTTCCGATGATCAGATCACCGGCACCAACGAACTCTCCGAATACCTGAATAACCTGACCGGCATCGCCTCCGGTAAGGATGAGTCTTGTAGATGAAATATTAAGTGCAATTCGGAAAATTGTTGTGAACAAAAGGATAGTAGGGAAGAACGACATATCCAGTACTTCCTTGGAAAACATGGCCGTAAACAGAATCACAAAAGACAGTGACATATCAAAGGCCAGAAGAAAGTCCATCAGCCACGTAGGAATGGGGACGATGAACATGATAATAGCCGCAACGAAATATAACGCTACACCGTAATCAAATGCACGTTTTCTAATAATCTCGAGCATTATTCATCCCCCTTTCCCCGATTTTTTTCATAACTATACATAGTTAGTATAGCGCATACCACATCTTGTATGCAAGAGGGGATTAAGGCACAAGAGCTCAACAACACCAAAGGAAGTTTCTGCACCTTGCTAAGTACTTATACTTTGCCCTGAAGATGATATACAAAGGCGAGAACCTCTGCCACTGCCTGATAAAGCTCCGGCGGCACGAATTCTCCAATATCAACCGTCGAATAGAGCATACGGGCAAGCGGTTTGTTTTCTACAATCTCAACACCATACTCTTTTGCTACATCCTTAATACGCTGTGCAAGATATCCCTCACCCTTGGCAACTACCATTGGTGCATCGAATTTATCCGCATCATATCGTATTGCAACTGCGTAATGAGTAGGGTTGGTGATGACAACATCTGCCTTGGGAAGCTCCTGCATCATACGACGCTGTGAAGCCTGCATCATACGACGACGCTGCTGACCTTTAATCTGAGGATCTCCTTCAGTATTTTTATACTCATCTTTAACTTCCTGCTTGGTCATCATGTTGTCTTTTCGGAATTTTCTCTTCTGATAGATATAATCTGCAATGGCGATTACAACATAAACCGCAGCAATGCGTATACCTATTTCTACTATTGTATTACCCAAAAGTCCGATTGCCTGTCTCAGGGGCATATCGTAAAGTGTAAAAACAGATGCGGTATATCCAAGAAAATATGTATATACCACTGTTCCAATAATTGCAATTTTAGCTATTGATTTTACCAGCTCAAAAATCTTTCTTGTAGAAAAGATCTTTTTGAAGCCCTTAATGGGATTCAGCTTACTTAGCTTTGGCTTCAGTGGCTTTGTTGTAATCTTCCACTTAACCTGAACAACATTGCAGATAAAAGCCACAGTCAAAGAAACCGCAAGGAATGGCAAAGCTGTAAGAAGTATCCTTAACAGCGCATTCATAATTGTAATTCGTAGGTCAGCAAACGGAACATATCCATCGTACATCTTAGTTGTAGTCGGAATCTGATTGTAGACACTTCTGAAAAAGCCGGTAAAGCTGTCCGCCATATAAGGATACATAACTCTTATGAGCACAAAAAGAGACATCAGCCCTGCTGCATGAGTTACCTCCTGGCTCTTTGCAACCTGTCCTTCATTTCTTGCATCCTGCAATTTCTTGGCAGTAGGCTGCTCTGTCTTTTCACCGCCGGGACCATCAGCAAAGAACTGCAGATCGTAGGATATCAAAAGACCGTTATTCAGTTGCATTTGATTTTCACGTAAGGTCATTTATAAACTCCGTCATAAGCTCGCGCATATTGGTAAAAATGAAGTCCGATGCGTTATACAACAAAATACATGTCATATACATCATGGATAATCCAACTATAAGTTTAAGCTGCATACCGACAGCAAACATGTTCATCTGAGGCGCTACTCTCGCAAGAATACCAAGAATAACGTTCATAATAAAAGTAACTATAAATATCGGCAGACATATTCTAAAGCCGATAATCATGTAATATGAAACAAATTTAAGCATTGATTCAAGCAGTTTATCGCTGTTAAAAATTGCACCATTTACCGGAATCAATCTGAACGAATCAACCAGAGCGGAAATAAAATATCTGTACAATCCGCTCACAAGCATCATACCCATGAAAGCATATTGATAAAGTCCTGCGGAAACAGGAACATTTTCTCTTGAATTAGGACTCATAATCTGCACCATTGACAGGCCAACCTGCATATCTGCTATCTGTCCGGCCATATTGGCAACAAGTGTGCATATCTGTGCAGCATATCCTATCAGAAGCCCTGTAAAAAACTCCTTCAGAATAATAACAGTGAATCCCCATATTGTTTCATATTCAAGTGTATCTACAGGTGCATAACCGTAAAGCAGGAACGAAAGCAGCACCGAAAATCCAACTCTGACTACATGCGGAGTGTTACTCATACTAAAAAAGGGTGCAACATACACAAACATTGTCACCCTGACCAGTATAAGCAAGAATATCTCAAGATCGCCGTAGGTGAAGGTGTAATCTATCAAATCTTCATCCTCCGCTAATGAATGTATAACGAGAAGTCTGACCACATTTTTACCACGAAGCCTGAAAGCTCAGTTAGCATCCAGTTTCCAAGTATAATAAGTGTCAGGAATGTAACCAGAATTTTAGGGACAAAGGTAAGTGTCTGATCCTGAATAGAGGTTACGGTCTGAAATATTGAAACAGAAAGACCAACTATGAGCGAAACAAGCAAAACCGGTATCGCTATTTTTATTACCATGAACAAGGCGCTGGCCATGATTGCAGTAATATTGTCAACTGTCATATTCTCCTCCTTCTTGCCCCTCATGTTAATAGAACGTCTTAACCAGACTACCGATTACCAGATTCCAGCCATCCGCAAGTACAAACAGTAGAATCTTAAACGGCATCGAAATAGTCGTAGGCGGTAGCATCATCATACCCATACTCATAAGTACCGACGCGACGACCATATCGATTACAATAAACGGAATATAAATCAAAAAGCCAATTATAAAGGCTGTTCTTAGCTCGCTTATAAGGAAGCTGGGAATCAGAACTGCATTCGGAATACTATCAAGCTCACCATCCCACTCCAGCTCATCAATTTCCATGAAAAGACGAACGTCCTTGGTCTGTGTCTGTCCATACATGAAATTTCTTATGGGAATCATGGCTGTATCAAAGAATTCCTGCTGTTCTATCTCCCCCTTATCAAAGGGCTGGATAGCAGTTTCGTTTATCTCCTTGATAGTAGGCTGCATAATAAAAAATGTCAGGAAAAGAGCAAGTCCCATAAGCACCTGATTAGGAGGCGATGTCTGGGTTGCCAATGCAGCTCTAGTGAAATGCAGAACTATGATGATTCTGGTAAAACAGGTCATCATAATAAGAAGAAGCGGCGCCAATGCAATAAGCGTTAATGTTATAAGAATTCTCAATGCACCATTTATTGTACCGTTACCATTGTCATAGGTGACAGTTACCGTATTGGCAATATTAAGCTCCTGGAGGTCATCAGCATCCTTAGCAGATCCGGGTTCAGTGAGGTTCGTTCTCTCTCCATCCGTTCCGGTCAGATTGGTTTCCCTGTCTACAGTCGGATCCGTAGGATGAGTATCATCAACATAGGATGTTGACGCAGAAACTGTTACTGCTCCGCTGTTAAAAATACAAAAAGCCATAATAAAAGAAAGGCATAACAACGAAATGCCCATCTTAAATAATGGCTTTAAATCTTTTACTCCCCAAAATTTTTTCATACCTTACTTCTTCTTAAATTTCTCTAAGACTTTCTCAAATTCTTTACTAAAATCTACAGGATCGGAGGATTTCAGAACAGGTGGTTCATATTCATCCTCCGACAGCTCTGTAAGTACTGTAACCGTATCCTTACACACGGCTATCACCATATATTTATTAACTACTCTTACTATCTGCAAATACTTGGTAGAGGAAAGTCTGCATGTTTCCATTATCTCCATATTTGCAGTGAAAGTGGATCCCTTTTGATATTTGGCAATCCACTTAGTCACATAATAGGTCGCAACCAGGACCAGAATAAATAAAACAAGTACAGTAAATAGTTGCGCTACCGATGAAACATTCATTTTTTAGCGACCTTCCGATTATTACTGAAATTACTGGACAATTTCGGTAACACGAACACCGAAACTTTCTTCAATGACTACAACTTCTCCCTTTGCCACAAACTTACCGTTAACAAGAACATCAACCGGTTCACCTGCGACTTTTTCAAGTTCTATGATAGTTCCGGGTGCAAAATCAAGAATATCTGAAATTGCCTTAGCCGTTCTTCCAAGTTCAACAGTTACTTCAAGAGGCACATCCTTGATAAGTCCGATGTTCTCTCCGGCAGCCATCATCGGATTGCCACCTGCAAAGCTCTGGAACTGGGCAGGCTGAACATTTGCACCCATCATCTGAGGCTGCATCATAGGCATACCCATGGGCATCATAGGCATACCCATCTGAGGCATTCCCATTTGCGGCATTCCCTGCATCATTGAAGGATCCATTCCGGGCATTCCTGCCGCAGCTGAAGGATCAGGAGCAGGCATTCCCATACCCATATCAGGAGCTGCCGGTGCAGGAGCAGGTGCAGGTGCTGCCTCTTCTGCAGGAGATTCCGTGCTTATGGTATCCTTAAGGCTCTTTGCAAAATCTATAGGATACAACTGCATCAACGTAGAATCCACAAGATCACCAATCTGCAGCTTGAAGGTTACACGGCAGAAGGTTCCTGTCAGGAATTCGGAAATCTCACTGGGATCGTCGTCAATCATATCAAGCAATGTTGCTTCCGGAGGGCTGATATCTACCTTCTGACCAATCATGGTCGAAAGAGAGGTAGCTGCAGCACCCATCATCTGGTTCATAGCCTCTGAAATAGCAGAAAGCTGAAGTTCCCCGACTTCTCCCTCTGTATTTGTTCCATCACCACCCATCATAAGGTCAGTGATGACCATAACATCGCGTTCTTTCAAAATGAGGATATTAGTACCCTCAAGACCTACTGTGTATTTAATCTGAATAAATACGCAGGGTTTCTCATAATTGTTAAGAACTGTATTCCAGTTAGCCAGCTCAACCTGAGGCGTAGTGATATTAACCTTCTGATTAACAAGTGAATAAAGCGTTGTAGCTGAAGATCCCATACTGATATTGGCAACTTCACCTATCGCGTCCTTTTCCTCATCATTCAGAAGACTCTCGTCAATCTCACCAGCAACAAACCCGCTGCCGCCTGAAGGAGCTGCAGGAGCATCTCCTCCTGCATCAGCAGCTGGAGCGTCTCCGCCACCGGCATCACCACCTCCTGAATCCATACCGGCGAGCAGTGCATTAATTTCTTCCTGTGAAAGCATTCCATCCATGCTGCTACTCTTCCTCCTCTCTAATTACCGACGTTATTCTGACGGCATACTTATCTTTTGCGGTTCCGGGAAGTGCCGTGAATTTATAAATATCACCAACATATACCTGAAGCTCGCTGTTTACCTGATTATCAAGTCTTATAATATCGCCCCTCTGGAGCTGAACAAAATCACTTACTGATACATTACATCTTCCTAAAATTGCTTTTACCGGAACATCAACATGTCTTACCAAAGACTCTAGGTGTTCACCGTATGTATCGTCATCATGCTTCTGCATTGTTGAAAACCAGAACTTGGTATTCAACTTATCCATAACACTCTCCAATGTAAAGTAAGGAAGACAGATATTCATAAGTCCCTCGACCTCACCTATTTTAATGTTAAGTGTTACAATCGCAATCATATCCGTAGGGGAAATAACCTGCGCAAACTGTGGATTTGTCTCAATCCTCTCCATAATAGGATTTATTGCCAGTACGTTCTCCCACGGTTCAACCATAAGCTGCATGCAAATGGTTATGAGCTTTTCTATAAGAGGCATCTCAATATCCGTGAAAGGCCTGGTCTTATCAAGTCCTACGCCTTCACCGCCAAGCATTCTGTCTATAAAGGCAAATCCGATATTAGCCTGCAGCTCTAAAATAATGGTTCCCTGCAGTGGTAGGAAATTTATTATTCCCAAAATAACAGGGTTACTAAGAGCATTACTAAACTCCGAATATGTTACAGTCTCGGAGTTAGCAACCGAAACCTGTACGTTTTTTCTAAGATAAAGCGGAAGTGTCGTAGATAACAGTCTTCCATAATGTTCATAGATCATCTCCAGGGTTCTCAAATGTTCCTTAGAGAACTTGGCCGGTCTCTTAAAGTCGTAATCCTTGACTTTCTTCTCGTCCGCAGCGGACATCTGATCCACGTCGAGTTCACCGGTATTTAGAGCCGCGAGTAGATTATCTATCTCATTCTGTGATAATACTTCACTCAAGCGTAGATCACCTCACTTTTACAGTAACAAAGTACTTTCATAACAAACTCTTTTTCATACTCCCCAAAATCAAAACAAAATATATTACTGATACACTGTTCCGGAAAAGCTTACATCATAGATGAAGCCGGATTTAAACAGTTCCTGTATCTGCTCCAGCAGTGTAGCCTTGGCTTCATCCTCATGAGCTCTTATCTCATCAAGTGTATATGCGCCGATAACAGTAGTAATCTTGGACTTAATCATATCCTGATAGGTTGCAATACCCTCTTCAGTCCAATATGTGGTGTAAGCCTCATTTGACTTATCCATCGAAAGAACAATTGTTGTAAGCATATAATGCGCTTTTCCACTTCCATCCTCTTTAAGAGTGATAGTCATGTCCGGTATGGAGTAGGATGCTACATTAGCAATATCAACCTCGCCGGTAGCAGATCCGGAAAAGCCCTGACCATTTTCTCCACCGTTAGCTTCTATCTGCAAAGCTGCGGCAACGTCACCGATAAGTGCAACTGCCTGATTATTGGTCGTCATAACCGTCAGCATCATAAAGCCTGTCATACCTGTATTAACTAAAAGTAAAGCCAAAATGATAATTGCAAGCAGGTTTTTTTTCATTTGTTCTCTCCCTCATCAATACATTGGACTAAGTGGATTGTATATTCTAATCTCAACTCGTCTGTTCCTGGAACGTCCCTCAATTGTGGAATTATCAGCTATAGGCTCATACTCACCTCTTCCGGAATGTTTCATCTTAGCCGGATCAAGCGAAGTATTATTAACAAAATAGTAAAATACCGAAAGTGCTCTGGCATCACTAAGCTCGTCATTGTTGGTTATCTTGCCGTAGGTTCTGTGCATGGGAACATTATCTGTATGTCCCTCAATCTCTATGGTACCACCGGCATATCTCTCAAGAACTTTTCCTACTTTATTCAAAATAGCATCTGCTCCCGGTTTTAATGTGGCATCACCGGTGTCAAACAAAATGGAGCCCTGCAATGTCAACTGAACAAACTGACTTGTAAAATTGACATCAATCTTATCAGATACCTCCATTACATCGAGAGATTCCTTAACCTCAGCTGCAAGTGCCTCTGAAGCCTTGAGCTGCTCAGCCTCAGCGGCTTCCTGAGTATCCTCAGCATTAGCTCCCTTGTTATCAGCATCACTCTCAAGTCCCTGCTGGGAAGCATCTCCCTCTGATCCGGTTCCTGATGTATCGCCTTCAGAGCCAGTGGTTTCACCGCCCTCGCCCTGCATAACGCCTGCACTATCGCCGTCATCGTTTATTCCGGCACCGCCGTTCTCACTGGCATTCTCTCCCTCCGAATCAGTCACATCCTCATTCTGTGATCCGGACTGTGAAATACCCATCGATATAATATAGTTGGACAGCTGATTAAGCTGTGAAATACCATCTCCAACAAGTGCTCCCTGACCAAGTGCTGCCTCACCACCCTGAAAAATACCAAAGGCTGAACTGAATGATGCAGCTACCTCCTCGAACTTCTGAGCATCCATGGTTGCCATTGAGAAAAGCAAAACGAAGAAGCACAGGAGCAGATTCATAAGATCACCGAATGTTCCCTGCCAGGCAGGCAAACCCGGTTTTATTTCCTCTGGTTTTTTTGCCATTACTCTCCTCCACCGCCATCACCGGAACCATTCTCAGCTTCGTATGCAGCTCTGTTAGCAGGTGACAGGAACGATTTAAGCTTCTCCTCAGTAACTCTGGGGTTCTCCCCGGCCTGAATTGAAAGCAGTCCCTCAATAATAATACTCTTCATAGTGTACTCTGCATTATCCCTTGCCTTAAGCTTATTCTCAGCGGGATAGCAGAACCAGTTAGCAAGAACCGAACCATAGAACGTAGTGATCAGGGCAACGGCCATGGACGGTCCGATTGAAGACGGATCTGACATGTTCTGTAGCATAAGAACCAGTCCAAGCAGTGTTCCGATCATTCCCCAGGAAGGTCCCATACCTGCAACATCTGCAAAGAAGGTATAGTTCTCTTTATGTCTCTCGGACATAGCATCAATCTCAGCCTCTAAAATAGCTTTAACAAGTTCGGGCTCAGTACCGTCCACTATAAGTCCGACGCCCTTCTTCATGAAAGCATCCTCGATATTGCTGGCCGCTTCTTCAAGTGCCAGGAGTCCTTCTTTACGGGCTGTGTTGGAAAGGTCAATAATCTGCTTGATAACAGCCTTGGTATCATCAGCCGGCATCTTAAAAATGAGTGTGTAGGATTTAAGTCCGCTGATGAAGCTTGGCATGGTCCTGGACGCCAGCACGGCCATGAACGCTCCACCGAATGTAATCATCGCAGAAGGCGCGTCCACGAAGTATTTAACACCGGTGATACCGGCACCAAATACGATACTAAGAATCATGAAAATGAAACAAAGTACAACACCAAGTAATGACGCTATATCCACTTAGTTTTCCCCCTTCATCAAAAAATCAAAATGCCATATAGAATCAAGTGCCTACTTATATCCGATATTATGAACAGCATCCTGAACTCTGCTCTTAATAACGCTCTCACTTGTAGACACTAATGGTCCGCCCGTCTGCAGATCCCATCTCTCATTGCATCTCTTCATGACCTCAGGAAGTGACTCCTGCACTATAAACTTGCGCCCGTTCGCCATGATAACAACCGTATCGGGAGTGGACTCTACTGTCTCTATAAGATTCTCATTGACCAGAATCATCCGGCCATCCATTCTGGTGATTTCTATCACGATTCATCCCCCGACATTTTTGTTGTTGAAATAAAATTGCAATACTAAGATGCCTGTTTTAACAAAAATTACACTACCCTAGCTTATTAAGACAATTTTATCATGGTTTTTCATTATTTTGATGCACAAAATTCCGCAAAAATATTGAGGTTGTATTTTTATTTCAATAATTTAGAATAATTTTGAAATAATTTTACATGCTATATCTTGTACATACTTCATTTTCAATTATACAACATCTCGTTATTGTTTAAAATAGTTTTGGAAGCTTTTGTGCGAATTGGATGTATGATTTTTACTTTAAAGAATTTTTCGGGTTTGTTTATTTGAATTTTAGATATTTGAAGTGGATTTAAGGATGAGGGGAAATTGTTTTTGTAATTTTATTTCATATCTATTGTGGTATTACTGAATATTTATTTCAATATTGCTGTTCCAGCTATTCTTTGTGGCTACTTGCGCAAAAAAGAAATTCGCGCAAGTAATTCTGCTTCCAATGCGGCACTCTCTGTACGAGAGGACCTTATGCAATATAATTTTCACCAAATATATCGTAGTTTTTGCCTTCTATAGCTGTGATTTTACTACTTACTAATCTTTCACAGCTGATTCTATGATGATCTATCTTCGTTACAAAAATCAGAGCATATGCTAAGATTATGTTAATTGAGAATGCTGTAGAAAAGGCAATCGATGAATGTATTGCCGAAGGAATATTAGTAAACTTTCTCATGAAGCATCGTGCGGAGGTACAGGAAATGAGCATATTTGAGTATAATGAAGAACTCCATTTACAAAATGTTCGCCAGGACGCTATAGAGGAAACAAATGCTAAGGCTGCTGTCATCATAGCAGAAAAAGATGCTATTATTGCAGAGAAGGATTCTGCTATTGCTGAAAGGGATTCTACTATTGCTGATCAGAATTCCGCCATTGCTGAAAAAGACGCAGAACTTGCTAAATATAAATCAAAATATGGTCCTTTATAAATGCTAAAACATTTTCATATAATTCACAAGGGCGCTCGGATGAGCGCCCTTTATATGTACTCTGCACTTCTCCCCCTCGATAAGTGCGATACATCTAATATGAAGTTCTGCTCTCAGGCTAGAGCCTTCGCCAGAACAAAGTAGTACGCTAAGCTCGAAAATACCTCGCTAAGCGATTACTTTTATCTCTTCAGATTTGTAAGCTCCTCAAGGAGTGTATCTGAAACTGTGATGATTCGGCTGTTAGCCTGGAATCCACGCTGAGTGGTGATCATGCTGGTGAACTCGCTTGAAAGGTCTACGTTTGACATTTCCAGAACACCTGTTGTGATGTAGCCACCGTCTGTTGTTACATCCTGAATTGTAGCTTCGCCAGAGTTAAGTGTCTGTGTGTAGAGGTTGTCACCATTCTTCTCAAGACCTGATGCGTTAGCAAATTCTGCTGTTGCGATCTGTCCAAGAAGCTTGGTCTGGCCGTTTGAATAGGTTGCGTAGATTGTTCCGTCCTTACTTACTGTGACACCGTTCATCTCGCCGACTGCACGTCCGGTCTTAAGGCTCTGCTTATCACCCTTTACTGCTCCGATTGTGGAGGTTGCCATTGTGTTATAGTTGGTTGTTGTTGAAAGATCCATATTTACATTTGTAAAGCCACCCATAAGATCCACACCGTTTTCAATAAGGCTCTCTTTTACAAAACGAAGCGGAATCTTTTCTGTAGGATTTTCAATGGCACCGGTTTTCTCATTGTAATTCATGCTGATTGAGTTGTTTACAACCTGTAGTGTGCCATCTTCCAGAATATGATAAGTCAAGTTCTCATAGTTAGTAGCTCCGGGATCAGGGTTGTAGTTATATACATCTGAGAAAAAGTCTTTTGTAAGTGTTGCATCGTAAATTTCTGAAACATATCCGTTTCTGGGAATATTCTCATATATTGTTGAGTCATCAATATTATTGGTATATGTTGCTGTTGTTTCTGTTAGAGTATAAGAAATATCCAAATCTACTTCTCTTGTTGCTGTATCTATATCAAAAGGTCCATCAAAAGTTGCTGTATTTCTTGTTCCTACAGTAACTGTACTTCCATCATCTGCTAAAGTATACGTAACATCATCAGATGTTGGAACAAATCCATATACTTCTTCCAAAATATTCTTCATAGAAGCGCTTAAAGAATTTGTTGTTCCTGAGAGTTCCATGACAGTAGCTTTGTTAGTTTTTAAATTAATAAATGATATCTTTCCCTGTGCAGCACTCTTTGCATCCACCGCATATTTATTTTCATTCTCATAAGGTTGCTGTTCACTAGATATTGGTACTTTTACAGTTACCGATGTTGGAGCATCCGTATTTATCGTATATGTTGCAGAAGCGTTGGAAGTGGTAATTCCCAAAGCTCTTTTTTCAGCCGCACTAAGACTTGAAACAAGCGCATCTTTTTTTGTTACTGTGTAAGTTTCTCCATCCGCAGTAGTTATCTTGGCCTTACTATTTCCTACTGGAGATATTACTATATCTAAATCTGTTGCATATTTTGTTTGTACATCATATGGGGTAAAAGTAATTTTACTAACCCCATCATTTGAAATAGTATATGAGGGTTCCTTGTTCTGATCAACCATATCCTGAATGTCATCTTGATCAAAGCCAAACATCCTTGCTAAAGCATCTTTTTTATCCGCATCAAGAGAGTCCCAATCCCCTGTTTTCGGAACTACAATTGCATTGCCACCTTCTGGCTTATTGTAAGTAATAATTGTATCTGTTGGTCCTGATACATAATATGGTGCAAGTGTACCTGATTCCGGGTTACCATTTGTCACCGGATAGAAAGTTATCCTTCCATCAGAATCAATTTCATAGTAATCTGTATCTGTAGGAGAAGCTGCTTTTTCTCCATATACTTCCGCAAGTAATGACGGAAAACTTTCAGTTAAAGATGACACAATACCTGTCGTAGGTACTTTGCTGTACGCTGTTGCACCTGCAGCATTCTTGAAGGTTGTATACTGTGCTCCAACTACTGCAGAGTATTTAACTGTTGTTATTTCTTTCAACCAGGGATCACGTACTTTGTAAGTCTCTTCTGAATAGTTAGGATCATCTGTAAAGATTACTCTTGCCAGCTTATCTGCACCGATTGTATTTCCCTTTGAATCGAGAATATCTTCCAATGTCATTGTATATGCATGTTCAGTATCATCAACATCGCGGACTGCAAATTTTGCTGTGTAAAGATATCCAAGATTGTCATAGAACTCGAGAGATACAGTTTTTCCGTTATCACTTGTAATGTTAGTATCATGTGCGTCAATGTTGCCGCTTACAACTGCTTCTGTTGTTCCTTCCGGAGGATAGGTCATGTTCTCAGGTGTCATGATCTGAAGCTTTCCAATACCGCCATTTGTATTTACTGTAATAGCACCTGTCTCCGGATCTTCTGCTGCTGTCCAGCCGTATACGAAGTAACCTGTTGACTGCATTGCGAGATTTCCTGCACCGTCTACGTAGAAGGAACCATCTCTTGTAAACATTGTCTGGTTACCGTTATTTACTACGAAGAAAGCATCGCCGGTAATTCGCATATCGAACGGATTGTTTGTGGTTTCCGTTGCGCCCTGCTGTGTGATTGCAGTTGCAATCGCGCCTGATTTAGCACCAAGACCAACCTGGCGGGCATTGGTACCACCGGTTGTCTCGGTAGCTCTGGATGCACGCTGCGAAGTCTGATACATCAAATCACTGAAGGTGATAGACTGTGACTTGAAGGATGTGGTGTTAACGTTGGCGATGTTGTTACCTATAACATCCATCTTGACCTGGTGGGTCTTAAGTCCTGCTACACCAGAAAAAAGTGATCTCATCATAAGGCATGTCCTCCTAATTTGATGGGGGACGGCACACATATTCTATTTTCCGATTGGGAATGAAAAGAATAGGAAACAAAAATTTGAATTCCTTCTGGCGGTCGGGAATTCGTGACCTCCTTAGACACCAGCCACTGCCGGCTGGCTTGCGGGTGGAAGCGCCACCCTCGGTCCGGTCAATTTATTCTGTTCATTCTGCTCTTCCTATAGAACTTATGCGATTACCGCTCCGTCTATATTGGTAAAAATGTTACTGCCAGTTTCCTGACTATCCATCGCGGTTACTACTGTGCTTGTCTTAACGTTTACGATGAAGGCTAGCTGATCAACAAGGATGAGAGATTCGTTTATTCCTTTCTCATTGGCCTGATTTCTTGCGTTGTTCAGGCGGTTCATCTGATCCTGTGTAAGCTCAATGTTGCGGTCACTTAGTCTGTTTGAAGCGTGTTTTGAAAACTTAACGCCTTCATTTTTGTTTTCGATCTGAGAGAGAATTTTGCCGAAATCAGAATTCTGAACACCGACTTTTTCTCTTATCTTCTCGTTCTGACCAAGGTACTGGTTCTGAACCTGTTCAATTGAAAGGAATCCGTTATTGTCAATTCTCACGGCTTACTCCTTTCTTTAAACAAATTAGTGAGCCATTAATTGCTCTGCCGATTTATATTTCGGCAAAGGTCTCATAAACATAAGACCTATTCGCATTTTTTTAGAAATTTTATAAATAATGGCTTATCTTTGGTTATCCAAGTTACTCTTCAGCCGTTGCTGCTTCCGAGTCTGTTCCTTCATCAGCATCTAAATCTTCAGTAATTCTTGCTGCCTTTTCCTCATCATTAACTTTTTTGCTTGCCTCGTACTCCTCCTGATTCTTAGCTGCTTCCTGAACCAGCTCTTGTGCTCTGGCATAGTACTTTTCAAGTTTATCGATATCCTTCTGGTCTACAAGTGCTATAGCATCAGCATCCATACTCTGGTAGAAATTATAAGCCTCGTATACCTTCTGGGCATCTGTAAATACCATGTTCTCATATGCAGGGAACTTATCCATGAGTTCGGCAAGATCATCTGCCTGATCATGGATTTCTACAAAGTGGCTGTCAGCTACGGAGCTAACATCTTCCATCTTGTAGTCCTTACCATCAATATTCAGATAAGCCTCGCCACTCTTATAGGTTACATAGTCAACTTTTCCCTGAACCTGTCCGCCATTCTCATCACTTACGATAACAGTTTTTCCTACGAGGTCAGATGCTCTCGACATTGAGAAGGCCTCTGCCATGTTGGATAGCTGCTCAACCTGTGTGAATGTAGCGTACTGGTTGATGTACTCGGTATTTGATGTTGGCTCCAAAGGATCCTGGTATTTCATTTGAGCACACAGAATATTCATGAAAGCATTCTTGTCATATCCCTGATTGGCTGCGGCCGCGTTCTTTTTAGCCTCCTCGGCCTGAGCTTTGGTATCAAGAATTTTACCGTTTTCAACAACTGCATTTACGCTCATAAAAAGTTACCTCCGTATCAAGCCGAGAAATCTACTGAATTGCCGTTAATTGCCATCATTTCAGCCGTGAGCCTGTCCTCCTCATCTATCTCTTCAAGTGCGTCTACAGAGAGGTCTTCAAGTCTGATTCTTCTCATAGGCTTTCTGATGGAATCCTGTGCTTCCTGGTCTTCTTCCTTCTGACTCTGACTGTCGTTAAGGGCCTGGTCAAAAGCTCCTGTATTCACGGTTACCTCAACAGCAGTTACCTTAACGCCCTGTTCGTTGAGTTTTTCCTGAAGCTGCTGGAGCTGGCTCTCGATTGCTGCCCTTACATCCTCATTCTGTGTAAGGAATTTCGCAACGATGTTTCCATCCTTGGCTGCTTCAATGATTACATTTACATTGCCGAGGCTTGCGGGATGGAGCTGCATTTCCATTGTTGTACTTTCAGGCTTAACATTCATCTTGATGTACTCTGTAATCTGATCCATGATATCCTGTGTATTCGCCTTTGCCATCTGCCCATAGCTTTCAGGTTCCTCCACTACCTCTGAAAGAGATGATGATATCTGATTCATCAGATGATTGTACTGAGAGCCCTCTGTGTTTTCCTGCTGTGGCTGTTCTTCGTGCTTTTCTTCCTTAGGCTGTTCCTGAGGTTTTACCTCAAACTGGAATTCAGGTTCTTCAATTTCAACATTATTGTTTTCCGGCTGTGTCTGAGGTTCTTCTTCAATCCTTAATTCAGTATGTATTCCAGTCTGTACCTCAGTCCCCGCTTCAGTGTACAAATCAGATTGTGTTGAAACTTCTTTTACCGTTCCTTCTCCGTTAAGATCAAGTCTTGCTGCTTCGGATGAAAAAGCTGCCTGTTCGTTAACCTCAACATGTTCAACAACTACAGGATTCTCCTCCGGTCTTGCAATGCTTGCTGCTGCTCTCTGCTCAAGCTCCTCATTAAAATTCTCAAGTGCTGAGCTGAGTCCTTCCTCTGTGAGATTAAATTCCTCCATGAGGTTGTGTCTTGTAGTATCTACCGCATCCTGCATGTTCTGAACGTTCAGATATACATCAGCATTGGTGACAATCGCCATTACATCATCGGCACCTGTTATCTGAGCTACTATCTGAGTCAGGTTAGTAGGATCAAGTATTGCTACGTTTGTAAGCCCAAGTGTTTCCATGGCATTCTCAATATCTTCGATATCTACGCCCATGGAATCTGCAAGCTGCTGCATGAGGTCTCTGCTGCTTTCAAGTAATGCCTGTTCCAGTTCAGAAAGGCCTTCATCGACCACTTCTTCTACTGCGGCTTCGCCATCAGGATTAACATTTATCAGTACAACAGCTTCCTGTACTTCCTGTGTTTCTTCCGTGATGTCGGCAGTTTCTGCGTTTTCATTTACTGCTTCGCCCGTATTTGCCTTTTTCTCAGAAACTTTTTCATTTGTGACATTTTCTGTTGTAGCTGCTTTGTCAGTTGTTACTTCGGTCACTTTGCCATCATCTGTTTTTTGTACAGCTTGGACATCCTTTGTTTTAGTGTAGGATGCAGCTGCGTTTGTATCATTTAGCGCTCCGGTTGTGGTAAGCGTTTTGGATACACTTAAGGACACTGATGCGGTTTGCTTCTGAGTGTTTGCATTAGTAAGGGCTTTCTGAAAATCAGTAGTCTGCTCTTTTGTTGCAGCAATTCCTTTTGACTGCACGGTATTAGCAAAGAAATCTAAGTTGTTAATACCCGGAATCGCGTTAGTAATCAAATCCTTTCCCTCCTTTCTCTTTTATGTATGGGTATGGTACACCCATAGTTCTACACAAATTATATCGGCCATGTGGAGAAATAATTAACCCACATGGCCGAAAAATCTTAAAAATTTATAAACCCCTCATCCGGCGTTTAGCGCCACCTTTCTACGCTCCGCTTCGGTCCGCGCAAAACCGACGTCTCCCGGACGTCGTGCGCCCCCCAAGGGGAAGTCTTTAATTATTCACCCCAGAAACCGTAGCCTTGTGAGTGGAAGGTTCCATATAGTCAGTAACTCTGCCGGCATACTCTTCTGTCATCTTATCAAGAATAGCGCCACGGCTCTCGGCACTCATCTTGCCAAGAATTCTGGAGATAAGTCGTACAGCATCTCCGGTGTCATTCTCTATCATAGCATCAAATATTGCAGCAGCTTCCTTGGCCTTCATGGATGAATAAGCCTTTACGTATTGTTCAAGTTCAAGATCATCAGCTTCGCCCTGAATAATCTGAGCATAAATCTGAGCTGCCACGTCAGGTTCAATCATCTCATAATACTTTTTAAACTCTTCAGCTGAAGGAGCATTATCTGCGTACACGACATTTTTATAAAAATCTTCCTTCTGCTGTTCCAGCTTGGCCTGTTCTTCCTCAAATGGCTGCAATCTTTCGACTTCCGTCTTAAGCTTCTCATTTTCTGCCTGAAGCGTTGAATTTTCTTCCATTTCCTTTCTCAGCTCATTTTCAAGCCTCTTTATATAAAGATTAGCCTCATCAAGACTGCTTGCAAGCTGTTCATCAATGGGATTAACAGCATTTTGTTGCTGCTGTTCCTCATATTTCTTTTGTTCAACGGGAACGTAGCTCCCTTCTGGAAGAAGTCTCTGTATTCCCGGTATATCACCGATAATCGGTGCAAGAACATTGGAGCCAAAGCCACCAACATCAAGCTTTATCAGTACTCCCATTATAACAAGCCAAATAGCAATAATGATAAAAGTAACAACAAGAGTAGCCAGTCCGCCGCCATCATCGCCATTAAGCTCAGCTGCCTGCTCTGCCAGTTCTGCTTCACGGAGCTTAGCTTGCTTTTTCTGCTCTTTAAGCTCTGCCCGCAGTGCTTTTCTGTCCTCTTTTATCTTCTTTCTGGCCTCTTTTTCGGGATCAATCGGTTTAGGGAGGGGGGTAGATTCAGTTTTTTCCTTAGCTTCTTTTTCTGCCATTATTGTTCCTCTCTTGCACGCTGTGTATACGTGAAGCTGGTCCTTTCATCTACTTCTTTAGCCTCAGCCTCTTTTTCTTCCTCCATAAATTGCTCAAAGGCTTTTTCTTTCAGTCGTTCCTGCATTTTTCGCTCCTGAACGGCTTTTGTCAGTTTCATTCTGGCAACTTCAAACTTTGCCCTGTAAGATTCAACTTTTACTTCCTGATCCTGGATTATTACATCCATCTGTCTCTGGTAATAGTTGTTATCCATTATCTTCTGGACATTCATTATGCTCTCGCTTCTAAGTTCATATCCTTCCCGGATAAACTCATTGCGGGTATTTATATAGCCATTCAGGATGTCTATCTGGTCATTTAATTCTTTGGAGGCGTGGGCGAATTCCATTTTGACCTGCTCCTCCTGTTGTAGGCGGAGGTCAAGGACGCCCTGGAGCCTGTAGTTAAATCTTGCCATAGCCCCTCATCCGTCAGCTTCGCTGACACCTGTCTTCGCTCCGCTTCGGTCCGCGCTAAACCAACGTCCCCCGGACGTTGAGCGCCCCCCAAGGGGGAAGGCTTTAAATATATGTCACATCCTCTATTTTGGAAAGATTTTCACTTCTCTTTTCCATATAAAATAAAAACTTCTAGTCCTTGAACATATTCTGCAGCTGAGCGCACACCTCTTCGTAGGTGAATTTCTCATCTGTTTCCTGCATAAGAAATTCGTTGACGGCATCGATTTTTGATACTGCGTAATCGATGGTCTTATTGGCGCCCGCTTTGTATGCTCCTATGTTGATCAAATCCTCTGCGTCTGAATAGGTCGCCAGTACGTTCTTGAGCTTACCGGCTGCCTTCTTCTGTTCAGGCGATGCGATAGCACTCATACATCTTGATATGCTCGCCAGTACGTCTATAGCGGGATAGTGATTTTTCTGTGCAAGCTTTCTGTTAAGTACTATATGTCCGTCAAGGATACCTCTGGCGGTATCAGTAATAGGTTCATTAAAATCGTCACCATCTACAAGTACCGTATACAGGCCTGTGATGGAACCCTTTCTTGATTTACCTGCTCTTTCAAGGAGTTTTGGCATCTCAGCATAAACGCTTGGCGGATATCCTCTTGATACGGGAGGTTCTCCACTCGCAAGTCCAATCTCTCTTTGAGCCATAGAAAAACGTGTCAGGGAGTCCATCATCAGAAGGACATCTTTTCCCTTATCACGAAAATATTCAGCAATTGATGTTGCAGTCTTTGCAGCTTTAAGTCGCTCAAGAGCAGGCTTGTCAGAGGTCGCAACCACAACTATGGATCTGGCCATACCCTCAGGACCCAGGTCACGTTCTATGAATTCGCGAACCTCCCTGCCACGCTCTCCTATAAGAGCGATGACATTTATATCCGCATTGGTATTTCTCGCAAACATACCCATGAGTGTGGATTTACCAACACCTGATCCTGCAAAAATTCCGATACGCTGTCCTTTTCCTACAGTTAATAAGCCATCAACAGCCTTAACTCCAAGAGAAAGAACATCGGAAATCGGATCTCTGGTCATAGGATCCGGAGGCTGATTTTCAACCGAATATGCTATTCCGTTTTCAAGCTGCACACCTTTTCCATAGTTGGTTCCGTCAATCCTTCCAAGGCCATCAAGTGTCTTCCCAAGAAGTCCCTCACCAACATTAACACGAAGCGGTGAATCAGTATTTTCAACAATACTTCCGCTTCCTATTCCACTTATGTTCTCATAAGGCATAAGAAGCACATGATTATCCTTAAAACCGACAACCTCTGCCATAGTTCCACGGCCGGAAGGTCTGGCAGTGCTTTCGCCATCCTTCTTTTTGGAATAGATATAGCAGATATCGCCCATTTTTGCTTCAGGTCCCGCAGATTCAATGGTAAGGCCTACTACATTTACAACCTTACCCCGAACCCTGTAGAACATGTTGTTAGCAATCTTTTTATATTTTGAATAATCAATAATCCCATTTGCCATCAGCGCTTATCCCTATCAAAAGCCAGAAGTTTAAGCTTTCTTGCAACCTCGGAAAGCTCAACTCCCAGTGAACAGTCAAACACTCCGCCATCCGACTCTATGATACATTCATTTTCCTTCAAAAGCGGATCCTCGATGATTTCAAGTGTCGAATTAGGTGAAGCCATAGCCTCTTCAAGAGTTGCCTTCTCATCCGTTACAACATCATAATCATCGGATGAAATATGGAGAATCACATTTGTTCCGTTCTCCATCTTACCAAGTGTTGTTTTTATAAGATGTAAGACAATATCCTTATTTTCCCTGAACTCCACGTTGAAAACATGCTCGTAAATCTGAGTCAGAGTATCAACCATATCAGGCTCTATGCTGGCAACAAGCTGCTGGAAATCTGCCTGCTGCTTTTCTCTTTCTCGGGTAATCTCAGCTTCCGCTTCAGCTCTCATCTGCTCGATTTCCGCAGTTGCTTTCTGAATAGCCTGATTATAGC
Source organism: Butyrivibrio sp. AC2005 (assembly GCF_000424145.1). GTDB lineage: Bacteria > Bacillota > Clostridia > Lachnospirales > Lachnospiraceae > Butyrivibrio. The sequence goes on from NZ_KE384137.1 coordinate 446,597, forward strand.
CTTCTTCATAGCCTGCAGATCTGCCTTCTTCCATTGCCTGATTTTTAATCTGTTCAGCCTGATTTTTAATCTGTTCAGCCTGAGAATTCGCATCGTCAACTATCTGTTTGGCTTCTTCCTCAGCCATTCTGATCTGCTCATCAATCTGAGCCTGTATCTCCTCGAGATTAATCTGTGGTGGTTCCTCCTGTACAGAAGCAATTTCATCAGTAATCTCCATGCCAAGGTTCATATCTTCTTCAGCCATCTGCATGCCTTGACCATCGAAGCCATCTCCCTGGTAATCCGGATTCATTGTGGGCTGACCTTCATTAAAGCCGTCAACATCCCCTTCTTCATAGGAGCTTTTCCCATAAGTGCTCGCTCCAAATACTCCCTCTCCATTATCGTAGCCCATGCCATAGGCATCGCCATCACCGGGAAAGCCCTCCTGAAATTCTCCAAGTTCCCCGGGATCGCCGAAATTGGTATTGCCAATTATATTCTGTCCATCTTCATAGGCATTTATCTGTTCAAAGCCAAGACCCTCTTCAAAGCCACCAAAAGCAGGCACTGGTTCACCTTTCTCCAATGCCTCCCTTCTTTTGGCTTCCTCAGCCTGGTATTTTTCAATTTTTCTTTCAGCAAGCTCGTTGTTATCTATTATATGCTTATCATTTTCATCAACCTGATACCAACCGAACTTGAGCAAATTAGATTGATTAGACAACCAGGTCATCACCTCCGCCTCTTGAGATTACAATCTCGCCGGCATCCTCCAGCTTACGGATAACATTAACAATCTTCTGCTGTGCTTCCTCAACATCCTTCATACGAACAGGTCCCATGAAGTCCATATCCTCCTTGATCATCTGAGCAAGACGCTTGGACAGGTTGTTGAAGATAGCTGTCTGTACCTGCTCGGTCGATCCCTTACATGCAAGACCAAGGTCAGCGTTATCAACGTCACGCAGCACACGCTGAATTGCACGGTCGTCCAGAAGAAGGATATCCTCGAAGACGAACATCTTCTTACGAATCTCATCAGCAAGCTCAGGCTGCTCAATTTCCAAGGTCTCCATGATATGCTTCTCTGTCGCACGGTCAACTGCATTAAGGATTTCTACAACAGCATCTACACCACCGACAACCGTGTAATCCTGGTTAACAAGTGATGAAAGCTTTGATTCAAGTACTCGTTCAACTTCCTTAATGGTATCGGGACTTGTTCTGTCCATTGTAGCGATACGCTTGGCAACGTCTGCCTGTCTCTCAGGCGGTAGCGCACCAAGTATCATAGCGCTCTGAGCCGAAGACATGTAGGACATAACAAGAGCAATAGTCTGCGGGTGCTCATCCTGGATGAAGGTAAGCAGCTGTGAAGGATCCGCCTTACGAATAAACTCGAAGGGCTTAACCTGCAGGGATGCAGTCAGCTTACTGATAACATCCATAGCCTTATCTTCACCAAGTGCCTTCTCCAGAAGTTCCTTTGCATAGTTAATACCACCCTCAGCAATATACTGCTGGGCAAGGCATATTCCGTAAAACTCCTCTATAACCGCTTCCTTGATCTGTGGTGTAATACTTCTCGTGTTTGCGATTTCAAGAGTAAGTTCCTCAATTTCATCCTCTTTTAGATGTTTAAAAATAGCTGATGATTTTTCAGGTCCCAAGGCAATCAACAGTATGGCTGCCTTCTGGGTTCCCGAAAGGTTCGCAGTAAGCGCAGGATCAAAATTCCCGGGTGGAAGTGCTCCACCTCCAGGTGCGCCATCCAGTTCGTCATCATCAAATTCTTCGCCGTCAATAGCCATGGCAATTCTCCCCTCCGTGTGATTTTACCGGTCAAAACCGATTATAGTTCGTAGTCCTCCTTTAGCCAGTTACGAAGAAGTATCGCAGCAGCTTCCGGATTATCTTCTATAAATTTCTCTATAAGCTTCATAGTCTCACTGCTCTCCTCCATGGTAATGTCAGCAAGACCCTCTTCCTCATCCTCAAATAATTCCTCAGGCTGTGATTCAAGAAGTTCCTCAACAGAGAGTTCCTCAGGAAGCACTTCCTCTTCAGCTTCCTCAATCTCAATCTCCTCTCTTCTGGTTCTGATACTCCTCCAGATAACAAATGCAAGAAGTCCCAAAATCAGGAGAATAAGGATTACCTGAAGTACATCTGCAAAGGTAATACCCTTAGGCTCAGCATCAAAAAATTCAGGCTGAGTATAGGCGGTCATTGAAATATTGGCCGCTGAAATACCGGTTGCCTTGGCAACGATATTGATTGTATCCTCTGCGACCTCTGTCTGTGTAACGCCGGTATTTTCCTTGAATTCCTTCCAGGTCATTCCGTCATGGTCATCAGGGTTATAGTTATCCTCATTGTAGATGACATAAGTGGTTGCAGTTACAGAGATTGTCGACTCATCATAATTGACCTTACCTGAAGGTGTATCACGTGTCGTAATTTTCTCATTAGGAAGATAATCCTTGGACTCTTCCTCTATTGTAGATGATGAATTTTCATTATCCTGAAGCATATATGAAGTCTCATCATCATTGTTGGTATCAGTACCCGGAATTCCACTTGTTCCGTTTACATTCTGAGCACTGTAGTTATCTTCATGACTAAGTACACCCTGAGTCTGACCATCAGCAGGTGTGTATGTATGCTCGGTCACCTTTTCTGTGGAAAAATCCAAAATAAGGTTACTTGCAACTTCAATGTCATTATAGAGCTTTGTGCCCTTAAGAACTCTTATTACTTCACTTCTGACCTGCTGTTCGGCCTTGGTCTTGGCATTAAGCTGTGTACTTGCAAGTCCTGATGCAGAATTATCCTCAGAACCTGAAAACAACAGATTGCCGTTGGTATCCATGATAATGATCTTCTCGGTAGTGTTGTTACCAAGAGCCATGGCAGTTGCCTTGGCAAGGAAGGTTGCATTATCCTCTGTAAAAGCTTCCGGATCACTAAGTCTTAAGAAAACACTGGCAGAGGATTCCTCATTTTTTGATAAAAGTGTTCCGTCATTAGTAGGTATGTGAAGTTCTACTCTGGCGCTCTCAATAGCATCAAAATACTCTGCAAAATCAGATGCCAGCTTCTTTTCCTTGTATTCTACATATTTTTTCTGCTTATCAGATTCGGTTGTTGAAAATCCGCCATCAACTACATTATCAATAGTATAGGTATCAGGCTGGATATAGTTTGTTCCAAGCAAAAGAGAGGCACTGCTCTCATCCGATTTCAGAACCTCAAATCTAAGATTATCATCCGATTTTCTGTACTTTATACCATTTTCATCAAAAAGCTCAATAACCTGCTGAGATTCTTTCATAGTCTCAACAGTCGCTACTGTTACATATTGAGGCTGATTAAATACAGTTACCAGAATAACTGCCGTGAATACTAATGCGGCAACTCCGGCACCTATAAGCGTCTTCTGTCTGATTGTAAAACGATTCCACCACTCAAGGATGCGATCCCTGAGTCCCAAAAGACGTTCTCTCATACTCCTCTCCTCCCTGGAACTACGTTGTTATCCCCTCATCCGGCACTTCGTGCCACCTGTCTACGCTCCGCTTCGGTCCGCGCAAAGCCGACGTCCCCCGGACGTCGTGCGCCCCCTAGGGGAAGGCTTTATATTTTGTTCTTCCCCCTTAGGAAGACTTTGAAAGGATAACAATCTTAAAACTAAATCTGCATCTGCATTATTTCTTTGTATGCAGAAAGCATTTTGTCGCGGACCGCAACAGTGTACTGCAGCGCTGTCTCAGCCTTCTGCAGTGCTATTGCAAGGTCGTGAGTATTATCTGTCTCACCGAGAGACCACTTGATTTCTTCGTTCTCGGCATCTGACAAATAAGCATTTGTTGTATTTATATTTTCAACCGCTCTGTTAAAAATATTCGTAAAGGAACCATCATTACCAAATCTGTCCCCAAGAGGATTGGTAACTTTGGAATTGGCCTTCTCGGCATTTCTTATCGCAGTTGAATGTACATTTCTGATCTGACTGATATCAATATCTGCCATTTACCCCTCCTATGCAGTTCCCCGAAGCTGCAAATAACTTTTTACACTATTAGCCCCTAGCTATGGAAAGCCCCTGTGTCATCAGATACTTGCTGGATGAAAAAGCTGTAGCATTGGCTTCATAGCCTCTCTGGGCATCAATGAGGTTAGTCATCTCCGTTACTATATCAACGTTAGGATAAGTAACATAGCCAAATTCATCAGCATCCGGATGTGACGGATCATAAACCATCTTGTAATCCGTCCAGGTGTCGTCCTTAATTGATGACACCTTAACGCCACGTCCACTGTAGTGATCAAGTCTCTCATTCAAAATCTTGGAAAAAGGTGTCTGGGTTCCCTTTTCAGAAAAGGTTACAACTTTTCTCGTATAAACATCGCCTGTTGCATCGCGGGTAGTGTTAGCATTGGCAATGTTCTGGGAAATAATATCCATGCGAAAGCGCTCAGCAGTCATTCCCGAGGAGTTGATATTAAAGGAATCAAAAATATTACCTGTACTGATCATAGGCTACACCCCCTTACCCTTTCATCACACTCTGAAGATTGGTAAATTCAGACTGTATTCCAAGCATAACGCCCTGATACTTAATCTGGTTAGCTGCCAGAGTAACGTTCTCAGTATCGATGTCCACGTTATTGCCATCCATTCTATATGAAAAATTCGAATAATCGGTGTATGGTCTCGCCTTAAGTCTGTTTATCTTAAGTTCCGAAACCTTGGCATCCATGGTCTTGTACCTTGAATCACCAAGGGCTCGCTCAAGCTCCCTCTCAAATGCCACATCCTGCCTCTTGTAGCCGGGTGTGTTGACATTTGCAAGGTTATTGGACAAAACCTCATTCCTGATCCATGAAGCATCAGCTGTCTTATCAAGTACATTAATGTAATCAAACGCATCACTATTGATCATATTGTCTCCTCCGTTTGTGACGAAGCGGGTAATCCTATTAAACCTTTTAACCCTTATTTACATATTAAAATGAAATTTATCAAATTACAAGTGATTTGAAGTAAAAACACACTTTATATTGTGTTTTTAAGCCGCAAGTTATACTAGAAATTGTTATTATATAGCAAAAGGGATTTATCCTGACCAGATAAATCCCTTCATCAGCATCCGTCCTGTAATTTATTTCGGATAATAAGCCAATCCTCATTACATCTGAGACTTAAGTTTTTTAATTTCATCAAAAACTACATCATTTAAAACCTTGATGTATGTTCCCTTCATACCTGAGGATCTCGACTCAATAACGCCAGCGCTCTCAAATTTTCTAAGTGCGTTTACAATAACGCTTCTTGTAATACCCACTCTGTCGGCAATCTTGCTTGCAACAAGAACACCTTCCATTCCATTAAGTTCATCAAATATATGAATGATAGCTTCCATCTCTGAGAAGGAAAGAGTTCCGATAGCCGACTTTACAACAGCTAGCTTTCTACTTTCTTCAGCACTCTCTTCATTAACTGCCCTGAGCATCTCAAGACCTACAACTGTTGTGCCATATTCGCAGAGGATTATATCATCGATGTCATAGGGTTCATCACACTTATATATAAAAAGCGTTCCAAGTCTCTCTCCGGCAATCTCTATGGGTGTGATAATTGCCTGATATCTTCTCATGTCAACATCTTCAAATCCAAGCGTCTCGAGATTTACATTTTCCTTTGTGGACAAAACTGTCAGTAATCTTTCGTTGAGCATCGGGTCGATAAAGCTTCCGACATCATCAACAAGCATCTCGCCCAGTGAGTCTACAGCCTTGGCCTCACCTATACCGAGAACCTTACCTTTTCTGCTTATTACAAGCATGTTTGAATTAAGGATTTCACACAAAACCGAGCAAATATCGTTAAACACTACCTTACCTGAATTACTGTTGTGTAGAAGTTTCCCAATTTTTCTGGTTTTGTCCAAAAGCTGTACGCTACTCATGAAAAAATTCTCCTTTTATCTGAAAACGTTAACAAATTTACATAAATCTACTACAACTAATGCGATTGTAACACAAAATATACAATACATCAAAGGTATTTGTGCCTATTTTTATTAAAATTTAATGAATATAATGTACAAATCCAAAAATATAAGAACGCCCCTATAGATATAAGAACGCCCGTAGATATATATATGCAATTTCTCGCTCATTAGCAGAGCTATAATCGCTTGAAATTGCATATACATACCTACGGGCTGTTAATTCAACTCGTTACAATTTTAAATTCATATTTAATTATAATGCATATATCTGAAGGCTGATTCGCGCTCTTCAGCAGAGCTATAATCACTCCTCGTCGTCTTTGGAACGGTCCTCTACGTGGCCGCATTCAGGATCGTTACATACGAGTTTATTGTTCTTTATAAGCATGAGTCCACCGCACTTGGGGCATGCTTTCTTTGCAGGCTTCTGCCATACCATGAAATCGCAGTCAGGATTGTCGATACATCCATAGTACAGACGGCCCTTTCTTGTTCTTTTAAGAACAATATCCTTACCGCACTTAGGGCAGGAAACTCCGGTCTTTTCATAATAAGGCTTGGTGTTCTTGCACTCCGGGAATCCGGGACATGCAAGGAACTTACCGTGAGGGCCGTACTTGATAACCATGTTGCGTCCGCAGTTCTCGCAGACAACATCCGTTGCCTCATCCTGAATCTCAACCTTTTCGATTTCCTTCTGAGCCTTCTCAACTGCATCTGCAAGGTCAGGATAAAAATTCTCAACTATTGTCTTCCACTTCACGTCACCCTCGGCAACACCGTCAAGAAGTGTCTCCATATTGGAAGTAAAGCTGACATCAACGATTTGAGGGAAGGCCTCGTTCATCATCCTGTTAACAGCTTCTCCGAGCTCTGTAACGTAGAGGTTCTTATTTTCCTTGGTTATATAATGTCTTGCAAGAATTGTTGTAATTGTAGGTGCATATGTACTGGGTCTTCCAATACCAAGTGCCTCAAGATCATGAACCAGTGAAGCTTCTGTATAATGAGGTGCAGGCTGTGTAAAGTGCTGCTTCTCCTCAAACTCCTGGAGTTCTAATTCAGAATTCTCATCAATTCTCTTTGCAAGTGTATTTTTCTCAATCTGATCTTCTTCGTCAGTATAAACATTCATGAAACCATCGAAAACTGTTCTGGATGCAGAAACTGTAAATCTGTGTTCGCCTGCATCAATTTTTACTGAAGTGGTCTCATATTTGGCAGCTGCCATTCTGCTGGCCATAAATCTGCGCCAAATGAGCTGATATAGTCTGAACTGATCACGGCTAAGAAATTCCTTAACTGCAACGGGTGTGTTGTTTACATCAGTAGGTCGTATTGCTTCGTGAGCATCCTGAATCTTGGCACCTGCTTTTCCGCTCTGAGTCTTCTCAGCAAGATACTCATCACCGAATGCATCAGAAATGTATTTTGCAGCCAAAGCCTGTGCTTCATCTGATATTCTGGTGGAATCAGTACGAAGGTATGTGATAAGTCCGACTGTTCCGGCCTTGCCCATATCAATTCCTTCATAGAGCTGCTGCGCTGTTCTCATTGTCTTCTGAGTAGAGAAATTCAGCGCTTTAGAAGCTTCCTGCTGAAGTGTCGAGGTTGTAAAGGGAAGCGGAGCCTTCTTTGTACGTTCACCCTTCTTAATCTCAGTAATCTTAAACTTTTTACCCTTAAGATCCTTTAATATCTCATCTAGTTCAGCCTTTGAAGCTATCTCAGCTTTCTTACCGTCTTTTCCATAATAATGTGCTACGATAGGTTTTTTCTCACCCTTAACCTTAAGGGTAGCATCAAGTGACCAATATTCCTGAGGGATAAAGGAGTTAATCTCATCCTCCCTGTCACAGATAATCCTAAGTGCAACAGACTGAACACGTCCTGCACTGAGTCCTCTCTTAATCTTCTCCCACAGAAGTGGTGATATCTGATAACCAACCATTCTGTCAAGAACACGTCTGGCCTGCTGAGCATCAACAAGATTCATGTCGATGTCTCTTGGATGCTTCATAGCTTCCTTTACAGCAGACTGTGTAATCTCATTAAAAGTAACTCTTGAAAAACGATCCTTGGCATTCTCAAGCTTTAATGCTGTCATAAGATGCCAGGATATAGCTTCGCCCTCGCGGTCAGGGTCAGTCGCGAGATAAATATGGTCAGCATTCTTAGCTGCCTTTCTCAAAGCCGCAAGCACATCGCCCTTACCTCTGATGGTGATATACTTCGGTTCAAAATCATGTTCAACATCAATTCCCATCTGGCTTCTCGGAAGATCGCGCACATGTCCGTTACTTGCAGCAACCTCATATCCTGAACCAAGGAATTTCTTAATTGCCTTCACCTTTGTGGGTGACTCAACAATAAGTAAGTTCTTCTTTTTACTAGCCATTAAAAATGCCCCTCTGTGATATTAATAGTAGAAACTCTTCATTTTGGGTTTCATAGTTTCGTAATATACACCAAAAATATGGGCAATGCAACATGATTTTTTAAAAGAATTGTCAGAAGTGTAAATTGGATTAGATAAAAATACATAAAAAAAGTGGGCACCGATCATTTGATCAGTGCCCTTTAGTTCTGAATTTCCAATGGACTTGTTCTCCTTTTCTGTTTTTTATTTTAAACGAATCCTCATCCAAAATCATGCTGCGCATCATGATCTTTTTCGACTACCGGTATCCAAATTACTCACCGACTATGTAGTCCTATTGATTCGTTAGAAAAATAAGGAATAGCTGGATCGAATTGGTGAAGCACACGCCGCCGCATCTCACCCCTATTCTCAAAACAGATAAATCTCTGTTCTTACTCCGGTAAAGCACTCGCTACCTTTGCTACTACTGAGTGTTTATCTGCTCGTCTGTTGGTAATATTGATAATATCAGCACGCCATATAAATGTCAATACATTTTAGCTGAATTTATATATTTTTTTGAATACATTTCTATTCACGATATATTGTCACTATTTTCAGTCTATTTTACTCAAATTGATTGTATATTTAAATTCATTTTAATTAAAAAGGCAGTAATCATGCTTAAAATGCATTATCTTGTATTTAGCTTTATCCTTTTACTATATATTGTATAGCAGCATTGTCACCCTAACCTTATAATTGTAGTTGACATTATATACAATTCATTCTATTCTATATTCGTCACCCATTATTGTTTCATTTTAGGTGACAATATTTCATGAAAGAAGGATTCAAAAATGAATGAAGAAATTAGTAATACCAGCGCAGAAGTACTCGAAACCAAACAGGCTTCTTCAGTAAAGGATCTATGCTTTATTGCTGTTTTTACCGCAATAATATGCGTATTATCACAGCTGTCAATTCCAATGCCCGCAGGTGTTCCAATGACCTTGCAGACGCTTATTATTCCTCTTGCCGGTATCGTAATCGGTAAAAAAAGAGGCACCTATTCAACACTTCTTTACCTGCTTATCGGAGCAATCGGCATTCCCGTATTTTCAGGTTTTAAAGGTGGAATAGGAATTCTCCTTGGATTAACAGGCGGTTTTCTTATTTCATTTCCCATACTCTCCCTAACAGCAGGTATCGGTGATGAACTTGGGCTTAAGCTTTGTAATAAAAAAAGCACAGGTAAAGCATTATATTACATTACCCTCGTGCTTTGTCTTTTAATTGGTGCTACAATAAACTATGTGTTTGGAACCATATGGTTTATGATTGCTTCAGGAAACACCTTTATGGCTGGTCTTACAGCCTGTGTACTGCCATTTATCCCTACCGCAATCCTTAAGATAATCATAGTTGCCATCCTCGGTCCCGAACTCAAGAGGCGCCTACTGCCAATATTAAATTGATAAAGGACTAAAAATATGCCGGACACAAAAAGTAAAGTGCTTAGCTATCTCGAAGAAAACAGTGGTAAATTCTCATCCGGAGAAACCATAGCAGCGGAGCTTGGCATTTCAAGGAACAGTGTCTGGAAAGCCATAGAATCCCTGCGAAGAGACGGTTTCCAAATAGAAGCTGCATCCCGCAGGGGTTATTCTTTATCAGGAAAAGCTGACAAAATCTCCTTATCAGAAATCAAAAAATATTTGCCAGCTTCGATAAATTCAGATCTTATATCAGTCTATAATTCCCTTGAATCCACTAATAAAACCGCGAAGAGCGAAGCTTCCTTTGATGCCCCCCACGGCACTGTTATCATCGCCTCAGAGCAAACAGGCGGAATAGGAAAAAAGAGACATGTATTCGCCTCTCCAAAAGGCGGAATTTACATGAGCATCGTGTTAAGACCGGATCATTTTCCTGTTGAGGATTATAAACAAATAACGTCATTTTGTGCGCAATCTGTTTGTAAGGCTATAAAGATGCTTACAGACTTATCTCCCACCATTTCAGAAACAAATGACATTTATCTGGGCGATAAAAAGATATGCGGAATCCTATCAGAAGCAAGCTATGAATTCGACACCGAAGAAATCCAATATGTAATTGTGGGGATTGGGATACATTTCAATTCAGAATTATCAGATTTTCCCGCCATGATCAGAAAGACGGTTGGGACACTTTTCGCAAAAGGTGAAGAAACCACCACAAAAAATGAACTTATCGCCAAAATACTTGAGCTTATTCTTGTTTAAAGGACGCGCCCCCCGGCTATATATTTATTTCCAAACCTCGTTGCAAAAATATGCAGAATCGGTTTGGCCTGAATATATATGCCGGGGGCACTGTCTATGTACACTCACAAACCTCATTTCAAAAAAACACAGAATCGGTTTGGCCTGAATATATATGCCGGGGCACTGTCTATGTACACTCACAAACCTCATTTCAAAAAAACACAGAATCGGTTTGGCCTGAATATATATGCCGGGGCACTGTTTTTTATTTTGCTTTAGAAATCATTCCTTTAATATCATCCGGGCTGAAGCTGTAGGCCTTTCCGCAGAAGTGACATTTGATTTCAATGTCTTTTTCATCGGATGCCAGATCTTCAAGCTCTTTTTTTCCAAGTAGTATAAGTGCTCTCTCCACTCTGTCTCTGTCGCATCCACAGTGGAATTCAACAGGCATGTTGGTGGTAATCTCATAATCAAAGCCATCAAGTACCATGGCAAGAAGTTCTTCAGGTGTCTTTCCCTCTCTAAGAATGTCTGTGACAGATTTCATTCCCTGAATGTTACCTTCAAGTCTGCTGATAGTTTCTTCAGAAGCACCGGGCATCAGCTGAACAATAAAGCCGCCTGCCTCCATAATGGAGAAATCATTTTTCACAAGAACTCCAAGTCCCACAGATGAAGGAATCTGCTCAGACTCAGCAAAATAGCATGTAAGATCATCAGCTATCTCACCTGAAAGGAGCTGAATTGTTCCGACATAAGGATCCTTAAGACCAAGGTCTCTGGTGACAGTAAGTGTTCCATTTCCTACAGCGCCGCCTACATTGAGATGTCCGCCTTCATTATTGGGGAGTGCAACGGCGTTATTCCTGACATACCCCTTTACCTGCCCTCTGTTGTTAACAGTAACAAGGAGTCCGCCAATTGGTCCGTCACCCTCAATTGTAATAGTAAGGGCATCCTTTTCATTTTTTAACATATCACCCATCATAAGAGCGCCGCTCATTAGTCTCCCAAGAGCGGCACTGCATATAGGGCTAAGATCGTGAATTTTTCTGGCCTCTTCAACCAGATTCCTTGAAGTAATTGCGAAGGCTCTGATCTGCGCATCTGCAGCAGTGGCCCTCACCATGTAATCTCTGTATTCCATGTATCTCCTGTAAACCCTCATCCGCCCTACGGGCACCTTCCCCCTAAAAGGGGGAAGGCTTAAATTATATGTCTTCTCCCTGGAAGGGGGGGGAAGGCTTAAATTATATGCCTTCTCCCTGGAA
>NZ_KE384137.1:458593-619739 GCF_000424145.1 Butyrivibrio sp. AC2005
TTAAATTATATGCCTTCTCCCTGGAAAGGGGAAGGATTAAATTATATGCCTTCTCCCTGGAAGGGGGAACGCTTAAATTATATGCCTTCTCCCTTCCAGGGAGAAGGTGGCACGTAGTGCCGGATGAGGGTGCTTATCATAATTATGCAAGACTAGCAGTAATGATAGCCATCGAATAAACCTCGATAGCGTTGCAGCCTCTGGAAAGGTCATTAATCTGAGCGTTAAGTCCAAGAAGGATAGGACCATATGCTTCAAAATTGCCCATGCGCTGTGCAATCTTATAACCAAGATTACCTGCATCGATGTTAGGGAAAATGAAGGTATTTGCGTGGCCTGCAACCGGTGAATCAGGAGTCTTAACTCTTGCTACCTTAGGAGATACAGCAGCATCAAACTGAAGCTCACCATCGATAGGAAGCTCAGGATACTTCTCCTGTGCCTTCTTAGTTGCATTCTGCATCTTTGTTACGGAAGGACTCTTTGCGGAACCCTTTGTTGAGAATGAAAGGAATGCAACCTTAGGATCAACGCCAAAAGCCTTAGCGCATTCTACTGTCTCACCACAGATCTCTACAAGCTCATCCTCTGTAGGATCGATGTTAATAGCACAGTCACCCATTGCTATTACTTCATTGTCCCCTGTAGCTGAAGGACGAACCAGGATGAAGCATGAAGAAACTACAGTATTGCCGGGCTTAGTCTTAATAATCTGAAGCGCAGGGCGAACTGTGTCTGCTGTAGAATATGTAGCACCACCAAGGAGGCAGTCAGCTTTCTTCATCTTAACAAGCATTGTTCCAAAATAGTTTGAATGTGAAAGAGTCTCTCTTGCCTTCTCGGGAGTCATACCCTTACTCTTACGAAGCTCTACGAATTCATCAACCATAGCATCAAAATCTTCATAGTTTGTAGGGTCTATGATAATAGCCCCTCTGATGTTATAGCCTTCATCCTCTGCAACCTTGTTAATAACATCAGGGTTACCAAGAAGTATAGGCTTTAAAAAATTGCCTGCGAGAAGTCTTGATGAAGCCTCAAGAATTCTGGGATCCTCTCCCTCTGTAAATACAATTGTCTTCGGACTTGCTTTGAGCTTGGAAATCATTTCTCCAAAACCGTACATTTTAATTCCTCCTAAATTATGAATAGATTAACCAGAAACGGTTATTGCAACTTTGATCAAATTGACATTTTTTAATGTCTGCATTAATTATGCCAAAAAATTATATACCCAAAGTATAAAATTACTCAAGAATAGATAAAATATTATCAAAGTTTTATAAACTCGAGGATAAAATATATAAAAAACAGCCGACAGATTCATTAATTATGAACCCGTCGGCCGCTATGATAATTTTTATCAGTACAGACAAAATATTTTTATCAGTCCGGAAGATCTATTTTCTTTCCATCTCTGTGCATAGAGAACTTATCCATAGGATAATTCTTGAGGTTTTCAAGAACCTTTCTTCCATCTGCTTTAGCAAGAAGGCTTGCTCTTGCCTTGGTGATTTCTGTCTCGGTCTTATGCTTGGAAGGACCGCCAACACAACCACCGGGACATACCATACCCTCGATAAAGTCATCAGGGAATTTGCCCATCTTAAGGAGTGTCAGTGCTTTCTTACACTCTATTCCACCTGCTGCACGGTGAAGCTTGAGGTCTCCGATATCCTCGCCTCTCTCCTGCATACATTCGATAACTGCATTTGCAACACCACCGCTTGTAGCAAAGCGCTTACCCCAGATTGAAGACTCCTGATACTCATCCTCAACAGGCTCGAACTCAACATCCTTGGATCTCAGAAGTGCTCTGATTTCGCCATAGGTTACAACATAATCTGCATTATCCGGAACCTCAGGATCCTGAGCTTCTGATTTCTTAGCTATGCAAGGTCCTACAAATACAGTAACGCATCCCGGACGTGTAGCCTTTAAGTATCTTGAAATAGCACACATAGGTGATACAGTTGAAGACATGTTGTTTTCGAACTGCTCAGGGAAGTGCTTCTTAAGCATATTGATAAATGCAGGGCAGCATGATGTAGTCATCTTCTTGCCTTCAGCATATGCCTCAGACCATTCCTTGGACTCATAGGCAGCAGTCATATCTCCACCAAGGCCAACCTCAACCATATCTGAGAAGCCAATCTTCATGAGTGCTTTTTTAATAGCAGCCATTGTTATGTTCTCACCAAACTGGCCTTCTGTAGCAGGAGCGCACATAGCAATAACTTCCTTGCCCTCTTTGATAGCCTCGATGATTTGAACAAGGTATGTCTTAGAACCGATAGCACCAAAAGGACAATTGTGAATGCAGTGTCCGCATGAAATGCACTTATCCTCATCTATCTTACAATATCCATACTCATCATAAGTGATAGCTCCAACAGGACATGCCTTGTGGCAGGGACGCTCAAGATGAACTATTGCACCGTAAGGGCAGGCCTTTGCACACATTCCGCATTCCTTACACTTTGCAGCATCGATATGCATCTTCATATCACCGGGATGAATCGCATCAAATTTGCATGAGTTTAGACATGCCTTACCTATACAAAAACGGCAATTATCAGTTACTGAAAAAGCTGAAATAGGACATTCATCACAAGCAGGATCGATTACCTGAACTACATTCTTGGAATCCTTGTTATAAGTTGTACTCTGTCCGCATGCAAGACGAATTCTCTGACGTACGATCTCGCGCTCCTTATAAACGCAGCATCTGTACTCAGGCTTCGGACCCGGAGCAACCTCATATGTGAGCTTGTCCTTATGATCCTCGTCAAGTTCACCCTTCCAGGCAAGGCGGCAAACCTCTTCCATTATCTTGTGTTTAAATCTTACCAGTCCCTCGTCGTTTGTTACCATAGAAATCTCCCAATTCTAAAATACTGTTAATAACTACTTATATAAAAGCATAATGCCTAAATATACAATTCAAAGAGCCTTTAAAGCTCAATTTTTCTGCAGAATTCCAATCCATCAGTATCATGGGCCGTAATAAGTAATGGATTTCTGCCCTGTTTTTCTCTGATATATTTAATTACCTTATTCCTGTTTTCACTATCGAGTCCTGTAAAAGGCTCATCAAGTATAAGCATATCAGAAGGAATACAGCATGCCCTAACGATTGCCACTCGTCTTTTCATGCCTCCCGAAAGCTGCGATACCGGCTTATCAAGGCAGTCAGCCGGAAGAAGTCTTAATAGCTCCTCTCTGGCAACCTTAGCAGAATTCTTACGGTTTACCATCACCACATTCTGCACAGGTGTAAAAGCTTCGCATAATCTGTTTTCCTGAAAAACTACTCCCGCATTAAGGTATGGATATTTATAATCACCCATAAAATGCACTTTGCCACTATCGGATTCTTCAAGGCTTAGAAGAATCCTCACCAATGTTGTCTTCCCACAGCCCGAAGGCCCTGTGAGCACATATGAATGATCCTCTTCTATCTCAAGATTAAAATCCTGCAATACCTTTAAATCACCATAGGATTTGCATATATTTTCCAGATCTATAGTCATTGCTTCTCCTTCCCGGATTCACCTGACTTGGAAGCAGGAATAAAAATCCTTTTTAAAATATAAATAAGAAGGAAGAAAAGCTTTTCTGTAACCCATGAAGCCAGAACTATTGTAAATGTCCAGGCAAATACCTCAGCAGTATCCAGGTTTATCTTGGATCTGTATAGCCCGTTTCCCATAGTGAGAAGGGGTTGTCCAATTACTTCCGCTGCTGCTCCGCTTTTAAAGCCCATGCCTACGGCTACTGAAAAAGCACCAAGGTATGATGGTATAAGTGCAGGTATATATATAAACCTTATCTTTGCTCCCATGGGCATTCTGTATACATGTGCCATCTCAAGAAGCTTTGAATCCGCAGCTGAGAATCCGCCTGTGGTAGCAAGATAAATAATAGGAAAGACTACAAGCGTTACTATTACTGTAGAAAGATTATCACTTCCTATCCATATTAGTATAAGTACCACGAAACTTGCAACAGGAACTGATTTAAGTACCGTAACAATGGGTGATACAAAATCGCCAAGGAGCTTAAATTTTATTGATAATGCTCCCAGTAATATTCCGATTATGCCGCCCAGTATAATTCCTGCTACGATATGCAGCACTGATGTTACAACAGAAGTGGCAAAATCAGGTGTTTTTGCCATGTTGATGAGTGCTGTTGCCGATTCTATCGGACCTGCAAGTAATATTTTATTGTGAATAAGTATGGATGCAATTTGCCAGAGAAAAAGCCAGCAAAGTGCGATTCCGAGTTTTTTAAGTCTTTTCAAAGGTTCCCCTCATCCGCCCTTCGGGCACCGTCTTCGCTCTGCTTCGGTCCGCGCTGTACCAACGTCTCCCAAGGGGAAGGCTATATTGTTTTGCCTTTCAATTTACTCCATTGGAAGGCTTTATATTTTAGTTGAAACTATAGAAGTCGTCACCGGGAAGGTTACCGCCAACGGACTTGGGATCCTGATCAAAGAGAACCTGAAGGTAACCTTCAAGTGCTGCCTTTGCGTCATCTCCTGTAATGCAGACGATATTACATTCGGGCAGAGCTTTCTTTGCAATCTCAGGCTTTTCAATAATGCCGTATTCGGCAACAAGAGCTGCTGTACCTTCAATATCTGATGAAGCCTTCTCTGTACTCTTCTCATGCTCGGAAATAAAGGTATTTACTGCATCAGGATTGCTCTCAAGAAAATCATTTCTTACAACAGTCACACCTGTAAGGAGCTTTGACCCGTCTGATACAGCGTCCCACTCATCAGTAAGAGAAAATGCTACTGAGAGCGCATCGTTCTTAGCAGTTGCTACAGTAACGAAGGGCTGGGGAAGAACTGCGATTTTTGTAGAATCCTCCTGAAGGAGTGCTGCTATTTCGGTTGCCTCGGATTTAAACTCAATGTTGCAGTCAGTTACGCCATTCTTATCAAGAAGGTATCTTAAAACATATTCAGGTGAAGCCCCCTGACCTGTTGAAATAACTGTCTTACCTGCAAGATCCTTAACGCTCTTTACTGTCTCGTCACCGGTCACGCAGTAAAGAACACCAAGTGTGTTAATATCAACCAGGCTTACACCGCCCTCAGTTTTATTATAAAGAACCGATGCCATATTAGCAGGAACAAGAGCAATATCGATATTTCCTGCAACCAAACCGGCCATAATCTCATCAGGCTGTGTTTTCATATCAAATTCATAACTGCCCTCGGATTCACCATTCTCTGAATCCTTCATGAGATTTACCAGCCCCATTGTTGTAGATCCTTTAAGAGAACCAACCCTTACTGTCACTGAATCAGCCGACTCTTCTGTTCCTTCTGCAATAACTTCAGCATCCTGAGCTTGTTCTTCTGTGTTGTCAGATTCCTCTGATGCTTCCTCAGAAGATACTGTTTCATCCTGTGTTTCTTCAATAGATGCTGCTTCTTCTTTTACTTCTTCATCAGTTGCAGATTCATTTGTTACAGATTCTGATGCTTCCTGCACAACTTCTTCATTTACAGTTTCATTATTTGTCTGTGCCGGCGTCTCTTTACCTGCGCAGCCGCCTAAGGTTGCCATCATAAGAGTCGTTGCACATAAGATAGATACTAGTTTTTTCATTTGAACTCCTCGAATTTTTCAATGTTTTTCATAAATTTTTCCATAAAGTCTTGGATATTATAGCATATAAAAGGTGATTATCAAAATAAGATATTACCAAACATATAACCCACTATGAAATTTTTATAAAAACGCAATATAATAAACGCTTATATAGTAAAATAAACTTGATATATGCGTAATTACTTACTTATGTAAGGAGACACAATCATGAAATTCAAGCAGACCGCTTTTACAGATACGTTTACGGAAAACATAAAACAATGGGCAGCAGAAATTCCGGATAGGGATAATTCTGCCATTTTTCATGTTTATGTTCCTTACCAGCTGGATAACAAATGCAAAAAGGTCGATGAAATTCGGAATATTCTATTGTGTGAAGCAGTCGGAATTCCCATTATCGGCTGCAGTGCTACGGGTGAAATATTAGACGGTCAGATGCGTGATGATGACATCGTTGTTACTCTGATGATTTTTGAAGATCCGGGAACCCAGGTAGAAGTCTTTTCAACTTATTCCAACTCGGAAGAATTTGATGCCGAAGAAGTGCTTGAATACGCTATGGGCATACCTCATCTCAAGGGTATAGAAATACTTACAGCCTGCAATTATCAACGCCTTGAGGCTGTAGGAATGGTTTTCGACAGACTTCCCAAGGATGTTGATATTTTTGGCGGAGTTGCGGTTGGTGACACCACTAATGCACAGATTGTATTCGTAAACGACCATGAATGCAGCTCCAATGGTTCTGTTTTTGTCTTCTATGTCGGACCCGAATTGCACATACAGACAAATCGCATGTTTGGCTGGAAGGCAATCGGCTATCCGATGAAGGTAACAAAATCAGAAGGCGCGCTTGTATATGAAATCGACGGCAAGCCGGCATATGATGTATACAATCACTATCTTCAGATAAAAAAGAACGAAAACTTTTTCTATGATGCACTCGAATTTCCCTTTGAAGTACAGGTGGATGAAAATACAAAGTACATTCGTCACGCAAAATCCGTAAATCCCGACGGCTCTATTGTGATGTCCACCAATGTACCGCAGGGAAGTTATGTCAGACTTACCTATGGTGACCCTCGAAGAATCATTGAACATACAAAGCAATCAGGTCTTCTTGTCAGGGATTTTGCACCGGAGGTAGTACTCATTATCAATTGTATGGGGCGAAAGCTCTTTTGGGGCGGAAAAGAAAATATAGAAATCGCAGAAGTCTCAAAATATATGAAGACTACAGGTTTTAGTGCACTAGGGGAAATCATGCGATACAGATCAACTACTGTTCTTAACAATCTCTCCATCGTTGCTGTAGCCATGAGAGAAGGTGCTGCGAAAAAGGTCATCGATTTGGATTTGGAAAATATGAACCAGGACACAAGTATGCCCATCACTGCAAGGCTTGCTATTTTCATAAATACAATCACGGATGAACTGATGGATAAGAACAGTCAGCTTGGAGAAATGCTCTATAAAGCTTCTCACGATGCTCTTACCGGTCTTCTTAACCGTGGAGCTATAGAGCGTCTCATATACGAGTCCTATGAAAATTCAAAAAACACCCCCGACTGGCACCTGATCATGTTTGATATAGATAACTTCAAACAAATAAATGATCAGTATGGACACATCGAGGGCGATAAAGCTCTTAAACTGGTATCGGATTATCTCTTACATAATGTATGCTCCCTCTCCAATGTTGAAGCGGGACGCTGGGGCGGAGAAGAATTCATGATTCTTCTCACGGGATACACCGATTTACAGATATATGATCTCGCAGAGACTATCCGAAAGCAAATAAAGCAGACCTCTGAAGCGCAAATAGCTTTTACCATAAGTGTAGGTATTACAAAGCATCTGCCGGAAGAAAGCGTTCCCAGCACACTTGACCGTGTCGACGCTCTTCTTTACGATGCAAAAAACAACGGCAAAAACATGGTATGCAGCGACCTTGAGTAGCAGATTTTTAACATAGAGTCCGACTTTTTCAGAAAAGCCGGACTCTATTGATAATTATCTCCAGAGTACCCACAGGAATACATACGCACCTATTACAGCTGCAAGTGTGAAAGGAATACCTATTCTTGCAAAGTCTCTGAAGCTGACCTCATAGCCTTCCTTTCTCAGCATACCCACACCTGCAATATTGCAGCTTGCTCCGACGGGAGTAATATTCCCACCAAGGGTTGCTCCGCAAAGAAGTCCAAAGTAAAGAAGATATGGAGCTATGCCAAGTGATGCTGTAACTCCCTGAAGTACGGGAAGCATTGTTGCAACATAAGGGATATTATCAATAAATGCTGATATAAGCACTGATCCCCAAACCACAATTGTAAACAGCAGGAAGATATTGTTGCCACCGGCTTTTACAATGAGACCTGCAAGATCATCTACAAGTCCAACCTCTGTCACACCACCGATTACCATAAACAATCCGGTAAGAAGTAATACAGTATCATAATCCAGGTTCTTAACAACCTTCTTTATGCGCTCTGCATCATGATCCTTAAAATACTCCCATACGATTCCTATAAGTGAGCAGACAAGGCAGATAACACCGTTTGTAATTTCCGGCTTATCAGGAATAAATGATGCACCCATAAGAAGTACAACGTGTGCGACCATCATAATAGTAGGTACATAATCCTTTACTACTGTCTTCTCTTCTGCAGATACTGGTTCCTTATCTTTTCTGAAAAGAACCATCATGATCGGAACAGTCAGAAGTGCTCCAAGCTCAACCGCAAAGAAAATTCCAAGTCTTCCGTTCATCCAGAAGAAATCATTAAAGTCCATCTTTGCATAAGCACCAAGCATGATCGAAGTTGTATCACCGACAAGTGTGGCAGCACCCTGCAGGTTTGAAGATACAGCTATTGAAATGATCATGGGCACAGGATTTATTTTCAGCTTTTTACAAATGGCAAGACCAACGGGAGCGACCATGAGAAGTGTTGCTACATTGTCGATAAAAGCCGAAATCAGTCCTGAGAACAATGACATGTAGATTGTAACCCACATAACATTCGGCGCCAGATCAAGAAGATGATCCGCTATAAGATTAGGCATCTTCGATTCAATAAAATAATCAACAAGAAGCAGTGTTCCGAATATCATAAGCAGAACATTCCAGTCGACTGCCGAAAATACCTTTGTATACGGAAGTATTCCCGTAACGATATAGATGGCTGCAACGCCAAGCGCAATGTACGCACGTCTCTTCGGAAATGCTATGAGGCCGACATACATAGCCACAAATAAGATAATTGCAAGAGTTTTCATTTTTCTTATCCTTTCGTTATTAAGATATTTTTATGAAAATACGTTAATCTGCAATAAAGAAGAAGTTACAAATAAAAAAGAGGCTTCTACTGCAGATAATGCAGTAAAAGTCTCGTTAATTACAACATACCCGGGGAATCATCTTCCCGTATTGACGGATGAATGCTACATGCAAAAGCACGATAACTACTCCCTTTTACCTATAATAAAATAGCAAATTTAAAGATAGGCGTCAAATGTAAAATTTATATCAGTTCGAAATGCTTCATAGCCTTCCAAATGCCATCATCATCGAGCGATGCGGTAATATAATCAGCGTACTCTGTAAGATCATGGTATGTATCTCCCATTCCTACACCCACGCCTGCTGCAAGCAGCATTTCCTTATCATTTATACTGTCTCCAAAAGCAAAGGTATTGGCAATATCCTCGCCGAGAAGTTCACATACCTTTTCGATTCCAACACCTTTGTCAAAGCCCTTAGGAACCATTTCAACCACTTTATCCGAATGAATAATGTAATTGTACAGATCAGAGAGTTCATCAAAGCAAGCATCTCTCTGAGAGGCAGGTACCGAAGTTTCACAGGAAATCTTTTGAAGCTCCCAGTTGCCCCAGCACTCATCAATGCCGCGGAGCTTATCTCCCATCTCTCTTATTACCTTCTCTCCGTACATATCACTACGAAAATCATCAAGCTCGAGATATAAATGATTAGGTCCTTCAAGGATTGGCTTGAAGCCGTATTTTCTTACGGTCTCAATTGATCTTATAGCCTCATCTGAAGGTATAAGTCGATTATATACTACCTCACCGTTATACTCGACCATTGTGCCGCATGCAGATACAATACCATCAAAACCGATTCCAAGAAGCTTTTCATTAGTGACAAAGGCTCTCGCCCTGCCGGTGTTTATAAAGCATTTATGCCCAAGCGCCCTGGCAGTGCGAATTGCCTCTATTGTCTTTTCATTTATCTCGTTCTTGTAGTTCCAAAGTGTTCCGTCAATATCAAAAAATAAAACCATTAAAATACTACTTTCTTAAAGGCCTTTTTGCCTCTCTTAACCATAACTCCGTCACCTGCAAAGGTATCCTTGGTATAGGTGGTCTTGAAGTCTGTTACTTTCTCATCTGCAAAGGTTACGCCGCCCTGCTGAACAGCTCTTCTTGCCTCATTTCTTGTAGGGCAAAGTCCTGATGAAACAAGAACCTGAAGAATATCAACAACACCGTCTCTAAAGTCCTCTTCCTTAAGAGAAACAGCAGGAACATTGGAAAGGTCTCCGCCACCTGCAAAGAGAGCTCTTGCTCCGTCCTGAGCCTTCTTAGCTTCTTCCTCACCATGTACAAGCTCTGTAAGCTGGAATGCAAGAATTTCCTTTTTCTCGTTGATTCTGGAATCCTCCCACTTCTCCATCTCCTCGATCTCTTCGATAGGAAGGAAAGTGAGCATCTTGAGACACTTATCAACATCTGCATCATCCACATTTCTCCAGTACTGGTAGAAATCGTAGGGTGATGTCTTCTTAGGATCAAGCCATACAGCGTTGCCGGCTGTCTTACCCATCTTCTTGCCCTGAGAATCTGTAAGAAGAGTGATTGTCATTGCGTGAGCATCCTTGCCAAGCTTTCTTCTGATAAGCTCAGTACCACCAAGCATGTTACTCCACTGATCATCTCCGCCAAACTCAAGATTACAGTTGTACTTCTGGAACATGTAATAGAAGTCATAGGACTGCATGATCATGTAGTTAAACTCAAGGAAAGAAAGTCCCTTCTCCATACGCTGCTTATAGCACTCTGCACGAAGCATGTTATTAACTGAAAAGCATGCGCCAACCTCTCTAAGAAGCTCAATGTAGTTAAGGTTCATAAGCCAGTCTGCGTTGTTAAGCATCATAGCTTTACCCTCACCAAAATCAATAAATTTCTCCATCTGCTTTTTGAAGCACTCTGCATTGTGGTCGATGTCTTCTCTTGTGAGCATCTTTCTCATATCGGTTCTTCCCGAAGGATCACCGATCATGGTTGTACCACCGCCAATAAGAGCGATAGGCTTATTTCCGGCCTGCTGAAGTCTCTTCATGAGTGTAAGCGCCATAAAGTGACCTGCTGTAAGACTGTCTGCCGTGCAGTCAAAGCCAATGTAAAATGTAGCCTTTCCCGCATTTACCAGTTCTCTTATCTGCTCTTCATCAGTTACCTGAGCGATAAGTCCTCTTCTTTGAAGTTCTTCATAAATCTGCATATTGTACCTTCCTTTTCCGCGAGAGATGAATTAATTTAGTAAACCCCATCCCCCGCAATCAATATTTGATTACGAAGGACGGGGTTAAATCCGTGTTACCACCTTCATTTACATAAAGCTCACGCTTCATGCCTCAGTAAGTACTAGGAAAATATTCCGCATACTCTTCCGACTAACGCTCGGTTCTCGTCACAGCTTACTAGATATATCATTCTTCCGTGCAGCTCCCGGAGGTATTCATCTAATGGTCATATCCGCGCCTCTCACCAACCGGCAGCTCTCTGTGGCTGAATCATTAAACTACTTATTCCGTTCATAGCCTTTAAGTAATAATTATCCTTATTTTTAATTTATTGTCAAGAATATAATTATCCGATTTAAAGTTTTGTCCAGATTGAAAGGGACTTCATATTTTTCTTGTAATAAGGTGTACTTGTAAATGGCACCTGGCCGCTCGAAAACTTTGCAATATTGCTATTATTCGTTCCGATTTCCTTTCTGGTGCCTGTAACACCTATAAGAATTTTCCCTTCACTTTTCTTAGGATACTCAAGTTCGTATGTCACATCCCAATTCTTGTTAAGGGTATATTCAGCCTCTACATTACCTTTCCTTTGTACCAGTTTCTTTAACTGTTTTCTTGTAACCATTCTCTTACAGGTATATACACCGCCTAATTGTCCTGTCTCCGCATCAAGTATAAAGGAAGCACGATTCATGGCACTGTTTTTATACTTACTCGCCTTAGCAATCTTTACTATATTCTTTTTGATCTTATTTAACGTTGATTTCGGATAATAGCAATGAATTGATACCTTGGCCTGCTTTGATTTATACTTTTTACCTTCATATACATATTCTCCGTCTTTTTTCTCCACAGTATCAAATCTCACTTTCATCTTTTGAAAACCGATACCGGGAAAATATGTCTTTATCGTATATGTGCCGTTCTCTTTGGCAGTAGTATTCAGCATATCTGCAGAATAGCCGGCAGCCCTCACAGTACCCGGAGTATTTGCAAATATTATTATGGATGTAAGAATAATCGCCGAAAGAGATCTAAAAACTTTTTTCATGTCTGCCCCCCGTATTTTCTTCTTTATTTCCTGCTTTAAATTATAGCCAAAAGTATACTCAAATAAAAAGGGATCAGTATATTTCTATACCAATCCCAAATTGATTACTTAATAACAAGCTTAAACTGCATTTTCTTACTCTTGCTGCTTCCTAAGTAAGAATTGTAAAGATATAACTCCTGGCCTGCTTCAAGTCCGATTTTACCTGTTCTTGATGTAGGTGTCTTATATATCTTTCTGGATGCAATTCTTAATCCATCCTTATCAGTACCCTTATTTTCAATTCTTGTGTAGCCAAGATATGTAGTATTATTCTGCACTAATGTAGATGTTATACCATTTGCAAACTTCTTATCATTAGCTTTAAGGTTACTTACTGTAATCTTATACTCCTTTGTTGTGGGAGCTACAAACTTTATATACCCCTGATACCAACCCTTACCGGTAACTTTCATCTTCACATTATAGGTTCCGGGCTTATCGATAACTACACAATTTGCATCGGCTACAGCCTTATCTGATGACCATTCCTGTGTCGGTAATGCAATCTTCTTTGTTTTTGCCTCAACATGTAAGGGATTAACAACTGTTACAGCAAAAGCAAATGCAAGAACCAGGCAAACAACGTTCTTAAGAATTCTGGAAATAACTGTATTCTTTTCTCTGTTCATAATTCTCAAATCCTCCACATATTACTGAAGTCTGATAGCTGCAATGTTCTTCTTGCTTCCGCCAAAGCCAGCCTCATTAAATGAGCATCTGCCGTATGTATAATTGGTGACGCTGCTGCTTGAAGGCTGTCCCTTTCTAAGACCTGCGATACCAACACAAACATCATCTGCAGTAACAGGGCATACAACATAAAGCTTATAGTTAACGCTCTTAGCATAGTTAACGCTTACATGCCATCTGATATAACCGTTTCTGTAAGTAGCCTTCTTCTTATACTCACTACCTGACTCCTGAATGCTTGAAAGATTAGATGCAATAAGTGCCTTAGTACCTCTTATGTCATTACCCTGGCTGTCTGTAAGAACCATTTCATAACTCTGGAATGAGCTTAAGCCTTTCTTTCTGCATTCCTTATGGATTCCTATAGCTTCATCTGTAGAAAACTTTGTGTTCTGTAATGTGAAATCAACATAATATACGTTGTAACCACGATCAGAGCCAACAAACTGCTTGTCATTGAATACAACCTTAGCCTTATGTGCCTTGGCACCCTTATAAAACTTAGACTGTACCTTCTTAGTCTGACCTACATTTACTGTGGTGATTCCTGCAGCGAGTGCTGTCTGAGGCATTGCTGTGAATGTGATAGCACATGCAAGAACAACGCCGGCGAGTGTTTTTAAAACTTTTCTCATATTCTTTTCCTCTTTCCTCTCTTGAGAGCATGATCTCTCCTTACGATAAGCCCCTCTCCTTACCTTAAGATCAGTTCCCTAAAACTTTTCGTGCGTCATCTATAATAACATAAAATTACAAAAAAATTAAGTTTTTTTGAATTTTTATTTTAATCTATTTTCGCATTTTATATGTGAACTACAATAAAAAACCGATATCGTCCCCTCCTGCGATATCGGCTGTATGGTGTTAAATCTTTTTATTCAAATTAAGTCTTATTTATTTGATACTAAAATCAAATGATACGCTCTTTGCGCGAATTCCGTCTGATGAGAAGTACAGATAGATTGTCTGACCCTGGTTAAGGTAAATCTGACCAAATCTCTTTGTATAGAATCCGTTTGAACCCTTCTTTGATGCAAAGAACATAGCAGACTCAGTTTTTCCATTGTTTGTGGATACATCTGTCTGGCTGATGCTATCAGGATCAAACTCATTCTGAGGAGTGCAAATATAGAAATAGCCATTAGCATATCTGCCGTTGCTGGCTCTTAAGTTCTTCTCTGTGAATTTATATACCTTTGAAGCAGGAGCTGTAAACTTAGCAAAAGCTCTTCCGGCATATCCCTTTTTCTTAATTGTGATTCTATAGTTACCTTTATTAAGTGTTTTTGCTACTGACTCAGCATAGCTGGCAGTAAACTTAGGATCTGAAACAGTGTTAAGCTTAATTTTCTTTGTCTTAGCTGCTGCTGTGATAGGATTTACAAACATAACTACCATAGCAAAAGCAAGCATCATTGATAATACTCTTGTAACAAGAGCTGTTGTTGATCTTTTCTTCATACCTTTGATTTCCCTCCGTTTTAAATATTTAACACCATCGCTCATTATAGCAAATATTGAAATTAATTTCGAGAGGTCTGTAATTTTCACGAAAGTTTTTTTCATTTTTCGCCTAATACAAAAAACAGCGGCCTGCAAATGATATTACAGGTCGCTGATAAAAATGCATTTCCGTTTTATTTATACAGATTAAGGAGTGAAGCATCCGGTAAATCATCAGTTATCATGGTATAAGTCTCGCCTTCTATTCCCTTATGCTTGTCCCAATATTTCTGATAATAGTTAAGCTGATCCTCAATGGTCTTTGCTTTTGACAATTCCATATTATAAACATAATTGTCAAATACATTCTTTTCAAGATAATCATCCATATAGCTGTAGTCCCACTCTGCTCCGATGGGCTTTAGATAGAGTGAAAACATAGGAGTCTCGTAATCTGAGGTAAGCACCGCCTCAACGCATATAGGCTCATTCCCTACAGGAGGTTTGATAATGGCAAACCACTCCTTGTCTCCATTATCAGTACCTATTACACCTGTAACAGATATCCATCCGTCATCCCTGAACTCACTTTTTATATTTTTAAAATTCGCGGAATCTCCCATTATGGAACGGATAAATACAACAGGCTCCTTTTTCTCGTCGATAACTATTCGTGCGAATGCATTTGTTCCAATGCCATTGAATGACTTGCCATAAAACTGGCCTTCCTCACCGAATAGTAATATTCCGTTATAATCTCCGACCAATTTCAGGGCTTCGTCAAAGTCATAATCAGCCTTAACAGTTTCTTCGATGGAGTTATCTACAAGTTCAAGAGAACCGCCCTGCTCTTCACCTGCTGTCTCTGCAGAAGCACTGGTTTCTTCAACGACTTCCTGCCACTCGTTCCACTTATCACTCCCCTTCTTTGCGAACACATATTTTACTGTATCCGACAGACTAAGTGTAATACTGCCATCAGCATTAACCTCGCCTACTTTTGTGTCCCCATTCAGGTAGAACTTATTATTATTAATTGTTGTATCAAAGCTGAGATCCTGCTCAGCAACATACATACTAACTGAGCCGTCATCATTTACTGTCAGATATTCTCCGGGTTCAATCCAGACTTCCTCCTGGTCATTCTCAATGGCTGCAACTGCATCGTAATAGCCGCTGACTGTGTCGGAATCATTTGCCTCTACAGCCTCATCACTACCTGCCTCAATGACTGAAGCGCTATCAGAATTTTCATCAATTGCAGATTCTTCAGCCTCTGCGCTTTCGTCACCAAAGCTCCCTGAAGAGCCTACAGAGTTCTCACCGTCCTGTCCGGCTGTCCCGGCCTTTTCTTTTCCTGCATGAGAAGAGACTATGTCGTTGCATACAAGTGTAACCGTAACTCCGGAGCCTTCAAGATCTTCAAGGACCATTACTCCGTCCTTTACAGTGCCGTCAAAGGTGGCTCCGCCTCCCTCGCCATGGAAGGTTTCTCCGTCAAGCTTCCATTTGAAGTTTCCACCCTCGTCACCACTTTGAAGGTGTGCCTTACCGCCCTTCTTAAGCTCAATGGTAAGACCATCTTCCCATACATCCTTTACATTCAGCTCTATTCCGCTCATCTTTGCGGTAGTTGCCTCATAGACGCCAAGGTTCGGATCGTCCGCGCCGCTGTCGCTTCCACATGCAGTAAACAGAATCGTTGTCAAAGTTAATACTGCACAGGTAAAACTCCTTAATACCATTCCGCTTCTCTTCATTTTTTATCCCCCTCATAATGCTAAAAAATATGTTACTTACCAGCCCTGAAGGTCATTTTCGTCCTTCTTATCGCGGCTCATAAGATCCATGACCGCATCTTTGGCCGATTTTCCACCAAACAGTACTTCGTTGACCTGCTCAACTATTGGCATCTCAACCTCATATTTCTTCGCAAGTTCCAGCGCTGCTGCAGCACTGTTTACACCCTCAACTACCATCTTAACTTCTCCGGTAGCTTCTTCAACTGTTTTCCCCTGTCCTATGAGAATACCTGCCCTCCTGTTTCTGGAGTGCATGGAAGCACAGGTTACAACAAGATCGCCGATTCCCGAAAGTCCGGAGAAAGTTTCATAGTCTCCACCCATGGCAGCACCAAGTCTGGACATTTCAGCTATACCTCTCGTAATAAGAGCAGCCTTGGCATTATCACCATATCCAAGTCCATCGCATACACCGGCAGCCAAAGCTATTACATTTTTAAGAGCTGCTCCGATTTCAATTCCAAGCATGTCCGGGCTAGTGTAAACTCTGAAGGTATCAGCCATAAACGCATCCTGAACAGCCTTTGCAGATTCCTTTGAAAATGCGCTGACTACGATAGTTGTAGGAAGGTCTTTTCCGACTTCCTCTGCATGAGATGGGCCTGAAAGTACAGCCACGTCACTACCAGGAAGAACATCCAGAATTACATCAGACATAAGCATAAGGGTGTCTGATTCTATACCCTTAGCGCAGTTAACTATTATCTGATGGCGGTCATCCTCATTTGCAAGAAAAGGCTTCATTTTCTCACAGACTTCACGAATGGCAACTGAAGGGACCGTTACTACTATCATGTCCTTATCCCTGAGCGCATCTTCCATGTTGTCGGTAATTTTTATTGAACCATCAATTATTACTCCGGGAAGTTTATCCTTATCTTCCCTGTTAATCTTCAGTTTTTCAGCAGATTCCCTGCTTCGTGCCCAAATAGTTACGTTTGCTCCGTTTTTCCATAGTCTCCTTGCAAGTGCGATTCCCCAGCTTCCTGAGCCTATGACGGCGATGTCCATACTATCCAAGTTGTCCTCCTTAATCTATCTTATTCTTCTTCCAGATGTAGGTTTTTCTTTCCTCACCTCTGATCAGTCTTCCAATATTGGTTCTGTGCTGATAAAAGGCAAGAGCTGTCATTGCAAAAGCTATAATATATATTTCAATAAGATTAGCCTGTGATATATTGCCAAGCAGTCCCATCTGCCCTTCTACAATCAGTTGTATAAAAAATACAGTGTACAGGCACAGTGAGCCAAGAGATACATAATGTGTAATGTTAAACGGAATAAGGAATCCCAAAAGTCCGCCTAATATAAATGATGGCTTAAAGGCTACTATGTATCCTGCTGTGCAGGCGATTCCTTTGCCTCCCCTGAAATTCGTGTAAAAAGGGAAGTCGTGTCCCAAAACACATCCGGCAGCAGTATATATTTTCAAAAGATATTTCATATCTGCATAGCTGTCTCCGAGTAAAAACCTGCAGACGATTGAAGATACAATTACTGCGGCTATGCACTTGAGCATATCGGCAAAAAGTACTGTGAATCCGGCCTTTGGTCCAAGTGCCCTCAAAGTGTTTGTGGTTCCTGCGTTACCGCTTCCAACACTCCTGATGTCTACACCTTTCATGTTGCAGTATATGACTGCTGACTGAATAAGTCCGAAGGCGTAGCCTATAAGTAAGCATATAGGTCTTGCTATCATTATAAATCTCCTTCCATACCCCTCATCCGGCGCTAAGTGCCACCTGTCTGTTTTCAGCACCCCTCATCCGGCACTTCGTGCCACCTTCCCCCCCAAGGGGAAGGCTTTAAATTTAAATTGCCCCTTCTCACAATTGTAGAAGGCTTTTATTTTATTCTATATCTTTGTATAAGATACGATCACTTCTTGGTTGTTTTGTCGTTGTTTCTCTCACGGATAATGAACTTTAAGGGAGTTCCCTTGAATCCGAAAGAAGCACGAATCTGATTCTCGATATATCTTGTATATGAGAAATGCATCAGCTTTTTATCATTAACAAATATAACAAAGGTCGGGGGCTTAACTGCAGCCTGGGTAATGTAATAAAGCTTAAGCATCTTGCCTTTGTCTGACGGAGGCTGCTGCATTACAACTGCCTGCATCATAATCTCATTAAGGACACCTGTTGCAACTCTCATTGCATGATTCTCGCTTACTGCATCAATCATGTCGTAGAGCTTAACAAGTCTCTGTCCGGTCTCAGCGGATATAAAGATGATTTCAGCATAAGGCATGAATGAAAGCGTGGTTCTTACGTCCTTAGTAAATTCATTTACTGTCTTGTTGTCCTTTTCAATAAGATCCCACTTGTTTACGGCAATGATTACGCCCTTTCCTCTGTCATGGGCTATACCTGCGATCTTCGCATCCTGCTCGGTTACACCTTCGTCCGCGTTTATAACGATAACAGCCACATCTGCACGCTCAACAGCGGTTACGGTTCTGAGGATCATGTACTCCTCGAGCTTTTCCTTTACCTTGTTCTTCCTGCGAAGTCCGGCTGTATCAATGAAAGTATACTTCTTGCCATTATATTTAACTTCCGTATCAATCGCATCTCTGGTAGTACCTGCAACATCTGATACGATCAGTCTGTTCTCGCCGCAAAGTCTGTTTATAATTGAACTCTTTCCAACATTAGGTTTTCCGATAACAGCAACCCTGATGGAATCATCCTCTTCCTCATCAGCATCTGATGCTGTGAAGTTTTTGGTAACCTCCTCAAGAAGATCTCCTATTCCCTGCTTATTGGCAGCACTTATAGGAAAAGGCTCTCCGATTCCCAGATTGTAGAATTCATAAACATCCATGGAATCTCTTTTAAAGCTGTCCACCTTATTTACGCAAAGTACTACAGGCTTTCTGGACTTTCTAAGCATATCCGCCACCTGAGAATCCGCATCTGTTAGTCCCTGCTTTACATCACACATGAAAATAATAACATCCGCAGTCTCTATTGCTATCTCTGCCTGATCACGCATCTGCGCAAGTATTGTATCATTTGTATCAGGCTCAATACCACCGGTATCAACCAGTGTGAAGTTATAGTTAAGCCACTCCACATCCTGATAGATACGGTCTCTTGTTACACCCGGTGTATCTTCTACTATGGAAATATTTTTGCCGGCTACCGCATTAAAAAGTGTGCTCTTTCCGACATTAGGTCTTCCAACAACTGCAACTATATTTTTTCTTTTCATATATTACCATCCTGTTCAAAAATAAGTCCCCTGATGAAATCCATTCCCCCACTTTTAATAATACGAACCTTTGTGCCAAGCTCACGCTCGATATCACTTACTCTGACATCATCCAGAAGATAATCCTCGCCTGCCCTCAGAACATTCTGCGGAAGTATCAGCGCATCTCCAAGCTTCTGTCCTCGAAGCTGCTCTATTATATCCTGTCCTGTCAAAAGTCCCGTAACAGTAATTCTCTCTCCGAAAAAGTTATTGGTTATCTCATGGACATGCACCGTAAGATTCGGAATTACCTTTGTAAGCTTCTCTGTCATCTCACAAATGTAGGGATAAATAAGCTTACCGCTTGCAGTAGAAACCTCGCTCTCATAAGTAGCAAGATCTATTCCCTCAATCCCGTTTTGTTTAACATCCTCAAGTGCCTGATCAAACTCATCGAGAAGAAGCCTTACCATTCCGACTCCATTTTCAAGCTGGCCGTAATCATCATAGATATCCGCATCAGGAATCGGAAGCTCTGCTATCATATACCATTCATCCGACGCATGTACAAAATGATCTCCGTATTCCTTATAGGATTTTTCCTGCCAGTATTCTATCTCCTCAATAACCTTACGTGCATCCTCTTTTTCAAAGGGCTCAAGTGGATACAGGCCCTCTCTGAACTTGGAGAGTCCAACAGGAACCACGGATACACTCTTAAGATTCGGTCTGTAATTATACAGATCCGTAAGCGATCTGTGAAGCTCTGCCCCGTCATTAACATCCTTACACAAAACAATCTGACCGTTGAGCTCTATTCCGCTGCCCTCTGCACAAAGCTTATCTACCTTTTTCAGTGCTTCGCCCGCAAAGCGGTTATTTAGCATTTTGCATCTAAGCTCGGGATTTGTTGTCTG
This sequence comes from Butyrivibrio sp. AC2005, assembly GCF_000424145.1. Taxonomy (GTDB): domain Bacteria; phylum Bacillota; class Clostridia; order Lachnospirales; family Lachnospiraceae; genus Butyrivibrio. The sequence goes on from NZ_KE384137.1 coordinate 478,928, forward strand.
GAAAGATACATTAATCGGTGACAGATGATACTTAAGAATTCTGTCAATATCCTCATCGCTCATGTTTGTAAGGGTTACATAGTTACCCTGAAGAAATGACAGTCTCGCATCGTCATCCTTGAAGTATAAGGTCTCTCTCATTCCCGGAGGCATCTGATCTATAAAACAAAATATGCACTTATTACAACAAGACCTGTAGTCATCCATAAGTCCGTTATCGAACTCAATACCCAGATCCTCGTCATAATACTTCTCGATTTCAAGCTCCCACTCCTCGCCATCAGGTTTTTGTATAAGAAGTGTCAGTTCCTCATCCTGAACCATATACTGATAATCGAAAATATCCTTTATTGGCGTATCGTTTATTGCAAGCAAACGATCCCCGGCAGCAATCTCCATTTCCTCTGCTATGCTTCCGGGTTCTACCTTTTTTATTAAATGTCCTTCGTTTTTCATAATAGTGATTGTACCATATCTTGACGTATTAGCATATGATACAATAATATAGTAGCGTAAAAAAATCTATATATTCATATATATGTTAGGAGATAAAATGCCTGATTTTCATAAGTTAGACTCATCCATGCCTGTTGCACCGCTTGCTTTCATTGTAATGGACAGCGCACACGACCTTGGCGAACTTGTTAATTCACACCTTGTATCCTTTAGACACGATCTACATGACACTCCCGGTAATGATCCCGCTTTTCAGGGTTATGTCAGAGATGACTACCGGGTAAAATTCTCCAATCCGCGTTTCGGGAGCGGAGAAAGTAAAGCTCAGATGCGTGAATCCGTTCGCGGCAAGGACGTTTTCATTCTTACGGATGTCATGAATCACAGCATGACTTATAAAATGTTCGGATACGATAATTACTACTCTCCCGATGATCACTATCAGGATCTTAAGAGAGTTATCGCTGCCATCGATGGTAAAGCAAGAAGAATAAATATCATCATGCCTTTTCTTTATGAAGGCAGACAGCACAATAAGAATAATCGCGAATCACTTGATGCTGCTGTAATGTTTTCAGAGCTTTATAAAATGGGCATCAGCAACTTCATCACCTTTGATGCGCACGATCCCAGAATTTCAAATGCCGCACCTATATCCGGCTTTGACAATTTCATGGCTTCTCCTCAGTTTATGAAGGCTCTCATTTCCGAGATCGATGATCTTACCGTTGATAAGGAACATCTCACTGTTATAAGCCCGGATGAGGGTGCTTTGGACAGAGCTGTGTATTTCTCAAATGTTCTTAATGTTGATACAGGAATGTTCTACAAGAGACGTGACTACAGTAAGGTTGTCAATGGTTCAAATCCTATTGTTGCTCACGAGTATCTCGGTTCCTCCATTGAGGGCAAGGACGTTATCATTATTGATGATATGATTTCTTCCGGCTCCAGTATGATAGACACCTCTCGTCAGCTCAAGAAAAAGGGTGCCAAGCGCGTATTTATCTGCACAACCTTTGGTCTTTTCACCAATGGTATTGAGGTTTTTGATGAAGGTTATGAAAAGGGCGATTTTGATGCACTTATAACTACTAACCTGATTTATCAGAATCCTGAATTTGTAAAAAGAGAATACTATCACGTAGCTGACATGAGTAAGTTCATGGCGACCATAATTGATTTCATGAATCATGATGATTCCTTAAGTAATGTTATTACTCCTACTGAGAAGCTTCATAGTATTTTGAAGAAGTATAATTCGAGAAGTGTTAAGACTGAGGATTTGTTTGACTAATAAAAAACAGACGGTTGAGTCCCCTCATCCGTCTGCTTCGCAGACACCTTCCCCCCAAGGGGAAGGCGTTTTTTATGATTATCTATCCCTTTAAACAGAGTTTTTTATAATTATCTATCCCTTTAAACAGAGTTTTTTATGATTATCCATCCCTTTAAACAGAGTTTTTTATAATTATCTATCCCTTTAAACAGAGTTTTTTATGATTATCCATCCCTTTAAACAGAGTTTTTTATGATTATCTATCCCTTTAAACAGAGTTTTTTATGATTATCTATCCCTTTAAACAGAGTTTTTTATGATTATCTATCCTTCAACATTGTCCAGCCTTTTAGTCTGTTTTTTCGGAGGCAGGGTTGCCGTTACTGAATTTTCCTGTTTCGAAGGCGACATTTGCTTTGAAAAGGTCACCGTCAAGGATAATTTCGAACTCTCCGCCCATGGCTGTTGTAAGGCTCTTGGCGATTGACAGTCCAAGTCCGGAGCCTTCAGTACTTCTGGAGATATCTCCTCTGATAAATCTCTCTGTCAGCTCATCGGCTTTAATGTTCAGCTCGTTCTTAGAAATATTTTTCACTGAAAAAATAGCTTTATGAGTGTCATTATCCAAATCCACTACAATCAGATCCATATAAACTCTAGTGTTAGGAAGCGCATACTTGCAAACATTATTGAGAAGATTCTCAATAACCCTGTAAAGTTGCCTTGCATCCGCATGAATATAGACATCATACTTATCACATTTTAATATCGGAACCAGATCGAAGCTGTCAAACTTTTCATAAAATTCTCCGAGAACCTGATTGACAAACTCAGCATAATTAAGTTCTGAGAAGTTCAGAGTAATATTACCCGAAGAAATCTTTGAAGCTTCAACAAGGTCATCCGTCAGCTGACGGAGTCTTTGCGACTTATTGTCGAGAATTCTTATATATTCGCTAACCTTAGGATCATCAATGTTTTCACGTTTCAAAAGATCCACATAGTTAATTATTGATGTGAGCGGCGTCTTAATGTCATGTGAGACGTTTGTTATCAGGTCAGCCTTAAGCTTCTCATCTCTCATACTGCGGTTGACCGCTTCTTCTACAGATGAAGATATTTTGTTAAGTTCTTCACCCATATAAGTGTTTGCTCCATGAAGCTTACTTATGTCTATTTTGACATCAATCTCGCCCTTACCTATTCTCTGAAGCGCGTCAATGATTAAAAATTTATCCTTATTCAGATTTATGATATATATTGCAATTGCCACGTCAGCAACAATAACAATTACAATACCTACTATGCTCCATCTGAGTATCAGATAAAGATGAATTATAGCCGACAAGATATAGGGCACAACTGTCCTTACAAACAGATTCTGCTTCAATGTCATCTTGTCAAATATTTTACGGACTACCTCAACGCTATACTTAAGCAATGACGTCTTATAGAGATATCGGGCCTTTGCTCTTCTGATGATGCTATATAAAGCATAGGCAAATGCATTATCTCCCGCAAAGGCAAGAACACCTGCCAAAGCCGCCATATTTAGTGTATTACTGCTTACGGAGGGATAGTTATTTACCGAAAACTGGAATAATCCAAAAAGTATCCCAAATACTGCCGCCGTAAAAAGTATCACCAGCTCGATAGGAATCATATCTATACGTTCTATTCCGCCAACTGTCCCATCGTGATATTCAATTCGGCCCTCGTAAATAGCAAGATGGATAAGAACCATCAGGTATACAATCGCAAAGAATACAATTATTATATGAAGCTGCCTATAGTAAGGCATATAACGATTGAATGCATCCTTGCCGATTTTGAAATCATCCACATTTGCTGTCTTATTAACATCAACAGCAAAATAGAACTTCATCTGATCGGGATAGGTATACTGGAAATTCCCAAGAATCTGCCTTAGCGTATCCTCGTCAATCTGCGTATTCGTAGAATATTCAATATCATAGGGACAATAATATATATATCTTCCATAGGATTTGAAAACATCCTTCAAATTAAGGCCATTCGTTCCGTTCTTCAGTGAGTCAACATTAGTGAACACTTCCGTTCTGGCATTAATTGTTCTTGTAATATAGTATCTTAAATTTGTTTTATAAAAAGAGTACTTATCCGCATATTCCATGTAGCGTTCATAACAAGCTGCCATTGTAGATGCAGTCTCAGTTATATTGCCACACAGCTCATTATACTCATCCCAATCTGATACTATATCCTCAATATTTTCATTGTAAACCGTCTTGTATCTTGGAACCAGAACCGTATGAAAGCCTGCTCCGTCCTTATCTGCTTCCTTCACATTAGTTCGAACGGTATTATTATCAAGCTGTGAATTCAGGAACGCATTCATTCCACCTTCTACATTATTTTTTTTAAGGTGTGTATAAACCGTTGTCGACGAAAGATAATTCTTGCTCTCTGAGGCAGTAAAATTGACATCCTCATACTCAAAGCCGTTCTGTGACCACTTGATAAGGTTGGATACAGGATAAACCGCGGTAATATAGTCTGACTGAAGAGCACTGTTTCTGTTTATGAAAGCAGTTACATCAATGCTTTTATTGCCATCATATGCACCATCTGTTTCAAAAAGAGTCTGATAGGCGGATAGCTCTACCACCTTTCTTAAATTGTCCTTAAGTATCTCATTAAAAAGTCCCGAATCCGAGTAAGATAATTCACTGTCTTCATTTTGAAGATTGTAAACATGACCATCCGAGCCCATGAAGGAAGACCCTTTATATATATATAAGATCAGTGCAAATACAATTGCTATACATATATGCAGGAATATCCTTAAGATGTATCTGCTGATCCAGGACATTGTCTTATGCTTCAAAAATTTTTCTACCATGATCAATCCTCAGTATCAATCTTGTAGCCTACGCCCCATACAACTTTCAGATATTTAGGATTTTTAGGATCAATCTCAATTTTTTCTCTTATATGTCTGATATGTACCGCTACGGTATTATCAACAGATACGGCATTTTCATTCCAGATGTTTTCATATATCTGATTTATTGAAAATACCTTTCCCTTGTTTTTAAGAAGGAACATAAGAATGTTATATTCAATTTTCGTTAACTTAACCTCTTCTCCGTCCACAGTAACGGATTTGGAATTATCGTTAAGCACAAGTCCTCCCGCCTGGAAAACAAACTCATCATCTCCCTCTTTATTATCAGCGTTTCCAAGCTGAGTATATCTGCGAAGGTTGGATTTGACTCTTGCAACAAGCTCAAGCGGATTAAAGGGTTTTGTTACATAATCATCCGCTCCGATATTAAGTCCTAGAATCTTATCCGCATCCTCAGACTTTGCTGAGAGAATAATGATTGGAATTGAACTCTGCTCCCTGATTTTCATGGTACATTGAATTCCGTCCATAACCGGCATCATTATATCGATTATCGCAGCGTGTATTTCATTCTTCTGTACAATTTCAAGGGCCTCAAGGCCGTTATATGCCTTAAAAACATTGATGCCTTCCTGCTTCAAATATATATCGATTGCTTCAACTATTTCCTTATCATCATCACAAACCAGTACGTTCTGCACTTCTTAAATCCTCCTGAAAATGAATTATGTCACCACTATCTTGATGGAATGTATGAAAAAGCATTTTTATGCCATCTTATATGAACCATTGATGTTTCGTCAACCATTATAGCAACAACATCGTATCTTATTGGCTGATATTCACTTATGCCAAACCTCTTACGGTAAAAATCAGAAACGCGGCAGATTATCCTTTGTTTGCGATAATCAACCGCTTCCTCCGCCTCCCCAAAGCGTGTACCTGTTCTGTATTTTACTTCTATAAAACAAATATATTTATCATCTTTTGCTACAATATCTATTTCACCTGACTTACTTCTGAAGTTTCGGCAGATTATTTTGGCGCCGTTTTCAGAAAGGTATTCGGAGGCGAGATTTTCGTAGTAGGTACCTATTTGTCGCTTATTCATTAATATATACCATCATCTTCTTAATATCCCCTCATCCGTCAGCTTCGCTGACACCTGTCTTCGCTCCGCTTCGGTCCGCGCAGAACAATCGTCCCCTGGACGATTTGCGCCCCCCAAGGGGAAGGCATTATTTAAATATGCTTTATATTATATTTATCTAAATACTCTTGTTTTACTTTAATATGTTCTTCTCTTTAGCACGGATTTTGTCCATAGCATCTACGAATACCAGGATTTCTGCCACAACCTCGTAGAGTTCCGGCGGAATCATCTCGCCGATTTCCAGCTTGGAAAGAGTATCTGCCAGCTTGCTGTCCTCATGAATCGGGATGTCCTGTTCCTTTGCAGCATCAATGATTTTCTCTGCCACAAGTCCCTGGCCACTTGCTATGACGCGGGGCGCTCCGTCTTCATTGGGATCATATGCAAGAGCTATCGCCTGCTTTGGCTTACCATCCTTAGCTTTTCCCTTTTCTTTGTTTAACTCTGCCATATTCTGTCCCCACCTGAAAGTGTATGTACAACAGTTATTCGCCTCTTATGCTCTTGCGTCGAAAGATGTCATAGAAAGAAAAGCAGTTTTCTTGGCATCAAGTATTGCCTCTACCGGAGGATCCTCACTATCTGTATCCTGATCCGTGTGAAGCATCATTCTTGCCTCCATGTTGTAACCGCGTTTGTTTAGTCTGTCCGACAATTCATCTATATGCTCAGCGATAAGATCAATTACAGATTCATCAGCTACATAGAAGTTTGTCTTAACGTTGTTATCCTTCATTTTCACGTATACATCCAGAGGACCGAGGTTATCCATATCAAGATGTAAAATGGCACTTACCGTATCACCGGGTTCAAATTTGCGCTTACCGTTAGAGTAAACATAAAGGTCGCCATGAGCTTCCTGATCAGCCATTTTAAGCGGAAGCTGGACATAATGAAACATCTGATTAAGCTGATTCATGAAATCTATATTATTCTGTAAATTAGCCGCACTCTGGGCAACCTTACTATCCGATCCAAGAGCTGTAGTCAGCTGCTGTGTGAGCTGTTTTGCCTGAGCATTAAGACGCTCATACAGGTTTTGAACATTCTCCTTTACACTGACATCATCCGGTTTCAGAAGCCATTCATCCTGCATTATACTCTTCATAAGCTTATTGTATTCGTTGTTCCCGAAAAGCTTTGTAAAGGCTTTCTCAGCACCCTCTGAGGAATGTGCTGATGAAGTATAAGCTTCTGCAAGTTCCTTCAGAAGAGCTGTCTGATCTATCTTTGCAGGACTATCAGACTGGAGCTGTGCTATAAGCTTTTGCATCTGGGGGCCTGCAGTTCCTGTATTTGTATTAAGCTCCTTTATTATATTTGCAAAGTTATTGCTAAGTGTAATTGTAGGTGCTTCTGCTTTTGGCGCCTGTCCCTGAATAGGTTCTCCATGTAAGGAGGCACCTTTCTGAGCACCCTCTGCAGCTTCAGGACTTCCTTTAAGTACAGCATTTTCAGTAGTTTCAGGCATATCCTTAACCGCAACTTTTTCACCGGTTTCAGGATTTATCTTTGCCTCAGAATTATCAGCTGCTTCAGGATTCACTTTTTCCAATGTATTATCACCTGCTTCAGTGGCTTTTAGAAGCGTATCACCTGTCTCCGCTTCAGCTTTTACTGTTTCAGCTTCAACTGCTGCATTAGTATTAGCTTCTCCTGTTTCCATGCCCTGTTCCTGCATAACTATGGTGCCAGTATTGGAAGTATTTGTATTTGCCACCTCAGGATTAGCCATATTGCCTTCAGGAATCACTGCTGTTTCTTTGCCGACAGTCATCTGTTCCATCTGCTCTGCTCCCTTTGAGAGCATATCCAAAATACCTCCATAAAGGTCATTTGCAGCTTTTCCCTCACCATTTTGGACAAGCTGGTTATAAGCCTCAGGCAGGTCATCCATAATTGAATTCATAGTTTCGACAACCTGATGCTCATAATTTTTGTAGCTTTCAAACTGAAGTACATTTTGTTCGTTAATGGGAATATCGAGAGCCTTCATCTGAACCAGAGTCGAGGCATCAGTATTTGGATGAGAATTTATGATGTCATGCATGGTATTCAGGGAATTCTTATCAATTCCCATTCCGTTTTCCATCATGCTCTTAACCATGTTTACAGTATCCTGATTAACCTCAATTCCTGCGGCATTCAGGGCCTTTAAAGTAGTCGGATCTACTGCTGTATTCTCATAAAGAGGTGTAAGAGTTATCTGATTAGATACTCCGCGAACTTCGAAGGAAACAACCTGCCCCTCCCTAAGATTCATTCCATCCTGCAGCTTGGCGGATATAACCATATCATCTCCGAGCCTTATCTGAGCATTTTTTACACCGCCCTCATCTGTCATGGAAATAATCTTGCCGGAAAGTCTCTCACCGGTCTCCAAAGAGCGCAAAGATTCCTGCGATTCTGAGGCATTCTGCTTTATAATTCGTCCATCGACCTGTACCACAGGTCTGTTGGAGGTCAAATTTTGAATGATACTCATGCAGGCTCACTTTCCTAAGGTATATGAATACCCTCATCCGTCAGCTTCGCTGACACCTTCTTCGCTCCGCTTCGGTCCGCGCTAAGCCAACGTCCCCTGGACGTTGAGCGCCCCCTAAAGGGGGAAGGCATAAATTATATCCTATTCTTTATATATAAATAGTGTCTTATTCTTTTATACAAATTCTATATAAAGTTCTTAATAAAAGACCTTCTATGTATCTCACAGGGGCCGTTTTTCTTAAGTGCCTCTATATGGTCGGCGCTTCCATAGCCCTTGTTATGAGCAAAGCCATAACCGGGATACTTATCGTCCAGTTCTGCCATAAGATGATCCCTGGTAACCTTGGCAATTATGCTGGCAGCTGCAATCGAAACACTCTTAGCGTCACCTTTTATAATGGATTCCTGCTTATACTCCTCGAGCTGAGGAATATGAACAGCATCAATCAGAAGAACATCCGGTTTAACTGACAAATTGCTGACAGCCTTAGCCATAGCCTCATATGTTGCCTGTAAAATATTTATCTCATCAATTCTGTTATGATCACTGAATCCTATTCCAACAGATATTGCCTTATCATAAATCTCGCGATAAAGCTCTTCTCTCTTTTTTTCGGATAATTTCTTGGAATCATTTATATAAAGAATCTCAGCATCCGCAGGGAGAATTACCGCAGCGGCGTAAACAGGTCCCGCAAGCGGCCCCCTACCGACTTCATCTATACCGCAGATATATTTTTTATCTGCATGAAGCCTCTCGTATGTACGCATTTCATAGAGTCGTTTTTTTTCATTTTCAATTACAGTAATATGCTTTTTTGCAGATTCTACGAGCTTGATTACTCCTGCTCTTGTGTCATCTTCGTGCTTCTTGCAAAAAAGCTGATAATCCTCAATTCCCAGAGCCCCCTGAAGCTCCAGCTTAATATCCCCGATTTTCTCAGTCATTTTTAGTATTTTCCTTATTCTTATCTATTATTCCAAAGGTTGAGAAGGGATATATTCTGAGCCAGGTTCTTCCGATAATATCAGATCCCTTGATATTACCAACACTGGGTTCTCTGGAATCCATACTGTAGTTTCTGTTATCTCCCATAACAAAATACTCGTCCTCGCCAAGTGTTATGGGTTCCGCAGCTCTTCCGGGATTCTGGATTATCTCTGCTCCGTAATGCTCCTCAAGAATCTCACCATTAATGTAAATATTTCCGTCGTAATCGATTTGTACAGTCTCCCCCGGGAGTCCGATAACTCGCTTTATAAAGTATTCACTTGGATCCTGAGGATATGGAAAAATTACAATATCAAAACGCTTGGGATCCGAAAATCTGTAGGTAATCTTATCCGCCATAAGAACATCTCTGTCATGCAGCGTATACATCATAGATTCACCATCAACATCAGTTCTCTGAGCTACAAACTTCATAAAGCACCAGGTTGCTACAACAACAATTAAGATTGTAAGAATAGTACTTCCTGCACTTTGTAAAAAATCTTTCATCTTATTCATATCGGTCTCTCCAACGAAATTTTTCCAAGTCTCCCGTTTCTAAAGTCATCCAAAAGCTGCATGCAGGCTCTGTCTATGTCTGCCTTGCCCCCTTGTTTAATAAGCTTTCTGTTATCGGCAATCGCCGTCAGAATAGATGACTCGGGAGTTTCATAAGGGTCCTCTTCATAGAGGAGTTTCTGCTCTTGTGTAACTCCGTACTTCTCAGCAAGTGTGCCCGGATACCACTCCTCAAGAATTCTGATAAGACTGACTGCCAGCTCGCCCTTATCCAGATTTTCATCATTCATGGAGCCTATAAGTGCCAGATGAAGACCCACTGTCTCATCCTCAAACTTGGGCCATAAGACACCCGGAGTATCAAGGAGCTGTAAGTTTTTCCCAAGCATTATCCATTGTTTTCCTTTGGTAACACCGGGCTTATTACCGGTTTTGGCAGCTGCCTTACCGGAAATTCTGTTGATAAAGGTGGATTTTCCCACATTGGGAATACCTGCTACCATAGCCCTTATTGGTCTGTTTACTATACCCCTTTTTTTATCCCGTTCTATTTTCTCGCGACAGCTCTCAGTTACCTGATCAAGAACCTGTCTCACCTGAGAGCCTGTCTTGGAATTCATTTCCATAACTCTGGCTCCGGTATTGGTAAAATACTCAACCCATTCCTTACTGATATTAGGATCTGCAAGATCCGCTTTATTTAAAATTACAAGCCTGGATTTATTTGCTCCAAGCTTATCTATGTCAGGATTTCTACCTGACATGGGTATTCTGGCATCTGTAAGCTCAATGATGAGGTCAACCATACGTATATTTTCCTGCATCATACGCATTGCTTTGGTCATATGACCGGGATACCACTGATAATTATTCATATTCTCTACCTTTATTATTCTATAAGGCCGGTCTTGCCTTCCTTAGATCCGTAGGAAAACCATGCCTTCCCCGCAATGGTAGCAGTCTTAACTATGCCTATATTGGCACTTCTGCTATCCTCACTGCTGTTTCTGTTATCGCCGAGAACAAAGAACTCTCCGTTACCCAAAGTAATCTCGTTTTCTGCGATTCCTGCCTCTTCCATTTTATCATATTTACCGCTCTCGGTGACGACAGTTTCACCATTGACAACAAGATTACCGTCAACAATTTGAACCTTCTCACCGGGCACAGCCACAACCCTCTTTACATAATAGTGTGATTTCTCATTGCCGTTAGGAAGAAATACGATAACATCATTTTTCTTTGGAGATGTCAGTCTGTACACTATTCTGTTTACAAGCACACTCTGGCCGTTGTACAGCGCGGTTTCCATAGAGTCTCCTATAACCCTTACTCTTTTTCCAAATGATAAAACGAGAACAAAAGCAACAAACACCGCAATAACAGTATAAAAGAGCCATGAGAGCAGTTCTCTCACAAGTTCCGGTGTAACTGTCTTTTTCTTTTCCTGAAACATTGACTGGTATCTTTTCTTTTTACGATACATGGAAACTCCTATGACTAAACGTATCCTACGTATTTTTTAATTAAATAGACAAAAAGGGCAATTACTGTAAAGTAACTGCCCTTACCAAAGAAATCATTCTTAGCGAACCTTTTCCTTGACCTTTGCCTTCTTACCTGTGAGGCCCTTAAGGTAGTTAAGCTTAGCTCTTCTAACCTTACCCATTCTCACAACTTCAACCTTCTCTACAAGAGGAGAGTGAAGAGGCCATGTCTTCTCAACGCCTACGCCGTTTGAGATCTTACGAACTGTGAAAGTTGTGCGGTTTGAACCACCCTGAATCTTCTTAACAGTTCCTTCGAAAACCTGTACTCTCTCACGGTTTCCTTCCTTGATCTTGTTGTAGACACGAACTGTGTCACCAGTGTTGAACTCGGGAGCGTTCTCGTTAAGCTGCTCCTTCTCGATTTCTGCAATGATTGTGTTCATTTGCTTTCTCCTATACTATATAAATGGACGTTCTTAAATACATTTTTAATTATGTCGTACCAGAGGACCGTCATTTTCGCAACTACATGAGTTTAGCACACAAATCAAGCTGGCGTCAAGGCTTTTTACTTTATATTTGTTCTGGGCTTAATATGCATATCGACCGGACCAAAGCTTAGAGGCAGGATTTCTGTAAGGTCATATACCTTGTATTCATTTGCCCCGTTTTTCTGGTTTGTGAGGAGGATGATTTTAAAGTCATCGTCACAAAATTCGCGGATTACCTGACGGCATACACCACAGGGTGAACAAAGCTCAAGTTCTTCCTGATCTTCAAATCCTCCGACTATGGCAAGCGCAGAAAATTCTTTTTCTCCTTCGCTGATTGCCTTGAAAAATGCTGTACGCTCTGCACAGTTGGTTGGTGTGTAGGACGCATTTTCTATGTTACATCCCTTGTAGACCTTTCCCTCCTTTGTCATAAGTGCGGCACCCACCTTAAAATGACTGTAGGGTGTGTATGCCATCTGTCTTGCTTCAAGAGCAAGCTCTACTAATTCGTCATATGTTTTCATTAAAAAAAATCCTAATGCAGATATTCTTATCTGCCTTCCTTCGTATTTATTTTTTGATTATTATTTTGTCTTCTTATCCTCAGCTATAAGTTTCCTTATGGCAGAAATCGCAACCTTGATCGCAGAATCCGTATCGTGAGCCTGCGGATTATCAAGACCTGCCTTCGCTCTCTCCTGATTTGCTACAGTAAGCATTATAGCGCCTGTTCTTGCCCTAAGCCACTGTCCGACTATGAAAAGTGTTGATGATTCCATCTCTGAGCCCAGGCAGCCGCATCTCTTCCATGCTTCCCACTTGTTCTGGAGCTCATAGAATACCGGCTTTGTCTCAGGCTCATGCTGACCGTAGAATGCGTCCTTACACTGAACAACTCCAACATGGTGTCTGAAGCCAAGCTCCTCTGCAGACCTTTTCAGAGCATCAGTCACCTCAAAAGTTGCTACTGCAGGATATTCGATCGGAGCATACTCCTTTGATGTCCCTTCTGCCCTTATAGCGCCATTAACTACTATAAGATCTCCTCCGACTACATCAAGCTGCATTCCCCCACAGGTACCGACTCTGATAAAAGTGTCAGCGCCGATTTTATGCAGTTCTTCAATTGCAATTGAAGCTGAAGCACCGCCTATTCCTGTAGAAACCACACTTACCTTCTCACCGTCAAGATATCCTGTATAAGTATTATATTCACGATTGTAGGCAACCTGCTTTGCATCATCAAAATAAGCCGCTATTTTCTCACATCTGCCAGGATCTCCGGGCAGAATAACGTATCTTCCCACATCCCCTTCCTTAAGATGAATATGGTACTGATATCCTGCTCCTTCTGTATAATCAACCATTAGTATATTCCTCCCGGTAATAATAATTTGTGTATTAATTTTTTGAGTATTTTTTATTATAACACTATTTAGTCAGGAACTCACTCCTCTGTACGTGTTCCCCACTTAACTGCTCTATGGGATAAATATATTCCCTGACTCCATCAGTGCTAATCATAATATTATCAAGGGGATATGCTTCCGAAATTGCTGTAACTCCGAATTGGGCAAGCTCACCTTTGTCCAATTTGTAGTCATCGCTGCTATACTTAATAACCCCCTTTTCATTTAATTCATTTGATTCAAGGCGAATCTTCTCACCATCACAAAGCGATACATAAATAACTGTTTCCGCAGCGTAACTGCCGGCATCCCATTTTGCCCTGTTTTTTCTTATTGCATTTACAAACTTTTCGTTTTCAAGGAAACGTGCCGGAGGATTCTGCATTATAAAGCCATACGCACCTTCGGGAGCCTGATTTTCAAAGTTCTTCCATGCAGAGTCCTCATCTGAAACTACTGCTGCATAATAATCAAACATCGCATGGTCATAGTTTTGATGTTCAATATCCCTGAAATATGTAGTTCCAAGTTCATCCGATTTCTGCTGGCATCTGACCTTTACAGTATGGTCATTCTTACAGGTGACATACCATATATCCTCATCCACATCTGCCCACGCGAACATATTTCCGAAAATATCATATATGGCATTATCCGCAAGATACACGGTGGTTGCGATATCTTCCTCCCACCAGTCGAGATCCTGCGCAATTATCTCATATTCAAAATTCCTGCTGTAAACATTGTAGAACTCATAAACGTTTTTTTGAGGCTCTATATATCCCTGAACCACAATCCAGTCCCCGGCTTCCGTATAACAGGTTACAGAATTACATTCAGGAACATAATCACTTATATCAAAAGTTTTCCCTTCAATGGTTATGGTGTTATTTTCATAGGAAATATCAGCTCCATCATTCTGAGAAGCGCTTATTTCGTCCCATTTCTCCGGATTCTTATAGTAAATAGTCCCACAATAATCAAGCATATATCCGTAGCCCTTTACAGGCGCCATTTCAAAATCCATATATTCAGCCCCGTCAGAAGACTTGAAATTATAGATATATCCGTTTCTCAAAATGGGTGAATCACCATAATAGTGAACATAACCTGTTGCAGCGATTAAGCCATCAAAATCATATGCTGTAAAGATGCCATTTGTATCGACTTCTATCCATGTAGGAAAATAAGAATCCTCTGTGTACCTATACCATATTCCGGGAAGCTCATTTCCGTAATCGCCTTCGATTTTTGACTCTCCTTCCTTCAAATATGAATCGTCAGAAATCGGAGCCCCGAGAGGAGTTATTCCTATCGGAGCAGTTTCCTTCATACGGATTAGCTCAGCTTCCATATCCCTGACATCAGAAAGCAGAACAGCTTTACTGTCAAAAAGTTTCAAAAAGTATTTTTCATCTTCACCGGGTTTAAAAGTAATCGTCTTTTTTGTTCCGTATATCTCGATATCCGTTTCCATTGCCGGGAAATAATACATCGGAAGCACATAGCTTTTTTTCGGAGAATAATACATCAGTCCGTACATGGAATACTCACCGCAGTGTTCAACTTTTCCATCCAAAAAACTGAAAACATGTACCGGATTCCATGGACAATCACCATTGGCAACTGCGAGCTCGCATACATCATCATCATCAAGATAAATAAGCTCGAAACACACACTGCTCTTATCTACAGGCTCATCTGTCTCTTCAAAGTCATCTTTGTATAAAGTGCTTACTGCAGGATGATCCATGTAATCAGCCAAAAAATCAGCGTAGGCCTTTATCTCTTCATCTTGTCTGTTTGCCCCTAAAACCATAAATCCCGGCATAATCAGCGCTGCACAAACAGATACCAGCAATAATGATTTAAAATATTCCTTTTTCATGATTTCCCCTCATATATCACTTAAAGAATTACACCAATTATAGTTTCTGCAGTATCGTTATCCCAATTATCTTAAGTAAATGTCAGTTGATATAATATGTTCCTCCAAAGTCAGATGAAAAGATTCCTGTTTCACCATCGCCCCAGGCATTTACAAAATCATGGTAGCGCTGATCATAGGTTGCATTCTTATAATCAATACTCTTTGAGCCATCTGCATTTACAGTCGTCTGTGAATAATTGATATTGATTATTCCGTTATCTCTTTCAATAATCTGGCCAATCTCATATCCTTCGCTCTCCAAAACTGCAGCGATATCAGAACCGCATATACTCTTTAATTCTTCCCTTGTTATTTCTTTAGCACCATATTCAGCAAAATCTCCTGCACCCTTATTATAGTAAAAATAATATGGTTTCCAGGTATGTCCGGTCCACATGGGCTCATCGGAGCCTGCCTCATAGTCGCACATACTGTCGTAAGCACTGATAGTTATAATAAGGTCGCCTGTTTCCTCATCAATATATGCAGACCCGATTCTTGATACAGCAGATTCCTTACAGTCTGCTCCGTCGACATAGAAAATATTGGTAACGGCAGCTGTAGTATACATATCGCTGAAGGCTGCAAATTTCTTATCCCCACCTTCAAGAGTACGGAAAATGCTCCCATCATCATATGTTACATATTCAAATTCATCATGAATCTGTTTGCACTCAGAATCACCCACAAACCATATTGTTCCGGAATAGCCGCTCCATTCATCAACCGGCTCTTCACCTACAAACATGAAGCCTTCGATTTTTCCGTCTCCATCAAAATCATCCACCAGATAATGTCTTACATCCTGCTGTGTAACTTTTGCTTCATCAGCCACCTTTTTAATCAGTGTCTCCGTCATCTCAGCTTTATCGGCTTCAGAGATCTCTGCCTTTTCTGAAGAACCTGCTTCATCTACAAATTCACCAAGTGAAACATCTGATAATCCTTCAGCATTGGCTGCTGTTGTGTCTGTATTATTCTCAAATACTCCATCGGTATTTTCAGAAGCATCTGTTTCCTGTGCTTCAGTTGTACCTTCATTTGCTTCTGCAGTGGTCTCATCTGTCTTCGCATCGCTTTCATCCACCGTTACATCAGAGTCCTTCGCATCAGTATCATTTTCTGCTGCAGTCTGCTCAACAGCTTCAGTGTTAGCTTCTACATTGTCATTAGTCTCATCTGTTTTACTTGCACTCGCATTACTGCTGCAACCTGAAAACAACATACTTCCCAAAAGGAAAATTGTAACAGGTAATAATTTCATTTTTTTAATGTCTCTATTCTTCATTCATTTCTCCTTCTTTTAATCCCACCAGTAAATACCATAATACTTCGATACGCCTGTTTCATCAAAAGAAACTTCAAATATACCGGATAAAGCATTACCTTTTATCACATATTCATCAGGGTCATACTGCATAAGATTATAGTTTCTGGTTATCCATAAATACGGTGTGTCACCCTCGTTGTACAAGCCAAAGTTTGATGTGTTTGCAGACTTGTCAAACTCTGCATCCTGCCCAACTTTAATATCCATTGTAAGAGCTTCATCATCATATGTGTTATATGGTATCGAAACATTAACATCATGGAATATAACGTAATCATCAGTTACTTCAATATCCTCATTACCGTATCTCATATACCAGAATGTATCACCAATATATGTGCCTGCAGCCTTTACATAAGCATCTTTAAAACCGGCCTTTTTAATATCAGCAAGTGTTTTGTCTGCCTGTTCTTTTGATACACATAAATCCGCGCAGACTGCATAATAAGGCTCAGGATTAAGCTTTGAAAAATCCGGTGTATAAACTACAGGATTAAAAATAAAGCCTGCTTTTTCAAGTTCTGCTTCTGTTTTGGCACATTCTTCCCTGGTCTTGTATGCTGCAACAAAAATCCCGTAATATTCCCGTTCTTTTAATTCAGTTAAGTCGATCTTGCCTTCGCTTTCCTTCTGAACAATCTGGGAAATAGAAGCCGGCGATTCTTTCAAAGCCACCCGGGATTCTTCTATTACTTTTGTCACATGCTCTGTTACGGGTTGTTCGTTACTACTTTTATTTCCGCAAGCGCATAATGCAAACAGACTCAGTGAAACGGCTACAATTCTTCCAAATGATTTTTTCATGTAGATTCCCTCACTTTCCAAATTAAGGTGTATAAGGTTCCTTGATAAGTACAACGGTTCCGTCTTTATCCAATACTATGTTCATAAGAATTCCATCTTCAAATTCGTATCTCGTCAGATATTTATTGAACTCTTCAAGTGTGAGATATCTGTGCATACCGTCAGAAGCATACTGAACATATATCGGACAATCCTCTGCAACTTCAAAATCTTCGTAATTATTATCATATCCGCCAATTTGATAATCATTAGTAAAATCGTTCGGATCAAGTCCGTACTTTTCTATTTCTTCTGTATCCTCCTCAGTTACAAACTCTACATAGTCGCCTTTAATAGTTCTTCCTGTTCCCGGCTTACAACTAATAAGCTCTCTTTTATATGGAGCGCCCTCTGTTCCTCCTGCACAGGATATATCTTCTTTTCTTCCTGAAAAGCTAAGACTACCGAGAGCAAAAGCAGCCACCTCTCCGTCCATAACCTCACTCGATCCATGATTTTCAATTATGTAGGCAAAGGCGTATCTGTTATTGTTGATGTACGTAATTGTGAATCTTCCACTATAATATACGTAATCATCATCCCCAACACTCCAGGTAGCATACTTGGTCAGTTCACCATTTATCCAATGATATTCAGGCTTATAAATCCAGTCATCTGTATCATTTTCGCCACCGTCACCATAAACTGTGATATATTCAGTATCGAGGTCACCATATATCTCTTTTATGCACCTTTTAACATCCACAGAAAATCCGTCGTATTCAAAGCATGTATTTATTATTTTGACTTTGCCTTTTTCATCACTGTCAACACAGTAATATGTACCATCTGAATTGATTTTCATCTCCTGGTTCACAACGCCCGGGAACTTCTCCCTATTGATAATATAAAGAGCATTCTTCGCACTTTTATTGATTCCCGCGAAGCATCCATCAGAAGTTGACATGCAATAAAACGGTAAATCCTGCGGCGTGTCGAACACCCAGTCCATATCGGTTCCCACGAAGGCTCCAAAATCATTTCCAAAAATCTCCGAGGCTACATCACTTGGCAAATCATCCACATTTTTTCCGGGCAGATGAAAAGTAATATCCAAAGCGCCTTTATCATATCCTTCAAGTCCCTTTGCAGTTGAATATTCTTCCGCAGTTCCCGAAGCTACGTCATAGTCAATTTCCTCAATAGTAGCCTTCCAGGTATATTCATCAACCATCTCGCAGTCACCCAGTTTACCGGTAAATAAACCATCTCCACCGGATGGGTAATCCTCACTATCAGCTGACGAATCATCCTCTCTTATGAAAGAACCACTAAATTTACCGCCTTCCTCAAAGTCAATATATGTTCTGTTACCACTCTCATTATTTGTAGTAGGTGCAAGTTCAAACTCCCAGCCAACTAAAGCCTTGTACAGATCAAAATCTACTTCTTCAGTATCTTTACTGTCATCTTTTGCCAGTTCATCATCTGATTTTTCATCTGTCTGTTCTTCATCTTTCAGCTCTTCATCTGTAGAGAGCTCATCCTCTGACTGTACATCATTTGTCTGTTCATCTTCAGATGTCGCACTGTCATTTTCGGTGCTACTGTCGTTTTCATTCTTACTGTCCTCTGAAGCCTGATTGCCCTCATCTGTATCGCCTTGTTCAGCGGATGCATCCCCGTTTTGGGACTCCTGTTCTTCAGATTTCATTTCTGTTGAAGGTCCATCTATTGTGCCGGAGCTTCCTGTTTCTCCTTTGACAGTGCTGCTGCATGCTGCTGTACTAAGCAACATTGTTGTGATAACGATTATTGATAATATATTTTTTATATAATTCTTTTTCATTTTACCCCCTCATCCGTATTTAATACACGAGTACCTCACTAACGCAGGTGTCATCATACTTTGTCCCTGCCTTTGCGCCTGTGACAGTTATAACTATCGTGTCCGTAACTACAGGTTCTTCAAGCCCAATCCTTGTGCGATTAATTTCTGCTAAATTTTCTGCAGAAAAGTTCTCATATGCATAGCCTTCCATCATGCTTTCAGTTACTACATTTCCATCACCAAAGTCCACCGAAACCTCAGTTAACATACCATTATTTGTATATTCCTCATAGCCTGCAGTATAACCGTTACAGATAAGAACTCCGCATACAGGCTGTTTTTCATCAAGATGAAGCACTATGGTCTCACCTTCGCCTGTTCCCGGAACACCCTCAGCCCATACAGTTGAAGGATCACCATCCACAAGATTTTCTCCCGAATATGTCTTGTCTCCGGATTTTGGAAGTTCAGAAGATGTTTCTACTGAAGAAACACCAATATTATGATCACGATATCTTCCGCATAGTAATGTCACTCCTAACCTGCTATCTGGATTCTTTTTTAAGAGTATATCCGCATATCCCAAATATCCCTCATCACCGCCATTGCTCTCATAGAAGCCGGGGCCTGATATAAGAATATAATCATCATCTTCGAAATACTGCTTACTTGATATTATCTGCCATCCCTCTCCATCTGCAAACAGAGGATAATAATATCCATCCTCAACGCGCTCGTACTCGTAAGGTACAAAGTTCTCTTCTCCATAGTATTCCTGAAACAATTCTTTCACTTTTTCTAATGGAATTACTGTCTCATCATTTATTTTTTCAACAATATCTTCATATGATTGAGATTGCCCATAAAGAACACTATTTATAATCTGAAAGCGAAGTGAAAACTTATCCCTATCATCCATTTCAGAAAAAATCCTGTTCTCATCGCCAAGAATACGCGCAAAGCTCACACAATCGCACATTTCAGACAAGATGTCAGCATTGGATGGAGAAACAGGCTCTGTCTCTCTCAGGGCATCTATTATTGATACATAGTCAGAATTAGACATTGCTGCAAACTTCACTTCTTCATTTTCTGTTGTCTGCTCTGATTCCTGTGTTTCCACCAGAAGATCACCTGATTCAAGCTCTTCATTTTCATTGTCGTTGGCCATCTGCTCAGATTCCACAGGTTCTTCAGACAGCTCAGCCTGTGCATCAGATATTTCTTCCTGCTCATCCTGTAAGTTTTCTTCTATAGCCTCTGCATTATCCTTTTCATCTGTTTTACTATTGCCGCACCCTATAATGTTTAACAGCATAGTTGCTGCCAATAATGTTGCAATTATTGAGCTTATTATTCTCCTTTTCATAATTTGTTCCCCTTTCCTCATAAATCAAAAACGCCTTACAAAAAGACGTCAACTATCTTTCCATAAAGCGTTTATTCATCATTATGATCCGTTTTTTTACACAAGAAGAAAGCGCATGTAAAAATTGCGCAGGAACAGAAAACGGCATTAAGTTTAATGCTCTCTAGTCCTTCCATATGTATCTTCCCCTTCAACAAATATTATTATACTTGATGTAGGGAAATTTTCAGTAAATATTTTATTTCTTTATACTTTTTTTATTTTATTGTCACATAGCCGCAAGCCTCTATCATTGTCTGACCTTCATCTGTTAATAGCCAGTTGACGATTTTGCCGATATTCTCATTTTGATTATCCTTACGGTAAACCACATAAAACTCAGCAGATAAAGGATATGATCCATTTTGAATATTTTCAGCATCAGGATAAATTCCGTCCACGGATATCATCTTCACATTTTTATTTGCAACCATTCCCGACAGATAGTATCGAAATGAGTATCCTATAGCTCCACCAAAGATAGCGAAAGGACTCCTCTTTGTCTGCGTTTCCCCTCCCATGAATTTATCCATCATGGTCTGACTTCCGGAGCCCTTAATTCTTGTCATCGGATTAATAAGTTTATCCGGCCCGCCAACTTCATTCCAATTGGTTAATTCACTTTTGTATATTTTTCGTATCTGATCTGCAGTAAGCCCTTCTACGGGATTCTTACTGTTAACAAAGAACACAAATGCTTCGCGCCCTACAGGAACTATCTCCAGCTCAACGCCTTTTCCCCTGGCATATTCCATCTGGTCTGCGGAAGGATGCGCAGTAAAAAACAGATCAACACTACCATCTACCACGGCGTTGAAGCCCCTTATGGTATTCTGATATTGCATTACGCTATCTTCTGCAAAATTCTCACCATAATAATTGTCGTCAGAGAATTCGCCTCCTTCATATGTAACAGAACCTGAAGGATAACAGTTGTCTATAACCGATGCATATACAGGAACCAATGCAGCAGCCCCATCAAGTACCGGAAGATCATCATTCTCTGAAAAATGTAATGAAGATCCTGTCCTTGCGAGCTTCGAATCCTCCTCAAAAGGAAGAAATGCTCCTACATCGATCATTTTTATCCGGGTTGCACCGCTATAATTATTTCCTGTTCGTCTCGTAATCGTAAAAAAGAGAAAGCCGTTTATTGCAATGAAAAACAAAATAGCAAGAATCAATGTCATATATTTTCTCATGGCCAGATCTCCCTTGAAATAAAATATATGATCGATGAATGAATATAAGCGTAGTATATATAAATCATATGAGCGGACGTCAGTACTGTTCCTGTAACAAGAACAGTCACTAATGCCTTGAAATATTTTCTATCGTCCATAATCACATGCTACTCACAATCGCTATAGTTAATAAAAGAAGTAATGCGCATAAGCCGGCAGCTATAACAAAAAGCACAATACTTACTATGAACCATGTGCTAATAGCAGCATTTCTTCTGCTATTTGTCTCCTTTGCCGCCTTACCATCAATAATAAAAGCAATTATTGAGACTATCAGATTGATTATGAGCCCCCATCCGATTAAATTAGTCAACACCCCAAACATCTTTCATCCTTCAGATATATCACATATCCCTTTTAGTCAAACAGCCCGTCCATTACATGTATTGTCATGACTTTATTATCAATATCAATATTTTTCACGCACTCCCTGATTCCGGGGATCATGACGGTATCAGCTCCGTCCCCGGCATCGCTGCGCTCCATTTCATAAACATCGTTTGCGCCTGTCTGTATTACCTGCTTTACGATTCCGAGTTCTTTACCATCCTCGTCTACAACCTTCATTCCTTCAAGGTCAGCCAGATAGTACTCACCCTCTTCAAGCGGTATGGCATCCTCTCTTCGAACAATGAGTTCTCTATGTCTGAAGCGCTCAACTTCATTTATGTCATTAAACTCTTTAAATTTTACAATTACAAATTTCTTGTTAAAACGGACTCTCTCTATAGTGAGTTCCTTTTTCCCCTCGCGGCCTGTATCGAGAATAACCTTTTCAAGATCAAGGAATCTCTCCGGGTCCTGAGTTGTGGGGAATACGTTTACTTCGCCCTTAAGTCCGTGTGTTGAGGCAATTACGCCTACCTGAAAATATTCTGTCATTTTATTTTCCCTCGTCAATTTTGTCCAGAATCTTATTTCGCTTTTTTAGTGCCTTTGCGGTGAACTGCTCCGGGTGCTCCTCGACATATTTGTCGTAGAGTTCAGGGCGGCGCTCTTTTGTTCTCTCAAGAGACTTCTGAAAACGCCATACATCAACATTAGCATGATTTCCCGATAAAAGTACAGGGGGAACCTTTTTGTCCATCCATACTTCAGGTCTTGAATACTGTGGGTATTCAAGAAGCCCATCATCAAAGGATTCCGTTTCAGCAGATTCCTCATTATTTAAAACACCGGGAACAAGTCGTGAAACAGCATCTATCATTACCATCGCAGGAAGCTCACCACCTGTTAAGACATAGTCACCGATTGAGATGTAGTCCGTTACTATTTCTTCAAGAACCCTCTCGTCAATTCCTTCGTAATGTCCGCACAGAAAAATCAAATCTTCACTGAGTGACAGTTCTCTCGCCATCCCCTGTGAAAAAACCTTACCCTGAGGTGTAACGTATATTACTCTCGGGCTTGCGTCCGGATTCTTTTCTCTTATTTCTTCAAGGATTGCCTTATAGCAATCATAAATAGGCTGCGCCTGCATAAGCATACCTGCGCCGCCTCCATATGTATAATCATCAACCTTATTATGCTTATTATTAGCATAATCCCGGATGTTTACAGCCTTTGCAAATATTGTTCCCTTATCAATGGCACGCTTTAATATGCTGGTATTTAATGCCTCCATTACCATTTCAGGGAAGAGTGTCATTATATAGAAATTCATTGTATCCCCTCATCCGGCACTTCGTGCCACCTGTCTACGCTCCGCTTCGGTCCGCGCAAAGCCGACGTCCCCCGGACGTCGTGCGCCCCCTAGGGGAAGGCAGGGATTATTGTATAATAAATTACCCGGAGCCAAATAGTAGCTCCGGGCATAGTAATATCAGTCGACAATTTCAACATCAACTCTAAGATTTTCTCTGGAAGATGCTGCCTTAACAACAGAACGA
Organism: Butyrivibrio sp. AC2005; assembly: GCF_000424145.1. GTDB lineage: Bacteria > Bacillota > Clostridia > Lachnospirales > Lachnospiraceae > Butyrivibrio. Next base: position 502,508 of record NZ_KE384137.1, read on the forward strand.
ATAGCCTTAGCAATTCTTCCCTGTCTTCCAATAACTTTACCCATATCGGAAGGTGCTACATGCAGCTCTACAATTATGTTGCGTCCATCATTTTTCTCGTTAACCACAACTTCATCCGGATTATCGACCAGAGCCTTTGCAATTACTTCAACCAATTCTTTCATGAATTTTCCCCTAGTTAAGCTAATTACTTAATACCTGCCTGCTTGAAGATCTTGCTTACAACGTTTGTAGGCTGAGCTCCGTTAGCAAGCCACTTCTTTGCGAGCTCCTCGTTAACCTTGCATGTGCTGGGATCTGTGTTAGGATCGTATGTTCCGATCTCCTCGATGAACTTTCCGTTTACAGGGAACTTGGAATCAGATACAACGATACGATAAAAAGGAACCTTCTTCTTTCCGATTCTCTTAAGTCTAATTTTTACTGCCATTTTAAAATCCTCCATTTAAATAAAAAATATAAATAAGTTATTGCTATGATAAACGAATTACTCCGCAATCATCATATATATGTAATCCGGTCAAATCCGGATCTGCATATCATTAAAAGAATTTACCAAAGCCGCCTTTTCCAAGACCGCCGAGAGCACCAAGACCTCTTCTGCCCTTCTTGCCCATAAGTCCGGGCATCTGCTTCATCATCTTCTGCATCTGCTCAAACTGTTTAATGAAGCGGTTTACATCCGCTATGTCATTACCTGAGCCCTTAGCAATTCTGTATTTTCTCTGTGGACTCATAAGCTTGGGATTCTTTCGTTCCTCCGGTGTCATGGAAAGGACGATTGCCTCAATCCTTGCAAGCTGCTTCTCATCAGGAAGCTGATCATCACTTATCTTGCCCATTCCGGGAAGCATTCCCATTATTGCTCCAAGGCCGCCCATGTTACGCATCTGCTTCATGGATTCAAGGTACATCTCGAAATCGATCTTACCTTTTTTCATCTTGGAAGCCATCTCGCGCTCTTTTTCTTCATCGCGCTCACGATTTGCTTCCACAGCCTTATCTATCAGACTAAGGACATCACCCATTCCGAGGATTCTGCTCGCCATACGATCCGGATAAAACTGTTCCAGATCCGAGAGCTTCTCTCCCATACCTACGTAAAGAATAGGCTTACCTGTAACCTGTCTTGCTGAAAGTGCAGCACCACCTCGTGTATCACCGTCCATCTTACTAAGGACTATACCATCGATACCGATACGGTCATTGAACTGAACTGCCACATCAACTGCAGCCTGTCCGGTCATAGCATCAACAACAAGGAGTGACTGATGTACAGTAACAGCATTCTTGATGTTGATAAGCTCCTGCATCATATCTTCATCGATCTGCAGACGACCTGCAGTATCGAGAATTACCACATTCTCATTATTCTTCTCAGCATGGGCAATTGCAGCCTTGGCAATCTCTACGGGATTAACATCCGTTCCCATTGAGAAGAAATCAACCTCCTGCTTCTCAGCGTTTATCTTAAGCTGATCTATCGCAGCCGGTCTGTATATATCGCAGGCAACAAGCAGGGGTTTTTTACCCTTAAGCTTAACCTTACCTGCTATCTTAGCAGCGGTGGTTGTCTTACCTGTACCCTGAAGACCACACATCATGATAACAGTGATACTCTTACCGGGCTGGAACTGAATCTCAGTAATATCAGATCCCATGAGCTCTGTGAGCTCCTCATCAACTATCTTAACAACCATCTGAGCGGGATTAAGGCCATTTAAAACGTCTTCACCTACCGCTCTCTCCTGAACCTTGTTAACAAAATACTTAACAACGCGGAAGTTAACATCAGCTTCAAGAAGCGCCATCTTGACTTCCTTCATGGCTGTCTTGACATCTTCCTCGGAAAGACGCCCCTTACCGCGCAGATTCTTGAATACGTTCTGCAGTTTATCAGATAAACTCTCAAATGCCATCTATTAGGACAACTCCTCTGTAATTGAATCTATAGTTTCAAGGATTCTCGCTTTAAGCTCATCCACTTTAATATCCTTATCAGATGCAGCATCTCTTAATTTATTAAGCTGTCTTCTGATTCTGTCTGTTCTCTCGATCATATGAAGTCTCTTCTCATATCCTTCAAGAGAATTGGTGCATCTCTTCAAAAGATCATGTACACCTTGCTTGCTGATATCATATTCCTCAGCAATCTCAACAAGTGACAGATCATTGTAGACCGCATCCTCATATACTTTCTTCTGATGATCCGTCAGAAGCTCACCATAAAAATCATATAAGAGCCCCTGCTCAACTATCTTCTCCATATCTGCTCCGAATCACTTTTTTACAAAGAGTCGCATAAATAAGAAATGCGATACTATACGCACGAAGCATATAATATCGCATAATTATTTTTGTGTCAAGTATTTTTACTTTACTTAATGTTTATACAGATATCCAGATTGACATCTCCATCAATTCCGTCAACAATTCCATTCTTTGAATACTGCCACATCTGATATTTATATGGATAGTACTGGGGAAAATCGTAGTAAACAACCCATATCGGATAATTCTGAAGTTCTTCCTTATCCAACAGTTCCATAAAAGTTCTGATATTTCCCTGAAGCATGGGAGTATACCCGGCTTCGCTTATTTTCCTGCAGAAAGTATCTGCTATCTCTGAATAAAGCGTACCTGACAGCTTAGCTGTCCTTGCATCCGAAGTACTTATCTGCTCTAAATCTATTGCCACAGGATAAGTGATTTCAGCTCCGCTTAACAGCTCTATTACATAATCAGCTTCTTCCTCTGCCTCAGCTGTGTTAATAGCCTGAGAATAAAAATACACTCCGATCCCAAGCTCTGCTTTCATAGCCTTTTTCAAATTTGTCTTAAAATAATCATCCTCAAGCAGTTGTCCTTTAGCTGTACCTCTAAGGCCTGCCCTTATCATTACGAAATCGATACCGTCTTCTTTTACTTTGGCAAAGTCAATATCACCCTGAGTTCTTGAAACATCGATTCCATGTGTGACTTCTATGTTCTCATCAGCACCGATATAGGATAAATAGCCATCGCCATCTATGGTCATATCTTCATCTGCAATGGGATTCTTATCCAAATTCTTATCTATCGGAGTAAAGTAATACTGCCCTGCGAACTCCGTAACTATATCATCAGGAAATATACTTCTGATTGCTCCAAGCTTGTCACCCTCATCAAGCTTTTCCCTGAATTTCGAACGCAGTTCATCTCCAGCCTGCTTCATAGCTTCTGAAACAGCCTGATCCATAAGCTGCTGCGCCTGCGCCTTGGTATAATACCCCTCGCTCTCAAGAGCATCGAGCTCACTTTGGGATGCCTCTGCCTGCCTCTTGGTTGCTGCATTACTCAAAAGAAGCGCAATACAAGTAGACAGTGATAATATGCTCACCAGACTGAGAAAGATTACCGAAATGAGAATTTTGGTATTTCTTACCATCTTGCTGTATTTTTTTTGATTATCAGTATTTTTCATAAGTCTTATATTCGCTCATCAAAATAGCTCTTATAGCCTTCACCAAAAATCTCTGAAGCACTTGTTACTATCATAAATGCATCCGGATCCTCCTCGCGAACTATATCCTCTGCCAGAGGAGAAAGCCTCTTTTTAATAGCGCAGAGAATAACCTTCTTCTCTTCGCCACTATATGCACCCTGTCCAAAGACATGTGTAACACCTACATCGAGTTCTTCAAGAAGTCTTCCGGTTATCTGATCCGTATTATCGGAAATAATATAGATCAGCTTAGCCTCATCTCTACCGTAAAGAACAAAATCTATTACATAGGATGTTATCATCACACCAAGGAAGGAATACAGTACTACCTTAATATCCTTCAGGACAATCCCGGCAAACGCTATAACAAAAATATCTATAATAAGAAACAGCACACCGGTCTTGATATGAGGATATTTTATTCTCAGTATCTTAATTATAACATCTGTTCCGCCGGTCGTCGCATGACATTTGAAAGTAATTCCTATACCAATCGCAACAAATATACTTCCGAAGATAACACCCAGGATAACATCCTTAACAATAAATCCTGTCGCATATTTTGCGAGAATATCTGTAAAAATTGAATTCGCAACCGTAGCATAGACAGTTGAAATAGTAAACCTTATACCAAATTTATAAATCGCCAGGAACAGTATGGGAATGTTCATTAGCATAAACCATATACCTGTTCCTATAGGGAGAATCCTGTTTAAAACAATAGCAGCACCGGTCATTCCACCCGGCGCTATATTGTTAGGATCATTGAACATACTCGTTCCTATTGCATAAAGAAAAGCTCCAAATGTAATAAGTAAATAGTCTGTTCCCTTTTTTGATATTTTTTCAACGTAAGTCATATATTAAATATTTGTACGAACAAGCTTTGGCTTATATCCATTTTCCTCAAGGATTTTGATTATCTCTTCCTTGTGCTCGCTACCAAATGCCTCCAAAGTAATTCGCAGTTCCACTGCTGCGTTTCTATTAATTGATACAAACTGATTATGCTCAAGTTTGATAACATTACCACCTGTCTTAGCAACAACTCCTGCAACTGCAGCAAGCTGTCCCGGCTTGTCGGGAAGAAGTACTGAAACTGTAAATATACGGTTTCTCATTATGAGTCCCTGCTGAACAACGGAAGACATTGTGATAATATCCATGTTTCCGCCGGAAAGTACACATACAATGCGTTTATCCTTAACATTAAGCTGTTTCAGAGCTGCAACAGACAAAAGTCCTGAGTTCTCAACAACCATCTTGTGATTTTCAACCATATCAAGGAATGAAACAACAAGGTCCTCATCAGGTACCGCAATTATATCATCTATGTTTTCCTGAATATAAGGGAAAATCTTCTCACCAGGAGTTTTAACCGCTGTACCGTCGGCTATTGTATTAACAACAGGAAGTGTAGTTACCTTGCCATTCTTTATGCTCTCCTGCATGCAATTAGCTCCTGCAGGCTCTACACCAATAACCTTAATCTTAGGATTAAGGAGTTTGGCAAGAGTGCCAACACCTGTAGCAAGTCCGCCACCACCAATTGGCACCAGAATAATATCTACCGTGGGAAGCTCCTTGATAATCTCCATCGCAATGGTTCCCTGACCTGTTGCAACATCAAGGTCATCAAACGGATGAACGAATGTATATCCCTTCTCTTCGGCAAGCTTAAGCGCATGCTCGCATGCTTCATCATAAACATCGCCATGAAGAATTACTTCCGCTCCAAGAGCCTTTGTTCTGTTTACTTTGATAAGAGGTGTGGACGTAGGCATTACGATAGTAGCCTTCACTCCATAGCTCTTTGCTGCATAAGCAACACCCTGTGCGTGGTTACCTGCTGAAGCGGTAATGAGTCCCTTTTTTCTCTCCTCTTCAGACATAGTGGATATCTTGTAATAAGCACCTCTTACCTTGTAGGCACCTGTTCTCTGAAGATTCTCGGGTTTAAGGTATACTTTGTTACCTGTGGTTCCACTCCAGTAGTCACTGAAAATAAGCTTTGTTTCAAGTGTTACCTTTTTTACATCCTCATATGCTTCCTCAAATGCAGGAAGTGTAAGGCTCTTGTTGTTCTCAGACATGGTTTTCTCCTCCCGGTATTATGTTATGAAAATAACGCATCAACAAATTGATCCGACTCAAATCTCTCAAGGTCCTCGAGTCCTTCACCGACTCCGATATACTTAACAGGTACATTCAGCTCAGAAACTATCGCAACAGCGATTCCCCCCTTGGCTGTACCATCAAGCTTTGTGAGAACTATACCGGTAAGATCTGCAACCTCACCGAATTCTCTCGCCTGTGAAATAGCATTCTGACCGGTTGTCCCATCAAGGACAATGAAATTCTCACGATGAATATCCGGCAGCTCCTTATCAAGAATTCTGTTCATCTTGGCAAGCTCTTCCATCAGGTTCTTCTTGTTGTGAAGTCGTCCGGCTGTATCAATCATAAGGATATCACAATCTCTGGATCTGAAAGCGGCAACTGCATCATAAATTACACTTGCGGGATCAGCACCTTCCCTGCCTGCAACGATCGGAACCTCAGCACGCTCTGTCCACTGTCTTAGCTGTTCCGTAGCACCTGCTCTGTAAGTATCAGCTGCTGCAACAAGCACTTTCTTGCCTTTTCTTCTGAAATGAGCTGCCAGCTTACCAACCGAAGTTGTCTTTCCAACACCGTTTACACCGATAACAAATATAACCGACTTATGATTTTCAAATTCATAGGTATTGTCATCTGTTTTCATCTGCTCACGAATATTGGAAATAAGCAAAGTCTTGCATGCCCATGTATCCGTAATGTGATTATCCCTTACCTGCTCTCTGAGCTTATCCATTATGCGGCTGGTGGCATTAACGCCTATGTCACCCATAATCAGAGTCTCTTCAAGCTCTTCATAAAAATCCTCATCAACAGTAGAAAAGTTACTAAGGACATTGTTTATGCCCTTAACAACCCCCTCTTTAGTTTTACTAAGACCATTCTGCAGTTTTTGAAAAAATCCGCCTGCCATTAATCAGTCAACTCCTTATCAATCAAATTAACGCTAACAAGCGTCGATACGCCCTTTTCCTGCATGGTAATACCGTAGAGCCTGTCAGCACTTTCCATTGTACCACGCCTATGAGTAATTACAATAAACTGCGTAGACTTAAGCTTGTGCAGATACTGTGCAAATCTTACTACGTTATTTTCATCCAGCGCAGCCTCAATCTCATCAAGCAGACAGAAAGGTGATGGCTTAAGATTCTGGATTGCGAAAAGCAGGGCAATTGCTGCAAGTGCCTTCTCGCCACCGGAGAGCTGCATCATATTAACAAGCTTCTTTCCGGGTGGCTGTGCATTGATTCTGATACCTGCCTCAAGGATATCCTCATCCTCAACAAGTTCAAGAGTACCCTTACCGCCTCCAAACATCTCCTTAAATACCTTGTCAAATTCTGTCTGTATCTTGGTGAACTGTTCCATGAACTGTTTTCTCATGGATTCATCGAGTTCGGTAATAATCGCGCGAAGCTGCTGTTCAGCCGCAACAAGATCGTCATGCTGAGTCTTCATGAAGGTATATCTCTCCATGAGCACTCTGTAGTCCTCAATAGCATTAACATTGACATCGCCAAGCTTTCTGATTGCATCCTTCAAGCTTGTAATCTGCTTCTTCATAGCAGATACATCTGTCATGTTTTCATCACGCATAGTAGCAGCATCGCTAAGAGTTATCTCATACTCATCCCACATGTAATTGATCTGAGTCTCGATGGCTTCCTTAGCACGCTCACATCTTGCGCCAAGTCTCGTTACCTCTTTATCGAGACCATTCATGGTCTGGTTTAATTCTTCTGTGAGTTTGAAGAAGTTTTTCTGTGCTGCTGTAAGTTCTTCCTTTCTTGCTCTCTTCTCGTCAAGTTCTTTGCTGACATCTGTCTGAACGTCCTTTGAACTCTCGATTGTAAGCTTAATTTCTTCGATGTCCTTCTTTCTCTGAGCAAGAATCTCATCGTTCTTTTTGATGGATTCCAAAATCTCATCTAGAGCTGCCTTCTCAGTTTCTATCTCGCTGTTAATTCGGTCAAGGTTCTGCTGTTCGAAGGTTTCCTTCTGAAGAATCTTCTCATATTCAATATCCCATGATGATACATTCTCAGATTCTTTTTCCTCCTCAATATGAAGACCTTCCAGCTTTGCCTGATATTCCGTTACCTTCTGAGACTCATCCTTTTCAGTCTTCTCGGAAAGTTCGAGCGCTTTCTTATACTCATCGCGCTCGTTCCTTATTTTTTCCATCTGCTGTTCGATTGCTTCGCTCTCAGCCTTGAGATCGGAGTAATCGCCCTTCTGCTGGTTCTGTCTCTCCTTTTCATTCTCAACATTTATTCTTGCGGTATTCTGCTCAATGAACTTGCTTTGAAGAGTAGTTCTGAGTTCCTCGATAACAACACGAAGTTCATTTCTGCGCTTTTTTGTATCATCGATTTCTTTCTGGAAAAGAGCAATATCTTCTTTACACTTCTTAATGCTCTTCTCCAAGTCTTCCATCTCTCTACGTCTGCCAAGAAGATTGGAATTATTACGGAAAGTACCACCACTTATGGCACCTCCCGGAACAAGAAGTTCTCCCTCAAGAGTAACCATTCTTATGGTATATTTGTACTTTCTCGCTATCTGAACCGCATTATCAACCGTATCTACAACAACAATTCGTCCGAGCATTGCCTTAGCAACACTTCTGTACTTCTCCTCAGTATCAACGAGTTCATCTGCCATACCAAGGACACCCTTTTCATTAAGTGCCTCCTGAGCCTTGAACTCCTGTGGCTCACGAATACTGGTAAGAGGAAGGAAAGTAGCACGTCCTGCCCTTGTTTTCTTAAGGTATGCGATCATCTCCTTAGCTGTATCTTCATCGTCTGTTACAATGTTCTGAATATTACCGCCAAGAGCTATTTCTATAGCAGTCTCATACTTAGGCTGTGTCTTGATAATATCAGCAACAACACCGATGATACCAGGATTGTCATCCTTCTTTTCCATGACCTTCTTTACACTTCCGCCATAACCCTCATAGCGCTCTGTCAGGTTACTGAGTGCTTCAAGCTTGGATTTCTGCTGTGTGTAAAGATTCTGTACGTCACGGAGCTTTGTATCCTTCTGAGAAAGCTTATCCCTTATTCCATCGAGCTCATTCTGTGAATCCTTCTGTTTCTGATTCATAGTACGAATCTCATCTGTAATCTGGTCAAATTCCGCCTGGAGTTTTTTGATAATCTCTTCCTGCTGTGACTCATCTGAACGAGCCTTAACAAGCTTACCGGTAAGCTCAGCCTTGCGGATGTTTATCTGCTCCTGTCTGGTGTCAAGTGAACTCAGCTTTGACTTAATTGTGGAACGATCAGACAGCGTCTCAATAATCTTACTCTTGCAGTTTTCAATCTCGTTATTTATATCACTGATCTGACCAAGAATTCCGTCGAGTTTTTTTCTTGCTTCCTGTCTGTCTGCAGAAAGTGTTTCAAGTTCCTTATCTATTTCTCCCTTTACAACAAGGACTTTATCCTTTTCCTTCTGCTTCTCGGCAATTTTAGCTTCCTCGTCAGTCTTTCTTTTTGAAAAATGTTCAGCATCACTTGTTGCAGAACGGATCTGTTCATTCATGATACCGATCTGACCTTCCAGCTTCTCTCGCATTACAGAAGTATCTGTAATCTTAGCTCTTGCTTCTTCAATTGCCTTATCGAGACTTTCAAGTTCTGTCTGGATTTCCTCATACTGGTTCTTGGTATCTTCGTATTTTGCCTTGGCCTCGTCAAGGTTTTTGGAAGCTATCTGAAGGTTTGCCTCTGAATCCTCCAGGTTCTTCTTCTGAGCCTGGTTATCAAGGAGGAACATATTCACGTCAAGAGTTTTCAGTTCTTCCTTATGCTTTAAGTAAACCTTAGCAACCTCGGACTGTTTCTCCAAGGGTTCAACCTGTTTCTCAAGCTCTGAGAGAATATCGTTAACACGAGTCAGGTTTTGTTTCTCCTGATCCAGCTTTTTAATGGCAGCTTCCTTACGGGATTTGAATTTAACAATACCGGCAGCTTCATCAAAAAGGTTACGTCTGTCCTCAGGTTTACTTGAAAGAATCTGTTCAATCTGGCCCTGACCGATGATAGAGTATCCCTCTTTACCGATACCGGTATCAAAAAACAGCTCATTGACATCCTTAAGTCTGCAAGTATTGCCATTAATCATATATTCACTCTCTCCGGAGCGATATAATCTTCTGGAGACAGTTACTTCATCATATTCGATAGGAAGCGCATGATCCGAATTGTCAAGCGTTATAGCGACATAAGCGTAGCCCAGGGGTTTCCTGAGCTCCGTTCCTGCAAAGATTACATCCTGCATTGTACCGCCACGAAGCTGCTTGATTCTCTGTTCACCGAGAACCCATCTTACAGCATCGCCGACGTTACTTTTTCCTGAACCGTTAGGTCCAACAATTCCTGATATTCCATTGTGGAATTCAAGTTTTATCTTATTAGCAAATGACTTAAAGCCATGAATTTCAATGCTTTTTAAATACATGTTACTCTTTTTTCAATTCCAGGATTGCCTGATATGCAGCCTTCTGTTCAGCTGACTTTTTGGTCCTTCCTGACCCCTCTCCCAATTTTTTATCTCCTACGTAAACCGCAGCTTCAAATATTTTATCATGCTCAGGACCTTTTTCGCCACAAATTTCATAGCGCAGTTCAAGAGCGCTGTCTCTCTGCACCATCTCCTGAAGCACGGACTTGCTGTCATAGAAGATCTGTTTTTCCTCGGGGTTATCCAGGATAAATTTCTCAATATGAGCTTTGGCCGCATCAATGCCGCTATCAAGGTAAATAGCGCCAATGATAGCCTCCATTACGTCAGATATAATAGATTCCCTGTAGCGACCACCTGTAGCCTCTTCGCCTTTTCCCAGAATAAGATATTTCTCAAGATGAATCTCTGCAGCACAATAAGCAAGAGCAGGCTCACATACCATTGATGCTCTCATCTTGGTCATCTCACCCTCTTTTTTATCAGGGTATTTCATATATAAATAATCACTTGATACAAGCTCAAGAACAGCATCACCCAGAAACTCCAGTCTCTCATAATCACCGCGCTTGTTTATTTTCTGCTCATTGGCATAAGAGCTGTGTGTAAGCGCCTGAAGCAAAAGATTCTTATTTTCAAAATGATATCCGATGCTATTCTGTAATTCCTCAAGTTCATTATCGCCTATCATAGTGTTCGTTCTCCTAAAAAGAAAATTTATCGTCAGATAAACAACAAAGTGATATGATGCAGAAGAAACACTCCTGCCTCATACCACCTTCATTACGTAAAGTATTTATAAATCAGCCTTCATTTCTGGCTTTTTTCAGAAGCTCTACTGCCTCACCTACTGTTGAAATCTTTTCAGCAAGTTCTGCGTCAATCTTTACATCAAACTCATCCTCGATTCCCATGATGATCTGAAATACATCAAGTGAATCAGCCCCAAGATCATCTGTGAAAGTTGAGTCCATTGTGATCTCGTTCACGTCAACATTAAGAACATTGGCAATAACTTCCTTAAGCTTTTCGAATTCCATAACTTCTCCATTCCTTTTAAACGAATTCACATATTTAATCTGTGTTCTAAAACTATAATACGATTTACAGTATCTTTACAAGTACTTTTCTGCAAATATTATTTATTTATGAATCCGCTGTGATTGATTCTCTTATTTTCTCAGCAATATTCTGCTCTTTAAAGGTTACACACTGTAAAATACTATTTTTTACTTCAACAAAGTTCGCACTTCCATGAGTCTTAACAACAAGTCCTTCAAGTCCGAGCATAGGCGCTCCGCCATACTGATCCATGTCATATGCCTTAAGAACCTTTTTAAGCGTGGGCTTTATAAGAAGTCCACCGATTTTCGCACGAAGGTTGCTCATAAGTCCCTGCTTAACAACCTTAAGCAGTGTTGTTGCAACACCCTCATACATCTTAAGCACCACATTACCTGTAAATGCCTCACAGACAATTACATCTGCAACTCCCTGCGGGATATCTCTTGCCTCAACCGAGCCTATAAAGTTTATATCAGGACAATTCTTCAGCAAAGGGAAAGTCTCCTTAACCAGAGCATTTCCTTTTTCCTCCTCGGCACCAATGTTAACAATACCTACTCTGGGATTCTTAACACCGCAGAAATTCTCCATATATATGGAACCCATCTTGGCAAACTGAACAAGATGAGAAGGTCTCGCATCAACGTTTGCGCCGCAATCAATAAGTAGTGAAACTCCATTCTGTGTCGGGATAAGCGGTGCAAGAGGTGATCTCTCAACTCCTTTTATCCTTCCGATAATAACCTGTCCTCCGACAAGAGTAGCTCCGGTACTTCCTGCTGAAACATACGCATCACATTCGCCATGTTTTACAAGGAACATTGCCTTTACTATAGAAGAATCCTTCTTGGTTCTTATAGCCATTACAGGTGGCTCAGCCATCTCGATTACTTCTTCAGCATTTACAACTTCTACTCTGTCAGCATCATAAGTATATTTAGAAAGTTCATCCTTTACTCTCTGTTGCTTACCGACAAGAAAAATCTTAAGTCTGTCGGATTCCTTTAAAGCTTCAACCGCTCCCTTAATTATCTCTCCGGGGGCATTGTCACCTCCCATTGCGTCAACCGCAACTCTAACTAATTCTGCCATTTTTTCTCCCCAAGTTTATGTAATTTATTACTCAAACCAAAGATTATAATCACTTTAGTTTGCATTAAAACACCCAAAAAAGAGTTTACTAGAAAACACCATAAAAAGCAACAAACCCGAGACTTCTAAAGTCTCGGGTCTGATAAGATCTAATTAGTTATTAATCTTCGTTAGTTACAACGCTCTTCTTGTTGTAATAGCCACATTTCTTGCATACCTTGTGAGGCTGCATAAGCGCGCCACAGTGGCTGCACTTAACCAGTGTGGGAGCAGTCATTTTCCAGTTTGCTCTTCTCTGGTCTCTGTGACCCTTAGAAGACTTATTCTTAGGGCAGATAGACATTCGGTAACACCTCCTTACAGCGTTATATCAATAACCACGAAAGTGATCATTCATTGCATTTGTTAACACACTTAAAATATTATATGCACACTTGCCTTCATTGTCAACAAAGATTTTATTAATTCTGTATTTGAAACCGTTCTTATTGGATTATCTTCCTTCATAACGTCCAAATAAAAGGTAATGTTTGTAATACTGTGCAAGATCATCACCATAAGCTGCAGCTACATCTGCATTCTTTGTTTTGTAGCTTGAAGGGTTAAATGCAGCATTTCCCTGGCGGCCTTCCTTCATTCCGTACTTCACAAAATGTGTAAACAGCGCAGTTGCATCATTGCCAACAGCAGCCTGAAGATCAGCATTATGATTAAAATAATATGTAGGATCAAATACGCCTGCAATATCGGTAGCAGTAAGTGCCTCCCCTGTCACACACTTGTAGGTATAAGAAGAAATAAGTCCGTCATTATAAAGCATTTTCATTGCATCTGCAGGAACATTCATTGTCTTATCAAAGTAAAAATGATTAACTGTTGCCTCATTTATCTGCTCATATTTAAGTGCAAGTCGAAGCTGTCTGTATACACCGTTTGCATCAGTTCTTTTTGCCATAGCAGGTGCCATAAGTTCTTCTCCGGTATAGAACTTTTTAAGATCTGCCGCACCTGCACTTATAGAAAATGCAGAGCCCGCAATTGTCAATGCCATAGCCATTCCTACGCCTGTAATTCCAAGTCTTTTTAAGATTTTTGTTGTTTTCATACCTTGTATCCTCCATTATCTTTTTTCAATCGATATAAATCATTCACTTCTAAGTGCATCTATAGGATTAAGCTGACTCGCCCTTTTTGCAGGCATCCATCCAAAAATAATCCCGACCATTGCAGAAAATCCTGTTCCCAACGCGATCGCGCCATAGGATATTTTAAACGCGATATCCATCAGTGCCGAACCCACAAATGCAATAAGTAGTCCAAGGGCAATACCTATTACTCCTCCAATCATTGACAAAACGATTGATTCAATCAAAAACTGCATCTGTATTCTGACGGGTTCAGCCCCAAGAGCTTTTCTAAGTCCAATCTCCCTCGTTCTCTCAGATACGGACACCAACATCATGTTCATAATACCGATACCACCTACAAGAAGCGCTATTGATGCGATTCCTCCCAACATGGCAGTCATCATATCCGTAACGGTACTCATTGTGGTCATCAGGCTTTCCATATTGAAAATCGAATAACTGTTATCAGCATCATTATATATGCCATCCAGTACATCACGGAGGGAATTCTCCACTGTAGTACTTTCATATCCGTCTTTAATATAGACCTCTACACTGGATACATTCTGCTTTCCACTCATACGAAGAACATTTTTGTAGGGGACAATAACCGTTCCATCAGAATCACTATTGTCCACCATGGCATTAAGCAGACTGTCATCGCTCTTCCTTACACCTATTATCGTGTACTCATAACCGTTAAGTTTGAATGACTTACCAAGTACATCCGGATTTTTGAAAACAGTATCAACGAAATCCTTGTCTACTATGCACACCTTAACATCTCCGCTCATATCCTGATTATTGAAAATCCGTCCTCTGTCAAGGATATCATTATGCTCAAAATAGACAACATCATTACCGGAGATAGAAACCTTATCATAAACTTCATTGTTAAGACTGGCAGCCCCATTCAGTGATGCAGTAGGAGCTATTCCATCCACACCATCAACAGCCCTTAGCCTGTCAAGATCATTTTCCGTAAGTCCCTGCTTTAGCGCCGTGCCATTCGCATTAACCGTAAGTGTTCCCGCACCAAGACTTGAAAACTGGTCAAGGACGGAATTGGTAACGCCCTGAACTATGGTTATAAGTCCGATTACGGATGCAACACCTATTACTATTCCAAGCATCGTCAGAAACGATCTCATCTTATTTGCTTTTATATTCTGCAGAGACATTTTAAAGCTCTGCTTTATCAATGAAAAATTACGCATCTGACAGATCTCCTTCACTTAACTCTCCATCAAGAATCCTCACAATTCTGGATGCATGGGATGCTATGTGTCTGTCATGTGTGATCATTATTATTGTTCTGCCCTCATCATTCAGACTGTGAAACAAATCTATAATCTGTGCTCCTGTCTTCTGATCAAGCGCACCTGTAGGCTCATCTGCCAGCAGAATTGTAGGATTGGCTGCTATCGCTCGTGCAATCGCCACTCTCTGCTGCTGCCCACCTGAGAGCTGATTGGGATAATGATTGACTTTATGAGCAAGCTGTACCTTATCCAACATTTCAATCACCCTGTCATGTCGCTCTTTTTCAGGCATATTGGCATATATAAGAGGAAGCTCTACATTTTCATAAGCTGTCTGTCTCTGAAGAAGCTGAAACTGCTGAAAAATAAATCCAACCTCCTTATTTCTGATCTGTGCCAGAGAAGCTTCATCCTGATCAGCAATAAGTTTGCCACTAAGTCTGTACTCACCTTCTGTTGGAACATCCAGGCATCCGATTATATTCATAAGGGTGGATTTACCCGATCCCGATGGTCCAAGAATCGCCAGAAACTCTCCTCTTTTAACCGACAGATTGATTCCTTTCAGGACTCTCGAAACCTCGTCTCCCAGAACATAATCCTTCACAATGCCTTTCATATTGAGAATCTCATTATCACTCATCGTCTGCCACCCATCTGTCCATAGGGCGTATTAAGTGCAAGTGCATTCTCAAGTACTACATCTCCTTCGGATAATCCCTCCACAATCTGTATATAAGTTCCATCTGTTTCACCAACAGTGACCTCCTGCTTAACAGGATTCTTTCCGGTGCCCTTTACCAAAACGTAGGAAGAACCGTCATCATTGGTATTAACTGCTGTACTCGGTACAGTGAGAACCTGCTTCAAATCGTTGATTGCAAGACGGATTTCTACGCTCATACCACTTTTTATATCCTCATCAGCGTCGAAGTCCACTTCCGCTTCAAAATAAGAAACACCATTATCGATTGTAGCTGTTTTTGCTATATGTTTTAATGCCCCGGTATATTTCTTATTCGTTGCATTAACATCTATCTCAACTTCTTTTCCTTCTGTCACACCGAGAGTGTCATACTCATTGATTTTTATATCAACCTTCATCTTGTCAAAGCTTGTTACCTGCGCAAGCTTGGTAGATAATGTTGTAGCATCTCCGATTTTAACGGGGACATCTGTTATAACGCCATCAACAGGTGCCTTAACTTCGCAATCATTTATCTGCCTCTGATAATTTTCCAGTCTGACCTCATTTACACTGTTATCGCTCTGAAGCTTCGCCTGTTCTATCTTAAGAGCATATGCTTCAAGCTGCTGACGTGAGCTTGTAACTGCGGCATTGTAATTATCAATTGCATTCAGATAAGACTGCTGTGCCTGCAGTAACTGGTCAAATAAATTGGTCAGGCTGTTTTGCTCGTTTATTTTTGCGGCTTCATAGCTTGCAAGAGTATCATTATAGCTGGTCCATGCATTTTCAAGTGTAAGAGATGACTGATCCATTTGATTATTGGCAGCTTTTACAGCATCCTCAGCTGATTCCACCGCTTTTTTGGCAGAATCTTTTGCTGCTCTCGCAGTCTCCAAAGCACTCTTATTTGCTGCACTTTTATCAGCGTTATATTTATCCTTCGCGTCCGATACATCATCCTTGGCATCTTCCAGATCTTTTTTTGCATCATCAAGTTTACTATCAGCATCGGAAACGGAGCTTTCGGCCTGTTCATAAGAAAGCTGACTGTTCCTTACATTATTATAGGAACTATCCAGGCCGGAAATCGCATTAAGCATAGTTGCGGATAATCCCTGATTGTTCAGCCCAACCTCATTATTATAATTTTCCTGAGCTGATACCAGCTGAGCATATGAGCTGTCTATAGCCTGCTCTGCACTGAGTATGGTTGTATTGAGATCATTATCAAGATTATATTTATAATCACTATAGCTCTTTTGAGCTTCCTTAAGGCTAAGTGCACCAGACTCCTCGGTTGAAGCCATTGTCGCTTCAAGCTCTTCCACAGACTCTTCGATAGTACTGGGATCAAGTCTGAAAAGTACATCTCCCTTCTTGACCGAATCTCCTTCTTCCACAAGAATCTCTTTTATCTTGGGACCCGCCACATCAGGATACACATTTCTCTCATCTACGGGAGCTATGGTTCCCGTAAAGCTGTGGTAAGTCTTAATATCTCTAAGCTGGGCAGTATCCTCAATGTACATACCGTTATCCCCACCCCGAGGCATAAGAAAAAGCCCTGCAATAAGTGCTATAGCAGCCACTATCACAACAGGCTTAAACCACTTCTTTTTCCTGATATTCAAAACCTTCTTCACCATTACTTACTACTCCTCCCAAAAACATTGCATTTCTATTATATCCAAGAAACCAACTGCGCACAATGAAAATGATAATTATTGTAAAATACAATAATAAAAAATACTCTCTCTGGAAATGACAAACTCCAAAGAGAGTATTCTACAATTCATATATTTAGCTTATTTGCAAAGCTCATTTGTGTCACGGGCAATTGCAAGCTCCTCATTTGTAGGAACTACAAGAACCTTAACCTTGGAATCGGGAGTAGATACTTCCTTATCCTTGCCATGAACCTCATTAGCTTCCTTGTCAAGCTTAACGCCAAGGAAACCAAGTTTCTCGCAGATGATGCTTCTTACAAGAGGTCCGTTCTCTCCGACACCTGCTGTAAAGCAGATGCAGTCAACACCATCCATGGCAGCAGCGTAAGCACCGATATACTTGGAAACTCTGTAGCAGAAGGTATTGATTGCACGGATGCAACCCTCATCTCCATTGTTATAGCCATCCTCAAGATCTCTGAAATCAGAGGACACATCTCCTGAAAGACCGTAAACACCTGACTTCTTATTAAGAAGATTCTCAGCTCCGGCTACATCGCAACCCTCTTTTTTCATAATAAATTCAACTACTGAAGGATCAATGTCACCGCTTCGTGTTCCCATGATAAGGCCTTCAAGGGGAGTAAGTCCCATAGAAGTATCTACACACTTACCGTTCTTAACAGCTGATACAGACGCTCCGTTACCAAGGTGGCAAACAATAGTCTTAAGCTCGCTGTAATCCTTACCAAGCATCTCTGCTGCTCTCTTACTTACATAAGAATGGCTTGTTCCATGGAAACCATATCTGCGGATCTTGTACTTCTCATAAAGAGTATAGGGAATTCCGTAGAGATAAGCCTCCTCAGGCATTGTCTGATGGAAAGCTGTATCAAATACCGCAACCATAGGTACTCCGGGCATAGCCTTCTGACAAGCTCTGATACCAATAAGGTTGGCCGGGTTGTGAAGAGGTGCAAGATCTGAAACCTCTTCTATAGCCTTAATTACATCCTCATCAATAACTACAGACTTAGTAAACTTCTCTCCGCCATGTACAATTCTGTGTCCAACTGCACCGATCTCATCAAGTGATCCGATAACTCCTGTTTCCTTATTGGTAAGTGCCTCGATAACAAGCTCAATTGCACGATTATGATCAGGAATAGCTGTGTCATTTGTAATCTTATCGCCATCACCGGGAGTGAATACTATTCTGCCGTCGATGCCGATTCTCTCACAAATGCCCTTTCCAAGTACTTTTTCTGTCTCTGAATCAATAAGCTGAAATTTAAGTGATGAACTTCCGCAATTGATAACCAGTATTTTCATTATGTAACCTCCATGATATTATATTTTTTATGAAGACCGTAGGAATCATTGCTGAATTTAACCCCTTCCATAAGGGACACGAATACCTGATCCGTACTCTGAAAAAAGAGACCGGGTCCGATTATGCTGTCATTGTAATGAGCGGTGATTACACTCAGCGTGGAGCTCCTGCAATCCTCGATAAATATACAAGAACAAAAATGGCCCTGCTATGCGGAGCCGACCTTGTATTAGAATTGCCTATCTATTATAGCACATCCAGCGCAGAATTTTTCGCAGGAGGTGCAGTTTCTTTATTAAATAATCTTGGGTGCATTGACTTTCTCGGATTCGGCTCCGAATCAGGAGATATAGAATCCATGAAAAAAGTTTCCGCTGTTCTTGCTGACGAACCAAAAGACTTTTCAGAACATATAAAAAGGAATCTGAAGAGTGGGATGAGTTATCCTGCAGCAAGATCTGATGCACTCTCCAAATATATTGACAAAACCAGTGATACAAATGACAACGGATTTGATGTCTCTCCGCTTTCAAGCCCTAACGATATTCTCGGAACCGAATATATAAAGGCACTGATATTACAGCACAGTACTATTACACCTTATGCCGTAAAAAGAGTAGGTGCAGGTTACGATGATACTGAGCTGTTTTCTGATCCCGGCCATTATGCTTCTGCTAAAGCTATACGGACTGTTCTTGAAAACCTTGGAGATATTAAGAGCATTTCAGGGAAAGACCTGTCGCAGGAAGACGCTTTTTCTCAGCTTCCCATTGCTGTTAAGGATTATCTTCTTAGTTTAAATAATGACGGAAAGCTCTCTTACATTTCTGCAGATAGTTTTTCAGAACTTTTGCACTATAAATTATTACTTGGAAAAAATACAGGCTTTTCCGATTTTCTTGATGTCACACCTGACTTATCCGATAAAATCCTGGGGAATCTTAATAGTTTTTCTTCATTTTCAGATTACATTATGAAGCTCAAATCCAAGGATCTGACATATACCAGAATAAGTCGTGCGCTTTTGCATATTGTTCTTGGGATGACCTCAGATAAATTAAAGCTATACACCGAAGACCGCAGTGCTTTCACATCATATGCACGAATTCTGGGCTTTAACAAAAGCGCTTCTCCTCTTATGAAAAAAATACAGGAATGCTCTCACATTCCTGTTATTTCCACGCTCTCTGATGCATATAAGACACTTGACAAAACTGCATATATGCTTCTTTGTGATACCATATCCGCATCAAATATTTATGACCTTGTAAGAGGTACTACACCAATAAACGAATATGCAAAACCTCCGGTCATTTTATAAGCCTTAGTTTATTCCTTTGCAGCTGTCAGTCTGCTCTTTTATATGCATAAGGGCTAAATTCCTGAATCTCACCACTTCCAAACATAGCAGCTTCATCAACTTCAAATGTGGGAACCTGACTATTCTTCAGGCTTTCTTCTGCTTCTACCTGTGCTTTCTTTAAATCCTTTACATACTGAATCTCGTACCCCAATATTTTTGCCAGATACAGCAGACCTCCGAGTCCCTGGACATTACCTTTTTCAAAGGCTTTTTTTGCATTTTCCTCAAGCTTTGCCTTAACCTTGTCTTTCGGATAAGTTTTTAATGCGTCAACAGCCATCTGAAAGTATGCTTCATCCACATCATTCAGGCAGTCAAACAAAAAGTCTAATCCATTATGTTTAAGATGGCTGTCTACCACTTTAAGAAGTCTTATTCCATTACATACACTGTATTCATTTTCATAGCCCTTAAAGCACATGTAGTCTGTAAGCTTTACTTTACCCTGTCTTATAGCCCTGGCATATTTATTTACTTCTGCCTCTGTAAGAACTCTCTCAAATATATCCCTGCCATCTCCGGTAATAACAGCTTCTCCTGCATTGTATTTTTCCCATTGATATCGAACCTTCCCCCAGTCAGCCTTTGACAGTTCATCAAGAGGTCTTCCGAGAGCAGCCTTAAATCTTGCATTTGATTTCTTCGGAAGCTCAGTATAATAATCGCCCCTATCCTCAAAGAATTTTTCAATGCTCTCGCTTAAGAAGGGAAGTCGTCCTCTTACAGGGAGTTTTATTACCGTTCCATCAATCGCATATAACTCATTCTCTTTTTTGTTATAACCAACGATAAGATCAACCGGATATATACTTCCTAAAATACGAACCCACTTATCATCATCACTCATTTTAATATATGGAATTTCTTTTCCCCATTTATTTTTATATGGATGAAAGCTCATATCACTAATGATGTCTTCGAATTGCTTTCTCTTATACATATCCCTGAAATGAGGCATTTTACCATATCCCCAGACATCCGGGGTCTCTTCTTCAGGCTCCGGCATCCTGGCATTGGCATGGCTTTCGGCAGTGACTTTATCAGTTTTCCAAAAAGCCAATGCCGAGAGCACAGGCACCAGTAAACAAAATGAAAAAATACCGGCTTCTTCATTTTGTAAAAGAGTTGCCAGCATAACTGAAACTCCACCTGAACAGATTACTGTAGCAGTTTCAATCAGGATTACCATCCAGAATATTTTCCATGCAAGCTTACTTTTTTCACCATAAGAGGCTTTCTCAGCTTTTTTTAATAATTCATTGAACATTACTTATTTTCCGCCTTAGCAGTTATATCACGAAGCAAAATTATAACAAAATTCACCTTGTCTTCCAAGAGTGTGTATACCGTAATATTATTTATAAAGCTTTAATTTGAATGGTGAAAATAGTGCATAGTATAATTTATTTGGGAAAATTTTAACTTTGTATATTACTGAATTAAGCTTTACAGCCTATATAAATTCGGAGAAATATCCATGAATAGCCAGTCTGTATTTTATAACTCAGTTTCACTATATGTATCTATAGCCCTCCTGGGGCTTTTATTTCTTGCCTTTTTTACATACTATCAAAAGCACAAGAAAACCCGTGAGCTTGAAAGTGCCATTCATGCACTGGCAGATATGTACTCTTCCATGACACTGTTTGACCTGAAAGAAAAGAAAGTCACGCCTCTCAGAAACAGCGATATAGACGAGAAAGTTTTCAAGGGTGAAAAAGAGATTATATACAACAGAGAAAGAGCTTTGGCAGCACATCTGGCTACTGAAGCATCCCGGGAAGCATTGTATCAGTTCATGAGAATGGACCAGATCAGGGAAAGAATCGGAGATCTTTCTCATATTACCCATGAATATGTTGACAATAACGGAAAATGGAATCGCCTGCATTTTATTGTAGTAAAAAGAGATTTCGACGGAACAATCCAAAAGCTGCTATGGGCAGTTGAATCTATAGATGAAGACCGAAAGCGTCAGGAACTGTTTAAAAAGTTGTCTGAAACCGATTCTTTGACCAAGCTCCTAAACCGCACAGGAGGTGAAACCAAAGTTTCCGAATATCTTGAAAGCGGAAAAAAAGGGTTATTTCTCATGCTCGATGCCGATCATTTCAAACATGTAAATGATGCTTATGGTCATGACATGGGGGATGAGGTAATTATTGCGCTTGCAAATGCCCTAAGAGAAACCTTCAGAGAGGTTGATGTTATATTCAGACTTGGTGGCGATGAGTTTGTGGTTTTCGCACCGGGAGTCGAAAATGAAACTACCTGCAGAACGCTGATTAACAGACTTTTTGAAAATGTAAATAAAGTTTCTTTTGATAAGATTAGCGATTGGAAACTACAAATAAGTGTAGGCGCTGTTCTGTGCAACTACAAAGATTCCTTTGATTCCTTATATCAGATAGCAGACAAAGCCATGTATCAAAGTAAGGAAGTTGAAGGGAATCATGTGACATATTCAGGACTGCTTCTGCGCTCTTCCTCATAAGACAGCAACAGGCTCTGCTCTTACGCCTGCTGTTACTTTAAAATACAAAGATAATACTTTGGTTTCAGGGACTGATTATTCAACCCAATATTCAAATAATGTCAATGCAGGCTATGCCACTGTTACTATTACGGGAAAAGGGAACTTTACAGGGACCACAACAACCTCTTTCTATATAGAAAGCCCTCCCGAAGTAAACAATAATGAAGTCGATGCAAACAACCAGGAATCTGAATCAAACAGAGCTTCAAATACTACATCAAAAAAATCTGCCTCCGACGATTCATTAGACTCATTCGATAAGATAAAATCCTTCTCTCTTAAAAAAGGAAAAAAATCCCTTACAGTAAGCTGGGATAAAGTAGACGAAGCAGATAAATATGAGATTCAGTATTCTACCAATAAAAAATTTACCGATGCTAAAACAAAGACCTGCAAGGGTTCCAAGAAATCAGTAAAAATCAAGAAACTTAAATCCGGAAAGAAATATTACGTCCGCATCCGTTATCGCCAAAGTAATTATGGAATAAAAACTTACTCAAAATGGAGTAAAGTAAAGAAAGTCAAAGTAAGCTAATATAAAAAAAATGACTAAATATTATCACTTTATCGTGTTAAATATTTAGTCATTTTTATTTGCAGACTTCGCACGCCGAAAATAATAATCAAAACAAATCCAGCATACTGTCCAGATATATGTCCTCTCTAACCTTAAGCTGATATTCAGGCTTTGTCATATAGTAGAGCAAAAACTCGAGTATTATCGCACTTCCAAGACTGCGCCCTTCAATCTTAAAGTTTGTAAAACCGTTAGGCCCATATACTTTTGTAATGTCTTCTATCCCGATAAATCCCGGATTTTTCATAGCCTCAGAGAATCTGTATCCGCTTCCTGCGGTAGGTGACACACATACATGATCCTCACAGTCCTCTCCAAGACTCTTTCGGCTGACATTCTCATAACAATTTTTCCTATCGTAACAATCATACCTGCAACATTCGTTACAGAGAAATTCAACCTTATCCTTTAGTAACTGCGGTAAATTATTCAGTTTATCAAAAGCCTTATTTAATCTGAAATCCGGTACGACATACCGAAAGTCCTCGCGGTTTAATTCGTCTTCGAAATCCTTAAAGTCGGTAAGAACCTTAGTCGTAGAGGACACAAAATAGAAACCGGGATAATTGGCTTTAATATAATCCAGTAACAAATCTGAATACAGAATTATGCCATTCTCTGTTTCTCCGTTCTTCTCAAACAGGCTGCAGAGATAATTACACCGTTTATCTTCAAGATGTTCTTTTCTCAAAAGTGAATTACTGAAGGTCAGTCTGGCAGAAATACCATATTCTTCCATTAAATCTGCGACATTCAGAGGCTCTTCCTCTCCAAAACCCACTCGTCCTCCGCCCCAGATGCAATCTCCCGGAGCACCATAAACAGACCCTATTTCGCACCAGTCATAAAAGTATTCACGATGGGCACGATATAGAGGCAGGAAGGCCTTGTATAATTCATAGAACTCAAATAAACCCGGAAGATGATAGTATGCTGTCATCATAAAAATCGTCACCCCTCATCCGGCGCTTCGCGCCACCTTCCCCCCAAGGGGAAGGCTTTAAGGTTACATATTCCGGCGGGCGTAAGGCTTAAAAATTCACCCGGCGTTAACCTGATCCGAAAAGATTTCGGATGGCATTGGTTTTGCAAAGTAGAATCCCTGTATCATCTCACAGTGAAGCTTTCTAATGTAATCATATTGTTCCTGAGTTTCTACTCCTTCAACAACAATCTTAAGTCCCAGCCGTTTTGCCATCTGTACAACAGATTCAAGAACTATCATACCCTTTTCACTGTTCTCAATATTGCGCAGGAAATACATATCGATTTTCACAATATCAACCGGCATATCCTTGAACATATTCAGATTTGAGTATCCGCTTCCAAAATCATCCATCATTATGATGAATCCATGACTCCGCAGCTGATTCAGCATTTTGATAATATTTTCCATGTTATCATTAAACGCACTCTCAGTAAGTTCTATCTTTATAAGGCTGTGATCAATATTGTATTTATCAACAATACGAACAATCTCTTCAACTATGCCATGATGGTCGACATCAACTCTGGAAAAATTAACAGATACGGGAACCACTTCCATTCCCTGATTAATCCATTCTCTCAGTATTCTGCATACTTCTTCCAAAACATAAAGATCAAGCTCAGTTATAAACCCGTTCTTTTCAAGAATAGGAATAAAATCACCGGGATTTATCATCTGATTCTTGGAATCAATCCATCTTACAAGTGCCTCGGCACTAACTCTCTGTCGTGACATTGTATCGCATACAGGCTGCAGATAAACCTTAAACTCTTTATCAAGAATAGCTCCTCTTACACGCTGCTCTACAGATTTTCTGTGCTCATCCTCAAGTCTTATATCAGCATCATAAAACGCAACATTGGTCTTGAAATTGCCCGATACCCACTTAAGTGCATACCCTGCGTGATCAAGCATCTTGTCGATATCCTTATCCCCATCTTCCAATCTGTAAATGCCGGCATAAAAAGAGACAGCATAGTCCATACCTGTAAGGGGATTGCTTATCGCCTCTGACAAGTCCATATTTTTTATCGTTTGGATTGATATTTCCTCTTCAGTCAGTATAGCAAAAGTATCTCCGCCAATTCTGCCACATACCGCTTTATGCCTGGCACTATCTACACATTTTTGAATACTTTCAGCAAGAAGCATCAGGACTCGGTCACCATTTTCCATTCCGGTTCTCTCATTTAGCTCCTGCATATGATAAACCTGAATTTTTACCATCGCGTATCCACTCATATCCTGCTTATGCATAAGCTCGTCACAGGAGCGAACGAATCCCACCTTATTGTTAAGTCCCGTAAGCTCATCAACGGTAACATCGATAAAGCAAAATACCACTATAGTCATAGCAACAGCAAGCGCTATGATAAGACCTGTAAGGGATTGTTCCGGAAGAAACGCCTGATATAAAAGATTGAAAACAGTAATAAGAAATACTGTAAACAAAAGTCTTCTTCTGATATTCCCCAGATATCTCTTGTGCCTGAATGCGCAAATTCCCACCATAATGGAGCAGATAAGATAATAAATAAAGGTAATGGGAACACCAAATCCGTGTTCATAATCAAGAGTGTTTTTATCGAGTGAAAAGAACATATCAAAGAAAATATTCCCGAAAGTCGCAAAAACAAGCATTATGCCAAGACCTGCATTCATAATTTTATGCTTGCCATCTTCTCCGCACAGCTCATAAAAATATCTGGTTGCACTATAGGGTATTAAATACAATACGCAAAAATATGCCAGCAGCGCTATATAAGTGATGTAATAAGAACGTGGATTGGCTATTTTCAGAAGAATTACTGTAAGTGAATCGAGAATATTATACGCAATTGCGCAACAAATAAGCAGCTTTAAACTAAAGCCGAAATTTTTCATAAGCTTTGGACGAATCCAGGCGCATATTAAACTGGTGAATATTACCATTATGCCGGCAACATCAAATTGGTAAGAAAACTGCATAATAGTACCTCAGGCAGAATCTATAGTAAATACGGTTAATTTCTATAAAAAAAGACGAAAAAAGATGATGTCCCCTCATATAGGCACATCATCTCCTCCACCTAACTATAATATATTATCTAAAATTTAATTTTTCAAGCGATTTTTTTGATTGATGATGTGTTTTTCTAAGTATTTTGAAATATATTTACCAAACTTTAATAAATTGCTATCAAAAATTCGTCTATAATAAATTCAAACTATATTCTATTGTTAAAAAGGAGCAATATGGGGCTTATAACACTTAAGCAGAATCAGGTCCTGCACAAAAGCGGCGACATAGTAGAAACCCTTGAGATAGTTGTTAAAGGGTCTGTTTCTGTTATCATCGAGGGTGAATCCATCATCGTCGGTGTAGGTGGTATTTTAGGTGCTCCCGAACATCCAGGGTCTGAATATGTCTATACTTATACCGCTCTTGAGGATACATCCGTATTCTCATATCCTTTTAATTCAATAGATGATATTTTCAGAGTTGTCGCATCAAATCCTAAAATATCCCCCATCCTTGCTGCCCAGACAGTTAAAAATGTTGTTCTTAGCCTTGATAAATATAATGAGGATTACGACAACATTCTTGCAGAATACAAACAGCTTGATATCGATGAAGCAGATTACCCCATGATGGCGGTTTCAGTTGGCATGGAGGTCGAGGATTTTCCCGAACTTGATGATATAAGGCCTCCTGTTCGTACGCAGGCTCTTTCTGATTGGCAGGAAAAATTCTATCGCAAATTAAACGATAATGAAGAACTAATGAAGAAGACGTGCTATGCCCGCTCTGCAGACATATCAGACGGCTTTATTATGTATGCCCTGGAGGCTATTTCCTATACTGCGGCCTGCAGAGAACAGCTCACAGAATACAGACACGATTTTCAGAAACAGACAAGCAGATTCCGTTCATCCATGCAGCTTATACGCGCAAAATCAGATGATATGAAGCGAAATGGCGCAGACGGAGCTGCTACAGATATTGATATCAGGGATGCACTCAATACCATACTTCAGTATGCCGATGCGGACGAAACTGCAACTGAGAACTTCCGCAATATCATTATTGAATTTAAGAATACAAAGACAAGATATGACACTTCGGATGAGAGCAGGGCCTTAAGGCGAAATGTGGCAAAGGACTACTACACTATTTACACCTCTGCATTCCTTCGCAGCCTCAGTGATCCTTCTATTCCGTCTGAAGTCATGATGTTTTTGATGTTCGGTTTTGTGGACGAAGAGCTTGCAGGGCGAGAAAACACAAGGCAACTCTATGCCCTTATGAAAACCTATAAGCCTGATCCGGCCGGCCATGTTATGACCGTTTATGAATGGCTGAAAAAGGTTTATGCAATGGAGCTTGAGCCTTCAAGAAATGAATTCGATGAAGATTATTTCACTGCTCTTCGCACCTTAAAAACCAGCGGTGACATAAGCGAAGAACAGATGGAAGAAATGAAGCTTGATCCCATGGAACGCCTGAAATTTGAGATAAAGAACCTTCTTGCTCTCGGAAACAGAATGAGTTTTGGAAGGCCATCAATGTTTGTTCCTGTTTTTGACGAAGAAAATGTAATACGCCCTCTGGACGTAGCTTATGTAAATACTGAAAAAGTGAATAGCTTCTATGAATATATACGTTCTATTGACTTTTCATTGTTCTGCAGGCAAAGTATCTTTTCAGATCCGGAAATCGGCGTGAATCAGGCATTTATCGACGAAGATGTGACGCCGTACATGATACTCATGCCGAATATGGGAAGCCGGGCTTCTCTATGGCAGGAAATAGAAGGAAAGAAAAGAAATACTCCCGCAAGATTTATCATTTCGATTTTTAACACAGAGACCTTTGAAGATGTTATGATACGTCTATGCGGCGAATTCCGTTGGGAAATGTGCAAGACAATTCAGGGTGTTCACTGGAATGATGTCACAGATCCATCTCTCACATCAATGTACTGTGATTATCTGCAGTTTTATAAAAAGAACCACTCTCTTTCCACTGAGATGAAGGAAAAGCTCAGAACAGATCTTAAGAAATACAACAACAATTATAAGAATCTGTTTGTATCTGAATATATGGCTTATATTAAATTTGAAGCAAACCAGTCCCCCAGGCTTAACAAGATTTCCAGGGAGATTATATTCACGTACTGTCCGTTCTCAGCTGAGCTTAGGGAAAAATTTGCAGATAATCCTCAATATGGTGAGCTAATAAAGAAATATACCGCACATATAAACGGTATCATGCGCCCTATTTCCAATATGATCAGAAGGATACAAAATGACGGCTTTGAAGTGCCTCAGGTTCTGAAGGATCAATATGAGTATCTTAAGAAATAATTATCAGGAAGGATTATTATATGCAAATGCACTGCGATGAATGTACTTATTACGAGTACGATGAAGATGATGAAGCTTATTACTGCGGAGTCGATATGGATGAAGACGACTACGCAAGACTGATGGGTAATTCCAAGAGTGAATGCCCATATTTTAGAAATAATAATGAATACGAGGTGGTTAAACACCAGATGTAACCCAGCACCGCCCCAATATACATTGGGGCGGGCAAGTTGTTAAAGTTATTTAACTATCATTCCGGTCTCGCGGTCAGCGAAGACTGCTACCATTATCAGGAATACAATACCCATAATAAGCTGCTGCGTCTTAGGTTCTATGCCAAGCATGACCAGACCTGCAGTCAGAATTTTGTAGGTTAATGCTCCAAGAATTATGTTATAGAACTTAACCTTAGCTCCACCGTTTACAGGCATCCCACCAAGAACTAACGCAATCATGATCTGTGTCTCAAGCTGATTACCTGCAGTTGAGGTTACAGATCCAACTTTGATGCTATTGATAAAAGCTGCAAGTCCTGTTATCATTCCGGCGGCCATGTAAACAAGCATCTTGGTTCTCTCTACTCTTACACCTGCAAATCTGGCAGCTGTTTCTCCCGCACCGATAGCCTTAAGCCTGTTACCAAGACCTGTGTACTGAAATACAGCAAATGCTGCAAGCAATATAAGTAATGTAAAGGTCAGATTAAAGGGCATGGTGTTATAGGAAAACACTGACTGACAAAAAAAATACAGACCAGCTGTGGCCTGTAAGTACTTCTGATATAATTTAACTGTCAAACTCCCGGTTATATTTGAAACACCATAAACAGGAGTTTTTGTAGTAGCATATGCAACAATACCTCTTAACAGATACATATTACATATAGTGACAATAAAGGATGTGATTTTTCTTTTCACATTGAAAAATCCGTTAACAAGGCCTATTATTCCTCCGGTCAGTACTCCGCATAATACAGCAAGTACGATATTGAAGTTTGACAGAAAACAAACAACTACCGAACATACACCAAGCATAGACCCCTGAGAAAAATCAAGCCCTCCCATTGTCATAACCATGAACACTCCAACACATGCTATCAGCAGTACATAGGACTGGGATAACAGGAGTTTTAAATTACCTGCAGTAAATAACTGTCCCCCTGTAAGTACCGCAAACAATATCACAATAAATATGAATCCTGCAAAGGGCATTATATTTCTTATAAGAGCACGTTCCATAAACGGAACTGCTATTTTTTTACCATTTTCCATTTTGTCCTCCCGGCTCTTATACCATCTTCGCTATAAGGTCTGTATCCTTAAGATCTTCTGATCGTTTGAATTCACCACTCTGCTTACCATCTTTCATTATAATAATTCGATCAGCCATACCAAGAAGCTCCGATATTTCTTCCGATATCATAATGATTGACTTGCCGTCTTTTCTCATATGGCTCATCATCTGGTAAATCGTAGCTTTAACCTTGACATCAATTCCTCTGGTAGGTGAATCCAGTATTATGATGTCCGAGTTTTTACCGATCCATCTTGCCAGGACGACCTTCTGCTTGTTACCACCGGAAAGCGCTGACATAAACTGATGAACCCCCTCCATCTTTGTACTCATCTGCTTAGCATATTTTTCAGCAAATGCTTTTTCATCCTTTGAATGAAGAATGTGATTTTTCTTAAGTTCCTCAAGTGAAGGCAGGCAAATGTTATCCTGTATGGTATCGTTTATGACAAGCGACTCGTTATCTCTGTCCTTGGAGGCATAAGCAATACTGTTATCTATTGCAGTCTTAATGTCATTTATCTCTGTACCGTCAGCAAGATATACATTTCCCTCTCTGTCGTAGGAAGCGCCAAACAACGCTTTTCCAACTTCATGCATACCACACTCTGACAAGCCGCCGATTCCAATAATCTCACCTTTGTGCAGTTCTATATTAAAATCATCAATCTCTCCAGGAACAGTCAGATGTTCTCCTCTTAAAACTACTTCGTCCGAAATCTCTGTGCCATAGTCCGTACGATAGTAATTGTTACTCATCTCACGTCCTACCATAAGTTTTTTCAGAGCATCCGCATCAACCTCACTGCTTTTAACTGTATCGATCAGAACTCCGTCTCTGAGCACACTGATTGAATCTGACTGTTCTATAACTTCATCAAGGTCATGAGATATAAAAATCACACATCTGCCATCATCCTTAGTCTGTTTCATGACTTTGAAAAGTTCTTTACGTCCTTTTTCACCAAGTGCTGTCGTTGTCTCATCCACAACAAGTACCTGTGGTTTAAAATGCGTAGCTTTAACTATTTCTATAAGCTTTCTGTCCTCAAAATTGTATTTGTCAATAACATCTGTTGCCTTAATGTAATTAAATCCATACGAATCCAAAAGCTCCTGGGCTTTTCTGTTCATAGCATTGGTGTTTTTTACGCAGAAGCTTGTAAACTCTTTTTCCTTACCAAGAAAGATATTCTCAGCAACGGTAAGGCCTGATAGTGTTCCAATCTCCTGAACTATAATCGCTACCCCCTGGTAATTTCCATCAACCTGATTCTTAGCGGATACTTCTTTTCCGTTTAAGGTAAAGGTTCCTGTATCCTTGTGATAGATACCTGTAAGACATGATGTAAAGGTTGATTTACCGGAGCCGTTTTCACCTATAAGTGCATGCACCTCACCTTTATAGAAGTCAAGAGTGACATGGTCGATGGCATGGGTGACGCCAAAATTTTTGTCGATTTCCTCGGCATGAAGCAGTACTTCGTTCATGTCTCCCTCCTTTACTTCACAACAACGCCCTTAACAGGCTTAATAGTCATAGTTACAATCGCAAGAAGAACAATACCGGTTACAATGTTCTGTACTGTTGTCGGAGCGCCAAGTGCAACAAAGCCCTGGAAAAGTAGCTGAATGATAAACTCCCCGACTACAATTGCCACAACAGGATGTCCATACTTTTTAAAAGCAAGGCCAAAAAACGTTCCCATAAGAGGCGGGAAGTTTCGGCTCATGGATGCAAGGTTTGAAGCACTAGTCATAGATGTTCCATAAGATATTGTCAGAATAGATTCAACCCCCACAAAGAATCCGCAGAGCACAAAAGCAACCACCTTATATTTGTCAACATCAACACC
This sequence comes from Butyrivibrio sp. AC2005, assembly GCF_000424145.1. GTDB lineage: Bacteria > Bacillota > Clostridia > Lachnospirales > Lachnospiraceae > Butyrivibrio. Next base: position 533,783 of record NZ_KE384137.1, read on the forward strand.
CATATTCTTTGCAACAACTTCGTTTGAACCTATCGCATAAGTATAGGTTCCAATCTTTGTGTACTTTAAAATAAATCCGCATAGGAAAAAGGCCAAAAGTGCAAGAATAAGATTTCCCGGATAATCACCAAAGGCTCTGTACTGCGGTGCAAGAATCGCTTCTTTTCCATTAGTTGCAAAAATGGAAAGAGCCTCATAAACAAGTGACAGGCCCGCTGTCACGATAAGTGATGATATTCTGAATTTTATATATACAAGTCCGTTAAGGAGTCCCACCAGTACTCCGCTTATCATGGGAGCAACAAGAAGGCCCACATAACCGAAACGTTCACTCATATTTACCGCAAGCACCGAGGAAAGTACGATGTTTGCACCAACGCTCATATCAAAGGGACCCATAACACAAATAAAATAGAGTCCGCATCCGCCTACCGCATAATAAAGAGCGGTTTTTAAATATGTCTGCAATTTATTAAAGTCCCCGAAGGTCTGGGGTGCCAGAATTTTAAAGAAAGCCCAGAAAACAAAGGCTATCAGAACCAGAAGGAGCATACCGTACCACTGGCTCTGTTTGAATTTTTGTAGCTTGTTCATAGAATCCTCCCATAACCCCTCATCCGTCAGCTTCGCTGACACCTTCCCCCCTACCAGGGGGGAAGGCATAATATTAGTTGCCCCAACGCATATTAACATTGCCAGTTGAAAGGTATAATATTAGTTGTCACAACGCATGTTAACATTGCCAGTTGAAAGGTATAATATTAGTTGCCACAACGCATGTTAACATTGCCAGTTGAAAGGTATGATATTAGTTACTGTGGCGTGTTATAACGTCATCGATTGAAAGATTTGTAGCTGCCTTGTTGAGTTCGTCAAAGCTGTAACCTGCCATTTCAGCGAGCTCTTCGTCTGTATAAGGATCATCCTTTACAAAGTACTTCTCATAGTTTGCATAGTCATCGGGAGATGAAACATACAGGTACGGGAAAAGAATCTCATAACCAAAGGTTCCTTCTTCCTTAACATAGTTGCCCTTTACTGCGTTAAGCACAAGGTAGAAAGCAAAAAGAGGATCGCAGAAATGTCCACCTGACTCGGCAAACATACCACCTGACTTAAGCTGCTCAGCAAGATCATCAAGGAAGTCTGTGGATACAACATCGATTTTTCCTGTAAGACCTTCATTAGCGTATGCACCGATGGAACCAACGAGGGAATCACCACCGCCACCTGCTACGATAAGGGCATCCATTCCGGGATTTGAATTGTAAAGTGACATAGCTGCTGCTGCACCTTCTTCAGAAGATGTGTTAGCATAAACAGGCTCTGTCATTGTTGCCTGGTCATCGGGATGAGCTGAATTCCACTCATCGATTGCCTGCTGATATCCCTGCCATCTGAGCTGGAATGTAGCATCACCAACTGTCCAAGCCTCAAGGCCTATTGTTCTGTCGCCTTTTTCAAGAAGAAGGTTAACAAGAGTATAACCGTTTGTTATCTCGTCCTCGTGAACCGCACCAACATAGTACTTGGAATTACATGCTGTCTTATATACCTCCGGACTGTTTTCCTCTGAAATAATACGGAAGAACTGTGCGATGTATACCCCATTCTCTGTACATGTATTGATAGCTGAAGTCATTTCGGAATCAGCTGAGTTACAGATTATAATACCCTTACATCCTGCTGCGCAAAGCTGCTCAACAGATGCTGTAACCTGCTCAGATACATGTCCCTGATCAACATACTGTACTTCCACTCCTGTTGCCTTTGCAGCCTTGTCCACAATCTTTTTGCACTGGCTTCCGAGAACGTCTGTGGAGCTCCAGATTGAAACACCGATCTTAATATCCCCTGATCCTGAAGCTGATGATCCACCTCCGTCACCGGAACCTGCAGCCTTACCGCAACCTGTTATCAGCGATGATGCCATAACACCTGCCATAAGCAATGCGCCAAACCTTTTAAAACTCTTTTTCATAAAACATTTGCCCTCCTTATTTAATTTGAGAATATTTTTCACCGGATCATGCTATCAGCAGATCCGACAAGTTACTTTTTTAATCCCTTTACTTCAAATGTCTTACTCTTCTCATTTCCAAATACCACTCCTGCCGATTTGGCTGCAGTATCATCGTATGAAACGGAGACAATAACCTGCTCTCCGTTAGATAGTCCGGAATTCTTATCGATATTAAAAGAGATGGATGAAACTGCATTTATATATTTTGTAAGCTTTGAAAGGTCTTCTATCTCATCAAGTTCTTTTATCTTCTCCTCACCTCCGACCATCTCTGTTTCAAGTCCGTCGTAATCAACATACACAAATGCTGTTCCCTCTCCATTTGATCCGTCAAAAGAGACTGTTACGTAATCAAGGATATTGGTCACTCCATCCTCAGTATTTATTCCTGCATATTTTTCGTGACCGCATCCATTTATCAAAAGCATAAGAGCAATTCCGGTACCGGCTATAACTGCCTTTAAATTCCTTATTTGTAACACCCTTATATCCTCCCCAAAAATAAAAAACTTCGTAAACCCGTTATAGTTTACGAAGCCATTGTATCAATTATATTTTTTAACTATTAGCACAATTTAGAAAAACTTACTATCACTATTTTGAAAATCAATCTAGCATAAAACGTTCTTTCTATACTCTGTCGGACTTATTCCCTCAAATCTTCTAAACACGCGGCTAAAATAATTGTAATCATCATAGCCTACTTCGAAGGATATTACCTCAAGCTTGATATCCTCATCCTCCATAAGTTTCTTTGCCTGATTCATCCTGCATCTTGTTATAAAGGCTGTAATCGTCTCATTGTATTTTTGTGAAAATTTACGTGACAGATAACTGGGTTCAACAAAGAACATCTCTGCAAGATCAGAAAGCGAAAGACGTTCCATATAATGTTTTTCAATATAGTCATGAACACTTTCTACCTGCCTGTTAATGGAATTATCCTCAAATGATTCCACACCGGAGGCAATACTAAGAGCAAGATCTATATTATCCAGAATAATTTCTTTATTCAGCGATCTCAGGCCGTAATTAATTGCATCCTGAACCTCCTCCAAGGAGCGCACGTCACTCTCACACTCAAGATCAGCTATGGTATTTATCACTCTTGTGGTAAACTGCGTTACTTCAAAAAGGCTCCAGCCTGTGCTGTCACACTTCCTTAAGCCGGCCGTTTCCATAATGGCATTTTGGGCCTGTCTGATCTCATGATTACTTAAATGGCCTGAAATAAGAGATTCCAGCCGGTTAGTATATTTATCCTGTACCTCAGATATTTTCTTATTTCCCCTGCACATGACAATGCTATGCTTTCTTCCAAATGGCCTTGTCACAAGCTCTGCTATCATCTCACGGTATACCGTAGCAATATCATCAAGTGAACTTGCCCTGTCATGTATGACCACAGTAACCGGGCCCTGCTTTTCAACAGGAAACGCTTCAATGATTCTGTCTGCTATAAGCTTTAAGCGCGGTGGTGTAGCATTAAGCTCAATTATGAACTCATTAACCTTGTCGGTGTAGTTAAAGACTATGATACTTTCATTATCTATGAGTTCTCTAAGCTTTGCTTTCAGATCATAGGACATTCTCAGAACATCCTTATCATAGCTTTGCTTTAATATTTCAACATCGTGAAACTTTACAAGTATAGTTGAAAGCTCAGAAAAAACCTTTGTACTTGGAATATGAAACTCTTTGGTCGGTCTGAAAAGCTTTCCGTTTAGCAAAGATGAAAACTCATCATCTTCAAGAAAAGAGGATACATAGTTTTCTCTTAATCTGCTGTCTTCTTTTTCAGCATTTTCCGCTTTTCTCTCCTCCAATGTTTTAAGGGCCTTACTCAAAGAAGCTGCCAACTGCTCTCTGCTTACAGGTTTTAAAAGATAATCTATGCCACCGGACATAAAGACACCCTTAACCTTTTTAAAGTCATCATAGCCACTTACCGCAAGGGTTATAATATCAGGAAAATCCGTATGAATTTTATTCAAAAGTTCAAGTCCACTAAGAAACGGCATGTTGATATCAGTGATAACAATATCAGGTTTTTCCTCCGGTATCCTCTCAAGAACCTCATCTCCATCACACGCAGGCTCAAGAAAGTCGATTGAATAATCTTCCCAAGGCAGCATTCTTCTTATATTTTCACGACTCCACAATTCGTCATCAGCTGACAATACCCTGTACTTCGCCCCCATTTTCTTCCTCCTCTTTCACAACAGGCAAAATGATAACAGCTTTTGTTCCATCCTCAGATACGCTCTCATAATGTATTCCGTACCCACTCCCATAGACACTCTTGACTCTGGCATTAACATTCATTATGCCTATCGAGCGTCCCATCTCTATCCTGCTGATATCAGCTTTTTTAAGCTGCTCATTCATTTCCTCGGCGTCCATACCCGCACCATTATCTTTTATCGTTACAACAAGGTTTCCATCTTTATGCTTTGCCGAAATAACAAGCTCCTTATCTTTTCGCCTGCTCTTTCTGAGGCCGTGTTGGATAGCATTCTCAACAATGGGCTGCAGTGTAATTCTCGGAATGCTGTCCATAAGTGTATCCGACTCAATCTTATAGGTGTATTTTATAGTGCTGCCAATACGCACATCCATTACATAGAGATAATTTCTTACGTGTGCCATCTCCTGCTGAAGTGTAGACTGAGTATCAGAGATATCAAGGCTGTATCTGAAAATAGCTGAAAGTGACTGGCAAAGGCCGCTCACCAGAGTACAGTCCTGAGATGCAGCTATTCCGCTCATGGTATCAAGAGTATTATATAAAAAATGAGGATTTATCTGCGCCTGAAGCACCTTGTACTGTGTACGTTCCATAAGTACTTTTGCCTCATACTCTTCCTGAACCATATTTTGAATTCGGTCAAGCATCTCATTAAACTCTTCACCCATTACCTTTAATTCCTCGCTCCAGCCATCTGTCCGGGCCCGAAGCTCTGTATCACCGTCTTTGATTTTTATTATAGTATGATTCAATTCATCAACAGGTCTATAGATAAAGCTTGATATCATAATTCCGAGTAGAATGGTAACAAGAAGAATTATTCCGGCAATTATTATCAGCATGCGGGCAAGAGCACTCTGAGTCTGTAACAACAGTGACTGTGGTGTCAGCATATAGATACTCATATTGTATTTCTCGGAAGGTCTGGAATTAAGATAAAAGGCACCATATTCATCTTCCAGTTCATTATAATTCTCTGACTTTGTCGCTATGATTTTAGTTATATCCGAAAATATCCTGGTTTCTTCCTTAGTGGTATTTCCCACCCTTGTTATCGGAGAATCTCCATTTGGCTGTAGCCAGACATATACATCTCTTGAGGAAATATACTTACTCATGATTTCAGCAAAATTCTGGGTATTATAATCACAGACAAGGTAACCAAGCTGCGACCTTTCATCATCATATGTATGTAGTTTTAAGCAAAATCTTAGGACATCTCTGTCTGCTTCCTCATTATGATATCCGGATAACATAACAGAATAATCATCAGAATCAATATAGCTTTTCAAATGGGAAATATTTACATACTGATCAGTATCATAAAGGTCTCTGGGGTAATTGTAGGGCTGTTTTCTCCACGAGCTTACAAGCTTGTTATCATTATCGTAAATGTACATGGCAAGCAGCTGGTCCGATGAATCAAAATGCTCCTCTGAAAGATGCCAGGCCTTCCAGTAATGATTGAGCAATCTTCTCCTTTTTGCATGAGAATATCTCATGTCATAGAGCATTTCGCTCTCAGAATAGATAGTCTGCATCTTTACAGTAATCCCATGAATATAAGAATTAAGTTCGCTTTCGATACGCCCAAGAGTTTCGTCATTATTAAGAAGGCTCTCTCTGCGAATCTGGTTTCTGGATGTCACTTCAAACGCTACCGTCTGCGCAATTATCGCAAATAGCGTACATCCAACAACCAGCCCCAGAATAGCTTGCCGCATAGTCCATTTTGCTTTTTTCATACCCTGTTTATTCCCCAATATACCGCGTATGCTTCGAAAAAATCCCTACTACAAAACAGTAGCAGGGATGCTAATAGTTTTCTTTTACTATTTCTTTTTATTTTAAATCAGATGTACAGCAAGGGCACTTTGTAGCCTTGATGTTGATCTCGCTCTGGCAATGAGGGCAGATTTTGGTTGTGGGAGCTTCCTCTTCCTTCTCCTTCTTAACCTTATCACTAAGCCTGTTAAGTGCCTTCACAATACAGAAAATAACGAGAGCCATAAGCAGGAAATTAATAACTGCAGTGATAAATAAACCATAGTTAAGTGTTGCTGCACCTGCTTCCTGAGCAGCTGCAAGTGAAGTGTACTTTGTTCCGTCAAGTGTAATGAACCAGTTGGAAAAATCGATACCACCGGTAAGAACGCTTATAACCGGCATAATAATGTCATTAACAAGTGAATTGATTATCCCCTGAAAAGCTCCACCGATGATGACACCGACTGCCAAGTCCATTACGTTTCCGCGCATAATGAATTCACGAAACTCGTTTGCAAACCCCTTACTTTTTTCTAAAGCCTTAGTCTTATCAACCATCATTTTTTCCTCCCCTATTTATCTGGAAACTATTTTTCAAACCACTTGAAATTATACCACATATTGAGTATTATTAAATAGTTCATTGATAACGAATTCATGCAGGACTAGTACATCGGTAGTATGTCAGCTTCCCAAGCTGAAGAGGCGGGTTCGACTCCCGTGTTCTGCTTTTCCTTTTTTCATTGTGTTCACAGATTTTTCACATTCCAATCACTTTTTCACAGAATAAACACAAATTTATCACTTTCTGTTACGATTTTGATTGTAATATATAAAACATCAAGAGGAACAAACCTCTTGAAACTCCCTCATAAGAAATAGAAACTTTTCTTCAAAACAAAAAAAGCTGGCGTTTCCCGTGACAAGGCGCCAGCTTTTCCCCTGTTTATAAGTATTTTATTCTGAAAAATCAAATCGTAATATCTTCCACATTCACAATCTTTAAGACAAATGCCTTTTTGGATGCACAGCTTACCATGTATTCCTCGTCAAGATTAAAGCTCTCAATATGCCATCCTTCCATAAAGTTATCATCCTCTCTGGGATCGATATTAAAGCCTTTCCCATCTGCTTTTAGAATAGCTTCAACCGATGTCCAGCTTTTCCCCCAGGAAAGCTTTGTATTATTATTCTCTTCCTTTTCAAGTCTTTCATAATATGTAGACGGAAGAACTCTTTTCAGTACATTCAGATTTAATCTGTCGACGCGCTCGATATCAATGCCTACAGGTGAATCTGATGTAGCAAGAATTACATATTGTCCGCTGTGCGATAAACTGAAGTGCTTATTGACTTCCATATTAAGCATCGGTTTTCCATACTCATTAAATGTAAGTTGATCATCCCTTGTCACCCCAAGATATCTTGCCAAAAGAAAGCCGGCACCGAGTTCCTCCTTTTTTCCTCTTGGAACCCTGATTCGCTCATATTTTTTCGCATAATGGGGAGCAATGACAGACAGCAGCCTGTCATCCTCCCCATCCAGTTTTTCAATATTAAGAACATATACGTTTATTGTGTCCGCTTTTATAGTCTCATCAAAGCTCATTATATCTTCCTGTTTGTATTATTTTTCGTTGTTATTCATATTACGATATATAAATGTTAATACAATTCCAAGAATAGATAAAGCCATAGCTGTAAAGTATGCTGCTTTATAGGTGCCTGTTGCCAGATATATCTTGCCTATCATGATAGGAGCAAAAAATCCGGAAAAAGCAAAACCGATAAACATTATTCCATAATTTACACTTGAGTACTTTGCTCCGAATTTTTCATTGGTAAATCCGGGATAGATACCCATGAAGCCACCAAAGCACAGTCCTATTATGCAGATTCCGAGATAAAGAGTAGCCACGCTTCCCTCTCCCGTGATAATCAGCATGAAAAGACCGGCAACCGAACAAAGAAGTAACAACGCAAGCGTATTTATCTGTCCTATAAGATCTGAAATATAGCCACCGAGAATTCTTCCTCCCGTGTTAAACAGCGCAAGTATTGAAACCACTACTGCTGCAGACTGCGAGGTCATAAGTACCTGATTCTGGGCTATCGGCGATGCCTGAGAGATGATCATCATTCCCATGAACGCGCCGCAGCACATGAGAACCATCATTATATAAAATTCTTTTGTCCCCAGCATCTCTTTCCAGGTATAGTCTCTTGCCTTGTTAACAGAACCGCTTTTGCTGCTCTTGGAAACCGGCTTATAGCCATCAGGTATGAAATCATCCGGACAGGGAATAATGAATAATGATGCTGCAAGTACTATAACAACAATGGCTATACCAAGTATTTTGAATGCCATTGTAACATCCATTTTTGAAATAATTGCATTGGCAATAAGGGGTACCAATACTGAACTGAGTCCATATGAAGCTGTGGCAATTCCTCCCACAAGCCCTCTCTTGTCGGGGAAAAATTTTACTGCATTACTTACCGTGCAGCCATAGGTCATGCCCATTGCCAGTCCGCAACAGATTCCAAATCCAAAAATCAGCACTGCTACAGATCCTGCAAAACCACAGATAAGCATCCCCAGTCCAAACCATATTCCGCCTATCATTATGACAAGTCTCGGCCCAATGGTTCTAACAAGTTTTCCGCCGCCTATCATTGTTATGGGTCCTACGACATTAGCTATTGAAAAGACTATTGAGAGACTGCTTGCCGTGACTGCATTCTTCCCCTCAAGTCCTAAAACTGCTGAAATATGTTCAGCCATAGGTGATGCAAAAACACTCCAGGCGTATAGTGCACCAATACATAAGTTAATCAGACAGCTGGCAATAAGCACCAACCATCTGCGTTTGGTTAAGTTCATTTTTAATCCTCTGTTTTATTTAATTTTTGTAGGCCTTTGTTCGACGATCAGCCCCACCGGCTCATCTCTTAGTGAATGAACGTGAAAATATCCTTCCCCGTATGGCGGTTTGGGATAAGTGTATTTTATGAATCTCTTTTCTTCAGTATTTTCAAGACAAGCTGCCATACTGTAAAGAATTTCTTTTTTTAATAGCTTATTGTTGTGTGAAACAAGGAAATAATCAAAGTCCAAGTCAATTGATTTTTTTATTGTTGATCGCTGCTCTTCAATCGAACCATGATTCTTGAATATTAGTGTAATTATTGGCGAAAGAGCGTCTCCTCCAAGAACAAGTCTGAGCTTTCTGAAAATGATTCCGACAGATCCGGCTGAATGTCCGGGAAGTTCTATTACCTCACCCTCAAGGTCTCCTAAATCGAATCTGCCAAAATCAAGATTTGCTATCTGCTTCCATTCTTTACAGCCGAAGGTTATCTCCTGCACTATTGCATTTTCGGAATCCTGAGTTTTGTAATCATCCCCATCACCCATCTCCGATATCCATTTATTCAGTAATGCTTCATCATAGGTATCCAGGATGTTTCTGTCCTTTTCAGAAAGAAAGACTTTATCGAAAAAACGACTGCCACCAATATGATCAAAGTGTCCGTGACTTGCTATGACAAGAAGCGGGAGATCTGTTATTTTTCTTACAGCAGCATTTATATCATCCAATCCGCATCCTGTATCAAACAAAAGAGCTTTCTTAGCCCCAATCACAAGATTGGAGCAGGTTCCGAAAGCATCTTCAAGTATATAAACTTTATCACTGATTTTAATCGTTTTTATCATGTCCTGGGAATTCACCAATTATTGCCTTCATGGCACGTTCTTTTCCAAAAATCGCTGAGCAAACTGTCATACCTGCAAAAACAAGTACAATAGTAAGAACAATTCCATAAAGGTAGAATGCAATAAGATGTATAGGTGTAAGCGGTACGCCTATCATAAACACAAAAAATGTAGTCGCCATACCAAGGAAAAGACAAGGTATATTGCCTAATATTGTCTTTGCAAGAAAGCCTTCATGAATTGTTAATATCAAAAAGATAATAATAATTGTAGGTACTATGCCAACTACCGCCTCTGATGCAAAGGAGCGGAATACTTCCTGTAGTATACCATTTGCATAAGCCCATGCAATGCCACATACATAACATATGATCATTGACGGGATTTTCTTCAAGTCTGCTCCAAGTGCAAAGAACATGAGAAGCGGTAAAAACAGCATCCAAATATACTGTGTATAGCCGGTAAGTACAAATACCTGCATAAGAAGTGTGAGTACAACTGCTCCTGTAAGAGATTGTACGATTTTTACCTTCATTCTGTCACTCATTTCAAACCAATCCTCCTGTGTTTTTCCCCTCATCCGGCGCTTCGCGCCACCTGTCTTCGCTCCGCTTCGGTCCGCGCAAAGCAATCGTCCCCCGGACGATTTGCGCCCCCCAAGGGAAGGCTTTAATAGTATTCTTCCAAAATAGTGAAGATTATAATACTTTTCCTTCAAATATAGTTAAGATTACTTTCCTAAAATCTTAACCAGCTTCTTCTGGAAGGCGTCAACTCCTATCCCCACGTAGACTACGCCTGCTATCATGGCTGCACCGATCTGAATCGGAAGTGTTCCTATATCTGCGATTGCCATAGGTCCCATGATGGTAAGACCGATTGCCCAGCCACAAAGCCATGCCGGTGTAAAGATGAATTTTGATATACTCTCACCTATAAGAACGGCCAGCCCTCCCATAACAAAAAGCGTACAGTAAAGCTCTGCATTGGGATTAAAGCTCATCTTTTCCATTACGAATATAGCTATAACTGCCCAGATGTCACCACACAGAAACCCTATTGTTATTTTTAGCGCATCACTTGCCTTGTTACCGTTTGCAACATAAAGTCCTGCACATATAAGGGCTACCGCTCCGGTTGTAATTCCCATAAATGGCGATAAAACAGCCCAAATAGGAGGAAGCAGTGCTATCCCTAAGGCAAGCGTGAGCTTATTTAATGTATTTTCGTTCATTTTTATATCTCTTTTCGTTTTACTCTTTAGGTCCGCACTTTTTACTCAAAGTCAAAGCCTGTAAAGCAAGGTTTTCCTGTGTAATGCTTAAGTTCCTCTTCTCCGTCAAGAACACGGATTGCACCTGCAGCCATTGCTTCCATTTCAAACTCTCCGGGATATGCAAAAACAGGCGCGATGAAAGAACATGTATCAGTTATCTGCTGAACGAGATCCTTATTATGGACCATTCCTCCCCCAAGAAGAATTCCATCTACCTTGCCATGAAGAACCACTGCCATGGAGCCAATGCATTTTTCAATTTGATATATCATGGTGTTCCAAAGCATCTCGGCATACTTATCACCGTTTGCTGCACGATTTGTGAGCTCAATTGCATCTGAGATACCTTCATGGCTTACAAATCCTCCGGACTTGGTAATAAGTGGCTTAACATCAGCGACGCCAAGGTCATTCTTTTTCATATAATCGAGAAGATTCGCTACAGATATACTTCCACAGCGTGTGGGCGCCATAGGACCTTCTCCGCCGACAATATCAAAACCATCAACCATCTTTCCTTCTCTGTGAGCTGATACAGAAATTCCGCCACCTATATGACATACAATATAGTTTGCTTCCTCATATTTTTTATGAAGAACATTCTTACTGTGGCGAATCGCTGTCTCCTTCAGATTAAGAGAGTGAAGGTGAGCAAGACGATAAACGCCCTTAATTCCTGTCATTCTGGCAAGATCCTGATATTCATCAACATCAGGGGGATTAACTACCATTGCCCTGGCTCCGTTTTTGGAAGCAAACTCAGCTGCAAGCTGCGGACCAAGTGCAGCAGGATGAATAACACCGTTTGCCATGGTCTTTGCATGATTTAAAAGGAGCTCATCTACGTCGTAGGTTCCGCCTTCCATTGCAAAAAGTCCGCCACCACGTCCGACGAATACGTCAACATCATCAATTGATTGTCCAGCCTCTTTAAGAAGATCAAGTATCATGTTTCTGCGATACGGAAGCTGATCGCTTATTGTCTCGTATTTTGCAAGCTCTGCCGCATCATGAGACACATTCTGTGTATAGAGGCATTCCTCACCTTCAAACAATGCTATTTTTGTGGAGGTTGAGCCCGGATTTATTGTAAAAACCTTGTATTTTTTCATCTCTTCTCACCTGCCGCTCTTACTGCACTAATTACAATATTGCCCTTAAGCTCTGAAACCGGTGCACTTCTTGAGCAGTCACATACAACCTTGTTAAATCCCTGAAGCATGGGACCGTATGCATCTGCGTGACCAAACTGTTGAATAAGCTTAACTGCAACGTTACCTACGTTAAGATCAGGCCAGATAACAACATTTGCCTTTCCGGCAACCTTGCTCTCTCTGTTTACTTTTTTCTGAGCTACAGCAGGGTTGATTGCTGCATCAAGCTGGAATTCGCCATCGATGGCAAGGTCGGGACGAAGCTCGTTTGCAATTTTTACTGCCTCAGTTACCTTGTCGATAAGCTCACCCTGTCCGCTTCCGCAGGTTGAATAGCTGACGCATGCACATCTGGGTTCCCAGTCAAGAAGTGACTTAACAGTGTCACAGGCAGCAATTGCGATACTTGCAAGCTGCTCGGAATTAGGATTTGTGCAAACGGCGCTGTCACCGATAGCAAGAAGTGAACCTTCGCTTCCGTCGTAGCCGGGAATATCACAAAGACCGATACTTGAGATTGTTGCAAGGCCGGGCTTAATACCAATAATCATCTGTCCAGCAAGAAGAACGTCACCTGTAGTGTAGTCGATTCCCGCGAAGGTTACATCTGCCTCATCGGCAGCCTGCATAACCATTGCAAACTGAAGCTTATCCTCCATGCGGCGTCTAAGTGCCTTCTCCTTAAGTCTTGTCTCAGGAAGAGCTGTGTATTTCTCCACAAGCATTGTCTTGTAGTCCTCGTTGTTTACATCAACGATTGTAAATACTTCTTCCTTGTAGCCTCTCTCCTTGATAGCAGCCTTTATCTCGGCTTCGTCACCAACAAGAATAGGCCTTATATATCCCTCAGAGCCTGCTTCATAAGCAGCCTGCATCATCTTTTCATTAAGTGCTTCAGGGAATGCCACTCTCTGGGGATTCTGCTTTGCTTTTTCAAAAATTTTCTCTATTATGCTCATTTTTCGCCTCTTTTAAATTGGCTCGCCTATTATACATAAGCGAGCCGAATTATTATTTTTATGTTTCTGAAATTCCGATTACATCTCTTCTTCAATGAGATCTACGAGATCAGAAATTGTCTCGCATGCACTTGCATCAGCAAGCATAAGAGCTACATCAAGCTCATTCTCGATTTCTGAAACAAGAGCTACCATCTGGACTGATGCTCCGTTTAAGTCTGTCTTGAAGGATGTGGACTCTGAAAGTTCAGAAACTTCCTTCTTGTAGGACATTGCTACCATGTTTAATACCTGATCTAAAATTTCCTGTCTGCTCATTCTTTATTTCTCCTTTTATTTAAAATACTTCTCATCCAGATCAAAGATTACGGTCTTGAAGCCGCCATCGCGATCTATAATAGCTGCGTGAATGTCGAGAGGAAGCTGCTTGGAAAGCTCCTCACGATTCTTCTTGCTGATGCCGCGAACTACTGCGTTAAGTCTTGTGCCTTCCTCGATTTCAACCTCGCCATAAGCGAACTTGCCCATCTTCTTGTACTCAGGCTTTGAGGAAAGTGCAGCGGGAAGAACGATTGAATGAAGCTTTGCTTTTCCGCTAAGTTCAACCCACTCAGTCTCATAGTTTCCGCACTCGTTGCATGCGTAAACCGGAGGGAATTCAACGTGTCCGCACTTAGGGCACTTGCGGCCCATGATTTTTCCTTCTTCTAAGGATGTATAAAATTTCTCAACGATTTTTTCTAATTTGATAGCCATGGTTAATATTCCTCCTTAGTCCATTGTTCGAATGATGATAGCGGCTACGTTCTGAGCACCGCCATATCCGCGAAGCATAGTTGTTTTGGGCAGTTTCTTAACCTGGCGATCACCACATTCATTCCACATCTGCTTACATGCTTCATACATGTCTGCAAGACCTGATGCTGCGTGAGCGTGTCCGAAGGAGGTTCTTCCGCCGTTTGAATTGATGGGCTTATCACCATCCCATGCGGTACGGCCATCGCAGATGTACTTCCAGCCTTCACCGTAGGGAAGATATCCTGCAATCTCAGCTGATACAAGGTGTGATGTGATGATAAAGTCATTTGCAAAGAACAGATCAAGATCATCTCCTGAAAGGCCTGTTGACTCATAAACCTGCTTTACTGCTTCCTCAGTTGCACGAACCTCGAAGTGAGGTGTTGTTGCCTCGCATGCAGCACTTCCGATTCCGAGAACCTCAATGGGCTTATGCTTTAAGTTCTTTGCGATTTCAGGAATCTTCTCTGTTGCGCATACGATACAAGCTGCAGCGCCGTCACACTTAAGCTCAAGGCCGCCGGCACGAAGGAAGTCACCCATCTTAGGGTTGTAAGGTGAATTCATGTACTCATCAAGAGTCATGCCTGCCTTTTCAGCAAGCTCTTCATAGGTTGTTCTCTCGATTGCAAGAGGGTTAACTGATGCATTTCTTCTGTTATTGATGCACATTGCATTAAGAGTGTTATTCATATCCTCTGCGGATATTCCTCTTGTGCGCACATACCACTCTGCTGCATCGTCATAGATGAGTTCCTGACCTGCCATAAGGCTTCTTGTATAGGTTCTGTCATAGAGCCATGAAGTAGTCTTAAGGAACTTCTCCATTGTCATCTTGTCGCGCTTGTAAGGATGCTTGGGTGTCTCAACATTGTCAGCGGGGCTTGGAGTACTGTCACCAAACTCAACCGCACCTGTGAGAACACAGTCATATTTTCCTGAAGCAACTGCGTTTACAGCCTGCTCGATAGCAAGGTATCCTGTGCAGCATGCCTCGGAGTGGTGGATTGAACCCTTACCCTTCATACCGAACCAGTTGGCAATCTGTACGTTGGGTGTGAGGTAGTTAGAGCCATTCAGCGGGCTGGCACAGCCGTGGAAGTAGAAATCAACATCCTGAGGATTTACTCCTGCATCTTCCATAGCCTTAAGTGCTGCATAGCCGAATAATTCGCCTTCTGTGAGGCCGTTTGTTTCTTCATTATCTACTGTGTACATGAAAGGTGTGCAGCCGGCACCGATAATGGACACACTACGTGAGTATTTTCCGAATTTTTTCATTATATTAACCTCGTTAAATTTTCTATGCTTCCCCTCATCCGGCGCTTCGCGCCACCTTCCCCCCAAGGGGAAGGCTTTCAGAGTCTTTCCCTTGGGGAAGGCTTTCAGAGTCTTTCCCTTGGGGAAGGCTTTCAGAGTCTTTCCCTTGGGGAAGGCTTTTAGAGTCTTTCCCTTGGGGAAGGCTTTTAGAGTCTTTCCCTTGGGGAAGGCTTTTAGAGTCTTTCCCAAGAGAAAGGCTTAGAAGCTTACATTACTTTCTCTTACACGGAATAGGTTTAGTGGGGCACTTGGGCTTTTGTGCGCCTGCCATGACGATTGCATCCTCGTCACATGCGCTCATGCACTTTCCGCAAAGTGAGCATTCGTCCATTACAATTACGTGTACGAACTTATCTTTTCCAAGGATTGCGTCATCCTCGCAGACATCCATACATTCACCGCAGCCCACACACTTACTTGCAAGAATGTGGTAGGTCATGAACTTTTTACATACTCCTGCACGGCAGCCCTTCTTAGAAATATGCTCATCAAAAATGTCACCGTAATTACTAAGTGCTTCCTTAACAGCATCCGCAATATCTTCTCCGTCTTCGCAAAGAGACTGAGTTTTCATCATATCTGAAAGATCCTGCATAAGAGCGATGTCACCGGGACGTCCCTTCTTTTCGGTTATATCCTTCAGTATCATTTCAAGCTGTGTGATTCCTTCATATCCAAAGACACATTTCCCGCAGTCCTTGCAGGGGTGGCTCTGAACTTCCTTAAGAAGGACATCAACGACGCACTTATCTTCTTTTAATTCTCTGATCTTATCTGCGCTACTCATCTTTTCCTCCTTAATACTCGTTCCAAAGCTTTACTTTGGATATTGTTGTTCTAAGATCGCACTGAAGGCATCTGCTTGCTTCGCATTTCGCCTGATCACAGGTAAAGGGCTTCTCTATGGCATCAAAACCGCATTTTCTCTTCTCAGGCTCCATCATTGCAGCTTCATTTCTGGATAGATCAGCAAAGCCATCTATGCGACCGATATATTTCTCCGGAGCAGTTCTCTCTGTAAGAGTCTCACTGATATCACCGTCTCCGCCGAGGAATTTATCTATAGCAATCGCTGCATCTCTTCCGCCTGCAATTGCTTCGATAACAGATCTTGTACCTGTAACTACATCACCTGATGCAAAGACTCCTTCCATACTTGTAGCACTGTCTTTTGCGGCAATGTAAGGACCATGTGTGAGCTCAAGGCCCATCTTGTCAGTTCCTTCAGGCTTCTGGCCAACTGCAAAAATTACATTATCTACTTCTACTATCTGGTTTGAACCTTCCTCAAGTTCGATAATGGCCTTTCTGTTTTCATCAAAGTAGAACTTGTTAACCTTCTGAATTTCTACTCCTGTAGCCTTAGTATCTCCTGTTATTCTAAGGAAGGAATGAGCTGCATGAAGAATTACACCTTCCTCTTCACCCTCTCTTCTCTCCTCCTCAGATGAAGTCATCTGCTGGAGATTCTCAAGGCACGCGATATGCACTTCCTTAGCTCCCTGTCTGATAGCTGTACGGGCACAGTCATAAGCAACATTTCCGCCGCCAAGAACCATTACCCTGTCGCCTACGGGAAGAGGATTTCCCTGTCTTGCAGCCTTGAGGAAGTCTGCGTTTACATAGACGCCTTCAAGGTCATTTCCTTCAATAGGAAGCTTTGTTCCCTGATGTGTGCCGATTGAAACCAGGACGGCATCAAACCCGTCTGCTAAGAGCTTTGCAGGTTCTTCTGCTGCTACGCCTGTTTTCAGGGTGATTCCTGACTCTAAGATTGTATTTATCTCTCTGTCTAAAAGCTCATCAGGAAGTCTGTAGGAAGGAATACCATAGCGGCACTGTCCGCCGGCTTTTTCGTTCTTCTCAAATACAGTTACTTCATGTCCCTTCTTTGCAAGGTAATATGCACCTGTAAGACCTGAAGGGCCTGCTCCTATAACAGCAACCTTCTTGCCGGTAGGTGCATCCTTTCTTACATGCTTTTTCCACTCGCCACTCTCATTTGTAGCAGCTGCTCTCTTAAGTCTGCAGATAGATACAGGTGAGTTAAGTTCACCTCTCTTACACTGACTTTCACAGTTTCTTGTGCAGACAGATCCGAGAGTCTCAGGGAAAGGAACCTTTTCTCTGATAATTGCAGTAGCCTTATCAAAATCGCCTTCCTTAATGCTTCTGATGTACTCAGGAATATCTATATGTGCAGGGCATGTACTTCTGCAGGGAACTACATTTTCCTCATAGGTTCTCTCAGGTTTCATGAGCTTAAATGCATCAACGATTGAGCCTGTGGGACAAACCTCGATACATGCGCCGCAGAATCTACAGCCTGCTTCCTTAAGGCTCTTTCCTTCAGGGATACCTGCTCTGATTCCAATGTCCGTCTTTATATAGTCAAGGACTTTAACACCGCGCATATCCTGACATGCTCTGATGCAGCGTCCGCATCTTACGCATCTTGTGAAAAGATGTGAAATCAAAGGATTGCTTTCATCATTGGGAACCGGTCTTGACTTTTTCCTCCAGCGCTCGGGACTTACTCCCATGTACTGGTACATTGACTGCAGTTCGCATTTTCCGTATTTGGGGCATCCTGTACAGTCAGCAGGATGAGTGGCAAGTATGAGCTCCATGGCTGTTTTTCTTACCTTTTCAGCCTCGGGGCCATTAACTGTGATCTTCATGCCATCTGTCACAGTTGTTTTACAAGAGGGCACAGCCCCCTCCACTCCGTCTATCTCGACAGAGCAGAGGCGACAACCTCCCTTTGCTTCCAGATCGGGATGGGAGCAAAGGTGCGGAATAAAAACGCCTGCTTCAAGGGCTGCATCAAGTACTGATGCGCCTTCTCTTGCCTCTATTTCTTTTCCGTCAATAAAAATCTTCATCTACCTGTAACCTCTGTTATTTATTCAAAATCATCAAAGTCCTCGGAACCTGCTGATGCGTTCTCACCTGCGATACGTCCGCTGTTGAGGCAGAATCCCATTGTGTTTCCTGAGAGGATGAAAGGATAGCTGTCACCGAAGATGTTGCAGGCATCTGTTCCTGCTGCATAGAGTCCGGGAATAACCTTTGCATCCTGTGTGAGAACCTGTGTCTTGTGGTTGATCTTTACGCCGCCAAGTGAGCCGTATGCACCAACGTTCTCTCTGCAAAGATAGAAAGGTGCCTTCTCGATGGGCTGCATGTATGCGCGATCTTTCTCGAAGATCTCATCGAAGCCCTTCTCGCACATCTCGTTGTACTCTTCGATCTGAGCCTTGAGACCTTCAACATCGATGCCTGCCTTCTCAGCCAGCTCTTCGATTGTGTCTGCCTGTACGATGGGCTCATATCCATCTGCAAGGTCTCTGTTCCACTGCTCATCGAAGTGATCGAAAAGATCGTGAGGGTGTACATGAGAAACGATGTCGGGACCCTTTTTCTTATACTTTTTAAGGAGCTTGCTGTCGAAGATTGAGTAAGCAACCTTTCCGGGCTGAGCTGCGATTGCGTTACCTGTGAAGGTTGTGTTTGCAATCTGATCCTCAGGCATGAATCTCTGTCCGTTTCTGTTTACCCAGAGGCAAGGCTGACGGAAAGCACCGTCAAGGATGAAGTGGTTCATGTTGTCAGGAAGCTGATACATAAGCTCCATGATGCAAGGCTCGTGGCCAGCGCCTGCTTCCCATGCCATCTTGATTCCATCGCCCTTCATTCCGGGAACTGCGAAGTTGTAGATTGTGTTGCCGTACTCGAACTCTGTCTGCTCTTTGATCATCTCCGGGTTGTCACCGAATCCGCCTGTGCAGATGATTACTGCATTTGCTCTTGCTTCGATCTCTTCACCGTTCTTATCTGTTGCGATAACACCTACAGCAGCGCCATCCTCCATGATGATCTTCTTAACAGGTGTCTCGAACTGGAAGTCTACGCCAAGCTCCTTAGCCTTCTCTGTCATTTTCTTTGTCATAGCTGTTGCGCAGCGAGGTCCGGGCATTCCGCCGTCCTCGGGCTTAACAACGTGCCATGTAAACTCACCATCTGAATAAGCTCTTGTAGCCTCAGGTGCACTGAAAGCTCTCTGAACTCCAACAAACTCAACGCCCATGTCCATAAGCCAGTCAATTGTGTCACCTGACTTGAAGTAGTAGTCTCTTACCATACGTGCATCTACACGATAGTGTGTGAAGTACATGTGCTTTCTGAATGCCTCACCGGGTGTAAGTGCGATCATGTGATCCTTCTGGATCCTACTACCAACACCAAGAGGGCCCATTCCCATGTTTGCAGCACCTCCTGTTGTGGATGACTTCTCAAATGTGATTACACTTGCTCCGTTCTCTGCTGCTGCGATACTTGCTGCAAGACCTGAAAGGCCTGCTGCTACTACGATTACGTCTGCGTTCATCTGTTTCATTTATATACACCTCCCAATTTAGATACCCTTAAAAGTTTTTTCCTTATATCTGATGATTTTCTTACCAACAATTTCTCTGTTTTCGGGATTTTCGAAGAAGCCGCCCTGTGTACGTCCGATTTCTTCAAGATGTCTTGCTCTTCCCTCAACTGTTGTACGATCCTTTAACAGGCCGTCCTTCTGAATAACAAATTTCCACTTGCCATCCTCAGTCTGCTCAAGATTTCCGCCTGCTCCGCAAACCTGACACTCGATAGGATAGTGAAGGCCATCCCACTGAGGTTCTCCAAGAACAAGTGCGTTTGAATGGCAGTTAGGACACCAGCCCATGTTTTCATCACCAAGCCAGCCTCTCTTCTCAACAGGAGTCTTAACAGCCTTGATAATGTTTTCACCCATCTTGTGAGCTCTCGCTATAAGCTCATCATCAAGAAGACACTGAGCGGGTCCTGGTACTCTGGTTGCAAGAATCATGTCAACAACCTTCATATCTGTTGTGAACATTGTTGCCTGAAGTCCTTCAAGAGCCATGGACTGCCATGCTCTGGTTGATCCGCCTACTGAGATAAGTCCGGCAACTCTGTCTCTGTGTTCAATTGCACCGATTGTCTCAAGGAATGCCGTCTCATAGCTAAGGCTTCTCTGAGCGAATGTCAGATAGTTGGCGGATGGCATCAGATCATATGTAGGAACTGAATAAATAACCGCATCCTGGTTGAGCAGTACGTCCATGATTTTCTTTTTGTCATCCTTATCATCAAGAACGCAGCCAACATTCTTGCCCTGGGACATACCGATTGTGCAGGATGTGCAGCCTGTGCAATCAAGGATGTTGTAGTCCCTTAAGTTAATCATTGTTACCTCAGCTCCTGCCTCCTCACAGGCGATAAGAGCCTCCTTTAACAAAATTTCGCTGTTACTGTTTTTTCTTCCGGCAGTAACCCCCATTACTTTGATACTCATAATGCTTACTTCCTCTTTATCATTTTTTTAATATGTAATACGTTAGTTAATAAATTATCATTCAGAGTTTCTCTTTACATCCAACGGTCATTGAGTAAAAATAGTAAATATCGCGGACCTTTTCCGACAAATGTCGGATGCAACTTAAAATTACGAAAAAATGCGGGAGAACCAGTAAAATGGCTTATATTTCAGACATCATAAATGCCATAGAAAAAAAATATGAGATTATTGTCCATGGAAACGCACCAAAAAGGCATTCAGTTGACGGATTGCGTTTTTTAAATCAAAATGACGTTATCATTGAGCATCTTTCACCCAACATACTCTATCTGGCAAGCTATAAGGATTACGGTAATTCAGATGTCTTTGGGGATGTTCTTTTCATAGGAACCGGTGATAGAGTTCCTTCTTCGGATTCTTTCTATATAAATGAAGAACTCGATATATTAGAACTTTATAATCTTATGGAGGATGTCATCCTTTCTTATCAGAGAATTGATATACAAAAACAAAGTCTTTTCAGCATTCTCCACAACGGCTATGGTATAGAAGCTCTTCTTCAAACCGCCAACAAATATCTTGGTAATCCTGTTGTTGTCTGTGACAGCAGCTATGGTATCCTTGCTTCTTACCCTGACCTTTCGGATAACAAGAACCTGGAAATACGAAATAACCGCCTGTCAGTACGTGCAAAGAATACTGCCGACATGGAACAGAAAAAAATCACCGAGCGAATTTATCACTCGGTGTATCCCTTTGCTGTAAAATTTGATGATTATTCATTTAATTGGATATTTGAAAGCATCAGAATAAAGCATGCTGTCGTGGGATACATCTGTGTAATGTGTAAAGACCGCGATCACACCGAAAGTGATCTTGATCTTATTCATACGCTTGCGCAAATGGTTTCCATCCAGCTTCAGAAGGATGACTCTTACAGGAATCCTCAGGGAATTAAATATGATATGTTTTTAAAGGATCTTTTCGGAAGACATTATGACGAAGAAACCGCCGTCTCTCAGCTATCTCTTCTTGGTATTAAGCCGCAGGATTACTACTATATTGTTGCCTGCAGCTTCACTGCGACTTCAAATCGCCTTATGGCTTATCACAACTATATCCATCAGCTCACGAACATCTTTTCAAACAGTGTTACGGGAGTATTCGGAAATCGTTTTGTGACCCTGGTTTCCACCTCAAAACCGGCTACGCTTGACGAAAAGACAGCAAAGAGATTAGGAACATTTCTGACAATGAACCATATGATCGGAACTATCAGCTATCTCTATGACAGGTTAAGTGAGAGCTCCTCTTATTTTAATCAGTGCCAGGGACTACTCTCCCAAAGAATGTCAGTATTTAACGAATCACCAATTATATATTATAAAGACTACTATTTGAGACATATTCTGGGTGCACTGAATAAACACGCACTTGTAATGGCATCAATTAATCCATCTATAAAATTCATGAAAAAATATGACGAGGAAAATGGAACTAACTATATCAGCACACTTACTACTTATTTTGACAATAACAGAAGCGCACCTGCTACAGCAAATGCGCTTTTCATACATAAATCAACTTTATTTTACAGATTCGATAAGATGAAACAGCTTTTTGGAATACACCTTGATGATAAGGATGAACTGTTTTCTTATGAGTACTCTTTGAAGCTTTTGGAGTAATGTTTTTTAGCTTCCGGAAAATAATATTATTACTTAGTTCCCTGATTCCAGCATTTCCTTCAGGCTCTCTATCAGTTTGTCCTGCTGCTCTTCTGTAAGGATGTCGTTTATATCGATATCCTTACCGGTTCTGTCCTTGTACAGTTCCTCAAAACTTCTGCCCTGATCTTCCGGATTAAAGTCCACATCCCTGGCATGACTTTTAAGCTCTGAATCGTCCGGAAGTGCAGCGTAGGCAATATTATGCTGCATCCATTCATATACCATGTCATCAGCACTACGATAGCTCGACATGTCACGTCCATGTATAGGATGAATATCTATGAGCGCCTGACAGATTATAGTCATGTCTGACATACTATTAATCTTGTAGGAATTATAGATGGTCCAGTTGTCTGTTCTGTATACAGCGCTATAGTTCTCAGAGTTGTATGTGAATGAATAGTTAGTGCCCTGCCCATCAACATCCTGAAGATTTATATCCTCTGCAGAGGTCAGGATTCCAGTTTCTTCAGAGCTTCGGTTTCCAACTGCATCTGATTCAGCAGAGCTATCCTTTTCTTCTGTTCCTGATTCATTAGTCTGCGTACTGATAGCAGAATCTGTCTCTTCATCTATAACGGCATCTGTATCTACAGTATCTTCTGCCTTAATATCTCCTACGCCATCAGCTCCAATAACAGATTTATTCTGTTCTTCTTGTTCTGTTTCGATAACCTGACTTTCATTTTCATTGCCAATAGGTTCGAATAAAGTATCCTCTCCATCTTTGCTGCATCCTGATAATGATATCAGACCAAGCAATGCCGCTGCTGTAATCCCATATTTAATTTTATTTAGTTTTATAATCTTATTTTTCATCATTACTGTAGTATAACATACCCTTTCATATAGAAGAAAAACATAAATTGCAGTCACAAAACACAAAAAGTTCACAAAAATACCTCTAACATCTTATTAACCTATGCCGATATATAAGATAGCAACGGATATTGCCGAATATCAAAGGATGGATTTTCTATTGGTATTCGGATTTTTTTGTCTAAAAGTTTTCACTAATTCTTGATGGAAGGAGGAAAACACATGCTCGAACTCTCAAAGGTTAAGCAGGTTCAGAACATTGGCACTTACAAATATGAAAATAATGGGTCCCCTGCCAAAGCAACAACACAGAGCTTTAAGGCACACTTAGATGACGCCTCAGCTGTAAATAGCACTACTCCCATAAGCAATACGACAGTCAAAGAAAATGCTTCAAATACAGGTTCAACGGTTAATGGAACTAATGCAGCTGCTACTCCGCAAAAAACATCACAGACCGAATACACTGATACTGAGTGGGACGCACAGCGCAAGAAAAATATTGCAATCAGCAAGCTGCAGAAGGCAGACCCTGATATAGCCGCACTTGAAAGGGTTGCTCCCAATGCTTCTGAAAAAGTGAAAAGCGCATGGATAGATGCCTCCAGGGAAACCGGATACAATGGTCTTGGATATAGCAAAGACGCGACAGAAAATACCGCAACAAGACTTTATGCTGAAATGAATACAAGTGCCAAGATGACTGATAACAGCGCTGCCGGAGTTCAGGATATTTTGGGCGGGAATGTAGATTCTGCCATAGATGCAATTGAGGCCGCGAAACAGGATCGCATCAACATGACTAATTCACCCAGATCTTTAAAACGCTCTGACAATGAATTAGAATTTTACGATGCATTTTTAGAAAAATTAAACGGTTTACAGAATGGCACTTACACACCTTCAGAACAAAGTACCTTTGAGAGAATGAACAAGAACAACCTTGAAGTGCTTCCTTCAGAAAGCAGCAATGCTTCTGAAGAAATGGAAATCCCTGCAAGATATTCGGAAAATGCGTTTTTCCATAAAACCACTGGGGTCGATGCTGATGGTAATACCTTTGAGCTTAGCGCAAAATACCCTGCGG
This sequence comes from Butyrivibrio sp. AC2005, assembly GCF_000424145.1. Taxonomy (GTDB): domain Bacteria; phylum Bacillota; class Clostridia; order Lachnospirales; family Lachnospiraceae; genus Butyrivibrio. Next base: position 558,047 of record NZ_KE384137.1, read on the forward strand.
ATTACGATCCGTCAAATCCCAAGGTTGAAGTCTTTACTAACTATCAAGGCTCAGAAAAGCTCTATGAGGTCAGCATAAATAATGTAAATCCAGATAAAGCATCACAGGCTGAGCTTTACGGTCTTTTCGCATATGTTGAAGATGACAGGAACATTCCACGCAGTATCGATCCGGATTCTTCAGACCTCTACTACAGCGCTCTTGACAGAAAACTCGAAATATTACATCAAAATGTTCAGGATGTAGACAAAAACAACCAGCAGGAGACATATTTTGCTGAAACGGTAAATCCTTTCAAAACAATGGGCAACCTCTCATACTGGGATAGGAAAGAGATATTGGAAAGCGTATACAGCGGAAGTTGAATAACATTACGTTTTTTATAATAATGGAGCCACAACTCGCAGGAAATTATCAATAATCTTATGAATAAATTTCCTGTTTATATCCTCAAGGTGTCTTTCCCTGCACTCTTTCAATGTACTCAGATAATCAGCCTTCAGGGCATCAACAATATCTGCCTTGTAGAAAACAGAGCTACACTCGAAGTGAAGGAAAAGGCTCCTGTAATCAAGATTGACCGTTCCAATTCCTGCTATCTTATCATCTGAAATAAATGCCTTGGCATGAACAAAGCCGGGCGTATATTCATAAATTTTCACACCGGCTTTTAAGAGGTCCTCGTAATAGCTTCTTGAAAGCCGGTAAACTAATTTCTTGTCAGGAATTCCGGGCATAATTATTCTTACATCCAGGCCTCTTCTTGCAGCTCTTATAAACGCATCAAAAAGCGCATCCCCCAGCATAAGGTATGGCGTATAAAACCATACATACTCAGTTGCTGTAGAAAGAATCTCCGTAAACAGAATATTACTGGTGTGCTCATCTCTCATAGGAGAGTCATAATACGGAAGTATATAACCGTTATCCGCATCGTAATCCTCCATATCTGCAACACGCTTTAATGTTTCTTCAGGAATTTTATGCATGGCAAAAGCGTCCCAGAATTCAGCAAACATATAGGTATAGCTTGCCACTGCCCTGCCTGTTACGCGAAAACCGATGTCCTTCCATCTTCCAAACATCTGCTTTTCATTGATGTACTCATCTGCCAGATTAACGCCTCCGCTGTAGGCTATCTCTCCGTCGATGACCATAATTTTCCTATGATCTCTGTTATTGAGCTGAGATTTTATGAGAAAGAATGGATTAAAAGGAATGCATTTGATTCCCTTCCTTGAAAGATCCGAAATGTCCCTAACTGAGTAAGTTGCAATACTTCCAAGGTCATCGTACATAACCCTGACATCAACTCCTGACTGCACTCTCTCTGCAAGTATTTCCGTAAGTGTATCCCAGAATTTACCGGACTGTATTATGAAATACTCAATAAAAATGAAGTGCTTCGCATCCTTCAGATCCTTGCACATATCGGCAAACATATCTTCCCCGAAGGGATAATACTTTGAAGTATCATTTTTCAAAAGAGGAAAGCCTGTTGACTGACTGACAAATGACAAGGTCTGTCCAAGCCTTAAGTCATCCTTCTCAATCTCCTTTATATAACAGGGGATTTCTGTATTGTCACCATCATATAGTTTTCTTAGCACTGATGCTGTATAGTTAAGTCTCACCCTGAGCTTCTTCCCGGTAGTTTTATTTCCCAGGGTAAAATACAGCATGGCACCCAATACAGGTACTGCTACTATTACTATAGCCCAAAGCAGTTTATAGGAGCTCTCATCCCGTCTTGCAATAAGCCTGACAACAAAAAATACTGCAAGCACAGTGAAAATACCATTAACAATATCAGCCAGATGGCCATTGGTAATTCTGTTAAATTGGACAAGTGTCAAATATAGCCATCCAATCTGAATAGCCAGCACCGGAAGAACAATGATGATTCTGCCAAGTATTTTTTTCAAAGTCTTCTCCTTCGTTTTCTAATATGTTTATATCAATTTTATCAACGGAATTTCAATAATTCTACTTTTTGAAAAGTTATTTCTATGATATTCAGAAAAATTTAATATTTAATTTCGTTTTGTTTTGATATGCACCATCTATAATTAATTATGTGACTGTCCCTTTATTACATTAGGAGGTTTACCATGCTTTTTCAAACAGTTGACAAGTTAAAGCGCCAATCCCTGGTGGAGTACCCCTGCAAATCTGTTTTTGGGGATAGGTATAATACTACTATTCACTGCGTTTGTTGGCGTTATGCGTCTTATCTGGCTATGGCCTACATACCGATTCTTGCATTCAATGCGCTAAGCAACCTGGCAATCAAACGCATTATGCCCAAAAGATAGAGGAGACCTTGTCCATGAGTTCAGTAGAAATATTCACCATTATCGCTTCTATGGTAGGTGGTCTTGCATTATTTATGCTGGGAATGGATACCATGAGCAATTCCCTGTCAGCGTTGGCAGGAGGGGCCCTTAACCGATTACTGGGAACCATTACCAAAAACAAATTCTTTGCGTTTTTATTTGGTGCAGTCATAACCGGAATAGTTCAGTCCTCTTCTGCTATTACGGTTCTTTCTGTCGGTCTTGTAAATTCCGGAATCATAGAGCTTTCAAAGGCTGTAGGCCTTATTATTGGTGCAAATCTTGGAACAACCGCTACTGCATGGATATTATCCCTGAATGCTCTGGATGGCGAGGAGCTGTTTCTTACAATTTTAAAACCAAGTTCTTTTTCGCCATTCCTTGCAATATTCAGTATTTTCATTACCATGTTCTCTAAATCCGAAAAAAAGAAAAATGTGGCATCTGTACTTCTTGGTTTTTCGGTAATGATGATTGGTATGAATCTGATGAGTTCAGCGGTCTCTCCTCTCAAGGAACTGCCCGCTATAAAAAATATACTGATAAGCTTTAACAATCCTATCCTTGGATTTTTATTTGCACTATGTTTTGCTCTTATCATTCAAAGCTCAGACGCTGTTATCGGAATCGTGCAGGCCTTTGCCCTGTCCATGACTATTACATATGGCATGGCTCTTCCCCTTATACTGGGTGCACAGGTTGGTACATGTATTACTGCTCTGCTGTCTTCCCTTGAAACATCCAACAATGGAAAAAGAACTGCTCTTTTGAATCTTTACTATAATTTTGTAAAGACACTTCCTGTCCTGATTATTTTTTATTTTTTAAATAAAGCTTCCGCTTTAAGCTTTATAGATAACAGAGTTGGCGGGATAGGTATACCTGTAATGCATTCTATGGTTAATATCATAGCCATTGTAATATGGCTTCCTTTGTCGGATGTATTGGTAACACTGGTCAATCTGTCCATTCCTTTAAGTGCGGCAGAAAAGGAAGAACAGGCCAACAGACTGACCATGCTTGATGATAATCTTCTGGGTAATCCTGAGGTTGCGATTGATCAGACAGACAAAGCTGTAATTATTCTATCGGAAACAGTTGAGGATACATATCTGTCTATAATAGACATTTATAAAAATCCTGATGTTAAAGAGAAAATACCGATGCTTATTGAAAGGATCTTCAGATTCCGCGATCAGATTGATTCCTATCTCACAGAACTATCAATGAAAGAATTGGGTAGTACAGAAAGAGCTCATCTGAATCTGCTTAATTCTGCCAATATTGCATTCGGAAGAATGGGAAAGGTTGCTAAGCGGTTATTCGATTTATCTGACACAATCGCTTCATCTTCATATAGACTCACAGGTGAGGATCTCAAACAGAATCATATACTTGCGGGATCAATATACGAAATCATGCAGTTGACAATCAGTGATTTCAAAACAAGATCAAATGCTGTTTCACAATCAATAAGATATTACCGGGAAGAAATCATGGAACTTAGCAACATAGTAAAACGAAATTACATAAAGAGAATCCATGACGAAGACCTGGACCGAAGCAACAGCACACTTTATACGGATGTGTGCAATATCGAAGAGCGGCTTATTGATTACTGTGACATGATTGCCGAGGCTCTTATCAGGTACAGCAAAGAAACAAATCAGTATAATGCTTCGGTAAACGGAAATGATAAAAAAATACGTGCACAGGTACATGAAGCCTTCAAGGATAAGTTCGAAGCTTTATAAAACAAAAAGCCTCGCAGTTTCATTTTTTTAAACTGCGAGGTTTTAATTAATGGCTCTTCTTTCGGCCATTCTTTTCAAAATGCCCTCCCCATACAAGAGCTGTCAGGAATACTGAAAAGCTGGCAAGCATGGCAACAAAGGTTAGTATTATACGATCGTCATCACCTGTTTGGGGAAGATCCGTCGTAGTTGTCGTTGCGGGAGTTGTTGACACCGGCGTTACAGTTGTCTCAGAGGATGCTGTAATTGCTGCACTGGGAGTAGTTGTTGTTGCCGCAGTTGTGGATGCTTCTGCGCTACCTTCATTATTGTTGCCCGAGCCACCGGAAGGCTCTTCCTGTAAAAGTCCGGCATCATAATTATCCTTAATATCTACGGTAACAGCCTCTGCCCTTATTACTGAAAGCGGGGATGTCATCAGCGTACAACACATAGGTATAACTACAAGCATTTTTTTCATCTTCATACGTATCGCCCTGCCTTTCGAAATTATCCGACCCTCTTGGCAACTACCAGCAATCTTCCGTTTTTCATTGTGTAGTCACAGGTTGAAAGTGTCAGCAGCTGATCACCATAAGTCGCGGTGGCTGCTATCTGGTGCATAGATCTGGCCTTTAAATTAGCCACATAGGAATCAAAGGTTTCCTTGTCATTTAAATTAATATAGTTAGCATAATTAAATCCGTTTTTCTCACCGTTTGCGGTGGTATCAACCACAGCTATTACCTCATAAAACCTCTGCTCATTTGGAGTATCAAGCTCAACAGCCTGATGCTTCCTCATGTATGCATCATCCTTGTAATACTTAAGAGTTCCGAAAAGAGCGCCTGATCTCATATTATGTCCATGTATCAAAAGATGATTATCTGATAAGTCATAGTTACATCTCTTATCTAAAACAAGGAGTCCGTTTCTGTCTTCATTACCGAAAAAATCATGCTGTAAATAATAATCATTGTCGTCATCCCTATACATGATAGGATAGTTAATCTCAGAACCATTGATACGGAGCCATCCCGTAAGATCCTTGTTCTTTTTATAAAGATATTCTATTTTGAGGGAAACAAGATTTGTATTTTGCTCTTCCGGAGATTCTTTTTTCGCATCCATGACAGCCCTGGAATTAGAAACAGAGACAGCCGCCATAGCCTGTACTTTTTTCATATTGGAACTGCTAACCTGTTCCTGATAAATCTCGACAGCAAAAATACCTGTCACCACCAAAAAGGTAATGCAGGATAACGTAAGGATAGTATTTCTTATTGTTTTTTTGATATTCCCCCTACGCCTTCGCATAAGCAAAAATCCCCATACCAGTTTTATTATTTACAAGTATTATTTCGGCATATAGGAGAAAAAAGTTTAGTCTAAAAGTAAATCCATTCCAACATCATATACGTTTCCGTTTACTGCGTCACTAAGCCATCTGGCCATGGTGACATCCCCCTGTGAAAAACGTGTAAAATACGGCTCTCTCACAGCGGTATGCACTGTTCCTCCCTTTGTTACGATTGGAACAACCCAATTATTGATAAACATGCCAAAGCCGGGAGTAAGCTCTTTTAATTCGTGAACCATCTCCTTTAGTTGCTCATAAAAAGTATCCTGAACATCCGCATCGGTTTTGTAAGTCTTATTGATAAAATTATTGTAATAAGCTGAAAGCACATAATCTCTTGTGGAACTGGAATATAGATATCTGAGCTTATCACCGTATTTCGCAAACAGATTCCTGTACCAGCAAAGAGTAATGTTATCTGTTTTTATCGGATCGCATATGGACTCAGGTGCCTTCCATACGTTCCTCGCAATATGCTCCCATTTTGAATACAAAAGAAGCGCGCTATCCGATAAAAGTGTTACATCCTCCGCATCAGGGTACCATTTACTTAAAATATCATCCGTCAATGCCGGGACAGCGAATGCTCCGGCACTATTGCCGGCTATAAGTATTTTTTCCGGATTGGCAAAAAGTTTTCCTGAAATCTCCATCGCTTCAAGAAAATTATGATAACCATGGAAATGAAGGACATGCTGTTCCTTGTCCTCGCCCTCGTAAGGAAACTCATTATTCCCTACATGGAAATCACCCGTAGCATAGGGAATATCAATTATGCTCCAGTCTCTAAAGGGATTATCAGCATCCTTAAGATTCATTATCCCAATATCAATGTTTATGATCTGGGTTAACGGACGAACATTATTAAAATAATAATTGGGAAGATCGGCAGCCACTTTACCACCGGTAATAGGCCTGGCTGCAGTATACTCATTGTATGCTACGCCACCGCCGGAAAAGAAAATACATAGTTTTTTTGGATCGGCAATTTTCACATAGATATGATACCCTGATCCATCACCTGATATTCCTTTTGGAATTATGACCCTGTACCACTTTTTATCTTCGGGATCATCAGGAAGCTCCGGTGCCAAAAGGTCACGTTCTACCATCTGCTTATCTATTTTGTTTTCAACAAAATCCCCTAATTGCTGCAGTCGAAGGTTGCGTTTTTCCTTATAATTCATACTGTTTCCCCCATTGGCATCGACATCGCTTCTCCCCGGAGTAATAATGCATTTTTATCAGACATTAAACATACGAGACGTGGCACTTCTGAGTTCTCTGAATCTGAATAATAATGTAGCAATAAGTGTTATGGCGAAAGCTGCCATTACAAATACCGCTGCATAGGGAACGGAATTTTCACCATTCCATATAAAGATTATCTGCGAAAATGCCATAACCGCATCCATAACAATATAGATTATGTATTCCTCAAATCTGAGCTTCATTACCTGTGCAACAATCCAGCTTAAAATCGTATGTCCAACCAGGCTAAAGGGTATCATCCAGGACACACTCCAGCCGTAAAAGCCGGTTTTCTTATCGACGTAGTAATTTATGATAATTGCCACGATAACTTCTATGGTCAATACTTTCAAAATGTTGTAGCGATATCTCATAATTGCGAGAATATCAAGCCACAGCACAACACTTCCAAGAATAAAAACCGGAACCCAGGTCACTGAATCTCCAAACAGGTATTTTATCGCTGCACCCATTACTATGATTATTCCAAGCAGAAATGTACATATTTTCACAAAGGTCACACCGCTGATTCTCCGCTCCGGAAGTGTTGGATAAGGTGCTTCACTTTCTTCGGAAAAATCATTGATGTCGTACATTTTCTTATCAAGACCGGTTCGAAGAACATCCTTTTTGCCAAGGACTTTTCCTTCACACAAAGGACAGCAGGTTTTATCTCCCCTTATTACAATTTTACATTTTGGGCAGTATTGCATTACTTACTCTCCTTTGCTTTCTTATCGTGAACAGGCACATCAAAGTCATTGGTACTAAGCTCAACTCCCAGTCCCTCGGCAGTAAGCCTTCTGCAAAGATTAAGCATTGTAGGATGCGAAGTAAAGGCTGAGCATTCTCCAAATACCATCCTATCGCCGAAGCTGCATATGGTTATCTGCTCCTTAGCCGCCGTCATGAAAGCTGAAAATCTGTCGATGAACGGTGTTACCTCTGTTGGCATTTTAATCAGTCCCATATTGGAAATAGAGGTCGTAACACCTTTTTTTGCAGCCGCATCAAATCGTCCTATGGCATAGTCCTTGATGAATAAGGGAACAACCTTGATTGCAATATTGTGCTCAAGGGCTGCATATGAATTCATGGTTTCATTGACTCTTGTAGGTTCGAGCTGCTGCTTAAATGCATCATCAACCTCTTCTATTATGCTCACCATCGTACCATCATAATCGAAGGGATCAAATTTAATGCTGATAACTCCAAAAAAGTTTCTGGCAGTAAAGGACTTGTAGTACTGTCTTAAGTTTACAGGCACACTCACCACTATCGGCTTTTTCATCTGAGCAGTGGACATTGTATCAATAATTGCTCCTATGTAAATCGATGTGCTCAGAATTCCTACTGTAGTACCGAATTTTAATGCCAGCTCCTTAAAAGCATTGGCTGATACACAGGCCTCAACTATATGTGATTCGTTATTGCTGTCAACTTCCCCGTGGAGCTGATAAGCATTGTTTCTTGCAAGAGTCCTTAACTGTTTTAAGCCTTTTTGTTTTCTGTAAAAATGTGTAAAAGAGTCAAGATTCTTCTCTGCTACAGACGCAGTTTCTGCTGCAAAGAATTCATTATCCACATGAAAATCATGAGCGATTTCCAGATATCTGGTTATCATTCTCCTAAAAAACATGAGGGCGCCGGTTCCGTCTGCCAGCACATGAAACATTTCAATACTTATTCTTCTTTTATAATAAAAAACTCTGTATAAAAGGTTCTTTTTTCCCGGAAGATAAAGAGGGCTGCAAGCAGGAAGATGCTCCTCCTCCACTGTACAGTTAAGATTGCTGTCCTCAAGGTAATACCAGAAAAGGCCTCTCCTTAAGACACAGTTAAAGAAAGGGTATTCGACGATAGACTCGTCAAGTGCCCTTTGTAAAATTACGGGATCAATCTCCTCCAATAGTTCGCAGGAAATACGAAAAACTCTCGTATTTGCTCCACGAACCGTTGAAGGTATGATTTTTGCTGCATTATCGAGTTTGTACCAATTTGTACGTCTTTCCATTATATTTCTTTATATCGTCACAGATTCTCTACAGTCTCTGCAACAGGCTCAATAGGAGATGTCTTTACTCTGTAAATTACATCCTCAAGTGAGATAAATTTTTTCTCCTGTATAAATTTCAAATATTTAGGTGTAAGTCTCATTGTGATTCGAGGCTCCAGCGCTTTATTTACTCTTGCGCTTATGGTCTTGCAGGCATCCGCAGGATCATGTGTCATACTCTTACTGAGTACGCATAAAAGTGTTCCCACCGTCTGCACCAGTCCGCTCATATTGGGATCCTGACTTACATCAACGGATTGAAGTGAATTCACACTCCATCTTTTCCTCTCAGAGTATATACCATATTCGCAGTCAACCTCAACAAGCTTCTGGGTTTTCAGATCCCGAAGCCACGCTGTATTACCTCTTACGAAAATGTCCTGCACCTGGAAAAGTGTTCCGTTGTAGGGGAAGGTCACGCTCTCACAGCCGGTCATTGTAATATCCGCCTGAACTCTTGTGATCTCATCCTCCTTCTCGGATGCTTCCCAGCTGCCCTCTCCCTCAGGGCCGCTCTCATAATTTCCCCATGGCTCCGTCTCGGGCTCTGCCTCGGAAAACTCTCTCTGTGAAATTCTTTTTCTCGCTTTGCCCTCAAGACGTTCCTTAGCATGATGATAAATAGCTCTTCCACTCATTGTAGGCATAGCCACAGTAAAACGGTCTCCTGCTCCCTCTTCAAAAGGTCCGCATAGAGGATGAATACTTCTTTTTCTTCCGAAATAGTCAGTATCCATTAAAAGTTCGGTACCATCTCTGTTCTCAAAGCGCTGCTCCGGTTCGAAGGCTTCTCCTAGAACTTTCGAGGATATCATCCTTGTCATACTGCGGGGCAGATATTCATATAAATTTGTATGAAGTCTGAAATTGCCCTCTTCCTCGGATACCATAATCTTAACGGTATGGTTTTTCTCTATATACGCACCATATTCCGAATCACAGGGCTGTGCGCCGTTGAAATACGCATTACCGCCCGTATAAACAGGAAGATGGTCATAATATCTGTCATTGGGTCTATCCTCCCACTTAACTGTCGGATCCGGCGGTAATGTTGCAAAGTACTGCTCCCTTGTGGGATAACCATCATAGGGCTTGGTTCCGCAAATAAAGTTATACAGTGACAGAGACTCCTGTCCTTCTTTATGGGCATAGTCTCGCAGATCCTGCCTAATCTCCTTTTGCACGAAAATATTGTTATAGAAACGTGCATCTCCATGTAGGATAGTCATAAATCCGGCTATCTTAGTGGAATGAGGTACATGATACGGCGTATATCTGCAGCTCTGGAACTTTTTACCACCATTGTCTGTTCCCTGACCAACATATGAAAATGATCCATTTATCAGATTATGCACAAGTGCAATTCCCTGTGTACTAAGTCTGCAGGAAATATCCGATAACAAAAGATTGTGATCGATGATGGTAGGCCCATGAGATACCTCGACAAAAATGTCTTCACCAAGTGCAAGACCATCAGCAATCTCGCATCCTTCAGGCGTTGTATTATCATGGAAGAAGTTTTGTGTCACTCTTGTTCCCTGCGCCTGCCAGTCAAGCCATAAACCTCTTGTGCAGTGATGAATGTGGTTTCTCCGTATCACAACATCAATGGCGGCATGAAGCTTAATTCCTCCAATCTCCGCACCTTCAAGATTATGCTTATTATTTATCCTGTAGATATGATTGTCTTCGATTGTACTAAAAACAGCACCCATATGTCCGACAATACCTGTCTGTCCGCAGTCATGGATTTCACACCTTCTGACAATGTGAGAACCGATTGTTTCCTTATCCCATCCATCATTGACCGCCTGACAGACAGCATCTCTCTCAGTCTGTGTCCCGTCCTTAATATATGTTCCTGTCCACTTGTTATTATTTCTGCTCTGGTAATATTTTCCCAAAGAAATTCCAGCACATTTTGATTCGGAAATCTCACAATCCTCTATGATCCATCCCTTTGCCCAATGGGGTCCTATAAGACCATCCTGATATGCAGTGGGAGGCGCCCACTGTGTAGCAGCCTGCCTGAGCGCAAAGCCTGATACAGTGATATAGTTAATCCCATTTTCAAGAGGCATGAAGCAATTTCTGCGAACACTGATTTCAACATCTTCCTCATTGGGATCTTTTCCATGGAAATTGGCAAAAATGACGGTATCGTTGTTTTCCTGCGCTGAATACCATGTATATACGCTGAATTCCTGATCCCAGGAAGCACGTCTTATAACAGGATCGCATACAGCATCAAGCGAATCCACTTCATACATGGATTTGCCATTTAAGAAAACATCACCGGTATGATTTATTGTTTTTCCCCAGTACCAGTCACCTTCCACAGGTGTTGTAAAGGGATTATAATCTCCGAAAATATCATTAGGAACGTTGACCTTCCAGACATCGCCTTTAAAAGGCTCCCATTCCTTGATTCTCTCCGCTCCGGTGATTACAGCGCCCTGCGGCTCTGCACTACAGTAAACAATTGGAGCGTCCTTTGTTCCACCATTTGCGGGATGAACAAATTCTCTGTAAATTCCCGGAGCTACAATTACAATGTCTCCGGGCTGCGCAATGTCAGCAGCTTCCTGAATAAAGCGGAATGGATGGTTTCTCGTTCCGTCGCCACTTCGAACTACGCTCTGCGAAACATAAATCTGCATGGCAATACCCCCATTAAAAAAATTTTTTTATAAGAAATTAGTCATTTCTGGCATGCTTCATATGGTATAAGTCAGTATCTGCTCTTGCTATCAGTGAAGGAATCGGAACAGGTGATGAATAATCATACTCCGCAATTCCGACACAAACAGAAAGATCATAGGGTGCTCCGGCCTTCTCATTAAGTATTCTTACACTTGAACGTATCTTATCTGACAGCCAGTTTACTTCACCTTTATATTCAGTCTCAGCTATAATTATAAACTCATCTCCACCGAATCTGGACACAAAGAAACGATTTCTGTGTGCCTGACATGCTTCCTTCATTGCTGTTGCTACACGAACCAGCGCCTTGTCCCCCTCAACATGACCATAGGTATCATTTATATCTTTGAAATGATCAACATCTATTATCATGAGATACAACGAAAGTCCCGGCGTGGGAGATTTCATCTTTTTCATAAGATATCTCTGCATCTGATGACGATTATTAACCTGAGTAAGCGAATCCATGGAAACCAGATTCTCAATAGAAGTAAGATAAATCAGCAGAACCGCAATTGTAGCTCCGTAACACATTATAGGAGTTGTCAGGAATATCACTTGTAATATTCCGCAAACAACAGGGAGTATGGGGAAAATACCTATAACATAATAAAGACTGTTATCAAGATAGCGCTCCTGAGTATAAGCCCTGTAGAATCCCTTAATTGATGAATAGAACATATATCCCCCGGGAATAAGAAGCAGCACTGCATACAGTGGTCCATACTGAAGAACACCATTTTCATCAAAATGAAAAACTATCCCATTAAAGGAGCCGAATATTATCAATATTATTCCCACAAACATGGGAATAGAGCAGCGAATCATGCCGCCTTTCGAAACAATTTTTTTATTTTGCTGAAGCAACTCGCAGTATATAAACCAGCAAAAACCACAGCCCACAATAAAACCATAAGGAATTATTGTGGCAATGTACATACCGGTCTCAGTAGCTGGCAATATTTTGCCCTCAAACAGTACCCATACTGCATCAGACAAAAAATAACCCATCATAAGCCAAATCATTTGTCTTATTACGATAGTTGAAATCTGGCGATCAATGCCCTGATTAATTTTTACAAGAACAAGCCCCAAAATAAGAATGCAGGCTATATTAGCCTCTGCATAGTAAAAAACTTCAGTCAACTTGAAGCCCCCTAACAAAATTATTTCTTAAGCACCGTTTGCTACCGCTTTCAGTGCCTCAAACTCCGATTCAAATACACCACCCATCTTCTCTAGCTCATCCCAGGTATACCAAGATCCCGAAAGCTGAATACCATTGATTGAAACATCAGTCACCACAACCATAAACGGCTTATGATTAATTACAATATAAGCTGTCCTGTTCATGCCAAGTGGTGCAACAAAGGCATGACCGGTATCTATCAGATAATTTATCTGATCCAGTGTGAGATTTTTGGTTAGCGGCATTGTTCTCAGCATCAGACTGCTCCGAAGATATATTTGACCTTAAAAATGAATATAAAGCCCTATATTTATTCTAAGGTTGAAAAGCTATATTATCAATTAAATGAATATGAAAAATTAGTAAACTCGTTATCATATTTTTAACAGTAATATATCACTTTTTTGAATAATCTCTCTCACCGAATATACCGGTACCGACTCTGACAAAGGTTGCTCCCTCTTCGATTGCAATTTCATAATCCCCTGTCATTCCCATAGAGAGCGTATCAAGCTGTGTACCTTCTATGTTTTCTTTTTTTAGCGACTCCATAAGCTCACGCAGGCCCTTAAAATATACTCTGTTGGATTCCGGATCATCTGTGTAGGGTGCAATTGTCATAAGTCCTCGAACACGTACATGTGGAAGCTTAGCTATGGTTCTTACAAAGTCGGGAGTTTCTTCCGGAGTAAGACCAAACTTTGTATCTTCAGCTGCCATGTTGACCTCGCAGAGAACATCCATCACCAAATCGTTTTTTGCTGCCTGCTTCTCTATTTCTTCTGCAAGGCTAAGCTTATCAACCGAGTGAATCATATCAACTTTTCCCGGAAGATATTTCACCTTATTTGTCTGAAGATGACCAATCATATGCCAATGAAGAGGTTCCTTGATCTCCTCAGTCTTATCTCTTATCTCCTGAACCTTATTTTCACCGAAAACCGTAATTCCGCATTCCATAGCCTGTCTTATATCGGAAACAGGCTTGGTCTTACTGACAGCGATAAGTGTTACTTCGCTTCTGTCACGACCTGCTCTGTCGCAGGCTGCCTGGATATGTTTTTCTACTTCCTGCAGATTTTCTTTGATAGACATTTTTTCTCCCTTCTCCCCTCATCCGTCGCTTCGCGCCACCTTCCCCCTAGGGGGAAGGCATTATATTTTTCATCCACATGCTACTAAATATTTATATATTTAAAAATTTAAACGGATCCTCATCGTGCAGAAAATGCTGAAGCTGATATGCTGCAAGAATTGCAACATGTTCCTCTTTAAGGATTCTTCTGACTTCATCTCTGTCTGCAATAACCACCTGAATCTCTTCGCTTATTTCCTGATATTTGTCAGTAATCTCACCATCAGCGTATCCAAATACCATAGCCACAGACTCGTCTGTCATACCAACTGATGAAAAGCGCGGAAGCTCATACATCGAGTCAACATCAAGAGGATGGAAATTAAGGCCTGTTTCCTCATGAAGCTCTCTCACTGCAGCTTCCCTGTAATCCTCACCGGGTTCACAAAGTCCTGCGGGGAACTCATATATGTATGTGTTTATCGGATAACGATACTGTCTTACAAGAACCACCTTGTCCTTTTTTTCTCCACATAATGCATAAATTGATACACCATCAGCCACATTTTTACCGGTGGTAATCATAAGATTATCTTTAGTTTTGGATCTGGATGCAACATAATAGTTTGAATGATGTCCTTTATCATTCTCTCCCTCGACATGAAAAAGGTTTACAAATCTGTTTTCAGTAAGCTGTTCCAAAGAATTTATTTTTGCCATATTTTTATATGTTCTCCTCTTATAAAACTTGTTTGCCTCTTTATAGACCAATTATTCCTTTGACAAATATTTCTATTCCTATTCCGATTAGAATTACGCCACCTACTATTGTCGCTCTTCCGGCGAGTTTTAGGCCGACTTTCCTTCCAAGGTGAAGTCCTATTCTGCATATAATGAAGGTTACTGCTCCGATAATTAATGCGGAAAGCAACGCTTCAAATGTCTTGTACTCAGAAATGGTAAAGCCTACCGAAAGGGCGTCTATTGCAGTGGCAATCCCCTGAACCATAAGAAGTTTAAAGGTAAGAGGCTCTTTTTCAATAGGTTCATCACTTTTTTGCTCCTTAATTCCTTCAATAAGCATTTTCCCACCGATGTATGCAAGAAGTATCAGCGCAATCCAGGGAATAAAGGTTTGAAACTGTGTAAACAAAGTTGCAATAGTATGTACACATATCCATCCGATCATCGGCATAAGGAACTGAAAGCCTGCAAACGTACCTGCTATGGCGTTTTTCCTCTTATTGCTCATGTCAGGGTCTGCGATAGCATTTGCTATAGACACAGAAAAAGCATCCATCGCCAGTCCCACGCCAAGCAAAATGGAATTACCTATAAGAAATATTAAAGTTGTCATTGAAATGCTCCTAAATTAATAATAAAAATATTATGCACTTGTAGCTATTCATAGTCAATTATTGACATATTCAGAGTATAATAAAACTTATGAGTGAAAAAACAGAAAACAGAAATAAAAAAATACTGGACACATCCATTATTGGAATTTTGGTCAATGTTGCACTTGTAATAATCAAATCAATTTTTGGTTTACTTGCAGGTTCCATTGCCATGCTTCTGGATGCCTTAAACAACCTCACTGATGTAGTAAGTTCCGTAGTAACGATAATAGGTCTTAAGCTCGCTGAAAAACGCCCCGATGAGGATCATCCCATGGGTCACGGCAGAATTGAATATATCAGTGCAGTAATAGTCGCAATTATCATAATTTATGCAGGTGCTACCGCGGGCTTCGAATCCATAAAGAAAATCATAAATCCTGCTGCAACCAACTATACCGGCTTTACCATAGCAATTCTTCTCATAACAATTATTACAAAATGCCTGCTTGGCAGATTCGTAAAAAAGCGCGGAGTACAATATAACTCTCCTGCCCTTGTGGCGTCCGGCCAGGATGCGATAAACGACTGCGTAGTTTCTGTTGCGGTTCTTTTATCTGCCATACTTTCAATATTGGCAAACATTCAGGTGGATGCGTTTATAGGCCTTTTTATAGCCATATGGATCACCAAAGCCGGCTTCGAACTTCTTATTGATGACATGGACGATATTCTTGGAAGGCGGGCTGACAGAGAGCTTGCTGATAAGATAAAGAATTATATTGCAGACTTCGAGGAAGTGCTTGATGTGCATGATCTCGTTTTACATAATTACGGTCCCGATCGTTTTATAGGGTCAGTTGTTATTGATGTAGACAGCAGCATGACCGCTGACAACATTTACACAATATCCCACTATATAAAGGATGATGTACTTGATGCTTATAACGTCATTCTGAGTGCAATCGGTATCTGCGTTGTAAATAGTGAAACCAATGATATGCGGGAAGAAATAATACGACGCCTGGAACACATAGACGGCATCCTTCAGGTTCACGGAATACATATTGATAAGGAAAAAAAGCAGATCGACCTCGATATTATTATCAGCTTTGATACCCCCTATCCTGATGCTACCCTTGATCACGCAAGAATGCATCTGACAGAGAGCTATCCTGATTATGAGATAGATATACACAGTGACAGAGATATATAGTGCCTCGGGCGAAAGTTGATTAAACATTTAAGTAATCAGGCTATTGCATGGTTTTCAGGCAATAATTCATGCGATAGCCCTTTTTATGCGCTTTTAGCGGTATTTCAGTAAAATATTATTTATAAACTAATTAGGTTAAAGATAATATATTTATGAAATGGTGATATTATTACCAAACATGTTGATGACTGATTAAAACTGAATAAACAAAAAATGGCCGGAACTAATTTTATTTCAGTTCCGGCCATTTTTTTGTTTATTCAGTTTTAAAGAAAATCAATTACATTTCATAGGGATAAGCTGTAAGTTCCCTGTGCCAAAGAATAAAGAATTTCGAATCATGCCTATCCTGTATAAATTCAATATATAAAACATCTTATACATAATAATAGGTAATCCAAATGCCCTTATAAGTTCTTCGACAGTTGGCTGATAGCCATGGTTTCTAGAGTAATTCCCAACATACTCCGCAATTTTCAATTCAAGTAATCCCATTTCATACCATCCTTTCGTCTTTTTGCTTTTTAAACCCTAATAAGGATGGTAGCTTAATTTTGTTATCAAACTGTGTTCATATTCTTAATAAAAATTGAACGGCTTTTAATTAAATATGTACAAAAATCAGAACCAATTTGATAAAATAGACATTGTTAATTTCACAATTACCATTACATCAAAGGGGGAATTAAAAATGGCCAGAAAAAGTAGCGTAAAAAGAGCTCTTGAAGCTACAGGAAGCTTTGTAAGCGCACAGAAAAATATCGTAGTACAGTTCCAGAACAGAGACAGAAATACCGATGAACTTTTAAAGCAGATCAAAGAGGATGCTCTCTCCAAGGGCGTATCAGAAGCTGATTTTGCCAAAGTTGATGTGTATATTAAACCTGAAGAAAACAAGGTTTTCTATGTTATTAATGACGAAGTCAATGGATGCATTGATTTCTGATCCATTGATTTCCAAGGAGGATGAAAAATGTCTACAATATTTGTAGTAGCCAACCAAAAAGGCGGTATAGGAAAAAGTACAACAGCAACAAATCTTGCCGGAATTCTGGGGAAACAGGCAAAAACTCTTTTAATTGACGCTGATCCGCAGTGCAACAGTACCAGCACTTACAACGCTCAAATTGAAGATGTTGCAACTCTTTATGACGTAATTATTGACTCTGATAAGCTTCCTATCTCTGAAGCAATACAGCACACTGAAAACGGTGATATTGTCGCATCCGATCCTCTGCTTGTTAAAGCTGAGAAGATGCTTGATGGTGATCTTGAGGGCTTCTACAGATTGAAGGATGCCCTGGATGAGCTTGAGGGTTATGAATATATAGTAATTGATACTGCTCCCTCTCTTAATATTATCCTGTATAACTGCCTTATCGCAGCTGATAAGGTTATTATTCCCGTTACAGCTGATTCTTATGCAATGCAGGGAATCAAGCAGCTTCATGACACAATTATGTCAGTCAAAAAGCGTCAGAACAGGAATCTGACTATTGCAGGACTCTTACTTGTAAGATATTCCGGAAGATCAAATCTGGAGCGCGAGACACGCGATAATATTGAGAAGGTTGCCGGACAAATGGACACAAAACTGTTTAAGACTGTTATTCGTGAGTGCATAAAGACAAAGGAAGCTCAGGAAAACAAGAAGCTGCTGATAGATTATGCACCTAAGTGTAATACATGTCTGGATTATGTTGAGTTTACGAAAGAATTGCTGAAGAAAGCTCAGTGATGAGGACCCCTCATCCGTCAGCTTCGCTGACACCGTCTACGCTCCGCTTCGGTCCGCGCAAAGCCATCGTCCCCCGGACGATGGCTTTGCGCCCCCCAGGGGGAAGGCTTTTTTGATTTTTTCTTTATTTGCAGAAAGCTTTTTTATTGATTTTTCCTTTATTTGCATAAAGATTGTTATTGCATTTACTTCTTTATTACAATTTAGTTGTCCACTTGGTGCAGTCGATGACCTCATCTGCAAGGTCTTCATAAAAATCAGGTTCGTGGCAAACCATAAGCACGGTGCCTTTATATTCCTTAAGTGCTCTGTGGAGTTCTTCCTTTGCGTCTACATCAAGGTGATTTGTAGGCTCATCGAGAACAAGAATATTGGATTCTCTGTTCATAAGCTTGCAAAGACGAACCTTAGCCTGCTCTCCTCCTGACAGAACCTTACATTTACTTTCAATATGCTTGGTAGTAAGTCCGCATTTAGCAAGAGCAGATCTTACTTCGTATTGTGTAAATGACGGGAATTCATTCCATATCTCCTCAAGGCAGGTTGTCTCTATATCAGGCGACATCTCCTGCTCAAAGTATCCTATTTCTACATTCTCACCACGTGTTACCTTTCCTGAAATCGCCGGAATGATTCCAAGGATACTCTTTAACAGTGTGGTCTTTCCTATTCCATTAGCGCCTGTAAGAACCACAAAGGTGTTTCTTTCTATTGCAAGATTAAGAGGCTTTGAAAGGGGCTCATCATAGCCAATTACAAGATCCTTTAACTCAAACAGAAACTTGCTCGGTGTTCGCGCCGTCTTAAAGAAGAACTCCGGCTTTGGCTTTTCCTGAATTTTCTCAATAAGTTCCATATTATCAAGCTTTTTCTGACGCGCCATCGCCATGTTCCTGGTTGCAACTCTTGCCTTGTTTCTTGCAACAAAATCCTTAAGGTCCGCGATCTCCTGCTGCTGTCTGTTATAAGCAGCTTCCCTCTGTGCCTTTTTCACTTCATATACTTCCATGAACTTATCGTAATCACCAACGTATCTGTCCAGGCTGTGTGTCTGGCCGTCCATATGATAAATGATGTTTACTACGTTATTGATAAACGGAATGTCATGAGATATAAGAATAAATGCGTTCTCATACTCCTGCAGATATCTTGTAAGCCATACAATGTGCTCAGCATCAAGATAGTTTGTAGGCTCATCAAGGAGAAGGATATCGGGCTTTTCAAGAAGAAGTTTTGCAAGGAGTATCTTTGTTCTCTGTCCTCCGGAGAGCTCCGTAACATCGCGGTCAAGACCAAGCTCAAGGAAACCAAGAGCTCTGGATACTTCATCAATCTTGGAATCAATAAGGTAAAAATCATGGTTCGTCAAAAGATCCTGGATTGTTCCAAGCTCCTCCATATATTCCTCAAGCTGCTTCTCATCAGCCTCTCCCATGGCATCACAGATTTCATTCATTCTTTTCTCCATGTCAAAAAGAGGCTCGTAGGCAGAGGCAAGTACATCTCTTATGGTCATACCCTGTTTTAATACAGCATGCTGATCAAGATATCCTACTTTTACGTTCTTTGCCCACTCTATGTTTCCTGCATCAGGCATCAGCTTTCCGGTGATAATATTCATGAAGGTTGATTTGCCCTCACCGTTTGCTCCTACAAGTCCTATATGTTCTCCCTTGAGAAGCCTGAAGGAGACATCATCAAAAATGGCTCTGTCTCCAAAGCCATGTGTTAAGTGTTCTACATTTAAAATACTCATTCAATTTGCCTTTCGGTAATACTTATTGTTCATTCCATACGCAGCATTATAGCTTACACTCTTACCAATATCAAATAATTATAAATTCCCGTCTTTCCATAGAAAAACGGGAATCCATAGTTTATTTCGTTTATGCAATAAGTCCCTGAATCAGAATTATAAGGATCAGTACCGGAAGAACAAATTTAAAGTAGTTCTTGAAAATAGCAGGCATAGCTCTTCCTGAGCCGGTATTGGTTTCCTCGAGATATTTATCAAATCCCCACCCAAACTTTACTGTGCAGAACAAGGTGAAAATCAATGAGCCAAGCGGTAACAGGATATTGCTGACAATAAAGTCTTCTGAATCAAGAACATCTCTTGCACCTATAATATGAAGATCACTCCATACATTGTATCCAAGGACACAAGGCATACTTGCTACCAGAATAAAAATCAGGTTGACTACAATAGATTTACCTCTGCTCCATCCAAAATTGTCTGATATGAATGCTACAAGATTTTCAAATACTGCTGTGACGGTTGAGAAACTGGCAAAAGTCATAAATACAAAGAAAAGAGTTCCCCATATTCTGCCCATGTTCATATTCATGAATACCTTGGGAAGAGTTATAAAAATCAAAGAAGGGCCCTGAGCAGGTTCTACATTATAGCTAAAGCAGGCAGGAAAAATAATTAGTCCTGAAATAAGTGCTACAAAGGTATCAAGAGCACATATCCTTACTGCTTCACCTGTCAAAGTGTGATCTTTTGACATATAACTACCGAAAATCTCAATTGCTCCAATACCAAGACTGAGCGTAAAAAATGCCTGGTTCATTGCAGCACTGATAACTTTTCCAATTCCTACTTCCATTGCCCTGTTCCAATCCGGAAGAAGATAAAATCTGACACCCTCTGCGGCATTACTTAGGGTTAGCGAATGTCCTGCAAGCACTATAATAAGTGCAAGAAGACCTATCATCATTAGCTTATTTACTCTCTCCAGACCATCAGCAACTCCAAGGCTTAAGACTCCAAAGCCAAAAAGTACTGTCAGGACCATAAAGATTCCCATTTCCTCCGGATCCGAAAGCATTTCCATAAATATATCGCCAACCGCTTCAGGATCAACCTTACTGAATCTCCCTGATGCAAATTTAAAAAAGTAGGCAACCATCCATCCTGAAACTGTTGTGTAATACATCATTAGCAGATAGCAGCCGATTATACACAACCATCCGTGAATATGCCATTTTTGTCCTTTTTTCTCAAGCTTTTGATAACCACGTACGACAGACATACCGCTTGCACGTCCGATTGCAAGCTCCATTGTCATTACAGGAATGCCCATCAGTACTAGAAATAAAAGATAAAATAGTACAAAGACCGCTCCACCATTGGCACCTGTCACATATGGGAATTTCCATACATTACCGATTCCTATAGCACAGCCTGCACTTACAAGAATAAAACCAAGTCTGGAGCCGAAGCTCCCTCTCTTTTCTTCCATATTAAAATCTCCCCTTTAGCAAAAATATAAAATTTTGCATTTTACATTTTTTGATTAGTTCTGAATCATGTTTATATTTTATCATATTTTCCATATATAGCTTATCTTACGTTTGCTAATTTTTATATGTATAATATAGCTACAAAATGCTTAATTTAATGTTAGGAAAGAGAATGGCTATGAATTTTCATAAAGACTGGGAAGAAAACGAAATAATGTTATCTGAGAACGAAGTGACTCATCGTCAGCAAAATGATGAGTACATGTTCTATCAAAGTGTGTCTAATGGCGATGTTGATGCAGTTCAGGACAATATAGATCATCATAGGTTTCTTGACTCCAGTGGTACCGGTACCCTCTCAAGGGACCCACTTCAAAACCTCAAATACCATTTTGTAGTAAGTGTTGCCCTCATCACCAGAATCTGTACCGAGAAGGGCATGGAAATGGAGCGTGCCTTCAGACTTAGTGACTTTTACATTCAAAAGCTTGATGATATAAATTCCATTCCCGAGCTTTCAAATCTCCATTCCCAGATGGTTATGGATTACACTGTGCGCATGAAAAATCTGCGCCATAATGCGAACCTTTCAAAGACAACAAATGAGTGTCTGAATTATATCTATGCCAACGTAAATGACCGAATAACAATCGATGATCTGGCTGATCATCTAAATACCTCCACCAGCCATATATCAAGACTTTTTAAGGAGGAACTTGGTATTTCTCCAAGCGACTATATTCGTAATGTAAAGCTTGATAAAGCAAAGAATCTCCTTAGATTCAGCGATTATTCCATAATTGAGATTTCGAATTATCTTACTTTTTCTTCACAGAGTCATTTCAGCAAGCTTTTCTTCGAGGATACGGGAATGACACCTAAGAAGTACAGAGAAACCTATTATGGAACGACATGGAAGTAAAAATACACCTCAGGTAAATTGCCTGAGGTGTATTACACAATAAAGTATAGGGAGTTTTATATGATAAGTTGTTATTTGCGTATGAAGGTTACGTCCTTAAGTCCAGCGTCCTCAAAGAGTTTAACAACTTTTTCATAGCTTTCATCATCCTTAGCATGGATAACTACCTTGAATTCCTTATTCAGCTTGCAGTCCTTGAATGCTGATTTCTCAACCTTCTTGAGCTTATCACCCTTTACAGTGATTTTCTTAAGCTTAGTACATCCGCTGAATGCGCCTTTTCCGATTTTTGTAATGTTCTTACCGAGTGTTACTTTCTTGAGGTTCTTATTTCCCTTGAAAGCATTCTTGGTAATCTTTGTAACCTTTACCTTTGTACCATCTACAACTACAGTTGAAGGTACATTTACAGTCTTGTTCACATTATCAGGATTCTGCTGATAACTTACAGTTTTCTTACCTGTTACCTTATAGATGGAATTCTTGGTAACTCTTATTTCACCCTTCTCAGCCTTACCATTGTTGTTAAGCTTTGACTGGGGCTTATCTGTGTTAGTTGTTTCTGCTTCCACTGCAGGAGCTGCCTGATCAGGTGTATTAACTACGTCCTTGTCATTGGTGCCTTGTGTAGAAGGCTTGCTTTCAGGCTGTGCCACCGGCTTCTGCGAAGGAACCTCTGCAGGAGTCTCCGAAGGTGTTTCCGCAGGTCTGTCTGCAGGTGTCACTGAAGGTGTTTCTGCGGGTCTGTCTGCAGGTGTCTCTGCAGGTGTTTCTGCAGGCTCAGCTGCAGGTGTCTCTGAGGGAGTTTCTGCAGGTTCTGCCGCAGGTGTCTCTGTAGGCTCCTCTTCAATATTTTCACTGCTACCTAGCTTATCAAACTCTTCCTTGGTCAACTCTATCAGTTCGATATCATCAATGTAAACGTCGTGCTTACTCTGAATTCTCTCACCACCTATTGAACCAAAGGTAATGTTGAATCGTGTCTTTTCATCAGTAGCATTAGTCATCTGGAATGCATGTGAGAATGTCTTCCACTCATGTCCAACCTCTACTTCACCTGTACCACTGTAGTTTGCCCAGTCATCACCATTCTTCTGAAGACAGTACTTTATCACTCTGTTCATGCTGGACTTAGCCTTAAATGATACATAGTAATATTTGCCTTCTTCAATCTTAAGTCCGTCCTGGTTAAGCTGAATGTACCAGTCGTTGTCCTTTCCTGTATCTTCGATAGTGATAGCAAAACTATTATCATTACCATTCATGTTGTCGATAACATAGTTTGCCTTTGCTGCACCATCAATGTAAGGTGTCCAGCCTGCCATACCGGCACTAAATGATCCATTCTTAAGAAGTGCCTTTTCTGTAAGGAATACATCATCAAGATAATAGGTTCCGGGCTTTGTAAATGAAAACTCAATATTTGACTCGTCTCTTGTAAGATCATTTTCAAGGTTTATCATCTTGCTAAAGCTTGTCTTTTCATTTGTAAGAGATGGAACAAATTCCTCTCCGACAACATTTACGGTAAGACCGTCTGCCTCTCCGCCATCATGATATGCATGAAAGGACAGCTCATATGATCCCTTAGCAAGAGGAGCCAGATCTGACTGTGAAATAGTCACAGGGTTAGCCTCCGAAGCTCCCTCCGGAACTTCAACCTTTACCATAAGCTCTCTATCAGTTTTTGTCTTTGTTACAGAAATCTGACTTGCATCATTTTCATCGAATTCCCAATAGCCAAGTCTCTTGTCACCCTGATCAAATGATCCGTTGTAGACATAGTTTCCATCAGGACGGATAGCCTTTTCATTATCATCCTTTACTTCTTCACCTGACTTGTGAATAAGCTTTACGTTCTTTATAATTACAGGTGCTGTAGAACCCTGTTTTCCAAGATTGAACTCCAATGAACCGTTTGCATCAGTCTTCTCGTTCATTGTGAAATTCATAGTATAATGCTGTTCATTTGTTCCTAATGCAACTGTTGTATCCTGCAGGTATCTTACCCAGCCATGATCAGGACCTTCAATATCAACAACAATACTTCTGTCCTGTGTGGAATATGCATCAAAAGAAAGTTCATATTCCCAGCCCTTATACATAGGAATACCTACCTGTTTAAGCTGAACACTGTGAGGTTGACCGCCTTCAGCTACAGGAGTTATTATAACTGCTCCATTACTGGTCTCTGCAACAGATCCTTCTGCATCCTTCTCAAGATGAAGTACCCAGTTATTTTTTCCTTCCTCTGAGTTTTCTGCAGCTATAGCATTTGTAAAGTCACTGTTAAGTACGTAGTTCCCACTTTCATCAGCATCCCTGTAAACTACGGGTTCCTTTTCAGGACGCTCAGCACCGCTCTCAATCTGCTCATACTCGCTTTCGCTTTTCTGATAAACTCTTACATAGTCTATTTCATAGGCTTTGCCATTGATTTCATCAAGATCAGGATCACCAACCCAGGATCCACCTACAGCAAGATTCAGAATGATATAGAAATTCTGATCAAAGGGTGCAGGATATGTAATCTGATTATCATCATCTGTTCCTGTATACCAGTCACTTGTCTCATAAACCTGCTGATCATCCACAAACCATTTGATTTTACCGGGTTCCCAGTCCACTCTGAAAACATGATATTCATCCGAAAAGTTGCCTTCTGTCAGAGTCTTTGTTCCCTGATTTTCCTTATGCCCGTTTCCGGAATTATATCCATAATGGATAGTATGATAGGACTTATTTGTCTCCTGTCCCATAACCTCCATGATGTCTATCTCACCGCACTTAGGCCACTGACCGTAGTAACCTTCATCTGAAGCCATAAGCCAGAATGCAGGAAGGAAGCCCTGCCCGTCCGGAACCTTAGCTCTTGCTTCAAAACGTCCGTAGGTAAAATCATGCTTACCCTGGGTTGTAATTCTTCCTGATGTAATCTTGCTCTCACCGCTTTCAATATTTCCTGCATTTCCTGATTTTCCTGACCCTGAAATGAGAAGCTTTGCACCACCGTACCAATTATAACCGTTATCAGGATCAAGTGCGCTTATCTGAACCACTCTGTCTGTATCAGAAGCTGCATCCATTGAAAAGACATAATTATGTCCGGGAATCAGATGAAGTCCGCTCTGCTGCATTTGAATATGCCAGTTTGCATCACCTGCATTATCTATTTTTATATTATACATTCCATCAGTATAATCATATGTTCCCTGGCCATTCTCATTAAAGCCGCAAGACCAAGCTTCACTATCAAGCATATTTACAGGTTCTACGCCCTCAGTTACATCAATAAGAGAAATATTTCCAAGAGAAACATAAGCCTTAGCCTCCAAAGCAGCTTCTTTATCCCCAAAGGCATTTTTTTCATCATCATTCTCTATCGGTATTTTTCCAAAATTAACCTGAAGAGCTATTGTATTTGTTTCCGGTTTATCCTCCCCAACATTCACATTTACACTGAAATGCTCAAAGGTTCTCTCTGTGCTCTCTTCCTCTACACCTTCTGTCTCTTCTTCGCCGACAACATATTTGGGAATGATATGAAGTACACCATCCTTAACCTCAATGTTTCCTTCATCAAGTGATGTATATTTCTGCCATTCTGCATTAACCCATCCCGGATCATGCTCCTCAACATTCCAGTCATTGGTGTTTAACGTATCACCATCAAATTCATCTCTCCAAACCAGATTGTAGCCATCGTCTGCCTCATTAGCTTCATTTTCCTGCGTGGTCTCGGCACCGGTTTCCTCTTCCGCATAAACCGATATCGGAACACTTGTCACTGTCAGGGCTGCCACCATTGCCGTAGCAAACACCCTTCCCCATTTCTTTTTTACCATGTCCTTCTCCTTCTTCGAAATCAAAATTGATAAATCTATCCTATTGATTTTTAGAATTTGTTTATATCAGATTTATGCTTTTTTTATAATTTTCATTTTCCGGAGTCAGAAATTTACCCCGCCATTCAAAGACATTCCCTATTTATTTTCTTATTATATGAAGTATATTCCATACATAAATTCCAGTTGTTCTGCGAGACATGAGACAGTGGGTGAGACATGGGGACGGTTCTTTTGACTTGTCACACTTGTCTTAATTCTTATTAATTTTGTATAATTAAATTAGAAATATGCTCAGACAATTTATTAGTACAATGAATGGAGAGTGATACCTATGAAGAACTCACGTACACGAATTGAACTTATAGATCTGGCAAAAGCGGTTACCATTTTTCTTGTAATAATGGGACATACTACCGGTAATTTAGATACGCCTCTGTTCAGACGCGTTCTATATTCTTTTCATATGCCGTTATTCTTTTTCCTGGCCGGAATGTCTACAAAACCTGTGCCGCTAAAAAGCTTTGATAGTTGGAAAAAATTCCTTAAAAAGAATATCCTGGCCTTAGCTGTACCCTATATCTTTTGGGGACTGCTTTATGCGCCTTTCTCTTTTGAAATATTCCCCAAACTGTTCTATGCTTCCTGGAAAGCTCTCAGTCAAATAGGTACCCTCACATCTCTTTGGTATCTGTCCGCATTTTTCACTGCAAGAATAATGGTTCAAATCATAATAACAATTGTCGATTCCTTCCAAAGTAAAAATATATACCTTGTCTACATTATCATTTCTGTAATTATGTTCATTATAGGCTTTGTATGTCCGCATCTTGATACAGGATATCCGTGGTGCTTTGATGTGGCATTTGTTGCCTCAGGTTTTATTCTTTTAGGAATTGCACTCCGAAATGCTATGCTTATTCTTGCGCAGGAAAAAGCCTGGATACTGGCATTAGCGTTTGTAGTGGGAGCAGTTGTATTAATGATTGGAACGGTTTTCAGAGCCAACGCTCTGGAGCTTTCTCTTATGTGTGACAGTAACTACGGAAACACATTTTGGTTTCTGCTTAACAGCGCATCCGGAACTGTGCTTGTAATGAGTTTTTCCATGATATTCATACGCATAGCCAGGGAAGGCTTTATGCCGTTTGGTTTCTCCCCTATAGCATTCATTGGCCAACACACAATGGGAATTTTCCTTCTCCACAAAAATATGCTTCAGCAATTGATTATTCCATTACTTGGAAAGTTTGAAATGTCAGGAGAGGCATTGATTCTCTTAAGCAGTATCTTAGCCCTTGGTGCCAGCATGATTCTGTGTGTGCTGATAGAACGGTATGTACCGCAGCTCTTAGGTCAATTTCCTAAATACGAGTAAGAAAACAAAGGTGTGAGATAGGGGACGAGACAGGGGGCATGTCCCTACTCAGTGAAATATCCGGTAGTTACCAAATCCTCTGCCGGCTCACCATTAATCTTAAAGCCATCTTCATCATTGCCAGTTATATAGAGTCTATAAATCGTATCATCATCTTCATACACGTCGATTACATCGATAAAAGTCTCTGCATCAGTTCTGACAATTGAGAGATAGGAATCCTCCGGGAGCTTCTTCACTTTTGATTTTACTGCATTTTCATCTGCAAAAGCCTCGGCCTTTATGTCCTTTTGTGTCATTATGGGAAGCGAATTGTATTCAGGCCGGAATAGTTCCTTAAGAACAGGCTGACCATCATTTCCTACCTTTGCCCTGCCCTTTAGCTGTAACAGTTCTACCAGCAGGACAGTACTTGTCCCCAATTCAATGTCCTCAGGGTCGATAACAGACTCATATATTTCATAAGTCGGATAATTTATCATCCCAATAACACTGCCAACATACTCAGGCGAATCTCCTGTCAGATCGTAGGTCAAGGTTTCCTTATTTCCTGACATATATAGGTATGATTTTCCATTTCTTTTTACCATATATGGCACATGCCATTTGCCGTTATCTTCTCCCTTGAGAGGTCTCTTAACCCCCAGCATTTCAGACAGGCATTTGTCTGCCACCGGAACCACATAATCATACTCAGCATATGCATCCTGATACATAAACTCAGTGCAGAATGAAAATGGAATAAAAATCTGCTGCTTGTCATTTAATATGTAACCTTCTGCATAAAACGGATTAGAAAAAAAGAACTCAAAACCTATGGGACTAACTGCCCAGGCAAAAAGTCCATCATCCCTGCAGCCATTTAGACTATCTAAAACAAGCTTTTCAAAATCCTCAGACAGATACAATCTCTGTCTCTCACTCTCTTCTGCTCCGTAGCTTTGAAGAGCCATCTGTCTGCATAAAATTGCAGAGAAAGAATCCATATCTGTTATAAAATCGCTAAGTGTAAGTTTCCTACCCGTCTGAACATCATACGTATGCCCATAGAAAAGATTATAATCTGGCTCATAACCACGGTTGTAACAGGAATTTGTCGTTACAAAGCTTAGAATTGAAGTATCGCTTCTCATAAGCTGTATCCCAAGCTTTGGTGAAAGATATATCAGCGCATCTGCCTCTTTTTCATGGTATTTATCCCATCTTTCCTCTGCTTTTTTCATTTCATCTTCGAATGAAGAGTTAACCATGGAATTATACTCATCCAAGATTTTTTTCACAGAGTCCGGTGCATTACTTTCAGGATATGCCAGTGCATAAGACACATCAACGCCACCCTTTCCACCGTCACTTTTTCCCTGTTCATTATTATCAGTAAAACTGATTTT
Source organism: Butyrivibrio sp. AC2005 (assembly GCF_000424145.1). Taxonomy (GTDB): domain Bacteria; phylum Bacillota; class Clostridia; order Lachnospirales; family Lachnospiraceae; genus Butyrivibrio. The sequence goes on from NZ_KE384137.1 coordinate 586,823, forward strand.
CACAGGCTCACCATCCCTTGCCGGAAGTGTTAGCTCCATGGCTTTTTTATCAGATAGATGCGCCGTTGCAGCCCATGTATCAGTCCGAACCATATTCTGTGCTCCTTCATCAATCCTGACCACATCAGCTGTTTCATCACCGTCATTTGCGTTTGCATTTCCCATATAATCCTCCGGTTCTGCTACACCGTCGGGATAATTAAGCTCCAACTCTTCATTCGTTTCTTTTGAATACAGCTTTCCTTCCTTTGAATAAAAATTCTGATTATCCTTATCGCAGTTAAAACTGTATACAGGCTGGTAAAATATTATATTCCCATCATCCTGCCTGATTCCAAGATAGGCCCATTCCGGTTTTGTTCTACTGTAATCAAGTACTGCTACTCCTTCTATATTTTTTCCAAGATTTACTGTAAATTTCAATTCCTCAAAGGATATATGTCCATCATACAGAGCATCATCTGTCCCCTTATAATACTCAGTGCGATCGTACAGCCATTGATCTGATAAGTATTCCTGTCTTAACTTCTCATTTTCTTCCTCCATTTCAGGCGTAAGCTTTTGAGATAATGAAGGCAGATATTTGGGTTCAAAACCAGAATCATCCAATGGCTTAAACTCTATCCCGAATTCATCGGGAACTCCGATGCCTATACGACCACCGAGCTCTGTAATCTTAATGCCTTCAGAGGTTTCATCCGGAACATCTATCGTCAGGCTACCCATAGTTCCGTCCCAAAGAAATGCCTCAACAAGAGCAGCTTTTTCGGTTTTATTATATATTCGGAAATCACCTTCTGTTATTGTGTTATGACTCATGAAGCCATTTTGTGAGGTATTTCCTGATGGACAGCCACATAGTAAAAGCGAAGAAATGATAATAATCGGAAAAACTCGCAAGCATCTATAAAATATCTTTTTATTACACTTCATAAATATCCCCTCGTCTATTGCCCTGTTTTCATCATATTACAACGCCGCACTAAATACCGGGCTCTCACTGACCAGCTTGCCCTTTTCATCATATATCTGCAAACGGGCATCAAAATTATCGCTTCCGTTGGAAATGCTTATCTTCCATCCTTCCTTGAGCTTCGGAATATCTGCCTCATAATATATCTGATTCTCATCAATCATTCGGAACAGATATTTATTATCCTGCGATAACGGAATAAGAACCGTGTACTCTTTTCCAAGTTCCTCTGCCTGTACCATCGCAGTTCCCCATACGCTTGTCCCCCGATTTTCCTTTGTATCCCGGATTATCCATACGCTGGAAGGCACCGTCTCATTATTAAAAACTATGCCTATAGTCTTAACAGCATTATCAATCGCAGTTACAAGATTTCCTCTGGTAGCTTCATCAAGTATCAGATCCCAGGCACCATCAGGTTCCTTATCCCAGTAGATATCCGCAGAAAAGCTCTGATTGTCAATGTCCCCATCCATCCTGTCAGGATCAGACGCCTTATGCCTAACATAATCACAGCCCTCAATTAACTGTAAGATTTCCTTGAATTCAGGACCTGTAATTTCAACTTTGGTAACTATCTGTTCCTTTTTATCCTTGTCAAATTTGTCGGTTTCCGCATAGTACTTATTATCACGCTTAACTAAGTTATAGGAATCATAGATGTATCCATAATCCAGGCTTTGCATGCCGGATATATAATAAAGCCTTCTTATTTCTGTAAGCTTTGGATCTTTTCCTACCGTATAAGTCTTAATAAAGCGCATATATATAACCTGAGCCGCTATAGCTGCAGCAATCACAAGGACAATTATCAGCAAAAACTTTAGCTTTTTCATATCTTCAGACTCCTGTCACGGTACCATCCTCGAGATGAATTATAAGTCTGCCTGTGCCATACGCATCCTGGTGAAGTCCCTTTTGCAAAACCTCTTCTATGACACCTGCGCAGGATGTACATATCTGTCTTGACTGGCGATTATTATCAAGATCTGCCACCTCAAATCCAAACGAATCCTTCACATTCGTATAATGGAACTGCTGAAGTCCAACTGAATAGACTTTATTGTCGTCAACAGGTTCACCCTTAAAATTGAACTTCAGGAACGAATGATTCTTCTGATCATACTCAATCTCAAGTCCATCAGAGAGCTGGTAAAATTCTGTATGTTCACCGCAAAGTGCTTCATCCCTCAGCATTCTCAAAAGTCCCTGCTTTAACTGTGCCCCTGTCCAATATGTCACATATACTCCATCATCATAAGGAAAGTTTTCGTCAAAATCTTTTTTAGTAACAACAGGTCCTAAAGTCTCTGTACGGATTGAACCTGATCCCAATAAAAAGATATCGAGTCCCAATGTCTCACACAGAGCATCTGAGTACAAATCACCCAACTCTGTCTCTTGTATTCGTGAAGGATGAGTCAGCTGACGTACAAATTTGGTTATTATACGACCATATTTTTCATCTGTGCTGTGCTTGTAATTATTGATTATCTCCTCGATTCCGGGATCCTTTGGACAGGTGGATTCATTTATCGGTATCGGTTTCCAGGTATAGCTGTCTATGCAGTTATTGTCGGTATCAATCATTATGTCAAAGCGACCTATCTGATCCGTTCCCGTCCCTGCCTGAACAATCGGTATTCCATTAACAATCGCCGGTTCTTCTATAAAGGTATGGGAGTGCCCACCAATTATCACATCAACGCCCCAGGCAGGATCAAGCAGTTCAGCCAGCTTCTGATCCTCCTCAAAGCCTATATGGGTAAGCAATACGGTGAAGTCTATATCAATTGCATTGTAAGTATCACAAATCCTGCCTATCTCTTCTGCTGCATCCTGCAAAGTTACGAGAGTTCCTATCATCTTATCCATTTTGCACTGCATAAGTGCCACCTCAGTGATGATACCGATAAACAGAATTTTCATTCCGTCTATCTCGATTATCTTGCATGGTTCGAATAGTCGTGCGTTATTTGTTTTAATATGCAGGTTTGCATTGATTATTGGAAATTCAGCACATTTTTCCAGGAAAAGCAGATGCGATACTCCATAATCAATCTCATGATTCCCCACCGTAACTATATCCGGTGCGAGCATATTCATGATTTGTATGGTAGATATCCCATGAAATTCAGAATCGATAATTGATCCGCGGAACATATCCCCGGCTATCGCATAGAGTACGTTTTCGTCCTCATGGCGCACCTTACTGACATAGCCCGAAAGGAGTGATACACCTCCCACCAGATTCTCGTCTATTTTTTCCGCAAGGAAATCGCCATGCATATCATTTGAATGCAGCAGTGTAAGTGGTTTCAGGTTCTTCTTAGGCCTTTTTTCGCTGTGTTTCATATATATTCCCCCTCACAATCGAACGGTCTTCACCATGAATAGTTACATTCTGTATTCTTTTTTGAGTAAGCCAATACCAATTTTAGCATTATTTGATAAATTAATACACAGATAGCTTCAATTTTTGTAATTTTTTTACAAAAATTGAAGCTATCTTCTTAACCCGCGTATACTAATCCATCGAATAAATCATCAATCTCACCTTCCTGAAGCTGTACCGGATAATCAACGGAGATATAGTACAATCTTGCTATCCTGCCATCGTCAAGCATGCAGTCTATATATTTTTCACCGTCTGTACTATACGGTATAAAGTGCGAACCGGAAGGAACTGTTACACCGCCTTCAGCAGTTGTTCCATCCTCATTTACAATATCTGCCTTAATATCACTCTTGGAATAAGCATCCTCTGATTTCCAGACTATTTTATAATCATCTGAAATTTTTACCGGAAGACCATCTGCTCCAACCTCATAGTTAGCGTAACAGGTAAAGGTTCCGAAGATTCCCATAACATCACCAAAACGCAGGTTATATGGATCTGATTGTATTGGTTCTACACGAAAACCACCGTCAAGCCGCTCTTCCATATAGTGATACCACTGCGTGCCGGCAAATTTTACATCATCACCTGTTATGTCAAATACATGCAGTTTGTAGTAGTCATTTACGTCCGGAATAATGACATAAATGTACTCTTTTCCATCAGTCGTTCCTATTCTATAGGCTTCAAGTGTCGTATTTTCGTTAATACAAAAGCCGCTGTCTGTATAGGCATATTTGCCATTAGCAAGTGCAAGTCCAAAATCATCACCGTAAAGTAAGTCATCATCCTCAGGATCATTAGCTGAATGAACATATCTAAAATGTAAGCTCTGTTGATCAGAATCATATTTCTCATCAATCAGAAAAATATTTTCTTTCATGCAAAAGCCGTTACTATCTTTAGGAATATATTTATCTGCGATAAGGCCGTCATGTTCCTCATAGCCTATCACTATATCTTGCATTCCATCTGCATAGGAGGCAATTTCGTACGGATTGAAAATGATGTGTAATCCATCACCTGCAAAATACCATTTGTACTCATATTCATATACACCTGAATCCAAATCAAAAACTGCATTATATTTATAATCACTAAGACCACTGTCTTCAGCCAGCGAAAACTGGCCTTCATATTCTTCTATCTCATGGAGCTTTTCCAGAATAATCTTATTAAGTTCACTTTCGGGGACAGTGACTACATCCCCAATATCCAGTTTTTTTCCTGATTCCACATCATAGTTCTGCCCGTTTGCGCCATACATTCCATGGACACCGCCGGTATATTCCGAATTGTAGCTGTATACACTAAAGACAATACTATCCGATCGTTTTACCATTAGTTCATCTTCATCAGAAAAAGGGCCATAAAAGCTATAGCCATTCTGGGCACAATCCTCATACTGTCCCTTAGCTTCAGATGTTGTTTGATCAGCCCACTTATCGAAGGATTCCATTTCTTTCTGTGCTTCGTCCTTAAGTGTCTTATAGAGTGCAGGATAAATACTTTCCCACTCGTCATCCATCATGATTGTCTGTTTAGTTCCTTTGTAAAGAATACCATCCGAATAGTCCTTACAGTTCCCATCGTCATCAGGAAACTTTACATCCCCGTCATATCTTGTATTGTACTTTTTTGAGATATTTTTATAAGTAGGTGCACCTGATATTGCTTGATTCATGGAGGATTGCTCTGAAGAATCATCCGGATTATCCGTATTATCAGTATCCTTGTTTTCTGTACCATTATCTGAATCTGAATTACCAGAGCTTTCGACAGCATTTTCATCAATCAGGTTATCAAGAACGGTTTTCTCATCCTTTGCAGCCTGTTCGTTTTCATTATTGTTTCTATCTACTTGTGCGTTTTCAGAGTTGGTCACCTCTTTTATATCATTTATTTTATCTGCTATGTTGCATCCGGTTATCATAGATGTTGCTATAGCAATGCTTATACATGATGCCAGGATTCTTTTTTTCATACTTATTGTTATATCTCCTTGTTATTCTTAGTTTTTGAAAAGGAATGGTGATATTCCGCTACAAGTATCAGTTCAAAAATGCCTTGTCAATAATAAGCGAAATTCAAAAAGATTATATCATTTTTCCGATTAATGTTTAGCAAATAAAAAAATGAATTCCAACTTCTTTACCCGAAAGTTGGAATCCATTTTAAAGCTATATTTTAAGCTCATATATAAATAGATTACTAATGATTTAAACCTTCTTTAAATGTATCTGTACAGAAGGATATACTCCATACAAGGGATCCAGTGCCAATCCGCCATTCATAAGTGCGTTTCCTGAATACGTAGCTTTTACCTTCTCCTCTTTTAACATAATCCCGGCTTCGGCAGGTACATCATCTACAGATGAAAAAATATTATCAATCTCATACTCTCCATAAGGATCAAGACCGCAAAGCTTCACATAAGGAATTTCAGGATTAGCACGAACATCAGTAACCACAAGGCTAAGAAGCGCCTCTTTCTTATCCATTGAAACAAATTGCCATGAAGTGAAATACTTCTCCGTTTCCTCATCGGATATCCTGTAGTATCTGCCTCTCTGAATAAGATCATAGTATCTGTTAAAAATGCTAATCTCTTTCTTTATCTCATCCTTCTCATCATTCGTAAGTTTTCTTGGATCAAGCTCATACCCAAAAGTTCCGGACATGGCAACTATTGCCCTTGTTCTGAAAGGAACAACTCGTCCATTCTGATGATTGGGAGATGCTGACACATGAGCCCCCATGGTGCTTATAGGATAACCATAGCCTGTTCCCTTCTGAATTTTCAAACGGTTAATTGCCTCACTGTTGTCCGAACACCATATCTGTGGTGAATAGAAAAGCATTCCGGCATCGAATCTTCCGCCACCACCTGAGCAGCCTTCAATCATTATATGAGGATAGTTTTTCCTGATTCTTGAAAGAAGGTCATAAGTTCCAAGCATAAATCTGTGAGCTGTTTCCCCCTGTCTGTCAGCTGGAAGCGCATTTGAATAAATATTTGCCATGGACCTGTTGTAGTCCCACTTTATATAGGAAAGCTTTGCAGAATCAATAACCTTCGTCATGCTCTCGTAAATGTAGTCGACAACTTCTTTTCTGGACATATCGAGAACCAGCTGATTTCTTCCCATTACAGGAGCTCTGTCAGGATCTCTAAGTGCCCAGTCAGGATGATTTCTGAAGAGATCAGAATCCTCGTTCACCATCTCAGGTTCAAACCAGAGTCCGAATTTCATACCAAGAGAATCTGCATGGTCAGCAATACTCTTTATTCCACCCGGAAGCTTTTTGTCATTTACAAACCAGTCTCCAAGGCCACTGTTGTCATCATCTCTTTTCCCAAACCAGCCATCATCAAGCACGAACATCTCAATGCCGGCATCGTGAGCAGCATCAATAATCTCAAGGATACTCTTTTCGTTAAAGCTAAAATAAGTTCCCTCCCAGTTATTGATCAGGACTGGCCTCTTAACATCACGAAATTCTTTAGGACAGATATTTTCAAGAATTATTCTGTGATACAGATAGCTAAGCTCATTAAGGCCACCATCGGTGTAGGCCATTATAACTTCGGGAGTTACAAAGCTATCATTTTTGTTAAGAAGCCATGAAAATCCTTCACTTCCGATTCCGCTCACAACTCTGATACTTCCTGCCTGGTCAACCTCTATTTCCTCTGCGTGATTGCCGGAATACATAAGCATAAATCCATAGCATTCACCATGATTCTCAGTCGCATCATGGTCACACAGAATAACAAAAGGGTTATTGTGGTGTGAACTTGTGCCACGCTTAGAACCCACAACATGAATGTCATGAGTAAGGGATACTCTCTCGTGTTGTCTCTCCATTGCATGTCTTCCGTGAAAATGGATGAGATCCATTTTCTTATGAAGAAGATCAACGGACATAGAAGCTGCCTTTGTAAGCCTGATGGGATTATCTGATACATTTTTGATCACAACAGATCTTGTGATAATATCCTTTTTGTCAAACACACTATATATAAGTGAAGCCTCGATGAGTGCTGTTTTATCCTCCAGTATAATCTCCAGAGTGGAAACGCTGTCCTTCTCTCCTCTAACATAGGGCAGGTTTTCAAGCTCATTTTTTCCTTCTATGACAACATGACTCTTGTATCTAAGATCCAGCGTTCTACTTCCATTATCAAGAATTACTCCGACAGCATTAACCCTGAAATCTCCGGCACCATATGTGCCGTATTCAAGAGGAAGTGTATCAGGCGACACTCCTCTTCTATTTCTTCCCTCATACGTATTTCCTGAAAAACCTCTGTCAACCTCTTTAATGAGAAATGACATATCAGTCTTGCCCACAGGTGAACCATAGTAGGTATGAAGCAACATACCATACTCGTTTATTTTCATCTGGTACTCAGTATTACTTGTTGTCAGGAAAAATACTTTGCTTTTTTCATCAAAAACTATAGCCATTTTTTATCACCTCGCATCAGAGTTTTCCACCTGATGTTGCAATTCCTTCCACAAACTGCTTCTGGAATATTATGTAAATTATTATCATAGGAACAATTGCAAGTACAGCTGAAGCCATCATTGCGGGATAGTCACTTCCATACTGTCCCTGCATTTTAGCAAGACCTGCACTAAGTGTTGTTGTCTGCGCGTTAGTACAAACAATCATGGGCCACATGAGATCCTTAAATGCAAACAGTGCTGTAAAGATTCCCAGTGAGATCATAGATGATCTTGTGAGAGGCATCATAATAAAAAGAAATGTCTGACCTATATTACAGCCATCAATAGCCGCTGCCTCTTCCAAGTCCTTGGGAAGGCTCTGGTATCCTGTTTTTAACAGGTATGTTCCAAAGGCTGTCACAAGACCGGGAAGTACCAGACCTGCCGTGGAATTTAATATATGAAGCTTTGAAGCCATAAGGTACTGAGGAATAATGAAAATCTGGGAAGGAATCATCATCTGGATAAGAACCAGTGAAAACATAAACTTTTTACCCGGAAATTCAAGTCTTCCAAAAGCATATCCTGCCATGGTGGCTGTGAGACATGCACAGACAACACGGAAGAAAATAAACAAAATTGTATTTTTATAGAGCGTAACAAAATTGTAGCTCTTCCAGACTGTGGCAAAGTTCTCAAAGTGCCACCCATGTGCCGGCAGAATATAAAAAGGGTTTACCGAAATGGCTTCCTGATTTGTTTTAAGTGCAGTAAGTATCATCCATACAAACGGCACCAGCATAATTATCGAAAAAACTATAAGTACTGTATATGTAAGTATCTTGTTCCTTACATATTTCTTTTTCATGCTATCCATAACATGGTTCCTTTCTTAATTATAGAATACGATCTTCTTTTCGAGTTTCTGAAGAAATACGGTGGTTATCATAATAAATACAACAAGTACAACAACAATTGCTGCGCCGTATCCACGATTACTGTTTGTAAATGCATATGTATAGAACAGATAAACAATGGACTGTGTCTTGTTAAGTGCAAGATTTGTTTTATCCATTACCATGAACATAAGATCAAATACAGTCAGAGCACCGATAATTCTTGTCTGTACGATAAAGAAAGTCGTAGGACTAAGAAGCGGAACCGTTATGTTGAAAAACTGAGAAATTGCAGATGCACCGTCAATCTGAGCTGCCTCATAATAGTCAGCGGGAATCTCCTGCAGACCACCAATGAACAGAACCATATTATATCCGATGATTGACCATACACCTATAATTCCTACACTGATCCAGGCAATGTTCGGATCAGAAATCCATGCAACATTTGTATGGAGAAAGTTGTTCAAAAGACCAAACTGCTGGTTGTAAAGCCATTTCCAAACCATAGCAACCGCAGCAGGTGCACAAACCATAGGGAGGAAAAACAGAGTACGGAAGAACCCTTTTCCCGGAAGCTTTTTCTGCAGAAGAACAGCAAGAATAAGAGCAATTACTATTCCAAGCGGAACTTCAACTATCGCATATTTCACAGTGTTCCAAAGTGACTGCCAGGTTTCTGTGTTGCCAAGAACGGCCTGATAGTTTGCGAGGCCAACAAATTTGTTCCCTTTTCCGAAATCTCCGGTCTTGCATAGAGACTGATATACTGTGTTTATCGCCGGATAAAAGTTAAGTATTATCAGTCCAAGCATTGTAGGGGTTATAAATGCCCATCCCCATATGGCCTGTCTTTTTTGCGACGGGGTCATTTTCCCTTTACTCATAATCTTTTTCTCCTTAAATTGCCTCTTTGCTTTCGCAAAGAGGCAAGTCATTAACATTAAGTGTGTCCGTTATAAATTACTCAGCTGCAATAGCATCCTCAATAATCTTCTGTGCATTATCACAAGCTGTTCTCATTACTTCAGGATCCTCCGGATTCTGCCAAGCATCAAGGAAACCGCCTGCCTGCTGAAGAGCATCTTCCCAAACAGTTGTGTTTCTTGTGTAAGGACGGAAGAACAGATCTCCCTCTTCCTCAGCTCTTACGAATGCAGAAACGTCCATTCCTTCAAAAGCACCTGAGAAATCTTCTGAAACTCCCTTCATGCCACCCATTGTTACACCAAGCTCAGCCTGCTTCTTCTGGCCTTCCTCTGAGCAGAAGTAAGCGATGAGATCATAACAAGCCTTAGGATCTGCTACATTCGCATTAGCTGCCCATCCAAGTCCGTTATAAGCTGAGTAACGCTCGCCTGCATCACAGGTTCCGTTTCCGTTAACATCTGCATAAGGAAGCATTGCCCATGCATAATCTGCATGATTTTCTGCTGTATAGAAGGAATTGATCATCCATGAACCCTGTGTGATCATTGCAGTTTTGCCTGACATGAAGAGTGAATCTGTACCTGTCTCAGCAACTACTGACTGAGGAGCACCAACTGTAAGAAGCTGTCTGCACATCTCCATACCAGCCTTACCTTCCTCAGAACCGATTGTTGTACCCTTGTGGTCATCTGTGATAACCTGAGCACCAAAATCGTAAACGAGGTTATACCAGCCATCCTGGTTGTTTGAAGTATTCATAGCCATACCATATACTTCACCGTTTGAACCCTCTGTGATCTTCTTAGCTGCTTCATACATGTCATTCCATGTCCAGTCGTCTGTAGGATAATCCACGCCATACTGATCAAAGATTGCTTTGTTGTAAAGAAGAGCGATTGTGTCGTGATCCTTGGGAAGTGCATACTGTTTTCCATTGCTGTTGTAAAGATTCCAAACGCCTTCATAGTAGTTAGCCTGATCAATAGTAGCATCATTTGCGATGTAGTCTGTAAGATCAAGAAGAATCTCATTCTCCATGTACATCTGTGCTGTATTTGAGTGCATCCAGAATACGTCAGGCATCTCTCCACCTGAAGCACCAGCCTCAAGAAGTGTCCAATAGTTATCCCAGTCAACAACTTCTACAGAAACCTTAACTCCTGATTTAGCCGTCCAGTCATCGGCAATCTGCTGAATGCCTGCCTGCTGATTTGAATCCCAGATGTTGATTGTGATCTGATCTGTTGTATATCCACCTTCAGAGCTTTCAGCTGCTGTATCTGTACTCTCAGTAGCCTCTGTTTTTTCTGAATTTGCTGCTCCGTTATCTCCTGAATTAGATGAGCCGCCGCATCCGATCATACCAGTTGCCATTACAGTACTAAGTACAAGTGCCAATACTTTCTTTTTCATTTTTGTCCTCCAATTTTGTTGCGGTAACATCTTCCTTTTGTTATCCGCACCCTTGTTTTTTGTTTCAACAAATGCAATTCTAATCTCCCACAGATAATAATTACATGTTATTATGTTATTAGAATTTGTCATTTTGTGAGGTGGATTAAAATGGATACTTCCGAAAACGGTTTAGGTTTTGATTTTTGTGCCTTTCTGGATTACGACAAAAGCGCTGAAGTGCGTCTTTACGAGATAGGAAATTACAAATGTGAACCAGGGTATTCTTATGGACCTGTTGTACGCCCTCGTGGCATTTTGCATTATGTGATATCAGGAAAAGGCAAGCTCCGAATAATGAACAAAGAGTATAAGATACATGAAAACCAGCTTTTCTATATACCAGCCGATATCATGGCATATTATGAAGCAGATCATGATAATCCGTGGGAATATATGTGGACCCATATTGGCGGTGCTGTAATACTCGAAGTCTTAAAGGATTGTCAGCTTGATGAATATAATCCTGTTAAAGATATCGTATCTCCTAAGGGCAAATATTTTCGCAGTCTTTTTGACATTTTATCTGATATATTTAACGACTATGAAAGTGAATACTACTGTATATCCAGAACCTATGAAATGATGGATTATTTTAAGAGAGCTTACGTATCCGAAACCAAAAAGACCAGCGAAAGCCTGCAGCTTCAGTACGTCCGCACTATCATCAAATTCATTCAGCTAAAGTTTTCAGAGGATATTCATGTTGATGACATCGCTTTGACCTGCGGTTTAAACCGAAGCTATCTTTCAAGACTTTTTCATGAAGCAACCGGCACGACCATAAAAGATTACCTTCAGTCCTATCGTATGCAGGCTGCAGAAAATATGCTAAAAAATACCGACAGCACTATACAATACATTGCATACGCTGTCGGCTATAATGACATATTCACCTTTTCAAAGGCTTTCAAAAAACATACAGGTTGTTCTCCCAGTGCCTTCAGGAACAAGACAAAAGAACCGTCCCCGTGACTTAGTCACTAAAGTCGCGGTCCATATTTATTTTGAAATCATACTGCGGATAAACTGCTTTCAGTTCGGATATTACGTCCTGATGCAGCTTTTCCTTGTCTTTTTCCTTGAATGAAATTACCATATCGAATGCTACAATGTTCTTTATTTCATCAAGGTAAAAGCCGTGAATCTGCTTTATGTTTTCATGGTTTCCTATAATGTTTCTAACAATTACATTTCTAAGTTTTCCTGCTGCTGAACTATCTGAGTTTTGGGAATATATGCTTATTCCCTCAATCGCAACTCCATGTTCTTCATATACTTTTGCAGCAATCTGTCTCTGAAGCTGATCAAGTCTGTAAATTGTGATATTATCAGGAACCTCAATATGAACTGAACCTATATATCTGTCCGGACCGTAATTGTGCAGAAGAAGGTCATATGCTCCCTGCACCTCCGGAAATGAAGCTATCGTCTTCTTTATCTCGCTTGAAAGTTCAAGATCTACTCTTTCACCAAGAATTAGTGATAAGTTGTCACGAAGCATTTCAAGACCTGCTTTGATAATTACAATTGAAATAACAGCGCCAAGCCAGGCTTCAAGGCTCACCTTTGTGATTATAAAAATAATAGCAGCAAGAAGTGTCGATGCAGAGATGACTGAATCCAGCTTTGCATCCTCACCCGATGCTACAAGTGATTCGGAATTAACGCTTTCTCCAACCTTTTTCACATAGGTTCCGAGAACTATCTTTACCACTATTGCAACTGCTACGATTACAAGGGAGGAAGTCTGATATGAAGGAAGTTCAGGATTAATTATCTTTTTAATAGATTCCACAAACGAAGTTATTCCTGCATACAGAACGATTACAGAAATAAGAGCCGCGCTTAGATATTCGATTCTTCCGTAACCAAGAGGATGCTTTTTGTCAGGTTCTTTCCCTGCAAGTTTGGTTCCAATGATGGTAATTACCGATGATAACGCATCGCTAAGATTATTGACTGCATCAAGAACAATTGCGATAGATCCCGATACTATGCCAACTCCTGCCTTAAAACCGGCAAGAAGAATGTTGGTTACTATACCTATGATACTTGTTTTAATAATTGTGCTGTTTCTATCCATGATGTAAATCCCCTTAATTATTTTAATATGAATATATTTAGTTTTTCCTTATAAATGCTTATTTCTAATTATATTGTATATGAGATATATAGGAAAGAGTGCTGTTTAAGTAATATAATATATACATGAATGCAAAAGAAATAATTGAAAAAATAGAGAATAGCAAAATAAGCATAATTCCTCCAAAAAGCTCTGCGGTTGTAATTCCTTTGATTGAAATATCAGGAGAACTTCATGTGCTTTTTGAAGTAAGGTCGCGCGATCTTCGTTTTCAACCGGGGGAAGTCTGCTTTCCGGGCGGAAGAATTGATGCGGGTGAGACTCCTTTAGAAGCAGCTGTTCGGGAGCTGTGTGAGGAGCTTAGTATTGATTTTGTTGATTTTAAGATTCTCCGTGATCTTACTCCGCTTGCAGGACCTACCGGTGCCTTGGTATATCCATTCGTCGCTCTTTTAAAGAATTATGATATGTCCTATTCCCCTGATGAAGTCGAGCGGGTGTTTACATATCCTGTTTCATATTTTGTTGAACATCCCGGTGTCAGCTATCCCATGAAAAAAACGACTGTCGCGCCTGATAATTTTCCATACCGCATGGTCACCGGTGGTACTGATACTTACAACTGGCATGAACAGCATTATGATATGTGGATTTACGAGGACACATGTCCCGTTGTTTGGGGTTTCACCGGAAGGTTGCTTCACGCATTTTTAGAGTTGATTTGACATGGCCCAAATTATTAAAAATGGCTGTGAAATTGAATTTTCCACCAATTTCACAGCCATTTTACTTAATATCGCTTGATTATAATCGTTTTAAAATTAATACCACTACTACCACCGTCAACAACTGATGATAACTATAGGTCTCCCAATTATCTATTGTAATCCATTGTTTTATCAATGCCATTTACATAATCATAAATGATTTCACCATTACGGGCTGTTATAAGTACCTGCTCATGATTTGAATCATTCACAAGACTAAGATATACGTCCATATCATGAAGCTTATATGCTTCGTAATACGTGTAGGAGGCTCCTTCCATAACACCAACCAGATAACTCCAGCCTTCTTTTGCTGTAGGATCACTATCCAGTTGAGCAAGAGCCTCATCCGCGCCCGTATACCACATATTGATGATTACACAATCATCCTTAACTTCAAAGGTATATCCAGCCTGATCGTTTTCACTTACACCCTGCTCCAACCCCTGCTTGGTGAATTCAATCAGTTCATCTCTAGTCATATCTTTAAAATCTTTGCCCAGTAAAGAGGCATCTTCGCTCTCTGTAACGGTCTCTGCCTCCGCTTCAGCTATACTGCCACTAACAGAGCCTGATGTAGCATATACTTTTGTTACCGGTGCCAGTATAAGTGACATCATAACTGCCATAACAGATACTGAAATTATTCTCTTAGAAATCGTCATAATAAAGCCCTCCATGGATTGTACTCCAATAGACAGATATTCCATTCCCCATTCGAGTACTGAGAAACGAACTTGGTATCTGCCTGTAATTATAGAAATATACTATATCTTAAAGCCATAAACTCTATATAAAATCAGTCCGCCAATGATTTTATATATCAGAGTCTGACAGGATATATAAAACAAAACTCCTCCCAGCAATAATATTCTTATTCTGCCGTATCTGATTCCATATCAATTTCCGTATCAGAATTATTTAAATCTTCCACATCAGAATCATCCAAATATTCATAACTATCCGCTGATTCCTCCACTTCCGTCTCAAAGGCACACAGAGGCTCACCTTCCAAAGCATTACCTTCGTACAGTACAACTGTAATATTAGCTGTGTTCAAAGGAACCTTAAAGAGCAACATGGTCATTAAATATGATCCACTTTCATAATCCAAATCTTCCTTGTAATAAGTTTCATCATCATCTCCAAACTCATCATCAGGCATGTCCGTATAAGGAGTAAGTATCTTATCTTCACCAAGAAGTTCATTGCCTTCCTCGTCTTTGGCACTGATGATCACGAATCTTTCAGGATTTATAAGCTTAGTTGCACCTTTTCCAAAATCAGAAAAATCGAAATCAACTTCTATATATTTCTCATTTTCACGAAGATCATACCCCGAACGAAACCAGTCTGCACAATGCCTTAAGGACAGGCTCAAATCATCTATTTCCACAAACTCGCTGGTAGTATGTGTCTCATACGATCCTACAGCTTTTATCGTCAAAGGGCATATTGCCATTCCAATAAATATCGAAGTCATTAAAGCACCTACGATAGCTTTTGAAATATTACTTGTCTTCTTCATAGACTTCTCCTTTCACATCGATTCAAATCTATAATGGAGCGTTCAGGTATTTAATCACTCGGTTTTCCGCACTTTATACAGAACTTTGCAGCCTTTCTATTTTTTGCACCACAGTGCTTACAAATTTTCCAATCACCTTCAGTTGAATCATTATGATTCTGCTCACTCCAAGCCTCAGGTGTCTGCATATTCCAGGGTTCTTCCCTCTGTTTCTTCCACTCAGCTGCCTTCTGTGTGGCCTTATCTGTAGCGTTTTTAATAAATCCAGGCATTCCCAGCTTCCTGCCTGACAGTTTTGCAAACAGGATTACGCCTGCAGATGCTAATATAAAAAGTATAAGAAGCACTAACAACCATCCCGAAAGCCTTGTAATACTAAGATACGAATAAGCCTCATGTATATTGGTTGCAGACAGATCAATATATTTCTCCGAATTCTGAAAACTGCGTCTTGTTATGTAATAGATAAGATCAGCTATAAAACCAACAATTGCAAAACTGCAGGTAACTACACCGCCCCTAAACATATTTTGATTAAGCGTACGCTTTTTTATCCCGATGAATATAACAAGGAAAGTCGTTATCACCATTGCAACTATGAAAATGAGCGCTACAAGCCACAGCCATTTTCCAAATCCGCCTGCCTTGCCTTTACTACTACCGTCTCCCAGATCATCAAGATCTGCGTCCACGTCTGTCGGTGCCTGTCCGTCCTTACTATATGTAATTGCAAATGCATAGGTAGAAATATTACCAGCTCCGTCAGTAGATTTAATATCAAAATTGTTCAATCCATCAGCCAAATCAAGTTCAAGCGAAAAGCTTCCATCTTCGTTCTTTTCTGTTTCATTTCCGTTAACCGTAAGTACTGCATCAGCGTCAGTTTTACCTGTAAGCACAATGTTTTTATCATCAGTTACAATACCGTTAAGTGCTTCATAAATCTTTAATTCAGGTGGTATCACATCGACAGTAACTATCGTATCGTACACGTACCATATATTATCATCAGCCTGATAGCTTATACGCAGCTGCGCAGATGTATCTCCAACAGGTATAAGATGTTTCCCACCACCATTTAATACAATTTCTTCCTCACGCTTATCATCTATCTTCGTGTAAACAGCCTGATCTAAAGCATTCTCATAGGAAATTGTGTAATTCGTTGAATTAATAGTGTCACTTTCAGGAAGGTTCATCCAGAATTGACCCTGCCTGCCGGTCAGGTAGACAGTCTTGGTAAGTGGTGCTGATATTCTTCCGGCATCATTTTGCAGAGTGACTGAGCATTCTACAATCTTTGTACCATCCTTAAGCTGTATATTTGTTACATCTCCACCGTCTGATCGTATTACTATTACAGGATCCTGCTCTGCGCCGTCCTCTTTGATATTGATACAATAACTTTTAGCCTCCCAAGGTACATACTCAGATATATCAACATCAATCGAATTTGTGATCATATCCACCGTTACCTTGAAGTCCTCAATTGCATCGGGTGCACCATCAGGATTGGTATAGGAAAAAGGATCACTGACCAGAGTCTCCATATAACGCATATTATCTCTGTCATAATAGGCAATTATCTGAAAATAATACTTGTCATAAGTATTGACGTCTTTTAAAGGAACCTCTGTTTCAGTTATCTCTCCCTCATATCCATAGCCTTTTTTGAGGACACGATAATCATCCATGTTTTCATAAGTGCCAATTCTGATCTCGTAATTAAAATTCCTTCCGTCAGGCTGAGTTACTCTGAATGAAACAGGCAAATTGTTATCTGCATCCATACTGCCGAACTTCAGCGAATCGATGACCATGGGTTCCTCTTCTGCATAAGCCTGAACAAGCAGTTCGTCATTTGAACCTTTATCGTATATAAGTTTCCACTGTCCTCTCTTGGCATTTTTCACAATAATGAAAACAGTACTTTCACTCTGCACATATTCTACGTTTGCAGAATTGAGCTGCACTTCATTATCATCAGGATCTTTTAGGGCGAGCTTTATATCGCTCTTTTCATACATCATACTGATGTAGAATGTTCCGCCCTCCTTATCCATGTAATATACGTTCTTCTCTTTTACTTCAGCACATACATCTATCGAGAAAAGCATAAGAGTACAGCACATTACAAATACAATTAAGAACCCTAAGCCTTTTAAACTGATATGATTCTTACTCATAGTCGCATCTCCCCATCTAATCAAAACTTACGTCCGGAAGCCATCCGGAAAACATAACCTTCATGGCTATTTTTTCCTTGCTGCCATTTTCGCCTTTAAATCCAATATATGGTGTTCCGGTGTAATTATCTTTTAGCAAAAAGCCATACTCAACCGCGCCTTTACACTCTCCACTCCACTTCTTTATAATATCAAGATCAATAGAGCCTTCTCCCGCTCCGCCAATCCTCCATCCGGCTGTAGCCGCCAATATGCTCCATCCCCACTGTCCTTTGACCTTAAACCTCGGAAACTCGATATTAGGTCCAATAGGTATATCGATACGCATTCCATATACTCCCGGTCTGTTAGTCCCGAGGACATAGCTTTTATAATCAATCACTCCCATGACAAAATCGATTTTTCCGCACTCTACCTCGCCAAGAAGCTTTATGAGTGAATTTAAAGCAAACTGTGCATTTCCAAAAGATATGGCCAGTTTTGTTTCTTCAAACTTTACAATGCAGAGGTTATCTCCAAGCCAGCTGGCAGCTCCTGCAGATATTGTCTTAAGGCTGCCAACACTTATGTCCAATCCTCCGACAAAATTTGCCACCCATAATCTATGCGAAAATTCCCTTACGTCATCCTGTCCGCTTAAGTCATCTATTCCCAGCATCATATTGTTAAATCCCACCGGTACTCCACCTATCGGAACATCGAAAGGAATATCTGCATAAACCCTCACTTTATCCAGGTAACCACCCTTTGCTTCAATCTGGAAGCCCCAATTATTTTTTCCATCATCGCCACTGACATTACCAAATCTCTTAAAAATCGAAGCATTTATAAGTAAGGTACAGTCATAATCATCTTTAAATGTATCCCATTTCAGGGCAAACTTCTTTAATCCGTATTCTCCGCCAAACATTTTAAGGCTAAACGTAAGATCTTCTGTGCTCACATCGCCCGTAGTAAACAAACCACTATTATCAACAAAACCTTCAAACTTCACACTGAATTTTAAAGGATTATCTATACCATTCGGATTACTCCTGGTTTTAGTAAGTCTCTTGAACAGACCACTTACACACGGAAAATTCCAGCAAACTTCTCCCGCCTTAAACTCATATTTATTAGGACGTAATGTATACTCCGGTGCCTGAGCAATAAATACTCCCGCCTTCCAGGAATCGGCACCTGCCCATCTTACGGTTTCAACCTTATATTTATCAAAATCTTTCAGGTTAACCTCATCGTTATAAAGCGTGTACCTATCCCAGTTTCCGACATTAGTTTTATTTCCAAGCAGCATCATAAGTCCAAGGAGTGGCCTTGAGCTCAGGATATAGCTCCCTGCTGTACTTGTCATAGTCACTTTATTATCCTTAATATCACCCTCAATAACTACATCACCGTTAAAGTACAGGAAACCGTTCATTCTTACATCGCCGGTAATGGTGACCTTTTCATGCTCCTCATCCCTGATGACACGATTTCCGAAGAAGCAGTAAGCACCATATCTGAATACCTGC
Source organism: Butyrivibrio sp. AC2005 (assembly GCF_000424145.1). Classification (GTDB taxonomy): domain Bacteria; phylum Bacillota; class Clostridia; order Lachnospirales; family Lachnospiraceae; genus Butyrivibrio. The sequence goes on from NZ_KE384137.1 coordinate 606,007, forward strand.
TCGCAGCCATCAAAAATCTCAATCTTATCCTTGAAATCTACTCCGTTAACAGCGATAAAAGCTTCATATTCTCCCGGCGGTATTCTGCCCGGAAGCATAACACTGAAGGATTCATCAGACACATAGTTTCCAACAAAGGTTTCGATATAAGATTTTCCTTTAAGCGTAACAAAGCAGCTCATGGAGCTTTCAAACCCTTTTCCGCGAATGAAGCCTTCCACATCCTGAACTTCACGGTAAATCTTCTTTGTAGAAAAACCTGTGCAGTCAAAAGGAGCATCCTCCGGCTGTTCTTCTACTCCGCTCTCCTCTATGTCATCTTCGTCTCCAAGCGAATATTCCTTGGTCATGGCATAGCCGTCAGCTTTGTTAGCACAAGTTAATACACGGTGTTTTCTCTTTGTATCAACTGCCTTGAAAGATACAATATAGTTATTTTCCATCTGAGCATGAATAAAGTCGTAAATATTGTTAAGCTCGGATGCCGAGAATGAATATACAAATCTTCCATTTCCTGCCCTTGCAACTGTCTGAAGGTAATCTGCATTTACAGAGCTTCCCATACCGACTGTATAAACGACAGTGTGTCCATCGCTTGTAATATCCCGAAGTCTTCTGAGAGTATCTCCGTTAAAAGAATCATCCTCACCATCAGTCATTACAATCACCACATTAATGGTATCTTCATGTTTTCCAACTTCACTTAAAGCAGCAAATGTTCCTGAAGCAATATTCGTTCCTCCTCCCGGATTAAGCATCTCCAAATAAGGGATAACTTCACTGGGACTTCCAAGTATATGTGAATTGAAATCAACTCCATCAGAGAAACCAATAACACCTATGCTCTCTTTTTCAGTGAGACTGCGTGCAAGACTCCTTACCGCAGACCGAAGCCTCTTCTCGCTTCCATCCATCGATCCGGATTTATCACAAACAGCAAACAGGATTGCCTTGTCATACTTAACTTCCTCGATTGTGTAGTCCTGTATTACTATATTGCAATCATTGATTGCGAGCTGAGGGTTCTCTAAGTCAATGGGCTCTGATGTCTGCAAATTGAAAGATACTGTAGGAAATTTTGATGTATCAATTTTACCGATATTAAGAGCTGCATTTTCCTTTGCTATGCATGTCGTGTAAGCAGATGCCAGCTCCTGCGCAGCAGATAACTGCGTAGTCTGATCTGCATCATCCTCTCTCTGAAGCAGTTCTTCAAAGTTTTCAGGATCCTCAGGATCTAAATATTCTCCCTCTTCCTCCGGCTCAGGTTCTTCCTCTTTTTCCTCTTCATCTTCAACCTTGGGCTCAGCAGGATTAGTATGGGGAACCTTCTTGTTATATGCCTTATTTAAGGATTCTCCCACATCAGTAAGCTCATTGGGATCACCTGCTCCATACCTGGTTGCACCGATTTCCTGACAAGCGTCACGATAACCGTCATCGCTCGAATATGGATAGGTATCCATACTTTTATCCATGCACTTATCACCCTTTTCAGTATTTCCAAGGGCATAATTTATTGCGGCTTTTCCCATGTATAGAGGACTCTGATCCTTAATATCTTCCTTACCGGGTTTTATTCTTTCCTCTATTTCAATCAGAGCAGCATTATCAGAAGCTTTTCCCACATTCTTTACTTTGTTTTCGTAGCTTCTTAGTTCAACTCCTTCTTTTCTCTTCTTAACCTTTTTCAACGCTTCTTCGCACTGCTTATTAACAGCCTCAACCTCATCATCATTTAACGAGGAAAAGCCTTTTGGCAGATCACTTCTCTTCATATGATGATCTATCAGCATCTGACCTACCGCAACAAGTGCCAGCTGTGAACCGGATTCATCCGCATACTTTGCCAGAGACTCCCTTTCTCCCAGCATAATAAGAAGGCGCACATAGGCTTCGTCAACCCTGGATATCTTAAAAGCGTCCTTACTATTGGCATAGAGATCCGCAAAACTGTCAAGATATCTCTTCAGATAATAGGTATCTGCGCTGTTTTGTTCAATGTAATTATTGTATTCCGTTGCTATAAGGTTTGCTGCCTCTATAGCTTCAGCAAGCCCCTCAATGTGAGCATCAGCACTTGTTTTTTCAGTAATATCATCTTTTACTGCCTGTGTTATATCCGATACAGGATCCAGTGAGCCGTTCAGAACTTTGTTAGCAATGTCTACCTGCTCGCTTGTATACCCATAGTCCACAGGATTAGCATTCTGACTTTGTAAATATTTTATCTGGGAAGCTAAATTAGAAGCGGTATAGATATCCATAACTTCATTATTCTGAAGTTTAGATAAAAGCGCTGATTCAGTGTCTGTCATTACGGAAGAATTTCCGGTAGAATCCAGTTTTTCATAAAGAAGCTTAGCTCCAACATAATCCTCTTTTAATACGCAGAGTCGCGCACATAAAAGTGTCCCCTGTGCTGTCTGCCCACAGGAAGAATACAGAAAGTCAATGTAGGTATCTGCTGCCGTAAGGTCACCCTCTGCCATAGCCTGCTCAGCGAGATACACATAGTAGTCCTCTGTCGATTCCTTTGTAGAGCTTGCTACCGATGTACTGCCACGGAAATTGGCCACAGTAAACACACCCAACAGCAAAAGCGTTGTGATAATTATACGCGATAAATGTATACGACTAACTCTCCGCCTTTTCATAGGTCATCCTTTCTGCCCCAAAGCAGGCCACAAAAGAATCGACTATTCTAACATTCTGCTATATTTACTTTCTTCTATTTCTCTCTTTTACAAGGACATTTATATTCTTTTTCTCTATATCATTAAGTATGCTGTCCTGAATCTTATCGAATTCCCCGGGTTCGTATATTCCTACATACCAGGAAGTACTATTAAAATAATTCTGTAATTCCTTATCCTTAAATTTTCTGCCATGCCTTGCATAAATTTCGTTTATGGCAATCCTTAATTCATAGTCCGACAAAATCTGAGCATCGTAATCTGATAGCAGGCTAGTTGCTGAATACGGAAAAACAAATTCATAAGCTGCCTGATACGCCTGATTTTGCTGTATGGAATTATTGTAGCCGCTGTTATAGCCATCATTATAGCCGTCACTATATCCGCTATTGTAATTGTTGTTGTAGTTGTAATTGTTATTGTACTGATCGTTAGTATTGTACTGATTATTCGTGTTGTATTGATTATTATTGTACTGGTTATTATTGTTGTACTGGTTATTATTGTTGTACTGGTTATTAGAATTATTTACGTATTGATCATTGGAATAACCATTATTGGTCTGTGCGCCTGATGGATCATGAGGATCATAATAATAAGAGTTCGGTGTATAGGTGCAGACATGAGTCTGACCGCAGGCACTTATCCTTACGGTATTCTTATCATCAGAGACCGAAATAAGCATCTGTGTTGTTACATCATCACTGTACTCAGGCCAGGCCATATAGCAGCCATGTCCCACCGGAGTAAGTGTGCAGGTCATGTAAACTTCACCTGTCTGCATGTATGCAATTTTTACCTTCTGCAATCCATCGGTATTAGTAAGTTTAAAAATCCAGATGTTACCCTCACCTTCATAGGCTCCTTCATAGGGATTAACATCCCAGGTTCTCTGTGTCTTCGTACTGTCCCAGGCTCCGTCCGAACCACAGTAAAATCCATCAGAGGAATAGTTGTCCTTTACAAGGCAGCCATCATATCCTACAAAAAACAGCATATCTCCATCCAGCACCCAGCAGTTTCTGACAAGCTGATTTGTACGGTCTTTATAGGTCCATACACCATCCTGATTTTTCTCCCAGGTTCCATCACTCATTGCATACATTCGTGGACTGTCAGTGCCATTTTCACCACGGCTGCTTATGCTCATAACCGTTGACATATCCTGTTTTCCGGTATAAGCATTTGCAGGGAGCATTCCTGTTATCAATATCATGCCTGTCATAAAAAATGATGCAATAATCTTTCCATAACGTATCATGGTGACTACCTCCGTTTCACAAGAAATCTTACCTCTTTAAAGTAAATCTGTCCGAATATCCATAGTCCGTGATAATAAATCTTTCACCGCCATTAAGAACCGTAATCTGAGGTCCACTGCCATATATTCCATTTCCCTCAAGCATATAACAGGAGCCTCCTTTATAGATGACACCATAGTTTTCGGAATAGCCAAAGCTGTATACTCTCTCAGCAGTTCCATCATAGGTTCCGCTTGGTGACATGGTAAATTTCCATGCAACACTATCTGAACCATTTTCATATACATAGGTACCGGTCTGAAGTTTATCCGTCGTGGTGAGTCTCGGAATGTACTTATCCCAGGCTCCGTCAGCTCCGACATAATATCCGTCCGATGCATAGTTGTTATACATAAGGCACTTATCGAATCCTATGTAATAATACTTATCCATCTCCTTAACCCACATATCCTGAGCCTGCTGCCCATTCATCATGTAGTAGATGGTCTCACCACTCTGAAGTACATCAAATTTTCCACCTGTAATTGCTTTGGATGGAGGTGCTGCATCATCACCTGCAGGGCTGTTTACATTTGAGTCATTATTAGCCCCACTGTTATCAGCTGCAGGTCCTGTTCCATTATTAGTGGCGGGTCCATTACCTGTACCGGTCCCATTATTCGTTTCTGTCACTTCATTTGAGGCAGGACTATCGGTAGAAATTGTAGTATTGTCAGTTGTTGAAGATGTTGTGCTTCCAATGCTACTATCCTCAGTTGTGTTTTCATCTCCAAAGGTCATGGAACTCTGTGAGTTAGTCTCTGTGTTACCGCTTGATGAATTACCGGTTGCTGAATCATCCTGCTTGTTATCCTTAGACTCGCCAAAGGTAATCCCACCTGAATTAGTATCTGAGGTAGTACCAATCGTGGAATCATCTGAAGTTCCTTTATTAGATGCTATATCAATTTCTTCCTGCTTATCTTCTTCAGTAGAACCAAAGGATATTGAAGCTGTTCCGTTACCGGATTCCTCTGTCCCATCCCCATCATTTTCTTCTGTACTTCCGCTATTATTTAAAGTAAGTGTGACTTCCTCCTCATTTGCATTCTTATTCTGTTCAATCTTACTCTTAGTATTGACTTGAAGATCAGCCACATTAAATAATTCCGGATGGTACTCATTAGTTATTTTTCTGTAATACTGACCACCCTCATACTCAGGTGTCCAACTGCCAAATGTCAAAAGGAGTTCATCTTTCAGAGCTTTATCATTCGCAAGTCCAGTCTCATACCATCCCCGCTCAAGCCTTTCATCCATGATTTCAGGTGCACCGGGATCTACACGATATTCATCTATCTCTGCATAGAGTATAATTACGTAAGTTTGTAATTTATTATCTTCATAATTATTTAAATCATCAAAGTAATACTTCCCTGATACTGTCGTCTTTGCATCCGGATTATCCAAGTACCACCTCTCAGCTATATAAGTGCCATCATCAGCAAAAGTTACACGTCCCCCGGTGTTGGTTTTCCATTCTGACTGATTGTCAGAAAGCGTTCTGAACATATTGGGAGTGTCATCTATATTTTCATAACATTTAAGCCATGTCCCAACCATATAATTTTCCGGAAGAGGATCTTCCTCCGTTGAAACATTTATGGTGTCCATAGTCTCAGTGTCTCTTTGATCCCACTTGATCTTTCCCCCATCTGTTTGGGTGACGTCGGCGCCACTACTAAACAAGCTAAGTCCTTTTTTTGCTTCAGTTGTTGTTTCTGCCTTCTCCTTGTCAGTTATAACTTCCTTACCATCCGCAACAATTTCACCGACTTTACCTCTTAGCAGGAAAAATGCTCCAACACCTATTCCAATAACAAGGATAGCCACTGCTGCAATCACAATAGGTATTACAGGGAAATTAGAGGCAGGTATAGCAGGCGCAGGAATTGAAGGTGCAGGGATTGGTTCCTCCGGCTTAGGTGTCGTAGGTTGTGGCGCAGGGATAGATTCCTCTGCTTTAGGTGCTGTAGGTTGCGGTACAGAAACAGATGGTGCAGGGATTGGCTCCGGAGCTGCAGCTTTAGGCGGTTCAGGTATTGGTGTTTCGGGTACTTCTACCTTTGAAACCTCCGTCATTGGTGTATCTTCCTTTGGAGGCTCTTCTTTTTTCTTATCAAATATGTTCTTGAATGGATTCTTAATCTCAGGAATTCCTGATTTTGCAATTATCTGCAAAGTCTGTCCGCAATTATCGCAGAAGGCGGCCCCATCCGGTAATTCTGTTCCACAGTTGTTACAATAAATAGCCATATCCAAACCCTCCTAAAACAAGATTTAGGAAACAAGTTCCCCAAAAAACTATAGAAAAATCAATACACGTTACTTAGATCAATATCATTTCCAAGTATATTAGTACCTTTAAGTGTGTTCGGGTTAATGTAATACCAGTCCCAGGTGGCTATATGACCACCTGTCTGTTCATACAGGTGGATATTAAGTGTCCCGTCCGGATCTATACTGTCAAGCTCTGCAAAAGGCGCTCTGCTGTGCTTTTTCGCACGTTCGACTATTTCATCGTTGCTAATACTTCCACCAGCTCCGGTATTGTTGTAGCCCTGGCCTGAATCTAATGAGTTTGCCATTCCCGGTCCTGCAGGTCCCTGACCACTCTGGTTCTGCCCCTGATTTCCTGCATCACCTCGAAGCTGTCTCTCTTCAACCTTATTTAGTCCCAGGTATGCCCAATATATATTTTTATCAGCTGTCATGATATCCATCTTACCGGTGGCATGTATCCTTTCGTCAGGAAGCGTGAAGAAACTGTATATATCCAGCCCTCCACCGCCCTCTATATTTGCATTTATAATGCCACTGTTATTCCAAAAGCCGTTTATCACAAGATTATTCTCATTAACAGGATTCGCATCACCGGGTCTGTCAGGAATAGCTTCGGTAATTTCAATTCTTATTCTCAGGTTATCCCCACCAACATTTTCTATATAAAGTTTTCCTATCTCTTTTCCAAGGAAAAGCGGTGCAGGCGCCAATGATGTCTGATCCGGATGATGATAGATGACCATATCCCATGTGCCCTCAAGCTTACTCCTGTCAGTAACCTCCTGAGCCAAAGGATTCATACTATAGTAATAGATTCCCTCGAAAGCATCATAGCTCATAGAATTCAGGAACCACTCGAAATCAGATAAGGTCGGTCCGTCATTTCCGGTGACGCTATAAGTTGACGGAGCATTCCCCGTGTTACCATTCTGTCCATCTGCATCTTCAGAAGGTCCGGCAAGGCTTTTCATACCGAATTTTGATAAGAAGGATATCGTCAAAAGTGCGATACCAGTAATTATTAGTGTTCCTAAATGATTTCTTCTTCGCATGTCAGCCTCCTTTCCGATACTGATAGTTTTCCGTATTTCTTCTGAGAAACAAGGATCTATAGTTTTCGATGTTTCTATCAGAGAAAATGGTACCTATCAGATTTAGTCCTCATCCACATATGAATCAGTATATTTATTTCGTATTGCTTCTATTTCGTCATAATGTGCCACAAATACGTCAACAATCTCCGGTGCAAACTGCCCGCCTCTCTGATTAACTATTTCTGCTTTTGCCTCCTCAGGCGACCAGGGTTCTTTATAGGATCGTGCACTTGTAAGCGCATCGTAGACATCTGCAACAGATACTATCCTCGCATAGAGAGATATTTCTTCACCCTTTAGGCCTCTTGGATAACCGGTTCCATCCCATCTCTCATGATGCTCATAAGCTATTGTTTTTGCCATCGACATGATTTCACCCCTGCTGTGTGAAAGAAGATAATCTCCATAGCCTGAATGCATCTTAATAGTCTCATATTCTTCGGGTGTAAGCTTTCCGGGCTTTTCAATTATCTCATTGGGGATCATGAGTTTTCCTATATCATGCATCATGGCTGCGACCTTGATATATGAGACTTCGAGCTCATTTAGGCCAGCTCCTCTTGCCAAAATGGCTGTATATTCAGATACTCTTCTGACGTGTTGTCCGGTTTCGCCGGATTTAGCCTCTGAAATAGTTGCAAAATCCCTGATGATATCAGTCTGGTTATCCTGGAATTTACGCATGTATTCAATTTTATCTTCCTGCTCCTGTGACAAGGTTATATTCAGCTTTGAAAAACCAGCAGCAGCTAATACGGACATTATCACAAGGGCATCTATCCATATGATGGGGATTGATATCCCGCCCGCTCCAATGTCCGGTACAAACAGGTATGCGATATAACATGCGTCCATGGTTATGAAAAGCGAAAGATTATAGTAAAATACCGGCTTCCAGCTGACCGAGTCCTTATGCCCGAAAATATAATCCATTTCTTTATGATGAATAAGCCCCAGTACAATCTGCTCAGCTATATAAACAATCATGTATGACAACGGTGAAAACGAAATAATCTGTGCAAATCTGTCCTGCAATATAAATTCCATGTAAACTGTTCCTACAATGAGAGGTTCTTCATGAACAAGTTTAGCGCACAGAAAGCTTGGAATTACGTAAATAAAAAGGTCAATAACTATCCTGACCAATCCATATACTGCATTAAACGTAATCTGATCTGATATTATTGGTCTCAGTAGTATATTTCTAATCGGAACAACCAAAAGAATCTCCGAGGCAATGGATATAACCGTGCAGGATAAAAAGAAAAATGCCGCAAAGCACAGTATCCTGCTTATACCCTCGCGTTTTTTTAATGAAAATCGTGTGCATACGCAGGCAAAGAACAATGCGACTATCAGTCTTGGCCAATAATAAGAGATTATCTCCAGCACGTCCTACCTCCGGGGACTATAATAAAAGGGTTTTTTAGTACAAAAGGCATAGAGCCCCTTACCCCATGCCTTTTTCATATATCCATTCTCTCATACAAATCTTAAAACCACGTAAAGAAAGCATTATTTTAATGAAAAAATAATGCTGAAATTTATGATTTCTCTGTGACTCGTAATTCTTAAGTTTTTCTTAAGGTTGCACCCGAATCATATATTATATCTTGTTTGCATTTAGTTTTCATGTTATTATTCGCTCTGTTGGGTTTAAAAAAATATCGCATCTATTCGATGCTCCGATTGAATTCATCTCTCGGAATAATCCATTATTTTTGTGCAGCACATATAATCAACGGCCAACATGGATAAAATAAATAAAAGAAAGAGGTACATTATTTGAATATAGAACATACAAAACTCTCTCAGTTCTTCCCATCCATTAGGGCAAGAGAATTGATACTTTCAGAAATTGATAGCAATCCTGTCCTTTTAAATATTTTTAATAGCTGGGAGGAAGACCAAAGGGAAGAATTCCTTTCCATCTGTACGGGAAACAAAGGCGCAAAAATGCTTTACGACAGCTTCTTCAAAGAAATACTGAACGCCGAATACTATCCTGAACGCTTATCAAGTCTTCTTTCTCAAATAATAGGCAAAAAAGTGACTGTCAAAACGGTTCTGCCTAATGACAATACCAGACTTGGAGATGAGTCATCACTGGTAATAACTGACATAGTTGTAGAACTTGAAGATGGCACTATTGCAAATGTTGAAGTACAAAAGCTAGGCTATGCCTTCACCGGTGAGCGTTCATCCTGCTACTCTGCTGACCTTCTACTTCGTCAATACAAACGCGTCAAAGGTTTAAAGAAGAAAAAATTCACCTACAAAGACGTCGCGCCTGTATATACTATTGTTTTTCTTGAAAGCAGCCCATCGGATTTCAAGCATTTCTCAGACAACTATATACATAAATTCAAAGTCACTTCAGATACAGGTCTGCAGCTGAATATGCTACAAAATTTCATTTTTATACCGGTTGATATTTTTATTAAAAAACTCCATAATGAAGGTATACAGAGCGAACTTGAAGCGTGGCTTACATTTCTTGGATGTGATGAGCCGGATTATATTGCTAATCTTATCCAGGAATATCCACAGTTCAAGCCCTTGTATGAAGACCTTTATGATTTATGCCTCAATACGGAAAGGGTGATGGATATGTTCTCAAAGGAGCTGCAGATATTAGATCGCAATACCGTTAAATATATGATTGATGAACTTCAAGAGGAGCTTGATACAACAATATCAGAACTTGATGCTGCTAAATCTCAGCTTGATACCACTAAGTCTGAGCTTGATACCACTAAGTCTGAGCTTGATACCACTAAGTCTGAGCTTGATAACACTAAGTCTGAGCTTGATATAGCTAATGAAACTATTTCCGATAAAGATGCCCAAATCGCTGTGCTCCAATCCCAACTTGAAGAATACGCGAAAAAAGCTCGCAAGAATTAGTTAAAAATACACATCAAAAAATGACCTCAACTCTGATATGATATGTTGAGGTCATTTTTATCTTCCTTCATTGTATAACCTAAGCTTCTTTTCTATTACTCTATTGCTTCTATATCACCAACTATCCGGTCGACAGTTTCCTGTGACAGGCAAGTAATTGCAATGCACATAGCGTATCCATCCTTTATCATTAGAATACTTCGCTGATACATATTGTAGCCCATAAGTTCACCAGTGTACCAAACTTCATAATGCTTTTCGCCTGCAAACTCTACTTCTCTCACTTCATGTTCAGCAGTAGTTAATCCCAAATCATCATATGTCGATCTTGTTTGTTCTTTAATTATATCTGCCAATTCCTTTTCAGATAGTTTGTATCCATTTAGATTAGTGATGGTTATATTTACATTATCACTACTGCCCTTATCATGAGCTTCAGCTACCATGAGCCCATTAATATCGCTCTCACTTTGCACAGTAAATTTACCATCAGTTAAGTAAGCTTCCGGATTACCTGTTTCTTCAGCAAGTGTCTTGTCATCAGCAAACTGAAATGATTCAGGCAATATCACTCTAAGTCCCATAAAGTAATTTTCGTATACATTTCCCGAACTGCTACCCAGGATAGCAGCAAGACTGGTAGTATCTGCTATTGGCTCATCAGTCTGTTCTAAAGACAAATCTCCAGACACCGCACGAACCTGCATAGCAGATAATGAAATTGTCACCATCATCATACTTACAATTATTGATGCTACTCTCTTTATTTTCCTCATAGCTATACCTCACTTTCCCCAGATATAAGTAAGTGACATGTTTCATGATAAAGATTACTTAATAGTTCAAATCATTATATATAGTTTCTTTTACATTATAATTTATATCTATGATTATTTTCAAAGAATCTGCTATGAAAAGAGTATTAAATTTCTATGCAGAAAAGGCTCCCGCGGGAGCCTTTTCGAGTCTAAAACCTATATTTAATTCTGTTTTTGTATTATCCCACCGCCAAGGACAATATCACCATCATATAATACTGCTGACTGGCCTGCGGTAATCGCACGCTGAGGCTCATCAAAGAGTATGCGTGCTATACCCCCTTCTTCGGAAGGAAGCGTAACCGTTGCAGGTTGTTCTTTGTGCTTATACCTGATTTTGGCGCTACATCTGATGTCGCCCTCCGGCATTTCCCCGGTAATCCAATGAAAATCTCTTACTATAACTTCTCGTTCAAAAAGCTCCTCATTATCCGAAAGAACTACTCTGTTGTTCTTTATATCAAGCTTTGTGACGTAGAGTCGTCTGTCCGCAGGAACTCCAAGGCCACGTCGCTGTCCGATAGTATAATTAATTATTCCGTAGTGATGTCCCAGAATGTTACCATCCTTATCAACAATGTCACCACCGGGATACTCTCTTCCCCGATATCGTTTTATCATAGAAGCATAGTCACCATCCGGAACAAAACAGATGTCCTGTGAATCGCTTTTATGTGATGTAACAAACTCTTTGTCTTCCGCTATCTGTCTGGCCTCTGTCTTTGTGAATTCTCCAAGTGGGAACATGGTATGCGAGAGCTGTTCCTCTGTAAGATCATAGAGAACGTAGCTTTGATCCTTGTTAAGGTCTGCTGCTTTTTTCAGATAAAAATGACCGTCCCTCTCTTCAATTCTGGCATAATGACCTGTCACGATATATTCGCAGTTAAGTTCCTTTGCCTTTTTATAAAGGATGTCGAACTTCAGATACTTGTTGCATCTTATACAAGGGTTCGGTGTCTCTCCCTTTTCATAGCTACATACAAATGGCTCGATTACGTTATCAATGAACTCTTTTTCATAATGAAAAATATGATAGGGTATTCCTATCTTCTCTGTAACTGCACGGGCATCATCCGTATCCTTCTTACTGCAGCAGGTTCCGAAAAGATCCTCACCTATCATATCATTTTCATATAATCGCATTGTGCAGCCTATGCATGAAAAACCCTTTTCCTTCATAAGCTCTGCAGCAACGCTACTGTCAACGCCACCACTCATGGCGATAAGTGCTGTCTTAGTCATATAAAACCTCTTATATAAATTTTTGTACGGCCTTTTGGAATTCCTCCACTGCAGTCATGTCTCCATCCTCGAGTGCATGAACTATGCAGTGGGACATGTGCTCGTTTATAATTTCTTTCCCAAGGCTTTTAAGAGCAGAATTAACCGCCGATAACTGCATCAATACATCTGCGCAGTCTTCATCGTCTTCTATCATAGTCTTTACGTGATTAAGGTGTCCTATAGCTTTGCTTAATCTGTTTATCTGTTTTTTCTTTTCCTCAGGGGAGTGATAATGAGCATGGCTGTGGATAACGCCATCCTCGTGAGTGTGTTCGTGCTTGTTCATATAACCTCATCCGTCAGCTTCGCTGACACCTTCCCCTTAAAAAGGGGAAGGCTTTATTATTCTATCTTCTCCTGCCAATAGGCTTTTTTATTCTATCTTCTCCTGCCAATAGGCTTTATTATTCTATCTTCTCCTGCCAATAGGCTTTTTTATTCTATCTTCTCCTGCCAATAGGCTTTTTTATTTCATTACCGCTGATACCTAAGCGGAAGCTCAAGCCCATGGGCTTCAAGGAGCTCCTTGTTTTTTAGTATAACATCTGCAGTATCGTCTGCTGCAATTCTTCCATCATGAAGTAATATTACTCTGTCGCAGGTGTCCATGATGAAATCCAGATCATGGGACGCCACTATTTTCAGACAGGTTAGTTCACCCAGAATCCCAATGAGATTACGCCTGTTTCTGGGATCAAGCGCTATTGAAGGCTCATCCATTAGTATTATATCAGGCTCCATTGATAAAATGGTAGCGATTGCAGAAAGCTTTTTCTCACCACCTGAAAGCTTATAATTTTGCTTTTTTCTAAGATTTTCTATATGGACTCTTTTAAGAGCTGTGGTAACACGTTTCTCAACTTCTTCCTGCGATAGGCCATAGTTCCTTGGTCCAAATGCTACGTCCTCTTCTACAGTTGCCATAAACAGCTGACTGTCAGAGTCCTGAAAAACATATCCTATATGCTCTCTTATATGATTAAGGTTAGCTTTATTTACAGCATGTCCCGCAATCTCAAGCTTTCCATCGTAATCAAGGTAAAGTCCCACAAGAAGCTTTAGCAATGTGGATTTTCCTATTCCGTTTGCACCTATGAGTCCGATTTTCTCACCATCACCGGCATGCAGATTTATATCATACAACACCTGCTGGTTCCTTTCATAGGAAAAATTGAGATGTTCAATTGTAATTAGTTCTCCGTGAACTCCGGTGTGCATTGTCCCCCTCATCCGGCGCTTCGCGCCACCTTCCCCCCTGGGGGAAGGCTTAAAAATTATCTGTTCTTTTGCAAAAATGTTTAATAATCTCTATTCTTCTGAAAAATGTTTAATAATCTCTATTCTTCT
>NZ_KE384137.1:619804-624350 GCF_000424145.1 Butyrivibrio sp. AC2005
AAAAATGTTTAATAATCTCTATTCTTCTGAAAAATGTTTAATAATCTCTATTCTTCTGAAAAAAAGCTTTATAATACATTTCTAATAAAAATAAATATCAAAATCCAGATAACAGTATATACTATATCAAACGGTCTTGCCGCTATTTTTTCCTGATCAAAATCGCCCTTGAATCCGCGAAGGAGCATGCTCTCATAGACTACACCTGCACGATCCATACTTCGAATAAGCCACATGCCGACAAGTGTTCCCCATGCGCTGTAATGAATCCCTTTCTGCCTTGGAGCTCGCAATTTGTAAGCAGTTACTATTCTGTCAGCCTCTTCACCCATTATGAAAAAATATCTCTCTATCAGAAGAATAACGATAACGATAATTCTGGGCACATGGATGATCCTCAAAGCCTGGCACAGCTTTTCTATCGATGTAGTTGCTATCAGAATATAAGCTGCAAGTACTGAATAAAAACCTTTCAGCATCAGTGTCAGCATGGAGATAACTCCACCTGACACACCTACTTTTCCTACATAGAAAATAATATCCTTGTCATAAAAAGGATTAAGTATACCAACAAATATAACAAGCGGAAGTATCAGTCGCATTCGATATAAGCCTGTGCGAATCGAAAGCTCTCCCACAATGAAGCCAAAAACAGGATAAGCGGACATTAAAATAAGTGGTGCCATTTCATATTTACCAAATGAAACCACTGTAAAAATATACAAAACGCTAATAAGCAGCTTTCCCAAAGGATGAAGATCGTTCATCCAGTGGGAACGCTGCCATAATTCCTGTATCTTCTGAAATTCGTGGAGCTTTTTTTCTATTGAATCCATAAAACCTCGCTCAGATCAGTCTTTATGCTGCCTGATGATCAGAGCCTTTCTTTTTGAAAAATCTGAAAGCATAGCATGCACCGATCAGAATAACTACTACAACCAGTGCGCCTACTATTCCTGAGAAACTGGTTCCTATAGCTGCTTCACTGTTTTTGAATGCATAATCAGGTAAAAGTGATGTAGCACTCTGAATACTGTCTGCTACAGCATACGCGCCGCCTTCTGCTTCAAGCTCGGCTGTGCCTGCAACCTTTTCCATGGACCATTCAAGACCATCCGGGAACGCAGATGCAAATAGAGAAATAATCCCGCCACAAATTGCTGCTGTGACAGCAAGGATAGTCACTGTTGTTTTGAGTGAGAGCTTTGCATCACTCTGCTTTTCACCTATTCCCCATAATAATTCAGGTCTTGCTTCATTTACAAAAATAAGTACAGCAGCTGTAATCAGCCCCTCAACTGCACCGATAGCAAGATGAATAGGCTGCATGGTAGCCACAAATACTGCAAAAGGAAGCTCTGTTATACCTGAAGCAAGTGTTTCAATCGTTACTGAAAATGCTCCCAGCTGTAGTGTCAATACACATCCCAGAATAGATGCCAGAAGTATTTTTCCTCTTGAAGCTCCTTTCTTCATAATGGGTTTCCATATAAGAAGTGCCCCTATAAAGCACCCATAAAACGCCATATTCCATATATTACACCCTAGAGCCAGGAGTCCTCCGTCAGCAAATAACAGACACTGGACAAGTAATACTCCTATCATGGTTAAGAATCCTGCGTAAGGACCAAGAAGTGCCGAAAGCATCATTCCTCCACAAAGATGCCCCGATGATCCTGTTCCGGGTATTGTGAAATTAAGCATCTGAGTAGCAAAAACAAATGCTCCCATTACTCCCATTACGGGAATCTTTTTAGGATCATTTTCCTCTCTGACCTGCTTAATAGAATAAGCAGCAGCCCCTGTAGATAAAACATACATTGTCCCCGCAACAGCAGGTGATACCAAAGCATCAGCCATGTGCATAATACAAATCCTCCACAACATATTTTATTTGTATAAAATTTAATTTATAACAGAAACCAAGACTACATGCATTAGTTTCACGAATTAGTATATGCTCAGATGCTAAGGCTCACAAGCCCCCCAGGGGGTTACTAATAAAAAATATTGTTTTAATAGCATCAGTTAATCGTGCAATTCAATCATATTTTATTTATTGTTTGCATTACGAGTAGTGTTTATGATTTTATAATATTTAGTTCAAACTTTCCTTATAATTATTATTCTTCTTTTAGTCTTCGGACATACTTTAGACAAATATAAACGCTATCATAAACTTATCAGAAGTGAGAACTTCTGACTCCCCCAACAAAACTTTTTTCATACCAGAGCTGTCAGATTCCCCATCTGACAGCTCCTCCTCCGTTTAGGGGTATTTTTGAAAATTTTGAGCCAAGAGGAAACTTTTAATGTTTCCTCCTGGCTCTTTTATCGCCCCTCATCCGGCGCTTCGCGCCACCTTCCCCCTGAGGGGGAAGGCTTTGAGTAATTCCCTTCGCGCCACCCTTTTGAAGGCTTTGAGTAATTCCCTTCCCGCCACCCTTTTGAAGACTTTGAGTTTTTCCCTTCGCGCCACCCTTTTGAAGGCTTTGAGTAATTCCCTTCTCGCCACCCTTTTGAAGACTTTGAGTTTTTCCCTTCGCGCCACCCTTTTGAAGACTTTGAGTTTTTCCCTTCGCGCCACTTCCTGTTTTGGAAGAAGGCTTGGCGGATGGTTTTCTTGGTGGAATGAGGAACTGAGGGCCAAAGCCAATCAGATCCTCTCTGTGTTCTCTAAGTAACGCTTCCTTCACAAGATCATAATTCTCAGGCCGTCTGAATTGAATAAGTGCTCTCTGCATGGCCTTCTCGTGAGGATCCCTTGCAACATAAACAGGCTCCATTGTTATTGGATCAAGGCCTGTATAATACATACAGGTTGATACCGTTCCGGGTGTCGGATAAAAATCCTGAACCTGCTCCGGACTAAGCTTATGCTTGCACAGATATTCGGCGAGAGCAATTGCATCCTTAAGTGTACTTCCGGGATGGGAAGACATAAGATATGGAACTGCATATTGCTGCATTCCAAGCTGCTTATTTACTTTATCAAATTTTTCTATAAAACGATCGTAAACCTTTACCTTGGGCTTGCCCATTTTTTCCAGAACATTATCCGATATATGTTCCGGAGCAACACGAAGCTGCCCGCTTATATGATGCTTACAAAGCTCGCGAAGAAATGAATCATCCTTATCAGCAAGAAGATAGTCGAACCTGATACCCGACCGGACAAATACCTTCTTAACTCCCGGTAATGCACGTAATTTTTTCAGAATGCTCAGATAATCACTGTGATCCACATCCATGTTTTTACAAACCTCGGGATGCAGACATTTTTTATCGGGACACGCACCAAACTTCATCTGCTTTTTACAGGCAGGTCTTCTGAACTGCGCAGTCGGACCTCCTACATCATGGATGTAACCCTTGAAGTCTTTTTCCTCAAGAAATACCTTGGCCTCACGAATAATGGAATCATGACTTCTGCTCTGAATAATTCTGCCCTGATGAAAAGTCAGTGCACAGAAATTGCATTCACCAAAACAGCCTCTGTTAGAAGTAATTGAGTACTTAATCTCATTAAATGCCGGTATCCCACCTGCTGCATCGTATGATGGATGCCAGGCTCTCAGATAATCTCTCTCGTATACATCATCAAATTCCTGCTGAGTAAGAGGCCTTGATGGCGGATTTTGAACTACAAAAAGGCTTCCATCATAGGTTTCATACAGGCGCTTTCCATTAAATGGATCTGTATTTTTATACTGAATCCTAAAGCTCTCAGCATATTTTTTCTTGTCAGCTTTTATTTCTTCAAAAGAAGGAAGCTTAATTGCTTCATAAATGTTTTCTTCATTTCTGGTCTTAAAAACCGTCCCATTAATGAAAGTAATATCAGAGACAGAAAGACCTGACGAAAGCGCATCTGCGATCTCGACAATGCTGACTTCGCCCATACCATAGGAAATAAGATCAGCTCCTGAGTCCAGTAGAATAGATCTTCTTACCTTATTTGACCAATAATCGTAGTGTCCAAGTCTTCGAAGACTGGCCTCTATTCCACCAATGATTATAGGCTCATGCTTATACACCTTTCTTATGAGATTGCAATAGACTATAGACGCATAGTCAGGACGCCTTCCCATTTCTCCTCCGGGGCTGTAGGCATCTGTCTTTCTTTTCTTTAAGGCAACGGTATAGTGATTTACCATAGAGTCCATGTTACCTGCTGTTACCAGAAAGCCCAGCCTGGGAGTTCCGAGAACTGTTATGCTCTTTTCATCTCTAAAATCCGGCTGACAAATAAGGCCCACGCTGTAACCGTGAGCCTCAAGTGTTCTTGTTATTATGGCAGCCCCAAAGCTCGAGTGGTCTACATATGCATCTCCGCAAATGTAGACGAAGTCAAGTTGGTCTATGCCGCGTTCTTTCATGTCTTCCTTAGTGAAAGGAGGAAATTTTGTCATTTGCATCCCCTCATCCGGCGCTTCGCGCCACCTTCCCCCCAGGGGGAAGGCTTTTAACTATTATGCAACCTCTCCCATAAATGGAAGGCTTTTATCTATTATGCAACCTCTCCCATAAATGGAAGGCTTTTATC
>NZ_KE384137.1:624360-719066 GCF_000424145.1 Butyrivibrio sp. AC2005
CTATTATGCAACCTCTCCCATAAATGGAAGGCTTTTATCTATTATGCAACCTCTCCCATAAATGGAAGGCTTTTATCATTTATTCTCAGATTCATTCATCTCTTTAAGGAGCTTGTCTGCGTAAACAAGACGTACACACACCGTGAATATTTCCATTGCTGTACGAAGATCTGACAGTGAAGGATATGTGGGGGCTATTCTGATGTTACTGTCCTTAGGATCCTTCTTGTAGGGATAAGTAGCACCGGCACCTGTCATTGTAACGCCTGCCTTCTTAGCTCTGTCAACGATAGCCTTAGCGCAGCCCTCGGGAGCATCAAAGCTGATAAAATAACCTCCCTTAGGTCTTGTCCACTCACCAATATTATAGGGAGCAAGGTCTCTGTCAAGTATCTCCAAAACTGCCTCAAACTTAGGTCTGATGATTGCAGCATGCTTTTTCATGTGAGCCTTCATTCCTTCAATGTCGCCAAAGAATCTTACATGACGAAGCTGGTTAACCTTGTCGTGACCGATAGTCTGATGTGAAAGCTGAGCCTTAATCTCCTCAAGGTTATTGAGTGATGTGGCTATAGCAGCGATACCACTTCCGGGGAAGGTGATCTTTGAGGTTGAAGAAAACTTGTAAACCATATCAGGGCTTCCGGACTTCTTACACTCCTCGAGAATCTCAATCAGATAATCCTGATCATCGTCATAAAGGTGGTGAATTCCGTATGCATTATCCCAAAAGATACGGAAATCTCTTGCTGCAGGGCGAAGTCTTGCAAATCTTCTTACTGTCTCATCCGAATAAGAATATCCCTGCGGGTTAGAGTACTTGGGCACACACCAGATGCCCTTTATAGCCTCATCCTCAGAAACAAGCTTCTCAACTACGTCCATATCAGGACCCTCGGGAGTCATCTGAACCGGAATCATCTCTATTCCAAAATACTCGGTTATTGCAAAATGTCTGTCATATCCGGGAACAGGGCAAAGGAACTTAACCTTATCAAGCTTACACCAGGGAGTATTGCCCATAATACCATGAGTATATGCTCTTGATACAGTATCGTACATAACATTAAGTGATGAATTGCCGTAAATAATAATATTTTCAGGCTTGTTCTCCATCATTGCACCGATCAGCACCTTAGCCTCATGAATGCCATCAAGTACACCATAGTTACGGCAGTCAGTTCCATCCTCACAGGAAAGATCAGCCTCTGAATTAAGTGCATCCATCATTCCCATGGAAATATCAAGCTGTTCGTGGCACGGCTTACCTCTGGCCATGTTAAGAGTAAGATCCATGTCCTGGAATCTCTTGTACTCAGCTCTTAAATTTGCAAGCTCTTTCTCGAGCTCCTGCTTAGTCATCTCCTTGTAATCTTTGATCATAATAAGCTCCTCACTTCGTTTATAAACTGCTAAAGATTATACCACAAAAAAAAAGCTGACGCATTATTATGCGTCAGCAATGAATAATTATTTGCAATCACTTTATGGGATCAATCAGGTCTCTGTACCACTTAAGTGCATCTGTATATGCTTTATATACGTCATTCATCTCGATATTTTCAAGAATCATCAGGCGGGATACTTCCTGCCAGGAAGCATTTTCATATTCATATACAAGCTGCATAATAGGCCACAAATCGCCCTTCTTGTTAAGAAGCACATCCTCAATTTTCTTGGATACGTGAACCAGCTTAAGGGCTTGTTCCATGGTCTGGTCAAGCATGATATCAAGAAGTGAAAACAGTCCGGCAAGGAAAAGCTCCGGTGCAAAGCCTTTAAGCTCAAAGCATGCTGCAAGATTCTCAGCAAATTTTGCTCTGACCATAGAGATACGCATGATCTCACTCGGCTTATCGGAACACAGTTCCTTTGTAACCGCTGTGTTTATCCATTTTTTAAGTTCTTTCTGTCCGAGCATGGCTGCTGCATGTCTTACAGAGGTAATCTCTGAATTAATTGTCAGATGATTTACCATCTCCAAAAGAGAAATTACAAGAGCCGGGTCTTTTCCTATTACATCTGCAGCATCCTGTAAATCGAAATCAGAATTGTTAACGACATTCAGAAGTTCTATGTAGGTCACCTTCAATGGTGCTACAGTCTTCTCAGACTCCTCAACAGGTACGCGGAAGAAATTACCCTCATAGAGATCATAAGCGCCATCCGAAGTTAGTCTCTCATAATCCTCATTAGTATCCACGCCAACTGCGCAAAGTTTGATATCCGGATATGACTTTGTGAAATAAATTTTTGCGCTTCTGATATTAATTTTTCTATGGTCAAGGAGAATGTAATCGCACATCTCAAGAATAGGCTTGTATGTCTCAAACTGATTACCTGCAAGCTTACGGATTGCAATCTTATATCCCTGTCCATGAAGATCCCAAAGTCTCGACAGATATGGTTCCTCCGGAAGAACAGAAGTATCAAGAAGCAGAACTATAATCTTCTTGGGAGCTTTGCACTGCTCTTCTATGTTAGCAAAAAGCGAGATATTTGTTATCTCTACAAACACTTCCTTTCCGCCGGAAAGGACATTTGTACCTACGCTCTCCACGATATCAAGGCCTACAATATTTACAACATTATCGAGGAAGCCTGTACCCATGAGATGGGGATTCATTAGATGATTGTCTCTCTGCGCAAATACAGAATATGCGCATACTTTCATTTCATCATCAAAAAGCGGGATCAATGAAGCAAGCATTTCATTACTCCTTTCGAGCTCTTCCGAATTTCGTAAATATATGTCTGTTAATTTATTATATCATTACTAAATAGTATAGACAATATAATACTTCATTTGTAGATTGTGCATAAAATTAAAAAAGTATAAAAAAAACAGCCCACCAAGGCTGTTTAAATAATTCCCGAGAATGCCGGTTCCGGTTATTTGACTCCTAGCGAACGCCAGGTGGGTTACCGCAGCCCTCTTCGCTGTCTTCCTCTCCCATAGCTTGTCTGCACATGTGCAGGGCCGGAGGCGTGACATTTGAAAATGCGATCTAGGTGTCCCGTTTAAAGTAACTGTAGGTTCAAATTACACCGGAGTTGTCGAACATCCCAGGCGAGCTCTTGGCTCGATATAAACCACTCTCTGGTGGTTCTTTAATTACATTATAATTCAAGAATTATCGAAATCAATAGATTTTCACTAAAAAATTCTTAATATTATATGAAGAAAGAGCATGAAAACTGCGCTTTTCAGAGGAATAAATGAAATAATATTTCTCCCCTTTTGTCACATTTTTTACACTCTGTCAAAGTGGCTTGGTTTCTTCCTTAAGCCACTCCTGAATCTCGGGTTCTTCGATAAGGGGAAGAAGCGCTTTGCATACCATCTTATGATATTCATTGATAGCTTTTACTTCCCTTGGCTGTAAGTATTTCTTATCAATAGCCTCACGGTCAAGCGGCACATAAGTCAGATGTCTGAACTCAAGGAACTGGCCATCACTGTTCTTTACCCCGTTAACAACTTCAAGGATATTCTCAATTCGGATGCCATGCTTTCCCTCAATATAAACTCCGGGTTCATCTGACATAATCATACCAACCTTAAGTGCAGCCTCATCCTCGGAAGATCTGGATTTCCATCTAATGCTGTGAGGTCCCTCATGAACATTTAGCATATAGCCAATGCCATGACCGGTTCCGCATTTGTAATCGACATCGATATTCCAAAGGGGCTGTCTTGCAAGAATATCAAGATTTCTTCCGTTGCATCCCTCAAGGAAATGTGCATTGGCAAGCTGAAGCATTCCAACTGCAGTAAGTGTATAATGCATTTTCTCTTCATCCGTCACAGGTCCAAGGACAATTGTTCTGGTGACATCTGTAGTTCCGCCCATGTAGGTTCCGCCTGAATCAACAAGAAGGAAGCCCTCAGGCTTAAGCTCTGCATTTGAGTCCTCTGTAGCTTCGTAATGCATCATCGCTGCATTATCCTTGTAAGCACTGATTGTAGGGAAGGAAAGCTCTATAAAGCCGGGAAGCGCTGCTCTCATCTCATCAAGATGCATGGCTGCTGTGTATTCATTTAGCTTTGCACCGTTTTTAACTTCTTTCTTTACCCAGTAAATAAACTTTGTAAGAGCTGCAGAATCTCTAAGGTATACCTCACGAATATTCTTAATTTCCGTATCGTTCTTGCAAGCCTTCATCATCTCGGTGGGATCAAAAATATTCTTGATGCCTGCACCTGCTGAATCAGAGTTATCCTTGATGGTTCTGTAAACAGAATAGCTTACATTCCTCTCATCGTAGAGAGTTATTCCTTCATACTCATACTCATCAAGCCAGGAAATAATACGATTGTATGCTACAAGCTCAATGTTGTTATTTTCACAGTATGCACGCACCTCATCATTCAGCTCATCAAACTGAACAAACATGCTTACTGTCTTCTGTGTAATAAAAAGATAACTTAAAATAACAGGATTACACTCTACGTCGTTACCTCTAAGGTTTGTGAACCAGCAAATGTCGTCAAGCTTGCAAAGAAGATAAGCATTTGCCTTTTCCTTTTCCATTACTTCCCTGACATCTGCAAGTTTCTGTGCAAAAGATTTTCCGCAAAGCTCGTCCGAAAGAACATATATAGGATTGCAGGGAAGTGCCGGTCTGTCTGTCCAAACCTCTCCCGCGAGATCCTTATCAAATTTGATTTTTACCTGTTTTTTCCTGAGCTTGTTTTCATAAGAAAGGCCTTCTCTTGCCGGAACTACCTTTCCGTCAAAGCCAAGTACCTGACCACTTTTCATGTTGTCATAAAGATACTCTGCGATTGTCGGAACGCCTTCCTCACCCATCCTGTAGAGTGTGACACCTGTTCCCTTCATCTCGCGCTCAGCCTGTATGAAATATCTTCCATCGGTCCACATTCCTGCCCAGTCCGCTGAAACAACAAGTGTTCCGTTAGAACCTGTGAATCCGCAGAAATACTCTCTTGCCTTGAAAAAATCAGCCGCATACTCAGAGTTGTGATAATCAGAAGTAGGCATGAGATAATAATCGATGCCGTTTTCTGCCATTTTCGCTCTAAGTGCTGAGAGTCTGTCCTGTATTATTTTGTTCATTATAAATGTTTCCTCCTGAGACTATTCATCTTTTATCCATTGGTACATAGTCGTGAGTGTCGCTCACTGCCATGTACGCTGGACGAATAATCTTGCTGTTATTTGCAAGCTCTTCCATTCTATGAGCACTCCAACCGACAATACGCGCTATGGCGAACATCGGTGTAAAGAGTTCCTCGGGAAGCGCAAGCATTTTGTATACAAATCCGGAATAGAAATCGACGTTTATACTAACACCTTTATACATCTTGCGCTCATCACTGATAACTTCAGGAGCAAGGCGCTCAACCATTTCGTAAAGTGCAAGTTCTTTTTCCATTCCCTTTTCCTTAGCGAGCTTAATAGTATATTCCTTAAGCAGCACCGCTCTTGGATCTGACTTTGAATAAATAGCATGGCCTACACCATAAATAAGACCTGCCTTATCAAAGGCTTCCTTGTGAAGAAGCTTTCTAAGATATCCCTTTACTTCTTCCTCATCCGACCAATCCTTAAGTTCCTTCTCCATGCAATCAAACATGTGAATAACCTTGATATTGGCTCCACCGTGCCTGGGTCCTTTAAGTGAACCGATAGCTGCGGCGATTACCGAATAGGTATCGGTCATTGATGAGCTCACAACATGCGTTGTAAAGGATGAGTTGTTACCACCACCATGCTCCATGTGAAGTATAAGGCAGATATCAAGAAGTCTGGCCTCGAGTTCAGTATATTTACTGTCAGGACGAAGAAGATACAGAATGTGTTCTGCGGTTGAAAGCTCTGCCTTCGGAGGATGTATGAAAAGGCTGTTTCCCTCGTGGTAATGGTTATATGCCTGATATCCGTAAATCGCCAAAAGCGGGAACAGACTTATCATCTGCAAGCTCTGTCTAAGTACGTTAGGCATGGAAACATCGTCTGCGTGATTGTCATATGAATATAAGGTGAGCACGCTTCTTGAAAGGGTGTTCATCATATCACGACTCGGTGCCTTCATAATGATATCTCTTACGAAACCTGTAGGAAGAGATCTGTAAAAACCAAGCAGCTGGGTAAAGCCCTGAAGCTCCTCCTTATTAGGAAGCTTGCCAAAAAGAAGCAGGTATGCTGCCTCTTCAAATCCAAATTTTGAAGAACTTGCAGTTCCGTGAACAATATCTCTTACATTTATGCCACGATAGAACAGCTCTCCATCTGCAGGAACTCTTTCCCCATTTATTTCTTTTGTAGCATTTATAGTGGAGATATTTGTAAGTCCGGTAAGGACACCCTTACCATTCAGGTCACGGAGCCCTCTTTTTACATCATATTTTGTAAAAAGTGCAGGTTCAATTTTGTCTGCCCTCTCAACAACCTTCGCGAGATCTTCTAATTGTGGTGTGCTATCTGAGTAAATGTTTCTCTCGTTATCTTTGTTTCCCATACTACCTCCTGTGTCCCCTCATCCGGCACTTCGTGCCACCTTCCCCCAAGGGGAAGGCTTTTATTTTTTGCCTTCCCCCTTTGGGGGAAGGTGGCAGCGAAGCTGACAGATGAGGGGGTTATATTATTTCAAGAACTCTCTGACTGCGTCAGCAAGTCCATCCTTTCCGACAATCTTAGTATGTCTTACAGCTGCATCACGAATAGATGTAACTGCCTCCGGAATCTCTACCCCTGAAACCTCGGAGAGCTTGTCTGCAAGCTGGAAGTCATCGAGATCTGCCTCATCTTTTCCAAGAGCCTGCATAACGCTTCTTGTAAATTTATACGGGCTTGCGGTTGATGCAATAACCGTAACTGTCTTATCGCCTGTATCCTTTACATATTTGTTGTATACACTTGACGCAACCGCTGTATGTGTATCGATAAGATATCCTGTCTTTTCAAAAAGCTCTCTTATAGCTGTGGCAGTCTCTTCCTCTGTAGCATAACCGCCCTTAAAGCAATCCAACGCTTTTCTCATGGAATCGGAAATCTCGTATTTACCTTCCTCAGTAAGCTGTTTCATATATGATGCATCCTTAGCAGCATCATCACCTGCGATGTGATAAATAAGTCTCTCCAGGTTAGATGAAATAAGAATGTCCATTGAAGGTGATGTGGTAAGGATGAAATCACGGTTTCTGTCGTACTCACCTGTCTGAAAGAAATCATACAAAACCTTGTTTGAGTTTGAAGCACAGATAAAGGTCTTGATCGGAAGTCCCATTTTTCCTGCATAATATGCTGCAAGAATATTACCGAAGTTACCTGTGGGAACTACAACATTTATCTCGTCTCCCTCGGCAATTCTGCCCTCCTTAAGAAGACGTGTGTAAGCATAAACATAATATACAATCTGAGGAACAAGTCTTCCTATGTTGATTGAGTTAGCTGATGAGAATTGGAAGCCCTTGGCATCAAGTTCCTTTGCAAATTCAGGATCAGTGAATATCTTCTTAACACCGGTCTGAGCATCATCAAAATTACCCTCGATACCGATAACGCAGGTGTTATCTCCCTCCTGGGTTACCATCTGCTGTTTCTGAATCGGTGATACACCATCCTTAGGATAAAATACTATGATTCTTGTTCCGGGAACATCAGCAAATCCTGCAAGTGCTGCCTTTCCGGTGTCTCCACTTGTTGCTGTAAGAATGACGATCTCATTCTTAATCTGGTTCTTCTTGGCAGCTGTTGTCATCAAATATGGAAGAATAGAAAGAGCCATATCCTTAAACGCAATGGTTTTTCCATGATAGAGTTCTAAGTAAAAAGCTCCGTCAGCCTCAGTCATAGGAGCCATCTCCTCAGTATCGAACTTGGAGTCATAGGCATGATCAATACAATAACGAAGTTCTTCCTCCGTAAAGTCAGAAAGCAAAAGCTTCATAACCTGGTAAGCTGTCTCACGGTAATCCATCTCCTTAAGCTCAGAAAAGCTCTTATCAAGCTTCGGAAAGCTGTCCGGAACAAAAAGTCCTCCGTCCGACGCAAGTCCCTGCAATATTGCCTGTGATGCAGTTACTTTCTGCTTATCCCCTCTGGTACTTGAATACATAACGTTCATGGTGCTACGCTCCTCCATTTTCTTATTCTCGGTTTGTTGTAGATATGATAAAATAAAAGTAATAAAAAGATGACTCTTCACTTGTGAGTCTTCAGAAGATTTTCTTATGAAAAGATACTTTTTTACTTTGAGTAAAAAGTATACCACAAAAATGCATATAAATACATAGTGCATAATTAATGTTTTGATTGTTTTAATAGTGCTCAGTGACTACTGGCTTTAAGCTTATGGGGGTAAACTTAAAATGACTGGTAAGGTTACGGGGGTGTATGAAACTTGTTTAAAGGACGGAACAAAGTCCTACAGGGCGTCGATAACATTCAGGGGAAAGCACATAGCGCTTGGCTCTTTTTCCAATGCAAGATCAGCGGGAAGGGCTTATTCACAGGCGCAAAAAATTCTGACTGACAATTCCTATGTATTATCTTCCTACAGGAAAGGCCAGTCTCTTCCATTCGAAAAATGCGTGGTTCTTATTAATTTCAGGGATAAAGGGCTCTATATTCCTACGCCCATTTACCTTGAGAAGAAATATTTCTTTTACTATCTTTCACCGCAACACACGCTAATTTTCGATATTGATGATTTGTTTTACTATTCATCTCATAAAATCATGAAAAGAGGATCACATCTTTTCGTAGCTGACTATGGTTCGCAGATAAGCATCCTCAGCAGGTATGGTATAAGGAGCTACGCAGTAGAAGGCCGTGACTATCGCTTTGCCAACGGCAACTCCAACGATCTTCGCTATGAAAATATCGAGGTTTTAAACCGATATCATGGAGTCAGACAATATGCTGAGCGCGGTTTTCAGAAGTACAAGGCGGTCATTCATATAAACGGTGATTTTGTGGTTGGAAAATACAACACCGAAAACGAAGCTGCCATCGCTTATAACAAAGCCGCTGATATATTGAAAAAGAACGGCTATGACAAAAATTATATGCTCAACTACATAGAGGATTTATCCGCATCAGAATACGCAGAGCTATATACAAAAATCCGCATCTCGCCCAAAATAACAAAGCTCGCGTCAGCAGGCATAAATGAAGAACGTATGGCGCAGGATGCATAATACTTATTTTCTAAAGGACTTAACGATTCATGCAATTACTATACGCAGCAATAAAAAGAAAATCATTTTATAACAATACCCGCACATTACTGCGGGTATTACTTATGTTTGTGTTAATAACCGTATGCTCTGTTTCCTCCGGATGCGGCACCGTAAGCACCGAATCCTGTGAAAGTGTTGGCTTTTTCTTTGATACAGTCATAACTCTCACCGCTTATGAAAAGGATTTTATTTCTGAAGATTCATCCTTTTTCACAAGAAACTCAGATGCAAATAAAAAGTGCAGAGATTTTCTAGATAAGTGTTCAGATATCTGCACAAGATACGAATTTCTCTTATCCACCACCAAAGAAGGCGGTGATGTCTGGAATATAAACCATGCCAAAGGCCAGGAAGTAGAAGTAGATAAAGACACCTATGACCTCATAAAAATAGCACTGGATTATGCGAAACTCTCAGAAGGAGCCTTCGATCCCACAATAGGTACAGTTACGGATCTCTGGAATTTCCATGCAGATACGGATAAAGCGGTTCCCGATGAAGAAGCCATGCAGGAAGCCCTCTCTCATGTTGACTACAATAAGGTTGTTCTCTCAGAGGAATCAGGAAAATATACTGTGCAGCTCCTGGATAAGGATGCACGCCTTGATCTTGGCGGAATAGCAAAGGGCTATATCGCTGACAAGCTAAAGAATCTGTATACAGAAAGCGGTGCTACAAGCGGAATCATTAATTTGGGAGGAAATGTTCTTTTAATCGGAAATAAGCCCGTTAAAAGCGGCGTATCGCCTTATACCACAGGTGTACAAAAGCCCTTTGGAGAAGCTAATGAAACAATCGTTACTCTTTCACTGGAGGACAGCTCCCTTGTAACCTCCGGAATCTATGATCGCTTTTTTGAAAAGGATGGTGAAATCTATCATCATATTCTTGATTCCAATACAGGTATGCCGGTTCGGAATAATATTTACAGCACTACTATTGTCTCCTCATCCTCTGCGGACGGAGACGCCCTTTCCACCATTTGCTACTGTCTTGGCATGGAAAAGGGGATGAAACTCATAGAGTCCATCCCCGATACTTACGTTCTGTATGTAACAGACAAATATGAAATTGTAACCTCAGACGGTTTCCCGGGGATGTAATTATCCTTCCGGTCAAACCATGCATTAAAGCATCACATTCATGTTGTTCTTCTGAGCATCATCTTCCTGCTGCTTTTTCTGCATCTGCATACGATATGCATCAAGCG
The DNA here is from genome assembly GCF_000424145.1 of Butyrivibrio sp. AC2005. Lineage (GTDB taxonomy): Bacteria > Bacillota > Clostridia > Lachnospirales > Lachnospiraceae > Butyrivibrio. The sequence continues at coordinate 634,782 of NZ_KE384137.1, forward strand.
TCTGATTCTTCTTTAGCTCTGTGATTTCCTGTGCAATATCCGTATCGGCAATACTACTCTCAGCACTTAGAAGGTTCTCTCTTGCTATTGAATTATAGCTTACATTGTGCTCAAGGCCATTCGTAACTGCACCGACACTGCCTCTGGCATCATCAACACTCTTAAGTGCGCTGTCGATAGAATCGATATCATTAACATCAATCTTATCAAGTCCAAGAGACTTCATCTGTGATGAAGTAAGCTCCTGACCAACGCCCTTCATCAGCTGTGAATTGGCATTAGCAATATCTTCTCTCTCACTGTCAGACAATGTGCCGTTTTTAGCATAAACTGCGTTCTCACGCATGCTCTGCAGATAATCTTTAACGCCATCAAGGACACCATCCTTAATGTTCATCTGATTGATGTTGTCACGGCCGTTTCTAATCTGTACACTGTCTGTTCTCTGCTCTTTTTCAAGCTTCTGGCTAATAGCAAGCTCGGCTGCTCCGTCAGCTGCTCTTGGAAGCTTGTTTCCACTGGCGATTTTGCCATAGGAATAATCATTACTGTAACTGTTTCCTATGCCTCCTATCATATGTGCGCTCCTTTCTTCCTCCATGAAAAAGGATAAATCCATTTTTGCGCCGCAGCCACTCTCCGGTCCCCACCATTAAAGGCTGCTCGGCATGCCATCTGCAGAATGACGACACGCTTAGGATCCTTCCTAAACCTTCTACCACTCAGGGCAGAATAACCTATAGTTAAATACTATAATAATATATTTTATTATTTTTGTAAATGTTAGTTTGTATGTGATTTTTGATAAAAATACGTTGTGTAATTTGGTTGTTTTATCCCCTCATCCGTCAGCTTCGCTGACACCTGTCTTCGCTCCGCTTCGGTCCGCGCAGAACAATCGTCCCCTGGACGATTTGCGCCCCAAAAAAGGGGGAAGGCTTTATATATATGCTTCGTTTAATCTTCTTTTCTATTGATCTTTATCAACCTCGCCAAGCACCTTCTGGAAGATATTATCATCCGAAGTACCTTCGTCCGTTCTATGAGCACAGGAGGTTCTTACCCTCACAGTTACGCTGTTTCCGTCAACCTCAGTGATCTGTTCTACAGATTCCTTTATTATTTGTGCCAAATACTCAAGCGCTTCATGAGTTTTTACAAAGGTCATTACTACAAAATAGCTTTCTTTCAGCCTTCCCACTGCACATGTCTGACTTGTGACCGCTGTAATCTGTTTACTCATTGATACTAAGAATTTTTCAGCAATTACCTTGCCATAGTCTTCCAATATTCTCGAATATTTTTCATTTCGAATCATTATGAGGCCATAACCTCTGCCTTTATCCGCAAACTCCTCTGCATAATCCAAAAGGCATATCATAATCGCCCTTGCATTCATAAGCCCGGTGATATTGTCACAGTTATTGGGAATTGCAATATTTTCAAGCCTGTACAATTCCTCATCCTTGTCCTCGAAAAATCCTACAAGACCAATTATCTCGCCATTTCTGTATATTGGCATCTTCTGGCATCTGATATCATGTATAACTCCGTTAACTATGCATTGACCGGACGCATCTATAATACGTTCTCCGGTGGTAAGAACTCTTATCTCGTCATTCTTATAAGGATCCTCGCTCACATGCCAACCCATATCCTCATCATTTTTCCCCAGAATATCCTCCAGAGATTTAAATCCGTAAAAATCAAGGAATGACTGGCTCGCGCCAAGGAATCTTCTATCCTTATCCTTCCAGAAAAACTTGATTGAGGAATCCCAAATCATGTTTTCCCAAATCTCTGTATATGTAATCTGTCCACTGTCTGCCAAATATTTATCTACAAGTGACCTTGCCGAAGCAGTAAGCCCGTCAAGAACTCTCGAAATTTCATCCGGTATTGATTTGTAGCAAATTAAAAATTCATTGCCGGCAGTCCCCGGGATCATCATCATTATTATGTTCTTTCTCTTGTAGGTTCCATCAGGCTGCTTTACTCTGAATATTTTTTCAATGTAACCCTTTTTACTGTCTGTGATTCTCTCCACGGCAGTATCCACATTCATATATTCCAAAAAATCCAGCGCTTCCGGAGGATATATAGTCTCTCTTGCCGCAATCTTTATGGCATTTCTCATATCCGAATAGACATAGGATTCATTGGTAATATATTTAAATCTTCCAAGAAGCGGAGCTATAACATTATTCCCGACATTTACCAGATCAACCACGTCAAACAAAAGGTTCAGTTCCCTTAATTTGTTATCAAGCATAGTTCTCTCATTAGTATTCTGGTCCATGGTGATATTGATGATTGAACCTTTGATGATATAATGTCCTTCATGCGCAGCAATGCATTTAGCTCTGAATCTTAAGTAATTACCACTATCCGTATAGTAGAAGGTCTCAATATTAGAGCTTCCTTCAATTATATTTGCGAATTCTCTGTATTTTTCTATAAGTGGCGAACCCGTATGATAAATGCGCCTGTCAATCTCTGAATAATCGATGTCATAGATATGAAGAATCTGCTCCATATAGGCTCTGTTCATGAAAAGAGTATGGAAATCCTTTCCGTCATCCTCGATTATTTCAAGAGGTACATCCACATCTCTTACATGGAAACCTGCCACATCATAGAAATGTCTCCACTGTCTTTCTTCTATCTTTATGCCTTTTTCTTCCATCTGTGAAAGCATAATATCAATTGGTTCAGGCTTTCCAAAATAGAATCCCTGTATCCGTTCACATCCTATATTCTTAAGGAATTCCAGTTGTTCCTTTGTCTCAACACCTTCCGTCAGTGTCTTTATTCCGATATCTTTGGCCATGGATATGGTAGAACGCATGATAGATTTTGACTTTTCCGTAAATGTAGTAAGGAAATTCATGTCCATTTTGAGCATATCAAAGTCATAATCCTTAAGGAGGTTCAAGGATGAATAACCACTTCCGAAATCATCCATCCAAATCTCATAGCCCTTGGACCTGAATTTATCAATAACATCCTTAATAAAGCCTTCGTCAGTCACGAAGATGCTCTCAGTAATCTCTATATGTATGTAATCTCTGGGAATATCGTATTTAGCGACCTCTGTTTCAACAATTTCAAAAATGTCGCATTTTAAGAAATCAAGTCGTGAAAAATTAATAGAAGCAGGTATCATAGGACGCCCCTTCTCCACTAATTCATGAAGGGTCCTGCAAACTGCCTTAACCACATAGCAGTCCAATTTATAGATGAGGTCTTTTTCCTCAAGAGGTTTGACGAACTTATAGGGCGCAAGCATGCCCCAATGCGGATCATCCCACCTTGCAAGTGCTTCCATGCCGCACAGTTTCTCAGTCATAGCACGAACAACAGGCTGGAAATACACCTTTATCCAGCCCTGTTCGACAGCTTCGTCTATTTTGTTAATGACATACTCATACAGCTCATCCATAGTACTTTTATTGTAGTCCGATTTATCGGTAAAAAGTATGGACTTTACGGAATATTACTAAAATTTAGAGTTTTTTTATAAACGAAAAGAAAGTAAATTATTTTTAAACTTTCCCACAATACATCAACCGTTAGTTACACATTTCACCCACCCATATTTGCCATCAGAGGATACTGAGGCATCGGTGTCATCTTCCTCCGAAAAGCACATGGTCTTAAGCTTTTCGGGAAGATTGTCATTATTTATAAGATATACATAATCCTGCATTGTAGATAATTTGCTCGTAACAGTAAACTCAACATTTTTCCAACTGTTTACACCATCATCATATATGAGATTAATACCTGTTGCCTGATACAGTTCAGAGGGAATTACATTTTTAACAACCTCCTGAATTTCGTTTTTGTCTCTGCTCTGCCATTCAGTGTATTGTAATTCACCATTTCCATTCCATCTGTCAGCTTTAATGCTGACACTGTATATTTTATCGCTTCCATCCCACCAGGTTACAGGCATTTCATGCTTTTCAAGGAAAGCAATTGTTTTGGTAAAAGAAGGAAAAACATAAAAGTTATACCTGTCTGTGGACGAATAGTAGTCGTTGCCATCCCTGCCGTCAGCACCATAAATCACCAAAACAGGCTCATCATTTTTTAGATCGTCAAAACTCTGGTTCTTAAGCTCTTCTGAATAAATTTTCACAAATTCATCCATATCAGCTTCGCTGAGGTTTTTATAAAACTCTCCCTGTATTGTCTGTCCTTTAAGAGCATTTATTTCACCGGGTTCAATTCCAAGTACGGGGAATTTGCCATATTTGAACTCTTCACTGTTGTAGATATCCTTATAGGCAGCAAAGAGCTCCTGATCATTTATATCAACCTTATATCTTCTCTTTACCTTTTTACCATTTTTTAAATTCCACTGAATGCTGAAATATGCATAATTAGGACTTGTTCCTTCAGCATATTCATTGTAATCATAGTTGATGTAATCAGGTGAAAACAGCTTATACTTAATAGCATCCTTGTGGGCATTCTTGGCCTGTATTGCTCCGAGCCTTGTAATCTTCTCAGCCATTTCAAGATCAGTAATCTTCATATTTGCAAGAGCATAGCTGGCTCCGGTTGTAATCGAATTATAAAAGTTTGTATCATGGGTTGTCTTTTCATAGGGTGCGATGAGATCGCTGTAGATAAAGTCATCTGAGATGGCAATACTCTCCACCCTTGATGGCATAGGCTGCCAGGATTCATAGCCCACGATATCAAATACAAACCCGCAGAAAATAAATACGGATATTACAGCACTGGCTATAAGTGTGCCATAGTGCTTAAGAGATGCCTTGAAGTCAAATTCGTATATGGTCTCTATGACAATATGTACAATTATAAGACCGCACAGCATTCCGAAAATAAACATTCCAAAACTTCTGGTGCTTCCCACAAAATACATCAGAAGGCCTGCTCCAAGAGCAGCAATAACAGATATGAAAATCTTGAAAACAGGCTTTATAACTGAAAAGGCCATAGCCTTACCGGCTGCTTCTGCAGCTCTTCTTTTCACAAGGATTCTTGAAGTTAAAAATGCACCTGCTGCTAGAACCAGAATTTCCAACATACATCCTGCTGCGTCAAAGGTGTAAAATGCTATCTCATGATCTGCATCTCCCTGAAATCCGAAAATAGTTTCAAGCATAAGGTTGATAGGAGAACCTGTAAAGGTAAATGTTCCTATATATGAATAGTCATTACAGTAGCTTGAAAAAAAGGTTTCCATATATAGTAAATAAATCGCATTTATAACAGGTCCGAGGAAAAAGAAAACGCCACATCCAAGCACTGCAACAACTATATGTCCCGTTAATACCGCTGCAAGTACGCACAGTTCATAGCACATGATAAACATAAGAAGGACAACCAGAGCATTTGCAGGATACAGAAGAATTGCATTTATCGCCACATATCCGCGTGAAATCCCCATGATGAGAGTAATCAGATTACAGATTAAGTAAGGAATTGCAAAAACAAGTATTCCACATAAATTATTCGCGTCGAAGATTTTGTCTCTTTTTACAGGAAGTGAATAATACAGATCCGTCTGCCTTGAATCAAAAAGGTAATAATATCCCTGGAGTGCGAGAATAAATGCCAGGCCGAGTACTGTAAGAATTACAGGCATATTCCCCATACCAACAATATTATTATAAAAATGTATTCTGATATCCTCTATGTTTGTGCGCTTATCTTCAAGTCTTTCCGCATAGTGTCCGAACATAAGCATGGCATAGACAATCTGTGCAAAGAAATTGGCTGCGATAGACAGTGCTATTGTCCAGAGGCGTCTTTTAGAATTTTCCTTAAGCAAATTAGCAAATAATCTTTTTGATGTCATATCCCTGTACCCCCGTTTCACTTATGAATATCTCCTCAAGAGACAGCGGCAGGATTTCCATAAAAATCGGACTCTCTGCCCTAAGTGCATCACTTATTTCATCCTCCTGACCCCGAATGGTCATAGTAACCAGTTTTCCCCTGCTCTCGGTAGTCAGCACATTAAGCTGATCTTCTATTCTCTTCCTACTCATCTCGTCCCTGAATACGCACTGGAGCTTGTGTATATCTGTCTTGGCGTCATCGAGATTCTTGGATAAAAGGATTCCTCCCTGATGGAGAAGTCCAACTGTGTCACATATATCCTCCAGTTCCCTAAGATTATGCGAAGCAATTATCGGTGTAAATTTTCTCGATGCCATATCACCTATAAAAAGACTCTTCACCGCCTGTCTCATAACAGGATCAAGTCCATCAAATGTCTCGTCACAGTATAGATATCTTGTATTTGCGGCTATACCAAGGATTATGGACAGCTGTTTTTTCATTCCCTTTGAAAAGGTCTTAATCTTTCTGTTTTTATCGAGCCCGAAGTTTTTCATCATATAATCAAACCTGTCCATGTTAAAGCTCTCATAGACGTGGTTATAGAATGTAGCCATCTCCTTCGGTGTAGTATTTGAAAAGAATGCGGTATCATCAGAAATATAGAATATATCCCGTTTAACATTTGGATTTTCATAGACCGGTTTTCCATCGATGGTAACTGACCCGGAATCCGGCTGCAGAATCCCTGCTGCAAGACGTAAGAATGTGCTCTTACCGGCTCCGTTTGTCCCCACAAGCCCGAAGACCTGTCCGTCCCCGATAGTGAGATCAACACCGGCAATCGCTTGTATATCGTCAAATCTTTTAGAAAGATTGGTTGCCTGTATCATACTTTTCCTCCTTTTCCCCATTGATGTAACTGGTAAGTTCCTCTCTGGTAAGTCCAACCTTCAATGCCTTATCTACAACCTTCCCCAGTTCATCCAGTATTTCTCTTTTCTTTGCAGGAAGTACCTCGTCAGCTGCCGCAGCGAATCTCCCCCGTCCCGCCACGGAATAACACATGCCCTTCTGCTCCAGCGCATCATACGCCTTCTGAATGGTGTTAGGATTTATTGATAAGTCTATTGCCAGAGATCTCACCGAAGGAAGTGCCTCATCTGCGCTTATAACACCGCACAATATCAGCTCCTCCAGCTTCCCCGAAATCTGTTCATATAGGGGCCGCTTGTCTCTATAGTCAATTTCGATCAGCATGATGTCCCTCCTGTTTGTTGTGTACTATCATATCTAGTACACTTAGGATAATAATATAGGTGCTGACGTCTGTCAACACCTATTTCATTGTTTTTGCATCATTGGAATTAATTAGTCAGTCACGAATCACATTATTGTATTCTATTGTATATAGTTTGTGTATTTGTTATTGATATCACGTTTTTATTATGGTAGCATTTCGTCTGTTCAAGAGACCATATATGGTATCAGGGTGTATCATCCACTTTTTTCCACAGATTGTTTATATAATCGATGTAGGATATAATTATAGTAACCACACAGTTGGTTTGATTCTATTTTCCTGCTTTTATGGTCTGAAGAACAAATACCATACAAGGAGGATAAATTGAAAAAAGTAACAATTAACCAAAAGTACAAGGACTCAGTTTTCAGAATGCTATTCAATAATAAACTAGAACTGCTTTCTTTGTACAATGCCGTAAATGGCACAAACTATGAAAATGCGGATGATCTTGAGATTAACACTTTAGATGATGGCGTGTTTCTGAAGATGAAAAACGACATCTCTTTTGTCTTCGGCTTTGAACTCAACCTTTATGAGCACCAATCAACCAAGTGTGGAAATATAGCTTTAAGGTTTTTATTCTATGTATCAGATCTGTTCTCCGGAATGATAATCAGGGATGATCTGTACAAAACCAAGGTTATCGAGATACCCGCACCAAGATTTGTTGTTTTTTATAACGGGCAGGAAATTGCAGAAGATCGGGTAATATACAAGCTTTCCGATCAATATGCCACGAAGCTCTCTGCCCCGGAACTTGAGCTTACGGTAACTCTGATCAACATCAATGAAAATCATAATCCGGAACTTATGAATGCTTGCAGGACACTTAAGGATTATTCTATTTTCGTTGGTCGTATAAGAAAGTACGCTCTGACAATGGTTCTGGAAAAGGCCGTAAAAAAAGCAATTAGTGAATGTATAGCCGAGGATATTCTTGCTGATTTTCTATCCAAGAATCGAGCGGAGGTGATTCGAATGAGCGTATTAGAATACAATGAAGAACTTCATCTAAAAAATGTATATCAGGATGGTTACGATGACTGCGCTGCTCAGAAGGACGCTGTTATCCTTGAAAAAGATGCCGCTATAGCTGCCAAAGATGCTGTTATAGCTGAAAAAGATGCTGCTTTGACTGAAATGAATGCCAGAATATCCGAACTTGAAGCACTATTGGCAAATCTTATCAATAAAGATAATTAAGCACCTACCATAGGAAATAATTGGAGCGTCCCCTTTGATCATTGGAGACGCTCCTTTTCTATAATGAGAATCCGTTATCAGTTTACAGTTACTGCCACTTTCTTGGCACAACCATTTTTAGCATATACATAAATAGTACATGTTCCTGAATTAACACCTGTCACTTTGCCTTTCTTATCAACCGTTGCCACATTAGTATTAGTTGTTTTGTATCGAAACTTAGGTGCATGATTGTCAGAAAGTTCTTTCCCTTTGCCCTTCTCCATCTTTACAGATGCCTTAATCTTGGATGTTTGTTCCTTATCAATTGTTATACTCTTTGTCTTCAGCTTTATGTCTTTTGGATTTTTATACTCTTTACTGTCCTTTCCTGCAAAGTGGGCATTTACAGATTTTCCTATGATATTCCCGTTGCCGTCATAGGCTGCCTCATACAGCTTAAAGTTCTTGGTAAAGTCTATCTTCTTATCCTTTATCTTCTTGATCGTTACAGAATTGGAAGTCGTTGACTTAGTTGGCTTTTTAGGATATTTCTTTCCACAGTAGGTAACATAAGCCTCATACTTAGCTACACCTTCCGTCTTATCCCAGGATATCTTTATCTTGTCGTTTTTCTGAGTTATCTTAAGGCCTGAATAGAAGCCGACCTTCTCTGCCGGTTCGTCAACATATGCAAGAGCATATGTTGAAAAATCACTAATAACTAACGGGATATTTATTGCTGTTGTTCTTGCAATTATATTTGAAGCATTATTATGTACCTGGATAACCAAGAATGTTCTGATCATTCCGGCAGGTGCACGTTTATCCTCAGGAACCTCCAATTCTACTCCTATTTTATGCTCTCCCGTGCTTTCTATCTGTCTTGAATAATTCTGTCCTATGGAGAGCCAGAGCGAAAGGTCAAGAAACATTGCTACATTTGCATTATTACTTACCTTTTTGATTTCTTCCTCAGTAAGATTTTTATCCTGCTGAGGTACTGAAGCATCAATATTTTTCATAATTAGTTTCAGTATTGAGTTCTGTCCAGAATTTACCATAGCCTTTTCCTGAGGCGTCATAATATTATTAGTGAGATTATTATCAAGACCCGAGACACTGGCCTTAGGCGTATTATCCTCCTGGATTACCTCTTCATTGGTAGTGCCCTGAGTACCACTTTTATCCTGGGTATACGTGTAAGTAAATGTCTTGTCTGTAGTTATAACCATGGAAGTAGTAGGTACGACATCCCAGTTTCCGGCCTTGTAATTATCATTTGGTTTTGATCCAACTGCCGGTATCTGATTCTCAGTTAGTTTTAATGTATCTCCTTCATAACCTGAAAGCACTACGTTTTTGTCTTCTGTCGTTCCATCATTCCATGCACCGTTTACTACCTTGAAGGTAACTGTGTAGGATACCGAAACTTTCTCTCCAATCACAACAACTATACATGTAGCTGTACTATCATTGTGATTTGCATCTCCCTTTGCTTTATACCATACGTAATAGGTTCCGGCGTCGGTTTTTGTCGGGATGGATGTGGTATAAGGTTGTGTGGCTCCGTTTGCATCGCCGAGGGCGTACTGCATTTCGCCGCCAGTGGCCGTTCCTGCTGTCACAAGCGCCTGTGCGGAACCGGTGTAGGTCAGCGTCTTGGCCGTCGGGACTTTGGTAACGGTTGCTGGTTGTTTCTCGCTGATCGTCAGCGTGCCGTTTGCATAGGTGATGGTGTAGTTGTCACTCGCGGTTGCGCCGGAGGCAACGATGTCATAGGTACCTGCCACATTATTGTCCGGGGTGGCTGCACTGCCATTCTTCTGATAGGCCAGCGTCGGAGCAGTCGTCAATGTATCTGTGCCTACAAGTCCGGTAACGGTATAGAAATCTGCGCCGGAGAGCGTAGGAACCGTACCACCTACATAGATGCTCTGATCCTTCGCGGTGATCGTAAGCGTCTTTGTATTGACCGTAATTGTAGCAGTAGTTTCTGTATCAATTGTTGTGTCAGACTCATATTTTGCCGTAACCGTAGCGGAGCCTGCCTTCAAAATCTTAACAGTCGCAGTTGCCCCGTTAGGTGTGATCTGGAACACCGTCTCATCGCTGGTACTCCAAGTCCAGTTGCCTGTTCCAGTTCCTTCGTCTGTCACGCTACCTATAAGTGTGAAATCCGCATCGCCGTAGGTCTTAGAAGCGGGAACACCTGTGATGTCCACCCCTGCGTCAGACTTTGCCGTGAGCGTTATTTTGACATTAACCGTGGAATCGGCATAGTTGGTAGAACCGATGGTCACAGGCAGGGTGACGGTATCTCCCGCCGCGCCGCCAGAGAGCGTGGCTGTTACAGCGCCGCTTGTTGCATTCACAACGAAGTTTGAAACCGTAACGCTGCCGGTCTTGCTCGCGGACCCCGCCGAATAAGTCAGCGTTCCAGCGTCATCGGACATTTTGCCCGCCACGGACTCAGAAACGGAGGTCGCTGTATACAGCAGTGTGTCCGTCATGTCCGCGATGGTCTGTGCCTCCGCCTTGTAGATATTAACTGTGGCAGTCGTGGTATTCGACGCAAGGCTGTAATTTGCGTTTTTGAGCGTCACGGTGACATTGACGGTCTTGCCGTCGCCCGCATTCGCATCGGACATTGCGCCGGTAACGGTGTAATCTTTATCTTCGCCCACCGTAAGTGCCACGGCTTGTTGACTGCTGTCCTTGAACGTAACGGCGCTGATTGTGACCGCTGTGCTGTCCTTATCGTAAGTGCGGTTCGTCGCCGTCGCGCCAGTAATAGTCAGAGCTATGGGGGTGATCGTGAAATCCGCCGTTGCGGTCTTGTTCGTGTCCACTGTGATGCTGGCGGTATAAGTACCTGCATTAGTCGGCGCGGTTGTGCTCTCTGTGTAGTTCGTGCTGCCGCGTCCTTCATATTCAATCGTTGGCATGGTCAGTCCAGCATTCATCCATGCAATGGAATCGGAAAAGCTAGCTCCTTCATAAGCGCTGCCAGAATAGCTCGCATCAGCGGCACTCAGAGTCAGTGTTGCGGGAGAGTTATGCAGCTCACAACTAGTATCATCGCAAATCGCCGTAATGGTTGCTCCACTGGCAGAGTAAGCAAAGTTATGAGTGTGAACTGGAGTAAATCTGACTGCTTTAAACTTTGAATCAATGTTTTTATAATATGTGGAAGAAGTACCTACATCAACAGCAGATCCTGTCATATTAACATTTTCCCACCCCTCACTCATTGCACCAGTTCTGACCATTGCATTAATTGCGGCGGTTGTACCTGTAACCATTACTCTTGATGAATTATCTATTTCAATATTTCCAAGATTTTTGCAGAGTATTCCATATCCGATTCCATGTGCTGTTACATCCGCACTAACTATACTTATATCATTAGTCGCATATATTCCATAACAATATTGTGCAGCAGTGCTAGTTCCAACATTTGCATTAACCTCTATTGTACAGTTTTCTATACTAATGTTTTTTCCGGTAGCAGCATTCATTACTCCGCAACTTGTGTAAGCTCCACTAACCTCGGCATTATTTATTGTCAGCTTATCAGACTTGGAAGAACCTTCTATCGAAATATCACCCCCGGAATAGTTATAAATTCCCCTCTTAGTAGTATCACTTGATAAGTTGCTAATTGTGATTATATTGGTGCCATTTAAATGAATCAGCGTATCTTGATCTGCACCTATATAAATCCCATTATATCCATTTTGTTGATTACTTCCTTTTCCACTATACTGATAATTTGTCAGTGTTAAGACTTTCGTTTCAGGATTATAACTTGCTGTTCCTGTTTTCGTTCCGTCTGTTGCCGGAATATCATTCTTATTTGCACTCGTCACCTGTGTACCGCCGACGTAGAGGGGGTACTGTGTTGGCACAGAGAACGTGTTGCTCCCAGAATCAAACGTCACCTTTGACAGATTCAGTTTTAAAGCGGGACGCACTCCGAAAGCATATTCCTCCGCCCCGGCATCGTAACGGACACCGCCATCGCCGCCCACATACGCCGCAAGGAGGTCATTGCCGCCGGGCGAGCGGAGCCACCATTGCTTATCGCTGCAGTTTCCTCCTGTAAATTCTGCCTTACGAACATTCACAGGAAGAGATCCCGCTTCCTCCGTACTTAATAGATACAGTTTTACTCCATTTACAGTCTCAAATACCTCATTACTATTATATTTATTGATTGTCAAATTGACTGTCTCAATGGCATCCGCCACACCTGCGAAGGCACCACCTGTCCCTGTCATGCTATCAAGATAAGCCTTCACTTGAGAAGTGCTGTATATGTTGCTGAAACTCTCATGAAATGTTTTTGTGCCAAAGCTTGTATCTGCAGAAAGCAGCGTAACTGTTCTACTCGTGGCACTTGAGGAATTATCCTCAATTATATACCATTGTCTTCCATTGAAAGTAACCTGTAATGCCGTAAGGTCATCACCGTTCTTGGTCTTGTTCGTCTCTGTAGTCACATCATAGTCGGCGTACGCCTTCTCAACCGTCGCCAGCGCCGTCACCCCCATCCCCGGCATCAGACCGACGACCATCGCCAGCGTAAGCAAAAAGCTCAGCAGCTTTCTTCCTAATTTTCTTTTTTTCTTCATTCAAAATTCCTCCTTGAAATTATTTTTATATAAAAAGACCGCCGAACCTGACAGGGTATACTTACCCCGTCAAATCCGACGGTTATCCATCACAAATGTAGTATTCAGTTTCAAGTGCCTCGCTGCCACAAGACGCAAAAAGAGCGCAGTTAGCCTGTGTTGTGCTGTTAACAAGCTATGTTTATTACACATAGCTGTCAAGTGCTTTTTAATATTCAAAATCATCCCCCTCATACCAACAAATTAATTGTCTCATATACAATTTTATATAATTAATTCTAAAAATAGTATTAATTTTGCGTAAATATTTATCAAACAATCTTTTAGATTGCAATTAAAGTAAAAAATAATTAGAACCTCTTTCATTATAAAAATCCCTCATACCACGCAAGTGATATGAGGGATTTTAGCTACTTATTACATTGGTCCAAGGAAGCTCTCAGGCAATTCCTCGCCTGTCCTGTAGAGGACAAACTTATCAAAAACTACTCCGGCATCACCGGCATAAATTGTGATTGCATTAACTCCTTTATTTAGGGTTACCTGCGTACTTGCTACATGCTCATGTAAAAGCACATCTTCGCACCACTGTCTGCAGGGGAAGTCTGTAAAATATCCTTCTGCTACCCCGGTTTCGATATTGATTTTTCCATCATTTACAGCATAACCAAACTTCAGTATTCCACCCTTAACTATGGGATTGGTCATGGTCAGATGAAAATCAAGAACATATTCCCCGTCATTTTCAGCAAACACATTATACTTCACGCATGGAACATTTCCGCTCTGTATATCTTTCTCACTAAAATTTGAGATTGAAGGAAGTACCTTTATGGCAGGCTTCCCGGTTTTTCCGAGGTAGTCTATTTTCTCAAAGCCTGCTACCGACACATTCTTTTTCTCATTATATTTCTCGGCATTTACAAGTATTATTCCGTTATTTTCCATGCAGAGATTTTCACTGCTGTAGCCGTCCGGATATACTTTCTTGTCTGCTTTGAAGATAATATCAACTTCAGTGAATGTGCCGTTATCAAAGCTGATCTTTACCTTCCCTGTTGCCTCGGTCTTTCCCGTGATCAGTTCCCTATTTACTCCAAATGAAACTGTTGATCTTCCTGTCTTTTCTGTTATTACATTAGCCTCATATGGTACAGGAACCTCTACTCTTCCCTTAGGTTCTTTGCATATAATCCAATCAGTGTCGTTTACAATTTCATATGAGTAACTCACATCTCCTCTGCTGTCGAGGTCAAGAAGCACCTCTTTCGTCTCCGGTCTTGTGAAACCGTAGCTTACAGGAGATGGAGGGCATTGCCAGTGTGCACCGTAGTTAACTGTTTTCTCGCCTCTGAAGGATACTGCAACCTTCGGTCCGTGAATCGGAGTCACAACCGACACCGTAGGATAAGTCCAGTCATACGCATCCCAGGACCTGAAATTAGTGTGATCAGAGCTCATCATGTGATTCCATTTGCCATCGTTAAACTTATGGAATTCTTCTACATAACGAATGTCTTCAGCTATCCTTTTTCTTACAGACTCCGCATATTTATTGGCATAAACACAGCCTCGCAGCGCAAGCTCTCTGTTCATTCCTGCCTCTACGTTCATAAGTACATTGTTAAGGCTGGCTGCTGCCTGATAATAAATCATACTCCTGTAAGCTGTGAGTGCCTCAGCTTCAAGTTCCTCATTCAGTCTGTCCGCAGTATCAAGTATATCCCCGGCATCCTGCAATACTCTGTCGCCCTCCATGAAATTCACAGGATTATATACATCAGCACTCATAGTCTCGGGAGTTCTCTGAGCATTAAATCTGGTATATCCCTCGATTACCTTTGCTATGTCTTTTTTCTGCTCGTCTGTCACCCCTGGGAACTGTCTGTCTATCCAGCCATGAACATACTCTTCTATCCTGTTTACAGACTTCTCACCGTACTTTTCATAGTCATATGCAAGATCCATGAAAAATGAAAGCGGATATTCATTGAGTTTCAGATCCCCAACATTTACAATCCACATCTGCCTTACACCTGATTCGTAAGCAAGACTCATCTGCTCCCAGGTCTTGGTAAGTCTCGTGCAGTTAACCCATTCATAACTTATGGGTGCACCGTGATAATCGAAGTGATAATACATGCCAAAGCCGCCGGGATGATTTCTCGTATCATCTGTAGGAAGTGCTCTTACATGACCATGATTATCATCGCTTAATAAAAAGATCACATCCTTAAGATCATCCCAATCCTTAAGTCCTTCAGCTGTTTCATCACCAAAATAATAGTCCTCAACCTCTTTGTAGATTGCCAGCATTCTGGGAACCTTCTGAAGTTCCTCGTTAACATTCTTTTTTATAAGCTCGTTCTGAACTCTTATTGCCTTCTTTATGACCTCAATATTGTCCTTTAAGGTAGCATCCTCGGGCATAAGCTTGGAATCAGCCTCTCCGCGCATGCCTATGGTTATTACATTTTCAAAATCCTTATTTCTCTTTACGCCATCCTCCCAGAACTTTGTTATGCCTTCCGCATTGGATAAAAAGCTCCAGGTATTGTCAGTACTATACTTCCTATACTGCTGCTGCCACTCATTACCGGCTCTGCACATGGGTTCATGATGGGACAAGCCCATTACCACGCCAAGCTTATCCGCAAGCTCTGCACTTTGAAGCCCCGGACCATCCTCTGAAAAATTAGAATTCCACATGGCAGGCCACATGTAATTGCCTTTAAGTCTTAGTAAAAGCTCAAATATCTTTCTGTAGCACCTGGCATTAACATCTCCGAATTTCTCTGTAGCCCAGTTTCCAAAGGCCGGCCACTCATCATTTATGAAAAAGCCACGATATCTTACAGAGGGTTCCTTTGAAATGATTTCTTTATCATTTTTTATAATAATCTCATTCTTTTTAAGCGGAGCTACGTCTCCAAAGTATATAAGCGGGGATACTCCGCACATCTCAGATAATCTAAACATACCGTAGATAGTTCCGCGCTTGTCACTGCCTGCAATAACAAGTACTTCTTTTAGTGATTCATTCTCTGAGAATGGTGTTTCAACGCAGGTTATCTTATATACCTCTCGCTTTCCATTGATATCATCGAGATTTATTTTTCCTTCTTTGCATAATCTGTCCAGCATCGGGCTGCTGCCTATTGTAGCCATTAGGACGGCACCGCTGCCTAAGGACCTGCCTCCCCCATCATCTGCAGGCTCTGATTCCAATATTTTTTTCGCATCTTCAAAAATCTCCGGCTTTACTCCCGTGACAGCCTCTATGTCCTCAGCCACAGTTTCGCCAATCATTTTTATACCTTCAAAGCTTTCACTCTCTATAATGAATGGTGCACATATATTATCCTTAAACAAATTAAAATCATGCATAAAAATTACCTCCGTACTTTCAAAGTATTACACATAGAAAGTACGAAGGCTTGCAATTTGTTGCTATTATTCTATTTGCTTTTTGCTGTTTTAGATTGCTGCAGCTTCCATCTCCTCAAACTGCCTTGAGAAAAGCTGATGATAATAGCCGCCCACATTTTTCATAAGTTCCCTGTGAGTTCCGCGCTCAATTATCTTGCCGTCTCTTACAACCAGTATCACATCTGCATCCACTACGGTTGATAATCTGTGGGCAATCATAAATGAGGTTCTGCCCTTTATCACAACGGATATGGCATCCTGAATTGCTTTCTCCGTAACCGTATCAATGGATGAAGTTGCTTCGTCAAGAACAAGGATTCTCGGATCAGCAAGAATAGCTCTTGCAAATGACAGGAGCTGTTTTTCACCGGTTGAGAGCATATCTCCTCCCTCACCAACATCACTGTCAAGTCCATTATCCATTCTCTCAACAATTCTGTCTGCCGACACAAGTTTTAATGCGTCCCATATTTCCTTATCAGTCGCATCGGGATTACCGTATTTTAGATTCTCCCTTACACTTCCCGAAAACAGATGCGGTGTCTGTAATACATATCCGATGTTGCTGTGAAGCCAGAGCTGTGATCTCTCCCTGGCATTTTTCCCATCAATAAGGACCTCTCCGCTTGTAGGTTCAAAGAATCTGCAAACAAGGTTTACCAGAGTAGACTTACCTGCCCCTGTCTCTCCAACGATAGCAACATTGGTACCCTGTGGAACCTTAAGGTTAAAGTGTTCAAGCACGTATTCTGTACCGTCAGGATAGTGAAAAGATACATCCTTAAACTCAACATCTCCGATAAGCGGTTCCCAGTTTTCCTTCTTAGGATTGAAGGTATCACCATATTTCGCAATGACCTCAGGTGTATCTGCCACATCAGATTGTGTGCCAAGTAGTCTTGTAAGTCTCTCAACATTGACCTGCACTGCTATAAGTTCGGAGATTGTAACAATAATGTTCTGGATGGGTTCAAGAATTCCAAGTGCATATGACAGGAATACCGAAAGTGTTCCTATCTCCATAACTCCCTCCATCGTTATCATTCCGCCTCTCCAAAGGACCAACGCAAGAGCGCAGGAAGAAAGCATTGTCACTGACGCTGAAAACATTGCGGAATAATGTGTGGCATGTACTGCATTTTTCCTGTAGTTTTCAGTATCTTCCCTGAAGTCACTCTGAATTCTGTCCTCGACAACCAGTGTCTTTATAGCCTTTGCACCGGTTATGCCCTCGTTAAAATTGCCTGTGATGGTAGAGTTCAGTTCCCTGATATGCCTGTTCAGGAGTATCAGGTGTTTCTGAAAATAGATTACAAGGAATACAGCTATCGGAATCAATACCAGTATGTACATGGCAAGTCTCACATTTATTGCAAGCATGACAATCAGCACAAACAGAATGTAGCTCCCATTCCAGACGATGTCCATCATTCTCCAGGCACACATAACACCTATTTTTCCGGTGTCACTCATAACTCTGGCGTGGATATATCCCACATTGTTCTGGTTAAAATATGAAAAGGACAGCTCCTGTAGATGGTTAAAAGCAGCATTTCTTAAGTCTCTGTCAATTGACATCTCGATTTCTCCGCACATATTCGCGCTGATAAAATCCATTACAAGCTTCGCGAGAAGTGTCAGAGCATACGCAATTGCAAAAACACCTATTCCTTTAATCGTGCCCCTGGCAACAAAATTATTCAGTGCATATCTGTTAAAGAGCGGCACAAAGGAATCCACCATGCTGACCATACTGCCCAGGAATATCATAACCGCCATCTTAGGAAGATAGGGCTTTAAAAAGGGCATAATTCTGGGGATTCCAAACCAGGGGAGCGAAACAGTCTTATTTCTTTCAGTCTTCTTCTCAGGCAATGTCTTCCCCTCCTCCCTGAATTTGAATATCATAAATTTTGCGGTACAGACCATTTTTCGAAAGAAGCTCCGAGTGAGCTCCCTCTTCAGCAACTTTTCCATGACTAAGAACAATTATGTGGTCTGCATGCATAAGCGTAGTTATTCTGTGTGAAATTATAATAGTCGTCGCCTGCCCTACATGCTTATCAAGAGCAGCACGTATCTTAGCATCTGTCTCAGTATCAACCGCAGAAAGAGAATCATCGAATATCATGATAGGAGGCTCTGAAACAAGCATCTGAGCGATAGCCGTCCTCTGCTTTTGACCACCTGAGAGAGTAACTCCCCTCTCACCTACAAAGGTATTGTATCCATCGTCAAAGTTTTTGATTGTCTCATCAAGAGAAGCCATTTTTGCAGCTCTCCTGATATCCTCCATGCCTGCAGATTTATTGGTTATACCGATGTTTTCATATAATGTTCTTGAAAAGAGAAAGGGCTCCTGAAGTACAAGTCCGATGTTCTCTCTTAAGTAGTGCATCTTTATATCTCTGATATCCACACCGCCTATGGTTATGGTTCCGCCATCTTCCGGAAGGCTATAAAGTCTGTCCAGAAGATACATCAGAGTTGATTTTCCGGAGCCTGTACCTCCGAGTACGCCCACTGTCTCCCCGGCTTTTACAGTAAAACTGACGTTTTTCAGAATCTCTGCTGTCCCGTTATCATAGGAAAAGCTTACCTTCTTAAACTCGATGTCCTTATCAAGAGGTGGCTCTCCTGCACCCTCCCTGTCACTCTCAACCTCTGAGTTCATGATATATCTCAATCTGTCTATTGAAACTCCCGCCTTACTCATTTCGGAAATAACTCTTCCGAGGATACGTACCGGCCAGGAAATCATGGCATTGTAGGAAATGAATGCAATAAGTTCTCCGACGGTAATATTTCCCTGAACACAGAAAACAGAGCCTGCTACAAGCACCGCCATTCCCTGCATTCCCGAGATCATATCATTGGATGTCCAGAAGGCAGCCAGTAGTCTCATAAGGTTAATCCACATCCTGGTATAATCCCTGTTTTTAGCCTCAAAGCGCTCACGTTCAAATTTTTCTCTTCCAAAAGCACGGACGACTCTGACACCTGTAAGATTTTCCTGCGCTATGGCTGAAAGCTTACCCTCTTCCACGTCTGCATGCTCGAAGGCGCTTCCTATCTTATTATGAAAAAATAAAGAATACAGAACTATAATTGGAATAAATGCAGCAGATATAAGTGACAGCTTTACATCAATCTGAAGCATAAAATACATTCCGAGAGCAATCATTATCACTATTCTAAATAGGGCTGTAAGCTGCTCTGAGAGAAACATTTTTATAGTCTCAACGTCTGAGGTGCAACGCTGGATGATATCTCCCGTATGGTTCTCACCATGCCACGAAAAAGGCAGATGGCATATATGCTCAAACAGAATATCTCTCATCCTGCATATCAGCTTCTCAGCAGCCATGGAATTAAACAGCTTGTTAAAATAACGGCAAGCTGCGCCCAAAAGCGCTATAGCAACCACCACAAGCGCTATTATGAAAATATGTCCTCTCAGGTAGTCCTTACCACCTGTAATATTTACTATTATCTGCATATAAAAGGGCATAACCGACTCGGAATCTCCGATCAGGTAGTCTACTGTATACTGGATAATCTTGGGATTTACCATATCCAGAAAAGCAACTGCCATGGAAAAAATTATGCCTATAATGAATAACAGAGTACTCCCCTTAAGGAAGAACAGGACCAGTGATGCTTTAGTAGGAAATTGTTCTTTAGTAGTTTTCATAGTCCTCCAATCGTTGTTAAAGTATAGCGACAGTAACCAGTGGTACAGCATTTTCGCCTACGCCCGCTACGGCATCTCCCAGGGTTCTATATGCCCCCTTTCTTACATAGGCTCCACCTTCTGCCCTACAATAGTTATTATGAATATAGAAGCCGTCCGATTCCTTGGAAATGCAGACCGTGTGGAGCTGTTCCCTGATATTCTCACGGTTCCAGTAAAAGGTCACAATAAAAGTATGAAACTCCTGACCAAGCCTGTCTATTACCAGTTTTTTTCTGGTGGTAACTTTTTTTACCTTATATCCTCTTTTTTTTAAATAATTGGCGGGTGCTGAGGGCGTAATTCCAAAACCGCCTTTAAGCGCAGCGCCTTTTTGTTCGAAATATCTGATAAGCTCTGATATTGTTGTATTCCTGTCCCCAAGGCACAAAAGAGCATTGTAGGTAGCAATTATCTCACAACCGGAATACGACATATTTGCATTTTTATGACTTCCAAATAAAACACTCCCCCATTGCATTTGATTTTCAATGAGTCTCCCCGAATGAAAAAAAGCATCCCCCTTCTCCTTCAGAAACCGCTCATTTTCCTCGAAATGCCTCTCTCTCAGCTCTCTCTTAACGGGGCCGCTGAAGAATGCAATTATTGAAAAAAAGGCTAAAACTACCCTATTGGGAATATATTTTGGAATTATTTTTTCATATAGTTTTGGTTTATTTGACATTTTCTTTCACCACGTTTTAATTTTTAGCGAAACCAACTTTACAAAACCTGGTTTCCTATGTTTTAATTTATAAGGTTAAAAAAGTTCAGGTACAAATAAACAAATAAAAACATGAGAGGGAACAATGAATATCACAGCACTTGCTCAGGGGACAGAGCTTACTGTAAGTACACTAATCGATAATATGCCGGTCAACATTAAGACGCATGCCATATCCGTGATGGATGATGCTCTTTTGGTTACACCGCTAAAATATCATGGCAAGCCAATTCCTGCTGCTACTCAGGCAACAGCGATCGCAGTGCTGCCTCCAAGAAATATGAAGGTAAGCTACCATCTACATTCGATTGTTCCTTATAAAAACTGGAATGATACCTATTATCTTATAAAAGGGTCTGAGATCATAACCGAAATTGATAATCAGAGAAAAGCAGAGCGCTATGTTGTAAACGCTCTGGGTAAAGCTGTTATCAATCATGTAAACACCACAAGCGCAATTATTTACGATATGTCAATTCGTGGTATGTCACTTCTTCTTGGCAAAAATGCTTATGCCAATGAAGGAGATATGATAAGACTTACATTTAAGCCTGAAGGTTATACAAAAGCCTTTGAAATAACACTTAAAGTAGTCAGGAACTTCAAAATAGGAACCTATGAAGCTGTCGGATGTAAGATGCGCGGAATCGACAGTCAACTCATGACCTATATCATGTACATAAAAAAACAAAAAGATGAGATCAGGCGTGTTCAATCCCAGTCCAGGGTGCTGGTACGCGATGAATCTGAATCGGCATGAGAATTACATAATAATAATTTACTATAAAAAAAGGAGCTGTGTTAAACAACTCCTTTATTTTTTATCATCAGCCTGCTGCCGGTACCATCTCATCCATTACGTCTGAGTTATCCATATTTTCATTTGTAACCATCTCATCCGTCTTACGCGGAGCGCGAACACCGAAGCTTCCCTCGTATCGCTGTTCCTTAAGTATCTTACGGATAGCTGCCAAATCCTTACTCATGTCCTCGCGTCTCTTACAAACCACTGTAGGTACGCTTCCGTTCCCCATCTCTACAATGTATCCGGCCTCACCGAGAATCTTCTGAATCTTAAGCTTATCTGTGGTACGAATCTCTGCAGGTGTCTTATCTTCTCTCCCCACTACAAACCTCCTATTACATCTACAATTAGCAGAATTTGTGTTTCAAGTTTCTTATACCACAAAATATAGCACATCCAAAATCACTTTGCAATAATTGGTATTACTTTAACAATGTAACATCCGCATAGAATCTACACTTCTTAGGATATCTGCAACGGAAATTCGTTAATTTTTATTTTTGCTTCATATTTGGCCTATTTTATGTTTATAAACATAATATTTTTACTTTATAAAACAGTCATATTTTGGCAACAAATTTATCCTAACATATACCTATCAGAGATGAACAACATCTTCTGAACCCCAAAAAACTTTTTTCATACAACATGGCCATGCGACTCCCCATCGCATGGCCACCTCCCATTAATGGGGATTTTTTTGTTTATCTTTTGTGTAAGCTTTGATAAAGAAATCCTTGTCAGTCTGTCTGATCATGGCAGTGCCGCTGACATCCTGCAGGTAGCTGTGTCCACTGGCCGTATTCACGGTATGAATAGCTCCGAGATTGATTTTCCATTCGTCCATGTGTTCATCTGTTGTGTAATTCATGGCCTTTTCGTATACAAGCTTTGTCTTTTTACCGGGACGTATCACAATTAGGTATTCCCGCCCGGCTTTAATGTCAAACGGTTGCTTCAAAGAGAACGTATGGTATCCTCCGGTGATGGATTTACATCCCATTGTTATTTTGGGTTTTCCCAGCTCATCCAAATCGACATACTGAGGCTCATCAGGCATTTCAAAAAAGCCGTTTTCATCCAACATATTTATAGTATCAGCAAACTCCTTGGCATCGATATCAGGCGCATTTTTTTCAGGCAGCTCATAGATGTATAGCTTATCATCCATGGCCGTACTCATGGAAAAGTAACCTAACGCCATAAGAGTCTCATCCTTGGAAGGCGTAATTGTAATACCATAGCGAGCGTCATTATTGTCATACATATAAACAACATTTTTCTGATCAACCATGGGATCCATAACGTGCGTGATAAATCCGGCATACTGGTAATTATTATCATACCAGTTGCTATCTCCGGGCATGGCTGAGTCATATGCCACCACGTTGTTATTGATGAGAATTTTATCCTCATAAGATAAATAAAAATATCCCGATGCTCCCTTTTCGGTGCCCCAGCTGTTTCTGCATATAAAGGCTCCATCCGTGGAAGGCTTTGTAATAAAATTCTGAGCGGGATAATCATCATTCCATCCCACAATCAGAATCTCATGATCTGCATAGTTGCCCTCTCCGTACTTTTTATAATCGTAAAGAGCCACCTTTTTTCCTGTCCAAAATTCCTTCTCAGTATTCACGCTGGCAGTGACACTTCCATGTTCCATTATCATCCTCTTAATAATGTCTCTGTTCTTTTCGGAGGCAGGAATTTCATATACATTTTGTACATGACAAAATGTATTTTCGTAAGGCGCAGTCGGAATATCAGCGTTTCTTGTATAAAGGTCATTTACTCCCTTAAGTACATGAATGGAATTACTGCCTGTATCGACCATCGGTCCCTTCCAGGCAGTAAGGATTGAGAGGCAGTAATCTGTAACGCCTCCCACCGATAAATAGCTCGTGTCATATTCACTTAGATATTTGTCCTCGGGATTAAAAACAAACTCTCTGTAATCATTATCAATTCCACCGTTTTGTGAGCCGGATGCGCGGTGCATATTGTAATAGGCGCTATGCTTCTCTGAAAGATTCAGTTCATTCGGATCAAGCTCACTGTGATTTATAAGAAGATCACTCTCAACAGCCCCCAAGGCTGCATAATCCCAGCAAAGTGCCGTATACCCCTGATTCCTCACATCTGTTATGTAGTCCTTGCCGTCAGCCTGGTCAGAAGAATAGAAGGAAGGCAAATCATCTCCTGTCACAATGGAGTAGTCTACTTCAGAGCCTCTTGCGACGCTTTGAAGGTCCTCCTCTTCATCATCAATAACAATTGCTTCACTAATAACCAGCTCACTTAATTCAAGCGGAATGATTTCTTTTTCTTTTTTTAAGGAATATGCTGAATTTGTAATCATTAAAGATGTCGCCGCAAAAATACAAATTGCGGAGGCAGTCCGATTTTTTCTTATCATTCGTTCTCTCTGTTTTTATTAAGGTTACAAGTGTTTTTACTATATAGAAAAAGTTCTAAGGCTTCCCATTTTTCCTGAAACAAATTTAGCCACAGGTTTTGCCACTACTGAATATGCAAAATAACAAATGGTACATGCAAGGTAAAGTCCGATAACACACGCTATCAGGTGCAGAATCAGTATGGCAGGATTACGGGCTGCAAACTCGCTGATTTTGAAAAAGCCTATAAATCTCAGGTGCAAAACATAAACAGTAAAGGATGCGCCGGCAAAAATATTTATCAGTCTGCCATTTTTTACCTTTATCTCTCTAAAGAGCATAAACAAAAGGGCTGCCTCAGCAATAACAAACGGATTGCTATAGTTCCAGGCAACAGTATCATAGATATTCTTACCCTGGCGTATGCCATCAGCATAAGCCCAGGCCATATTCAGACACAGGCAGATAAAATATGCTGAAAGGGTCTTGTTTTTATCTGTTTTTTTATCATTGTCGCGAATATATGCGCCAATGAGATACAATACTACAAAATTCACTATTGTGTATCCTGCCTGAGATCCCTCAAGTCCAATTGTACTGCTACCATTGAGCTGTCTTCCGGACCAGTATTTTAAAATATCAATCAGTGTCGGATATATGGAAAACAGAATCATAACAAAAGCAAGCAGTATTCTCTTCCCGCTTGGATTAAGCTTATCCCACATCACATTGATAAAGGGCGATATTAAATACAGTGCAAAAAAGATATATACATACCAGTTGGAAGAAAAAAGGTACTCAAAAAGCGTATCGATATTTGCATTCTGAGGAACAAAAATGCGTCCAATAGCAAAGGTTATGACTGCAAAAACAATTACCTGAGCCACCAGTCCGAGAGGCTTCATGAAATCCCTGACATTTGTTTTGCAAAGGAAATATCCCGTTATAATAACAAAGATATTTACCGCAGGAATACTTATTGATTCAAGCGCAACCAAAATAAACTGATTGGGACTTCCGTCCTGCACAGTAAAAAATCCTCCGCCTGTAACGCTGTTGTAGTGAAGGATGATCACCATGCAGGTTGCCAGGATTCTTAAGAGTTCAATATTTGATTGGCGCTGGGTTCGTGTTGTCATATGGCCTCCAAGTAAAGAATTTATCCCCTCATCCGTCAGCTTCGCTGACACCTTCTCCGCTCCGCTTCGGTCCGCGCATAGCCATCGTCCCCCGGACGATGTGCGCCCCCAGAGGGGGAAGGCTATAAATGTTTTTCCTTCGCTGAAGTTTATTTTTTCTTACTAAAAAATATTTCCCAAGCTGAAGGCTTTAAATGTTTTTTCTTCGCTGAAGTTTATTTTTTCTTACTAAAAAATATTTCCCAAGCTGAAGGCTATAGATGTCTTACAACTTCAAATCGCTCAAGGCTTATCTCCTCGCCGGCGGGGATTCCTGCTTTCTGGCAGGCGATATTGATCTGCTGATTAACGCTGTCCACACCATCAAGGTTAGGCAGTAAGAGTCCCCGCTTGTGACCGCTTGTTACGATAACACCGTATCTCTTAACGTCAAGCATATCCGTAGATGATATGGGTTCCGGTTCTGCAAGGACATCCACACTCATCTCAAGCCAGGGAAGCTCATCGGTAGTTATCATAGGAAATCTCGGGTCATTTGTGCCTGCGCTTATGGCATTTTGCAGTATCTCCTCGGCTACACAGCCACAGGTTGGAGAAATCGTGCCGATACAGCCTCTGAGAGCGCCATTTTTATGAATGGATACGAAAGCTCCTGCTGCTTCACTAAGCATCTCATCCGGCAGATTCTCAAATTCGGTTCCCTTTAAATCCTTAAGATGAAGTGTTTTGCCGCCGCTCACATAGCTTTCAAGTGAAAATCTGGCGAGCTTTACATAAATATCCTCATCCCGCTGTTTTCCCTTAAGTTCAGAAAGTTTTTCTTTTCTCCACTCATCAAGGAAATGTCTGCTCTCGTCAGGGCATCCTACTTCGAAAGTACAGATGCCATAGCCGACACCAAAGGTCGCCTCATGAACAAGCTTCTTGGCCTTTACGGAAAGACCGTCCAGTGCTCCTGCCATCATAACAAAAGATCTGTGGCCACATTCCGCTGCCTTTTCACAGAAGCTGTCCTCAAATTCAAACAGTCTCTTGAAGTCGCCGCTTCCGCAGACTTCCATTATCTTCTCATCATATTCGGGTCCCTCGGGCGCAAAACCATAAGGTCCGTCCTCCTTCATCTTGTGTGAAAGGTCTCCGCTTGCAACGAACACAACCCGTCTTCCGGTCCTGTTCACAGCAGCCTGAATAATCTGTCCCATCTGATAGTGAAGAGCAAGAGGAAGTCCTGACAGACCTATCCTCACAAGCTTAAAATCGGTGTATTTTTGACAGATATAATAGAGCGGAATCAGGGTTCCATGATCCAAAGAGGGATCCCTCTCTCCCAGGGTACCTGCAGGAAATTCATGAAGAGCCAGTCCTCCCTGCCCCTTACCGCTGCCATTATCCGGATCGTCAAAGGCTTCCGGACCACCTTTTTCAGCAATACGGCATATTTCATCCACCAACTCTTCATCGTATTCTGCATCAAAGCTGACTTCTTCTGCATTAAATCTCCCCATATCTCCTGACGCACTGTTCCCCGGTGAAATGTGGAAATAATCCGCATACATTATGCTGTGAGGACTTGATATTATTACAGTTTCCGGTTTAAGTGCGGCAATTGTGTCAGCCACCTTTTCATAAGCTTCAGTAACATCACTTATCTTCTTTTCTTCTCCTCGTCCCACCTCAGGAAGCATTATCGGCGGATGCGGTACCATGAAAGCTCCTAGAATCGGCATAAGATTTCCCCCTTTTAAAAAAATATCTGCTTTTTAGATAATTATCTGAAATAAATAAGTTTATTATCAAATTTTTTTATTTTTTCCGCTTGCTCTGATTATACACCAAATTGTGATATAATCAGAGAGAACAATTATATAATAGAGAGGAGATTAAAAAATGTTTTGTCCAAATTGCGGAGCTGAAAATTCAGATTCCACTAAATTCTGCACCAATTGTGGCGCACCTTTGGGAGCACAGAATCAGGGAGGCGCAACACAGCAGCCTAATCCTACTCCGGCACCTAATGGCTTTGATCCTTCTAATACAGGCTTTGATCCTTCAGGCAATCCTTCAGGCTTCAATCCTCAAGGCGGCTCTAACGGCTATGATTTCCAGCAGCCTCAGCAGCCTAATCCCTACTACGGCGGCGCAGGAATAACAGGTAGAAATATTGCGGTTGCAATCATTTTGTCTCTTGTAACCTGTGGTATCTATGGTATTTACTGGTTCATTGTCGTTACAGATGAAACAAATCAGCTGAGTGGACGTCCTAATGACACTTCAGGAATAATATCATTCCTTCTTACCCTCGTAACATGTGGTATCTATGGATGGTACTGGGCTTACAAGCTTGGTGAGAAGACAGATGCTATTAAGAACGATCCTAACGGAAGTTCTGCTGTCATCTTCATCATTCTTCAGATTTTCGGTCTTCAAATTGTAAACTTTGCACTTGCACAGGACGCAATCAATAAGGCTGTTAACTATCAGTAATTATAAGCTTTAAGGGGGACGACATGATTCACGTAATTCAGGGTGACATTACAAAGGTTACAGGCTTTGACGCTATAGTTAATCCGGCAAACAATTCTCTTCTGGGCGGAGGCGGACTTGATGGTGTAATCCATCGAGCTGCCGGACCTCAGCTGAAAACCGAATGCCGAAGACTAAACGGTTGCGAGACCGGCGATTCCAAGCTGACTCTTGGTTATGAGCTGCCCTGCAAATACGTGATTCATTCTGTCGGACCTGTCTGGATGGGCGGCACTGCCGGTGAGGAGAAGCTTCTTGCCTCCTGCTACTCCAGTGCCATGAAAATTGCCCACTCGAACGGAATCAGAAAAATCGCATTTTCTTCCATTTCTACAGGTGAATACGGTTATCCTTTAGATAAGGCTGCTAAGCTTGCGCTTTCAACAGTCTCTGCTTTTATTGCAGCAAATCCGGATTCTTTTGATGATATCTGCTGGGTAGTCGCAGATGATCTTGCTTATTCTGCATATTCTGAAGCTATTGAAAATTTTGTTCCACCTACTGAGGAAGAAAAGAAAAAGCCTGCGAAAAAGACAAAGTCCAAAGGCAAAAAAACAGATAAAACAGAAAAGGCAGATAATGCCGAAGATGAGAAAATAACAGAAGAAATATCTGATGACATTCCCGAATTAAAGGCACCTAAGGTTCCACCTGTTTTCACAAATGCGCCTTACAACAAGTATCACATCGACTGGCTTATTGAAGAAGTCGGAAATGGAAATCCGCACACCTATACATGCTTTTATCTGGCTGAAAAGAACAGCGATTTCTGCCAGTTTTCACTATGGCATAAAGGGAAACCCGTTTTCATAAACGGCCGCTGCTATCAAACTGCCATTCAGTACATCATGTCTGAAAAGGCACTTCTTTTTAATGATTTCAATTCATACAAAAAAATAATGAATGAGTCAGATCCTGCCATCTGCCAGAAGCTCGGTGACAGTGTTGAAAATTATGATGATGCTGTATGGAAAAACAGCTATAGAGAAATTCTTTTCAATGCAAATATCGGAAAATTCTTATCAGACAAAACTTTCGCCAATGCTCTTCTATCCACAGGCGATTCAGTACTGTTAAATGCCAATCCGAATGATGATATCTATGGAACAGGTATAGAAAAAGAAGAATTGACCGATGACCATGGCGAATTAAAAATTCCGCCTCAGAACTGGCATAAAGAGGAATCCGATTTCCAGGCTAAGAACGAACTTGGCTTTGTTCTTATGGCTGTCAGAGATCATTTTTCTTAAGGCCATCCTTTATGGCATTTTGAACTTTTTCATCCATATCATTGTTCATCTGATCTGTAAGCATATCCATAATATGACTATGCCCTTTTGAGAAGGATAAGGCAGAATGAGAAGTTTTCATTCTATCGTTTTTATCATCATTTTTGTGGTTCATCTCATAGCTCTGGCGCATGGTTTTATCAAGGGTTCTCATTGCCTGAAGCGAATCATAGACTTCTGCAAACTCTGAGCCCATCTTTTCCTTTGCCTTATTATCCTGTTGCATAATCTCGCCGGTTTTAATCTTATCCAGGTAGAGATCCGTCATTTTGTTTATTGAAGATGATAAATCATAACTCATAGTCTTTCCTCATTCTATCCCCACATTTTCATTATATATATCGGAATTATATGGCTTATCTTTTAGACTATTTTTATTTATAATGAGTATATTACTTTCGCTTATATTATATATCACAGATTAAACGATTATTATTTAGCATAAAAAACATAAGGACTTTTTATAAAAAATGAGTATATCAAAGACAATAGAAACAATTGAAGAAAACACTACCCCCAAGGCTATCCTTGTGGGCTTAAATCATACAGACAGAGACGATAATAAATTCGAACACTCAATGGATGAACTGCGTGCTCTTACCAAGGCATGTGACTTAGAGCCTGCAATGACCATCACTCAGACACTTCCTCACCCTGATCATGCTACATTCATCGGAAGCGGTAAGGTGGAGGAATTAAAAAATCTCATTGGCATGGTTGACGCAGATATCGTCATTTTCGGTGACACACTCTCTCCCATTCAGATTAGAAATCTGGAGAGAATCCTTGATACAGAGGTCATAGACAGAACAGGTCTGATACTGCAGATTTTCGCAAAAAGGGCCCGTACCAGAGAATCGCGCATGCAGGTTGAGTACGCTCAGCTTCAGTTTATGCTGCCAAGGCTTGCAGGTATGAGAACAGAACTCAGCCGTCAGGGCGGAGGAAGTGGCCGCCTTTCCAACAAGGGTGCAGGTGAAAAGAAGTTAGAGCTTGACCGCAGGCGTATTGAGCAGCGCTGCGCTGAGCTTAGACGTGAGCTTGGAAATGTTGAACGCGAGCGCGATACCCAGCGTGCAAAGCGCATGAACTCGGATATTCCGCGTGTATCCCTCGTTGGTTACACCAATGCAGGCAAATCCACGCTCCTTAACTCCTTTATCGATGCAAGCCATATTGAGGAAAAAGATAACAAAAAGGTGATGCAAAAGGATATGCTTTTTGCAACCCTCGATACTACCGTAAGAAGAATAGAGCTCCCGGGGCACAGACCCTTCCTACTCTCTGACACAGTAGGATTTATTGACGAGCTTCCCACCACCCTCGTAAAGGCTTTTCGCTCCACTCTTTCGGAGGCTGTATACGCTGACCTTCTACTTGAGGTTATCGATTTTTCAGATCCGGATTATATGACTCATATCGAAGTTACCGAGAAAACCCTTCAGGATATCGGTGCATCAAAGATACCGATTATCTACGTTTTCAACAAAGCGGATCTTGTAATCGGAAACTCGGAGCACCGCTCCATGACCATTCCTCACGTGAGAGACGACAGGATATACATGTCTGCTGAGGATGGAATCGGACTTGATGACCTTGTTTCCATGATTGAAAAAACTCTTGAGGGCGAAAAGGTTGACTGTGAATTTGTAATCCCCTACTCAGACGGAGCAGCTCTCCATGATATTACATCACGAGCTGAGGTCTCAGATACGCAGTATGAGGAGGCCGGCACTCATCTCGTACTTAAGTGCAGTAAGAAAATGGCGCTGAAGTACATGAAATATGCAGTCTGATATATCCTATCCCATAAAATAGCCAGACAAATTCATTTGTTTTTTTATTATCAATTTTTTATCGGAATTTTATAAAGTCATGATTGGATAATAGTATAATGAGATTAGAACTATGTACTTTTATTCGTTATTATGTTTAGGTATTCCGGATGAAAAAACTTGTGAAGATTATCCTGGATCACTTCCAATACCAGGACACAAATGAATTTGTCTACTTTAACAAGTTTTCTCAGAGCATACAGGATGAAAATTCAAAACACCTGTATGTGTCTTTTTTCATGTTTCCTGTGGTTTATATCCTGCTCATTGCTATCTCTGCACATATTCAAGGGTCGATTAACAGCATAGCAACCGTTCTTCTCTTTATTCCGGAACAGCTTCTTTATCACCTGTATATTTTCCTGCACAAAAAGTTTAATCCTCAAAAGGATATGGGTAGTCTTGATGCAATTATTTACTACACCATTTTTGCTTTGCAGCTTATTCTTGTTGACACCATTGCCTTCAATCATACTGAAGCAATGTGGTTTACTTCACTAATAGTAATTCTGCCCGCAATTTACATAGACAGATTATCCGGATATGTCCTTACAGACTCAGCTCTCTGCATCTTTTATTGTATTGCTGTTTTCATGTTAAAGGATAAACGTTTTATTGAGCGTGATATGTTTGAAGGAATAATCACTCTTCCGATTGCTATTTTTATAGCCATGATGGTCAGCACCATAAGAAATGCCCAGGCGATGCAGAATCAGTTTCTCCGCGAGGAAAGCTCCTACGATAAGCTCACCGGTCTCTTAAATAAGGGCGCTGCCAAAAAGGAGGTTGAGGAGTATTTTTCCCACAGACCACTTGGAGAAAATACTGTTGTAATCTCAATAGATGCCGATAATTTCAAGCAGATAAACGATAAACTCGGACATTCAGCAGGTGATGTCGTCCTTTCAAATATGGGTCTGATATTAAAAAAGCATTTCCGCGTTGATGATATCGTTGCAAGAAATGGCGGTGATGAATTTCTTGTTGTAATGAAGGGCGTTGTTCCTCCTTTTCATATTGACCAGATATGTCGCAGAGTCCAAAAAAGCATATCCGAAATATCCATAGAAGGCGGTTGGACTTTCACCTGCAGCCTCGGAGTTGTCATCGATACTCACCAGAAAGATTTCGCATCCATTTTTTCAATGGCTGACGATGCCCTCTATGAATGTAAGATTCGAGGAAGAGACTGCTTCTCAGAGTGGTATACCTATGACAAGATTATTCCGCCTGACAGACCGCTCGTCATCCTCAGCGCCTCCAGAATGCATCCGAATGTTGAGGAGATAGATGATCTCTTACGAAAAGAGTTCAGTATACTGTATGCTGAAAACGGAAATGAAGTGCTTAACCTTGCAAGTCAGTATTGTGCTCAGCTCCGCGTAATCGTCCTCGATATGTCCATTGAAAAGATTCCGCCGGATCAGGTACTAAGCTATATCAAACAGCGGCCTAACTTTTCTCATATAAAAGTCGTTGCCGCCTGCCCAAACCCGACGCAGATAGCTATTGCAAAGGAAGGAAACGCAGATGTAATAATACCTGTTCCAAATTATCCGGACAAAGTTCTGGCAGCAGTAAAAAAATGCCTCGGCGAATGATGTATCATCGTAAAACATCCCCCGCCGGGCATTTTTATTTTGCTCTATTACTTTTTGATATTTTGTTCAGGTTCATCAGCAGGTGCTTTAATCTCCGGAACCCTGCTATAAGTCTCGGTCATAAGTCTTATGCTGCGCGCAAGGTCTTCTGAAAGGTAGTTTGGAGTAAGTCTCCACTGCCAGTTACCCTCTGCTGTTCCGGGAGTGTTAATTCTCGCCTCTCTTCCTTTGCACAGATAATCCTGAATCGGTATTATGCAAAGATCAGCTACAGACCTGTAAGCTTCACGTATAATATCCCATACGAAAGCACCATAATCAGTATTTATTGAATTTACATAACGCCTTGTAAAGTCGCGCTCGCCCTCACTTATCTCCTGTACCCAGGCAAAGGTCGGAGTATTGTCGTGAGTTCCTGTATAAACAACGCTGTTCCTGGTATGTCTGTGGTTCACATAAATGCTGTCCCAACTTGTAAATCCATACTGAAGCACCTTCATTCCCGGGAATCCGGAATCCTCAAGCAGTTTTATATTCTCCTCAGTTGTTGTTCCAAGATCCTCGGCAATCATGTTAAGCTTTCCAAGCTTCTTCTCCAAAGCCTTGAAAAGATCCATTCCTGGTCCCTTAAGCTGCTTACCCTTCTCGGCAGTCTCCTCACCATATGGTACTTCATAGTACTCAGCAAAGCCGTGGAAATGGTCTATTCTGATAACATCAAACCATTCGTAATTTCTCCTGATTCTCTCTACCCACCAGGAATAGCCGTCTTTTTTCAGAGCGTCCCAGTCATAAACAGGATTTCCCCACAGCTGTCCCGTAGGTGAAAATGCATCCGGCGGACATCCTGCAACAGCCTTAGGCATAAGATCCTTATCCATCTGGAATGCCTCAGGATGCGCCCAGGTATCACTACTGTCCATGGCAACATAAAATGGCAGATCTCCAATAATCTTTACATTATGCTCGCCTGCATATTCATGGAGCTTTGACCACTGCTCATCAAATTTAAACTGTTCAAAGTATATAAACTCTATCTCGTCCTTAAAATCCTTTCTTGCTTTTTCAATAGCTTTAGGATTTCTTTTTCTAAGGTCATCCGGCCAGTCCAACCATGACTTACCTTCCTGGTCAGACTTGATTGCAACATAAAGCGCATAATCAGGAAGCCAGTATTTATTTTCTTCAAGATACTTTTTGTATTCCTTGGTCTTTTCTTTTTTCGAAAATCTCTCATAAGCCTTCTTGAGAATGGTAGTACGATTCTCATACAGCTTTCCGTAATCAACCTTCTCAATATCTGCGCCAAAGTCTGCGCCATTAACTTCATCCCAGGTTAAAAGCTCCTCTTCAACGAGATCCTCAAGTGAAATAAAATAGGGATTCCCCGCAAAAGCTGAAACCGGCTGATATGGAGAATTTCCAAAGCCTGTCGGTCCTATAGGCAGCATCTGCCAGTATCCCTGGTATGACTTTTCCAAAAAGTCCACAAATTCATATGCTTCTTTTGAAAAACATCCGATTCCGAATCTGGAAGCCAGCGAAAACACCGGCATAAGAATTCCGCTTTCTCTGTGCATGATAATCACTCCCCTCATTGTTTTTTCGGATTTGCTCCTCTGTAGAGCCTTGCAGATCTACAAATATATTATAACGCTATAACGCAAAGAGCGCCACCGAAGTGACGCTCCTGAAATACTTTGTCTAATCCATCTCCCTTAGCTTATAAAGTATGTTTTTTATTTATCTTTCTTCTTTCTCTTTGTCCCTGCAGTTACTCCTGCACCAGCTGCTATAGCTGCAAATAATCCTAATAGCCAATATGGCTTAGAATCCTTTTTGGGTGCATCAGCAGTTGCAGTCTCTCCATCGGCTATTGTTACACCTGTAGTATCTGCATCAACAACTGTCTCAGCCTTATTCTCATCGTTTTGGCTGTCTGCATTTACAGTGTTTTCCTCAGCAGTATTATCAGTAGAATCCGATACATTATCGGTTACTTTTGCATTATTGGCTTCTTCTGCATTTTCTGCATCACTGTCAGCTGCTTTTGCAGTAACCATCTCATCAGGCTTTTCTCTCTTTGCTCCAAGAACTGCCGGTTTATCCTGCTCATTAGCCTGGGCCTTATCTCCTACTGTAGTTTTATTATCTGCTTCGGATTTTTTGTTGTTATCTGTAGCACTGGCAATAGCATTTGCCTCTTTATTTGATGTCTGAGAATTTAAGCTCTGATCATTCGATCCCTGACTATCTGATCCCTGATCATTTGACTCCTGCTTTGCTGCCTCTGAATTTTTATTGGAATTATTTGTCTTCTTTTTCTTTCTCTTTTTCTTATCCTTCTTGTCGTCTGAATTATTGTTTTCCGTGCTATTATCGTTGCTATTCTTTTCAGTACTTTCGTTAGTAACGTTTTCAGGATGATTATTATTTGAAGTGTTATCAGTATCAGCGCTATTGTTACTATTAGCATTATCAGTATTGGCGTTATTGTTGCTATCAGCGTTATCAGTATTAGCGTTATTGTTACTATTAGTATTATCCGTATTGGCATTATTGTTGTTATTAGCGTTGTTGTTTATACCGTTATCAGTTGTAGCCTGATCCTGATTTGTCTGATTATCGGCCTGATTCTTTTCCTGCTTCTTTGCCTCTTCTTTCTTCTTTATTTCTTCCGTTTTCTTTGCAAGATCGACTTCTGCAGACTTAAGTTCATCCTCTACAGCCTTCTTGTTGTCCTTCGCTTTCTCAAGGGCTTCTTCTGCCTTGGCAAGTTTTTCGTTCAACTCCTCAATCTTGTCCTTATCCGGATCTGAAACAAAATTTCCTACTGTAGTCTTTCTGTCAAGTTTTTCAATAGCAGACTTAAGATCGTCAACAGTTTTCTGTGAACTTTCTACCTTCTCAACAGCCTTTGCTGATGCCTCTCTAAGCTCAAGATATGCCTTTTGTTTATTAGCATTCTCAAGCATAGCGGATATTTCTTTTGCATTATTTGAAGCCTTAGCTGCTTCCTTTGCATCTTGTTCTGCCTTAACCTTAAGTTCATCCGCTGTAGTATTAGCTCTGTCTGCAGTTGCTCTGCTACTTTCAGATATTTCTTTAAGTTCATCTGCTGTTGACTGTGATTTATCAGCTAAGCTCTTTGCCTTATCAGCCTCGCCATGTTTTTTATCATAATCATTCTGCAAATCCTTCACTTGCTTCGAATAGTTTTCACCATATGTTTCTTTATTTGCTTGAGCTGTGGCTAATTCTTTCTTGCTATCTTCATAATTCTTCTCAGGATCTACAAGAGTAGATGCAATATCCTTCATTGCTTTCAAAGTGCTGTCGTTGTCTATATCTTTATGTTTATTGTTAGCAATTTCTGATTCAGAGGTTGCTTTCTCAGAAGCTTGCCTTACATTATCAATACTGCCCTTTGCAGCCTCTCCATCAGTGATAGCCTTTTCTTCATCTTTACTGACTGTTTTATAAGCATTCTGAGCATCAGTAATATCCTCCTGCAGTTTCTTAAAGTCGCTACGGAGGTCTTCTATGGTGCCGAATCTCTGTATTTCTTCACCATACTTTCCCATATAACCATCTTTTTCATAAACAAGGATAGAATCTTCATAAGTATAAAAATTGTAATAGTGAGTTTTACCATTTATTTCATATTTTATGAAGTGCATATAAAGCTCAAAATTATCATATTTATGTATAATGTTGGCATTTACATCCTGTTTTTTTAGGTAGTACTCAATAACATACCTAGCTAATACTGCATTATGATAAGGATCTTTAGTTACCTTTGCATTTTTAAGCTCTTTTACACAATCCTCCATATTATTATTTACTTTTTCCTTAGCTGCGGTAAGCTTATCTTCCGCTTCTTTTACTCTTGCATTTGCTTTTTCACCTTCCTCTATGGCATTCTCAAGCTCCGTCAGGTCATTTTTAAGCTTCTCTGCAGCCTCAGCCTTTTTATCTGCATCATCTTTTGCAGC
Organism: Butyrivibrio sp. AC2005; assembly: GCF_000424145.1. Classification (GTDB taxonomy): domain Bacteria; phylum Bacillota; class Clostridia; order Lachnospirales; family Lachnospiraceae; genus Butyrivibrio. The sequence goes on from NZ_KE384137.1 coordinate 671,199, forward strand.
TTTCTTTATGTTTTCTATTGTTGTATTAATCTCATCAACAGTTACATCTTCAGCTCTAGCGAAGGCAAAATCTCCAAGTTCAAGTTTGTCTAAATCTTCCTTTGCTTTATTCTGGGCTTTCCCTAATTCATTTTTAGCATTCTCCGTAGCTAAGTTTGAATCGGAAACTGCATCATCAAGACTTTTAACCTTTGCCTTAGCCTCATCTAATTCAGTTTTAGCTGCATCAGCAACTTCTTGTGCATTTTCTGCCTTCTTTTTAAGCTCTGTTGCGGTTTTCTGAGCATTCTTAGCTGTTGTCTCGTCATCTGTGGCAGTCTGATCTAAAGCTTTTGCGCTTTCAGCCGCTTTATCAGCATCTTCCTTGGCTTTATCTGCCGCCTTCTGAGCATCAGCAGCTTCCTTATCTGCTTCTTCTTTAGCCTTCTTTGCAGCTTCTACCTGTTTTTCAGCAAGCTCTTCTGTCAGATTTTCCATTGCTTCAAGATCTTTAAGAGCCTCCTCTGACTTTGCCTTCAAAGCATCTGCAGCCTGCTTTGCAGCCTCGAGATTGCTCTTTGCTGTCTCAAGGTCAGCTCCTGCTTTTGAGCTGGCTTCTTCATATGCTTTCTTTGCTTCCTCTACCTTCTGAACAGCCTCTTCATATTCAGCCTTTTTCTCAGCGTAGTTCTTCTCAGCCTCAGCACATGTAGCATTTGCTTCTTCTACTGCCTTTGAAGCCTTATCAAAAGCTTCTTCAGCTTCTTTTATAGTTGAAGCATTCTTGATATTTTCTTTTTGTTCTTTAACATCCTTCTCAGCCTTTTCAATTGCATCTGAAAAATCATTTACGGCATCTGAAACAGATTGCTGTGTATTTTCAGCATTATCAAGTGCTTTGTCCACATTTGATGACTCTGTTTCAATTGAATCAACATTTTCCTTTACAGCTTCTCCAGTGGGAAGTTCCTTAACTGCCTTATCAAAATTATCCATTAAAGAATGAATATCCTGATTTTCAGATTCTTTATTTGCAGATTCCTGGTTTTCAGACTCAGCAGAAGGCGCTGCTTCTCCATTTGCCACAGTTTCCTCATTTTGCTGATTATCGTTTGCTGAACCAGGCTGCTGTGAATTGTTATTCTCCTGCTGTGAAGTGTTTTCCTGGTCAACAAGCTCGTTATTAGAGTTATCTGTATCAGCATTATTATCTGTGGAAGAATTATTATCCACAGAAGCATTATTATCTGACTGGCCATTAGCTTCCTGAGTATTTGTTTCCTGCACATCAGGTCCCGGATTAGTTGTTTCCTGATTAGCTGTCTCCTGATTAACTGGTTCCTGTGAGCTTAATTCCTGAGAATTATCGCCACTATTATTGGCTTCCTGATTGTTTTCTCCCTGATTAATCTCTTGCTGATTATTCTCTTCCTGGTTATTCTCTTCCTGGTTATTTTCTTCCTGCTTGCTTTCGTTCTCTACCGCTTCAACATTCTGTACAGCAGCATCAACTTTTTCGGTAATCTCATTTACATCTGAAACAGAACTATTATAATCATCGGCTTTTTTCTCAGCTGACTCATCAACTACCTCACCATTCTGCTGCTCAGGTTCCATAGCCTGATCTATCTCAGCAGCAAGAGCTGCTACCGGCTGCATTACCATAGCAGCACTGAGTCCGAATGTTGCAGTTTTCAAAATGCACTTGTTAATAGTTTTGTTCTTCATAGTATACCTCTTCATAAAACATTATATTTAACGGCTTTTTGCCATTTGTTAACTTTTGCATGTAAAAGTATATAATATTTTCTTTCAAAAACAAGTACAAAAAATGAAAGAATGTTTTCATTTTTCGTACTTGCAAAGCAATCGTTTCTATGAACATTAGTAAAATCGTACATGAATTTTTAGTTATTTTCTTAACGTTTATTATTCTGAATTTAAATTAAATTATCCATGAATAATATGTTATATCCCAGATTATGACGACAAAAAAGGCATTGTCAATCAAATCGACAATGCCTTTGCTATTACGATATATTATTGTTATTACAGTTCCTTCAATACTGCACATAAGTATTCCCAAGTTCTTTTTGTGGAAGCAACGCTGAGCTTCTCTCCTGTGGAATGAATGTCCTGCATATCAGGTCCTATGGATACACAGTCAAGTCCGGGAATCTTTTCAGAGAAAAGACCACATTCAAGACCTGCATGTATAGCCTCAATCCTGATGTCCTTTTGGTAAAGCTTCTTAAATACCTCAGCCATCTTGTCACGAAGCGGTGACTGTTCTGCATAAGCCCATCCTGGATACTCTCCGGTCGTCTCATAAATTCCATCAAAACTCTCTATCAAGATTTCAAGCTTTTTAAGGAGCATTTCCTTAGCAGGAGCAACTGAGCTTCTTACGGAATAGTCGAGAAGGAAAGCCTCCTCCACGGTTCCTGAACTCTGACTTGCAGCGCCTTTCCCCTCAATAGCACCCATATTGCTGTTAACAATTTTCAAAATTCCAAGGTTCAAAGAAGTCTCAACCAGTCCCTCTATAGATGCACTCATGGTCTGAACTCCGTTTGGCATAGCACAGATACATCTTGCCAGCTCAATAACATCCGCACAGGGAATTACACCTGATACAACTTCTCTCTTCTCATGAGTTTCAGTAAATGCATCAACACTTGAGTCGAGATTCACGGATGCCATATTTGAAATATCGTTTTCCTCTGGCGGAAGACTTGTCTCAACAACTTCCTCCACAACAATTGAAAGGTCAGGATCCCTGCTTCCAAGCTCAGCCTTAAGCTCTGACTCAACTTTGTATGCAATTGATGAGAGCTTTCCAAACAGTGAGAAGAAGGATACATCGGGTCCCTTAATGTTTCCATGCATCTGAGACGCAAGTCCCATAAGAAGAAGCTCAGCTTCGCAGTCAGAAGCAATTGCATTATCTGCAACACCACCGTTAAGGGATATAATTCCTACTTCAAGAGCATCTGTGATTTCAAGAAGAAGTCTTCCCATAATCACATTGGCATTTCCTCTGCCCTTAACAATCATTTCTCCTGAGTGGCCACCCTGTAAGCCCTTAACATGAATCTTAACCTTGATACCGCTCTTGTTCTCTCTTGTGATAGGAAGATATCCATGGAAACGTGCTCCACCTGCGCAACTGACTATCATTGCGCCTTCTTCCTCATTATCGATGTTGATCATTCTCTTAGCCGTAATATCATCACACTTAAGAGCCATAGCACCGCACATACCGGTTTCTTCATCCGTGGTGATAATTACTTCAAGCGGAGGATGGGGAATATCTTTACTATCCAAAAGCGCCAACGCATAAGCTACTGCTATGCCATCATCACCGCCAAGACTTGTCTTATCAGCCCATATGAACTCTCCGTCTGTCTGTACCTTAAGCGGATCCTTCTCCATGTTGATCTTAGCGCCCTTTTCACTTACAGCGACCATATCCATGTGTCCCTGCAAAATGACAGGCTCATGATCCTCATAACCCTTAGTACCGGGCTTCTTGATTATTACATTAAGTTCCTTATCCTGTCTCACATAGAGATCTCTTTCCTTGGCGAATTTTACAAGGAAATTGCTGATCTTTTTTACATTTCCGGAGCCGTGAGGAATATTACAAATCTCCTCAAACCATCTAAAAACTTCCGTGGGTTGTAGTTTTTCAAGTGCCATATCTATATCCTCGCTTTACAAATATTACTTATTAAAATATATTAGTAAGGCTGTAAAAACCTACCAATAGTATATTACCACTAAACCAATGCGCATAGCAAAACCTCCCCGGAACATTTCTGATCCGAGGAGGCTTTTTATGTAAACTTTTTTATTATATTTATCTGATTTCAATCTCCCGAAACCGCATTCTCGATTTCCTTGGTTACGGACTCACCGGAACCGGGTGCTACCATCTGAACGAAATCACAGCGAACAGTTACACGACTTGCACCACCAATGGTACATGTAAATACTGTAAAGTCCCATTCGCCTTCATCCATGGCATCCACATCATATGTGCCTATCTCTTCTATATAGGTCACCTGATAATAATACTGACGACCATCGATATCAGTTATGATAATGGTATCTCCTGCAACAAGATTCTTAAGATTGCCAAAATGTCTCTGATAGTTATGTCCTGCGACTATCAGATTATTTTCGTACACAGATCCCTTATATCGGCAGGGAGAAGTCTTAGCATTTGTACTGGACCACTCCTGCTGAATCGGAAGTCTGATATCAATTGCAGGTATTGTTATTATTCCGATAAAGGACTGACCGTTAACATCAACGGATTTCATGTCTCCGGTCGGGGTAGCCTCAATCGGTGTATTGGTGATCTGAGCCTCAACCCCTTCAAGAACAGTCGCTGCGCTCACACCCGCTGCCAGATCCTCCTGCTGGTTATGTACCACAATATTTGCAGCAATACCAATACAGATGAATCCCAGCAGAATCATTATCCTACCTTTGGTAATTATTTTCATGTTAAGCCCACCTTATGCGTTGATATGCCGGAATGCATAATCCCAAGCAATATCATTCAGTTAATAAGTAAGCCCCATTTTTACTTTAATCTACCTGTCGTCCTCTTGTCAGCTGAGCTGACTTTATGAAAATTATTTCCTTTTTCTCTCGCTTCTAAATCCAAGGAATATAAGTATTATTCCCAAGATAGCAAGTATCGGAATAGGCCACCAGAGCTGACCTGTTTGAGGAAGTCTTCTTGCACCCAAAACTTCAGGAAGCTCATCTATGGCTTTTCTGATAGCACCAAGAACTCCACTGTCATCACTCGGAGGATTGCTAGGTGTATCTACCTTATCAGGTGTCTTTGGTGTGTCTGGTGTATCAGGTGTGTCCGGATTGCTCGGATTTTTAGGATTATTAGTTTTTCTCGGTTTATCAGGCTCATCCGGATTGTTAGGTGTTTCAGGTTGTTTTGGTTCCTCCGGATTCACAGGAGTCTTTGTGTTTGTAATAACAAATGTGTTATCTTTTCTTTCAACGCCGGAGGTATAACCACTAAAATCCATCACCTCTTCTACTGTATATGTATGTCCTTTTTCAGACTTCCACTTATACTGCCAGTTATTCTCACTTGAAAGAGTTATTGTCTCTACAAGAGAGCCGTCACAATAAATATTTACCTTGATGGAAGCTGGTCTGGTAGAAGAATCATCATTTTTCCACTGCTTGAAAAGCTGAAACTCTTCAGGATCTCCCGAAAGCTTGGTCGCTTCTCTCTTCGGAATAGCAATAACATCATAAATAGCATTTGCCCATGTTCCGTCCCAACCATTGCCCAGATTCTCATCAAGGTTATTGGGCCCCGGAACTACTGAAAGGAAATCCCAGTATTTATACTGAATTCCATCTAATACAATAGGCTCATTAATTCCCAGGTAAAGACCCTTATCTACTTTTCCAAGCTTTGCAAAACCTTCTGAATCTGATGTTCCGCTATAGCTTGGCTGAACATTGTTTTCATTGACAAGTATTGTAGCATCGGTAATAATGCTGTTCCATTTGTCCTGATCAGCAATTGAGTACATATCTGTAATCTCGCTGCCTATCTGATCAAAAGGAGCTACAACAGTGAACTTACCATCTTCAGATATAGATGCAAGCTTGTAGACCTTAACATTGACTCCGGCCATCTTACCGTACTCAGGAATATCACCATCACTGCTGCCATCGAAAGAATAATAAACTGACAATGTAGCATCACGGTTCATATCGATTTTGCCAAGGTCATTGTTATCAGCTGCGCTGGCGCTTACCGCAACAGGAAGCATCAACGCTGAGAGCATGCCGGCTATCGCCCCTCCCATAATCAATTTTTTCACTTTTTCAAACATCTTCATAAAAACTTACCTCGAGGGTCTATGCAAATCATCAACTGTTGCAGACCTTTTCTTCTTCCCATGGTTTGATGTACTAAACACAAACCAAATAAACAGAACTAATATGATCGGTCCTGCTATAAATGGCGCAACCATAAGATTATTAAACTTAGTTGCATCAGCAGGTACTATAAGTCTGGTTTCTTCATTATAATCAACACGCCTGCCCCTAACGAGCATTCTGTGGGTGTTAACACCATAAGGTGTACACGTCACAAGCGTGACATAGTCTTTGTCAGGATAAATCGTCAACCCCTGTGTCTCCTCAGGAAGAACAATCTGTATGTTATCAACCTGATATGCAAAGGTCTGATTCATTATATGTAATAAGAAGGTATCCCCTTCTATCATTTGATCAAGCTCTGAAAAAAGCTTAGCGGACGGAAGTCCTCTGTGTCCGGACAAAATCGCATGCGATCCGGCAGTTCCGGCAGGAAGCGATGATCCCGGTATATGACCTATTCCAACCTGTAAAACAGATTCTGTTACATCGTGATAAATCGGCAGGTCAACTCCGATCTTCTCGATTTCAATGTGTCCCATTACTCCGGTTCCGGTGGGATCAAGTGTTGCATGATACTCTGCAAGTTCTTCATCCGAGAGGTTAAAATTCATACCTCTGGAAGCAAGCTTCTCATTATACTCAGTAGCAGCTTTCCAAATTTTCTCATAATCTTCTTCAGCTAATTGTGCCAAAGCCTCATCATAAGTCGATATCGCTCTACTTTGATTTTTGGTATTTATATAGTTACTTACAGACGGATACAGAAAAATACCAAGGCCGACAATAAAAATCGCGGCAAATATGAGGTTTGGTAATTGCTTTGCAAATCCCTTACTCTTCATCCAAGTATCCATCCATTAAATGTAAATACATTTTGTTACCCAAATAATTATCCTGAAATCTGTATTCCGGAGCGAGCAAATGAGCTCGCCCGGAATCACAGCATGTTTCTATATATGTTGTCTACAGAAACAAGATTCAATATTCCAGTAATTATATTTTGTTAAAAATCTCTACCTGATAATTATATTATTTGATTGCCTAAATAATTATTCAGCATCGCTCTTTCTGCGTACTACGAAGAATACAACAGCAGCTACGATGAGAAGTCCACCGATGATGTAGAAAATAGTTGTACCTATTCCACCAGTTGAAGGAAGCATAGCACCTGCATTATTTATAACTGGTACTTCCTGTACAAGCTTTGTAAGCTCATTTTCAGAGAAATTACCACCGGAGATAGTAACTTTCTCGTCTGCTGCCTTGTTGTAACCAGCAGGTACTGTTGACTCTGTCAATGTATATTCACCATTCTTAAGTCCTTCGAATGCAGGAACTGTACCATCTGCAATTGACATATGCTCATCTGCATCAGTTGCTTCATCAACCCATGTTACATTTCCATTAACAAGCTTAAAGTACTTACCCTCAGAATTCATGAGTTTAAATCCTGCACCTGCAAGAGGATTCCCACTACCATCTTTCTTAAGAACCTTGATTGTAGCATTGTATACTGTAGCAACTGAGTGCTCTGTATGATAATTATCACCATATGTAAGGTAAGCATCGTTAGGAAGACCTGTAGCAGTAGCAGCACTAGCATTTACTGTTGCTGAATAAGTTACTGTGTATGTACCCTCAGGAATGTCATCATTAAATGTAATTGTAAGTGTATCGCCCTGAGCAGGAGTTTCTTCTACATTATACCAATCTGTACCTGTCACAGCTGCTCCTGCCTTAGTTGTACCTGTCACAGCTGCATCATTATTATATGTAAGGCCTACACTCATAGTATCATGAAATTTCAGATTCTTTGCACCATTACCTACATTAACTGTTGCAGTATAAGTAACACTCTGTCCAATCTGTTCAAGCGCCTTTTTACCATCAGGACTGATTTCGCTAGCGCCTGTAATAGTCTTATCTACAGTATGTGTTGAATTCTTATCTTGCACTGCTGCATTAGGATGAGCAGTATCAATAGAAACAGCTGTACCAAGTCCAGTAGTTATGTAGTAGTAACCATTTGGAAGAGTCTTGGATGTAGCTACATTTTGACCTGTAGATGTAGCTGTATCAACCAGATCAGCCTCTGTTACATACGCTGCGATAGCTGTGATATCCGCCTCTGTGAGCTGTCCATTCTCACCTTCACCTGTATAACTAACGTTGCCCTGAGCATCTACTGTAAAACCTGCAGGAGCTGTAGTCTTACCCGAAACGAGCTTGTAGCTGACTTTATCACCATCTGCTACAGCATCAAATACCTTATAAATCTTATAAGTATTTGTTTCATCTGCTGTTACTCCTTCAGCGGGTGTAATTGTAATATTTCCCGTCTCTGCCTTTGCGTCCATTGCGGTTCCTGCTGAAAGTGTAATGGTAAGAGCCATAGCACCAGCAAGGATTCCAGTTAAAATTTTCTTGAGTCCTTTCATTTAACCCTCTCTCCTTTTTGTTTGAATCTTGTCTGTTTTAGACGTTTTTTAGTTTCTTTTTGTTACTTATATGAGGTGCAAATGAGCACCTTTCTAAAATGCCAGAGGCATTTTAAAACATATTCTTAGTTTTCCTTTTTCTTTCTGAAAAGGATGACACCGGATATTCCGATAGCCAATAAACCTAAACCAAACACTATGAACGGCATATTACCTGCACCACCGGTTGACGGCAATACATATCCAAATAAATACTTGTTTGTAATAACAACTTCCCCATAGTTCTTGTCCTGAGCAGTCATCTTGTACGCTGCCATTTCATCTTTATTAGGAGCATTGTACGTATTACCATTATATGTGTATGTAACTGCATAATTATTCATGTAGTCATCAGATTCCTTCACGCAGTACTCATAGTTATTACCATTTTCATCCATGATAGGAAGATCGCCTATTTCTTTAGTCCAGCCATTATCCTTTGAAAGCTGCGCAGTACCATATTCCTCCCAATTACCACCTTCAATTCTTCGATTGATATAAATAGTTAATGGTGAATGATCTCTTGTATCTACAGTTCCATCGGAATCCAGCCAAACCTTTTTAGCGGTAAGCTTACCAGCAATACTATTGTTGAATACCACATCATCTATTGAGCCCTTTAATTCCTTAACCAGGAATTCACTTGGGAACTTCTCTCCAACTGTTTCAAGTTCGGGCAAATAGAGTTCATACTGTGCTTTTACTTCGCCTTTCACATCTGTATATGTAATGTTTGAATGAAGATAATAAAAATCATCCCTAAGAGGAACTATCTCATCCTCGCCCTTATGCACTGCCAAGTCAGTCATCTTATCTGACGAATAACGCTTCATGGCTGTCGTACGCAACTTATCAACAACAATCTTTACATAATAAACATTTGTGTCATATTTAATACCATCTATTCCCGTATTCTCTTCAGTTATTTTATAGAAATAAGTACCTTCATACCTAAAGACAATTCCGCCAAAATTTGCTACAGCTGATGAAACTGATTTGTTCTCAACATTCGTTGGTGCGTCAAGCGTAACTGTTGTCGTTGCCGGCATTGGTACACTTACTCCGGGAATCTCTTTACCTTCAGAATTTAAAGCAATACAACTTACAGGTTCAATTTTAAAGGTAAACTTCATGTCTTTTGTCCAAGTTCCACCTGTGAACTTTTTGGTTACCTTGATAGGACCTACGGGAATACTGTAGTAATTACATACCTGTACTGTCTGTGTATGAGAAATATTATCAACGGATTCATCCCCAACAACAGCCGTCGGACAAACATTCAAGTGATACTGATCTGGATCTCCTCCTGTCGGTGTAAGGTCAGCTGAGAACACTACTCTTTGGTTATTTCCACCTGTGCCATATAGCATAGTAAAATAATCCAAAGTTTTACTTCGTTGTTCTATTATCTCTTTATCAACTGTCACATAGTATTTTGTAACTCGAGACCACTTGGAATCCGTTCTTAGACTGCTTGTATTGCTCTCTTCATAATAATCAAATGAAATTCCATCACCAACCTCTTCAACAGTATAGGAACCGGCATCAAGTCCTACTATTGTCCACTGAGCACCCTGGTTGTAAATTACATCATATTTTTTTCCAGTTGCACTTCCATTACTAAGATACTCATATGCAGGCTCTTTACGTCCGGCCTTACCAGTGAACCCATGAACTATAATATATTTCTTTGTAGAAACATTAGTAACCCTGAATGTGACTTTACTTAGTATCGCATCATCACTATCTCTTACAAGATCCGATCCAAAGTCATTTATAACCATCTTATGGATTCTTAGCATTCCACCACCAGTAGTGTTATAGAAAGCAACGTTATGATATTTTATGTCGGTTTTAGAATTACTATCCTGAATTCTGTTAGGATCATTATAAAGTCCTGTTCCAGGATTTGACTCCATCGTCTTAACTTCGTCAGATGTAATTCTGTAGTAATTTACCTCTCCATTTAAATAATGTTTAATCTTTATCAGAATACCGGATGAATCCTTAGCATATCCATCTACATCCTTCTCAGTAAGCATGAAGTAATAGGTATGCTGTTTTTGATAGTCTTTATCACTGGCTTTTGTTGAGTCCCAACCATAGGTCATTCCCCATTCGGCAGGACTTATATCATAGGAAATTTCACTTCCTGTATTGGTTATTGTTGCAGTCTTTACATTTCCGTTTGCATCCTTCTTCCACGACTTTTCGTCTGAATCAAGCATGCGAAGTGTAAAACTAAACTTCCCTGTAGTGTCACTACCTGCAAGTGAACCATCAACATATTTCTCTGCTTTTATCTTTACAGGTTCTTCATTTATAGTATTGTTAAATACCACCTTATCAGCATCAATTTCGTTCCAGCCCTCTGTGCAATACTTTACAGAGTCAGCATAATAGATAGTCTTATTACCATCTTTCTTGCTTTTAATATCTATTATCGCAAGATACCTTGTTCCATCATATCCTATGGATGTATCTGTACCCTTTTCCTCCGTAAGAAGAATATAGTATTGACCTTCCTTGTCATCTATAAGTTCTGATACATCTATTGAAATATCACTTCCTTTATTTGTGCCGGTAACAGTTTGTCCTGAAGAATAAAGTCTTTCAGCTTTAAAGGTATATACCTGATCAGCACTCGGCTCATTACCATTTACTGTCTTCTTAGCTTTTATTGATACAACAGCACCCTTCTCTGTAGTACCTATAAAATCTCTTCTGTGTGTCTCGCCTTTAATAGTTACAGTATCAGCAATAAAGTTACCATTACCATTTGTAATAGTGACTTTTGCACCAAGTGCAATCACCTGACCAAAAATATCATTCAAGAAAAATTCTTTTCCGGAAGCATTGTAAAAGTTATAAACAACACGTCCTGCCTTAACATCTTTTTCTTCTTTTGTTGAAAGCTCTTGGTTATTTACTTTAATAACATTTGCCTGATTAGGATGAAGAATTCCATCGTTCCCGGAACAATCAATGTTTATAATAATTGCCTGTTGCTCATAATCATTTGGGAAAACATAGTCCAGCCTATTACCTGAAGCAAAACTGTTCCACTGCGCACTTGTAAAATTCAAGTAGCCTGCTCCGCCTATTCCTGTATATGTTATTGTCTTATGACTACCATCCTCAGTAATAGAAACATCTACATTTTCTTTTACTTCAGCCATCTTATTTGAAATAGCCTGTACTTCACTCTTAACACCCTCAAGATCAATATAGGGAGCACTAGCAGTATCAGCATCCTGAATGATATTGGAAGGATGAGCTACCTTTTTCCCTGAAATTGAAAAATAAGGCTCTACCTGTCCATTTTCATTCTTATAAAGATCCACATTAAGACTATTACCTACAGCAAGTGTATGAGACTCGCTCGATGCCATATTTTCATTCACTGTAGTAATATTTTGCGCATATGAGAGCTCATTCTCCATATTATTGGTTCCAAAATTAGAACCTGCATTAAGATTCTTTGCAAGCACATTACCATTAGTATGAGCATTAAGATTTGCAGTATCAAAAGCAACAATATGGAAATTACCTGCAACACCAAGTACTAATGAATCATCAAAATATTTACTGTTTCTAAAGGCATCCTTCTCTCTATTTACTTTATATATTAATGTCTTATCACCTGATTTATATGTATATGTATCTTTGTCTTCTGCCGCAGGAGAAAAGCCAAATACTGAGAAATTGGTTACTGATATCTCAGCATTCTCTCCTGAAGAAGTATTAACTGTTCCAACCTTCTCTTTCTGAATATCAGTTGCGTCAATATTAGTTGCTTCTGATGTAGAATCTGTACTTTCCTTAACACTTTCGGATAGAGGAAGATGATTGATTTCAATCTCGCTCTCACTTTCTGTGTTCTCACGAAGATTAGACATCTGGTTGTCAAGGAATTCAAACTTAACGTTTACGCTTCCTTCCTTAGGCTGATATTCAACCTTCTCGCCTTCAATAACGTTGCCTTCTTCGTCAGTCTTATTCACAAAGAATCCTACGTCATAAAGGATAGTATTCATAGCATTGTGATTCTTAATACTCTGCTCTTCACCATCGTTAAGAGCCTTCATATAAGCATCATAATTGTAGCCTTCTGTTTCTGTTGTGATTTCCTTTACAATAAACTCAGCGTCATCCGGCACTGCATCAGCATATTCAAGAGTAGCTGTTACTCGAACCTTTGCATCCTCATAAACATACTCTGTCTTTGTTGGCTTGTCAGACTTATATGTAAGAACTACTGTCTTGTTTTCTTTAATTACAACAACATCACCCTCAGCTGCCTCAGTTAAAGAAACTGTTGAAGAAGCCTCTTCTGAAGTTGTCTCGCTTGAAGTATCCTCTTCAGAAACTGCGTCATTTGAACTATTTTCTTCTGTAGCTGTATTGTCTGAAGAACTATCCTCAGATGAAGCATCGCTTGAAGAGCTTTCTGAAGAAGCTGTCTCACTAGAAGAACTATCTTCTGAAGTTAACTCCTCTGCTGTATTCTCTGAAGGCTCACTTTCTGAACTTGTGCTTTCTGCAGCTGTATCCTCAGAAGCTGTAGTCTCAGAAAGTGTCTCATCTGTTGCACTTCTGTCTGTGAACTCACCATCTACTGTGTTCTCAGTAGAAGTAGTTTCTTCTGATTCTGTAACACTCCTGCCTACAGTTACTTCATAATATTTATGTCCATTAGCATCCTGCTTAGCTGTGATCTTGTTGATCTCAACTCCATCGATCTCAGCCTTCTTAAACTCATAACCTTCCTGCTTGGGAGCCTCTGTTGTAAAATCAAGACTCTCGGAAAGATTGATCTCCTTTTCATCAGCGATCTTCTCGCCGTCCTCTGTTACATAGGAAACTGTAAGAACAACATCCTCTGTGAGCTCTACTTCGTTGCTATCCTTCTTGGAATCACCTTTAGTAGCAGCATCTGTATTTTCACCATCTTCTGTAGAGGTTTCTGTAGAAGCATCTGCAACATCTGTGGTCTCACCGGTAGTAGTCTGGTCTGTGGCACCTTCCTCTGAATTAGCGTTCTCAGCATTTGCCTCTGAACCCTCTGTAGATTCTGTGTTATTCTCAGCTGACTCTTCTGTTGATGCTTCTCCACTATTAGATTCTTCTGAAGTAGCTTCTGCATTAGCAGATTCCTCTGAATTCTCTGATCCGGAATTCTCAGTCTCAGAGTTTTCTGATTCAGCGTTTTCAGTTTCAGAATTCTCTGAGTTCTCTGATTCTGTGTTCTCTGACTCAGAGCTTTCCTCTTCAGAACCTTCAGTGCTTTCACTTTCTTCAGAATCCTGTATAGAGTCTGTATCTCCGGCTTCATCATTACCGGAAGCAAGTTCCTCAATATTCTCGCCCTCGAGCACCATTCCCACGTCTTCAGCTTCATCACCTGACAAAGCGTTTGCAGACTTATTCAATGAATACATGGTTGCTGTTGTAACCAGAAGTGCAACAACAAGCATAATTGATACCCATTTCTTCAAGGAAACGTGCTTCTTTAAATATTCCTCTATACGTTTGTTATCTAATTTCCTCATTCCTTTTCTTTCCCTTATACTTTTCTCCGCCCAATTTTACTGTAAATCCGGCTCTTCCATACTTTCAGTTCCGGTGCTGACTTTACTCTCGATCCCCCCAAAATCTTTAAACGGGTAAAGTCTGAAGAATACTGCACCGATCAGCTGCTCTGCAGATACACAACCTACAGTAGTTGATCTCGAATCGATTGAAACCGATCTATGGTCACCCAGAACAAAATATCTCTTGTCCGGAACCTGATACGGAAATTCAATCTTATCGCCTTCTCCCATGCCTGCTGCATATTGACTCGGGTCAGATATGTAAGGTTCATCCAGCTCTACGCCGTTAACAAAAACCTTTCCTGACTCGTCAATGTTAATCCAGTCTCCTGGAGAACCTACAACTCGCTTTACCAAAACCTTGTTGTTGTAGTAAAAAGCGATCAGTTCTCCTGCTTCGAACTCCGAATAGTTATTAGCTATTACTATCTGTCCTGTCTCAAGAGTGGGTGTCATACTGTCACCCGTAACCTTAAGCACTGTGATAAAAAAGCTCGATATCAGCACTGAGACAGCGGCCACGACTATGATTACCACTATGGTATTTCTAAGTGTTCTCTTGTAGTCGTGCTTTCTGTATTCTCGTTTTAGCTCTTTTTTCAGTTCATCAAGCGACGGTCTATTAAGTTGTTCCTTTGGAGCTTCCTTTGATGGAATTTGCTTTTCTTCCATGATTCAAACCCCTTTATTTGAGCGCATTTGACAGTTTGTTAAATTACAACTATCAAATTTAAAGCGCGCAGCTCTCATATTATAAGTGATAACTTGTATTGTTTGGACACGAAATATGAACATTTTCATTCATAATCCGTACTTGACAATATCAGTTTTTTATGCATCTGATATTAAGCTTTAGACTGCAGTTCCCTCTATTTCCACATTATCACTGTTTTCTACAGCTTTCTTTGTGGTACGTTTTCTTGTTGTTGTAGTTTTCTTTTCAGCTTCGGTTTCCTTAGCTTTTGCTGTCTTTTTTGCAGTTGTTGCTTTTTTAGTTGTTGTCTTTTTTTCAGTTGTTGTTTTCTTGGTTGTAGCTGCCTTCTTTGTGGTTGTTGTCTTTCTGGTTCTCTTCGCAGGCTTTTCCTCTGCAACTTCTTCTGTCTTCTCTTCCACAGCTACTTCTGCCGGTACTTCTTCTGTCACTTCTTCAGGCTTTTCTTCTTCAACTGCCTGTACTACTTCTGTCTTTTCTTCTAAAGCCGGCTCTTCTGTGACCTCTGTCTGTGACTCTTCTGTTACTTCTGTCTGCGGCTCTTCTATTGCCTCATCTTCCGATACATCCCAGGCAGTTACTGTCTTTTTCCTGGTTCCAGTCTTCTTAAGTCCGCCTGAGAGCTTCTTGATCTTCAGCATTGCTTCGGATTCACCCTTATCCTCAGGCTTAAAGCCTCTCTCGGCTTCTGCAATTTTCATAGCCTCTATCTTTTTAAGTGTTTCTTCGTATTGAACTGCTGCCTTCTGTGCAGCTTCGAAGAACCCATTTATAGAAAGTATCGCTTCTGCAAGCGTACCTGCATTCTCAATCTGTTCGAGCTTTTTCTCTTCTTCAGCGTGCAGGGCATCCCTTTCCCTCTCAAGTCTTGCATGAAAGCCCTTGAATTCTCTCTCATGTCTTGCCCTAAGACCTGTAATATCCTTTTGGAAAAGTGCCTCAGCTTTTGCCTTTTGCTCGTTAAACTTCTCACGCATCTCGGCTTTTTCCTCATTAAAGCCATTAAGAAGCGCCGCTCTCTCCATGGCAGCCTGCTGCATATAAGCAGCCTTCTCCCTTGCGTGCTGTGCCTGAATTTCTGCCTTTTGCTGTGTGAACTTCTCACGCATCTCTGCTTTTTCAGCATCAAATTTCGCAAGAAGATCCGCTCTCTCATCAGCCATCTGCTGAAGGAGCTGTTCCCGTTCCCTCTCGAACTGTGCCTGCATCTCCTTTTCATGAGCCCTGATAGCTTCAGCCTCTTCAGAAAACTCAACAAGCATCTGCAGGAGTTCTTTTCTATTTAGTTTTCTAAGTTCTTTCTGTGCCATGAATCTCCTTCAATTCATCCCCACATGAAATGTTTAAGAATAGTCCCCTCGTACTATTATTAACAAGAACCTTGGTATTTTTAGGCAAAAAAATAGCCCGTTTGAGTTCAAACAAGGCTTTGCATCAAAAGAATATAATTGATGCGCTTCCTTAATACTACTAAGCGCACCAGCAACTGGCTGTCTATCCCCCACGAACAGACCCTCTAGCTTTGCGTCACTACCTTGCGGTAGTTTTGCCCTGAAATTCTTCACTTAACTATATTTGATTTTTACAGCAAGACTATAATAGACTAGCTGAAAATAAAAATCAATAGTTAATATGCAAGTTTTGAACTTTTTTTCAAAGCCTCTGGAAACGCATTTTTACTGCGTTTCCAAAGGATTCAATATTTATTTGTCTTTATATGGAAAACAGTATTATTTACCTTTTCTCCGTTTCCTCCTTACATATTCCTCGCCAATAAGTGCAAAGGTTGCAAGTGCAAGTCCGCCTATTGTAAATGGTATCCTTCCGGTACCTCCGGTGGATGGCAGAGCATAGGCTTCTACTTCGTTTCTATCATTGGTTATTGTTATGGTTCCTTCATTTATACCTTGCTTATTGTTATCTGAATATTCAGCTGTGTAATAAACACTTGCTACTTCAGATACGTAGTAGAGCCATTCGTATGTTATACCGGATTTATCTGTATAGTATTTATCCAGTTTCGTTACATTAGCATTCCATAACTCACCTTCAGTTATTGTAACTTCCCGCCTGAATTTCGCATCCTCAGCTCCAACCCTTGCTTCTCCTGAGTCTGTAGAATTCTTAGCAACGTCAATACCCACATCCGGAGAAGAAACCTCCGCACTAATTTGCGGTGCAGAATTGTTCTCAACCGCATTGGAATTCCTTATTTGTATTGTTGTATTTCCGGTTATGGTAAAGGTTTTTGTAACCTTCTGCACTCCTGACGTGTTCAGTTCACCACTGTAATCAACTACTTTGCCATTTTCCGTAACTGTTGTAAGATCCGACCAGTCACCATTTTTATGACTATAAAATGTTACTGTTACCTTTGATCCACTCTTTACAGAAGGAAATCCAATGTACTTCTTTATAGTGTTGTTAGGATTTCTACTGTCTATATTTACTGTATAGTAGTTTGCTGCCTGTGTACCACCTTTAGCATTCACAGGATTTCCAAGTCTTCTTTTCACTATGACAAAAATTGATGAAGGCTTTGTTGCAGCGTCAGTATTTTTCCATTCTTTTTTAATGTTTATGGATGTCAAGTTATTGGCATTTTTCACATATACTGGCTGTCCTGCTTTAAATTCGCTTCCTCCAAGAGTCGTGAAGAAGTCATCCGGAACTGTCATCTTGTATTTTTCAGTATCTGCTGACGAAATATAAAAACAGATTGGTTCGTTTGTTATTGCATATCCCTCAGGTGCTTTTGTTTCCTCTAATTTATACCCGACATTGTAGACAAGGTCTGATACAGGCACTAATCCATTCTTGTCCGTGGTATATTTTCCATCCTGAGAATTCTTATTCTTCTGTTCTTTCCAATCCTTACCATCGTAGTAATAAAGTACAAATTCAGCACCTTGAAGTAATGTCCCGGAATTCTCGGCATCTACTTTATATACATTTATACCTCTGGTATTTGCGTTACTTCCGGCTTCACTTATCTTCATGCTCCTGGAGTTATTGGCCGAATTATTCTCTATTGCTATTCCTTCAAGCTTTGCATCGTTAGTAAGTTCCACATCAGCGCCATTATCACTTTTGAATGTGTATCTGTATTTTATCTTCAGATGCTTTTCATCAGGAATCTTAAATACTACTGTGCTGTATACCAAGAACAAGTCATTTTGTCCATTGTTATACCTGGCAGCCGTTGTCTCATAACTACTTATGGTATATGAGTACTGTGCAGTCGAAAGCTCCGTCTCAGTTTCTGTACCATTTTCATCAGTACTAACGACATATACTTTAGCGGAGTCAGGGACAAAAAATGTAGTAAAGTCCTGGGGCGCTTTTGCAGTAAGTACATCTGTTAAGGTAAGTTCATCACCTCCCTGCAAAAGATCAGCTGCTCCCGGATTAACATCAAGCACATACTCTATGGTATCGCGGGTCCCAGATGGTAATTCACTGGTCTTTGTCATAGCATACTCAGTTTTGGTAACCTTCTGAGTCTGGGAAGCTTCTCCAAGTTTGTCATTACCGCTGTTGTCCCTGCTTATAACAACTTTATTTTTGAATTCAGCTATTTCATCCGATGCAAAATTGTAATCAGAAGCTATCTTCGCATGAACTCTGAAATATATTTTCTTACCTGCTGCCGCCTTTCCGTCAAAACTGATGACTATGTTTTTCGCATCACCGGATTTTGTATAGGTCACACCGTTATATGTAGCCTGCCCACTTCCTAATGATGCAGCTCCATTAAATTTTGCGTTTTCAGCAACTTCAAGTCCGTTTAGATATGTCTTGTTGTAGGTTCCATTTTCGATAAGTGAAACACCTTCAGGAAGTGTGTCGATGATATACAGTGTCTCATAGTTATTGTTTGCAGGAATATTAGCCTCAATTATCCAGGTAAGTATTCCCTGTCGATAGCATTCGTCAACGTAATAGTCTGTTTCAGATGTGGATGCAGACAGTCTTCCATTGTACTTTTTGATAAAAGGTGCATAGGATTGCTCAGCCGTTTGAGCATAGACATCCTTGTTATACGCAGCCGCTTTGTTTGTAAATCTAACAGTGTTGTCCCCATCTCCGGTGTAACCGGTCGTAGTATATGTAAAGGAAACCGTCTCTGTTATATCACCATAAAACCTGATTTCAATGTTTTTACATCCGCTAATTCCATTAGCTAATGTTTTATTGCCTGATGTTGATACCTCATATCTTCCACTGTATACGTTACTAATAGCATTATTTAATTTTTGTAGATCAGAAGAGGTGAAAACCTCATTGTCATCAGTAAGGTTTTCATAAAATCTCCAATATTCCGCGCTGTTATTTCCTTCATTTCTTTTGATTGGAGCGTTAAGTGTAACCTTCCAGGTTATCTCTGCAGAACCATCATCGTTTATACTGACTCCCTCTGCAGATTTGCTTAAAGGCTTTGGGTATCCAATCCACTTTTCGGCTATAACAGAATTACCTGTCTTTGTATTCTGAAGCCAAAGTCGTGCTTCATTTTTCAAACTGCCATATATAAGGTTTGCTTCAGAATAAGTATATGTATAGGTTAATTCATACTTACAATAGTCATCCTGAGTGAAGGTATATCCTGCTTCTCCAAGTGTTATTGTACTGCCCTGACTTAACGTCCCGGCTGACGTGCCACTACCTTTATCAACACTTTTTACAGTAAGAGTCCCTGTATAGGGTGTGGTAATCTGTGTCCATCCGTTTGTTCCGTAGGAGTAAATCAGGTCTGTTAATGTATAGTCCTTCAGATTAACATGCCCTTCATTTATGGTTATAGTCCAGGTCACCTGACTATTCGACTTCTTTACATTGCTGCATTCCTTTTTTATCAATGGAGCAGAGCCTGTAAAATCAGTAAATACTTCTGCATCCCGTTGTTTATCATTATCATAGAAAGCCTGCGCATGGTTTTTTAATCTAAGATCTGTAGTTGTAGAAGCTATTCTCTCAGGAACATTTATCGAATATGTTGCTTCGTAAGTCTCTCCCGGCTCCATCTGTTTCAAATACACCTTGTTATTTTTTTTATATACATAAGATGAGCCATCTTCCGTACTTCCATCGCTTTTTTTCTTAACAACTACAACATCCTGGCCACCTGCAGTATTAACAATATCACTGAGTTCCTGCGAAAAGGTTCTGTTAGTGGGTATATTGTTATAAACTTCAAACCAGTCATTAAACTGAATATCAGTTCCTGTACCGTTCTCAGTGGTTATTGTAATCTTATATTTTATTTTTCCGGTTTCCTGCGAATAATCCTCCACTATTTCCTTTTTAAGTGTTAGATCCGGACTCTTTTTGTTTAAAATAATTACTGAAAATGTAACATTATTTCCAAAGTCATATTTTTTTTCAATTATCTCATCGTTCCCCTCCGCTGATGCTGTTGCATAGAAGTAAAAATTACTATCGTCTATTACAGTTGTCTTGTTATTCTTTGCAAAATCACCATGGAAGGTTATTGTCACAAGGCCTCTTTCATCAATATCAAAACTTCCTACCTCTGCATTGTTGCTGTTATATACAAAGCCTGATATTGCCTTTTCTACAGTTATTCCATGCTTCGAAAGAGCGTAGGTTATAGTCGGATTTTCTTCACTAACTGTTCCAACCTCCAGCATATAATCAAGATTGAAAATAAGTGTCTCTCCGTTATCAACCTGCGTACCACTTGTAATTTCAGTACCACCCGAATATGATTTGGTTCCATCTGCGTTCCATGTAACAGTAGGATTCTTCTTAACAGAAACTCCGGTTATTTTCATTCCTCCGAGGTCTGCAGAATCCACAATCGTCTCAAATGTAAGTGATCCATTAGTATTTCCTGTATTGCCTGTACTGCCTTCCTCAGCATGAGCTACAATGGTAAAGCTCGCCCAAAAGGATTTCCAAAGCCTGGGAACTGGTGCAAAACATGAGAGCAAAGCGGAAGTAAAGCTCCCGCTTTTTGTTGCCTTTGCATTGTCATTTGAAGTGCCTTCTCCAGAAGTGCCCTCGCTTGAAGAATTCTCATTTGATGAATTCTCGTTTGAAGTGCCTTCATTTGAGGAATCTTCATTTATTGTGCTTTCACTTGATGAGTCGCTATTTACTGTGTTTTCGTCAGATGAATCACTATTTGATGTGTTCCCATTTGATGAATCAGTGTTTACTGTGCTTTCTTCTGAAGATTCGCTATCTGTATCATTTTCATCTGCTTTTTCGCTATCTTCGGATGTATTCTCCTTATTCCCGTCTTCCGAATCTGTTACCAGTTTCTCCTTTTTGTACTCATCACTATAGTTAACAATGATCTTGTTATCTTCTGTAGCCTGATAGGTTCCATTACCATCATCAAGCTCAGACTCTGATGAGATAACGTTACCGTACTGCTCAGGTACATCCATGTGGATATCATCGCTAAGCGCTGCCTCCTCGGGCATGCTGTATTTAACAGTAATCCTGAGATGATCACCTGCCTTAATGTCGCTTTCTGTGATAACCTCCCAGGTTCCGTCCTCTTTCTGTCTTTCGATGACAGTTTCCGTAACGTACTCTGCAAGATCTACAGACTCCGGTATATTCTCTTCTGTAATCTTGCCTTCTTCCTGTGTTTTTTCTTCAGAGTCTTCAGTATTCTCTTCATCCTCTGTCTCTTCTTCGGATTCCTCCTTCTCATATATGAAAATAAGGTTCGAATCTTCCTTTATTGTGGTTACATATTTTTCATCGTCAGTCTTTTCATATTCATCGTAGGAAGGCTGTTCCTCTGATATAAACTCATAGTAAGTGTATTCAGCACCATCAGCAGACTGATACTTCTTTACTTCTACCTTCGTGATCTCAAGGTCATCAAATTTTACCTTTGCAAATTTATAGCCTTCAAGCTCAGCTGCATCATCAGGAAATTTTACGCTTTCATCCAAAACAACTTCAGTTTCATCAGCATATGCATTCTCGTCCTGATCAACTATAATATTGTCCTCTTCATCAACGTAGGATACCTTCAGAACTATGTCCTGAGTGATTTCCTTTTCCTCTGTTTCCTTGGCCTCTTCTGTACCTTCTTTATTTTCAGTATTTTCTGTTTCTCCGTTCTCACCGTTTCCTTCTGCCTGCTCCGGATTGGCAGCCTCTTCAGGATTAGCATTTTCTTCAGGATTGGCACTTCCTTCTGTAGCCCCATCTCCCTCCTGATTAGCATTTTCTTCGGAATTGCTGTTTTCCTCAGGATTAGCATTTTCTTCGTTAGTGCCGTTTTCATCCTGATTTGCATTCTCTTCGGAATTACTGTTTTCTTCAGTACCTTCCTGGTTCTCAGTATTCTCGGAGCCCTCTATATTCTCTGTGTTCTCTTCGGATCCTGCATACTCTTCTGAATCTGTTGCTTCCCCTGATTCAGAATTTTCATCAGATTCTGCGCTTTCTTCTGTGTATTCCTCTGATTCTCCGTCGTCTGAATCCTCGTAGGATTCCTCTGAATCACTTTCCTCCTCATCATCTGCAAAAACTACTCCGTCATCTCCACCGTCTGATCCTTCACCGGAATTTTCTTCCAGTACCATTCCTATCTCATCGGCACCTTCTTCGGTCACTGCTGATGCCGCTTTATTCATAGCATAAAAAGTAGCTGTGGTTATCAGTAGTGCTACAACAAGCATTACTGATATCCATCTTTTTAAGACGAGATGTCGTTTTAAATATTCCTGTGCTTTTTCAAATCCGTTACTGTTTCTGGCCATACCAAACTTCCTTACTACTTCACAGGCTTTTAATATGGCATTGTGTTCCATAAAAAAAGCCCTGTTTGATCCATATCAAACAAGGCAAATAATCATAGTGATCATTCTACGCTTCAATAAACAATCATAGCGCTGGCAGCTGGCTATCTGCCTGTCGGCAGACCCTCTAGCTTTGCGTCACTACCTTGCGATAGCTTTGCCCTGAATCATATTTGAAACTATATTACACATTATCTTATGTTTTTATGATACATTGTTTGGTTAAAATAATCAATACCAAATATCAAATTTTAAAATAAACTTTCAAGTTTTCTAAGATATGTGATTCTATGGGTATAAAACTGCCTGACCAGAAAAAAATTACCCTCTTTCTCTATCTTGTACTTTAACCATATAGGTAGCAAAAATCAAGGGTTTACATAATTATTTAAGTAAGAGTTTATGTATGTTTATAAAGTTTAGATACTGGTAATTAAACTTTCAAAAAATGAAATTGTTGAAGCTGTTAGAACAATTATGAAAAAGCATGTTGCTTGCAACATGCTCGCGCCGAGCGCGGTTGCATTTATGCAACAAATACCATACGCGCGAGTGCGCATCCATAGCGGAGCGTTTTTTATATATTAGGAAATCCGGAGGAATTTCCTAATATATAAAAAAATCCCTTCACCCAACACTTCGTGCCGGATGAGGGGAGCTATTATTAAAAGTTATGCGATCTTGATCTTATGCGATCTTCTGCTTAGCGATCTCTGTAAGAGTCTTGAATCCATCAGGATCATTTACAGCCATCTCAGCAAGCATCTTGCGGTTGATCTCAACCTCTGCAAGCTTAAGACCGTGCATAAGGTTAGAATAAGACATACCGTTAAGACGAGCTGCAGCGTTGATACGTGTGATCCAAAGAGATCTCATGTCTCTCTTCTTCTGCTTACGACCAGCGAATGCTGATGTAAGTGCTCTCATAACTGACTGCTTAGCAACTCTGTACTGCTTAGATCTAGCGCCTCTATAACCCTTAGCGAGCTTTAAAACTCTTTTATGCTTCTTCTTGGCGTTCATGCCACCTTTAATTCTTGCCATTTCGGTTTCCTCCTAAATTTTTTCGATAAAATGGTACTGCTCTTATACGATAATTCTTAAGATTAAACGTAAGGCAGAATCTTCTTCATTGTCTTAACATTAGTAGCATCAACTACTGCTGCCTGTCTAAGATTTCTCTTTCTCTTTGTAGACTTCTTTGTAAGAATGTGACGCTTGTACGCCTTGTTACGGATCAGCTTACCTGTGCCTGTTACCTTGAAACGCTTGGCAGCAGATCTGTTTGTTTTCATCTTGTGCTGCATAACTAAATCCTCCTATGCTGTAAATTATTAAATGCTCTGCTAATTTAAGCAGTGTAATCATCCATAAAAATGGTCTGAACAATTACTATATATGTAACTCTCCTATGGGTTATTGAAGAGAAACAATCTATTACTTCTTCTCAGTAAGGAACATGGTCATACTACGTCCCTCAACCTTAGGCTGTTTATCAATAACAGCTATATCGCCAAGTGCCTCAGCAAAGTCTGTAAGAATGTGAACGCTTGCACCCATGTGTGCCATCTCACGCCCTCTGAATCTCAGAGTAACCTTAACTCTGTTTCCTTTTTCAAGGAATTTCTTTGCTGCGTTAACCTTGGTATTAAGATCGTTTGTATCTATGTTAGGAGACAAACGAATTTCTTTTATTTCAACAGTCTTCTGTTTCTTACGTGCTTCCTTTTCTTTGCGAAGCTGTTCATACTTGAACTTACCGTAATCAACGATGCGGCATACAGGCGGCTTAGCATTAGGCGCAATCTTAACCAGATCTACACCGGCTTCATCTGCAAGCTTCCTTGCCTCCTGAATTGACATTACCCCAAGCTGTTCATTGTCAACTCCAATTACACGAACCTCTTTGTCTCTGATCTGTTCATTGATGAATAAATCGTTGTTGCTAATTGTTTTGTACCTCCAATTCAATAAACGAAACAATAAAAAAGTGGATTCGCAAAAGAATCCACTGAACATTCAAACAAAATCCGGTTAATCTCAAATCTCCTAACCGTATTATAAATGTATTAACCGCTGCCAGCCTAGCCGCAGGGTGAGAGTGGATACCTCTGCTTTGTTTTCATACTGTGATAGAATAACACCCACGAATGATGTTGTCAACACATTTTTTAACTTTATTTTCATGCAATCTCTTTAATATCAAACACAACGCCTTTATCCGACAGTTCTCTGTCAACCTGTTCATATGATTCAAATACAATACCATGCATTCCGAATTTCTTAGCTGCCTCAATGTTCTTTACAGTATCATCAATGAAAACGCACTCTTCCGGTACAAGATCATATTTATCCGTAATTAACTCAAATATCGCTCTGTCAGGCTTAATGATTTTATATCTGTAGCTCAGAATTCCGCCATCTACTTCATCGAGGAATTCATTCATGAACAGATTGGGTTCAAGTGCCTGCTTTGAGAAATTAGAAAGAACAAGCACCTTATAGCCTTTCTTTTTAAGTGCCTTAATCCAGGGAATTGTGCGTTCCCTTTTGCCAAGAAGTCCTGTAAGATCTGCGAATGCCTCACGGAGTTCTTTTTCTATAGAAGGATCGTTTTTAACAAAACCGTCTATTATTCCCTTAGAGTCAAGTACTCCCTTGTCAAATTCATTCCATGCCTCGGATCTTACACTTGCATCTCCGATGCGCTGAACCATTTCTTCATCATAGCCCTTATCGCGGAGGAAATCCTCCCAGCGAAAATCAACAAGAACATTTCCTATATCAAATATAACTGTATTTATTGCCATAATACTAACCTCTAATTTACTTATCTTCCTTATTGTCGTAATCGCCATAAGGATCAGCTGAAGCCACTGTCTTTTTCCCCGTTAATGCTGTGTACACCCACAATATCAGCCACAGCGCAATCGGAATTGCTACTGTTGCCGCAGCGCAGCCTGCAAACGCACTTCCAGGACCCATCTCTCCAGAGATAGCTTCAAAGAGAAGAACTACATATATTCCAACCAGTAGGACAATTCCTACTATTGCTACTACTCTCTTAAACATTGAATTGTTATTTTCTTTCATTTCTTTTTCCTTTATTCTACGATTAAAAAATCAACCTCGACTACTTTACCAATTCATATCGCCAAGTGTCAAGCATCAAAAATCGGCTGCCACGATAGTGACAGCCGGGATAAACTTAAAGGTTAATCTTATTTGCTAAAAGGACTCTCGCGGTAGATGATGTCTTCTCTTGCAGGTCCGTTAGATACCATTGTGATCGGATAACCGATTTCCTTCTCGATGAACTCGATGTACTTGCGGCAGTTCTCCGGAAGATCCTCATACTTCCTGATTCCGCGAATGTCAGTCTTCCATCCGGGAAGTGTCTCATATACAGGCTTAGCCTTCTCAAGAAGATGTGTTACAGGGAAGTCCTTAGTAACCTCACCGTCGATCTCATAGCCTACGCAAACCGGAATCTCATCAAGATATCCGAGTACGTCAAGGACAGTGAAAGCAACATCTGTTGCCCCCTGAAGTCTGCAGCCATACTTGCTGGCTACACAGTCATACCATCCCATACGACGGGGACGTCCTGTTGTAGCGCCGTACTCACCGCCGTCGCCACCGCGTCTTCTGAGCTCGTCTGCCTCATCACCAAAGATTTCTGATGTGAAAGCGCCTGCTCCAACTGCAGAAGAATATGCCTTGTTTACAACTACGATTTCCTTTATCTCATAAGGTGCGATACCTGCGCCGATTGCGCCGTATGCTGCAAGTGTTGATGAAGAAGTAACCATAGGATAAATTCCGTGGTCAGGGTCCTTCATTGTTCCAAGCTGACCCTCAAGAAGAATTGTCTTGTTTTCCTTAATTGCCTTATCAAGGAAAAGAGATGTGTCTGCCACATAAGGCTTAACCATATCTCTCCACTCATGAAGTGTCTCAAGAAGCTCAGTGGGATCGATCTCCGGCTTATGATAAAGTTCTTTCAAAAGAATATTCTTTGTTACAAGAACTCTCTCAACCTTTTCCTTAAGAAGCTCCTCATCAAAGAGCTCATTAACCTGGAAACCAATCTTTGCGTATTTATCTGAATAGAAAGGTGCAATACCAGACTTAGTTGAACCAAATGACTTACCACCAAGTCTCTCCTCTTCATACTGGTCAAAAAGGATGTGATAAGGCATTACGATCTGGCAACGATCTGAAATAAGAAGGTTAGGCTGAGGCACGTTCTTCTCAACTACTGACTTAAGTTCTCCGATAAGTACAGGTATGTTAAGTGCCACACCATTACCAATTATATTTGTAATATGCTGGTGAAAAACTCCGGACGGAAGAGTATGAAGTGCGAATTTACCATACTCATTAACGATTGTGTGTCCTGCATTGGCACCGCCCTGGAAACGGATAACCACGTCGGCCTGATCAGCCATCATGTCTGTGATCTTGCCTTTTCCTTCATCACCCCAGTTTGCTCCAACAACTGCTTTTACCATTTTATTCTCCATTTCTGCTGCATGGCGGTAGTTGTTTGATGCCATCAGCATAGTTACTATACTATAAAAACATGCATAAGTAAAATTGATATTAATTATGATATGTATAATTAAGGCTTATATCTCTCGTACGTCAGGCTTTTATCCCCTCGTACGTCAGGCTTTTATCCCCTCATCCGTCAGCTTCGCTGACACCTTCCCCCATTGGGGGAAGGCTTTTTAAGCAGTATCTATCATCAACTCAAGCAGCTTTCTGGCGGCGATGGACATAGGTCTGTTTTCGTCGGTAACAATACACATGTGGCGCCTTGGAATCATCCTCTGGAATCTAAGCTCAAAAAGCACTCCGGATTCAATGTATTCCCTGGCAAAATCCCTGACGACACATCCGACTCCCAGATTACGCAGGGCAAACTGGACAATCATATCACTTGTAGCAAGCTCGAACTCAGGGTGTATTGTAACCCCGTTTTCCGACAGAAAATTCTTAATATATTTTCCTGTACTAGTGTCTCCCTCCAGAAATATAAGGGGCATTTTTTCAAGCTCCTTCAAATCGATCATATGATTCTTATAGGAAGTAAACCGTCTCCCGGCAACAAATATGTCCTCAATCTCACGGACATTTCTATATGAAAAGTCCTTACCATAGGAAGATACCGCAGCGCCCTCCTTCGTCTCTGAATTATCAAAGGTAGAAACTATACCAAAATCTATCACATCATTTTCAAGGTAGTTCAAGGTCTCAGGCGTGGGACCATTGGTTACGGAAACCTTTATCCCCGGATACAGCTCATGATATTTCTCCAGGTAAGGAAGCAGGAAAAATCTCAAAGTCATGTCGCTTGCTCCTATCCGCACTTCACCGGCATCAAGGCGCAGAACCTGCTTAAGTCTCTGCTCACCAAGCTCCATCTGCTCATATCCCCTGGAAACAAATCTGAAAAGAAGCTCTCCTTCCCCGGTCAGTACCATTCCACGGCTTGTTCTTCTGAAAAGACTGACCTCAAGCGTTTTCTCAAGCTGCTTTATCTGCTGACTCACCGCGGGCTGGGAAATATTCAGTTCTTCTGCAGCCGCAGAGATTCCTCCGCATTTTGCCACAAAGTAAAAGACCTTATAGTATTCGAGATTAGCAATCATTTTTCTTTCCTTAAAAAATGGTATTGAAGAAGTGTTTTTCTCCAATACCATTTTGTTATATTTTCTATAGTTTTAGCAAGTAAAAAAGTTGTTACTTCTTACGCTGCACAGTGACTATTATCGTACATTTTTCCTTTTTATTGCTCAGATTTTTAACCTTAATCTTTGCGGTTCCGCTTTTTTTAGCCGTAATTATTCCGTCTTTTGATATGCTGACCACGGATTTCTTATTGCATGAAATAGAGAGTTTCTTAGAGCTTATCTTACGCCCTTTAAGCTTAACCGATAGTTTTAATTCGTCCCCTACCGAAAGCTTATTGTAATAGGTATTCTTTTTTTTCGAAATAACACAGCTACACTTCTTATACCCTTTATGCTTATTCTTTTCTTTCTTTAAGATGTCGTCATCATCTTCTTCGTCTTCTTCCATAGCCCTGATTATATCAGCAATGGCCTCGTCGCTATTATCATATATAACAGTGCTCTCACCGCTTAACTGATCCGAATTACCATCTGAGTCACCGGAATCTTCACTGCCATCATCACTCGAATCACCCTGGTCATCGCTCTGGTCATCGCCCTCTTCGTCAACCTCTTCGCCATCATCGTCGTCACCATCACTCTCGATAGCGGTATTATCCTCATAGATTACAGCAACATCCGAATCTCCCTCTGCACAAACTCTGATACCTGCAAAATCCGGGATTGAAACAGAAAAAATCAGCACGGCAAATAGAATCACCAATGCTGATTTTAGCTGTCTGCTCTTAAAATTTTTCATCTATACCCCCATTCCTTCCCGAAAGGAATTTCGGGAATCGTCTCATTTAGGAGTATTTTACCGTTCAGAAATAAATATTATTGTGGTAAAAATAACCATTTCATAAAATGGCTATGAAAATTTTAATAGCTCATTATTATATTTTTATGTAATAAAATTTCACTGCTCAATCTCGTAGTCATAGGTTGCAAAATCAGCCTTAAGAGCTACTCTGTTTCCATCCTTTTCCCAGATGAACTTAAGCACGGAACCATCCTGCTCAAGTGTGAGCTTTGAGTCAAATCCAAATGCAGGATTTGTGTTTCTGAGTCTTAAGAGTTCAAGCTGTTTCTCTACAACAGGCTTGTTCATCATCTCAGCCATCATCTCATTTGTGAGATTTGTACGATTGATTTCCTTATGTCCGCCTGCGCCTGCTCTCTCAACTGCCGCATAATCATTCTCACCTGCAAACAGATCAAGATACCAAACCTGGGGCTTACCGGGCATAAACATCTGAACAGCTCTTGCAAAAAGCATCTTCTTATCATCAGCTCCAAGAGCGCTGTAATATGTAGAATTAACCTGGTAATACATATTCTTCTGACCATGAAGATTCTTAACAAGACCGCCACGTCCGACAATAGTCTCGATAAGCTTCTCAATCTCTTCGTCAGGAATAAAGCCCTTAAGGTCAAGAACCGGGATTCCGTCATGGCATCCGAGCATATTTACAACTCTGATGTTTTTATCCATGAGCTCCTTAGCCCAGCGTGCAAGTACCTCTCCGCTCTTCTGCTCCATTGCATAGATAAGGAGTCCGGGAAGGAAGAAGTCATAGGTCATATATCCTTTTCCTGCAACCTTCTCATATATTCCGGCGCCATAGCTGTCGTGAATCTCAGGAAGAAGACGGAGACTATTCTTATCAGCAATTCCCTTAACCTTCTCAAGTACATCCCATGTATCGGGCTCATTTAAGAAGTTCTTCTTACCGGGTTCCTTGGGTGCATATGCAAAAGCATCAAGTCTTACGATTGCAGCTCCATAGCCTGAAAGTGTTTTAAGTGTATTTTCATAGTGCTCCCAGACAAGATCCGACTTAATGTTCAGATCCATCTGTCCCAAATATTTTCTTCCGTTTGCAAGGAATTCAAGAACAGCCTCCTTGTATTCCTCATATTTCCCAAAATCGATTTCCTCAGGTTTCTTTCCCTCATCAAGACCCTCGCAGACACTCTTAGCAATTCTCTCGGCAGTCATATACTGCATTCTGCCGCCGCCCTGCTCATCTGAATTAGTAGCAGTGCCATTCTTTTCCTTATAATCTTCCACAGCGGAGATTATATCCTGTGCGTCAGGCCTTCTGTACTGAACCTCCTGATAGAATGTGTTCCAGTAAGGTATCTCCTTACCGTCAGGCATGCGTACCATAAGGATAGGAAGTCCGGGTTTTCTGAAGAACATATCCTTAATATATTTCTGATCAGGCTGGATGTATCCTTCCTCTGTCATCTCGCCGCAGCCTTCCCAGAATTTGTTCCAGTTGATGAAAAAGTCTGCATATTTGGACTTTTCACCATTTTTCAGAAGGTCCTGAAACTGGGGAGATAAAACTGATGCATGATTCAGAATGAAATCAAGCTTTAAGTCAATTCCGAGTGCGCGAAGTCTGTCGAGATCCTCCTTGGATCCAAGTTCCTTATTGATTCCGTAATCAATTACAGAGAAACCTCTGTCAAGGTCTGTGTTATATATGCTGGGAAGAATATAAAAAGAACTGAAAGTGTCCTTGAATTCATCCTTCTCAAGCATGGTAACTATGTCACCAAGTGTGCCACCACAACTGTCCGGGTAGGCATTCAGCATAGGTCCGTTATCTACAAATTTACTCATAAAATCCTCTCTTTTTCCCCTCATCCGTCAGCTTCGCTGACACCTTCCCCCCAAGGGGAAGGCTTTATATTTTATGCCTTCCCCCTCTGGGGATGCTTTATATATATTATGCCTTCCCCCTCTGGGGATGCTTTATATTTTATGCCTTCCCCCCTGGGGATGCTTTATATTTTATGCCTTCCCCCCTGGGGATGCTTTATATTTATGCCTTCCCCCTCTGGGGGAAGGTGCCCGAAGGGCGGATGAGGGTCTTATAATCAAATGTTCATTAATTTCTTATACTCATCATAGCTTATGATTTCGCCCTGCTTACTTACGATAATCTTAGCCTTGTGAGCCTGTGCCATAAGCTTATTCTGCTCAAGCTCAAGAACCATCATAGTGAAAGGACTGTCGACCTTGCCATCACGAGCACGGCTTCTTCTGTGCTCAAGAGTCTCCTGAGGTGTGCTGTTAAGAAGGATCGGAATGTCAACTTCCTTCATGCAGTCTGTGTTACCATGTGTCCACTCAATGATAAGTACCTGCTTCTTAGTCATATCAACTTCATCGTACCAGAGAGTTGACTCATCTCTTCCCATTCTCTTAAGCCAAAGCTTATCAGCTCCGTCCTTGAAAGCAGCAAGGATAGAATCCACTTCTGCAAAATCTGTTTCATTAGGTGTTCCAAGATAAGCATCAAGTCCCTGCTTACCAGCATCAAGATAAGATGCAAACCAGGGATTCTCCTTAACGTGCTCTGCATTAGCATCGTCATTCTTCTCCTGGAGTTCCTTTACTATCTTGTAGTTATCAGTGTTCATAGCGCCGCCATCAACCATACCTCTGATACCGCACTGTCTGAAGGTATGAAGTCTCTCAGCATCATTGTACATAGGAATACGATGAGGATAGTTATCACCTGACATTGTGTAGCTGCCAATTCCTGACTGCTCAAGCATATAAGAAAGAAGTGATGCGATCTCAGACTTACCTACACCTGAACCACCGCATACTGTAATTACTGCTCTGCCATAAGGGTTTGAAGCTGTAACCTTTGAAAGCTCCTCAAGAAGCTTAGGGAAAATTGTCTTTGCCTTAGCTATATGACTGTCACCGATCTCAATCTTGTCTCCGGGCATATCACCATGAGGAATATCGGAAGGAATCTGAATGTCCTTCTGGGAAAGTTCTTTAACCATATCTGCTGTAACAGCATTCATAGGATTAATCTTGTTGTAATCTTTGTTCATTTTGGGTTCCTTTCAAAAAAAAATTATTAAAAATTGCCTGGTTACAACTTTAACGCAAAAGTTACTTATATTATGTGCATTTTTTAATTTTTGACAGCGGTTTTTCGCTGTGATATTTTAACACTATAATCATTTTTGAACTTTTGTAAAGTTAATTTTTTCTTTTTCAAGGATTTTTTATGATAACTATTAAAGAAATTGCGGCTCAACTGAATCTAAGTACAACCACTGTTTCCAACGTTATACACGGGAAAACAGGTGAGGTATCTCTGGCTACAATTAAGATAGTTGAAGATTATCTGAAAAAGGTCGACTATGTTCCTAATATCAATGCCAGAAATCTTGCGCAGAACGAATCCAAGATTATCGGTGTTGCACTCAAGGCAAGAGCCGACAAGTATGAGAATCTTCTAATGGATCCCTTTGTTTCCGAGCTTATTGGTGGAATTGAGGAATCGATCAGAAACGCCGGCTACTTTATGATGTTGTACATATCAAGCGACACTGCTGAAATCATGCGTCACGTTTCCACCTGGAACGTGGACGGACTTCTTCTATTCGGTATGATTGACAACGATGGTATCCGTGTCAGTGAGAGATATAAAAAGCCCATCGTATGTATTGATACCTATAGTATAGAGGGTCTCAAACACTTCATAAATGTAGGTCTTAACGACAGACAGGGCTGCTTTGACATGGTAAATTACATGATAAAACAGGGCCATAAGAAGATTGCTTTCCTCTCCGATAATATGAAGGGCGTCGACTACGAGAGATTTTCAGGCTACAAATATGCACTTGAAGGAAACGGCATTCATTATGAAGAAAACTGGTTCCTTAAGATAAAGCCTCGCAGTGATGAGATTGAGAGCTCTCTTGAGGAAATCTGTCATCGGGCGGAAGAATTCGATGCCATCATGTGTGTTTCCGACCTTTATGCTGTACAGCTTATGTGTGCACTGGAGGATCGCGGATTCAGTATTCCTGATGACATCTCTATTGCAGGCTTTGATGATACTCTTCTTGGTCAGCTGCATCGTCCCGCACTTACTACTGTCCATCAGAACGTCAAGAAAAAAGGAATTGTTGCCACAACCACTCTGCTTCAGCGTATCCGCGGTGAAAAGACACCAAAGCAGATCCAGCTTCCTACGGAACTGATTATCAGAGATACTGTACGAGCTAAGCAATAAGCCCGTTTTAAGGAAACGAAGTTTTTATCAGCCAGTATACAAAGTGCACAACGAATCAGGTTAAATAGTCGAAATCGTTTGAGCAATGTGCCATCATGCACATTGCTCTTTTTTATAAAAAATTAATTATTTTGAGTATGTTGCACAAAGCCAGTTATAATCAGCTTTCGCGCGTAAGGTATTGATATTTAATGATTTTTTTTGAATTTTTTACTTGTATTTTTCCAGTCATCGTGATATTTTAATTTCAGCATAAAACTTATGCGCAAAAGTAACCGCTAATCGTATAACTCGGTTAGCAAAGTGCACAATAAGGAGGGTAACATGAAAAAGAAAGTATTATCTATTCTTCTTGCTGGAACAATGGTTCTTAGCATGACAGCATGCGGTGGTTCAAACAGCACAAGCAACGACACTGCTGCAGACACAGCTGATTCTACTGCAGAAACAGCTACAGAAGAAGCATCCACTGAGGAGGCTGCTACAGAAGAAGCATCCACTGAGGAGGCTGCTACAGAAGAGACAGCTGCTGATACAACAGCTGCTGCAGGCGCTATTCGTCTTCTTAATGGTAAGCCTGAGATCAACGATCAGCTTTTAGAGCTTGCTGAGCTTTACAAGACTGAGACAGGTAATGAGGTTTCTATCGAGACAATCGGTGGTGACACAAGTGCCGGTGATGAGCTTAAGAAAATGTACCAGGCTGACAACATGCCTGACATCTTCGTTATCGAAGCTAACCAGGCTACAACTTGGGACGGAATGCTTGCTGATCTCGCTGGTGAAGAGTGGACAGATAAGACTGGTTTCGAACTCGTTGACGCAAACATGGGCACAATCGGCTTCCCTTATACAGTAGAAGCTACTGCTCTTGGTTATAACGCTGACGTACTTAAGGCTGCAGGTGTTGATCCTGCTTCTCTCACATCTCCCGCTGCTTGGCAGGAAGCTTGTGAGACACTTGATTCCAAGAAGGATGAGCTTGGCATCACAGCTGTATTTGGTTGGTGCGCTGAGCCTGCAAACCTTGGATGGTCTTCAGGTACACACGTATTTGGTCAGTATCTTGACGCCGGTCTTAAGGCTGACGACACAACTTACATCGACATGCTTAATGACGGTGGTAAGATTGACGAAGACAGAATGACAAAGTTCGCTGAGTTCATTGGCATGATGAACAAGTATTCAGATCCTAACCTTCTTGTAGACGGTACATATGATAACCAGGTTGCTGGATTCAAGGATGGTAAGTATGCATTCATCACACAGGGTAACTGGTGTGTAACATCTCCTGAGGACGTAAGCTTCGAAGTTGGTTTCGCTCCTTACGCATTCGAGGATGGCATCAACACAATCATCGCTGGACCTCCGTCATACTGGGTAGCTTACAAGGACGGTAACGTTGACGCTGCAAAGGCATTCTTCAACTGGTGCGCAGGCGATTCTGCACAGGATATCCTTGTAAACAAGGCTGGTCTTGTATCTCCTTTCGATGATTGCCAGTATGAAGCAACAAATCCTTTCTACAAGAGCATGAAGAGCTACATCGATGCTGGTAACTACAGCGGATGGCACACAATGCTTAAGAAGGACGGTCTTCAGAACGAGACATGTCAGGTATTCGCTGACTATGCTAAGGGAACAATCGCAGACGCTGCTGAGTTCACAGACAAGATTTCTAAGGTTATTGCTGGTTACTACAACAACTAATAACAACAATTAAAACCGGGGCAGGGCTATATGCTCTGCCTCAGTTTTTCACTAAAAACGGTTTTCTATTCAAATGAGGCAAAAGCAAAAGGCTTCTTCAATAAAGGAGATTAAGTTATGAAAACACCATCTGCTAGTAAGCAAGTTATGTCAATCCTATTCCTGATTGCCGGTGTTGCACTTGTTGTATGGTCTTTGGCGATGGATATCATGGGTTCAGGTGTGTCATATCGCGGAGCTACATTAGTGCTTGGAGCTGTCGGTATCATAGCCGGTTTATATTTCTATCCGACGATCAAACACCATCGTACAATTATTAATATCATTTTCCTGTTCCCGCTTCTGTTTGCTTTTGCGGTAACAGTTATCATTCCTCTCGTTCTTGGTATCGGATATTCCTTTACAGACTGGGATGGAATCAGAGTTAAAAACGCAGTTGGATTTGCCAACTACACAAGAATGTTCACTCAGGCAAGTTTCCTGTGGTCAATATTCATCACATTCCTTTTCGTAGTATTTAATATGATCCTTGTTAATCTGGTAGCTTTCCTGCTTGCACTTCTTTGCACATCCAGAATCAAGGGACTTGGCTTCTTCAGAGCCGCTTATTTCCTTCCGAACCTTATCGGAGGTATCGTACTTGGTTATATTTGGAACTTCATTTTCAGTAATGTAGTTACAGAGCTTTTGAATACCCAGTACTCTATGCTTGCGGATACCAAAACAGCATTTCTTGCTATTATTATCGTATATATCTGGCAGTATGCAGGTTACATAATGCTCATCTATATCACCGGTCTTAACACAATCCCCGGCGACGTACTTGAGGCTTCTGCCATCGACGGAGCAAAGCCGCTTCAGACTCTTTTCGAAATAAAGATTCCGATGATTGCTCCTACTATTACAATTTGTACATTCCTTACACTTACAAGTGCATTCAAACAGTTCGATGTTAACCTTGCATTAACAAATGGTACCGGATCTGTAGATATCCTTGATAACTACCTTACAAACGGTACTGAGATGCTCGCTCTTAACATCTACAACACTGCTGTTATCAAGAACGAATACGCATTTGGTGAAGCAAAGGCCGTTCTGTTCTTCATTATCCTTGCCTGTGTATCAATTTTACAGGTTCGTATTTCTAATAAGAAGGAGGTTGAATTATAATGCATACAAAAGAAAAAACTTCAAGCGTTGTAATAAGACTTATAGTTGCTGTTATCATCGCTGCTTATGTTCTTTTCCCCTTCTTCCTTGTTTGTGTTAACTCATTTAAGCAGTCAGCTGATATCACTTCAAATCCTATCGGATTTAATGGTGTATCATTTGCACAGTTCACTAAGAACATGAATGACGTTATCAACAACAAGAGCTTTACTTTCTGGCAGACATTTGGTTATTCAGCACTTATCACCATCCTGTCACTTGTACTCCTTGCAGTACTTGGTTCAATGGCAGCTTGGGTTATCTGCCGTAACAAGACAGTTTGGTCAAACATCATTTACTTTACATTCATCGCATCAATGATCATTCCTTTCCAGGTAGTTATGCTTCCTCTTATCTCTACTTTCAGAGATGTCGGAAAGTTCGTTGGTATCCCGATGCTTAAGTCCGTTCCCGGTATCGTATTTGCTTACCTCGGATTCGGTGGTGCTATGACAGTATTCATTCTTGTTGGATTTATTAAGGGAATTCCTTTTGATCTTGAAGAAGCTGCATCAATTGATGGTTGCTCACCTGAGCAGGTATTCTTCAAAGTAATCTTCCCTCTTCTCTCACCCGTTATTACTACAGTAACAATTCTTAACGGTATGTGGATCTGGAACGATTACCTTCTTCCTTCAATGATGCTTGGTCAGAATGGTCCCGTTAAGACTCTTCCCGTTGCGGTTCAGGCTTTCGTAGGTTCATACGTAAAGCAGTGGAACCTGATCCTGGCAGCTGCACTTCTTGCAATCCTGCCTATGGTCATCCTCTTCCTTATCGCTCAGAAACAGATTATGGAAGGTATGATCGAGGGTGCGGTAAAGGGTTGATACCACTTAGCTTACAAACCCATTCCATATAAAATCCCCGTGACAGTTCGCCTCTGTCACGGGGATTTCTTTATTGTGTAAGAGGACGAAAAAGAAGGGTGGCAGCCCATATATTTATTATTTGCTCGTGTTGAAATGAGAACTCCGCTAAGCCCTGGGCATCAATTTCTGCGTGCAAGGGCACTTGAAATTGATAGGTCTTAGCTCCGTAGTTCACATCTCGCAAAGTAATAAATATATGGGGTTCACCCTTCTTTTTCTGTCTTTTCCTACATTATAAAATATCTTTCCGATATATTATTTCTTATCCATGCAATTATTACTTTACTTGAGATTATTTATTATTCATATTAAGTTACTCTTTTCAAATAAGCCTTTTGATAAAGGAAGCTCTACTAAACATAGTATTTTAAATTAAATACTACAAGGAATAATTCTTGACATTAGTTCGGCACACTTCTCTAGGTCAGCGCTTTCTTCGTTGGGTTCTGTGAAGCGGCCTTCTGTGTTGCTGTCGATGTCAAGGACACCTACTACTGTTCCATCAGCTGCTCTAAGCGGAATTACTATCTCCGATCTTGCTTCACTGTCGCAGGCGATGTAGCCGGCAAACTTGGAGACATCCGGAACAATGAGCGTTTTGTTTTCTGCTGCAGATACCCCGCATACTCCACGTCCGAGCGCTATATGTGTGCAGGCTACCTTTCCCTGGAATGGTCCAAGGACAAGCTCGGTATTAGCCGCCTTTGCGTTGATGGCACGAGCCTGTGTTTCCATATCAGAGCCTGATGTAATCTGTACGTCCTTATCTGCCATGAGGTAAAAACCTACCCAGCTGACATCATAAAGCTGCTCCCATAGGCATGCAGCCACATTTGACAGGTTTGTGATGTACCAGTCCTTTTCATCTATCATTGATTCCACATAATTTGAAATTGCCATATTACCTTTATTTCCTCCACCTATTTTTATAAATTTTTGACTTTTAAAAGTTGTTCGCGGCTATGCATTCTGTCTTTGTATAGTCATTCCAACCCCTCAATCAATATTTTATAACTCTTTCGTAGTGACGTAATTGATATTTAAGGAGTAGACCACCAAATCCATTATTCAACTTTTAGACTGATGCATTTTAACTTGCGAAAATAACGATTCCTAAATGAATTACGTCTGTCCGCGAACATATTTAAATTTCGACGTAAGCTAAATTTGGTCAGTTAACCAACACTTGGATTTTTCTAACTATTGACGTAAATCTTCATGAATAGAACTAATTATATTTCATGCATTTTACGTCTATTCATAATGATATT
This sequence comes from Butyrivibrio sp. AC2005, assembly GCF_000424145.1. Classification (GTDB taxonomy): domain Bacteria; phylum Bacillota; class Clostridia; order Lachnospirales; family Lachnospiraceae; genus Butyrivibrio. Next base: position 709,488 of record NZ_KE384137.1, read on the forward strand.
ATTTTATTGGTATAATGCTCCTATTTACTGGTAGCCCAGTATCTATTTTTTCTCCTCCTTTGACTGAATTACTCCTACTAACGAGAACACTCTTCCTCAATGAGTTACGTCTATTTGTCATCAAATCAGCAGTTGGTAATAACCACCATTTTATGATTACACCAATTCTCTCTAAAACCTTTTTCCGACGTAACACCCAATTACAAAAGGTATATATTGCTGCGTTATTGAACATATCATTATAATGTATATAATCCGCTTATTTTTATTGCTTATACATACACAATTAAATCAGCAAAAATATATTATCATATTATAAGTTATCCTGCGATATTATATTTTTACAGATATTTCTTTTTCTAATATAAAACCGCACCCGGAAGTTATTACCGGATGCGGTCTGTAACAAAAATTATAACTTTTTTCTTCCTAATGCTTTCTCAAGGAAAACATCTCCTATTTATAAGCTTTTATAGTCAGCTTAATTCTGATATAGCTTTCTATGACTAGCTAAATTATAACTTTGTATTCTATCAGTTTACGTTAACCAGGATGGCTGCGTCTTTTCCGCCCTTCTGAGCATGTACACGTGTTGTGCCATGTCCTACGGCTCTGATATTACCCTGATCATCAACTGTAGCAATGTCAGCATTCTCACTCTGCCAAATAACTCTGCCATTGCTGCCTTCTTCATCAGTATAAACCTTGCAGGTCCAGCCTTGTCCAACGTCAAGTGTGATTGAAGCTCTCTCGAGCCAGATCTTATTAACCTTGCCCTTACTTTTACTGCTACTATTCTTACTGCCGCCACCTACTTCTACATAGATGTATGCTTCCTGATCACCGTTCTTATCAGTAATCTTAATCTCAGCTTCGCCTGACTTCTTAGCCTTGATCACACCACTGCTGGATACGGAAACTACTGACTTTCCATCGGTTACTTTATACTTACACGATTTCTTGCCATATGTAGAACCATTCTTCTTAACCTTGATCTGAACCTTAGCGCCTACTTTCATATCGATGTCCTTGTCATCACCAAGTTTTACCGATACCTTCTTGGTTGCTGCTTCTGCACGGTATGCAGGCATAGCAATTATGCACAGCGAAGCTGCCATGACTACAGCCAGCGCTGCTGAAATAATTCTCTTGATACTAACTCTCTTACCCATAAGAATGATCTCCTTTCACAAAAACTATCATAACCAATTAGATTTTGATGTTCCCCCATAGTTTATTATTATCACTCTTAAGGATAGAAGTAAACTTAATCGAGCTAGTATTAACGAACATTTAAGAAATTTTATAAAGCCTTAAAATAAGCGGATTTTCGGCATATATTTTTTATAAAAAAAGCAGAATGAAAGTTTTATACTTTCACTCTGCTTTCCCCAATCACTAGATTTAAATACTAATCAAAGTTCCGAGATGCCTCTCTTAAACTCTTCCTCAAGGTCCTTGGTCTTGATTATCTTTACAGACTTAATCTCAAGGCCACCCTGAGCAAAGTAGAATTTCAAATAGAAGTTGCTCATAATAGCAGGATTCATTCCGATTCGCACTGTCTGCCATTCTTTATCCATTCCGGTTAAGGTCACTGTTTTTATCAGCATCTTATCCTGGAAAATTGAAAGCGGAAGCTGTGCAACATCAGGCTGGTTATCTGCTCTAAGTACAAGTTCCATATCCATAAGGCATTTTCTCTTTGAAGTAACAACAAAGGCTGTTGTAGCACCTTTCTGGACATCAATAAGTGATGTATCAAGTTCTGTCTCGCCCTCATTAAGAGTCAGTTTAATAAGGTCCTGGAGCTTGGCATCATCCTCTGACATGGCTTTTGCAAGCTCCTTATCAAGGGCTGATTCCTCGCCAAGCATATGTCTGTAGGCCGGTGTTTTCAGAAGGAACTCACATATATTGGTTGCGCATCTTGCGAGCTCAGCTCTGGTAAGTTTTCCTTCTTTAAGTGCCTTCGGAAGGTCATCTCCGCTAGAATTATCGGCAGCACTTGCATTAACCATGTTGAGATCGTTCTGTGCACGAACCTGAGCAGATACGTTCTGATAATCACCGTGAGCTCCGGCTTCATCGTTACCCATTGCCCACCAGTCTGTCATTACAATACCTGTAAAGCCCCATTCTCCTCTCAGAATAGTTGTGAGAAGATCATAGCTACTGGATGTCCAAACGCCGTTTACAGGCCCGTAGGTGCTCATTACAGCCCTTGCTTCACCCTCTCTTACTGCAATCTCAAAGGCCTTGAGATAAATCTCACGAAGAGCTCTCTCAGATACCACATTATCAACAAAGTGTCTTCTGAATTCCTGTGTATTTCCTGCAAAGTGCTTGATAACACCTGTAACATCATACTTGTGAAGTCCCTTTAGCTGTGCTGATACCAGCTTACCTGTAAGAAGCGGATCCTCTGAAAAATACTCAAAGTTTCTTCCGTTAAGAGGGCTTCTGTGTATGTTCATGCCGGGACCTAAGAGTGCATCAATTCTGTTTCTTCTAAGATCAAGAGCCTCCCATCTAAAGAGCTCTTCATTTAATTCTTCATTAAAAGTACATGCAAGACATGTTCCATTGGGAAGTGAAAAAGCATGTGTACCGCAGTCCATACGAATTCCGCTGGGACCATCGGAGCATCCGCCAACAGGAATTCCAAAGTCTGCAAGGCTGTCTGTTACGCCGCCAAAAGCACCTGCAATACCTGCAGTAACCTTCGGTGAACACATACCCTCGCCGCGCATCATCGTTATGAGATCCTCATCAGAGAGCTGCGCGATAAACTTCTCCATTGAAACCTTTCCGGCTTCAACGTCCTTAAGCTTGTATCCCTTATCTCCCGTGAAAGGTACACATTCCGGAAGTCTGTCCTTTCTCTTTTTGTTAGGATCAAGAGTTCTTACAGGAACCTTTTCAGAGGTCTTACCATATATAAAATCGTCATTAGCAGCTTTTGATACAGCTTCTTCCATCTGAGTACTATCCGGCTTAAGTCTCTCAAATTCCTTTACCGGTGCATAAGCTTCCTCACACTCGGTAATAACCTCAAGCTTCTTAATTTCAAACTCGCCGATTTCTGCGGCACTTCTGACATCGCTTCCTGCGAAGACTTTATAGCAGCCCTCTTCAAGGACATAGGAAGATTTATGCTTTGTAACGCCGCTATCATCATAGGAAGCAAGCCAGTACTTGGGAATATCAAATTCCAGACACTGCATTTGTCCGGGCTCTAAAAGGTCTGTTTTTGCAAAACCGCAAAGCGCTCTCTTTGGCTTACCAAGAAGTCCCTGAGGTGCCTCAAAATATACCTGTACAGCCTCTTTTCCTGCTCTGTCACCGGTGTTGGTAACAAGAACCTCAAGTGATATTCCGTCCGTTTCGTCATACTCGAACTCACCCAGCGCAATATCAAAGTTTGTATAAGAAAGACCATATCCAAAAGGATAAAGTACAGACTTTTTATCAAAAGTCTCGAAATAGCGGTAGCCTACATAGATATCCTCTTCCTGAAAGTTTCTCTTATCAGAGCCAAAGTTCTCGGTTGAGGAATAGTCTGTAATGTTCTCTGCAATTGTATCAGCAAGCTTACCTGAAGGGTTAACATCTCCCGATAATACGTCCAGGACGGCATTTCCACCCTCCTGACCTCCCTGCCATACATAGAGAACAGCCTCAGGATCAATCTCTTTTACCCATTTCATGTCAATAATATTGCCCACATTAAGAAGAACAATTACTTTTCCGAAGGCTTTCCTTACCTTCTTAAGAGCATCTGTTTCCTCATCTGTAAGGAGGTAGCTTCCGGGTTCATTTTTAGTATCCTGATCCTCGCCTGCGGTTCTTCCGATTATAAAAATTGCGACCTCAGATTCTTCAGCTGCCTTTTTAGCAAAAGCATCCGTCAGAGGCATTTCCTTCTGGAACCAGGGTTCTGCTGCCCAGCCCACTCCCGTATCAAAAGGATTCTCCTTAACGAATTCCTCATAGGCCTTGCGGACATCTGTATTTATCTTATATTTTTTAGAGTCCTTCAGCGCTTCGTAGATTCCAACAACATAGTCTACGTTAACCATGCCGCCTGAACCGGTTCCGCTCTTGTAATAATTCATCTGGCTTCTGCCGAAAATGGCGAGCTTTGTGCCCTTGTCCAAAGGAAGGGCGTTTTTATCATTTTTCAGAAGGACTATGCCTTCTGCAGCTGCCGCGCGGGCAGTTTTCTTGAATTTTTCAATATCCCATGTTTTTGCCATAGTTTTCTCCTGTCACTTTTATACCCCTCATCCGTCAGCTTCGCTGACACCTGTCTCCGCTCCGCTTCGGTCCGCGCTAAACCAACGTCCCCGGACGTTGAGCGCCCCCAAGGAGAAGGCTTTAAATATTATTCTCTCCTCCCTATAGGAAGGCATTATAATAATACTCTCATATCAGAGATGAAGGCTTTAAAAAATATATTATCATCCTTTTACGGCGCCTACCATAACTCCCGACTCGAAATATTTCATTACGAAGGGATATACAACAAGCATAGGTGCACTGGAAACGATAATTACTGCATATTTTACAAGCTGCTTGTAGGCGTTGGCATCAGAAACTGCATCGAGGGCAGACATACTCGCAGCTGTGTTGGAGTCGTTTACGATAAGTATCTCTCTAAGTACAAGCTGAAGCGGGAAAAGCTCACGATTCTGCAGGTACATGGAAGCCTGGAACCATGAATTCCAGTGCTGGATTATGTAGTACAGAGCGATTGTAGCAGCGCTTGCCTTAACAAGAGGGAGAAGCACCTGAAAAATAACTGTAAGGTCTCCTGCTCCGTCAAGTCTTGCTGATTCCTCAAGTGCCGGCGGCACTGTCTGGAAGGCTGTTCTCATGATAATAAGGTTGTAGGTCGAAATACATGCAGGCAAAATAACGGCCCATCTGGTGTTAAGAAGACCAAGCTTCTGCATGATGATATATGAAGGAACAATTCCGCCACCAAAGATCATTGTGAAGGAAATGAGCATCATTATCGCATCAACAAAGAGCATATCTTTTCTTGAAAGTACATATGCACTCACTATTGTCACAACAAGACCAAGGACTGTTGCCGCAGTAACATAAATCATTGTGTTAAGAAAGCCCCTTACAAGGTCTGAATTGTTAAACACAAGCTTGTAGCCTGTAAAGTTGATCCCATGAGGAAGAAGAACCAGTCCGCTCTGGGTATTGAGCCAGTACGGATCACTTATTGATGAAAACAAAACGTGGATTACAGGAAGTATGAAGGCAATTGCCAGCGCTGTAAGCAATGCATAATTAAATACTACGAAAGCCTTTCTTGAAAAGCTGCTCTTAATCCTGTTTTCCTTAGGTGTAATTGCTATAGAACTCATTTTTATATAAACCTCCCTAATATCAGAACAGAGATGTCTCTGTGTATTTGCGACTAAGCTTGTTGGTTGTCATGATAAGCACAAGATTTATCACTGAATTGAAAAGACCGACAGCGGTTGAATAGCTGTAATCACCATCCATAAGACCTTTTCTGTAAACATAGGATGCGATAATGTCAGCTGTATCATAAATCTGTGAATTGTACATAAGTATTGTCTTTTCATAGCTTGATGCCATAAGCATTCCGACTCTTAAGATCAGCATGATGATGATGGTCTGGCTGATTCCCGGAAGTGTAACATGGATCAGCTGCTGCCAGTGACCTGCGCCATCTATTTTTGCTGCCTCGTACTGCTGCTTATCAACTCCTGAAAGAGCTGCTATATAAAGAATTGTTCCAAATCCAAGACCCTGCCACAGATCGGATGAAATGTAGATTGTTCTCCAATAGGAAGCTACACCTAAAAGGTTCTGTGATTTTCCTGTAAGCATTGTCATAAGTGTTCCAAGTACACCTGTTGTCTTACAGAAGTCAACTACGATACCACAGACAACTACCATTGAAATGAAGTAAGGCAGGTAGCTGAGTGTCTGTACTGTCTTCTTAAAATATTTGTTTCCAATGTCATTAATAAGAAGTGCCAGTATGATTGTCAGCGGGAAGCTGATAAGAAGACTCCATCCGTTAAGAAGGATTGTGTTCTTCATTAGTCTCCAAAAATAGAATGAGCCAAAGAAATCGGTGAAATTTTCAAGTCCCACAAATCTCTTTATGAGGCTCCCGAAAATTCCAAACTTGGGCTTATAATCCGAAAACGCCATCAGAATACCGCCCATAGGCATGTAAGCGAATACTACATAAAATAAAATGAGTGGCACAATCAAGAGATATCTTTTCCAGTTCCTTTTAAGATCCTTCCTGATTGCCTCCTTTGTATACTTTCTCTCCCTGGCCGGCCTGGCACTTTTAACTGCCTTTCCGGTCTCCTGTCTCGTCGTGAACGATGCCCTAGCAATAGCCATTTGTAACCCTCCTAATTCTAAATACCATTACCGCCTTATGTATCTGTCATGAAAACAGAACATCATGTGCGGTTCCTTTTTCGTATTTACACCTTAGGACAAAAAATCCCCCTCTAAAAGAACCAGCTTTTGTTTTCCCGCTGATTTTTTGCTCTTTTAGAGGGGACACTTTTTGATATCGATATGCAATTTTTTTATTTCCTGCTGTCTCTATAGGCTCCGGGCGTGATTCCTTCGTACCTCTTAAAGGCTCTTGTCAGTGCTTTTGCGTCAAGATAGCCCGATCCAACCGCCGCATCATTAACAGATGCTCCTTCTTCCAGTAGCTCTTTAGCTTTTTCCACGCGAAGCTTCTGAATATAATCAAGAAGTCCCGTTCCCATGACACTCTTGAAGGTTCTGGACAAATGGGATACCGTAAATCCGTACTCATCAGCAATTCCTGACACTGAGAAGCCCTGCTCCGTGTAATGCTCCTGAATATAGACCTGAACGTCGTCCATCCAGGCAGGGATTCCATCCTTTTCCTTCTCCTCCATATAGTCGATAATGGATGAAAACAGCTCCTTACTGATCTCTCTAAGCTCTTCCATACTCGTAACAGTCATAAGGCGCTCTTCGTACTCGAGAGACTCCATAAATTCCTTATCCGCCTTCTCCATCCTGTAAGAGATTGACATGGTAAGAATAGCCGCAAGACCGTACATACGGTAGATATTCTGTCTGAGATACCTTCTGTTATGGGGAAATGCCCTGCTAAGATAAGTATCCATCATCTGATAGGCTTCCTTGAAATTGCCGGTCTCAAGGCAGTTCAGCATCATTCTGACTGTCTCTGCATATTCGTCGAAGTTCACCATATCCTCGTCTGCCTGCTCGGTTCTCATAACCCAGACAGAATCGGCATCTGAGCCTTCACGCCAGAATATTCTGTACTCCAGCTCTGCCTTCAGCGTCATATAAATCGTTCTCACATCAGCAAAGCTCTCATAGGTCTCGCCCATAAGAATATATATAGGCTCCCTCAGTGTCTGGCTGTAGAACAGTCTCATCTCATCCAGCTTTTCTTCAAGAATATCCCTGTCATTATCAGAACCGATTTTCATGAAAATAAGGTAATCATCGCTGCATTTGTAGACTCTGCTGTCATTTTTTTCCGTAAGCTCATCAATGATATTTTTAAGTGTAAAGGACATAATATCCTTATCAGCGTTGTCGGCGGGAGAAGATGCCTTTACATTAAGAAGCGCTCCCTGCTTTTCATCCTTGGGACGAACGATTATCATCGACCATTTGTCGCCCTCGTTTGCCTCCATGAACTCACCAAAGGTCTTTATTACTGAGCTTTCAGTTTTAATATCACCATCAAAAACTCGTCTTATGCGGTTTTCATACATATATGGTTCGAGAGTGGATACATGTCTCTGCATTAGAGAATTCTCGGACATAATGCTTGAAACCTTGCTGTTTACGCCCTTGAAGGTCTCCATGAAGCCCGCGTCCTCTTTTTCATTGATGACATCAAGAAGCTCCTGGAGCGGCTTCCAAAGCCTTGTTGTCGATTTGTAGGACATATACAGCATGATGGCTATGGCTCCGATGAATTCTATTGCAAAAATAAGCCAGAATATGCGAACCGACCTGAAAAGACTTGATTTGGGTGTTCCCACAAAGCAGCTCCATGGAATCGTGGAAAGACCGGCATAAGCATAGTAATAGCCATCGCTGCTGATTCCGTTATTTCCCATATCCTTCATAACGTCCTCTGCTGTCTTCTGCAGATTCTCATCGGATGCATATATTTCTGAGTTCCCGTTAGTCAGACCGGTAACGTCCTCAGGCTTCTCACCAATATCAATTTCTGAGACATGGCACTCCAGTACAATTACTGCCTTCTTTTTATAATGGTCATCATATACATTCTCCATGAGCCACACGCGGCCATCTGAAAAAATGTGGCCTCCGCGCAATCCCTCAAAATCAGTGACTTTGGTAAATTCTTCGGGTTCCATGCCCAAATTTTTTATATAGGAGTTAATCACCTTGGAATTCCACAGTCTTGACGATATAGAGAACAAAAGATTGGTGTCATTATAATAAACATATGCCTCTCTGATGGTGCTCCGATGGATATTGTTGAGAATCAGCTCACGAAGGCTTCCAAGCTCATGAATCTGAGCTCCCATTTCTTCCTCTGTGCTGTTTAATGTCTTTGTCAAAACACGGTCAGAAGCGATATAATCCATACTTGCATAGAGCTGGGCAAATTCCTTATCAAAATTTGCAGCCATGATCTGTGCTCTTTGCGCAGCAAGAGACTCCGTGTTACTCTCAAGTACACGGTAGTTATAAACATATCCCGCCATTGTTCCAAGAAGGATAATTCCGCATATAATAATGTAGGAGCTCAAAATTGATTTAAAAATGCTCCCGCCCAAAAGATTACTAAGCTTTTTCATAAGTTGTATGCCTCCGAATTGTCCGCTAAACATTGTAACACATTACATTTCAGAGGATAAATAAAATTTCTATGACCCACTTTTTGAGCCGCATAAAATCAAGATTTGGCACGTGATATCAATTTTTGGGCATGCCTTTTTATCAAAAAAGACACCCGTTCAAAAATACTAAGCCTTGTTTGCACAGGGGCCAAAAAATATACTAAGCTCACAAACAAAAACCGTTTTAGGAGGTAACAATGAAAAAAAGAGGTATAGCACTTTTACTTTCCTGTCTTTGACAGTTTAATACCAACTAAAGACGCCAAAAGCCTTAATACATCAGGCTCTTGGCGTTATTTTTGTGATTCTTGATATATAGTAATATTACCTTTGCTTGCTTTGTTTTTCTATAGTTCTCATATCAGCTTTAGTAATGAATTCGTAATCGGTTCTAAAACCGCATACTTTATGAAGGGCATCAGTAATGCTTATCACGAATGTAAGTTGGCATGTATCCCTGTCCTTTAATGTCTGCAAATTTCATTGATTTCAATTTATCCAAGATTTCTTCACAGGTGTATTTGTTTTCAAGTTGCTTTTCCAATAAACGATAAACAAGTAATGACAGGAAACATATCAGGAAGTGGGCTTCTATTCTGTCATCTCTTCTGATATAGACAGGTCTTGCAGCGAAATCTGTTTTCATGATTCTGAAGCATTCCTCGATCTG
>NZ_KE384138.1:0-26438 GCF_000424145.1 Butyrivibrio sp. AC2005
TATAGATCTACCCGCATCAGCAGCCAGCTGTAGCAGCTTGTCTGCGGAACCAAGATACTTCTGGTTCACGATTTTAGGCTTACCATCCACGCGCTTGGATTCGCCATAGTAGTAGTAATTCTGCCCCTTGATTTTCTTTTTGATTATGGTTCCCATACAGCCTCCACAAGTTAGGATATACTCTATAGCTGTATTATACCATATATTGGTATATTTGTGGGCATTTATTACATATTTAGTTAGGCTATACACTCAAGGTGCCCTGAAGCCAGGAAATATCTACATTTTACAGATGCAGGGCAGATAACTTGTAAACTTGCGCTAGTTTTTCAGAAATTACTTTCAAATCATCAACGGGTACCCCTATCTCTGTATTCGGTTCACCGAGCAAAACGCTAACCGGTGTTTCGAGAATCTCTGAAATATTGATCAGCATTTCGGAATCCGGAACCGATAACCCACGCTCCCATTTGGACACGGTCTGTCTCACTACATTCAGCTTAATTGCAAGCTCCTCTTGTGACAGTCCTTTCGACTTTCTTATGGACTGAATATTCTCATTAAGCATCGAGGATAACCTCCTTTCTTCAGTTGTTGTCCTCATTGTAGGAGCAGCAGACCGTTGCCACAAGCAACGCGGATTAACATTAGCCATTCAAATGTAAATGACACGCGAAATTAACATTTTTTATTTCCTGACATCTATCTCACAGCCACAACTACCCCGACATCTATCGTAGCAACTCAACTCTCACACTTTTTGACCGGATTTGCCCTTGGATAAGTTACCGCAGAGCGTTTGGTCTGGCTGATTTCGAATTTGCCCGATTGCCCGAAAATCGTAGTATTACTGGGCTTTCGCGGCTATTTTCCTTCGACCCTTGACATCAAACAGACCGTCTCGAGTATTGTTTCATTTTCCAAGGACAATTCTCTAACATTCCTACCATTTATCGGAACGGGGAAATTGAAGACTATATTCTTTACCCAGCAGCCATTAGCAGGCTTTTCCGGATAGATGTCTATCCTGTCAATGAACGCTCTCATGAATTCCTTCTGCTCAGCTTTACATTGACCCTCAAATTTGCCACTCAATTTGTTTGAGAAACTATCAATAACTTTGGTGCCTCCTAATATTATGATGTGAGTGTCAAAAGTCGATATCGAAGCGTTCCGTGCTTTGCGCTCTCACGATTCTCCTGAGAGCAGACGCTCCTCAGCTTCCGTCAGTGGAAGCAGATTCTTCCATCCTTCCATGGCCTCACTGATCTTTTTGTAATACCCTTTTTCAAAGAACATACATTTATAATCGTCGGTACCAAGAGGACTGCCATTGAAAAGTAATCCCACGGCAGGACAGCCGCCCTGACAGTATTTGAAATACTTACAGCCGGCACATTTGGAATTGGCCTTTTGTTTATCCTTAACCGTGTAGGTTACCTGTTCATACAGCGCACCTTCAGAAAGCAGCTTAACCAGACCGTCATGCTTCACATTGCCAAGGTGGATGTTTCTTGAGGTGAGTATTCCGGCCATCGGGGCACATGGAATTATTTCACCGCTAGGCTGGACGGAAAGCTTTTTAAGCATGTCAGGGCATATCATTTCATATTCGCAGAAAGTGCTGCCGGATGCCTTAACAGGAACGATATGGTAGATTTTGTCACGTCCATTCAGAGCCAGAACCTGCCAAAGCCTTACAGGGATAGTCAGACCGCTTTCGCGGTATTGTTTTGCAAACTCTATGGAATAATCATAGTATTCCTCCGGTGTCATAGAAAAGTCTTCGGAGTTAAGAGCCCATCTGGGCACTTCTGTCGTCTTTATGATACGGAGATGGTCAACACCCATTTCCGAAAGCATTTTGACCGAATCAAAGAGCACATCACGATTCTTTCTGTTTACATTCATGTTGCTGACAACCTTAAGACCGGCAGCAACGCAGATCCGGATGGCATTCTTGGCACTCTCCTCACTTCCTTTGTGCTGACGCATCCAGTCATGGATTCCAATGCCGTCAAAGGAAATCGCAATCAAACAATCCGGGTGAAGCCTCTTGATGAAGGCTGCAAGCTCCTCGGTCATCAGCGAGCCATTGGTTACAACACATCCCAGCTTCATGCCAAGGTCATGAACCTCCTGAACAACATCGCGGAAATACGGATACATGGTCGGTTCTCCGCCTGTGAGCTCAACATGGGTAATGCCGCAGACTTGTGCTTCCTTCAGAAGATGAAAGGCCTCTTCGCGGGAAAACTCATCTTTCAGTGTAGTATTGTCCGCTGCATGGAAACAATGCAGACAGTTGTAGTTACAGCGATCGGTGATTGTCCAATCGAGGACACAGTTCAGCTTATTTGGATATTCCTGAATCTGTCCTTCCGAAAGCTGAGCTTCGCCTTTTTCACATTTTCGGATCACACCCATGGCTTCCCATGCGCGCAACGCATCACTATCGGCAAGGTCAGTCATGCCATCACAGCTTTTCAAAAGTTTATAATCCTTAGGCCTCAGTGGAAATGGTTTTTTCGCCTCTTCCGTGCCGCAACAGGCCCATCCGCTCGCCCACTTTTTTACTTTGATACCATTTTCCAGAATATAAAACATTCAGCACCTCCTAACACTGATTTTGCAGCACCTAACATAAGGGCTTTTTTCTTTAAAACACGAACAGACATTATAATTTACTGCTAATAACATGATAAATTTTATCAATGATGATTGCAATAGGCCTTAAGATCATATCAAATTGATTTAGCTAATCCCGTATGTTAAAATGAAGTTGCTTTTCGATGGGTTCTCTGTAAACCATCCTGCGTTAAGAAGCTCATTGCAGATCGTGATATAACAGGAGGAAAACAACATGAAAGACGCAAAGCAGTTTTTTTCTGAGTTTATGGACAATGACATATTACGCAACAAAATTTCCGAGGGGATGAGGCGTTTTATTGAAAGCGAGAGAATAGAACCCTGGCAGGCCGGTCAGAAAGCTGCATTCGAATTAGGCTATGATATTCCGGATGAGGTTGCAAAAACTATCGTTATCCGCATGCAGGGAATCAGTGATGATGACCTGAAGGAGTTATCGGAAGAAGAGGCAAAGGCAATAGCCAGCGGCGATCCTCATCTTCCCGCATGTTGCTGATACAGCTTTTATTATATTTTCTTACACTTTGAAACACTTTAAAAAGCCTCGACAATCGGACGTTGTCGAGGCTTTTTAGTTACTCCGGTATATTCATCTTCAAGAATTGATCAGCTTAAAGTTCTTTGCATTGGAACGATAACCTGTGTTTCCTGAAGCTGTTCAGATCACACACCTTAAGGGCTGGAAAGCTCCTACTGCTAATAACGGTTGATGATTCATTTACGGGATGGGTGTAACGTAACTTTTATAATCGTCCTGATTAATTGGGCCCCTCAATATATTGCAGGCCTCAAATAAGTGTGAAAACAATTCTTGGCTTGTAGTTGTATCTTTTGCCATTTATATCTCCAATCAAATTATTTAAGCATCAGTTTACATACGCTGCAAACTATCAATATTATACTCTATATTTCAGTACTAAACACCCAGCACATTTTGCTATCGTTAAACTGTATTCACTTTTGATTTCATGGAGTACCACCGTCTCAACCTTCTCGTAGTTCAGTTTCTCTACACTTTCAAAATGGCATAAAAATAACGGTGCTACTATGCTTGCTAACATCTTTTAACGTTAGCCACAAAGCGCACCGTTAAGCCACTTGTGTTTTTCTATTTAAGTGTGTTCAGCCTTTGTCAGCAAAGCTACCGTCTCGAGTATTGTTTCATTTTCCAAGGACAATTCTCTAACATTCCTACCATTTATCGGAACGGGGAAATTGAAGACTATATTCTTTACCCAGCAGCCTTTAGCAGGCTTTTCCGGATAGATGTCTATCCTGTCAATGAACGCTCTCATGAATTCCTTCTGCTCAGCTTCGGTAAAGTCCTTATAGAGTTTATTGAACGCAAGCAGGAGATTGTAGACACTTGTTCCAGACAGATTTTCCTGCACGATACTGTCTATCTGCTTCTGTACTTCATCAATCTGGTTCTCTATATCCTCTATAATATCATACTGCTCATCATAACGGCTCTGCAGATCTGAAACTTTCCTGTCATAGTGCGGATCATCAACATCGAGGCAATCCATCTGCTTTGCCGGTCGATTCTTTGTGCCAACAGCCTGCTTAAGCTGCCCCCTGAGAACATCTTTCTCATTCTCAAGTTCCTCTGTATCCACAGCATTTCCAATCTTTTCCTTGATAGCACTCTTGAATTGATCATCCTTTACCATTGCTGATATGATGGATGCGACTAGATTATTCATTTCATTCTGCTCAATGTTCAGCCTGAAAGTACACTTGTGTCCTGTTGCACCAAGAGTATTCTTACAATAGTAATAATACCTGGTCTTGTTATCCTTGCTATGAGCCTTGGCTATATTTCCATAGAGGCTTTTGCCACAACACGTGCATTTCAATATACCTGATAGGATGTGAGCATGATCAATGTCATGAACCTTCTGCCGTACATATGCATTTTCCTTTCTCTTAGCCTGAGCAAGATTCCAGTCCTCTTCAGAAATAATGGCTTCGTGAGCACCCTCGTAGATAGGGAACTCTGACTGCTCCACCACATGCATCTCGTTACGTGTGCCTATCTTCTTCTCTGTCTTGCGTCTTCCATATGCAATTTTCCCCATATAAACCGGATTATCCAAAACATCCTTTACAAAACTGGATGAAAAGCCTGATATGGTGTTGTTCTGACGAAGTTTCTTCGTGTATCCATGACTGTTAAGATAGCTTGCCACACCATTGATACCGGAATTAGTGTGAATATAACGATCATAGATCAGCTTAATGATCTCCACCTCATCATCTGCTATCTCAAGCCCGCCTTCAACAAGCTTGTAGCCATAAGGGGCAAAACCTCCGTTCCATTTGCCTTCACGAGCCTTCTGCTCACGACCTGCCATTGTCTGAACTCTTATATTCTCACGCTCCATCTCAGCTACAGCAGCAAGGATTGATATAAGAAGCTTTCCGGCCTCCTTCGAGTTGTCGATGCTATCTTCTACACAGATAAGGTTTACACCAAAGTCCTGCATAAGCTGCAATGAATTAAAAATATCCGCAGCATTTCTTCCAAATCTCGACAACTTGAAAACAAGGACGTATTTTACCCCGTCCTTGCAATCTTCGATATCATTAAGCATTCTCTGAAATTCATGCCTGCCCTTTATGTTCTTGCCTGAGAATCCTTCATCAGAATACTCGCCTGCAATTTCCATATCCTGGTATTCCGCATACTTTCTGATTTTCTCTTTCTGAGCTTCCAGAGAGTATCCATCAACCTGAATAGCGGTGGATACTCTTGTATATATGTAACACTTAGTTTTCTTAGTCTTTGTCATAAATTGTCATCTCCCTCCATTTTTCTGTTGACAACTGTAACAAACCTATTTAAGATAAGAATCAAGAAATGGGTTTTTCACCGGGTAGGGCTTCGGCCTGACAGGACTTGCTCGTTTCTTTTTTATTTCCATAACATCATATAGATATTTCTTCCCACTGCCTGCATGTCTTATCAATAGTCTGGCGTGAAAAATATTGTATCCAGTGATTTCATCATCTTCACCATAGATTGGTAATCCAAAACGAGTATCATACCTATACCATCCATTCTTAGCATCACGGCCATGCTTTTTCTTCCTGTTTTCTTCGAACACCCCATTCGTAGCTATTTCAATCATTTCCGGTATTCCCTGTGCAGCATTTGCCTTAGCTTTAGCAACCGCACCTTTCAGCTTCTTGGTATAAACAGATCCGGCATATTCCCCTGGAAGAGTTGTCCCAATATATATGATTTCTCCATCCTCTGCTATTGAGTAAAACTCTCCCACATAATCTTTAAGATACTGTTCGACATCTTCCCAGTTCAGGCTTCGCTTACCCTTAAAGATAATGTCATTTATCATGACAATGCTGTTTCCATCTGCTTCTGCGATAACAGTTCCGTATTCCCAGGATCAAGCTTAAGGAGCTTATTGACATCAGTTAAGCACCCCTGGGTAGTACGTATGCTTTTGTTGACACTCTCAAGTGCTTTTGAGAGTTTTGTGGTATCACCGCCAATCTCGACAGTAATCCCCTTTATTCTGTCCGCCATTTGTCTCCTTTATTGCATAAAAAAGCACCAGACTGTTTAGTCTGATGCCTTAGTTTTCATTAGAATTATTTACTTACCTGCGATTTAGCAACCCAACCTTCATACAATCCTTCTTCACATGCAAAATAAACCTTCACCCATTTCGCATCCTGATTATATAGAGCATCTGAGGTCTCAAGTATTTGTCCATTTTCAATCGGGATAATGATATTGTAGTTTGTTCCCGGACCTTCCCGTAAGTTAACATATCCGTCGGGTGCTGTAACAGTTAAATCCCATGAAACACTATTATTTCCTATATTTTCCATGTAACGTTGATATATAACAGAGTCTACATCTCCATATTCTTCAGCATCTCCATATGACTCTGATAAATCAGCTGATGAACTATCCATATAATAATATTTATTAAATGGGTCATCTGTTATTTCATCATAGTACACCTCTATTACTGGCACTTCTACTGGATCTTTTTTATCCGTATACTGATTTGTAGTGTAATAGGTTTCAGTTCCTGAATACTTCCCATATATGACAATAATATCATCTTCAATCCAGGTCCTACTTTTATCATATCTCATATCCTTCAGAATAAAAGTTTTTGAGCCATCGTATTTTAAATCAGTCTTTGAAGAATAATAATCAATTATATAGGCATTAAATTCCTCATGATCAGCATTAGAAGCATCAGCACCAAGTATCATTGGAGCCACAATATAATCTCCAATATACTTATCCCTATAATGCATCACATTTTCATAATTTATCTCATAATTAGCACCTCTGATAATATCATCCTGACTTATGTTAGCCTGAACCATATATTTTGTCTCAACCAAAAGGAATAAAGGAAATAAAAAGCATGTAGTAATTTGTATAAATCTTTTATTCATAAGTGCCTCTTTCCCAAAGAAAAACTACACATCATTCCATAGTCACTTTCTGGAAGCTTCTATAGCTGCTATAATATCGCGATTTGCCTTTTCATATTTATTAAGGACTGAATCTCCGAGAGCATCAAACTCTTCTGGTGAATAAATAGGTGTATACCATGATTTACTGTTGAAATAGTTCTGCAAATCGCTAGAAGAAAACATTCTACCATGACGAGCATATATCTCATTTCTTGCAATTCTGAGGTCACTACTAGAAAACTGTTCCAAGTACTCTCTTCCGTAATATCCGCCATCTGATCCATATAATACATACTCATCCCAATCATCACCTGGATCCCCATAATAGCCAATTGTAAGCTCTGTTCCGTCTGAATAATACCTGTCTCCCAGACTATTATAATAGTTGTACTTAGCCATGTAATCATCATACTCACTACTATTATTGGAATTATTGTTAGCATTATTACTATTATTTGAATTATTATTAGCATTATTATTGCCAGTGGAATTGCTGCTTGAATAAAGGCTAGAATCAAATGGATCATCAGTCAAAACATCATAATATACATCAATAACAGGTATATCTATTGGGTCTTGTTTATCTGTATAAGGATTAGTTGTGTAATATGTCGCTATTCCCATATACTTTCCATAAACAATGATATAGTCACCTTCCACCCATGATAAGCTTTTATCATATTTATTATTATTGATTATGAATTCTTCATCAAAATTATAGTAAATGTTATTCTTGTAAGTTTCGTCATACTCAATAATAGCAGCATCAAACATAGCATTATCGGTATTCCCCACTACTGAACCGATACACATAGGAATAACAACATATTTGCCAACATATTTGTCACGATATCTCATAACATTTTTGTAAGAAAAATCAGAAACCGCCCCCTGCTTAATCTCCTCTTTGCTTATATTGGCTGCTTTAATCGAGATAGCCATTTTGCTGACCATAATACAAAAAAGCATGCATGTGATAACAAGAACAGAAATCCTTTTCTTCATAAATATGCACCATCCTTTCAGACAATACCTTTGCATAATAATTCTATAATCACTGAATATTCCATGCTATTAAATCCATATTAAATAATATGTAGTATGAATTTTTATTTCTTAAACAATATCTGCTTCTGAAATAATATTTCAGATTAAAATCTGTCAAAATCATCCTGCGTAGGAAGAAGGTCATATTCCTCGTGGTCATTCCCGTATTCAGTTATCATGTCGAATATCATGCCGACATCACACAAGTAGCGTAATAACTTATTTTTCCGTTAGTTCATCATTCTTTGTTTTTTCATATCGTCTCCTATATGCATTATCTCCTTTAGAAAATCAATCACTGACTTTACATCTTTTAATCGATCTTCACCTTTTGATATTGAAAAATATACTCTGCATTCACTATAACCTTTTTTTCTATACACCTCTTTACTTCCAACATTTGATGTTATTTTGCTGGGTTTGACAACTCCGCTACCTATACTTATGCATATAAACTCAGTGTCACGCGCTTTATCTGATGCTATATATATTTCCATGGTATCTTTGGGATTAATATTGTCATAACAAGTTATTTGAAATGCACTATAACATCCGTTAGATATCGGAGTAGAAAACGTCGGTATATCACTGACACAGCTTTTTATTAAATCAGTCCAAAACCTTTCCGTAATTGGCTCATCTAATTCATCAGAGGTGATATTCCGCAATTTGTAGGTTGGATACACAAGATGCTGAGTCAAATCCAGCTCAGATGTTGTAATTCCTTTATCAATTTCAACAGTTGTTTCATTCTCCATTATTTCATGTCCCTCTGGTGTCACTTTCTTTAACCTATCCGTAGTACCAGAGATTTTTGCTGTATCTTTCAATATCGAGTACGCTTTTTCAGGATTCATCTTATAGAACTCGCGCTTACGTTCCTTGCCATCAATGATCTCTCTTGCGCGAAGATCTGGATCAAGCTGATCCAAGAGATGATGAAGGTACTTATCAGCAAGTTTTGTTTCAACCTCATAAGTAGCGTATTTCCTGAAAGCAAATGGAATTGCTACACTACTATTAAGCTGCTTTATACGTTTCTCCAAGTCTCTTGTATATCCAATCTTTACATAATCTGGAAAAGAAGGATTTGTAAGAATGTATATTACACCTTTAGAATTATCCATAACATCTTCCTATACATAAATAATCAGTCTACTCGCACAGCTAAACTCAGCGTATAAGACGTTCATATATGCCAGAATTAGTCTGTCCAGAGCACACACTAAAGAAAAACTCTAATCTCAATATCAGTATTTTCTGCCAGAATCTAAAACAATATCTTTTACCATTTCTTTCGCCACTATTCAGATCTTATATACAGACTTTGCTTGATTTTGCTGAAAGGGCACTTAATGATTCTGCCTGAACATTCTTCCAAACTAACCCCCATATAATCGTGGCATTCACTCTCTATGACCAAATAGTACTCTTCTTCCTTCTTCCACCTTATCCGAACAGAACCTATATATTCCTCTCCAGACGGATAACTGTTCATCACAACCTCTACATCAGTGATGACAGCCCCCTTCATGATGTCAAACAATATAGATCCATTCACATTCTCAATGTTTACTTTCCCCTTCGCATTCCAAGGAATTCTATTCATCCCAACATAATAGCACTCTTCAACTTCTGTAAAAATCTCAAACTGATCCCCATCCTCAAATCTTATTAGCAAGGGTTCATCCATCTCAAACCACATTGGAAACGGAAAATTATCATCTACATTTTGGGGATTAGAAATATAATTGTGAAGATCATTCGGATATCCTCGAGTTTCCCTCCACAGTGTTTCTCCTATCTCATCCTCGGTCAGATTATACACATGAGATGTGAATCGAATATCACTAATAACACGCCCTTGAAGTTTCATACTATCTAATCTTTTTCTCAACTCTTGTGCATCATTAGTATGCTCATTATCTATTGGAGTAAAATCAAACTCAACACGTTCTTCGGGACTACATCCTTCTTCTGATGCAATTCTCTCAAAAGATATATGTGAGGATTCTTCCGAACCCTTCTCTTGTTTATTCCATTCCTCCGCAAAGGTTTTAGCTTCTCTTTTATCATCTGCTGTCCTATGCCACCACGCACTTGCGTACTCCCAATCATCCATCATATCAATTACTCTGGGATTAAATACTCTCTGAAAACGAACATTCTCTATTGCATCAACAGGAACCAAAAGACATTCATATCGTTTCCCTCTACTCAGTCCTATTACAGCAATCAACCCTTGATTTCTATGATACTCATTCCAAAATTTTCCTTGCAAGTACACTTTGGTTCCACCTGAAAAACCAGATGTACCATGCCTGAGGACTCCATTTTCGTCTGTTCTCATTTTAACTATGTTGCCAGCCACACAGAAGTTCCATGCATTTTCATTATCCATGATGTCCCTCCTTTCCGATACGAATCAGTCAGTCCCTACTCACCTTAGCCTTATATATAGCATAGCACATTACATGTCCGATAAAGCCCCCTGCTACAGTTCGATAACGGTCTATAACGGTTCGATAATCGATTCCATGCTCAATTCCGCGCTCCGTGTTAATATATTGCAGTTGAAACATTTGATAGTCATTCAGCCTCGACTATACCAAGTCAGTGTATAGGACTGATGATACCGCAACATAAAAGGATTCCGGCAGAACACCCAACTTTTATGGCCTTCTATCAGAATCCTTATATTTTAAAGCTTTTCAGCCATCAATTTGTACTTGCCTTAGTCAGCAGAGCTACCGTCTCGACGTGCGATACACTGTCCCGAGAATCATCAGGATAATAATCAAGCACTTCATCGCCATCATCCTCATAGGCAATCGGTATTTTAAATCTAATGTGCTTGACCCACCTACCATGCTCCTTATCATCTTCAAAGATTTCCACACTCTCAATCAGTTGTTTAAAGAAATCTTTCTTTGCAGCGTCAGGATAGTTTTCTATTCCGTTCTCCATCATCTCATGGAAGCACTCCATAGCATAGTCAAACATCTCTGCTTCTTCAGTTGATGCATTTACCGAAGCTTCGAGTTCGGCGATTTGCTTATCAATTTCTTGCAGCTCAATATAAAGCTTATCTTGCATTTTTTGCAAATCATCAAACTTGATATCATAGTTCACATCACAGATATCGAGTGCTTGCATCCTGTCAAAGAATTTGTTCTTTGCAGCTTCTTTTTGGTCATAAGTCTTTTTCAGACGTTCTAAGTCTGCTTTTCTTTCTTCTAAAATGCTATTGTTATTTACTTCTGAAATTTTTTCATTAGCTTCGCTTACGGCGAAAGCATCAAGAGATTCTTTTGATTCTGCGTATGCTTTTTGTATGAACTCTTTTACGATAGCATAGACTTCAGCATTGATTTTGTCTTGATTCGGCTGACGCTTAAAATCGCATTTATAGCCATCAATTAGCTTACGGTGCTTGCAGACGTATGTGAACTGGTCTTTATACCATTCTGTTTCTCCATTTGGACCAAGTTTTTTCTTTTTCTTTCTTGAAATGTTTCCATACATGCCTGCTCCACAGATAGGACATTTCAAAATAGAACTAAGCACATGCTGATGCTCTAACGAATATACTTTCTCATGCTTCACACCTGTAATCTTACGTTTCTCTTGGCACTTGTACCAAAGTTCTTCTGAAACAATAGCTTCATGGATGCCCTCGTAATAGGTGTTATAGTCTTTATTTTTTATCACATGGAACTCGTTGCGAGTACCTTCTATTTTCTCATTCTTACGTCTGCCGTATGCTATCTTTCCCATGTAAACAGGGTTATCAAGAACACCCTTCACAAAGTGTGCTGAGAAGTTAGATACAGTTCCGTTCTGTCGTATCTTCTTGGTATAGCCTTTGGATGTTAGCCACTTGGCTACACCACCAAGACCAATATCTCCTTCAGCGAACTTGTTGAAGATTTCTCGAATCACAACGGCTTCTTCTTCGGCTATCACAAGCTTGCCATCAACAAGAGCATAGCCATAAGGTGCGAAGCCACCGTTCCATTTTCCATCTCTTGCTTTTTGTCGTCTTCCTGCCATAGTCTGCTCTTGGATGTTCTCACGTTCGATTTCAGCGACAGCTGAGAGAACGGAAATCATAAGCTTACTTGTGGCAGATGCAGAATCAATTCCATCTTTTACACAAAGAAGGTTGACTCCGTAGTCTTGCATAAGCTGAACAGAGTTCAAGACATCGGCTGCGTTTCTACCAAAACGTGAAAGCTTGAAAACAAAGACGTATGATACACCGTCTTTGTTATTCTTGATATCATCAAGCATTTGTCTGAATTGGCTACGGTTTGTGATGTTCTTACCTGACTTTCCCTCATCGGAATAGTGATGAGCGAGAACAAAGCCCCTGTGCTTGGCTTCTCTTTCAAGCTCTGCATATTGTGCTTCCAAAGAGTAACCATCCACCTGTATTTCGGTTGAAACCCTTGTATAGAAATAACACTTCTTCTTTTCTACTTTTGTCATTTAAAATCATTCCTTTTAATACGTGCTTCACATGTACCACCATTATATTTCCATATATGGAAAAGTGCAATTAAAACCCATTAAATACAGATATTAGAAGCTGTAATATTAAGAAGAATTTCAATTAATTTTACTATATTTATTCTTGGCTCACCTTTAGGTTCTTCTTTGGTCTTCCAAAGGTCTGCAAGAGAATCCGCTATTTTAGCAATCTGCTCAATCTGTGCATCAGACAGATTACTGAAAGCAGATGGCTCGTTATGTTCGTATTTGCGATATTCTTTCGCAAAGGTTAGAGCAGGATTTTCGATTTCAAGATTTTGAACCTGCTCTCGGAGTTTTTGAATGTTTCCTTCCGATTTTGGAAGAACATTAAGGACGGGATTATTCCCGTCCTCGATATAAAAACTGATTTTCATAATACTTGCTCCTAAAATTATAGCTCATTGAGATATGTTTGCTTTAAAGCCCCTAGAAGCCGATTTTAGGCGTTTTAGGGGCTTTGTGGAGTCTTCTTCGTGGACTGCTCAAAATATTGCTCTGTGGGCATCTGAGAGCGTCACTTTTTATTTCAGCGAATAATACCAAGCTTCAGATGCGAGCCAGTCTTCTTTGGCTACTTCATTTTGATTTACGGATTGAACCATCTCAGATAATGTATCGATATTCATCTCATGGTTGTCGAGAACAATTATACATTCCGAGATACTCGATGGAAGTATAAAAAAACCATCCTCAATGTTATGCTCCTTTGCAAAATCCCTGAGGATATCATCACAAAGAATTGCTGATGCACCTTTAGTTTTCGATTTATTGGTGATGACATAAAGCTGTTCGTCAAAAGGAAATGGCATATCACAATCATCAGGCATTCCTGTCAGCTGCTTGATTGTTTCGTAGAGTGATGTGATGACTACCTGCTCTTTGAGATTAGCAAGAGCACGCTCAAAGAGGTGGTCTGCTTCGATATCTACATTAGCTGTTGCTAGAATCTGCGGTGTGAGCTTTATCGAGAAGGTGTTTTCATCATCAGCCTGAGAAACGATAGCAAGATATGCCTCAGCTCCATGAAATGCCTCTGGAATAGGCATCTTGATTAGCGGTTCATCACTTGCCTGTTGTAAAAGCGGATAGACATGCTCACAGATATAATCCTTATTCAAGATATCAGATACATTGAAATTATCAAAGCATTTATGTTCTTCGTATGTATTCAGTATCGCATTAGCGATAGCATCTACAGAATCGAAGGTTTTTATATAATTTTCGACGTAGATATTCGGTGCTATGTTAGTGGCAGGTGATTTGATGGTGATTCCCTGAAGTTTCTGCTTGTTCTTGATGGTTTCATTGACGCTGATTTCAAGGTCAGGTCTTTTAGTTCTGAGTGCTGAAACGATAGATTCGATTGAAATAATGTTTTCCATGATTAAATTCTCCTTAGTATTCTCAGTCAAATGGTGTTTCAAGGTATGTGGCATCTACAAAGCCATCATCCTTTAGATGCTCAACATAATCTGTGTCTGCATCTTCATAGATAGAATCTTCTATAAGATTTTGAAGCTGTGAAATGACATATCGTGTTCCAAGCTGTGATTCGAAAGCTTCCGTAGCGATTTCTTCTTTCAAAGAATCAGGAAGATGGAATCTGATATTAAATTCGTTTTGGAGTTTTAGGATTGGACCTGATGATGTATCATTCAGCATTTGAAGATAAGTAGATGCATCAAGATTGTTGAGCGTTATGATTTTGTTGATTCTCCCACAGAATTCTTCTGTGAGACCATGTTCTCGGAGCGTGTCATAATCAAAAGGCTTTTCATAAGCGGATTCTTTTGTTTGGGATGCTCCAAAACCGATTGATGTTGATGCAGCTTTGGCTACGTCTTTTGCTGTGTTTGAGAACGCTCCTGTTAAAGCGAAAGAAAGTTTGCTTGTATCAAGCGTATAGCGGTTATTCTTACCACAAGATATTTCAAGCATTGTACCCTGTAGAATGCTCAATCCTTCGTTCATAGTTGTAGCGGCGATATTCTCTCCTGAACTAACTATGTGCGATGCAAGGCTCTTATCAATCTCGTCAAGAACTACAAGAGCATGTGTGTGCGGCTGGATTGGTGATAAGAGGTTTGACCATTTCTTATTGCCGACAATGCCTTCGGCGGTAAGACCACTAGCATCTATCACATAGCAAAGCCCTGGAAATAGTTTTGAAAGTTGTTCAAACATATAGGTCTTTCCTGATGCTGTGTGACCCGCATAAACGTATATACTTCTGTGATTGTGAAGTGTTAAGTACATCTGCATAGCAGCTTGCTTTGTCGCTTCTGTCTGACCTATCACGGAAGCATTGAGAGCCTCGTGGATTTCTCTGACTGACAGATGAGCGTATTGGTTCTTATCAGTAGAAAAAGATGAATAACGGGATTCGTACCATGGAATTTCAGGTGGTGGATGTGTAATAGACATATAGATATACCATTCCTTTCATTGTGATTCTTAGTTCTGAGATTCAAACCGCAGCCGTTAGGCTGTAATCTCACAGATGAAAGGTTTGAGTAAAAGTAAAGGGATGAGTGGCTCCACCAATCGAAAATCACAGAAAAAAAAAGAGCGAAAACTACAAAATGTCACCAATTTTGGTGACAAAAAATATGTTTGGTGACAGCTTTGGTGACGACTTTTATAAGTAGAAACCCTGATTTTATAAGGTTTTTTAAGAAAAATATATGAATGTCACCAATGTCACCACAAAAAATAACTTTTTTATTTTTTCTGTGATTTTCATATATATAGTTGGAGTTTTTAAAAAAATTGGTGACATTGGTGACAAGTGCATCAAAGCCTGTAAAATCAAGGGTTTGACGTATTCAATACAGCTAAAAATCGTGGTGACAATTTTTGTGACATTTGGTGACATCAGTTTTATCTCACTTCTTTTTCAGGTGTGATTTGCGATTAAAAATATATAGAAAAACCCTTATTTTATCAGTGTTTCAATTGATTTACTCTGTGATTTTTGATAAAATATTTATAGGAATTCAGGCTATATGACTCGTGTTTAGTTCATTAGTCTAGGAAGCGGTGATTAGTTCATCGCTTCTTTTTTTATCCCCCCCTTTTTGGTGGGACACGAGAAGCACGTAGATAATTTTCTTATATTTTTGTGTTGTAAGCAGTTAGATACTATGATAATATGTTAGAAGAAATTAAATATACTTTACGCTTTTATAACTGTGACGGTGGAAGGCATCGCAGACCCACCTTAAAAAATTCTGAGGATATGGGCAGTAGTTGGTTACTTACAACCACTACTGTTCATATCCTCTTTTTTTATTATCAAATTCAGAAAGGAAGGTCACTATGAATACAAAAAAAGACAAAAATGAACTCTCCAATCTAATGAGTTTAAAAAATCAAGTTAGAATCAGCGAAAAGATATTCTTAACAGTACCTGAAGCGAGTGCTTTGAGTGGTATAGCTTATAACCAGCTTTACACAATTATCAACAAGCCCGATTGTGATTTTGTGGTGAAGATGAAAGGTCAGAAAAAAAATTTTATTCACCGAGAAAAATTTGAGCGATATCTTGCTGATGTCTCCGAACTTTAGGAGGTGTATTAGATGTTAACTAAACTAGATGTTATATGTGCCGCAACAAATGAATTCCTATCAAATTACAAATTCACATCACTCAACAGTATCAAAGATGCTAGAAATAAATTACTTGGTATTACTAATCAAAAATATCAAGAGCGAAATATTAACGAATTCCCTACTGATAAAAAGAATTGGTGGAAATTGGAAGATAACATCACAGTATACCAAGTTGCACGCATTATAAATTTCGTTTTCAAAACACGGAAAATTCGTGTAAGTGAAGATACAGAATATGGTGTCATTTTTGGTATTTATATCGATGATGTTGTCATCAATATTTCAAATGGTAAATATGAAAAATATCGTGGTTTATATCGTACTGAAGATTTGATTGTAAATGAAATGATAGATTTTGTTGATGAAGGCATCACACCAAAAGACAAACGTATCGTTAAAGATTATCTGTTTGATATGTCTGGGGATGACATAGTCGGTGCTACCGATGACAAAGATTTGATTGCTGTTAATAACGGCATTTTTCATTACGACACAAAAGAACTTGAAGACTTTACTCCTGACTATGTGTTCCTCACAAAGTCATGCGTGAATTATAATCCTAACGCTGTAAGCCCCATAATCACAATGCCAAATGGTGAGGATTGGGAAGTGGAAACATGGATGTCTGATTTGAATGATGACCCTGCGATTGTAAATCTGTTTTGGGAAATTACATCAGCACTCCTTAGACCACATGTTAGATGGAATATGGGTGCATTTCTTATGAGTAGCACTGGTGCCAATGGCAAAGGAACTTTAGTTGAAATGTGGCGTTCTCTACTTGGTGACGAAGCACATTGTTCTATTGCTCTTACAGATTTTTCAGAACGGTTTGCATTGACTCAGCTGATAGGAAAATCTGCAATCATAACTGATGAAAACGATGTTGGAGGTTACTTGGATAAGGCTGCAAACTTGAAAGCTGTTATCACATCTGACATGGTCTACATAGACCGAAAAAATAAAGACCCAATAAAGTATAGACCTCATCTCTTTGTGGTTCAGTGTTTGAATGACTTGCCAAGAATAAAAGATAAATCTGATTCATTCTTCAGAAGACAGCTTTTCATTCCAATGACCAAATGCTTTACAGGTATAGAGATACCTGAAATTAAGAATGACTACCTGCATAGAGAGGAAGTTCTTGAGTATGTAATGAAGAAGGCTCTTGAGACTAATTTTTATAAGTTGTCTGAACCTGAGTCCTGCAAAATCGCTCTTGAAGAATATAAAGAGTACAACGACCCTGTGAGACAATTTTGGAATGAGCTTCGTGATGAATTCAAGTGGGATTTGCTTCCATTCCCATTTTTATATGACCTGTTTACAGCATGGTTCAGAAAGAATAATCCATCAGGTACTGTCATTGGAAAATCAACATTCACTAATGATTTATTAGCAGTTATTAGAAATGATAGAAATTGGTTTTGTGAGGATAAAAGAAAGCAAATCAGAGTTTCGCAAAACAACATGAATGGTCCTGAACCCCTTATCGTTGAGTATGACCTAAAGGAGTGGATGAGTACAACTCATAAAGGCAGAAATAAGGACTTACTTGCTATACCTGTTTTAGCAGATAGATACAGAGGCATTTTAAGAATTGGCTCCACAGATGATTCAAATGAAGAATAAAAACTAACGCTCTGGCTCCCAAACGAGCCAGAGTATCAAATGAAAGGTAGGTACAAAATTATGTCAAAATCAAAAAAGACTTACACGGATTTGCAGCGTGATATCGCTAGACTTATTGAACAAGCTGATGCTTTAAAAGGTCAGAAGCTTGATATTATTACAAGTGCTTTTGAGAAAGAATTTAAGAAGAAAGCTTTTCAAGAAAAAGTAGTTTCTGCTGATGACGCTGTTCTCAAAAAAGCTGTAAAAGACATCGTTTCAAACTTTGATTCGATTCTTTCAAAAGCAAAAACAGAATTAGATGCAGAACCTCAGAAGTCTCAAAATGCTACAACACCTGTTGCTCCAACTTCGGCTCTGCAATAATTCAACCCTCGTGCTCTGCTAGTGTTTTTTGCAATTACCAAAACCGATCGGAATCTCCTTTTTGGAGATACATCGGTTTTCGGTTAAAAGGGGTTCTAGGGGAAAGCCCAAAGGGCTGTCCCCTAGCAGGTTGAGGGTTTGATATACGTTTTTCGTATACAAACCCATTACCTGCATTTTTTCTGCGGTTGGAATCGTGCTCTGCCCTCTTTTTACCAACCGCTCATATTTGGAAAGGAGTTTTTGAAATGGATAATAAAGAAAAAGAAACCAACACCCTCGTCCCTGTTAGCATTAGACTCTCCCCTGAGATTATGTCTGTGATAGATATAATAGTTGCCAATAACGGAAGAAGTAGCTCTGAAATTTTAAGACTTTTAGTCGATAAAAGGCTTCTGTGGTATGTTCCCAAAATTCATTTTGTAGAACATGATGATGCTGAAAAATATCACAAAACACTATATGCCTTATATTCCGAAATGGAAGGAATTCGCAGTGAGTTGAAACGAATTGGTATCAATTATAACCAAGAATTGAAACTGAAACATATCGAAAAAAAATATGCAGGTTCAAGTAATTTTGATGACATAGCGATGAAAGCGGCTGAGGAAGAAGAAATCAAAAAAGACTGTCTTCCTGCGAAAGATTTAGACGCTATTATGAACAGATACGAAGAAGTTACAAAGAAGGTAGGTGAGCAATTATGCCGTATACTCGAATAACAGCAACTGCTTTTGGTAAAGCGGCTATTGACTATGCTTTAGGTGGTAAAGAAGGTAAAGGTCATAACAACAATGAGAAACGAAATTTGTTTGTAACTACTGTCGGAATGTTTCCAAATCAGCCGCCTTCTTATGCTGACCAAATGAACGAATATTGGTCTCGTGCTTCAAGCAGAAATAAGAATCAAGTTCGCCGTATTGTTCTCTCTTTTAGTGAACAAGAATTAGACCCAAAAGACCCAAACTCTGCTCTTATTGCAGGTGAGATTTCTAGAGAATTTGCAGAAAAATATTACCCAAATAGACAGACTTTAATATGTGTTCAAAATGATGGTGAAGGTGGAAAACTTCACTGTCACATTATTGTGAACAACGTTTCAATGACAGATTTTAAAGGCTGTTCTGATGAGCAAACTAAATTTACATATGTTGCAAAAGGTGCTGATGAAATTGCAAAAAAATACATCGATGTTGATATGGATTATAAGGATATTTTTGATAAGAAAACGAGCCAAATAAAGTTATCAAAAGATAAGGTTTCTAGGCACGTTAGAAGGATGCGTCAGGAGAACCAAGAAGCAATCAAAAATGGAGAAGATGCGCCGCATTACATTTGGGAAGATGATTTGAAAAGTCGTATCAAACTTGCAATGAACGAAGCTACATCAAGGGATGATTTTTTTAGCAAATTAAATGACCGTGGAGTCACAATTGTAAGAAATGGAACGCTCAAAAGACATGGTGAATATTTCACTTATTCGATGCAAGATGCTAGCAAAATCAAATCGGAAGATGAGATTCCGAAAGGTAAAAGGAAAATCAGAAGTGATAAGCTTGGCGGAGATTATATGCCAAAAGCCCTTGATGAAAAGATTGCTGAGAAGCAGAATGATAATCAAGCTACTGCTTATTATGATGAGTCTGAGGTTATTTCTGATGCTCCTGCTATCTCTGAATCAGAGAAGAAAGAGCTGGAAGAAGAAGCCCGTGAATTCAGTGAATGGGCTACTCAAAATAAATATATTTACTTATCAGATGATGGTGACTTTGATTTAGATGCTTATGAGCGTGCTCAAGAAGCTTATAAGGCTTTTAAGAGGCAACCTAAGACAGATGTACCCGAGATAAGTTCAGCGCCAAATTTAGGCATTTTAGAATCTGCAAAGGAACATCGTAAAGTTACACCTTCAAAAGTCCCTGAAAAAGCATCTGGGAGCACTTCTTATGATTCTTATACTCAGAAATTGATTGATAAAATCAATCATGATGTAGCTCAGATGGATATGTCTCTTGATAGCATCCCTGATGATGAAGATTTCTTTGGAAGCTAATGTCAAATAATTGTATTTTAATTGGTATTTAATAGTCATTTAAAGGCTATTAAATACCTTTTTTATTCCACCCATGTCAAAAAATAGTAATTTAATTGCTATTAAAATACCGTTTTTATCTTGTTTACGCACATTTAATTAGTATTTAATTGTAATAAAATGCCAGCATGCTCATTTCTTTTTTTATAAAGTGATATTTTCTCAAGTTTCCTCAGTGGAATACATGCAAAAAGACAGTGAATTCCTCCACTGTCTTTAAAACTCTACACACAATATTTCTTTATTATTGGAATATGATTTAACACTGTTGATACTAATAGAGCACAAATAAACACAACTGCCGATACTATAGGAACAGACACAACCGAATTAAAAGATAACGTATTAAAGTTAAAATGTAATGATAATTTTTCTATAAAAAAAGCATGTATCAGATACGCTCCAAAAGTATATCCTGAAATTATAAAAACAAATGAATTGAGCTTCTCATTTTTGAATTTATGATATTTAAACAATGTATGAATGCATATTGCTTCAAGCATTACATTAACATGAAAATTACCATAGTAGTTACTACATGGTTGCTGCGTCTTTATAGCTAAATTCAAATCCACCAAAACAGTAAATGCAAATCCAAGAACACCTAAAAAATAAATGAGTATACGATATTTTTTTCTTAGTTCAAAATTATCAAGATAATATCCCAATACAAAATAAAAAGAATATCCCATTACCATACTCATATTCATTGTCGATACATGTGAATTAGCAACGCTAACAAGCTTGGCTAACCGTTCGTGATTTCCAACTAAATAATCATTTAATAATTGAATACTCCATGGAATCATAAACGCAAATAAAAATGACAATATCAAAAAATACTTCATGGTAAAACTATCAGCTATTATTTTTTTATAAAATGGTATGCACATATAAATGCCGATAATCATGAGAACAAACCACATATGATAATGTCCAGATACCATAGCGTCAATATGTGTCTTAATACCATAAAGCATTCCATTTTCGAAATATTCAGGTGTCATCAATGCATAAAATATGCTCCATGTCAAAAAAGCTATTACCATTCTAAGAATATACTTACTATAAATTTTTCTTATTGAGATTTCTCTGCTTAAAAACAAGGAACCACTTATCATGACAAAAATAGGTACTCCCCAACGAACGACGCTATCATAAAAATTGAATGATTGCCATTCTAACCCATTAACATCCGTACTATACCAATTTGAAGCAGCTACATGAAGTACAACTACTGCAAATGTGGCTATTAATCTGAGATAATCACAATATGTTTTTCTCTCCATATCTCCCTCATCTATAAATGTTTACATTTTATCTTTTTTGATAATACCGTTTGTTATTATATCATATAAATCTTTGGAATCATCCGTCAAAAACATTGGGAACCCGTCATGGGTTCCCATTTTTGTTACTCAATCATATTAAAATGTTTCAAAGCATCTATGATGGCAGCACGCTTTTCAGGTGTCACCTCTCTAGGCTCATAATCGTCCGATTTAGACAGATTGTAGTTCTCTCCCATCTCTATACCCATCTCACGTTTAACTTGGGCTATATAGGCAGAATGGAGCTTAAAACCGTATTTCTCAAGCACGTATTCATTGATTTCTTTATAGGTGGCGTGCTTGTTCAAGCCATCCATGTAGCTTCCATCAGGCGTATAATCAATGGTTACAGACTTCTTGACCTGTTGGTGGGACAAGAGGACGCACGTTTCAACATGATTTGTCCAAGGGAACTGATCAACAGCTACGGCTCTCTGAACATAATAGCCACCCTCGGCCAGGATTTCCAAATCACGGGCAAGAGATGTAGGTTTACAGCTGACGTAGATCATATGCTTTACGCCATAGTCGATAATCTTCTTAAGAGCCTTGGGGTTAATACCCTCACGAGGCGGGTCAAGGATTATCAGGTTGGGCTTGTCTTCTATGTCATCAAGGACTTTAAGTACATCACCTGCAATGAATTCGCAATCAAGAAGATGATTACGCGCTGCATTTTCCTTTGCTGCGGTAACAGCCTCCTCAACAATTTCGACACCGATAACCTTGTTGGCAATAGGGGCGATAATCTGCGCAATGGTTCCTGTTCCGCAATAGAGGTCGAATATGATTTTATCACCGGGATCCTCGGTGGTATTATCATAGAGCCCGTCAATATACTCTCTTACTGTTCCGTAAAGTACTTCCGCACTAAGGGAGTTAGTCTGGAAGAATGAAAAAGGTGTTATCCTGAACTTAAGTCCAAGAAGCTCCTCAAAAAAATAGTCCTGACCATAGAGGATTGATGTGCCTTCATCTATAACTGCATCTGCAACAGCATCATTTTTCGTATGGAGAATTCCCACGATATGCCCTGATAATTCCAGAGTGAGAAGAGATTCTACATAATCCGAAAGGTCGTGATCCTCCTGAGTCGTGGTTATAAGGTCTATCAGAATATCTCCGGTTTTTACAGCCTTTCTTACAAGAAGATGTCTGAGATATCCTGTCTGCTTCATTCTGTGATAAAAAGAAATCTTTCCCTCTTTATACAGAGGTCCGAAATATGATAGTGTCGCGCTGAGTATCTGACTGTAATCATCATCGACGATTCTGCAGCCTGTGACACTTACTATGTCATGCATGCTATTTCTTTTGTGCATGCCAAGAGTGAGGGGACCGCCAATCTCCTCATCACCGAAAGTAAATTCCATTTTATTTCTGTATGCAAACTTCACCGGGCTGGTCTTGATTCCTTCCCAGGTATAACTTTGTGTCTGCTTTTCCAGAATAGGATTCAGAATTCTTCTTACCTGCTGTTCCTTTAGTCCAAGTTCCTTGACATAGGGCATGGTAAGATAAGTACAGCCCCCGCATTTTCCAAAGTGTATGCAGGGACTTTCGATAGCATCAATAGGCTCTTCGAGAACCTCGAGGAGCCTGCCTTCTGCTCTGCCATTTCTGTTTTTTATAATCACGCATGACACCTTCTGACCAGGAAGGGTATTTTTTACAATTACCTTTCCATCAGGCGTCTCCATGATGCCTTTGTTCGGAAACTCTACCCGAACAATTCTTCCCGTTACAATATCTTTTTTCTTCATTTCTCCAAATCCAGATCAACGAAATCGTCATCATCAAAGTCGTCGAAATCGTCATCGTCATAGTCAAAATCATCCTCGTACTCAGGCATCATGTAATTGAAAACTAAAAATGCAATTGTTGCAACTGCTGCTATTGCACCAAACACAGCGAGGCACCATAAAATAATGTTAGCCGGTTTCTTAGCATTTGCAGCTGCTTTCTTCTCTAAAAGTTCGTTAATTCTTACTGTTTCAAGAAGTTCTTCAATTCTGTTCTTTTCCATTACGTTCCCCTTTCCAAGATGTAGTTTACAGTTATTACAATATCTATTATATCATCTACAATTTAACATTCTATCGATTTAGCAAAGTTTATACTTTTTTTAGTTAATCTTCTGAAGCTTGGCAAAAGCAGCAAACATAATTTTCTGCCCATAATCATCAAAGTTTATTGTAACCTTGTAGTCCCTGGGTTCCTTCACGATATCAAGAACCGTGCCCTGTCCAAACTTTACATGGAGTACTCTGTCACCCACTCCGTAATTTAATGAAGCTGAAGCAGGGGCGCCTTTGGACAATCCTGCAAGTCCCGGTTTTCCTAATGCAGCTTTACTATGTGCACTTGCGGCTCCGGCGATGAAAGGCTTATCCTTAGGTACCGCTCTCTTTTTGGGAGGTGCAGCCTTTGCAACAGGTCTGCCATATGCGGGCTGAACTGCCGCAGAGGTGCCACCGTAAGCACTTCTCTTAAGAGGTGAACTTTGGGCATTCATACCATATGCTGGTTTTGAAAAGTCCATCTTCTTTTTGAAAATTCTGCCTGTATCAATATCGATGTCGTCATCATCATCTATTGATTCTCCGCCGTCAAACTGATAAGTACTCTCTGCAAATCCTACTTTTTCCAACAGATTCTCAGGAATCTCTGTAACAAATCTGCTTATGCGGTTATATTCAATCTGGCCACGGTTCATTCTGCTCTTTGCGCAGGTGAGAGTCAGATGCTTTTTAGCTCTGGTTATTCCAACATATGCGAGTCTTCTCTCTTCTTCGAGTCCCTCAGGATCATTGTCCTCATTCATGAGCGTCATATAGCTTGGGAAAACATTCTCCTCCATTCCAGCAAGATAGACATGATCAAACTCCAGACCCTTAGCACTATGGAGAGTCATCAGAAGTACCTTGTCATCATCGTCTGATACATTATCAATATCAGCAACAAGAGCTACTTCCTCAAGGAATCCCGTAAGTGTAGGTTCATCCTCTTTTTCCTCATAAGCTGCCATCTTGGATATAAGTTCGTCTACGTTCTGCTGACGCTCATTGTCCTCAGTGGTATCGCCTTCATCAAGAGTATACAGATAATCGATGAAGCCTATCTCTCTGATAATATGCTGCAGCAGCTGATCAAGTCTGGCCTCCTTTGAAAAGGCTCTGAACACTCTGATAATCTCGGCAAAAGCTTTTATCTTTGCCTGAGCCGGTTTATTTAATCCCGGAATCATATCAGCCTCTGCGCATGCTTTCAAAAAGCTTAGGTTATGAGCGTCCGCATAATCCTGTACATGCGAAATGCTTGTTGCTCCTATTCCGCGCTTTGGTACATTTATAATTCGTCTGGCTGCAAGGTCATCCGCGCCAGAATCAACAGTCTTAAGATAAGCAAGAAGGTCCTTTATCTCGCGTCTTCCATAGAAATTCACCCCGCCTACCAGGTCATATGGTATTCCCTCATATACAAAGCGCTCTTCTATAAGACGTGACTGTGCATTGGTTCTGTAAAGAACAGCTATATCTCTGTAGTTCGCTTTTCCTGTCTTCTTGAGCTTACATATATCGGAAGCAATGTACTCAGCCTCCTCGGGTGCCTGGTTAACCTGTTTAAGTTTAACAAGCTCACCTTTTCCTTCATCAGTCCAGAGCGCTTTATCCTTACGTCCATAGTTATTTTTTATAACAGCATTTGCCGCATCAAGAATACTCTGTGTAGATCTGTAGTTCTGCTCAAGCTTTATGACAGTAGCTTCCGGATACACTTTTTCAAAATCAAGAATATTCCTGATATTAGCACCTCGGAATCTGTAGATACTTTGATCATCGTCACCGACTACGCAGAGGTTTTTATATCTGTCAGCAAGGAGTCTTATAAATTCAAACTGTACGTTATTGGTATCCTGATACTCATCCACCATGATATAGCGGAAGCGCTCCTGGTACTGCGCAAGGATTTCGGGTTCCTTCTGAAAAAGCTTCACAGTATTTAAGAGCAGGTCATCAAAATCCATGGCATTATTTTTTTTCAAAGTATTCTCATATTCAATATAAGCCTTGGCGATTTTCTGCTTTCTGAAGTCATTTCCTGCAGCCTGTACATATTCACCGGCATCAACACAGTTGTCCTTTGCATGAGAAATAGCAGTCTGAATTCCGCGAAGCTTTAGCTGCATAGTCTCAAGCTGATACCTCTTACAGATGTCCTTTAAAACGGACTTTGAATCATCAGTATCGTAGATGGTGAAGTTGTTGTCATATCCCAGTTTATCAGCATAGCGGCGAAGGATTCTCACACAGGTTGAGTGAAAAGTCGCAACCCATATGCTCTCGGAGCCAAAGCCGACTATTTTGTCAACACGCTCACGCATTTCCCCTGCTGCCTTGTTTGTAAAGGTTATTGCCAGTATATTCCACGGATTAACACCGCATTCGTCAATTAAATAAGCGATTCTGTGTGTCAGTACCCTGGTCTTACCCGAACCTGCACCTGCAAGTATCAGCACCGGGCCATCTGTCTGCAGAACCGCTTTTTTCTGTTCGCTATTTAGTGTATCGTATATGCTCATTTATAATTTTATTACCTTTCGAATATGTACCCTCATCCGCCCTTCGGGCACCTTCCCCCTGGAAGGGGGAAGGCTTTAATTTATTTCTTTCTCTTAAGTTAAATTCTTTATTTCTTTCTCTTAAGTT
>NZ_KE384138.1:26463-134113 GCF_000424145.1 Butyrivibrio sp. AC2005
AATTCTTTATTTCTTTCTCTTAAGTTGAATTCTTTATTTCTTTCTCTTTTTTGAATCCTTCCCTTGCTGTCCGGGATTTCGCTCCTCATCGATATGATCAATTATGTTTTCGATAAGAAGCATCTTCATGAAAACATCATATGCGAGCAGAGAGACAAAATTCAGCATCTGAAGTTCATTCTTATCCTCGCCCTTTGCATCGGGAAAGGATTCCTGCGCGACCTTAAACTTTCTCTGAATGTCCTTTTTTAGTGTAGCTACGATCTCTTCCTGCTCATCGTAAATTGTGGTATAGATATCCCTTAAATTTATATCTGCATCATCTTTGCCAAATCTCTTATACAGAGGGTCAAAGAGAGTCTGTATATCACTGAAGGACAAAATATTCTTATAATAATAGATAAAAATCAAAAGAATAATATGGTCCTTTGAGTATTTTTTCTTTATGGGAGGCGGCAAAAGATCATTCTTTGCATAGTTGTTGATCATGGTCTTTGTAAGGATTTTGTCAACTCCTGGGTGTCTTGCAGACTTCCTGAGGCTCTCTTCCATGAAGGTAAGGAGCTGGTCCATGTAGAGGTCAATGTTGGGTATTTCGCTGACTTCTACCTGCTTGGTTCTGTCAAGGCTTGCCATTATGCTGTTAAGTAAGTCGTCGTAGTCTAGTGTCATTTTAAACCCTCATCCGCCCTTTGGGCACCTTCATATAGCACTTTTAACTGCATCGGCCTGATGCATCATTTCTCTTGCGTTCTCGAGTGTGGAATCTGTAATCTGAGCTCCACCGAGCATTCGTGCAAGTTCTGATACTCTGTCGTCATCAGAAAGTCTGTGAATCCGGGTCACAGTTCTCTCCTGGCCGTTTTCATCCTGAGTTCCCTTTGCGATCTCATAGTGATTGTCTGCCATTGCTGCAATCTGGGGAAGGTGAGTTATGCAGATTATCTGATGTCCTCTTGCAAGAAGGCCAAGTTTTTCGGAAACCTTCCACGCTGTCTGTCCGCTGATACCGGCATCAATTTCATCGAAAATAAGTGTATCAATGTCATCCTTCTCAGCAACAACAGTCTTTATTGCAAGCATTATTCTTGAAAGCTCACCGCCGCTTGCAACCTGATCAAGAGGTCTTATCTTCTCACCGGGATTGGTTGATATCATAAATTCGACATCATCAAAACCGCCCGTGGATATTTTTTTTTCATCAGGTCTTACTTCAATTTCAAATCTGACATCAATAAAATTAAGATCCTCAAGTGCCTTCTTTAAAAGCACTGAAAGTGCATCGGCATTCTTTTTTCGAAGCTCTGATATACTTCTGCATACAGAGAGAATCTCCTCATGCAGCTTTTTTTCATCTGAAAGGAGTTTTTCCCTGTAAGCACCAAGGTCTTCAAGTTTGTTTAGCTCTCTTTCCTTTTCATCCCTGTATTCAAGTACTGCTTCAATACTACCGCCGTACTTATCCTTAAGATGATTGATGATGTTAAGTCTGTCCTCTGTAAGCTGAAAATCCTCCGGATCGAACTCAAGCTCATCTATATAAGATGAAATAGCATGTCTAAAATCCGATAACAAATTATCGATATCAGAAAGCTGCTCCAGAAGCTCCTCCGCCTTATCATCATAGCTGCTTACAGAAGAAAGCTCTCTGACTGCTCTACCTATAGCATCGGCTGCACTATCATTTGATTCACCTGCACCGGTAACTTCAGCAGCTATGCCTGCTGCCTCCGCAATTTTCCTGGAGTTGACCATTCTCTTATACTTTGTCTCCAGTTCTTCATCCTCTCCCGGTCGGGGATCAGCCTCATTTATCTCATCAAACTCAAAGCTTGCAAGATCCTTTTGTCTCTCTCTTTCACGCTCATCAAGGTTTGTTTCCTCAAGGCTTTTTAGTACTTCCTTCCATTTTCTGTAGGAATCGGCACATTTTTCTTTTAGTTTTTCAAGTTCCTCGCCGGAATAATTATCAAGAATCTCAAGATGTTTCTTTTTGTGTAAAAGCTCCTGATTATCATTCTGACCATGAATATTTATCAGAATGTTGGAAAGATCCCGCAATTGTCTTGCACTAACGGTTTCCCCGTTTGCTTTACAGACACTTCTGCCCTCCATAATCTTTCTCTGGAGAATAAGGGTTCCATCCTCATCAACCGGAATATCAAGCTCCTTCAGGCTTTTAAGCTGTGCTTCATTTGTTATGCCAAAGGTCAGCTCAATAAGTGCATATTCTGCACCTGTA
Organism: Butyrivibrio sp. AC2005; assembly: GCF_000424145.1. Classification (GTDB taxonomy): domain Bacteria; phylum Bacillota; class Clostridia; order Lachnospirales; family Lachnospiraceae; genus Butyrivibrio. The sequence goes on from NZ_KE384138.1 coordinate 28,706, forward strand.
CGTATCATCCCACTATCTGCTTTTGCACCAAGTGCCAGATTAACACTTCCGATTATTACTGATTTTCCGGCGCCGGTCTCACCACTCATAATGTTTAGACCATTTCTGAATTCAACCTCCTGCTCATTTATGAGCGCCAGGTTTTTCACATGTAGACTGTATAACATTTTTACCTCTTTCCTTTCGTGCTTCTTCGGGCATACTAAGGAAAACGCTTATCCTGTAAAATCAAGCGGATAAGCATAAAAATAAATCCTTCAAGCTTACTTGAACAGGTTCATTTTTATGTTTATCCATTTGATAATAGCTACACCTCGGAAATAATCCTATTCCGAGCTTTCTTTTACTGAATGATATCATTCAGTTCATTTATAACCTTCTGAACATCTGTAGTTGTACGTATTGCTGCCATGATGGTGTCATCACCTGCAATGCATCCGACAACATCTTCAAATTCAAGCGCGTCAATTGCTGCCGCAACAGCCATTGCCATTCCGGATACCGTGCGTATAACAAGAATATTCTGCGCACTATCCATACTGATAAATCCTGCTCTAAGAACATCCGCATATTTATCATTCATAGATGCATTATCCTGAAGATAAACATATTTATGTCTTCCATCAGGTGTTGCTCTCTTTGTAAGGCGAAGCTCTCTTATATCTCTTGAAACAGTCGCCTGTGTCACCTTAAACCCTGCAGCATTTAACATATCAGCTATCTGCTCCTGAGTCTCGATAACATTATTCTGGATAATTTCTATAAGCTTGCTCTGTCTTTTTTTCTTCATACGAGTTTTTTCCTTAAAATATTTAAAAAGCTCTCACTGCTTAGTTTCAGTATTCTGGTCACAGGCTCAGCACGGGATATTTCTATCCGGTCACCGCTCTCCATGATTATCCGTTTCCCGCCATCAAAGGATGCTTCAAGTTTCTGAATACAGCCTCCTCTGCCCTCACCAATCTCTATTGTAACTTTATCCTTTTCAGATAATAAGATGGTTCTACTGTTAGCATTATGAGAGCATATTGGCGTAAGAAGTAATATCTGAGCCTTAGGATCAACTATGGGTCCGCCTGCAGACATATTGTAAGCCGTAGAGCCTGTGGGTGATGAAAGGATTATTCCATCCGCCTGATAGCTTGTAAGCGGCATATCATTTACATAAACGTTAAAACTGAAAACCTGAATAGACGAGCATCTTGCGATAACGATGTCATTAAGAGCGTAATTTGTAACGCCCTTTTCTTCTCCCTGACACAGAACCCCCTGAAGCATCATACGGTCTTCTATTTCATATTCATCATTCAGGAGTTTATCCATTGCGCTCTCGGCTTCAGATAACTCCACCTCGGTCATATAGCCGAGCGTTCCTAGATTAACTCCGATAAGCGGTATGTTTTTTTCAAGAACATTTCTCGATGCCTGAAGCATGGTTCCATCACCGCCAAGAACTATGCAGCATTCCGATTCTTCAGGTACCGTACACAAATACTCTCTATTGCCACTGGCATCAACCGCTCTTTCCATCTCAGCGACTTCACAGATTGCTCCATGTGCCTCAAGATATGAACGAATTCTGGCAGTTTCCTTCATCTCTGGATCTTTACTCTTGTTCGTGAATATGAAAAACCGTTTCATAGTTTTTACAACTCCCCGTGCGCTCTTTTCACCGTCTCCTCAATCAACTTCTGCATCTCCGAATCTGAAGACTTACCGTTACCTGCATCAGTTACATCAGCGAGCATATGAAGGCCTGTTCCCTCATTTATCTCACTAACCTCTGTGTTTCTGCTTTCATCCTTATGTATATAAAGCAGATACTCAATATTTCCTTCCGGTCCCCTTACCGGTGAAAAATCAAGATTCAAAACCTTAAAACCGATTATATCAGCAAAATCGATTACTTTTCTGATAACCTCTTCATGGGTTTCCGGTTCTCTTACGACACCTTTTTTTCCTACCTTTTCCCTGCCTGCTTCAAACTGAGGTTTAATGAGACATACCATCTCACCACCATCTTTAAGTAGCTTTCTTGCGGGAATCAGTATTTTGGTAAGTGATATAAAGGAAACATCAACCGAAGCAAAATCAAGATCATCATCGATATCTTCTCTTGTCAGATATCTGAAATTTGTCTTTTCCATGCAGACAACTCTCTCATCTGACCTCAGCTTCCATGCGAGCTGCCCATGTCCCACATCGACGGAGTAGACCTTTGATGCTCCGTTCTGAAGCATACAGTCTGTGAAGCCTCCGGTGGAAGCTCCTATGTCCATACACACGAAGCCATCAAGGGTAAGCTCAAAACTCTTCATTGCTTTTTCAAGCTTAAGTCCCCCTCTGCTGACATAAGGGAGTTGATCCCCCTTAACTTCAAGTGATGTAATTTTTGATTCATCAAAGGATGTCCCGGGCTTATCCTCTCTCTGTCCGTTTACAAAGACATCCCCTGCCATTATGACAGCCTTAGCCTTCTCACGTGAAGGAGCAAGTCCTCTGGAAACCAGAATAACATCCAGTCTTTCCTTAGCCATTTACTGTTAATTCCTCGTATTTTCTAATAACCTTTTTTGCAACAGACTCAGCGTCAACTCCAAGCTCTTTATAGAGCTGGTCGCAGGAGCCATGAGTTACAAATTCATCGGGAAGAGCTATACAAAGCTGCACCAGGTCAATCTCTTCATCGCAGATAAAGCGTCTTACCTGATCACCAAAACCGCCTGGAGCAACATTCTCCTCCATTGTCACTATGAGCTTGTGCTTCTTGGCAGCCTCTCTGATATAGTCCTCATCAATAGGCTTAACAAATCTTGCATTCGTAAGTGAGCAGTTATAGTCCTTAGCTATAAGTATCTCTCTGACCTTTTCTGCTGTTTTTACCATACTGCCTACAGCAAAGAGTACTATGTCTCTCTCCTTGTAGATAGGTTCTGCCTTCCCCATCTCCACAGGTGCCCTGAATTCGCTTAATCCGTCATAGGCATTTCCTCTTGGATAACGGATAGCAGTAGGTCCGTCAAACTGAATTGCAAACTTAAGCATATCTGACAATTCCCACTTATTCTTGGGCGCCATGATATGCATATTAGGCATGCTTGAAAGGTATGACAGATCAAATATTCCCTGATGTGTCTCACCGTCACTTCCAACAAGTCCTGCTCTGTCGATAGCAAAAGTGACAGGCAAATTCTGAAGACACACGTCCTCAAGAACCTGATCGTATGCTCTCTGTAAAAATGAGCTGTAGACCGCAAATATAGGATGATAACCACCAACCGCAAGTCCGGCTGCAAAGGTTACCGCATGCTCCTCTGCTATTCCAGCATCAAAGAATCTCTTAGGATACATATTTCTGAATCTCTTAAGGCCTGTTCCATCGGACATAGCCGCTGTGATAGCAACAGCCTTGGGCTCTCTTTCACCGATTTTACACATTACTGTGCTGAAAATATCCTGATAATTTGCTGTGGTTCTTGGATTCCTCGGAATTCCGTTTTCAATAAGAAAAGGCTCCGTTCCATGGAATCGCGCGGGGTGTCTCTCAGCAGGCTCAAAACCTTTACCCTTTTTGGTAACCACGTGTATCATAACAGCCTTACGAACCTTCTTAGCCTCGCGAATGGCTGCCCTCAGCGCTGAAATATTGTGACCATCAATAGGTCCAAGATAAGTAATACCAAGGTTTTCAAATACCATTCCGGGAACAAAAAGCTGTTTAAAGCTGTTCTTAGCTCGTCTGATTCCCTTTACCATCTTAGGGCTTGAATTCTTAAGTGAGTTGTAAATATCATCTCTTAAATTCAGGTATCCCTCATTGGTTCTTACAACATTAAGATATTTTGCCATTCCACCTACATTCTCAGAAATGGACATTTCATTGTCATTAAGAACCATAATAAAGTTCGTATCCAGCTTAGCTGCATTGTTAAGTGCTTCATATGCAAGGCCGCCGGTAAGCGAACCATCACCGATAACGGAAACAACGGTGTACTTTTCATCGGACAGCTGTCTCGCCCTCACCATTCCAAGTCCTGCTGACAGGCTGGTTGAGCTGTGTCCCGTATCAAAGCAGTCACAGTCAGACTCAGATCTCTTAGGGAAGCCGCTCATTCCACCGAATTTTCTTAAGTTATCAAAACCAGCCTTACGGCCCGTAAGGAGCTTATGAGTGTAGGACTGATGGCCAACATCCCATATGATTTTGTCCTTTGGCATATCAAGCTCAAGATGAAGCGCCATGGTAAGTTCCACCGCACCTAAGTTTGATGCAAGATGTCCGCCTGTAACACTTATTTTTTCAATCAGAAAATCCCTTATCTCCTGAGCTAATTCCGGGAGCTTCGCTGTAGGTATTTTCTTTATATCATTTGGCTTATTGATATTATCAATTAACATGTCCGTCCTCATAATGTCAGATTATCTGATATATTCTTTTCCCTCTAAAAACATTACTTATTTCTCGAAATCATCCATGTTACAAGAGGAATCAAAAATGCATCCGCACCTTCAAACTTTGAAAGAATCTCTATAGCTTCATCTGAAAGCTTCTTTACCTCTGCCTTTGAATCCTCAAGTCCGTGAAGTGTTACATAGGTAGTCTTTTCATTCTTCTCATCAGAGCCTATCGGTTTACCAAGCGCTGCCTCATCTCCTGTTATGTCAAGGACATCATCCTGAATCTGAAAAGCAACGCCGATTTTTCTTGCTGCCTGCTCTATATTGTCCAAGGTATCCTTATCAGCTCCGGCCAGGATTGCTCCAATCATCATACTGCTTTCAAGCATGGCAGCTGTCTTATTTTCATGTATAAAAATAAGTTCCTCTTCGGTAGCTTCTGCCTTGCCCTCTGCCTCTATATCAGCGCATTGTCCGCCTACCATACCGTATATTCCGGCTTTTCTTGTAAGTATCTCAAGTGCCTTGGCCCTTCTGTCGCTTATATCTCCATCAAAAGGTGTCAGTTCATCTTTGCAATAGAACACCTTAAGCGCAGTCTCATAGGCATAGTTCAAAAGTCCGTCTCCGGCAAGAGTTGCCATTCCGGGCCCATAAACAACATGTGTGGTCTTCCTGCCTCGTCTGTACTCATCGTTATCCATCGCAGGAAGATCATCATGCACCAGTGAATAGGTGTGAATCATCTCGATAGCAGCCACGAAAGGCTCAACAAGCTGCAAATTTTTGCCGCCGGCAAGTCTGTACATCTCCATCATGAGAACAGGCCTGATTCTCTTTCCTCCGGCCATGACACTGTAATTCATGGCTTCAATTACTTTCTTTTGATATCCCTCTTCCGCAGGGAGATATTTTTTTATGACAGCCTCTGCTTCTGCTGCCTTATCATCAAGCAAACTCACAAATTCAGGCATTATTCGAAATCCTCCGTCTGTCCGTCTGACATAACCTTCTGAACCTTCTTCTCTACCTTATCTATTGAATCATTGCAGTACTTTAAGAGATCCATTCCCTCTTTAAAAAGTTTAAATGAATCCTCCAATGATACGTCGCTTTTTTCGAGTGCTTTTATTTTCTCATCTACTTCGCCAAAGGCTTCTTCGATGGTTAATTCTTTTTCGTCGTTTTTCTTTGTCATGTGACCCTCATCCGGCGCTTCGCGCCACCTTCCCCCTAGAAGGGGGAAGGCTTAAAAATATATGTTTTCTTCGCGCTATATAATATTATTGCCTAACTCTATTTAATATTATTCCCTAACTCTATTTAATATTATTCCCTGACAATATATAGTAAATACTTTAACTATAATGTCTCGCAGCCGTACTTATGACTTCTGCATCAATTACGCCGTCCCTGACATTTATTTCAAGCCTGTCGCCGGCGTTTACTCCTTCTATGCTTCTTACGTTTTTACCATTTTCATCAGATATATATGAAAAGCCTGACTGAAGCTTATCAAGAGGGCTAAGCGCCTTAAGTCTTTCTATATCTACAGCCAGTAGGTGTCTTTTTTCTCTTAATATGTCAGTCATCAGCCGCTCAAGCTTCTCTGTGCTCTGGGCAGCCCGCATCCTCTGATCTCTGATCTTCGCTTCCGGTGACAAATGCTCAAGGAGCCGCTTATCGCTGGCAGCCTTATCCCGCAGTCGCTCTATCTTTTCATTCATGCGCCTTACAAGAATATCCCTGTAGGCATCAATATCCTGAAGTAAAAGATCTATCTCATATACAGCAAGCTCTGCTGCCGCCGATGGAGTAGGTGCCCGGAGGTCTGCAACAAAGTCCGCTATAGTCCAGTCTGTCTCATGTCCAACCGCAGATATGATCGGAATAGGGCAATTGAAAATAGCCTCTGCCACCTCTTCCTCATTAAAAGCCCATAAATCCTCTATGGAGCCTCCGCCTCGCCCGACGATGATCACGTCCACATTCATCCGGGTAAGCGTTTCTATTCCCCGTACAATACTGTCCTTGGCCTGATCCCCCTGAACAATTGCAGGATACAGATAAATCTGTACGTATGGGTTTCTTCTTGTTGAAATATTTATTATGTCGCGAACCGCAGCGCCTGTAGGTGCAGTTACAACCCCCAGACTTTTTATATGTCTTGGAATCTCCTGTTTGTATTCCTGTGAAAACATTCCGCGTTCAGCGAGTTCTTTTTTTAATTTCTCAAAACGCTCAAATAAAGCACCTGCTCCGTCCAGTTCAACCTTTGCTGCATAGAGTTGGTACTTACCATCGCGTTCATAAACATCAATCGATCCGGTGACCTGAACCTGCTGTCCTTCCTGCATCCTGAATTTCAATCCGGAAGCAGCCTGGCCGCGAAACATCACACAAGAAATCGCTCCGGACGCATCTTTAAGCGTAAAGTAGATGTGACCGGAGGAATGATATTTGCAGTTACTGATTTCTCCCTTCACCGTAAGGGATGAAAGAAGGAAATCCTGCCTGAACATATTTTTAATATAAGAATTTATCTGCTCAACTGTATATACGTTACGCAAATTTAGCCAGCACTCCGTTCACAAAGGAGGATGCGCCGTCCTGACCAAATTTCTTAGACAGTTCAACCGCCTCGTTAATTGCTACTCCTGTAGGAATAGACTCATCAAATTTAATCTCATAGACCGCAAGTCTGAGGATTGCAAGCTCTACCTTACCGATACGTCCGGTATCCCAACCGGTGGTAACTTCATTAATAAGCTTATCAATCTCCGGAAGCTTGTCAGCAATGCTTTCATAACGAGACTTAACAAAATTAACGTCAGACTCGCTCATCTCTATATCGTTTGTTTCTATAAAAAGGTCTTCCTGTTCTCTCATCTCCTCTTTTGTGTTGAATTCAACACGGAAAAGTAACTGAAAAACCTGTTCTCTTAATTCTGATCTTTTCATAATATCCTCTATGTGTATTTATTCAGGCATTGTGATTCCTGCGATACGAACATTGACGTCTGTAACATCAAGTCCTGTCATGCTCTCAATTGAACTCTTTACTCTGTCCTGTACAAGCTTGCTTGTAGCAGGGATATTGTAGCTGTAGTTCATAAGAATTGACATATCCACACGAACCTTACCTTCGTTTACAAAAATCTTGGAGCTCTTCAAAATATTCTTAGGGCTGGCCTTCTCTATATTCTCGCTTGTATAATTGCCTGCCATTGCACTCACACCGTCAACCTCAAGTGCAGCAAGTGCGGCAATCTTGGATACCACATCATCAGCAATCTTAACTGATGCAATTCCCTTAGATTTAATAAGTGTATTATTCTGTACTTCCTTTTCCATAATAATCACGTTCCTTTCATACTGAAATCCTTATAATTATACAGGATATGAAAACGGAGGGCAACTTTTTATGTATGCCCTCCGCCTTAATCTCATATTTCTATTATTCAGTTAAAATCTTTATATTACTTATTCTTCTTGTTCTCATCGATGTACTTGTCAAACTTGTCAAGCTGCTTTGCTGCGAAAGCCTTTCCACCGATACCGAAAGAGATTGCAAATGCTACTGCAAGAGCTGCAATGATGATGATGAATGCAGAGTTTACGATTGTAGTAGCAATACCAAGCTGGTTAAGAACCATGATGATTCCAACTACGAAGATAACTACCTTTGAAACCATAGCATAGCCATCCATGCCGTTCTTCTTAAGTGCCTTCTCTGCAAGGATTGCAGCAAAGTAAGTAAGTGTAAGAACGATAACAGCAGCAAGAACCTTAGGCATGTAGCCGATAATAGCAGAGCCGATATCTGTAAGAACCTTAAGGTCAACTACAGCAAAGCCCTGTGCGATAAAGATGATGTTGATAACAACCTGTACAACTGTACCTGTAACCTTTGAAAGTACAAACTTCTCTGTCTTACCCTCTGTAGCATCTGTGAGCTTCTTATCAACACCTGTTGAAGCAAGGAGCTGTGTTACGATCTGACCGGCAAATCTGCCGATAAGATATCCGACAAATACTACAAGGCATGCGATAACAATACGAGGAATGTACTCGATAACTACTGAAAGCATGTTTACAGCAGGTGCTGTTATAGCATCAATCTTAAGGACATTGAGTGCTACGATGAATACAGGAATCATGATAAGTACATATACGATGTAAGCAAGTGTATATGAAAGCTTAGCATTGTCCTTTACTTCCATACCTGCCTTTGCCTGAAGCTCATCAAGCTTGAGCTGTGCAAAAAGAGGTGCAAGAAGTGCACGAACTGTTGTTGCAATGATGTTGCCGACAAAGATAACAATTACTGCGGCAAGGATGCTGGGAACGTATCCCCAAACTGTGTTTAAGAGTCCCATTATAGGACCAGAAATGCTATCAATTCCGAGTGCCCCAAAAATCTGCGGAATGAAAAGCATAAATACCAGGAAGTAAACGAGCTTACTGATGTAAGTGATTGTTACTCCGGGTCTCGGACCATCAGCTCTTGACACGATAAAGCCAAGCTTTGTGTGTGTAAGAAGCTTAATGATAAGCGACTTAGCAATTGATGCGGCGATATAGGCTACAAGCAAAACCAGCAGCGCTACTACCACCTTCCCAAATCCCCCTAATAATCCGGTCATAAAATTTGTAAAATTTAACATACCATTTCCTCCTTGTTTTTTACAAAACTACAATCATTTTATCACCGCAATCAATTATGTTCAATGAATATTGTTAACATTTTATCATTTTTTTGTTAATAGGACGTTCTAAGATTTCTGCGGTATAGTGTGCGAGATTTACGTTTACGTCTGCGTCGTGATTTTCTAAAATTATAAAAAAACGAGTGCCTCATCTCATGTTATTCGAAACAATCGGCACTCGTTTTTATTAAATTTTGAAAATCATCTCCTCGTCCGAGAACTGTAAATTTCGCACACTATACCACAGAAACCTTAGAACTGTCTCATCAAGCCGCTTATATATCAAAAAATATTCACTTAATTCAATATAGCCAGATTATAAGGATGTATTGCTCATCAAATGTGGTATATGAAACCGTGTTGTTGGAACCCTCCATATAACCGAAGACTTTCTGATTAGTTATCAGGTTGTTGATAAACTCATCATAAACCGCACGGGTACTGCATTTGATAGTGACGTTGTTACTGCCGTCAGCGTATCTTCTGGTAAAAAGTTCACCGAGGGCGTTGTAGTCATTTTCAGTAAAGTACTCGCCCTCACGTACGTAGTAGTTGTTTCTCATAGAGGTGCAGTCAGGAACCGGAAGTGTCTCAGAGATGGTGTGTGTCTTGCTTATATCCTGAGTTGTGCAGCAGAGGTAGGTATAGTTAATCAGAGGCATCTTCTGCGCGCTCTCTCCACCCGCCTCAAATTTCTGATAGGAAGAATCCCCCCAGGTAGTGTCTACATAGGTATATTCTCCATCAACAAGTACCAGGTTCCAGGCATGACCTACGCCTGCGACTTTTCCTGTGATAAGAGTCGTTGGAATTCCCAGCTTATTTAAAAGGTATTGTGTTGCCTTTGCATAGCCCTGACATACAGAGCTGCCGAATATGAATACAGAGCAGATATTCTGGTTATCTGGTGCCTGGGCATCATATTCTGTATTGGTAATGAGATAGTCGTAGATGTACTTAACCTTTGAATAGGTATCTGAATCATTAGGAACTCCGGCGAGGCAGGTATCAACATATGCATCTATCTTTTCCTGTCTTGCTGCGATTTCTTCTGCGCTGTAAATATAGTTACCTGTAAAGGAAATTTTCTTTAGGACTCCGGCTATCGTATACCTTGTATAGGTATAGCCATCCATATAGAAAAATTCAGGGTGATCTGCCAGCACAAACTGACATACCACATCAAGAGTGTCCTCATCAAGTGTTGAAACAACTATATCCTCTGCGCGGTTTTTTATAATCTGATAGATTTCAACATACAGCGTCTTACCATCATTTGTAAGGTGCTCGTATGCATAATTACCTTCCTGTGTTTTCTTTATTTCATCGATATCCACAGGTGATAATCCGATAGATTCGCGCTGAGTCTCCTGATAAGAATCACTAAAATAGGTTGTGGATTCTTTTCCTGTTTCTTCCTCAGTTTCTTCCACGTCCTTATGTCTTCCGGTACGGCCTGTCTCTATTTCAATCTGCTCAATGAGATCGTCTATCGCCTTGTTAACCTTATCGGGATCAAAGGCGGGACTACCGGAATTGTCTGATGCCTCACTGTCAGTTTCAGTACCATTTTCCGTAGAAGTCTTATCATCTGATGCGGATGTATCAGAATCTGCTTTTGCAGACTCTATAATATTATTTTCCTTATCACCGCTGTTATCAGAAGGCTGGGAAATAGCTGTTTCTGCACCATCCTTAACATTTTTTCCCTGACCGATTCTGTCCCCGTCATTCATCAGATTATTAGCCTGAAGGAATTCGGAAAGGGAATCATTAACCTTACTACAGCCGGCAAGTATCGTGCTCATGCATAAAAATGCAAAAAAGACAGATGCTTTCCCTATTAAGTTTTTAAAACATCTGTCTTTCATCATAACTTTAGTTCTTTCTGAATTCACTAAGAGAAAGTCCCTTGTTTCTGTCAAGAACCATCTGAGGGCTCCACTCATTTATGAAGATAAGGAGTGGTCTTCCGTTCATATCCTTAATCTTCTTCATATCCGAAGTTCCTACCAGTGAATTCATGTCTACATCTTCATTGTCAACCCAGCGTATATACTCATATGGTAACATATCCAGAATAATTTCGACATTATATTCATTTTCAAGTCTGAATTTCAAAACATCAAACTGGAGGACACCGACAACTCCGACGATGATTTCCTCCATACCCATATTAAATTCCTGGAAAATCTGAATTGCACCTTCCTGCGCAATCTGCTCAATACCTTTGACAAACTGCTTACGCTTCATGGTGTCAACCTGTCTTACTCTTGCAAAATGTTCAGGCGCGAAGGTCGGTATTCCCTCGTACTTCACAGTATCCTTGGGCATACATACCGTATCACCGATTGAGAAAATACCGGGATCGAATACACCCATTATATCACCTGCATAAGCTTCGCTTAATATCTTACGTTCATCTGCCATAAGCTGCTGAGGCTGTGAAAGTCTGAACACCTTTCCTGACTGAACATGCTTAACTTCCTTGTCTGCATCATAGCGTCCTGAGCAGATTCTCATGAAAGCAACTCTATCTCTGTGAGCCTTGTTCATGTTAGCCTGGATTTTGAAAACAAAGGCAGTAAACTCATGATCCTTAGGATCAATAATCTCACCCTCAGAATCTGTTCTGCCACTTGGAGGAGTAGCCATCTGAAGGAAGTTATGAAGGAAAAGCTCAACACCGAAATTCTGAAGTGCAGAACCAAAGAATACAGGAGTAAGCTTACCGGCTCTTACTTCATCAAGATTAAACTCAGCACCTGCTCCATCCATAAGCTCGATCTCACCCTCAAGATTCTCAAGCGCTTCCTCGCCGATTGTGGATACCAGCTGATCCCTGTCATCCATGGGGATTATGGTCTCTGTACCTTCCTTAGTACCCTTCATTGTATCCTGGAAGGTTACAACATGCTTCTCACTTCTGTCATAAATCCCCTTGAAGTTCTTACCTGAGCCAATAGGAAGATTCATGGGACATGTAGCTATTCCAAGGTGATCTTCAATATCATCAAGAAGTTCATAGGTATCCATCGCGTCTCTATCAAGCTTGTTAATGAAGGTAAAGATCGGTATATGTCTCATTGTGCAGACCTTGAAAAGCTTCTTGGTCTGAGGCTCAACACCCTTACTTGCATCTATAACCATGACCGCTGAATCTGCAGCCATAAGTGTTCTGTATGTATCCTCTGAGAAGTCCTGGTGTCCGGGTGTATCAAGAATATTGATACAGCAGTCCTCAAAATTAAACTGAAGAACTGATGATGTAACCGAAATACCACGCTGTTTCTCAATTTCCATCCAGTCAGAAACAGCATGTCTTGCTGTCGCTTTACCCTTAACCGACCCCGCGAGGTTGATAGCTCCACCATAAAGAAGGAACTTCTCAGTAAGTGTAGTCTTACCTGCATCGGGATGGGATATGATTGCAAAGGTACGTCTCTTATTTATCTCTTCTGTTGTATGGTTATTACTCATTACTTAACCTTTCTAAACTTAAAACAAAACAAATCTGCACGCACAAAAACGCACTCTTTCTATTTTATGAAAGAGTGCGCGTAAAGTCAACAAATTCTGTTAATGAAGCATTGATGTCCCGTCAAATTCAGGCTTTATGTTGAAGTAATCAAGAACGGTTGCCCCAATATCAGCAAAAGTACTTCTGGTTCCATGATTCTTGGGCTCCACATTTTTACCATACATCACAAAAGGAATATATTCTCTCGTGTGATCGGTTGTCTTCTGGTACGCAGGATCACAGCCATGGTCTGCTGTCATCATGATAATATCATCATCGCGGAGCTTTGCCACCATCTCAGGGAGCTTGGAATCAAAGTAGTTAAGTGCCTTGGCATAGCCATCGATATCTCTTCTGTGTCCGTAGAGCATATCAAAGTCAACAAGGTTCACAAAACAGAGTCCGTCAAAATCTCTGTCCATGTATGCAAGCGTCTTCTCGATTCCATCTGCATTGCTCTCTGAAAATACGAACTCAGTAAGTCCTTTTCCTTCGAAGATATCACGAATCTTACCAACGCCGAGAACATCCTTACCGGCTGCCTTGAGCTGATCAAGCATTGTAGTCTTAGGCGGTTCAAGGGAAAAATCGTGTCTGTGAGCTGTTCTGGTGTAGTTGCCACTGGTACCAACAAAAGGTCTGGCGATTACACGTCCAACCCCAAGATCCCCCTGGAGCATTTCTCTTGCGATTCTGCAGTATTCGTAGAGTTTTTCAGTAGGAACGAGGTCTTCATGTGCTGCAATCTGGAATACACTGTCTGCAGAGGTGTAAACGATAAGATCCCCGGTTTTCATGTGCTCGTCACCGTAATCATTGATTACCTGTGTGCCGGAATACGGCTTGTTGCAGATTACGCCGCGACCTACCCTCTTGCTGAATTCATCAAGAAATTCCTTAGGAAAACCGTCAGGGAATTTGGGCATGGGCTTTGGTGAAACAATGCCTGCAATCTCCCAGTGGCCTGTTGTCGTATCCTTATCCTTACTTGCCTCCTGGCATCTTGCGTACGCACCTGTCGGATTCTCAACTGCAGGTCTGCAATCAACTCCATCTATATTAAAAAGTCCCATAGCACCCATATTAGGCATATCAAAATACTTGCTGGTAGTGCAGGATCTTATGGTGTTTACGTCAAAGTCACCATACTCAGCTGCATCAGGCTCCTCGCCTACGCCAAAGCTGTCTAAAACTATCAGAAAAATTCTTCCCATAAAAATGGCCTCCTTAAATAAAATAGGGACCTGGATGATGCCCCTCATCCGTCAGCTTCGCTGACACCTTCCCCCATAGGGGGAAGGCATAGATTAGGAATCAACATTCCATGTCCCCTTAATTTTATCATATTCTGTAACAAAATAATTCAACTGTTGTCATTCAGATAGTTGTTATTATTCTGATGCTATTTAGATTCCAGAATAAATTATTTCTGAGCTACATCTTTCATGCTAAAGCTGATTCTGCCCATTCTGTCCTTACCAAGGCAAACAACCTTAACTTCATCACCAAGAGTGAGAACATCTTCAACATGATCGATACGCTCGTTAGCAATCTTGCTGATGTGAACCATTCCCTCTTTACCGGGAGCGAACTCAACAAATGCACCGAATTCCTTGATGCTTACAACTTTTCCTGTGAAGATCTGACCCTTCTCGAAGTCAGTTGTAATGATGTTGATCATGTCAATAGCCTGCTGCATCTTATCCTTATCTTCACCGCAGATGCTTACTGTACCGTCATCTGTAATGTCGATCTTAACACCTGTGCGGTCAATGATCTCGTTGATTGTCTTACCTCTCTGACCAACAACATCACCAATCTTATCAGGATCGATATCGATAGAGATAATCTTAGGTGCATACTGGCTAACTTCCTTACGAGGCTCTGCAATAGCCTTGCTCATGCACTCATCCATGATGAAGAGGCGAGCCTGGCGGCACTGTGAAATAGCCTGCTCAACAATAGCCTTAGTAAGACCGTGGATCTTGATATCCATCTGGATAGCTGTGATACCTTCCTTAGTACCTGTAACCTTGAAGTCCATATCTCCGAAGAAGTCCTCAAGACCCTGGATATCTGTAAGCACTACGAAATCATCATCTGTATCACCTGTTACAAGACCACAGCTGATACCTGCAACCATCTTCTTAATCGGAACACCTGCTGCCATAAGTGACATACATGATGCACATGTGGAAGCCATTGATGTAGAACCGTTACTCTCAAATGTCTCTGATACGCAGCGAATTGCGTAAGGGAACTCTTCCTCTGAAGGAAGTACAGGGAGAAGTGCTCTCTCTGCAAGAGCTCCGTGACCGATCTCACGACGTCCGGGACCTCTTGAAACCTTAGTCTCACCTACTGAATAAGCAGGGAAGTTGTACTGGTGAATGTATCTCTTACCTGTTACGTAAGGATCAAGTCCCTCAACCTTCTGCATCTCTGAAAGAGGAGCAAGTGTTGTAACATCACAGATCTGAGTCTGTCCACGAGTAAACATAGCACTTCCGTGTACACGGGGGATAAGATCAATCTCTGCTGAAAGAGGACGGATCTGATCAAGTGCTCTTCCGTCAGGACGCTTGTGATCCTTGAGGATCATCTTACGAACGGTCTTCTTTTCATACTGATAGATAGCTTCGCCAAGGATAGCAAGCCACTCTTCATTATCAGCAAACTTCTCTTCAAGACGAGCAGTGATATCAGCTATATTAGCCTCTCTCTTCTGCTTCTCATCTGTGAATACAGCATTCTCCATCTCTTCCTGAGGAACAACTTCCTTAATTGCATCGAAAAGTTCCTGAGGAACTGCACAGCTTGCATACTCGTGCTTCGGCTTACCAACCTCTGCTACGATACCCTTGATAAACTCAATGAGCTTAAGGTTAACATCATGTGCAAGGTAGATAGCTTCCTTCATCTTATCTTCAGGAATCTCGTTACATCCAGCCTCGATCATGATAACCTTCTGGCCTACTGAAGCAACTGTAAGACGCATGTCACCCTTATCCCACTGCTCTTGTGAAGGGTTAACAACAAACTCTCCATCGATGATACCGATCTGAGTCATTGCGCAAGGGCCATCGAAAGGAATGTCTGAAATGGAAACTGCAACTGATGCACCGATCATAGCTACAAGCTCAGGACGGCACTGTGTGTCCACAGACATTACCATTGTTTCGATAGTTACATCATTTCTGTAATCCTTAGGGAAAAGAGGACGCATAGGTCTGTCTATAACACGGCTTGTGAGAATAGCATTCTCAGAAGGCTTACCTTCACGCTTATTGAATCCTCCGGGGAATTTACCTACAGAATAGAACTTCTCACCATACTCAACGCTGAGCGGGAAGAAATCAATTCCATCTCTGGGCTTATCGGAAGCTGTTGCTGTACAAAGTACTGTTGTATCGCCGTACTTCATGAATGCACATCCGTTAGCCTGCTTACCTACTTTACCGATCTCAATTGTGAGAGTTCTTCCGGCAAGTTCTGTTGAAAATGTTTTCATGTTTTTCTCCTTCTCGCGCCATCCTCGGGCGCATATAATATGTAAAAAATTAGTTATTACCTGTAATTAGTAAAAGGATTATTGTCAGAAATAAAACAAGGCGGAATAAGCCGACTATTTCTAATCGGCATCCCCGCCTTATTCTCCCTTAGGAAATTACTTTCTGAGACCAAGATCAGCAATAAGCTTACGATACTTCTCAAGGTCATTCTTCTTGAGGTATGCAAGAAGAGCACGTCTTCTACCTACCATCTTAAGAAGGCCTCTTCTTGAGTGATGATCCTTCGGATGTGTGTTAAGGTGCTCGTTGAGCTCCTTGATTCTGGTTGTAAGAATAGCAACCTGAACCTCCGGTGAACCTGTGTCGCCAGCTTTTCTAGCGTACTGATTGATAACTTCTGTCTTCTTTTCCTTTGAAATCATGTTTCTTCTCCTTTTAATTACAATGTGCCGTATACCAGGAAGCGGCTGGAGTACCATCATCCGAGTATCGGTAATAACACTAATGTTTCTCACATGAGAAACCATTTGATTTTAACATAGGTATTCAGAAATGTAAAGAAGCGAAAAGCCCTATACATAGTCAAAGAAATTTCTGCCTGCTTCAAGATCCAGTTCCAGCTGTCTTTGCAAAGCATCCACTCCTGAGAATTTCTGCTCTTTTCTGTGGAAGGTCAAAAGAGCAATTTCCAGATATTTACCATATATATCTTCATCAAAATCATAAATAAAGGTCTCAACGCTCACTTGACCGTTATTTGAGACAGTAGGTCTGAGTCCTATATTTGTCATTCCGTGGTATTTTTGTCCATTCACTCTTACTTCAGAAAAATAAACACCAAAGGGAGGAAGACATTTTTCATCAGGAGGAAGGAGGTTTACCGTAGGAAATCCTATAGTTCTGCCAAGCTTCTTGCCATGCTCGACAATTCCGCCAACATAGTAGGTTTCACCAAGAAGTTCTGCTGCTCTTTCCATCTCAGCAGCCACAATTTCTTCCTTTATATAACTTGAACTCACATCACGTCCAAACATTTGGAGCTTTTTGATTGCATGCGTCCTGTATCCCAATTCCGGGGCAAGTTTATTTAAAAGTGCAAAATTCCCCTTTCCCTTGTAGCCATAGGAAAGGTCATCTCCTGCTGCGATATAGGCTGCATTCATCTGCTCATGTAGTATTTCCCTTACAAAGTCCTCCGGAGCAGTGTGCGCTGTCTCTGAATTCATCGGAAATTCTACGAGTATATCTATGCCAAGCTTCTCGAATTTACGTCGTTTTTCATCCTTTGTGAGTAACTGGGTAAGGATATTTTCTGCTCTGTCCGAATTGCTTTTAGGGGCATTTGCTGCCTCCTGATTATGACGGTCTTTGTTTTTTTCCTTAGCCATTTGCGCAAAGAATACAGCCGGCGGTGGGTCAAAAGTGAAGATAGTAGCCTTCATTCCCTTTTCCTTCTTATCAAGGATATGATTAAGAAGTTTCTGGTGTCCCATATGTACGCCATCAAATTTCCCGATTGCTACAGCGGTCTTGTCATCTATATGAAATTGTGTAGTGTCCGCTATAATCTGCATTGCTACTCCTATCCCCTCATCCGTCAGCTTCGCTGCCACCTTCCCCCCCAAGGGGAAGGCTTTAGTTATTATTTTCTTTACTGAGAAAAAGTTATGTCTGCCTTCCCCTTGGGGGAAGGCTTTAGTTATTATTTCCTTTACTGAGAAAAAGTTATGTCTGCCTTCCCCTTTGGGGGAAGGCTTTAGTTGTTATTTCCTTTACTGAGAAAAAGTTATGTCTGCCTTCCCCTTGGGGGGGAAGGTGCCCGAAGGGCGGATGAGGGGTATTTTAATTTGCTGTATAAAAGAACTTCTCAACTCTGAATTGTCCGGTTCTTTCGTCACATTTATATATTCCGAAAAATGTGCCATCCTCAGAATACACTCTTACTCTGGTGCCATCAGCATAGAGTTTTTCAGGCTCCACAAAATCCTGCTCATCATCAGGCGCTTCACTGACAAGATTCTCCACCTTGAAACTATTGCCGTTTTCAAGCATTTTTCGGAAATCATCCTTAACTATACAGTAGTCAAGATCTCTGAAAAGACTCTCTGTTGAAGCAACAATCTCATCAACTCTGCCCTCGTCACGGAGCTGCTCTATCTGATCAAGTGTATGCGCTGTCTCCAGATGAAAACTTCCTACCGCTGTCCTTGTGAGGTGCTCCATTGCTGCGCCGCAGCCGAGTGCCTCGCCGATATCGTTACACAGAGTCCTGATATAAGTGCCCTTTGAGCACTTTACTTCCATAGTAAAAATGTGCTCGTCCCGCAAGTGGGATTCATCCAGAATTGTGATAGCTTCAATTTTTATTCTTCTGGGTTTTCTCTCAACTTCTTTTCCCTGTCTTGCAAGCTCGTAGAGCTTTTTACCATTTATCTTTATAGCTGAATACATCGGAGGTATCTGGTCGTACTCACCAACAAATCGCTTTACAGCTTCATGAAGCTGCTTGCTCGTTACCTCTACCTCTTTCTCTGAAATGATACGTCCTGACATATCCTGAGTATCAGTTGTCACTCCGAGTCTGCACACAGCAATATATTCTTTGTCATGATCAGTCAGCATGTCGCAGAGCTTTGTGCCGTTTCCCACACAAACAACAAGGACTCCAACCGCATCCGGGTCCAGAGTCCCTGTGTGTCCGATCTTTTTCATTTTTAAAATGCCACGGAGGCGCGCTACAACATCGCTTGATGTATAGCCTGCCTCCTTGTATACATTGATAAGTCCGTTATACATATTTACGAATTAACACCTTTAAGATCTCTCTCGATATACTCAGTAAGACTGTTAATTATGTCATGCTGGGTTCCGTTCATTGTACAGCCCG
Source organism: Butyrivibrio sp. AC2005 (assembly GCF_000424145.1). Classification (GTDB taxonomy): domain Bacteria; phylum Bacillota; class Clostridia; order Lachnospirales; family Lachnospiraceae; genus Butyrivibrio. Next base: position 47,732 of record NZ_KE384138.1, read on the forward strand.
CTGCTCTGGCATGACCACCGCCTCCGAACAGCTCCGCAATCTTAGCAACATTAACTTTACCCTTGGATCTGAGGCTTACCTTATATTCAAGACTTCCTATCTCATACATGAAAACTGCACATTCAGTTCCTGTAGTAAGAAGGAGCTGACTTACTATTCCATCAAGATCACTTGAGCTGACCATATAAAAATCCATGGTCTGTCTTGAAACCACACTTACGATACAAGCGCCGTCCATAATGAGCATACTTTCAAGTAGTGCTCTTCCAAGAATCTGGTTCTGAACGTAGCTCTTTTCATAAAAGACATGGTCAATAAGTTCTCCGAATTCAAATCCATATCCAATAAGATCAGCTGCAACCTTCATTGTGTCCGGAGATGTATTTGAGTATTTAAAAACACCTGTATCCGTAACAATACCCATGTATATTGCCTTCGCAATATCAGCATCAAGCTTGTCCTTATCAAGACAATTGTAAACCAGTTCCGAAGCAGAGCTTGCTGTCGAAACTATATAGTTTTCATCGCCTGTTCCTTCATTACTTATATGGTGATCAATGTTGACCTTTTTCTTCGCAGCATCAAAGAATTTCTCAGCATCGCCAAGTCTGTCTTTTCCGCAGTCAAGCGCAAAGAAAACATCATAGCTGTCTACATCAGTCTTATAATCATGATTCACTTCTTCTGTAGCAGCAATAATCTTATAGCTCTCAGGTATCTGTTCAAGAAAAACATCTACCCTAAGCTCAGGATAATTCTTTTTCAAATAGAGATATAATGCCATATTGGAGCCCACACAGTCACCATCGGGACGAATATGTCCACTGATTCCGACTGTTTTGGCACCGCTTACAAGTTCGTCTATTCTCATCTGGTACCTCTCTAATTACTCCCCTCATCCGGCACTTCTTGCCACCTGTCTTCGCTCCGCTTCGGTCCGCGCTGAACAATCGTCCCCTGGACGATTAGCGCCCCCAAAGGGGGAAGGCTTTTGTTCAAGCTCTTTCAAAAGATAAATTTAGAAGGATACTTACTCTTCTGTATCCTCGTCCACTTCTCCACGTGCTGCCTTGGCTGCTGCATCCTTGGCTGCAACTTCATCAATTTTCCTGGACATATTGATTGCATACTCGATGGAATCGTCCATGATGAATCTCAGCTCAGGAGTGTTACGCATATTAAGTTCCTTGGCAACAGTACTTCTGATGTAGCCTGCCGCTGATTTAAGTCCCTCTGCAGTACGCTGTCTGTCTTCATCATTTCCCATTACAGACACCCATACCTTGCAGGTCTTAAGATCAGGAGCAACCTCAACATCCATTACGGATGTCATGGGACTGATCCGGGGATCCTTGCTAAATCTGATAGCTTCAGATATAACCTTCATTACTTCGCCGTTAATGCGAATGTTTTTTATACTGTTTTTTCTCATATTATGCTCCAAAATGATAGCTATTATTATTTTTTAGCATCAAGCTTATCACGAGGAATTTCAACCATTATATATGCTTCTACAACATCGCCGACATTGATCTGGTCAAAGCCTTCGAATACAAGACCACACTCATATCCGTCCTTAACTTCCTTAACGTCATCCTTGAAGCGCTTAAGTGAAGCAAGGTCACCTTCGAAGATCTGCTCGCCATCTCTGCTGATACGAACCTTACAATCCTTCTGAATCATACCGTCAGTAACGATAGCACCAGCGATGTTACCAACCTTGGATGCCTTGAACAGCTGACGAATCTCAGCATGTCCGATAACCTTCTCCTCATAAACAGGAGCAAGCATACCCTTCATGGCATATTCAACATCCTCGATAGCCTGGTAGATAACCTTGTAAAGCTTGATTTCAACACCTTCGTGCTCAGCAGTGCTCTTAGCTACAGCATCGGGACGTACATCAAATCCGATGATAATAGCATTTGAAGCAGCTGCAAGTGATACGTCAGACTCTGTGATCGCACCAACACCACCATGGATAACCTTAACAACAACCTCATCGTTAGAGAGCTTAAGAAGACTTGCCTTAAGTGCTTCTACACTACCCTGAACGTCAGCTTTGATGATAAGATCAAGTTCTTTAAGCTTCCCTTCCTCAATCTTGGAATAAAGCTCGTCAAGTGACATCTTAGCCTTTGTCTCCTCGATAAGATCCTTCTTCTGCTGCTGGAGGTATGTGTTAGCATACTGCTTAGCTTCCTTATCACTCTGGTGACCAAGGAATACTTCACCGGCACCGGGTACATCTGAAAGACCAAGAATCTCAACAGGCTGTGAAGGCTTAGCTTCCTTAAGTCTCTTACCCTTATCATCTATCATCGCACGAACCTTACCGGAGCATGCACCTGCTGAAATGAAATCTCCCACATGAAGAGTTCCCTTCTGTACAAGTACATTTGCTACAGGTCCACGACCCTTATCAAGCTTAGCCTCAAGTACGAGACCTCTTGCCTCACGATTTGCATTAGCCTTGAGCTCAAGGATATCAGCAGTGATAAGAATGGTATCAAGAAGTACATCCATTCCCTCGCCGGTCTTAGCTGAAACAGGAACAAACTCTGTCTGTCCGCCCCAGTCAGTAGCGATAAGACCATACTCTGTCATTTCCTGCTTAACTCTGTCAACGTTAGCGCTGGGCTTATCAATCTTGTTTACAGCAACAATGATTTCAACGCCTGCTGCCTTTGCATGGTTAATAGCCTCGATTGTCTGAGGCATTACACCGTCATCAGCTGCGACAACGAGTACAGCGATATCTGTAGAATTAGCACCACGCATACGCATAGCTGTGAAAGCTTCGTGTCCGGGTGTATCAAGGAAGGTGATTTTTCTGTCCTGAACCTTGATCTGGTAAGCACCGATACGCTGTGTAATACCGCCTGCTTCCTTATCTGTAACGCTTGTATCACGAATAGCATCAAGAAGTGATGTCTTACCATGATCGACGTGACCCATTACGCAGACTACCGGAGGTCTGGGAGTAAGAAGGCTCTCATCCTCCTCTTCCTCCTTAAGAAGTTCTTCAATAACGTCTACCTGAACTTCCTTTTCACAGATTATGTCATAATCAATCGCGATATTTTCTGCATCCTCGTATGAAAGCTCAGAGTTAACTGTAACTATCTGACCTGCCATAAAGAGCTTCTTAATGATCGCTGAAGGCTGAAGCTTCATCTTATCGGCAAGTTCCTTGATGGTAAGCTTCTCAGGAATTGTGATAACCTTGATCTGCTCCTCAGGCTCCTCTACCTTCTTAACCTCAGGCTTAATGAAGCGACCAACCCTTTTACTTCTGGGCATCATCTCTTCATTCTCTTCATAAATATGATCCTTCTTGGATCTCTTATCCTTATCCTGCTGTGAAGAACGTCTCTTGCCTTCGCCCTTACCTTCGTTCATAGGAGCGGCTTCAAAACCGCCTCTGTCCTTGCTCTTTGAAAAGTCTTTGCCTTTTCCTGCAGGACGATCACCATTAGGTCTGCCCTGAGGCCCCTGTCCGGGCCTTGCATTTCCGGCACCCTGACGAACATTGCCCTGACCGGCTCTTGCTCTGTCATTCTGAGAGCCCTTTCTGAGCTGTCCGCCCTGCTCTCTGCCTTCATTTCTGCGGTTGTCCCCACCACGGTTCTCATTACCGCGGTTCTCATTACCGCGGTTCTCGTTGTTACGATTGTCGTTAACACGATTCTCGACAGGACGATTCTCTTTTACGGGTGCCTCTGTCTTAGGTGCAACAGGTGCACTTACAGGAGCTGCAGGCTTCTTAACAGCCTCTGTCTTAGGTGCTGTTTCAACCTTAGCAGGCTTCTGAGAAGCTTTCTGAGAAGGCTCCTGATACTTCGGGATCTCTGTGTTATATGACTCAAGCTGTGAAGGAGCTGTAAGAGGCTTTATGGGATGATATACGTTCTGTGAACGTGCAAAGGTTCCCTGTCTCTGTCCTCCACGATTGTCGCGGTTCTGATTCTGATTCTGGTTTTTATTCTGTCCGCCACGACCTGCGTTATTATTATTATTCTGTCCGCGGAAGTTGCCACTCTTGGAATTATTGGGATTAGTTACAAAGATAATATTCTTCTTCTTTTTAACTGCACCCTCACCCTCAGGTTTTTTCTTTAAAGGCTTCTTCTCACCCTTCTTATCATCGGACTCGGCTGCTGCCTTGGGCTTTTCCTCCCTGGCAGGAGCTTCAGGCTTGCTCTCAGTTTTGGTCTCAGCTTTGCTGCTTCCGAAGTGTTTTCTTACCCTCTCCGCATCCTCATCTTCGACAGAACTTGTTGATCTCTTTGCAGCTTCAACACCCTGATCATGCAGGAATGTTATAAGCTCCTTACTTTCAACACCAAGTTCCGAAGCGAGTTCGGATATTTTAATTTTCGACATTCACATTTCCTCCGTACTATTCATCTACACGTAAGTTCTTCTGAAAGCTTTTTGCAAACCCGTCGTCCGTGATCGCAATACTCGTTCGAACTTCTTTGCCAATCGCATGCCCAAGTTTTTCCTTATCCCCAAACATGTAAAACGGCACTTCATAATAATCACATTTATCCCGGAATTTTTTGCTCGTATTGTCCGAAGCATCTCTGCTTACAATAACCACACAAGCTTTTCCGCCTTTTATGGCATTTTCCACCGCAAACTCTCCGCTCACGAGTTTTCCTGCCTTTTGACATAAGCCGAGCAGAGAATAAATTTTATTTTCATCCATTTATCTCAAGCTCCTTTTTAAGCTGCTCCAGAGTTTCCTCCGGAACGGAAACCTTTAGTGATCTCTCAAGGCCTCTTTTCTTTATTGCTTTTTCAAGACATTTAATATCCCTGCATACATAAGCGCCTCTTCCATTGGCACGGCCTGTGGGATCCAGATGAATTCCCCCCTCTGTGTCACGGATCACACGGATCAGCAAAGCTTTTTCCTTACTTTCTCCGCACCCGACGCACTTTCGCATAGGTTTCTTTTTTTCCATAGCCATCCTTTTAACTGACCTTCATTTCAGAATAGGGATTACTCTTCGTCCTCAGCAGACTCAGCATCTTCCTCAGCTTCGTACTCCTCTTCGGTGTACTCTTCCTCAGAATACTCGCCCTCTTCAAACTCTTCACCCTCTTCGTACTCATCGCTATCGTACTCTTCCTCGTCATCCATGTAGTCCTCGATACGGAATCCGGGAGCATCCTTAGCCTGAGTCTCACTCTTAATATCAATCTTGTAGCCTGTAAGACGAGCTGCAAGTCTTGCGTTCTGTCCTTCCTTACCGATTGCAAGTGAAAGCTGGTAATCAGGAACTACAACCTTTGCACTCTTTTCATCCGGATCAGCAAATACTGCAACGATCTTTGCAGGTGAAAGTGCATTCTGAATAAGGTTACCGGGGTTCTCATCCCAGTTAACAATATCAATCTTCTCACCGTTAAGCTCATCAACGATAAGATTAACTCTGCTACCGTTAACACCTACGCAGGCACCAACCGCATCTACATTAGGATTGTTTGAGTAAACAGCAATCTTGGTACGGTTACCGGCCTCACGGGCAATGCTCTTAATTTCAACTGTGCCGTCCTGGATCTCTGCAACCTCCTGCTCAAAAAGTCTCTTTACAAGATCAGGATGTGTACGTGATACAAGAATTCTGGGACCCTTATTACCGTTTCTAACCTCAAGAATATAAACCTTGATACGCTCTGTAGGACGATAGCGCTCAGTCTTAACCTGCTCGTTCTCATTGAGCATAGCATCCGCCTTACCAAGATTTATGCTGATATTTTTACCGATAAATCTCTGAATCACGCCGGTTACGATATCATGCTCGTGCTCATAATATTCACTGTAGATTGCATCCTTCTCTTCCTCACGGATTTTCTGAAGGATTACGTTCTTGGCATTCTGAGTAGCAATACGTCCAAACTCACTGGACTTAACCTCTACCTGAATAACATCTCCGATTTCAGCAGTAGGAACAATCTTATGTGCATCATCAAGTCCAATCTCAAGAATAGGATCCATAACGTCATCTGCTAATTCAACAACTGTCTTATCTGCATAGCATTTGATGTCGCATGTATCGCGATCAATCTCAATACGAATATTGTCTGCACTCTTATAATGGTTTTTGCAGGCAGTGATAAGTGAAGTCTCAATTGCATCGAACAGCGAATCTCTGTTGATGTTCTTCTCCTTTTCAAGCAAATCGAGTGCATCCATCAATTCTTTACTCATAGTTTATTCTCCTTGATCTATGAAAGTTTATAAAAATAGTTTTTACCGTTCCAACAAAAGCGGAAGGCAGGTAATTTTCTTAAAAATCTAACGTAAGCTTAACGCTGGAAACTTCTTTTCTTATAAAAGAGCGATCTTCGCCTGCATTCTCTATAGTAATGCTGTCAGCGTCATAGCTCTTAAGCTTACCGGTAAATTCCTTGGTCCCATCTATGGCCTTGTAAAGCTTCACATCAACCTCCTGTCCAAGGCTGTTCTCAAAGTGTCTGTCCTTCTTCAGCGCTCTGCCGAGTCCCGGGCTGCTGACTTCAAGTGTGTAGGCTTCCTCAATGAAATCATGCTCATCGAGTGCATCAGAAAGCGCATGGCTGACATCCACACATTTATTGATGTCAACGCCGCCTTCTCTGTCAATATAAGCTCTTAAGTACCATTCGCCGGCTTCCTTAACAAACTCAACATCATAGATGCTGACTTCGTTCTGCTCTGCGATAGGTTTCAGAAGGGCTTCAGTTTTGTTTTCAATCTCTTCTCTTCTTGACATTGAATATACCTCTCAAACCGGAATATACATATATCATTTTTAATCATGAAAAAAGTGGACTCGCGAAAGTCCACTTCTAGTCTAAGAATTATTATTGTTACATTTGTAATATAGCACTATTACTTCATTACGTCAACACCTGCTGTTTTATAGTCAATAACAGTAAGGAACTCAGACGTTGAACATAGGCTTAATGGTTCTCTCTACTGCCTTTAGCATCACATAAGTGATAAAAGTATCCACCGGAAGCATGATTGCATTCGAAAGGATTCTTCCCGGCAAAAGAGCTATGATTGCCTGATCGTAAAGTATTTTAAGCCATAATGAGTTAAGACCTATATTCACAAATACTTTTACAATAAGCTGAGCTGAAAAAACTCTGATTACGGATATGTTCTTTTTATAAAATGCAAATCCGTAGATGATTCCGCCAAGTGCTGCGCTTATCGTAAATCCGGGGAAGAAATCACCTGAAGGCTGTAAAAACCACTTTATGATATCAAGTGCTGCTCCGAAAATCGCACCAACAGCAGGGCCAAAGAGAAAATCTACCACCTGGTTGGGAAGTCCTGAAAAACCGATGCGAATAAATTGTCCTATTCTGATTGTCGCAACATAGCCCAGAATAATCGCTACTGCTGCCATCATCCCACAGAACACGACATTTCTTAAGTTCCTGAACTCACCAAGGGATTTCAGCCATCTGTTTACACTAATCTCGCCGTTTCCATTAACAGTTACATCTTTCTGCATAAAAACACCTCCTATGCATTCCACAGTATGCATTAGGAGGTGTCTGAATTCATGGCACATTCTATATGCTACAGTGGGAACCGAATCCGACACCGCGGTTGCCCTTCGTCCTTCTGGCAGTCCCTGTCCAGATGGCACTTAACGCACCGGATTCTACTCTGTTGGTTTGTAAGTTACGAAATTATTATAGCAATAAATTGTGTCCAGTCAATAGTTTTTTACCCTCATCCGGCACTACGTGCCACCTGTCTTCGCTCCGCTTCGGTCCACGCAGAACAATCGTCCCCCGGACGATTTGCGCCCCCAAGGGGAAGGCTTTAGTTGAGATTATATTATCTTATCAAAAGTTTCAGCGAGTGCAGGATAGATTGTCTTAAACTGCTGATATCTTGCTTCATACTTCTCAACAAGCTCGGGATCGGGTTTCTCGGTCTTATCAACCTTAACGATTGCAGCTGCTGCCTCTTCAACGCTCTTAAATGCACCGCATGCTACCATTGCAAGCATAGCACCACCCATTCCGGGGCCTTCTTCACATGCAGGAACATCTACTTCTATATTAAGAATGTTCGCAATCATTTTTCTCCAGAGAGGGCTCTTAGCGCCGCCGCCACAGATCATTGTTCTCTCAGGCTTAACACCTATGCTCTTTGCAACCTCATACATATCTCTGGTTGCAAAAGCAACACCTTCAAGAACTGCCTGAGTCATGTCTTCTCTGGTTGTATCCATTGTGATACCAGTGAAGGTTGCACGTGCATTCGGATTATTCCAGGGAGATCTCTCACCCATGAGATAAGGAAGGAAGAATACATGATTCTCACCAAGCTTCTCTATTCCCTTCTGCTCTGCCGCATAATCCTTTGTCTTTAAGATTTCGTCATTCCACCACTTGTTGCAGCTTGCTGCGCTGAGCATGCATCCCATAAGATGGAAATGTCCGTCTGCATGATCAAAAGAATGAAGCGCATTGTTGCTGTCTACTGCAAAGTTATTTGAAGACATGAAAATTGTGCCGCTGGTACCAAGTGAAATGTTGCACTTGTTGTTGCCTACAGTTCCGGTTCCAACTGCAGCTGCTGCATTGTCTCCTGCACCGGCAGCAACCACTACTCCGCTGTTAAGGCCAAGCTCAGATGAAAGCTCTGCTGTAAGCTCACCAACCTTTTCATAACTCTCGTAAAGCTTAGGAAGCATATCTGTAGTGATATCGCAAAGCTTGCACATCTCCTCAGACCACTTGCGATTCTTAACATCCAGAAGAAGCATACCTGAAGCATCTGAATAATCTGTGCAGAAGGATCCTGTGAATTTATATGCAAGGTAATCCTTCGGAAGCATTATTTTTCTGATCTTACCAAAGTTCTCAGGCTCGTTTTCCTTAACCCAGAGGATCTTCGGTGCTGTAAAGCCTGCAAATGCAATATTTGCAGTGTACTCTGAAAGCTTGTCTTTTCCGATCTCATTATTGAGATAATCAACCTGCTTTTGAGTTCTACCATCATTCCAAAGAATTGCGGGACGAATGACATTATCATTTTCATCCAGAATTACAAGTCCGTGCATCTGTCCGCCAAAGCTGATGCCTGCAACCTGTGATTTATCTACATCCTTAAGGAGTTCCTTAAGTCCATCTACCGCCTGTGTATACCAGTCCTCCGGCTTCTGCTCGGACCATCCCGGATGAGGAAAATATAAAGGATACTCCCTTGTAGCTGTTCCATGAATCTTACCGGTCTCATCCATAAGGACAAGCTTAACTGATGATGTTCCTAAATCCACACCTATATAAAGCATATACAACCTCCCGTTTTACATTTTTGTTTTTGCTTTTATTCTTTATGTCACATGGCTATAGAGCTATCGTATCTCAAAGCCACTACTACATAGTGATAATTATAATTTGTTTTGTCTATCTTGGCATCACACTTTTTGCTTATTTATTATTAATTATTGCAGAAAAAATGCAGCCGCATATTTTTCCTTTGATTTCTTTGCCTTTTGCTGTATAAAATTTCGTTTAACTTATTATGCAAAAAAGTTTTTTAAATTTTTTTCAAAAAAGTACTTGCATTAATCTTCAACTTGTAATACTATAATCAAGTCGCCGAACGAAAGACGACAAACAAAAACAAAATGGCTCGTTGGTCAAGCGGCTAAGACGCTGCCCTCTCACGGCAGAATCAGCGGTTCGATTCCGCTACGAGCTACTGACTGTGTAAACAGCCCAACCCTATCGTCCAAACTACTGAGTAGTTTGGATTTTTTATTGCTTATTTTTTATATATGATAGTTCCGGAAGATCATCCTTAATCAACTAACAAAAAGCAAGCGCTCATCTTCATGAAATCATGATAAATGTTATTCAATTAACAGTTAATCTGGTTATTCCAACAACATCTGACACTCATATAAAATTCCGATCGAGTCAACGAGTGTCTGAAACTATTTATCCGTTTATGAATTGTTTTAGTTTTTCTATCATTTCTCTATCAATTAAAATCCATCATTCAAAACAATAGATACCCTAATATATAACTCTCACGTAGATAAAAAGCTATTATCTCATTCCTACTCATACCGGTCTGTCTTCATGGGCATATTTCTTTATATTCTTATAAGCATTGACATTCAGCACACACATTATTATTACAAGTACCAGCATACTTGATATAACAAATAATCCGTTTTCACTTTCACTCGCCAAAAACGCCACAGAATCGTAAATGCCATGTATCAGCATCGCTATAAGAAGACCTTTTCTTCTCATTCTGGCTGAGCCGCTAAGATCACCTTCCTGTTCAAGACTCTTTGCCTGCCCGTAATAATAGCCCATATATATTCCGAAAATGCAATGTCCCGGAAAGGCTGATCTTAAGTATGCGGTGCTGGCATCAGAGCTAATGAGATACAGAAGATTCTCAACAACCTCGAATCCTATAGCTACTGTAGTTGAATAGACCACTCCGTCAAAGCGAAAATTGAAGGCCGGGTGCTTCCAGGTAAGTAGTTTCAAAGCGAAATATTTGCACAATTCCTCTGAAAATGCAGCCACAACAAATGCAACCAGAATGCTGTTTAAAATGGTTCCAGGTGCTGCAACGATATCAACAACCTCATTTATCACAGTCTCTATCAGCACAACAATAATTGGCAACGGAATTGCTCCCACCAGAAACAACTTAACCAGCAGCGAAACCGGCTCAGGCTCGATTTTGTCTTGTTTATATATAAGAAAAATCAGAATAATCCCTTGTGCAAATGATAGAAGCATGGCAAAGGTCATGCTTCCTGCTCCCATGGTAAACGAAGTAAAAATAAGCCCCAGTGTCAAAAAAACAATCATAACCATCGGCAGCTTTCTAACGTAAAAAGTGTCTTTCTGCATAGTTACCGGATCCCATGCCCTTGTTCCGCAATTTCCGCAAAATTTCTGTCCCGGTTGTATTTCTTTTCCGCAATTTGTACAGTACAATCTCATTTCCTCCGCACATAGCAAAACTTTTTTAGATAATATTAACATCAAAAATAATCCCCCGCCATAAGTAATAGAACCAAATGACAGGGGATTTCTAGCGATATGTATTCTATTCAGCCCACAAAGTAATTCATTCCACCGCAGAGGGGACATTTACATTGTGAATCCAGAATGTTAACTACTATATTCTTATTACATTTCTGGCAGTTTACAGCCATGTGCTGAGTCTTCTTATGTTTTCTCATCTTTAGCGGCTGCCCTACTCCGCCAACAATTTTATCAAGCTCGTCATCAGCAAGCATTTGTGCATCCTTAACTTCTATCATTGATATCTCCTCCTACATGGTCATAAGTGAAATCGCTTACATCCACTTTCTTATGACAATCTAAAGTTTCCACAAGATTTCTTTATTGTTTTTCCTTACAAGAAGATGATATCAACCATTGTCCAACAAATGTCCAACTAAAAAATAGTCCCTATAAAAACTTTACGCTGCCAATTGGCAGCGCAAAGTTCATAAACTATATTAGCCCTTCATAAAGTCAAAGATACTTATCTGGTTCGATTCCGGGATATCTCCAAGAAGTCCCATATTTGCCATTTTATCAACAACAGCCTGAGGGCACTTGGTTCTCTGCTTGAAGTCGTCCTTTGAAATAAAGGCTCCATCCTTGCAGGCTTCAACTATCTGGTCGGCAGCTTTTTCACCAAGACCGTCTATACTTAGAAGGCTGGGCATGATCTTGTCACCAAATACCTGGAAGGATCTTGAAGCAGCCTTGAAGATGTCTATAGGCATTACTTCTATTCCGCGCTCATACATCTCCTCTGCAAGTCTCATGGCCGCAAGCTCATTCTGCTCAGCATTGGTCATATCATCGCCCTTGGCTCTGTACTCATTCATCCACATGTGAAGTGTACCCTCACCCTGGAACATGTGCTCATAGTTTAGCGCCTTAGCTCTTATCGAAAACCATGCCGCATAAAATGCCTGTGGTACATACACCTTGAAATAAGCTATACGCCAGGCCATCATAACGTATGCCGCAGCATGAGCCTTCGGGAACATGTACTTGATCTTTTCACAAGACCATATATACCAATCCGGAACATCATGCTCCTTCATGTCATTTTTCCACGCTTCCCAGCTGCTCTCCTTACCCTTGGCCACCTTTCCTTTACGAACTGCCTCCATGATTTTGAAGGATTCTGACTTATCGAGTCCCTTCTGAATCAGATAAATCATGATATCATCACGACAGCAGATACAGGTATCGATGGTTGCTTTTCCTTCCTGAATAAGTGTCTGCGCATTTCCCAGCCATACATCGGTTCCATGTGACAGACCTGAAATTCTGATAAGATGCGAGAGCGAAGTGGGCTGCGCATCGATAACCATCTGCATAGCAAAATCTGTTCCGAACTCAGGAAGTCCGAGACATCCAAGCTTGGTACCGCCAATCTGATCCGGAGATATTCTAAGTGACTTGGTGCTCATGAAAAGCTCCATAACATTATGATCATCAAGCGGAACTGTCTTAGGATCAAGTCCCGTACAATCCTGCAGAAATCTTATCATGGTAGGATCATCGTGTCCCAGAATATCAAGCTTTAGCAGGTTGTGGTCGATGGAGTGATAATCGTAATGCGTTGTAATTGTAGCGGTGGTCATATCGTTAGCAGGGTGCTGAACCGGTGTGAATGAGTTTATATCCTCACCGACAGGAAGAACTATGATACCACCGGGATGCTGACCGGTTCCTCGCCTGATACCGATACACCCCTGAGTAATTCTGTCTATCTCGCATCTTCTTTTCCCGACACCTAAGCCGTCATAATACTTTTTAACAAATCCATATGCAGTTTTATCCGCAAGACCGGCGATTGTTCCGGCACGGAAGGTCTGTCCGTAACCGAAGATAACTTCGGTATATTTGTGGGCTTTTGACTGATACTCACCCGAGAAGTTAAGGTCGATATCAGGCTCCTTATCACCCTTAAATCCAAGGAAGGTCTCGAAAGGAATATCAAAACCATCCTTATCCATCATATGTCCGCACTTGGGGCATCTCTTATCAGGCATGTCACAGCCCGAATTACCGCCGTATGCCAGAACCTCTTCGGAATCAAAATCGCTGTATTTACACTTCGGGCACACGTAATGAGGTGAAAGGGAATTAACCTCTGTAATACCTGAAGCGAAAGCCACAAAGGAAGATCCTACAGAACCACGGGAACCAACGAGGTAACCATCCTCAACAGATTTCCAAACCAGCTTCTGCGCTATGATGTACATAACGGCGAAACCATTTTTTATAATTGAGTTAAGCTCTCTCTCTAATCGCTCCTCTACTATCTCAGGAAGATTTTCTCCATAAATCTCGTGAGCCTTTTCGTAACAGATTCTGGTAAGAATTCCGTCAGAATCCTCGATGACGGGCGGACACTTGTCGGGACGAACAGGTGAAATGCTGTCACATCTCCTCAAAATGTCACGGGTATTTTCTATTACAACCTCGTTAGCCTTAGCTGCACCAAGGTAATCGAATTCAGCAAGCATTTCAGCAGTTGTGCGGACAAAAAGCGGTGCCGGTTCTTCATCGTTCATACCTTTTCCCGCCATGATAACAGTTCTGTATATCTCATCATCCGGATTAAGGAAATGCGCATCACAGGTGGCAACAACCGGCTTACCATACTGTTCGCCAAGCTTAACTATTCTCTTATTTATTTCCCTGATATCATCGTCTGAGTTAATGTCCTCGTAGCGCTCAGAATCCACCATGAAATGATTGTTGGCAATAGGCTGGATTTCCAGATAATCATAGAAATTAACAATCTTGGCAATCTCATCCTCTGCCCTGCCCTCAACCACAGCACCGTAAAGCTCTCCGGCACAGCACGCAGAACCGATAATAAGTCCCTCTCTGTACTTTATAAGCTCACTCTTGGGAATACGTGGGAATCTGCTGAAGTAATCAACATGTGACTTACTTATAAGTGTATACAGATTTACACGTCCAACTGTGTTCTTCGCAAGAAGAATTATATGATGTGTCCTTAAATGCTTTACAATCTCAGGATTGGAAGCGCCGAGTGCATTTACCTTATTGAGGTCATCTGCTCCTTCCTGTTCCATCATGGGAATAAACTTCTGAAAAATCTTGGCAGTACACTCAGCATCATCAACCGCACGATGGTGGTGTTCATTTACTACGCCAAGAGTTTTACAGAGAGCATCCAGATTATGTTTAGCCTGTCTTGGGAAAAATGCACGCGATAATCCCATGGTATCAACGGTTGTGTAATCAACATCTATACCAAGCTGCTTGCAGTTTTCATTTATAAAGCTGATATCAAAACCAACGTTATGACCAACAAGAATTGCGTCCCCGCAGAACTCAACAAATCTCGGTACTATCTCATCCCTTGTGGGGCATCCGATTACCATGTCATCTGTAATACTGGTAAGTCTTGTGATTCTAAAGGGTATTGGCTCCTTAGGATCAATAAACTCTGAAAAACGGTCAATGATTTCTCCGTCCTTCATTTTAACCGCACCAATCTCGATGATTTTATTGTTGACCGGTGAAAAGCCTGTGGTCTCTATATCAAATACGACAAAAGTAGAGCCAGCCACCTTTTGTCCCTTATTATTTATAACTATTTCTTTCAGGTCGTCTACAAGATAGCCCTCAACACCCTGGATTACCTTGAAGAAATCCTGTCTGTCAGGGTTCTTGTCTCCGGCTTCTTTTCTTTTTTTCTTCTCATCACCCCAGAGGTCCTCCCAGGCATGGTTAGCGTCAGTAAGAGCCTGAACTACACCGTGGTCTGTAATCGCAATACCGGGCATCCCCCATTTATACGCCTGCTTAACAATGTCCTTAACCTCTGAAACGCCGTCCATATCAGACATCTTTGTATGACAATGAAGCTCAACTCTCTTCAGTTCTGCCTCGTCTACACGCTTTGTGGTAAAATCAGGAATTTTTCTGATGCCGGCTACGCTCTGAATAGTTACTTCGTGATCGAATTTATCCACCATGGCTATTCCGCGTACCTTAAGAAAAGCTCCCGGCTTAATGTCCTTCTCAAGCTCAGGAACATTTTCCTGTTTCGCGAAAACCTTGACAGTTATGGTGTCAGTAAAGTCAGTCATAGAGAAAATGAGAATGGCTTTTTCATTTCTGATGTCACGTCTATCGTAGCTGATTACCTTACCTCTGACGGTGACTTCGCCCATTTCACCGACAATCTCTTCCAAATTGATTGTCTCATCTTCAAAATCTCTACCGTAGATGATATTAGGATCATCTGAGCGCTTAAAGCTGCTACTGCCGCCACCCTTCTTAAAGAACTTGCTTCCACCGTTCTGTCCAAACTTACTGCCGCCGCCAAACTTGCTCTCGCCTTTTCCACCGGCTGCTTTAGCTGCTGTCTTCTCAGTGGCTTTTGTCTCTGCACCGCTTTTACCTGCGCTATTCTCCGCAGCCTTAGCAGCTTCTTTTTCTCTGTGTTTCTGCTCTGATTTTTCCTCAGCTGCTTCAAGCTTCTTAGCGAGTCTTGCGGTTTCCTTGGAATAGTCAATTTCCTTTTTCTTTGGTGGCGCCTTTTTATAGGTAACATCCATTCTTACTGCAAAGCCACAGCGGTCATTCAGTATTTTTTCCAAAATACGCTGTATGTCACCGGATTTTTTTTCAGCAATAACAGACTCCTCAAGAACCAGTTCAACTCTGTCTGATTCAGGAAATGAGAAGTCTGCGGATTTTAAAATCGTATACTCGATTGGATCGTAATTTTTGAACTCCAAAAGAATACTGTCCTTGTACATCTCCAGAAGGTTCTGGGGGGTGTACTGGGCAGACAGGAAAAAGCGTTCGTAAATCTTGACCGTAAGGTTTGTCTCCTTAAAGAGCTGGTTCTTGATTTCCTTCTCCGCTTTTACGACATCCGCCTTGTCTATAAGACGGTTACTGGATAGATAGATGCGTACGAGATCCTTTTTCTCTGTTGTTGATATTTTCTCAACCTGCACATCCTGTAATTCTTCCTTAGTGTGTTGGTCTAGTTTTAAGGTCTGGAATACCTCAAGAAATGGTTTTCTCATACTGCTCGCTTTCTAAATCCCCTCATCCGGCTGCTTTGCAGCCACCTTCCCCCCAAGGGGAAGGCTTTTATTTATTACCTCTCAGGAGTAGGTTTTTATTTTGCCTTCCCCCTCTGGGGGAAGGTGGCGCAAAGCGCCGGATGAGGGGTTATTTCAATCGTTCCAGTGAATAAGCTCCTCGCGCAACGCGCTAATAAGCTCAGCCTCAGGAACCTTTTTTATAACTTCGCCGCGTCTGATGAGGAGACCCTCACCAATACCGCCTGCAACACCGATGTCAGCCTCTCTGGCTTCACCGGGACCATTAACTGCACAGCCCATAACAGCAACCTTGATATCAAGAGGGAACTCCTGAACCATCTTCTCAACATCATTGGCAAGTCCGATGAGATCTATCTTGGTTCTGCCACAGGTAGGGCATGATACAACTTCAATTCCGCCCTTTCTAAGGCCAAGGGTTTTAAGTATCATCTTGGCTGTTCTTATCTCTTCGGTAGGATCACCGGAAAGGGATACACGGATTGTATCACCTATTCCCTCGTTTAATATTATTCCAAGTCCAATGGAGGACTTAATATTGCCGCCATAAAGAGTACCTGCTTCAGTGATTCCCACATGAAGAGGATAATTGGTCTTCTCTGCGAGCTTTTTATGAGCATCAACGCAGAGCATGACATTTGATGATTTAATACTGATTACAAGATTATCGTATCCGAATTCCTCGATGATGTTTACTTTATCAAGTGCGCTCTCAACAAGTCCATCTGCTGTAACACCGCCGTACTTTTCAAGAAGATCCTTCTCAAGTGATCCGCTGTTAACACCGACTCTAATTGGGATATTTCTCTCCTTCGCAGTCTTAACAACAGCTTCAATTCTATCCTTGGAACCGATGTTGCCCGGATTTATTCTGATTTTGTCAGCACCGTTTTCCATGGCAGCGATAGCCATCTTATAATCAAAATGAATATCTGCAACCAGAGGAATATGAATTCTGCTCTTTATGCTTTTTATGGCGTCAGCTGCTTCCTGATTAGGCACCGTGCATCTTACGATATCACAACCGGCTGCCTCAAGAGCAAGTATCTGAGATACGGTTTTTTCTACATCCTCAGTGGGTGTGTTTGTCATTGACTGAATCATGATGGGGTTTCCGCCACCAATGACCTTGTTTCCGATATGTACGACTTTTGTGTTATCTCTGTATGCCATATTTGCCTCCTGCCTTTCCCCTCATCCGGCGCTTCGCGCCACCTGTCTTCGCTTCGCTTCGGTCCGCGCAGAACAATCGTCCCCCGGACGATTTGCGCCCCCAAGGTGAATGAACTAAATAATAAACTTACTTCATAAATTTAGAAATATCACTGATAACAACTACAACCATAAATGCCATCAGTACGACCATTCCCACAAGGTGGACCATTCCTTCCTTTTCTCTGGGAACCGGCTTGCCTCTTAATACTTCAATAAACTGGAATACAAGTCTGCCTCCATCCAGTGCAGGGAAAGGAAGAAGGTTCATAATTCCGAGATTCACTGATAAGAGAGTCATAAGTTCAAGCATTGTAAGTATTACAGATGAAATACCATATGGGCTGACTGCTTCGTAGGTATCATCAACAATTTTCACCATTCCGACAGGTCCTGACACATCTCCAAGAGAAAGTCTTCCCTGAATAAGAAGTGCCAGACTTCTGTAAGTAGTCTTGAAATAATAAAGCACATCGTAGAAAGCATAAGGAATAACCTTAAGGCCGGTTATTTTCTCATATTTTCCAAGATATATTCCCATAAAATAGCGTCCCTGCTCCTCATCGTAGTGAGGAGTGAGTTCTGTGTGCATAAGCTCGCCATTTCTCTCAAAATCTATATGCATCACATTGCCCTGACTAAACTGGGAAATGATAGTCACTTCAGAGGCAAGATGGATTTTCTCACCATCAACCTTCACAATGAGGTCGCCCTCCTGAAGTCCCGCCTCGGCAGCAGCCGAATTCCCGTCTGTCAATCCGGAAACCACAGGAAAATCCCAGGGTGAGTTGGCAACAACTATTATCGCAAGAATCATCGCAGTGATAAAGTTAAAAAATGGACCGCCAAAAAGGACCGCTATTCTCGCCCAGACATTAGCATTGGGAAAAGACCTTTCATCATAGCCATGATCTTCGCCGTCTATGTCATCCTCGCCTTCAAATCTGCAGGCACCACCGATAGGCAAAAGTCTTATGCTATAAAGAGTTTCGCCCTTTTGCTTTTTAAAAAGCACGGGCCCCATTCCTATAAAGAATTCCAAAACTCTTATATTGTTTGCCTTGGCAATAAGAAAATGACCGAGTTCATGAGTTGTTACAAGAACTCCGAATATTATAAAAAACAGTATTAAACTAACTAACATTTATATTCCTCACATCTGTGATTTATCTTTATTTCCCAAGATATTCGTAGGTCTCGGATTCTGCCATAAGAATCTCTTCAAGATTAGGATTTTCGATCTTTTTATGATGAGCCATGGCATTTGAAATCATATCGTATATCTCAAGGAATTTGATTTCTCTATTAATGAATTTCTTAACTGCCATCTCATTTGCAGCGTTGAATACAGTAGGCATACTACCACCTGCTCTTGCAGCATCGTATGCAAGCTTAAGCCCCTGGAAGGTATCTGTATCGGGCTTCTCAAATGTAATCTGAGCCAGTTCAAAGAAATCAAGTCTCTTTTCACTCATAGGCATTCTGTCAGGATAGAAAAGAGCATACTGTATAGGAAGCTTCATGTCAGGCACGCCAAGCTGAGCCATAACCGCTCCGTCTACAAACTGCACCGCAGAATGGATTATACTCTGAGGCTGAATTATTACCTGTATCTGATCGAGTGAAACATCAAAAAGCCATCTGGCTTCCATAACTTCAAGGCCCTTATTAACCAGAGATGCAGAATCGATTGTTACCTTCGGTCCCATATCCCAGTTGGGGTGCTTAAGTGCATCATCTACTGTCATCTCAGAAAGCTCTTCACGCTTCTTACCTCTGAAAGGGCCGCCGGATGCAGTGAGAAGAATCTTCTCAAGCTTGTTCTTAGGTTCTCCGTTCAATGACTGGAAAATAGCACTGTGTTCACTGTCCACGGGAAGAATGCTGACATTCATCTTAGCAGCCAGTGGCATAATAATGTGGCCTGCAGTAACAAGTGTCTCCTTGTTAGCAAGTGCTATGTCCTTACCGCTTTCAATTGCTGCCATTGTAGGTCTTATGCCGATCATGCCAACTACAGCAGTGAGTACTGTATCCGCATCGGGAACCTGTACAATTTCTATAAGTCCTTCCATGCCAGAAAAGACCTCAACAGGAAGGTCAGCGATTTTCACCTTAAGTTCTTTTGCTGCCTTCTCATCGAACATAGCAACATACTTAGGCATGAACTCTCTAACCTGCTGCTCCACCTTGCCGACACTCTTGTTAGCAGCAATACCTACAATTTTAATGCCATCAGGGTTAGCCCTTGCGACATCAAGTGTTTGTGTTCCTATGGATCCTGTTGAGCCAAGTAGAATTATTTTTCTCATTGAACAAACCTCTCATCTACTTCAAAAATATAAGTGCCAAAAAATATATTGCAGGTGTGATGAAAATCACACTGTCAAATCTATCCATTATTCCACCGTGTCCGGGGATAAGTTTTCCGTAATCTTTAATGTCGTGATCTCTCTTGATGCCGGAAGCAATCAGGTCTCCAATCTGAGATAAGATTCCGGAAACAAGGGTTATAACGGCAAAGCTGATAATTGCTGTCTGCAGCTTCATATTGGGATCAGCGTAGGTTGCATAAACATATCCGAAAAGTACTCCGAAAAGTACACTCCCCAATATACCGCCGATTGAACCTTCAATGGTCTTCTTCGGTGACAGGACGGGGCACAATTTATGCTTACCTAATGCAACACCCGAAAAGTATGCGAAGGTATCACAAATCCATGCTACAAACGGAAGCCATGCCAAAAACTGTCCCGTAGGAAATGATCTCAGAAGGTAGATGAATGAAAGCATCATCGGTGCATAGATAAATGAGAATACTGCACCTACCAGCTGATCTGATTTGAATTTGGGATACTTAAAAACAAATACTGCTGCCTCAGCCACAAACAGTCCCATAATAATGGCTACAAAAGCAGACATATTTGCCCCTGTTGTCATCAAAATAAAATAATGTATCACTACAGCAGCAAGTCCTATGAACTGAGGAAGTCCTAACTTTTTATTTTTTTCCTGAACTCCAAGTGCTACTGCAAGCTCATGATATCCTACAAGCGATACGCAAAGGAGAACTCCGGCAGTTACATATCCTCCAAGTCCAAGTGTCAATATAAGCAGAACCACCAGAACAGCTCCGCTTATTATTCTAGTCTTCATAGTTTACCCTCTCAAATAAGGATTTATTTATTGGGCATCGTCCTTTAATCCGCCGTATTTGCGGTTACGATTACCATAGGCATCCACAGCCTTCTGAAGCTCAGCTTCATCAAAATCGGGCCATGCAATATCCGTATAATAAAATTCTGTATAAGCGCACTGCCAAAGAAGGAAGTTACTGAGGCGCTGCTCACCACAGGTACGAATCATGAGATCGGGATCAGGAATATTACCCGTATCAAGGTTCTTAGAAATCATTTCCTCTGAAATCTCATCAGCACTGATTTCACCTGTTTTACATTCATCTGCAAGCTTCCTTACGGCGCGAACAATCTCATCACGGCTGCCATAATTGATAGCAATGGTAAAAGTAAGTCCTGTGTTACCTGCTGTAGCTCTCTCAAGCTCCTCAATTGCTGCCCTGATATCATCGGAGAGTCTGCTCCTCTCGCCAATTACCTGGCAACGAACATTATTCTTCATGGACTTCTTGATACTGCTCTTAAGATAGGTTTTAAGGATTGTCATAAGGGCAGCAACTTCAGTCTCCGGTCTGTTCCAGTTCTCAGTTGAAAAGGCATATACAGTAAGGTACTTAATTCCCATGTCCCTTGCTACTACAAGGATGTCCTCTACAGCCTTTGCACCCTGCTTATGACCATAGTTTCTGGGGAGACCTTTGGCCTTGGCCCAGCGTCCGTTTCCGTCAAGAATTATTGCTACGTGTTGCGGTATTTTTTTATTTTCTTCCATATTGACCTCAAAATGTAAGTAGAGCCTGTGCTATAACCCACAGGCTCTTTTGAATCTTATTTTCCACAGTGATTACATCATACTGTCATGATTTCTTTGCTCTTTTCCTCAACGGCTTCGTCAATCTTCTTGACAAACTTATCTGTCATCTTCTGAAGATCTTCTTCCATCTCAGCAATCTCATCCTCTGAAACATCGGTCCCCTTAAGCTTCTTAAAGGAATCATTTCCGTCTCTGCGGATATTTCTTACAGCAACCTTAGCCTCCTCGCCCTTCTTCTTAATATCCTTAGCGAGCTGCTTTCTGCGCTCCTCTGTAAGTTCAGGGAAGATAAGTCTTATAACACTACCATCGTTGCTGGGTGTGATACCGATATCGGAAGCAAGAATAGCCTTCTCGATATCCTTGATAAGAGTCTTATCCCAGGGAGCAATCTGAATCATACGTGCTTCAGGTATGGAAACATTACCAACCTGCTGAAGAGGTGTGGGTGTTCCATAATAATCAACCTTGAGTTTATCAAGTACATGCGGATTAGCGCGTCCTGCGCGAACTGCCGCAAGCTCAGAAGCAAGGAAATCAAAAGCTTTGGTCATTTTTTCTTCATAAGGCTTTACTTTTTCGTTCATACACTCATCCTCCGGATTATAGTTTAGGCTGTGACTGTGGTTCCGTTGAAGTCACCACTGGCTGCTTTTATTATACTATTTTCTTCCTGAAGTGCGAATACCCTCATAGGAATATGATTCTCTTTTACCATTATTGAAGCTGTCATATCCACAACCTGAAGGTTCTGAGCAACGACATCATCAATGCTTATTGTGTCATATCTCTTTGCATCAGGGTTCTTCATAGGATCGCTGTCATAAACTCCATCGATAGCTTTGGCAAGAAGCATTGTATCTGCTTCTATCTCAATAGCGCGAAGAGCAGCACCCGTATCAGTTGAGAAGTACGGATGGCCTGTGCCTCCCGCAAAGAAAACTACCATGCCTCTCTCAAAGTACTTGTTAGCTCTGTCCTTTGAGAAGAGCTTCGTAAATGAGCCGCACTCAAAAGGTGTAAGTATATTGGTCTTCATTCCCACGCTTCTGAAAATCTCAGAAACATAGATGCAGTTCATAATAGTCGCAAGCATACCGATCTGGTCTGCCTTGACACGGTCTATAGCCTCGCTGCTGCGCCCTCTCCAGAAATTACCGCCGCCTATAACGATACCAACTTCTGTTCCGTTATCAACAAGCTGCTTTACCTGAAGTGCAACACCACGAACCGTATCCTCGTGAAATCCTGTTTTGTTTGGGCCAGCAAGAGCTTCGCCACTTAATTTTAAAAGTATTCTCATTATTTTGTTCCCTTAAGACCATCAAAGAATGCAGAAGGATTAACCTCAGCATAAGACTGTGAGCAGTTACCTTCAATAACGGCACCATTGTTGATCTGTACTGACTGTGATTTGATGTTACCCATAACAATAGCTGTTGTATCAAGAACTACAGGACCGGGAACATCGATGTCACCCTTAACAGCACCTGCTATAACAGCGCTTGTAGCAAAAATGTTACCGATAACAACTGTGCTCTGTCCGATCTTAACACTTCCGTTACTTCTAACTTCACCTGTAATTCTTGCAGCCTCAGCATAAATCTCTGCTGCCTTTGAATCACCTTCGATCTCACCTGTTACATTGAGCTTACCAAGGCATGTAACATTACCGGTAATCTTACCAACAAGATCAAGAGAGCCTGTTGTCTCAAGATTACCAACAATTTTCATACCCTCTGTAATGCTGGCTGTCTCATCTGTAGGTGTCTGTTGCTGAATGTCCATTGTATCAAATCCCCCATTGTTCATATAATTAGTAGTAGTTCTCTCCTCATACACAGGTGCTTCCTCAGCCTTCTTGCTGGCGATAGATTCAATCGCACTAAGAGAAGCTGCAAGATCAGCTACTGTATCATCTGTATCCTCCTCCTCGAAGTTAATCTCATCAACTTCTTCAGGTTCTTCTACAAAAGTCTCCTCTTCAGGCTCGGAAACCTCAGGAATAACAGGCTCGGCAACAGGTCTTACTACTGCCTCTTCCTTCTCTTCAATTATCTCTTCCTCAACCTCTTCAATGACTTCTTCCGGCTCCTTAGCCTCAGTCTCTTCTGCCCCACCTTCGTCGATCTTGATGTCGTCAAGATGATCAAGCATTTCATTAAGATCCTTCTTTACCTCTGCCTCTGACTTAGGCTTAACCACGTTTTCCTTCTTCGTAGTGTCCCCAAGGATCTTAGCTGTATCACCTTCCTCAGGCATAATTGTCTTTGCAGCCTGAGAGAGATCACTTTTCAGCTCTGAAAAAAATCCCATTTTCTCTTCCTCCGTTTCAAAAATTACTGAGAATTACTGATATGTTGAACCGGTAACGTATCCTCCGTTATCGGAACTATCACTGTGTTATCCATGGCCTGTATCTGTTCTATGATCTCAGGCAATGCTTCTACCGTGGCCTGTTTATCCTGCGCATCATGAAGAAGTATTATCGCCTCGTGAAACTTCGGCACTCCTGTCATGACATTAGCCACTATTATGTCCTTATTTATCCCGGCTCTGTCATCACTGCTGGCTACATTCCAGTCAAAATATGTAATATTCTCGTGATTCAGATAATCTATAAGCTGTTCCATGGGAACTTTGCTTGCTGTGTTGGAGCTGCCTCCCGGGAATCTGTAAAACTTAGACCAGACGCCGGTTGTCTCATACAGATATGTCTGCAATTTATTAAAGTCCGCAGAAAAGCTTCCAAGCGACTCATACAGCTCACTGTACTTATGACTGTAGGAATGCATTCCGATAGTATGTCCACTCTCGGCAATGCGCCTGTAGATATCAGCGTATTCACTGCCTTCCTTACCTGTCACAAAAAAAGTAGCCTTCACACCGTAGCTGTCAAGTATATCAAGTATTGTATTTGTTGATGTGCTGGGCCCGTCATCAAAGGTTATGTATACTCTTCTTACCCCGTCCCATTCTTCCGGTTCTCCTGTGGCAGATTGACCTTCAGATGCTGCCTCGACCTTCTCGCCTGTTCCCCCTGTAACTTCTGCCTCCTCCACAGGTTTGACCTCTTCAGAATCCAAAGTCTCCCCCTGAATACTCTCCCAGACCACGCCGGTTCCTTTTTCCTCAGCCTCAATGGGGTTATCATTTTCCCCATCAGCCAAAAGCTCCTCACCATAGTGTTCTTCGTACCAGGACAACTCTTCCTTCGCCTTATTAAGGAGTCTCATAGTATGTCCGTTTCGAATAACCAGGAAAATACAGATGCACGTAGGAATTAGGCACGAAGCTGCAATAGAAAAGAGAATCAATCTCCTCAAAAAGCGGATTCGTCTGGAACGATCCACGCCTGATCGCTGACCCTCCGTGTTCGTTGCCATATAAATTACCACATTTCCAACTTGCTGTTGTGTCTGTAACCAGACACCTGACTATCCACATAGCCAAACTAGATTATAACACATATTAAGGAGTACAAAAAGCTAAAAATAGTTTTCGGAAGCAGGGACCTGCGTTTGCTGACGAAAACATTGTCAAGTTGGAAATTTTACCAAAATAATCACATAAATTTTGTAGGACAAAAAACGCTCAGTATATAGTTTTTTTATATTTACTTAACGATATATTTATTGTCGTTTGATATCCTAATAACACCAAAGAAACAGGAGGTGTCCGGTATGAGAAAAATCTACGGTCTAATCATTGCAATCGCTGTAATTATCAGCACTTTTTCCAATTCAACAATTATTTCATATGCAGCAAACAAAACCGCAGAGGGAATTAAAATTGAGGGAGAATACCTCATTTCGGATATCGATGGAATCCATACAAGATATGTGGTTGTAGCTAAAAATACTTCTGATAAGGATTTGGCTGTTGTTGCCAAGTTTTATGCACTTAAAGCAAACGGTAATCCCATTAAGTCAGTTACTGACGGTGCTTCCGCAGTTAAAAGCGGACAGTCCTTCATGCTCTATGGTCAGTTTAAAAAGAAGGATATTGAGGATGCTGCAAGCTTTTCATATGAGATCACTGTAACCGAAACCACCGGCTGCAGATATGACGAAGTGGGCTTTGACATCGAAGCCGGACTTGATAATGCCCTTGAAGTAACAGGAACTAACTACTCCTCAGAAGATGTTGGCTGCATTAACGTAAGAAGCGTCTTCTTTAAGGATGGCGAAGCAGTTGCATTTGATACGGTAAATATCGGCGATGCAGCTTATTCACTTAGAAGCGGAAGCACAAACACACAGGAAATCGGCGTTCTTTTGCCTGAGTATGATGACTATCTTGTGACATATTTTGTAGCGGATGAATTATAAATAAAACAGCCCGCCGACACATATATATGCAATTTCAAGCGATTATGGCTCTGACAACGAGCGCGAAATTGCATATATATGTGCCGGCGGGCGTCATTAATTCAATAATCAACCTTCATTAGGCAGAGGCCCTGCGGCGGTGCTGTGGGGCCTGCTTTTTGTCTGTCGCAGGCTTCTATTATGTCCTTCAGCTCTTCGGGTTTTATGTTGCCGTAGCCAACCTCAAGAAGAGTTCCGGTCATTATCCTGACCATATTCTGTAAAAAGCCGTTGCCGTGAAAATATAATCTGATCTGAGGTCCGCTCTCTTCAATTTTAATGTTATCAACACAGCGAACAGTGGACTTTTTCATCTTGGTATTGCCACAAAAGCTCTTGAAGTCGTGGGTACCGATTATATATTCAGCCGCTTTCTTCATAAGTTCAACGTCCGGCTTTTCTTCCAATACCGTCACATATTTCCTGTCAAAAACAGGTTTTGTATTCCCATAATAACAGGTATATCTGTATGTTTTGCCAAGAGCATTATACCTGCTGTGAAACCTGTCAGCACATGCTCTTACATCATTTATGCTGATATCCTCGGGGAGATACTTATTCATGTAGCTCTGTATCTCCTCCTCTGACAAATCAGTATCAAGCATGGCGTTGGCAGTCATGGCTCTGGCATGTACACCTGCATCAGTTCTCCCTGCTCCTATGACCTGAACCGACTCTCCCTCCGGAAGACCTACCATCTTTGTAAGTACAGCCTCAAGCTTTCCCTGAATGGTCATATCCTTATTTGGTTGTCTCTCCCAGCCGTAGAATCTGGTTCCGTCATAGCTTAGGGTAAATTTATAATTTCTTTTCATAACGTTTTTTACTTGGCAATCTCTTCCTTAATAGCGGAAAGCAGTTCATCATAGGTCTCAAATGCAGGGAACTGCGGGAAGTCCTTCTTAATCTGGTCTGTTGTTCTAAACAAAAAGCCTGCCTTACTTGCCTGGATCATTCCAAGGTCATTGAAGCTGTCTCCGCTGGCAATCGTTTCAAAGCCAACACTCTGGAGTGCCTTTACTGTCGAAAGCTTACTCTGCTCACAACGCATCTTAAAGCCTGTAATCTCTCCGTTCTCTGCTACCTCAAGGCTATTACAGAAAATTGTAGGCCAGCCGAGCTTCTTCATCAGAGGTGCTGCAAACTGTGTAAAGGTATCACTGATGATGATAACCTGTGTAATACTGCGAAGCTCATCAAGAAATTCCTTTGCACCGGGCATGGGATCTATTGTTGCGATTGTATCCTGAATTTCCTTAAGTCCAAGTCCATGCTCTTTAAGAATACCGATTCTGAATTTCATAAGCTTATCATAATCAGGCTCATCTCTTGTTGTTCTCTTAAGTTCAGGGATACCTGTAGCCTCTGCAAAAGCGATCCAAATCTCCGGAACAAGAACTCCTTCCAAATCCAAACAAGTAACGTACATTTTCTCATCCTCCTCGTCTATGTATTTCCGACTTCAAACATTTTGGTAGTAGTTTAACATATTTTCTGTGAAAGTGAAGTGAAAATAAGGTCATTCCTCAATCTTTTCCCAGGTCATTCCGCTGAAGGTCGTATATTTCCTGCTCTCTTCCATAGGCTGGGGTTTTCCGAAATGATATCCCTGAGCCTTGTCACAGCCGATTGTCTTTAGAAATTCAAAATGCTCTTCCGTCTCTACCCCTTCTGTCAACGTTACATGTCCCATGCTGTGAGCAGCCTGAATAATGAACCCCAGCACGGCTCCTGACCTCGGATTCTTATCATACTGACGAAGGAAGGCCAGATCCAGTTTTAAGGTGTCAAATTTATAGTTCAAAATATTTGTAAGAGATGAATATCCGCTTCCAAAGTCATCAATCCATACCTGATAGCCAAGTTCTCTGAACTGGTCTATTTCCTGCCTGATAAGAGTGTCATCATCTGTCAGCGCGCTTTCCGTAATTTCTATATCAAGCATGTTAACCGGCATATTGACTTTCTTTCTGCAATTTTCCACCTCGTCTATTACATTACAGAGATTAAAATCAAGTCTGGAAAGATTTATTGAAACCGGCACCAGCGGCTCGCCCTTGTCACGGAGCTTCGCGTAATCCTCACATACTTTTTTCACTACAAACATATCAAGCTTATGTATCTGTCTGTGTTCCTCAAGGATATCGATAAATCCTGCGGGAGAAATCAGCCCCTTCTCAGGATCCTTCCACCTGGCAAGAGCCTCATAACCACAGATTTCACCTGTTCTTGTGCGAACTACCGGCTGGTAATACACCCTGATATCTTCGTTTTCTACCGCATTATCTATATTATCAAGAACAAATTGCTGCATCTGCAGCTTGGAATGAATGTCTTCATTATAAAAAGCATAGGGAATATCATATCTTGTTTTTATGCTCTTACAGGCAAGCCTTGCATGATCACAGGCAAGACCTATGTCATTACAATTCTCTTCAACTCTGTAAATCCCCGCCTTTATCTCCAGCTTTGCACCCGGAATAAGCTTCGAAACATCCTCATGGATTTTTATTACAATCGGCTCTACCTCCTTAGACAAGGTACAAACCACGAAATGGTCCTCCGAAAATCTGGCAACCATGCGCTCCAAAAAAGAGTGCCACAGAAGCTTTGCAATATCATACAAAAGCTCATCACCCTTCTTGAATCCGTATTTTTCATTAAAAAGCTTGAAATGATTAAGATCGAAATAAATGACAGATATGCTCTGACTTCTGATATCGGGGTCTGTCATTATTCCCTGAACAACCTGATAGAAATGCGCCTGATTCCACATGCCTGTGAGTGAATCTGTCTCCTGATTCATCTCCAGCACCTGTGATTCGGCATAGCTGTTCTTATTTTTGTTGTAATACTCATTCTGATCTATGTCCACAATAAAGACATAGTAATAACTGACTCCGTCCTTGCCGTGAACAAGATGTCCAAAGTCCTCCACATAACGGATCCTGCCATTTTTTGTACGTATCCTGTATCGCACATAATCATGGCGCATTTCCCCAAATACTGTCTGCTTGCTGATGTCTCCCTGGGTCAGATCATAGTCCTCGGGATAAACCATTCCGCAGAAGCAATTGCCTGTAAATTCCCTGAAATCCTCAATGGAATCGCACTCATAAAGCTTTATTATGTTATCATCCGCAAAGACAATTTCGCCCGCGCCCTCAGCATAATAAATAAAAAAACCTCCGGGAACTCCGTCCGGAATAAAAACCGGCTCGGATTTAGATTTTTTACGGTTAACCTTTTTTACCTCACTTGCCATAGGCTCCCCCCTCATTTACGACAATCATCCACTATGCCATAATTTTAGCCCATGTTTTTATATAAAAATATTAACTTGCAATAAAAAAAAGATAATCATTTTCTGTACAGAAATTTCCTTGCAGCAGTGGTTATAAGCGGTATCGGGAAAGGCCTTAGCTCCTTGTCCGCCTTTTTGAGCTCTTCAATTATATGAATATGCTGAGGACAATGGCTCTCACATTTTCCGCAGGCCGCGCACTGGGTCGGAAGTCCGGAATCTTTTCTTAGTCCGACCGTCATGAAAAACTCAGCCCGTCCGCTGAACTTATTCTCCATGTACATAGTGTTATAGCTTCTGAAAACGCTCGGAATATCGACACCTCTTGGACAGGGCATACAGTAGCCACAGCCGGTACACCCAACCTTAAGTCTCTCATTTATGGCATTTTTGATACCTTCGATAAGTTCAAAATCTTTGTCTGAAAACTCACCCGCTTCTATTTCTGACGCAATGCGGCAGTTTTCTTCAACCATTTCAAGAGAATTCATTCCGGAAAGCACACAGGTTACCTGAGGCTGATCCCAAAGCCATCTGAAAGCAAGTTCTGCTGCCGTTCTGTGCTTTTCATCCTTTGCAATAAGTGCTTTAGCCTTCTCAGGAAGCTGGTTTACAAGCTTTCCTCCGCGAAGTGGCTCCATGATAATTACAGGAATCCCCCTCTCCGCAGCTGCTTCAAGTCCCTTTCGACCGGCCTGGGATACCTCATCCAGATAGTTGTACTGTATCTGACAGAAATCCCAGTCATAGGCGTTCAGGATTTCTATGAACATCCCGGTATTTCCATGAAAAGAGAACCCGATGTGCTTTATGGCACCGGATTCTTTCTTTTCCTTAATCCATTCCTCAATTCCCAACTTCTTAAGCTTGTTCCAGGCCTCAATATCGGTGAGCATATGCATCAGATAATAGTCGACATAGTCCGTTCGAAGTCTTGATAATTCTTCACTAAAATACTTTTCAATCGCATTTTTGTTAGAAATAAGATACTGTGGGAGCTTTGTAGCTATCTGAATTTTGTCACGGATATTATTTTTTTTAAAAATCTCCCCGATAGCTGCCTCACTACCGGGATAGATGTATGCCGTGTCGTAATAATTTACCCCAAGCTCGTAGGCTCTTAATATCTGTTCCTCGGTTTTTTTCATATCGATGCTGCCTGTTGCTGTCTTGGCAAAGCGCATGCAGCCGAATCCCAGAATTGAAATATCTCCGCCCACTCTGTTTTTTCTGTATTTCATAGCCATCTTCTCCTGCTGCTTTTTGATCTGATCTTATATAATTCTGCTTTCGTCTTAAATCAGCTTTTCAACGCATGCAGCAACATTCTCCATCTTCTCTGTAGGCTCGAATCTTGCAACAACCTCACCGTTTCTGTCTATAACAAACTTTGTGAAATTCCATTTGATATCGGGATTATTTTTGTAATCCTTATCAATCTTTTTAAGCATTACTCCCATAGCAAGTGCTGCAGGTCCCTTACCAAAGCCTTCAAAACCTTTCTGCTCTTTAAGATATTTATAAAGAGGAAGCTGATTATCTCCGTTGACATCAGACTTCTTCATCTGAAGGAATTTTGTATTATAGTGAAGTGTGCAAAACTCATGAATCTCCTCATCAGTTCCGGGTGTCTGCCCTGCAAACTGGTTACAGGGAATGTCCAAAACCTCGAATCCCTGATCATGAAACTTCTCATACATATCCTCTATATCCTTGTAATGAGGTGTAAAGCCACATTCTGTAGCAGTGTTGACAACAAGTACTACCTTGCCCTTGTAATTCTCCATTGAAAAATCTTCGCCCTTAGCGGTTGTTACTGAATAATCATAAAATCCCATAGTAGACCTCCAAAATAAAAAAATATGTGTTCCTACAAAAACTTTGTTTCTGTGCCATAAGAATCTCTTTGATTTATTGCTATTATATTGCACACAATTTATAATGTCAAGTATTTTGTTGTTTCACCCTCATCCGGCACTTCGTGCCACCTTCCCCCTCGTAGGGGGAAGGCTATATTATTTCTGCTTCGTACGGGTCTTAAGACTCCTTAGGTATTACATCTGTGTCGTAGGGAGCTTAAGACTCCTTAGGTATTACTTCTGTTTCGTAGGGAGCTTAAGACTCCTTAGGTATGTCTTCTGCTCCGTGGTGATTCTATAGCTTTCGACAGATTTTTGAATAGCTTTATTGTGTGTCCACCTGTCAAGGCATCTGTCTGTTATAAACGGAATTATCATCTCATACTGCTTTGCAAGAGCGGTGGCAAAATACCAGGCGATCATCATGTTGACATAGTACTCCTGTGACCTTACCTCTGCTACCATCTTCGGATAAGCAATGTCAAAATCCTCATCAAGAAAATGCTGCATCAGCATACCTATAGCAAATCTTACTGTGTATGTTTTATCTGAAGCTATCCATTCCTTAATATAATTTAAAAGCTCAGTTTTATGCTTTTTGAAAACCTTGGGAGACATCTGGTCACAGGTAGCCCAGTTATCAACATAGGGAAGAAACCTGTTTACTTCCGTTATGCAGTCATCAAAATCCTTTATCTCCGATATTATGAAGGCCTGAAGCTGATTTTCATCAAAATATTTATGTGGAAGATCATTTAGAAACTCGGATATACCCTCTGTCTTTGCAAGACTTTTGGCATACTTTCTTAGATCCGGAGTGCGGACGCCGATCATATCATCGACGTCCATTCCGGGTATCAGTTTTACCTGAAAATTACGATATTTTTTGTCCTGAAGCCTGAAGAGCTCTTCTCTGATTTCTTCAATAATTCCAGTCATTTTTTATCCCCTCAGATTTTGATCAGTTCATATTCTCTGGATCCCAGTCCTATCTTCTCGCCATGCTCAAGGGTTTCCTTCCACTTAACATTAGGATTGGAATCAAGGAAATGGTCATGGTGATGGTGCCAGTCTTCCTGAGCAAGGTGATCGCCCAGCTGGCTGTTACGAATAGGCTCAGCCTGCAGGCAGAGATCCGCACATGCCTGATCAAGCGCCACCGGATCAAAGGATGCCAGCATTCCTATATTAGGAAGAATAGGTGCATCGTTCTCACCGTGGCAGTCACAGTTGGGCGAAACATCCATAATAAGCGATATGTGGAAGCAAGGCTTTCCGTGGCAAATAGCTGCTGTGTATTCAGCCATTTTACAGCAAAGATCTTCCTTGGCTGTGCCGCTCTGATTTTCTATCGCATCAAAAGCACATGCTCCAATGCATCGTCCGCAGCCTTTACAAAGCTCCTGGTCTATTACAGCTTTTCCTGAGTCATAGGAAATAGCATCCGAGCCACATTCCTTTGCACACTGCTTACAGCTTCTGCAACGGTCGGGATGTACTATGGGCTTACCATCATTGTGCTGTACCATTTTTCCTGCACGGCTTCCACCACCCATTCCGATGTTCTTGATAGCTCCGCCAAAGCCTGTCATCTCGTGGCCCTTGAAATGAGAAAGTGAAATAATAACATCAGCATCATACAGAGCCTGTCCTATATAAGCTTCCTGGCAGTATTCACCATTGGGCACCGGGACTGTAGCTTCATCAGTTCCCTTAAGCCCGTCGGCAATAATAACATAGCAGCCCGTTGTCACACTGTTAAACCCGTTTACTTCTGCATTGTAAAGGTGATCCACCGCATTCTTTCTGCTGCCGGGATAGAGTGTGTTGCAGTCAGTAAGAAACGGCTTTCCACCCAGTTCCTTTATAACATCCGCAACTGCCTTAACATAGTTTGGTCTTATATATGAAAAGTTGCCCAGCTCACCGAAATGCATTTTGATAGCTACAAACTTTCCTTCAAAATTTATGTCGCCTATTCCTGCCCTGCGGATAAGCTTTTGCAGCTTTACTCCCTGGCTCTGGTCCAGTTTGGTCCTGAAATCAGTAAAAAATACTTTTGCCTTCTCCATGTATGTAACCTCCTACCGTTACAAATAATTAAATAAATTTTGCCCTGTTAAATATTATGCCAAAATTGTATCTTTTTATCATCCGGGAATTGGTTATTTTAGAAAAAGTTTATTTATCATCTCTTCTAACACTTTTCATTATGCTTTTTATACTCTTCACTTAGTTCATTCTGAAGCATAGTGAAAAATTCAAAATATCTCAAAGCTGTTCCGCCTTCATAACGTACAACCTTAACGTACAGTGAAAGAGGAATCTCTTTTCCCTCCCAGGATATTTGCTCTTCATTGTGACTAAGTTTTTGTTCATAATTAGTTTGTCACCTAACTTCTTTTTATTTTATCCTTGATTCTAAGGCTTGCCTCAACATGCATTATCCAGTGTCTCGAAAATGGCATCTGGATAAGTCCGCGTATATCCTTTCCGCACCAATAGTCAATCAGCCAGATTGCTTTATCATCGTCGCTCACAACATTTAATGCTTTTAACGTTTCTTTCCTTTCGTCTGATATTTTTGTTTTCATTTCACTATACGGCAAATTGCTCAGAATCATTTCCGTGCTTTCTTTTACCTCATGAATATATTTATACAACTCATCCAACTCAAGTTCTTTTGAAAAGTCAGCGATCTGCTGTTTAACCAGTTCGTTTCCTGTTGTTATGATTGGAGCACAGATTCTATTTTGATAATCCTTGGCAAAGAAAACCTGATCATCACCATTTATCAAAGTATGTGCAACAATATCTTCTATACGAAAAATATGCCACAAAGAGTAAGCAATAGTCTTACTGTGATAACCATCTACATTTATAAAAGGAATTGCGTTGAAATCATCTCTTTCAAGCTCATTCCTGAAAGAGTCTATGGTTTCCATTATCATTTTTCTGAACGTAAACAATGTATCAATACCAGTCTTATAGTTATTCTTATTTTTTATTTGGTTCTGCATTTCTTTGTTCAGCTGCGACCATTCCTTGTTCATTAGTGACCTCTCTCTGCTCTGATCTTTGCTTTGTGTAATTATACTTTTTCAATTCTGTAAAATTTGAATCCATTTTCTTCCATCAGGAATTTAAAGCCGATCTTTTCAAGAATGTGCTGACTTCGCTTGTTTTTTACTATAGTATCTGCATTAACAGCAGTCATTCCAAGGTCAGAAAAGGCGTACTCTACTGCAAGTTTCTCAGCATTTGTTGTTCAATTATTCTCTTTTCCACCAATTTCCTCTTTCCAGACCATTTTGTTGACATCAACAAAATGGTCTTAACCTACTATTTATCTGTATTTCTTCGCTTTACGTTTTGCTATATTACAATCATTTTTTTAGTAACATAATTTTGAACTTCCAAATTGGAATATCAAGTTTACATTTTTTCTAAATCATCAAGCTTTTTTAATGTCTTAAGATACATCTCAAGCCTTTTCTGCTGATCAGAAGACAACTTATGATATTCCAGAATGATTTCCTTATCATGAAAGCTAAAGTCTAATTCCCTACTGGAATGCTCATCAAAATTATCATCAATCCCCTTACCGGTAAGGAGCTGCTCAGGCGTTATATCTAGCGCATCGCAAATAGTCATTATCTTATCTGCCGAGGGATTGGTCTTCTTGGTCTTCCAATCGCTAATTGTACTACCGGAAAGCCCCACCATCTTTCCAAATGCACTCTGCGATATTCCTCTTTGCTCGAGTATCTTAAATATTCTTTCACTAATAATCATACTGTTCTCCGTATTTACGAATATTATTTTCTTTCGTCACTACGTTTATACTATCATTAACAGAACACATATTCAATTGAATACTCAAGAGATTTGCAGATTCTTTCGTTCACATGCTCCATATAGTATTTGTAGCTTTTCTCCATGTTTTTCCTTGCTATATATACATGTGGATCCGGTAAGTCATCTAGTCCGACTTCGTCTGAATATTTTGCAATGATATTACCTAAGAACTCCGCAAAAGCACTCCACTCATCTCTTTTTCAACAACTACATTAGCGTTTTTTCTCAATTTGTTTCCTCCAGCGCTTATATTTTTATTCATCAGCCCCAACCGTAGTCAGATTAGCTCCAGGTTTCCAATTAGAGTTATGTGGCGCAAGCAGATCATATACATAAATCCTGTTAGGCCTACAAAGTCCTCTATGCTTTCGCTGAATAAGATTATATTTCTCAAGTTCCCTCAAAAGCTCAAACTACAAGGAGTCTGAGCTTTGTCATCAAATATATAATTATTGAATCACCTAAATTTGGGTATAGCAAACACAAAAAAATACAGAATATGTGTTCTGTTATGTCAAGAGCTTTTATAATTTCATTTTTTAGCCCTCACCATAAACATAAGCTCAGTAATGTCTTCTCTTTGGCATTCCATATATCCATCCAACACGAAACCGCATTGTATAAGTCCTCCTAGATATTCTTCCATGGAATGGCCATATTCAATCCATTCTGAATCGTCATAGTCTTTTGAACACCAGGGCATTTTATGTACAGCTTTATAATAGCCATCATTTTCATCATCAATAAAGTCGCAAAGATAATTAACCGGACTTGGAGCCATAATAATAAACTGTCCGCCATCCTTAATAACTCTGTAGCACTCTTTATAAACCAATGACAAATCCTGGATATACATCAGAGACGGAGGATTGATAATTAAATCGAAAGAGCCATCTTCAAACATAGATAAATCGCACATATTTCCTTTTACTATTTCTATGTCCAGTTTCTCCCTGCCTGCAATCTCCCTGTCCTTATCAAGCATCTTATTAGAGATATCAATAACCGTAACTTTTGCTCCTGCACAGGCTAAGATCGGTGCCTGCAGTCCTCCTGCACCGGCAAGGCAGAGAACTCTTTTCCCCTTTATATCATTTAACCATTCCGCAGGAACTTCCTTATCATAAAAATGTAGAATAGGTCTTCCTGCTCTTGCTAAGTCTAGTTCCTCATTAGTCGCAGAGGATGTCCAATCTGCCTGACTCACAACTAAATTATCTATATTTTCTTCAACCTGCTCGTAAACATTTTTCATCATGTCATTCCTTTAACTGTTACTTGAATTTTGGTGCTACAAATTCAATCCCTTGTGCCAGGCACTCATCAAGAAACCTTTTATAATATCCAGACTCCATTTCTTCAGTTTCATCATGAGAATGAAAAAGCAAAATATGATAACTATCTGGTGCAAACAAAGCTGCTCCTGAAGAAGGATTCATATCCTGCATTTTCTTAAAAACATCATCCATCGTAAATCCGCTGTCTGGTCTGATATTGTATTCTGCAAAATCGTACGTCCAAAGTGTATCTATATCCTTATCAAGACCATTTTCTTTCCACCAATAATATGGGATATTCGTATCATCAACTTTATCAAAGCCATGCTCTGCCAAATATCTTTGAAATAGTTCTTTATTCTCTCCACCTTTATTTCCATAAGGGAAACGGAATGGCCTGTATTTTCTCGGAACTCCGGCTTCTTTATACAATTCATGAAGCACGCTCTCACACTTTTCAATTTCTTTAACACCTTCATCAAAGGTAAGCTCTGAAAAGCTTGGGTGCGTATAACTGTGATTACCGATAATAATTCCCTTTTTCACTGCATATAATGCCTCATCATGGTACTGCTCGATATTCTGTCCCCATGCGAACATGATAATCGGTATATTCTTTTCTTCCAGATAATCAACTATTGCAGGCGTATTCCTGGTTGAAAAATCGTCCATTGTAAGTAATGCTCTTATCATCTTGTAAACTAACTCCTTTGTATTCTATAGAATATGAATCCATCCTCTTCCTTCAAAAACTTAAAGCCAAGCTTTTCAAGAATGTGCTGACTTCGCTTATTCTCTATTATCGTATCTGCATTAACAGCATTCATTCCAAGTATTGAAAATGCATACTCTATAGCCAGTTTTTCTGCAGTAGTTCCGTAACCTTTCCCTTTGTATGAATCATTCTGCATGTGGATGCTTAGTGTACATTCCTTTTTATCAAAATCAATCTGCTTGAGCTGGATTTCTCCGATAGGCTTATCCTCGAGCATAATAGCCAGCATTTTACGATCAGGCTTTTGCTTACTGTCAAAGTACTTATCTGCGTATTCTTTTGTATATATAAATGGCTTGAATAATGACATATCCGAATAGATGTTATGATCATTCTCCCATTCCCTGAAAAGTAACTGGCACAGTTCCCTGGTCATGGGTTTTAATTCAATTTTTGTATTTATAATAAAGTAGCACGTATAAGATCTTTAACTGTTTTATCCTTCAAAGCAAAATTTAATGTTTCATAAGTCACTATTAGTCTGTCTCCGGGGATTATTCCATTAGCAATATATGAATCTATTTTCCTGATGGCTTTATCAGCATAATTAGGATCATCCATTCTCCCATCATGTTCCCAGTATACTTCCTTCTCTATCCTTTTACTAAGCAAAGTAAAATCCGGATATACAGTACCATATCCTTTCAACAGCAGTGGGCACTCATATTTATATTCAATTCCCATATCATAAAATATATCTGCCAAAATTTTCTCTGATTTTGACCTTACTCTTTCGCCTTTCTTTGTAAGTATCAGCGGCGTCCCTTCAGCAAATTCCTTCCCCTGATAAGGAATTGCCTTCCACTTCTGCACTCTCCGTTCAAACGGAATTTCAACAGGTTCTACCATGTTTTTTCTTATGTCGCTCAGCGAACTATATATCATAAGTAGTTCATCATCTTTATATTCTTTGCATATTGTCTCCAGTTGCTTAAGCCTTCTATCAACAAGTCTTTTTATTTTCTTGTCATAAGCTTTCTGTGCAAGTGGCTTTACTATATTGCTGTTTTCTCGCCTTATATACTCGCCCTGCCTTTTACACTTCATATTCTTATCCGTACAAAGCATGTATTGCGGTCTCTTTCCACAATTGGTAATTCTGAGAGTACCTTCCGGCGCAATACTGAGCCTGTCATCCACACACTCCTTTATATGTAATAATCTTTTCTGTTCATCTTTTAATAATTTTTCTAATCCTTGCATATAAATAATATAGTATTCCTTTCTTTATCTCATTTTTCTGCCGTATCTTGCTACTCAATAATTTGCGACATTATGTTTTTTATATGAATTTGCAGCCAATTTTGTGTCCACATGTTGGATTTGCTAATTAAAATACTGCCCAAATATGCTTTCCACTGTGTCCACTTCTTGGGGACCATTTTAAGCCATGCTCTTCTACCGCAAGATGCTTTTTTTGAGTTTGCGGCATTTTATTTAACGCTTACTTCTCTGCCACAATATGCTGCTTTTGATTTTGCGGCATTTCATTTTACACTTACTTCTCTACCGCAGCCTGCGTTTTATTATATTGCAGCAGTTTAATTTAAATTTTTTTGACTACTGCATTTCCTCATATTTATCTTTGCAGCAGAAAAACTTTTAATTTTCTAACTGCTGCATATTTCATTTTTCCGATTAACAGCAGTCAGACACGACTGAAAGCTTCACAAAAATACCTTCAACCGCCATAAATAACCATAAAATCTAAATTATTCAATTGTAAAAATGGAGTTCTGCAGTGTCCCAGATACGCTTTCCACTGCTTTTTCAGAATGAAGCAGATTATAACAGCAAGTTCCAAAAAGTGCAACTAAAACATTTCCACTTGAAACATTCTCGCATTCTCGCAAGGCATCAAAAAAGACATCCCGATATCGAAATGTCTTTTGCCAATACTATATTATTACTTCGGGCTTGCTTTCGTCAAAAGGACTACTGTCTCACAGCTTCTTGTAAACGGGAACATATCAACAGGTATGATGCGCTCTGCCTTGTAGCCGTTCTTGGTAATATATTCCAGATCCCTTGCAAGAGAATCCGGGCTGCAGGAAATGTATACAACTCTGTCCGGATTAAGCTTGAACATGGAATCCATAAAAATCTCAGTAGATCCGGAACGTGGCGGATCCATGAAAACAACATCAGCATGATCACCTGCTTCTGCCATCTGGACCATAAACCGGCTGGCATCATTTTCATAGATGTCTATATTCTTAATTTCGTTCATTTTTGCATTGATTCTCGCATCACGTACAGCATCCTTGTTGAGTTCAACGCCGATGACTTCTGCCGCATGCGGACTTGCAATAATTCCGATGGTTCCAACACCACAATAGCAGTCAAGAACAGTCTCTTTTCCGGCAAGGCCTGCAAGTTCAACAGCCTTGGAATAGAGCTTCTCGGTCTGAACAGGATTGACCTGATAAAAAGACTTTGGAGAAATCTTGAACTTCATTCCACAAACAGTATCATAAATAAATCCTGGGCCGTATATTGCCTTCTCCTTATCCCCGAGAATCATGCTCGTATGCTTATCGTTAACGTTAATGACAATTGTAGTAATTTCGGGATGTTCCTTCAGAAGCGCCTTAACAAAATTATTCTTGGAAGGAAGAATAGGCGATGTAAGAACAAGTACCACCATGATCTCTCCGGTGTTATGACCTACTCTTATAAGGACGTGTCTGAAAAGTCCATATCCATTATCCTCGTCATATGTCTTAATCTTGAAGGACTTCAGCATTCCGCGAATGGTTGCGATAATGGCATCTGCCTTCTCGTTCTCAAGATAGCATGCATCAACAGGCACCACATCATGAGTACCTTCTTTATATATTCCCGATACCGGATTCCCTTTTCTGTCGTGGGTAAATACCGCATGAACCTTGCATCTGTAGTGTTCAGGATGCTCCATCTCCATGAATGGTTCAACCTTGCCAAACTTGCCAACAAGCTCTTCTACACGTTTGTGCTTTCTTTTAATCTGCTCCTTGTAAGGGACATCAATCATCTGGCAACCGCCGCACTTCTTGGATACAGGACACTTACTATCGGTCTTCTTAGTAAAAGTTTTTTTACTATCCACTGACTTTTTGGTATTCCCCATGCCATTTTTTGAAGCAGCTGTCTTTTTTACACCTGCCTTTGACTGGCTTATCGTTCTTGTTGTCTTTGCAGGTTTTGATGCATTGTTCTTATTGACTTTATTTTCATTTCTCATTTATTAGCCCTCATCCGTCAGCTTCGCTGACACCTTCTCCCAGAGGGAGAAGGCATAAAAAAACTCATCCTTATCAGGTAATACAAAAATATACTGTCATCCCTATCAGGAGGTAATATCAATATACGCTCTCATCTCTATCAGATAATATAAAAAATACTCTCATCCTTATCAGGAATAAAATCTGCCTCATTAGGCTCAAAGACCTCCGGCAGCTACCGGAGGTCATAATCAGACGTAATTATTTTTTCTTTGGTTTATTATTCTTAGAGCTCTTATTCCTCTTGTCACCAAAATCTCTGATCTTAATATCCTCAAGACCGGAAACAAGCTCTCTTGCACGCTCAACATCCGCTTTGTTTATACGAATGGTACATACAATCTTGTCTTTATCAGAGCCAAAAATTCTCTGTAAAAAGCTCTTATCCTGCCAGTCAATATAATAAGAGATGCGGTTCTGAAGGAAACGCTCCTCTAAAATTCTCTTAGTCTCCTTGCTATATACCCTACAAAAGGAAACTTCATTATTAAAAACCTGATCAGTTTGTATTATTGATGACATAAATCCGTTCAAAGCCTCTCATTCTATCTGAAATCCACTATATTTTACACTAGGCTCCTTATGTTTGTAAATAGTAAAGAAAATCGCAAAAACGCTCAATTTTACACATTCTTTATACTGTTAATTATCTTTTCATTTGAATATTTGCAAAATAGGATGTAAAAATTAATTAGAGGTATTATAGGTACAGCATGGATGCTGTTTTCCAGGGAAATACGTTCCCGAAGATCAAAGGAGTGATTTGTATGGGAATAAATGTAAATATGGACTATTCAACATTGTTTGGTAGTTTGCCTGGAGCAAACTCTTCGAATAACATTATGTCGGGATTATCCGGCATGTTATCCGATTATTCTTCTATCAGAAACGGAAGCTACGGTAAGCTGGTATCAGCATATTATAAAAAAATAGAAAACGAAAATTCTGATTCCACCGACAAGACGGATAAAAGTTCAAAAAACAGAACTGAAACCACAACCGAAAAGTCAAAGGCAGCAGAGAAAAAACAATATTCCGCCATTTCTTCAAATGCCAAGGGTGTTGCTTCTGATGTTGATAAGCTCACAAAAACCGGTGATGATTCAGTTTATTCCAAGTCATGGCAGAATGTAACCGATGAGGACGGCACGGAATCAAAGGTCTATGACTACAACATGGGCAAAATCACAAATGCTGTGTCCGGTTTTGTAAAAGACTATAACAGCCTTGTAGGTTCAGCTTCAGATGTATCGGACGTAACCACAAGCGCCAGAGCTGAATATCTGTCAAAGATTACCAGTTCCTATGAAAATGAACTATCCTCAATAGGAATAAGCGTAAATGATGACGGAAAGCTCTCTTTGAACAAGGATAAGCTTAAAGAAGCAGGTGCGGAAGCAATACAAAATGTATTCACTCAAAAAGCAGGCTATGGCTACAAAATATCCCAGGCAGCAACAAGCCTTGAAACCTCTGCTTCAAGAGCCGCTTCCTCCACATCTACATATTCAAAAACAGGACTTACTAACACAGACTTTTCATCAATAATGGATTCCTTTATTTGATGAAGAGTGAACGTTCGCCGCAAGGCGTACTTAAAAATAGCCGCCGTATTCAGTTTAATTACTGATACGGCGGCATTTGATTTACCATAAGTTATATTAGTTCTCTCCGGTTATCTCATCAACACGGTTAGCATATTTTACTCTGAAAATTCTCTTAAGTGATTCATTGATTCTATCTTCGCTTATTGTTCCATTCTGTACAGCTGCGAGAACTCCGTTATAGCTCTCCATAAAATCAGCAGGAAGGAAAAGCATATCTGCTCCTGCCTGAATAGCTGCTACAGCTGAATCTGCAGGTGAATATCTGTCAGCAAGATCCGATAATGAATCGGTTATTATTATTCCATCATAACCGAGCTGTCCTCTTAAAACATCCTGAATTACTGTAGAACTCAGGCAAGACGGAGTATCATCTCCCGTGATTCCCATTGAAGGTGCAGTACATACCATGATCATGCTGGCTCCTGCATCTATTCCTGCCCTAAACGGTGCAAGTACATCTTCAAGTCCCTCGACATTATTACCGCTGTTTATAGTCTCCGGAAAATACTGAAGACATGCGGATACTCCAAATGACTGTAATCCTTCAACAGTTTTTGAAACCATCTTAGAAACTGTATCTGAATTTGTTCCGAATGAGTTGCCGCCATCTGCAAGGTTAGCATTAACTCCGAGATTCATATTGAATCCGTAGCTGTTTAAATAATTAGCAACTCTTGAAGCGGTATTATAAGCTTCATCAGCATTACCGGAAGCACCGAGCTCTGAAGGTGATGCGACAGCCTCAAGTGAAAGGGCACTGGCAACTACGCTCTTCTCTCCACCCACTTCAGTAGTGGACATAAACATAGGATATTTGCTCATTGAAGATGTAGAGCTGATCAAATCCTTAACCTGACCCTCATCCTTAATATTCTTGGATACGTAGAACAATCCGCCTACTGCATATGTAGACAGTGCATCCTGAGTTGTGGCACCTGCCTTTATAACAGCGTCAGCCCCTGTGAGCTGTTCCGGAGAAATCATGAAAAGTCCGGCAACCTTATCCTCAATAGGCATCTCTGAAATACAGGTATCCACTATATGATCCAGCATAGCATCTGTACTCATAACCTCGGATTCTGTCACATTCTCATCGGGTGAAGCAACTGCAGCCGGCTCAATATCAACCTCCCTGGCCTCAGCAACAGCCTCTTCCACCTGCGCATTATATGCTTTTACAGCATGTACAATCTTACCAACCGTAAAAAATGCGCCGGATATAACTGATACTCCTAAAACGCCTGTAATGGCATATGCGGTGATCTGTGCTTTAATCCTGCGCTGTCTCCTAAGTTCTCTTCGAGTATTTCTCTCAGAGCCAACATTATTATTCATTTTATCTTCCATACATCCTCCCCATGGAAAATCCCCTAAAAAACTTGTATTCATTATAACATACTAATTACACAAGTTCTACTAAAAAGAGAAGATGAAAACACAATATTTTGTGTTTAAAAAAATAATCAAAAAAGCACAGCTCCGCGAGCTGCGCATCCAAAACACTATACAGACAAAGCATAAGGGCGAGTGTTCTTCATCTACTACACTCGCCCTTACGCATGTTCAAATTGTTCGTTGTCCAATGGACTTACCTCCAATTTCTCAACTCTGCCCTTTCCATTAACCTTTGCACTCGTATGCTGTGACGGCTAGTACGACCGCTAGACCTGCGCCACTATGTCATGTACTTAAGCTCGTTGTGTTGGAAATTCACTATTGTTTGTGGTTTTAACTAAATAGTTCGGCGGACTATACCTTCCTTTCCGAAAAAAGTTAATTACTAAGATTTAGAGTAAAAACTTAAGTTCCCTTTGGACCGTACCTCCATTTCTTTCAGCCTGTTCTGCTGAAGTCTTTGAAAGAAGTTCTCTCTTTCTCTTATCTTTAATCGCATTATACACACGTATTTTTTAATTGTCAATACATTTTTTTAATTTTATTTTTGATATTAGATTATTCCGTGTATAAATATTGGTTATCTGATAAAATGTCTAGAAATGCTGTAATATTCACACAATTCAAAATACCGATTTCTATACTCGAAATAAAGTATAAAAAGTAT
This sequence comes from Butyrivibrio sp. AC2005, assembly GCF_000424145.1. Taxonomy (GTDB): domain Bacteria; phylum Bacillota; class Clostridia; order Lachnospirales; family Lachnospiraceae; genus Butyrivibrio. The sequence continues at coordinate 91,421 of NZ_KE384138.1, forward strand.
AAAAAAAGCTGACCTAAATTATAAAAAATTAGAGGTCAGCTCTGTCATTATATAAATTTTTTAAATTAGAGGATATTTTGCAGTTAATTCCTTGATAATTGCTCTTGCTTCGTCGTTATTCTCGCCCTTACCCTTGATGACAATTGAAATTGCTTCTGCGATTTTATCCATGTCATCTTCCTTCATTCCGCGGGTTGTAACAGCAGGAGTACCAAGTCTGATTCCGCTTGTAACAAAAGGTGACTGCTTTTCATTGGGTATTGTATTCTTGTTAGCTGTAATATGCGCATCATCAAGCCATGCTTCAACATCTTTTCCTGTAAGATCAAAGTTGGTAAGATCGATCAGCATAAGGTGATTGTCGGTTCCGCCTGAAACGATCTGAACTCCTCTCTTCATAAGGCCTTCACTTAATGCCTTCGCATTCTTGACGATCTGCTCCTGATAAGTCTTGAACTCAGGACTGAGTGCTTCCTTAAAGCATACTGCCTTGGCAGCAACCACATGCTCAAGAGGACCACCCTGGATTCCCGGGAATACTGCCTTATTGAACTTATATTTATCCTGAGCTTCCTGATTCCAGAGAATAAGACCTCCTCTGGGTCCGCGAAGAGTCTTGTGAGTTGTTGTTGTAACTACATCGGCATAAGGGAACGGACTGGGATGAACGCCTGCAGCAACAAGTCCTGCAATATGAGCGATATCAGCCATAAGTACAGCGCCGCAAAGGTCTGCTGCCTCACGGAACTTAGCGAAATCAATTGTTCTGCAGTATGCAGATGCACCTGCGATTATAAGCTTGGGCTGGTGCTCTTTTGCAAGTCTCTTAACCTCTTCATAATCAATGAAACCATTCTCATCAACACCATAAGCTACTACATTATAGTAAGTACCTGAAATGTTGGCCGGGCTTCCGTGTGAAAGATGTCCACCCTGACTGAGATTCATACCGAGGATGGTATCGCCGGGCTTAAGCAGTGCGAACTGAACAGCAAGATTTGCCTGTGCACCTGAGTGAGGCTGAACATTTGCATAGTCACAATGGAAAAGCTCCTTAGCTCTGTCCCTTGCAATATTCTCAACCTTATCTACAACCTGGCATCCGCCGTAATAGCGCTTTCCGGGAAGACCTTCCGCATACTTATTTGTCAGGGGGCTACCCATAGCAGCCATAACAGCCTTACTAACCCAGTTCTCAGATGCGATCAGCTCAATATGATCGTTCTGGCGCTCCATTTCCTCCACGATAAGGTCAGCGATATCGGGATCAACTTTTTTTACTTCATCCAATGAATACATACCGGCAATTCCTCCACTTCCGTAGTTTGACGTTTTAATGTACTAAAGCATTTGCGAAGTATAATAGCATATAATGATATAGGTGTCAAAAGCTACTTAAGTCCTAATCGATTTGTAATAACATTACTATGTTATAATAATAAAAAAGTTTTGTTGGGAGTCTTTTTAATATGTTTTATTGCATAGTTAACCCTTCAGCCAGATCAGGCCACGGGAAAAATATCTACAATATGTTCGAGGAAAAATGCAAACTTCTTGGCATTCCTTATAAAGTGATCTTTACCAAAGGTCCCGGGCACGCCATGAGCGTTGTAAACCGTCTTACAGATACTTCCGCTTTCGAAAAAAACGATTCTTCAGAACCTATTAATATTATTGTCATGGGTGGCGACGGAACCCTTAATGAAGTTGTTTCGGGAATACAGGATTTCGATAAGGTAAGACTTGGCGTCGTTCCACTCGGTTCAGGTAATGATTTTGTAAGAGACCTGGATTTTCCAAAAAAATCCTCCGAGCTTATTGATCAGATTTTAAAAGGGGAAGTTGTAAGAAAACTAGATGTAGGTAATGTCCACTATGATCATATGACCAAAACTCTCTCAAGGCTCCATGATGAACGCATTGCTGAAGACAGACGCTTTGATGTTAGTGCAGGTATCGGTTTTGATGCCGCTGTTTGTGAAGAAGCTCTTTCCTCAAAGACCAAGAACAAACTAAACAAATTCGGTCTGGGAAAAGCAACCTATGGAGTTATTGCCGTCAAACAGATTCTTCATGCCGATCAGCCTTCCTGCGACATAGAAACCGATGACGGACAGCACATTCACATAGATCATCTTATTTTTGCCGCAGCCATGATCCATCACTATGAGGGTGGCGGCTTTAAGTTTGCCCCTGATGCAGATCTTCAGGACGGTTATTTTGACCTTATAGCAGGCGGGGATATATCCACAAAACAGATTTTCAAAGTACTGCCTATGTCGTTCTTCGGTAAGCACTATGGGCAAGACGGAATCCATCACATAAGAGCACGGGAAATCCGCATAAAGACCTCTATCCCTTTATGGGTACACACAGATGGAGAAGTTCTTTTGAAATCAGATCAGATTACACTGAAATGTCTAAAGAAAAAATTAAATCTTTTATCGTGAAAAACGCACAGAAATTTATAGTTTTTTTATAATTTTTGTACAGTTTTTCATTTGAATATCTTTTTGCCTTGCGATATAGTTAATTATCGATACACAAACACTGTTTAGCGAAATAAGGTGAAAAGTTATATGAAAAAAAGATCATCAAAATGGTTTGACAAGCCTTGGACCAAGGAACGACTTGAAGATACCATCAGATGCCTTATACCGGTAATCATTTATGGTTTTGTTTATCTAACATGGTTTTTCCACTTGGAAGGTACCAAGGAATTGCATTATACGGTTATTCATTCCGCTCTGGATGATAAGATTCCGTTTGTAGAGATCTTTATCATTCCATATTTAGGATGGTTTGCATATTGTGCATTCTTCTTTTTCCTGTTCCTTCTCATGTATGACATGGAGGACTTCTTTAAGAATGCGGCATTTTTCTTTACCGGAATGACACTGTTTCTGATAATCTCGTCTATATGGCCTAATATACAATATTTAAGACCTGTAGTTATGCCGAGAGACAATGTTTTTACACATATGATTGCGCATCTGTATCAGACAGATACTCCCACTAACCTGTGGCCCAGCATCCATGTGTATAACGCAATCGGAACTCATCTTGCAGTTTATAATTCCAAGAGATTCAGTAAGCTGCTCAAGAATTGTTCGCTTGTCTTCTGCATATCAGTAATTCTTTCGACGATGTTTATCAAACAGCACTCCGTAATAGATGTGCTTGGCGGTATCATCTTCGCAGTGGCTACTAACCTTGTTGTATACAAGAGTGAGCTCGTTGTGAATGCTTACCATCGCCATAATGAAAGAATAAAAACCGGAAAGGTATTGCAGTAAGGTATAAAACAAAAAAATAAAGCATGACATCTCGCAAGCGGTGTCATGCTTCTTTTTTTGTTTTGCACTGCAACAGGTTAATTAAAGTTGTATAACTTCTGAGCAATCTTATATCCGGTAAGTGTAATCTTTCTTCCGCCCTTTCCGGGAAGGTATACGAATACGCCCTCTATTCTATAGCGGAGCTTGCAGTAGAGTAAGAAGCTTCTGTTCTTAATATACTTCATAAGCTCTTTACGTTTTTCAAGATTCTCTTTTGTTCCTGATGCTATCATCAGTATTGTGGAGATAGCGGTTATTATCTCAAGATAATTGAACATGTAGTGGTAACGCTTCTTATTGGATCTGATCATGCCGATATTTTCAACGTAATAATCCACCATAAGCTTGTTAACACGAACCTGCTGATCAAGTCTTGATATCATGATCTCCTGATTAACTGACTGATCTGATCTTCCGATGTAATAATAGTAAAAATTCACATCAAGATAATACATGGTCTTAACGAAAGGCAGCGGATTAAATACATATATATTGTCCACATAGAAGGTATGCTCAGGAAGCTTAAGTCCGCAATCACGAAGAAGCTTTGTCCTGAAAATAACGGAATGCATAAGAAGATAATGTCCTATTGTAATCTTCTTTACATCATCCCAGGTAAAGAGTTCCTCTATGGGGAACATTCTGTTATAGCGCATAACCTTATGGCGCTGCTCACCTTCCTTGTTGTATACAAAGTTGCTGATAAGAAGGTCCAGTCTTTCACTTCCACCGGCGAACTCCTCCAGTGTAGTAAGGATTTTCCTGTAAGCAATTTCCTTTACCCAGTCGTCACTGTCAACAACCTTAAAGAAAAGTCCGGTTGCATTCTCCAGTCCTGCGTTAACCGCGGAACCATGTCCGCCGTTCTTTTTGTGTATAGCCTTACAAATAGTAGGATATTTTTCAGCATACGCATCAGCTATTGCTGCTGTGTTATCCTTTGAACCATCATCCACTATAAGAATCTCAACGTCTTCCCCGCCTACCAGGAGTGAATCTATACATTTTTTCATGTAATCCTGGGAATTATAGCAAGGTACTGCTATGCTAAGTAGCTTCATCTTTTTTCATATCTCCTTATTAAATGTCACATTCCACGTCTGGTAACTTCAAACTTCTGCTTTGTCAGAAGGAACTCCCTGAGTTCACTGCATCTGACGTCGGGCTCGTTACCCGGAATCTCGGTGTCCATAGCCATTGCCATGATATCAATCATATCATTTGTAACAACAGGCCTTATCTGGCTTAAAACCTCTATTCTCTCCGCTGTACTGTTTGCATCAAGGAATTTAACCACAAGCGGATTCATGCCAAAGCTCTCGGCCTCCTCTTCAATCGTACGATTCATATAATTATCGTTGATTTCAGGCTTATCCTCATCCTCAAAAAGGCTTTCCTTCTTAGGAGCCTCTTTTTCCTCTTTCTTAAACAATGACTCTGTAACAGACTTCACCTGAGGCTTGATCTCCGGCTTTATTTCAGGCTTTAATACAGATTTGCTCTCTGATTTTATTTCAGCCTTTATCGCATCAAGCTTCTCAGTCGAAAATTTGCGAGGCTGTTCAGAGTGTCTTCTGTCTTCCTCAAGGCTCTTATCCTCGTCAGGAGTAAACAGCTCAAATCTCATTCTCTGATCAGGATTGGGATATCTCTCCCTGTCAACCTCAGACGTAAAATCCTTAAGAGATCTGCAGTATATGGTATAGTCACCGTAGAGTGCCTGATATACAACCTGCTCCTCTCCTGTATCAGCATCTCTTGCGATTGTAATTATCTGATACTTTCCGCCTTTAAAATGTCTGTATAGTTCCTGCGGTTTTGGTCTGTTCAAAGTAGTATCCTCCTAAATCAGATGTAGCGCCGGGTCCTTAAAACCCACAACCGATTATATCATAAATTCACTTCCTGGACGATGCTTTTACTATTATCATCTCAACACTTATTATTCTGTCGAGGCGTCCTGTCTTAACAGCCTCATCGCTCTCAAGGCACATATTAAGTGAATCCTTTAAATCCTTCATCGAATAGCTTCTGGTCCACCCCATTATTTTATCAGCAACAAAAGGCGGTACCCCAAGCTTAGATGCTGCAACGCTTTTGTTCACTCCCAGCTCTGCCATTTCCTTTGCACTAAGAAGCTGGTTAAACTGTCTCATTATAAGAGCAAGTATCTGCTCCGGAGCAGTTTTTAATGCAAGCAGCTCGTAATATATATTCATGGCCTTTGCCTGATTTTTCATAACTATGGCATCCGTCATCTCAAAAATCCTGCTTGTCAGCCAGTTTGCACAGATTTCATCCACATCCTTCTCGGTAACTTCCGTCCTTCCGTAGCAATAGCTTACGAGTTTTTCCATCTCGTGAACCATATTGGACATATCCGTTCCTACACGGTTTATAAAATAGGCAATTGTCCTTGTGGATATTAAAAAGCCTTCATTTTTCATCTTCATCGCAACCCACTTATATAGCTGCTGTTCATCGGGTGTCTCGCAGTTAATATCAAGTCCCAGTTTGCTTACAGCCTTATACATGTCCTTGCGCTTATCAACAGCGGATTCGACAAATAAAAAGGCTGTTGTCTCCGACTGGTGCTTCAGATAGTCTGCCAGTTCCGGACATCCGCTTTTAAAAAATCCGCTATCCTCAATTACTATAACGCGACGCTCGGCAAAAAAAGGAAGAGTTTCCGCCATGTCTATAACCTCAAGAGGATTGATTCCTGCCCCTTCGTAGTGCTGAAGATTCATGGCATCTCCGCTTCCAAGAAGTGCTTTTTTCAGCTTATCCCTGTTCTGTTTTCTTAAATAGGCTTCATCTCCGTATACAAGATATGCGGGTCTGAAATTCCCCGTCTGAATGTCCTGATTTATCTTTTCAGCTTTGACCTTATAGTCTGATGTTTTACTTGCTGCCATATTCTTCCCTTGCCCCATAATCACAATATGTTGTATATTATATCATAATATAGAAAAGTTTATGGGAGGAGTAATAATGTTAAAACAGGTATCTATTTACGCTGAAAATAAAAAGGGCTGTTTTCAGAACATCACCGGTATTCTCAGAAAAAATGACATCAATATCCTCGGATCAGTCACTAATGATTCCGCAGAATATGGAATAATCAGAATGGTGGTTTCAGATCCCGAGAGATGTATAGAAGTTCTCGGTGCAGCCGGTTATATATGCAAAACAACTCATGTTCTCGGAATTGAGTGTCCCGATGCTGTCGGTGCTCTTGATAACATCCTTAAATCTTTATATGAGAGCAACATAAACGTAAATTATATTTATCTGTCATTCAACCGTGAATCCGGTCTTCCCATCATGGTAATGCACACAGATGATGTTTATGCAGTAGAGAATATACTTGTAAACAAAGGCTACAAGTCGATCTAAAAAGACAATTTTTAAAACTTTGATATGTTTTGATAAGAAAAGACGCGGACTCCCCTGTCCGCGTCTTTTAATATATAAGAATTTCATACCCTGCTTATTTTATTTCAGCCCCGTGACTTGCTGCAATAAGCCCAACAGCAAAGGTCAGTGAGATCGCGATCTCTATACCGATAATAAAACGATCAGTCTGAGTTCTCTTCTCTCCCAGAACCTCAGCATCTTCAGGGGTTTCTGTCCCCTCTCCATCTGCTGTATCGGATTCCAGGGCCAACTCATAAGAAGTTGCTGAATTATCAGCTGACGAAGCATATACCATTTTGGTAGAACTCAAAGTCTCGAGCAGAATCACGAATATAAGAATCGTGCCCGCGATTATTTTTTTCATTCCTCACCTCTGTCCTTTTCTTCTCAAGTAACATTATATAGTAAGGGCGCAGAATCGTGTTTACAAGATATGAATGGTTTTATTCATAACTCGTACTTGACAAACGGAATTTTTTTCGAACACACGCTAAGCATCGAGCATCCCGTACTAATCTATGTATGTTTTTACTTTCATCTTTTGATGATCAAAAGATGCAGTAACAGCACCGCTTTGAGCGGTTATGTATGTCTTAGTCCCAGTGTTTTCAAGCCTTTCGAGCACTTCCTTGTGCGGATGGTTATATTTATTATTAATTCCGCAGCTTATCAGGGAAACCCTTGGTTTTAATAAATTTAAAAATTCTTCATCTGTTGTATACCTGCTTCCATGGTGTGCAACCTTTAGCAGCGTCAGATTGCTAAACTCATCCCTGTTTTTCCGAATATAATCTCTTAACAGTTCCTGTCCTTCTCCGTCTACATCCCCTGTAAAAAGAGCCTTAAAATTATCCTTTTTTATATAAAGGACAGTTGAATAAGCATTGGGTTCATCCGTGTACATTTTTTTCACAGGACCCAGGCACCTGATTTCTATTGATGCATTGTTGATACAGTCATCACGTCCTATATACGAAACCTTTATCCCTCGTGACAATGCTTTATTCTCAAGAGCTTTGTAATTCTCACCCTTTGCATCCTCACTGATATCCGGCAAAATCAGATTTTCTATTCTTATACTTCCCACATTCTCTGTATTATCAATAAACTCACCAATTCCACTAATATGATCCTCATCCTCATGGGTTACTATAATTGCATCAAGCTTTCCTATACCTCTGTAGGATAAAAAAGGAATCAATTGGTATTTGGCAAGATTCTTTTTGGATGTACTTCCGCCGTCAATCAGATAATTAGCGGTTTTGGTCTCAATAACAATTCCGTCCCCCTGCCCCACATCAAGCGCCGTAATACGAAGCTGCGGCTTTATTCTGATACATAAAACCGTTAATCCGGTGAAAAGAAGTGCGTACCTTACCCTGTCCAATGCCTTTTTCCTACGTTCCTTATCCTTGCCCTTGCACACGTATGTCACGGCAGTTCTTCCTCCAAGAAAAACAAATATCCCAAGAATAATCTGATAAACCGTGACTTGCCATATTTTGGCATGTCCTGTGTACCAGGTGTTTGAAGGAAGAGAGCTTCCTACATTGCAGCAAAGGAGGAACCATTTAATAATAAAATGGCATCCCTTGCCGGATATAACTCCCAGTGGAATAACAAAGGCTCCCAAGGCAATGCTCAAAATGCCAAGTAGCATCAGCACAGACATAAGTGGCAGTATAAAAATATTAAGTACTATGGAATATACCGGATATGTGTAATAAAAACTCATGTTTATAGGGAGTGTAACCAGCATTATTGAAAGGCTGGCTGAAATAATCTTTAGCTTTCCGCTTTTTATCACTTCCGGCATTACAGGAAGCACATAGCCTATCGCAAGCACTGCTCCAAAGGACATCAAAAAACCGCTATGCTTAATGTATAGCGGATTCGCCAAAAGTATCATTATTCCTGATAATGCCATAGCAGACAACATGTCATAGCTTCTGCCAATAATGTCAGCTCCCAGTTTTACTCCGAACATAACTATTGCTCTAAAGGCAGAGGTACTCATACCACACATACCTCCGTACATATACATAACTGTTGTTGCCACTACCGCCGCAAGAGGTATTCCGGCTCCCAGCTTTCTAAGAAGCTTGTACAGAGTCATTCCTATAATGGAAATGTGCAGTCCCGAAACAGCCATGATATGTATGATTCCGTTTCTCTTGAAATCTTCCTTAATTCCCTCATCAAGGCAATTCCTGTCACCAAGAAGAACCGCTTTCATAACTCCTGCATCGGTCTCAGAGAGCACACTGTCCAGCACATGTTCAAAGTAAATTCTGGCATTATAAAGCTTTTCAGCCAACAGGTCTTCATGACCGCCTATGCCCAATACTTCCACATCTGTAAGACTATATTCAGTTTTCAAAATGCGATAATACTCCCGACTGTCAAACTCGCCGGGATTACGGCTCTCAGAAAAGTTCTTCACATTCCCTCTGACCTTCAGCACACACCCGATAGGTAATTTGTACATCATGTCATCAAGATATATCAAGACTATCCTGCCACTATCCATCCTAAGATAGAGAACAAGCTGCTTTTTTCCTGTAAAAGAGCTCGTTTTCTCCTCTTTGCCGTTTATAATTCCTGTAACTGTAATACTTTCCCGATCCCTGGGAACTGAGTATTCCTCTGCAGGTAGAAATTGCAGAAGAAAAAAGACAGCAATAGCAAAAAAGGCCCCAACAAAACATAATGGTCTTTTCATCTTAGTTATTTCCACGTTGTAATAACTGTGATAACTTACTGTCTGACTATATCAAGGTTCCTTTCAAATACTGTACTAAGAGCTATTTTCTCCATAAAATAGCCCTCGGAGGAACCTCCGACTGATATCTGCACCTTGTTAACATCAGCAGTTTCACAGATAGTGTTAACAAGAGAATACAGCGCTATTTTGGGGTCAACATTCCCCACTCTCGCAAGAATTCCGTTGTCAAAATCCACATAGCATACACCATCTCTGACGGATACGGAATTAATCTTGGCCTGAGAGTTCAATGAAGCACATGCAAGATCAGTATTTGGTCCTGCAAGCAGTTGTTCAATTACCAGCCTCTGCATGAGAATATTACTATTGTATACTACACTTCTGTAGACAGGAATAAGCTCCTGCCCGTCCTCAGATGCAAAATAGAGAACAAGCTCTGCTTTTTCATAAGCATTTATCTCATTACCTGCGTTATATACAAAATCATCGGCAGACATATTACCGACAATATTCCCACTATCATCAAGAAGAGGAGCATTCTCCACGGTAAAGGTTACGTACTCGACACCGTTAATCTGCGTAAGTGTCCTTACCATAGCCGCCCTGTCGAGAATTTCAGTAGTCTTCTCCGTTCCAAGGTAAGTGCTGGCAAAATCAAGCTTGAGGACGCCACCGTTAAGTGAATATGAAAGAAGATTTACCGGACCGTATATAGGAGCTTCGTACTCCAGCTTTTCGGGCATGGTCTTCATCTGTTCAAGAAGCTCTTCTATAACCGCATCTGTATCATTCAGATCAGCCTTTATTTCATAATCCTGAAAGATTATTCCGGTTTCCTTTGTATTAAGATAATACACCTTAACAAGCTTTTCATTATCAACCGCATTTTTCCCTGTGCATCCAACCATACAGAAGGGAATAAGCATCAGACACAATATTAAATTTACTATTCTTTTAAATGTGTTATTCATATACTATGTTATTCCTGAAACTGTACGATCATTACTCCAAAGACTGCATGTAAATCAGAGGAATGCGAACCGTAAAGGTGGTTCCCACATTTTCCTCACTCTTAACCTCTATGGTACCTCTGTGCATAAGTATCGCATTATGAGTTATAGAAAGGCCCAGTCCTGTTCCTCCGATTTCTCTGGATCTTGACTTATCAACCCTGTAGAACCTCTCATATATCCTGTCAATGCTCTCTTCAGGAATACCAATTCCCGAATCGCTTACTTCGCAGGTAAAATACTGATGATCTGCATCGAGCTTTACTTTGACAAAACCGTCGTCTTTATTGTATTTCACTGCATTCTCCACGAGATTCATAAGTGCCAGTGAAAGTTTAACTTCATCAATTTCAGCTGTGATTTCTCTTGTAGTTTCCAGTGTCAGTTCTATGTTACGCTTATCCGCAATGGGCTTCATTCTCTTCATTATGACTTCCATCATTTGAACAACGTCAACAGAAGTGATATTCAGCGGTGTAGCCTTTTTATCCATTCGTACAAGTTCCAGAAGGTCATTTATTATCTTGTTTTCCCTGTCTACCTCAGCAGCAATATCCTCCATGAAATCCCTATACACCTCATTAGGCACATCCTCCTGCATGATTAGTGAATCTGCAAGGACCTTCATTGATGTAATAGGTGTTTTAAGTTCATGTGAGACATTGGAAACAAATTCCTGTCTTGAGGCATCAAGTGCATTCATGCGAACCAGAAGCTGATTAAAGGCATTGATTATGTGTTCCGTTTCATAGTAATCGGAACCTGCAATAGGCTCATTTGTAAAGCCGGCCTTAACATCATTGATGGCAGAGGTGATTCTGTCAAAGGGTTTAAGCAATCTTCCTGACATAAAAATCGCCACGACAAGTATAAGAATTACAGCGATTACCTCTATGGTAACAGCTCTTCTTGTGAGAATATCCATAGTCTGAGCGATATAGTCAGTGGAAACACTGATAAGAAGCACGCCTCTTACAACATCCTGCGTCTCACTCTCAGCGGCAACATCCCCACTCTCATAGGTTCTTGTCTCAATTATAGGCGCTGTCATCTCAATGTATCTGTTATTCCTGTCATATACTATAGAAGAACCCGTAGCACCATTCTTAAGGCAGCCGACTACCTCCTCGGAAATAATCGTCTTGCCCTCACTGATGCCATAGGTATCCTTACGGATATTCAGATCGCTGTCTATAACCATAACACGACCATCATATAGATTGGCCAGAAGATCCAGCTCAGCATTAATAACATCTGAGGTGGTATCCGAAAAATAACTGTAATTGATCAGGTGATTTGCAAGAATCTTCAGCTGTGTGGACACCTCTGACTCTCTTACATTGACTGCACGATCTTCGTAGCTTTCAAGAATCGCAGAATGAATCACGAGGCATGAAATCAGCCCCGTGAAAAAAACAAGTGAAAATATTCTGAATCTAAGACTTTTAAATGGGTTATATATCATCTCAGCAACCTTTAATTACGCTTGAAAATAATAGCCTGAACCCCACTTCGTTCTAACATACCTTGGCTCGCTCGGATTAACCTCGAGCTTCTCCCTGAGTCTTCTTACATGAACGTCAACCGTTCTCTCATCTCCCGGGAAGTCCTCTCCCCAAATAGCATGCAGAAGCTCACTTCTGCTATAGATCTTACCGGGTGTAGCAACCAGAAACTCAAGCACATCGAACTCTCTGCTCGTTATGTTAATCTCTCTGTCGCCCACATAAACTCTTCTATATTCTTCATTTACAGTAAGATCTCCGAATGTAAGAACTCTTGCAGGTTCCTCCGGCTTGCTTGTTCTTCTGATAATAGCCTTAATTCTGGCCTTAACCTCAAGAATATTAAATGGCTTTGTGATGTAGTCGTCAGCACCGTATTCAAGGCCAAGGATCTTATCCATATCATCGCCCTTAGCTGTAAGCATTACAATCGGAACATTTGAAAACTCTCTGATCTGCTGACATACTTCAAATCCATCCATCTTGGGAAGCATAACATCGAGTAGAATGATGTCATAAGAATAGGTACGAGCCATCTCCAAAGCCTCTTCACCATCAAAAGCTGTGTCAACATGCATTCCGTCCTGTTCAAGGCTATAACGAATTCCTTTTACAATTGTCTTCTCATCGTCTACGACTAATACCTTTTTTGCCATCTCTTCTACTCCATTAAATTTATACTGTTATATGATCCTTAATTTTTGAAAAGAACTTATCCTTGATACCGCTTACTTTTTTGATATCTTCGATAGTTCCGAATTTCCCTTTTTCTTCTCTGTAAGAGATTATGTTCTTAGCCCTGCCGGGGCCGATTCCGGGTATTGTGCAAAGCTCTGACTCCGTTGCGGTATTTATGTTAACCTTCCCACCATTTTCGGATGATGAGCTCTCATCTGTGGTACTCATTCCGGTAATGCCTGCTGTATCACTTCCAGGATTCATCTCATCAGATACACCGGCTGTTCCTGCTGTAAGAGTCTCCTCAGTCGTTGGAATCTTAATCTTGACTCCATCCTCAAGGATTAGTGCCTGATTGACAAATTCGCTGTCGGCATCCTGCATAAATCCACCTGCTGCCTTGATAGCATCAACAACCCTGCTGCCGGCAGGAAGTTCATAAACTCCCTCACACAGCACTGCTCCGCACACATGGACCATTATGGTCTCAGGGCGGGTCGGTTCTTCAACCTTAGCTGCTACTGATATTTCGGATGCGGCATTACCGTTATCTGTGATATTTGCACCTGTTGCAGCATCTGTCACAACAGACTCTTCAGATTTTGTTGCATCATCATTACCTTCAGATTTTGAAGAATCAGCATTCTCTGCCGCCTCTTCCTCCATAACAGGGTCAGTCAGTACAATATCCGTACTCTTTTTGGCGCATCCCGTAAGCAATACGCCCATCAGTAATAATGTTATAAATTTTTTCGTAATATGTTTTTGCATGTTTCCTCCAAAAATATGGAGGCCCCACCACGCAATGACTTAAGATCGTCCATCAATCATAATATCGAAAAAAATTGATGAACGCAAGATATCTGTAATATTTTCGTAACAATTCCAAAAAAAGTGTTCGTTTAGATAATTCTTTTGTATATTTTTATTCGCTCTGTCCCTCTGTGATAATAACGGTAGCATCAGGAAGCCTCTCCTCCTCTACAGCTGTACCGTTAATCTGGAGCTTCACGCTCTCAGAGAGAGTTTTTAACGTATCATTAACATCTGCCCCATCCCATATATTTGCAAATGCAATTTCAAGCTGAACCCAGAAATTACTTGTCGCCATAAGCTTAGGCATAGGAACAGAATTACCGTAAACACTGACAAAGGATGCAAGGGAATCATTACCGTAAGGAATTCCCTCATGTGCAATAAGCTTACCACTCATGGTGTAGCATGCATCCGTGTTCTCGCTGCACAGAAACTGTGCAAATTCATTGGCCATATCCTGATGATCAGAAAAACCGTTTATAGCAAGACAATCTGTTACAGACATTGTTCTTGTCTTGTAATTATCGTTAAGAGCAGGCATAGTTGTCACACCATAATTAAAGCTGCAGTTTCCCTCAGCCTTTGCTGCCTCAATTTTGGCAACGGCATCTGAGGTTGCAACTGTAAATACAGTTTTACCATCAATAAAATCCTGTAATACCTTGTCATAATTAACCGCGCTCTCATCAATAGCAAAGAACTGGTTAAGCTGCTGATAGAAGCTCATGCAGTTGATGGTATCCTCATTGTAGACATCTATGGTTCCGATATCATCACCTGACGCTCCGCCGAGATTCATGTAATTACCGACAAAGAAAAAGTTATAAAAAATATCTGTCACATCCCACTGAAATACGGATTCTACTGTATCCGGTGCATTATAGTTATCCGCAAAAAGAAGAATATCCTCGATAGTTGTGGGAAGCATATCGCGAACTCCCTGGTCAACTTCCTCCTGACTTACGGTTACCTCTTCCGGACTCTCAGCCTCTGCTCCGTCTCCGCTCTCATTAGCCTCACCGGAACCATCCCCCTGAGTAATGTCTTCACCGACAATCTCACCTGCATCTGCAGCAGCCTGGGCAGCTTCGCCCTCTGCAGCATCTATTTCTGCCTGTTTGCGTGCTCTTACTTCATCCTCAAGATATGTTCTGTTGTAGAGAAGTGAGCTTGTCTCAAAATAGTATGGATATGCTATTCTCTTACCGTTATAGGTAACTGCATTTCTGGCAGCATCACTAAATCCCAGGGCTTCATCGTCAAGAAACTCCGGGTTCTTTATCTCTCCTGCAAGACCTGCAAGGTATGCCTTTTCAAGTCCGTCATGAGTCATTATGAAAACATCTGGATAATGCTCACCATTTACGGAAGCCTTACCGATTTCCTCAAGATACTCAAGTCCTGATACGCATTCTATCTCCACTCTGGTCTTTTTGTTCTTCTGGTTATATTCAACAACCTTGGCAGTGAGATAGTCTGTAAGTGCATCATCCGTATACCACAATCTTATTGTAGTCTTATCATTTGCACCAAAAATAGGGCGCTCCTCATGAAGTCCCACACCGGATTTAGAATAATAGAAAGCTGCCAAAAGCAGCGCTATAATAAGAACTGCTCCCAGCAGCCTGAATTTTATCTTCATAATAACCTCTCTGATGATTATTTCGGAAGATTTGGCTCCAATATGCTGATCATGTCATCGACATCCTTTTTCGTGATAACAAGCGGAGGAATAAAGCGAATTATATTTGCTCCTGCATTTATCAGGATAAGTCCGTTTTCAAGAGCTTTATTAATTATCTCTCCAACAGGACGGTCAAATTCCAGTCCCTGCAAAAGACCACTTCCTCTGCGGTCTACGATGCAGTCATAACGTGATTTTAATTCTTCAAGCTTCTCCTCCAGATAAGCTGAAACCTCTCTCACGTTATCTATTATATGGTTAGTATCGAATAAATCAAGGACTTTGTTTATTGCTGCACATGCCAGAGGATTTCCGCCGTAGGTTGTGCCGTGATCCCCTGCTACAAGCGAATTCTGTCCCACTTTTTCAGTCATAAGAAAAGCTCCTACAGGTACTCCGCAGCCAAGTGCCTTCGCTGTTGTCATGATGTCAGGTTTTACGCCGAATTTCTGCCATGCATACATATATCCTGTTCTTCCCATTCCACACTGAATCTCGTCAAGAATAAGAAGAATGTCCTTTTCATCACAAAGCGCTCTTACATTCTTTAAAAACTCTTCAGTTGCAGGATATATTCCACCCTCACCCTGTACTGTTTCCATTATTATTGCAACCGTCTTGTCAGTTACCTGCTTTTTTACGCTCTCAAAATCGTTGTAGGTGGCAAAACGGATATGGCCGATCATGGGCTGAAATGCTTCTCTGTAATGCGCATTACCTGTAACGGATAACGCACCGAAGGTTCTGCCGTGGAAAGAATGATTCATGGCGATTATCTCATGATCCGTTCTTCCATCCTTTAAAAAGCCGTATTTGCGGGCAGCCTTAAGAGCACCCTCAACAGCTTCAGCTCCGCTGTTTGTAAAAAATACTCTGTCCATGCCTGAGATTTCTTTCAGCTTGCGGGCAGCTTCAATAGCAGGAACATTATAATAATAATTTGAAGTATGTATCACCTTATCAATCTGATTTTTCAGGGCATCATTGTATTCCTTGTTGCCATAGCCAAGGGCAAATACACCTATTCCGGATACAAAGTCGAGATAACTTTTGCCATCCAGATCGTAGAGATGAACTCCCTCTCCCTTATCAAGCACTACCTGATACCTGTTGTATGTATGCAGAAGATCGCGTTCTGCCTCATCTATATATTCTTTCATTGTGCTCATCTTTTCATCCACCTTTTCGCTTTTTAATTATAGAAAGGAATTGCTCATTCAATACAGATCATTCCTGGTTTTCATCATCATCTGCAACAAACATGGTTCCGACACCCTTGTTGGTAAAGAACTCCAGCAGCAGGCAGTGCGGAATTCGTCCGTCAAGAATATGGACTCTGTGAACGCCCTCTTTTACTGCACTTGTACAGTTTGCAAGCTTGGGAAGCATTCCACCTCCGATATTACCGCTTGCAATAAGCTCGTCCACTTCAGAGCAAGTGAGTCTTGAGATAAAGGTTGAGGGATCGTTGATATCCCTGTATACACCCTCAATATCAGTCAGGAAGGCAAGCTTCTCTGCTCCTACAGCCTTGGCGATTGCACATGCCGCATCATCAGCATTTATATTAAAGGTTTCAAAATTTTCATTCATTCCGACAGGTGCAACTATAGGAAGGTAGTCGTTATCCATAAGGTCATAAAGGATCTTGGGATCCACCTCTTCAACATCACCTACAAAGCCTATGTCCTGACCGCCCGAAAGCTTCTTCTTTGCACGAAGAAGTCCTGAATCCTTGCCGCTTATTCCGATTGCCTTAACGCCAAGCTCCTGAACCATTCTGACAAGACATTTGTTCACTTTGTTGAGGACCATCTCAGCTATCTCCATGGTCTCCTCATCGGTCACGCGAAGTCCGTTTACAAACTCTGCTTCTTTTCCGACCTTTCCAACCCATTTGCTGATAGCCTTTCCGCCGCCGTGAACAATTATGGGTTTGAAGCCTACGAGTTTAAGAAGAGTAACATCTTTTATGACGTTCTTCTGGAACTCCTCGCTCTCCATAGCACTTCCGCCATACTTAACCACAATAATCTTGCGATTGTACTTCTGAATATAGGGCAGCGCCTCAATAAGCACCTCCGCCTTCTTTAAAACTTCCTGCATATCGTTGTCCATGGTCTTTTCCTCCTTCGATCTAAGGGTTTCAACTGCCCTGTTATGAGCGGTAGTCAGCATTTATTTTTACATAGTCATAGGTGAGGTCACATCCCCAGGCTGTTGCTTCCTCTGAGCCTGTATTCATATCCACAACAGCAATGACTTCTTCCTCTGAAAGCACTTTTGTAGCATATTCTTCATCAAAATTCTGAGGCTCTCCTTTTTCGAACAGGAGCACACTTCCTGCCTTGCTCTCAATGGAAAGTGTTATCTTTTCGGGATCAAAAATGACTCCAGAATAACCAAGAGCACACAGGATACGGCCAAAGTTGGCATCATGTCCGTAGATCATGGCCTTTGTAAGAGATGAACATATAACTGATTTTGCAAGTGTTCTCGCATTATCCTTGGTATCCGCATTTTTGACATATGCAGTGAAAAGTGCTGTAGCACCCTCTCCATCACCGGCAAGCATTCTTGCCATTTCCTTACATATAGTGAAAAGTACTTCAACAAATGTGTTATAGTCATCATTCATCTCAGTGATTTCTTCGTTGCCCGCATCACCGTTAGCAAGGATCATAAGTGAATCATTTGTGGACATATCTCCGTCGACAGAGATCATATTATAGGTGTCAACGACAACAGTCTTTAATGCCTTTTGCAGCAGATCATGAGAGATTGCGACATCAGTTGTTACAAAAGAAAGCATTGTGCACATATTGGGATGAATCATTCCAGAGCCCTTGGCAAGTGCTCCGATTTTACAGGTTTTCCCGTCAATCTCAAACTCATAAGCCATCTGCTTAGAATGAGTATCCGTTGTCATTATTGCCTCAGCGGCACCGGTACCTGCTTCTTCAGAATCAGATAACTGCGGAACCATCTTGGCAATTCCGTTTTTTATAGCCTCCATGTTCATCTGCATTCCGATAACTCCGGTAGATGCTACAAGAACAGAATTTTCAGGAAGTGACAAAAGATTTTCAACCTCTGCTGCAGTATCGGCACATATCTTTTTTCCCTCCTCGCCTGTACAGGCGTTGGCAATTCCTGAATTTCCCACAATAGCATGAACAGGACCTATTCCGCTGCAGATTTCCTTATCCCACATTACAGGAGCTGCTTTTACTACGTTACTTGTAAAAACACCTGCTGCTGTACAGGGTGATTCACTATAGATCAGCATCATGTCCTTTCGTCCCTGATACTTTATATTCGCTTCAGTACTTGCAGCCTTGAAACCTTTTGCCGCTGTAACACCACCATTTATACGTTTCATAGCTTATCTCCTTTTACTCTGTCAGTCCTTTTTAACAAACTCCGTAAGGTTATTCTCATTTAATGTAAAATCGTAGTAGTTCATGTCTGAACGAAGTGTCCAGTTCATCCTCTGCCAGAAAGCATTCCCGACTTTATTAGTCACAAATGCATTGAGACAGACCTTGTTGATTTTTTCTTCCTTAAGGCGCTCTATACAGAACTCCACCATTCTTTTGCCAATTCCATGACGTCTGTAGTCCTTATTAACACATACATGGTAAAAGCAGGCTCTTCTTCCGTCATGTCCGCACAGGATAGCTCCAACTATTTTGTTGTCCTCTATATCAACGGCACATGTGTTTGGATTTCGTTTTATAAACATCGATATTCCGTCATATGAATCATCCAATGTTCTTATTCCGAATCCCTCAATTGAATTCCACAGTGCAAAAACTTCTTCATAATCTTCTATAGTCATTGTACGTACCATGACCTACGCCTCCGAAAATGTTTAATAATTCAGGTCGTAAAGAACCTCGCAGGATCCTCATCACGGGAATGCAGGAACAAAATCAAGTCCCATAGCCTCATCGAGTCCAAACATAATATTCATATTCTGAACTGCCTGACCTGCTGCACCCTTTACAAGATTATCGATGGCACCCATCATGATTATGCGGCCTGTACGCTCATCGATTTTAAATCCGATATCAACATAATTACTGGTCTCAACCCATCTGGTCTCAGGGTAAACTCCATCGGGAAGAAGTCTGATAAACTTCTCATCCTTATAATACTTTTCATAAGCAGCTCTGATGTCACCGGCATCAGGAAAACTTCCGTCCGCATTTTTCACAAGAGATGCATATTCAGTAGCAAGTATTCCGCGATTCATTGGAATGAGGTGAGGTGTAAAATTGATGGTGATATCCTCATCAGCTGCGTATCCAAGCTGCTCCTCAATCTCAGGAGTATGTCTGTGGTTTGCAACTCCGTAGGGCTTAACACTCTCATTTACTTCGCAGAAAAGGTTAGCTGTTTTCGCTCCTCTTCCTGCTCCGGAGGTTCCGCTCAGTGCATCCACAATTAGTGTATTAGGATCAATCAGTCCTTCCTTTACAAGTGGATATGCAGTAAGGATTGAGCAGGTTGTATAGCAGCCCGGATTGGCAATAAGCCTTGCCTTCTTTATATCATCCCTGTTTATCTCACAGAGTCCGTATACCGCTTCATTAATATATTGAGGTGACTTATGCTCTATTCCGTACCACTTCTCATAGATTTTCACATCCTTTAATCTGAAGTCAGCCGAAAGGTCGATTATCTTTACTTTATTTAAAATCTCATCATTAACAAGTCCTGCGCAAAGTCCCTGGGGTGTTGCAGTGAAAATGACATCCACCTGCTCTGCAAGCTCTTCCATATTATCATCGAGACATTTTGCATCTACTATATTAAAGAAGTTTCCGTATACAGAACTGAATCTCTCATCTATATAGCTTCTGGATCCGTACCATACTATTTCTGCCTGGGGATGAGAATATATCAGTCTTGCTATCTCAGCTCCCGCATATCCTGTTGCACCAATAATTCCTACCTTGATCATTACCATGCCTTCCTTCTTTGTATATTTAGGAAAAGTTTCTGCATCTTATTTATTTAATTATGCATGCAGAAGAATAATTTTATTCAACGTTTCCCTGCAAAAAATATTATATGCTTTGCAACTCAGTATAATCAACAAAACATTTTTATGCAAGCATTATTTATATTTATGCATAAAATGTTTATTTTTTAAATTTTTATGCATAAAACTATTGCAATTACAAAATTGATGTTGTATATTCCTTTTAAATCAAAAAAATCAATCAAACAACAAAGCGTAACGCATTAAAGGAGGAAGACATGGCTAAGGATAAGGTTATACTTGCATACTCGGGAGGACTTGATACAACAGCAATCATCCCGTGGCTTAAGGAGAATTTTGATTACGAAGTAGTTTGTGTATGTATAGACTGCGGACAGGAAGAAGAGCTTGACGGACTTGAAGAGAGAGCAACAAGCTGTGGCGCTTCCAAGCTTTACATATTAGATGTTATCGATGAGTTCTGTGATGAATATGTAGTTCCCTGTGTTCAGGCTCATGCCGTATATGAGAACAAGTATCTGCTTGGAACTTCCATGGCTCGTCCTCTCATCGCCAAGAAGCTGGTTGAGATTGCAAGAAAAGAAGGTGCTGTTGCTATCTGCCACGGCGCTACAGGAAAAGGAAACGACCAGATCCGCTTCGAACTTGGTATCAAGGCTCTTGCTCCCGATATCAAGATCATCGCAGCATGGAGAAATGACAAGTGGACAATGGATTCCCGTGAATCAGAGATTGAATACTGCAAGCAGCACGGAATCAATCTTCCCTTCTCTGCTGACAGCAGCTACAGCCGTGACCGCAACCTCTGGCATATCTCCCACGAGGGACTTGAGCTCGAGGATCCCGGACAGGAACCTAACTTCAAGCATCTCCTTGTTCTTGGCTGCACTCCCGAGGATGCCCCCGATAAGATGACAGAAGTTACAATGACCTTTGAGGCCGGTGTTCCCAAGTCAGTTAACGGAAAAGAGATGAAGGTTTCAGATATCATCCGCACTCTGAACAAGCTCGGCGGTGAAAACGGAATCGGTATCGTAGATATTGTAGAAAACCGTGTTGTAGGTATGAAGTCCCGTGGAGTATACGAGACTCCCGGTGGAACTATTCTTTACGAGGCACATCAGCAGCTCGAGGAGCTTATCCTTGACCGCGATACATATACAATGAAGAAGGATATGGGCAACAAGTTTGCAGATCTCGTATATGAAGGAAAATGGTTCACTCCTCTTCGCGAGGCTGAGCAGGCATTCATCGAGTCAACTCAGAAGTATGTAACAGGCGAAGTAAAGTTCAAGCTTTATAAGGGCAACATCATAAAGGCAGGTACTACTTCACCCTACTCACTCTACAATGAGTCAATTGCATCCTTTAAGACAGGTGACCTCTATGACCACCACGATGCAGAGGGCTTCATCAACCTCTTCGGACTTGCATGCAAGGTTCGTGCAATGAAGATGCAGGAAGTTGAGAAAAATAAATAATATAGAATAATAAACACCATGCCCCGCATATACTGTGTAAGTCCTCGTTCTCGTTGCAAAAGACGCAGAATCGAACGAGGACTTACACAGTATATGTGGGGCATTCCTTTATTATAGACTACTATCCAATGCTTAATAATTTATCTCATTCTTTTTTAGTTTATCTCATTCATTTAGCTTGTACTGGTTGATGGCATAGATTTGCTGCTTTTTCCTCAGAAGAACAGGAATCATATTAAGCCAGGTTCTCGCTTGAGCACTGTATGTCCTACCAACTGACGTATCCTTGCGTGGATTTCCGCTTTTCGCGTAAGAAGTCATGTTTTAGAAGAAACTTTGTTACGTCAAAAAAAGCTTTTCCGAGAGAATTGATTTACCTCTAAAAATGGGTGTTATGCCAAACTGCTGATATGCTCGCGAATAGACGTAACTTTTTGAGGCAGTACATTCCCGCGAGCCAGGGGAATTCAGTCAATGAAGGCTCAAAAGCAGGTATTGGTCTACCGTGAAATTAGAGCAATATACCAATGAGATACTATCAGTATTAATAGACGTAAAATACATAGAATAAATAATTTTCCATCTCTAGGCATTTACGTCAACAGGAATCAAAATTCAAATGTTGATTTACCGGTCAAATTTTTGCTTACGTCTATATTCAAAATTGTTCGCGAGCAGACTTAACACCAGCAGGAACTATAATCCCGCAAGCCAAAACACATCAGTCTAAAAGTGCAATAATGAATTTGTTGGTCTACCATTAAAATATCGATTACGTCACTACAACCAGAATATAAAATATTGATTGAGTTGCGGGACATTGTCCGAAGAAGAAAAGTATAGTCGCAAACAAGCTTAGAAATAATAAAAATCTATATTTCTCCAATACTTACATTCATAAATTCAAAGTAACCTCGAATATATCTTTAAGTTCCTTAAGAAAATCTTAAGTTGTCATCTAACTTTCCAAATGTTATCATAACTTTCGCATATTACATGCATCTTGTTTATCTTACGCAGATACTTCTTCTGCAGGATTTCAAAACGCAAAATTTTATTAAAACAAGTCGAAATCCGTGGTCTTATGCACTCTTTTCGGCTACAATGAAAGGAGAAAAAAATTGAACGAAACAGAAACAAATTATGAGGAGCTTACGATAACCAACAACTTTATTTTTTGTAAGGTTATGCAAAGCAATCCTAATCTATGCAAGCAGCTCGTAGAGCTCATCACCGGCAGAAAAATATGCCACATGGTAGGTCTTAATGGTGAACAGACCATAGAAATAACACCGGACGGTAAAGGGATTCGCCTGGATGTTTATTTTGAAGATGATAGTTCCGTCATGTATGATATTGAAATGCAAGTGGAATCTAACAAGAATTTAGCCCGAAGGTCTCGTTTCTATCAAAACATGATGGATTCACAGGCGTTGGATAAAAATGCTGATTACCTACAGTTGATGGATAGTTATGTTATATTTATTTGTCCATTCAACATTATTCCGGAAGCCGGTTATCATCTGTATCACTTCAGACCAAGAGCTGATGAGGATGCATCTATGGTTTTAGAAGATGGAACTTCAAGAATCTTCGTCTGTGCCAAAGGAACAAAAGATGACGTTTCAGATGAAATGAAGGACTTTTTAAATTACCTTAGTGGCAAGCTTGCAAACAGTCCGTTAACCAGTCAGCTTGATGATGCAGTTAAACTCGCTCGCATGAATAAGAAATGGAGGGTTGAATATATGTTATCCAAAATTGATATTGATGTTTTGAAGGGTGAATATGAGCGTACTATTGCTGAAAAAGATAATGAATTAGCTGAAAAGAATACTGAATTAGCTGAAAAGAATACCGAATTAGCTGAAAAGGATGCTCGAATAGCAGAACTCGAAGCGCTTTTGGCGAATCTTACCCAAAAAGATAATTAGTCACAAATTTCAAGTTGAAAAGGGACGATTCTATCTGACTGATGTCAAACAGAATCGTCCCTTATACTTTTCCATAAACAGGTAGAAACTATGTAATTATCCTTCCGTATTTTTCTTCACAGCAAGGCGTCTTCTGATTTCCTTAATATTGCCTCTGTATGCAAAGGCAACCTTTATTTTCTTTTCATTACTCATGAGCACCCAGCCAAACCCCTCATCCTTGATGTAGTTGACGTTTATAAGTGCATTCTGGGATATGGGGCATACGGAATCAAAAATCAGACACTGCTCATAGAGATTAAACATATCACCGATTACATCCAGCTGTCTGTCCTCTGTGAAGTATACGGTAAACTGGTGCTCTCCTATCATTTCAGCGCAGATAATGTCCTCCTGCTTTGCATAAAAGGTCTCGGTCTCACCGCGAAGCTCGAGCGTGGGAACAGGGTCGCCAATGCGGTTTTCACATTCAGTTAGGATATCTTCCAGTTCCTTGACCTTGATGGGCTTATCCAAAAATAAAAGCCTGTCATAGAGTCCTGCCTCCTTGGCAAGCTTTCTGTAATCATGCTTTCCCGAGCACATTACCACATTTTTTATTCCGCCTACTTCAAAAAGAAGCTTTGTCACATCCATTCCATTCTTAAAATGACTGTTCTCAGATTCAGGCTCTGTCATATCAACAAAAATAATGTCATAGCGCTGTGGAAATCTCATGAGTGCTTCTATATTGCCATACAGATCAGTGTAAAAATGCTCTTTTCCTTCCTTCTGATATCTGTCAGACTGCCTTTTTAAAAGCCGCTCTGTCTGCTTTCTGTCTGCTATATTGTCATCAAAAACCGCTATATGCATTTTTCTTATAACCCCAAAAATCAAAAATTAGTATCAGACATCACCTAAACAAAACTTCCACCGGAGACATTTTTATAGCCACAACAATGCCCACCTGTATAAGTAATATCACAGGCATTCCTACTACAAAGTACCAATGTCTGGTCTTATGTCTGAAAATATACATTCCAAGAATGCTACCGATGCTTCCTCCCATCAAAGCCAAAATAAAAAGAATGGATTCCGGTGTCCTAAATGCATTCCTTTTGGCCTTTCTCTTGTCACTCCCCATGGCAAGAAAACTTATAACATTTATTATTCCAAGATAAGTTAAAATTAATTCTAATGAGTTCATAAAAAGTATTCTAACTGATAAAAACCTGCCGCGCAATAAAGCATGACAGGTTTTTAATATAAACCTTAATCAACATATACGAGCTTAAGGTCGTTGCCTTTTGCAGTAACCCTTGCTCTGGCCCCCATAACTACAGGAAGCATAGGATCGATATGTCCGATATCGGCATCCATTATTATCGGTACTCCAAGCTCTCCCACCACATCTGTAACTGCGTTGAAATGATCAGCTCCCATCATCTCCTTATTAAATGCAGTGAGCGGTCTGCCAATAACAAAGCCTCTTGCATTCTCAAACCAGCCTGCCTCTCTGAAATTCCACATAGCTCTTCGATAGCTCATGGGAGTAAGGTCACAGGCCTCAAGAACCCAAATAATATCTTTATATTTCTTATTAAATTCCTTCATGTTGTCAAAGCGTGTTCCTACCATATTCGCAAGAACATCTACGCAGCCGCCAAGGATAATACCCTGCATGGAAATTTCATCGTCAGCTCCTGCCTTAACTGCTTTTTTGCCATCACATATATAACTGGTCAGTACTTTTTCGGAATTGTAATTATATGGGATATCAAAATTAAAAGTGGTGTAATCAATTTCCACACCATCCCCGCCATTTCTGTCAGCAGTTTCAGACTCAGCTTTTTCCTTTTCAGGATCCACAAACTGCCCATATCCTGAGAACTCCTTCTTAATTCCCTCTAAAAGAGCCATAGCATCAAATTCCGGCTCCTCCCACTTTTTGGAAAAACCTGAGATGCAGGGACCATAAATCCCCTGAACTTCAGCTATGGTTACCAATGGAAATATAAAGTTTGTGTTATCGGAGTAGCCCATATACCACTTAGGCTTTTCATCCTTAAGTGCTTCAAAGTCCACGTGGGTTATTGTCTCATTCATCAGCTCCCCACCACCTGCAGAGACAATTGCATCTATATCGCTTCTCTTATAAAAATCCACAAGCTCGGCAGCAGCCACCTTAGGATCAGTGTTTATGCCTATTCCGTCATTTTTAAAAAGTGTATCGCCCTCGATAATCTTATAGCCACGATTCTCAAAATTCTTCTTTGAAAAAAAGTACATCGAGTGATATGGCTCACTTGAGGGTCCAAAGGAAGGTGCTGTAATTCCAATGCTGCATCCGGGTTTAATGTAATCAGGTCTTTTAATCATACGCTTACTACTCCTCCTATATATTTTTTTGCCATTAGTACCATGATTCTTTAAACGACCAACTCCTCAAAGTTCTTCGTATTCAAGTCCGACTGTACTAAGGAATCTCTTTACATACTCATCCCAGTTTTTTTCATAAGACTTATCCAATGTAAATCCCGACAAAGCCGCTCCGGTGGTGATGGTGATATGTCCTTCCGAAAATCTGATAATAAATACCAATGACGATACAACCGCTGAAAGCTCTGCCTCCAAAAGCTCGTCCTTTTTTTCAGGGGTAAGACATAATATAAATTTGAAGGAAACCGGCGTATGCTTTCCCTTTATCAGTTCATAGCATACAGGTCTGAGGTTTTTCCAAAAAGAGAGTTCATATTCCTGTCTGTCAGCGTCCTCCTCACCATAGAATTCTTTATTCACATGGCCGTCTATAGTGAAAGTATTGGCCGTACGGAGCTCTGCACTTTCGATCAAAAATGTATCGAATAATTCCGATGTCAAAAGCGCAGCCATAAATTGTCTGGTATTAGATATTTTCAGTGCAATCATTTACAAAATTCCTTTTAGGTACTAAATCATATTAGTCCATTATACAATAACAGCCGTTGATTAAGTGCGTTTTTTTACTAAGAGAGGATAATTTCTGACCGCTCGTTTATTTACCCATATTGCTTTTCATGCTAGAATATGTCGTATATAAAACTACATGTTTCGGCTGCTTTTTCGGACCAGTGTCAAAAAACGTCGAAGCGGTCAAACCGGAGGATTTTTCAGAATATGAGTTATAAAATTGTTGTCGATAGTTGTACTGATTTGCCGGCAGAATACCATACAGACAAACGTTTTGAAATCATTCCGCTGATTCTTCAGATAGGCGATTATACAGTTCTTGATGATGAGAATTTTGATCAGCTTGATTATATCAGAAGAGTCGCTGAATGCGAGACCTGCGCTAAGTCAGCATGTCCTTCACCGGACAGATACAAGAGAGCCTATGAGTGTGACGCAGATGATATCTATGTGGTAACTCTTTCATCAAAGCTGAGCGGCAGCTACAACAGTGCCATTCTTGCAAGAGATATTTACCACGAGGACATTGGAGAAAAGAACATACACGTTTTTGATTCCTTATCAGCATGCTGTGGTCAGGCAAACATTGCTTTCAAAATAATGGAATGTGCTGAGGCGGGACTTCCCTTTGAAGAAGTTGTGGAAAAGGTTGAAGCTTACCGTGACGGTATGGACACCTACTTCGTTCTCGATTCACTTGATACTCTAAGGAAAAACGGAAGACTTACCGGAATGAAGGCCATTGTAGCTTCCACGCTCAATATCAAGCCTGTCTGCTACGCCATAGAAGGTGAAATCGCTCAGTGGGGACAAGGTGTGGGAATGCGAAAAGCGCTTATAAAAATGACTGATCTCGTTGCAAAGCGCACTGTAAATCCCGAAGAAAAAAGACTTATGATCACTCATATAAATTGTTATGAGCGAGCTGAAGTTGTAAAGAATCTTATTCTTTCAAAGATAAGTTTCAAGGATGTCATTATTGTTGACGGCGCCGGTGTTGCAACCACTTACGCCGGTGATGGCGGTATCGTAGTAACCTGCTAATTTATTGTATAAGTACGCCCCGTATGTATATATTCATCTCCAACCTCATTGTAAAGAACACAAGAATCGGTTGGATCTGAATATATACATACGGGGCTCATTTTATTCCATGAATTTACTTTTTCATCTCTAACTTCTGCTTCATTGCAGAGATTCAAGGAGCCGTTGGATATTAACAAACATATCCAGGACACATTAAAAGTAAAACAAAATTTTTAGAATACGAATTTGAATTCGTATACTTCACCCTTTTCCAGGAGTCCACCATTTGACTCAGTAATTTCAAGAGAAGCGCCGCCCCATCCATAGCGGATTATTCCCTTGGTTTTTTCATCATAGCTTGTGAAAACAAGGTCATCTCCGCTCTTTTCAACAGTGCCTTCCACGTTTCCAAGTCTGAAAATAGAAATGATTCCTTCATATCCGGATTCAAAGCTTTCCTTAATTATGAGTGAACTGTATACATCATTTGTTCCCTGATTATCCACATATTCGCCGCAAATACCGCGTTTGGGAAGTGTAATTTCATCACCCTTCGCTTTTGCAAGTACTGATGCGAGATAATAGGATCTTGTTCTTGTCATATCTCTGGTGAGTTCGTTCACAAGCATAGGATAGATGCTTCCACCATCTTCGCTTCGGCCCAGAGTTTCAAGGATCACCTCTTCCTTCATGGCTATCCATTGTCTCTGTTCCTTTAGGAGATTATCCTTCTCAGCTCCTTTAAGAGTCTCGCTTATTCTGCTCCAAAGGCTGTTAATCTCCATATCCCATACAGCGTAGGACCAATATGAGGTCTGAGTCATCTCAGCCTGTGTTTCCGCAGCTGTACGTAAGCCCTCAAATCTATAATCTATCGCTTCAATACCGTTTAATTCCTCCTGAAGATTTTCCGAAGAGGATACAATTTGCTCAACGGCATCCTTTAATACAGGCTCATAATCATCAAAAACATCACCTGAAAGATCTAAGCTGTCAGCAATCGGATTGCTTGGAGCTTCAGTTGCATATCTGGAATCACCTGTATCCTCGGTAGAAGATTCTCCTGCGTCTGCTTCTGCATTCTGCTCATTATCAGAAGCATTTTCATCCGAAACATTCTCTTCCGTGATATCTTCATCTGCGCTTTTTTCACCTGTAGTTTTTTCATCTGTAGTTTCTTCATCTGTAGTTTCTTCATTTGCAGCAGCATTTGAATCATCAGCTTCCTGTGTTGTATCCGTGTTGTCTGCTGCCTCAGCTGTATCATCACCCTGTGATGTTCCGGGCTCTTCTATCACTTCTGCCTCAACCTCTGCGACTTCAGACTGATTTACTGCATCTGCCCTTTCCGAATCCTTTGTGGGAGTACAACCGCAAAGTCCTATCATAGCCACAACAAGGGCCATATAAACTCTTTTTTTCATACATTTATACCTCCATATAATTCAAAGAAACATTATACACGTAAAAAAGCTGACAGAAAAGCTTTTCCTCTTCCGTCAGCTATACTATCCATATTTTTATTCAAACTATATTTTAGCCTATAGCTTCCCTTTTTCTGAGAAAAGCGGAAAGCTATGTATACTTTTTCAAAATGCCTGTCAAATTTTCATAGGATACCTTGATTTTCTGGTAAAGCTCATCAGCGCCATCAAGAGACCCTTTTCTCAGAATCTCCGTGAGTTCAAGTACATCGTCCCGCATTCCGTTAAGAGCCAGATTACCTGTGACTCCCTTTAGCGAATGACAACCGGCAAAGGCTTCTTTTGCATCCTTTTTCTGCATGCCATATGTCAGATCCGAAAAACTCTTATCCTTTAAAAACTTAAACATAAAGGTCTCTATCAAGTCCTCATTTCCCATGAACCGGTCACTAACATCCTTCCAATCCACTCCCCAACCAATAAGTTCCTGCTTCATTTGTTCATTCATGCCAGCCTCCTATAAAAGGCAATCCTATTACACATAGTCCTCTTGTATCAATATGACCAACATTAACTGCTAACATAATTTTATCAACAACCATACCTCTATAAAAATTATATTTTACTAAAATATTTCTAAAATACAAAAGCGCTTAGCTTTTACACTAAACGCTTTACAAAAAAATCTTATTCACTCATGCCTGCAAGCTTCTCAGCCTGACTTGCAGTAGTCAATGCATCGATCAGTTCCTCAAGGTCACCGTCCATAATGGAGTCAATCTTATATAGTGTAAGATTGATTCGGTGGTCAGTAACTCTGCCCTGATGGAAGTTGTAGGTTCTTATTTTCTCTGATCTGTCACCTGTTCCTACCTGACTTTTTCTGAGAGAAGCCTCAGCATCATGAGCCTTCTGCATCTCCAGGTCAAACAGCTTCGCGCGAAGTACCTTCAGCGCCTTGGCTTTATTCTTTATCTGGCTCTTTTCATCCTGACAGGAAATAACAATACCTGTGGGGATATGTGTAAGTCTTACTGCAGAATCCGTAGTATTGACGCACTGTCCGCCGTTACCGGAGGCCCTGAAAACATCAAATTTGCAATCATTCATATCGATGTTTACTTCAACATCCTCTACTTCCGGCATAATTGCCACCGTAATTGTTGATGTATGAATTCGTCCACCTGACTCCGTTACGGGAATTCTCTGAACACGGTGTACACCACTCTCAAATTTAAGTCTTGAATATGCACCTGTTCCTGAAAGCATAAAGCTTACTGACTTCATACCACCGATACCCGTATCCTCGACACTCATAGTCTCTATCTTCCAGCCGTGTCTGTCGGCATATCTGGTATATACTCTGTACATATCCGATGCAAAAAGCGCAGCCTCGTCTCCGCCCGCACCGGCACGGATTTCCACAATGACGTTTTTATCATCATTAGGATCCTTGGGAATCATGAGTAGTTTTAGCCTCTGCTCTATCTCAGGCAGCTCGTTCTTTGCCTCTGACAACTCCTCGCGAAGCATCTCCTTCATATCCTCATCGGACTCAGCAGACAAAAGCTCCTCGCTATCCGCAATTGTTTCCTTGCACTTTTTATAATTATTGTATTCTTCAAGTATGGGAAGGAGATCACTCTGCTCCTTCATAAGTGCCCTAAAGCGGTTCTGATCCGATGCCACTCCGGGCTCTCCAAGCTCCATTGTTATGTCCTCATATCTGCGGACCATATCTTCTAATCTATCAAACATAATTTGCTCCTATTTCTTGCCCCTCATCCGTCAGCTTCGCTGCCACCTGTCTTCGCTCCGCTTCGGTCCGCGCTAAACAATCGTCCCCCGGACGATTAGCGCCCCCAAAGGGGGAAGGCTTTATGTTTATAAATCAATATTCACAGCTAATAGAAGCAACCACTGACCACTCTGTCATTGCCGCCAAGGTCCTTGATTACCTGAACATCCTTGTAACCATTCTGCTCCATAAGTTCCTTCACTGCAGGCCCCTGGTCATATCCGATCTCAAGCAACAAGTATCCGCTCTTATACAAGAGTTCCTTAGCCCCGGGAATAATTCTTCTGTAAAAAAGAAGTCCATCCTCACTTCCATCAAGGGCCATATACGGCTCATAGGTCTTAACCTCCGGCTCCAGGGTCTCAATCACAGCCGTGGGTATATACGGAGGATTAGATACGATAATATCAAATTTTATATCTGAGGTATTATCTTCGCTTTCAAATATTTTCGATAATTCTTCTTTATCAGGAAAAATATCTGCCTTAACAGCCTTGAATCTTTCACTCATTCCGAGCCTGGCAGCATTTTTCTCAGCAATAAGAAGAGCTTTCTCTGATAAATCCGTTCCAACCGCCCTGGTATCATTGGTATATTTTAAAATACTAAGAGCAATACATCCTGAACCCGTGCACAGATCAAGCATATTCATACCGTCATGGATATAACGAAGTGCCTCCTCTGAAAGCGTCTCCGTATCCTGATTCGGAATAAGGACATCACTCGTCACATCAAAATCGATGCCCATAAACTCACAGCTTCCAATGATGTAGGCAACAGGAATTCTCTCCATCCTCTTCCCAATCATCTCTCTGTAAGCAGAAACCTTACCATCCTCCACATCCATATCGCCATGGGACAGCAATGTATTATGATCGGTTCCACATACATGTTCCAAAAGAAGTCTCGCATCCAAAGAGGCTTCCGAAATGCCTGCGTTATTAAGTTTTTCCTCTCCCTCTTTAAAAAGTAATGCGTACTCCATCTCTTAATTCCTTAGCCTTCTACCTAAAGTAAACCTCTAGTGTAGTTGTTTTTATATTTCTCGACTATATTACTTAGATAAAAATCATATCTACTATCACTGAGCAAGATCTTCTTCATCCTCAAACTTGTAGCCAAAGGAGTCGGATAAAAATTCCTTCCAGTCAAAAACTGCCTCAACGGACTTCATCCCAACCTCTATCATCTCATCATCGGGTTCCTTGGTTGTAAGCATCTGAAGCAGTAATCCGGGTGCTGACAAAATTCTGAGAATGATGTTATTGCTTCGTCCGGCAAGTCTGATAATCTCATAGGAAATGCCTGCTATAACAGGAATAAGCGCTATCCTTATAAGTATTCTGAGTGGTATTGACTGAACTCTGATAAAGAAAAACAGAATAATACTCACAAACATTACAAACAAAAGGAAACTGCTTCCGCATCTCTTATGTAATCTGGTACTCTCCCTTACATTTTCAAGTGTAAGAGGCTTACCTCTCTCAAGGCAGTTTATGCACTTGTGTTCCGCTCCATGATATCTGAAAAGTCTCCTGATATCCTTCATACATGAAATAAGGAGTACATATACTATAAAAATCGCAATTCTGAGAAGTCCTTCAAGAAGTACCATAGCTGAATTATTCCTTATGTAACCGGAAAACAGCGAGCTTAAATAGTACGGAAGAACCATGAAAATTCCTATTGCCAGAGCAAAAGCTATTACCGTTGTAATGGCAGAAGCAATCTTCTCCTTACTCTCTGCAGCTATCGGATCCTTCGCCTTGGATATATCTTCCTCTCCAAAAAGAGAAGCTGAAAAATTAAGCGCCTTCATTCCAAGAACAAGCGAATCCCAAAATACAAACACACCACGTATGAAAGGAATATGTGACAAACCAAGACTCTCTGCTTTGCCAAGGTAGTGATCCACTTCAACAGCGATATCGCCGTCTTCCTTCCTTACAGCTACGGCATAAATATCCTTATTGCGCATCATAACGCCTTCAAGAACTGCCTGTCCGCCGATTCCGGAATAATGATTAATCTTTTTCTTCGCCATCTCAATTCTCCTGTTTTTTAGGCAATCATATGTGTTAAAAAAGAGGTTGAGGCAGCAGCCTCAACCTCTTAGCATTTCCAGTAATTAGTTGTTAGAAGTCATACCATACTTACGGTTGAACTTATCAATACGTCCGCGAGCAGCAGTAGCCTTCTGTGTTCCTGTGTAGAAAGGATGGCACTTAGAACAAATTTCTACGTGGATTTCCTTCTTTGTTGAACCTACTGTAAATGTGTTACCGCAGTTGCAGGTAACTGTTGCCTGATAATATTCGGGCTGGATATCCTGTCTCATCTTCTCACCTCTTTTATATCAATGATTCTTAATATTTTTCAATATTATACTTTAGTTACTAATACTGTTTTATCACAACAGCTCGTTTATTGTAGCATAATATATGCTTAATCGCAAGAACATTTTTAAATGTTGTTTACGTATTTTCTTATTTTATTCTTAAGACGTTGCAAAGCATTGTCTGTGGACTTCTCATCTCTTCCCAGTACTTTCGCGATCTGAGCATACCCCATTCCTGTCATGTGAAGCTCCAAAACGGATTTTTCAAAATCACTAAGTCCGTTTTCTATAAACTCCTCTATATCTCTGGTATTTTCTTTATCTATCATCATCGCTTCGGGATTTTTGTCATTTATATCCTCCAGCATCTGATCCAGAGAAAATTCCTTGTCCTCATCATGACCATCCATCTTGGCATAAAGGGAAATATAGCTGTTTAAAGGAGCGTGCTTTTTCCTGTTAGAGGCCTGAATAGCCGTGTACATCTGTCTTGATACACACAAATCCGCAAAGGTCCTGAAGCTGGCATCACGCCCTGCATCATAATCACGAACCGCCTTAAAAAGCCCAATCATGCCCTCCTGGATCAGATCATCCTTGTCTGCCCCAAGAATGTACATGGACGCAGCCTTGGTTCTTACCATGTCCTTGTACTTATTCATTATGTAGTCTGTCACATCTGACTCACCTTCGCGGAGCCTTGTTATAAGCTCCTCATCGGATTCATCTATGGATATTTTGGCCATGTATCCCCTCATCCGTCTGCTTCGCTGACACCTGTCTCCGTTCCACTTCGGTCTGCGCAAAGCCATCGTCCCCCGGACGATGTGCGCCCCCCAAGGGGAAGGCTTTTTTATATTATTGTCAGTCTCACTGACAAATTCCCTCACAGGTGTGTGAATGCTCTATATTATTTGTCAGTCTCACTGACAAATTCCCTCACAGGTGTGTGAATGCTCTATATTATTTATCTGCTTCGCTGACACCATTTTACTTTGTATAGCCACGCTGTCTTACAATTTCAAAACCGAGTACGCCAGCTGCCACAGATGCATTAAGTGAATTGATTTCACCCTTCATGGGAATGGCAGCGATCATGTCGCATTTTTCACGGACAAGCTTGCTGACACCGGAGCCCTCGTTTCCGATTACAAGGCCTATGGCACCCTTCAGGTCAAGATCATACATTGTTGTGCCATCCATGTCGGCACACACAAACCACATTCCGCGGTCCTTTAACTCCTCTATGGTTCTGGCCATATTGGTCACCTTTACAACAGGTGTGTAGTTAAGCGCTCCCGCACTGGTCTTAGCGACAGTTGCAGTAAGTCCTGCGGCGCGGTTTTTCGGGATTATCACACCATGAGCACCTGCAATATTGGCAGTTCTTATTATCGCTCCAAGATTATGAGGGTCCTCAATATTATCAAGCAGGAAAATAAAAGGCGCCTCACCTTTTTCCTCTGCAAGGTTAAAAATATCCTCAAGCTCTGAGTAGTCATAAGCAGCAGCATATGCAATAACGCCCTGATGCGCGCCTGTCGTGGATATCTGATCAAGCCTGTCCCTGTTAACAAACTTCATCATTATGCCGGCCTTCTTAGCTTCTTTTCTTATGGTAGCTATGGGGCCGTCCTGACAGCCATCAAGAATGAAAAGCTTATCGATTGTTCTGCCGCTTCTAAGCGCCTCTATCACAGCGTTTCTGCCCTCGATTGTCAGGGAATCAGCGGTTTCATTATCAAAATCTCTTTCAGATGATACTTCACCACGAGTCTTTTCTTTGAAGTGGTCTCTGTCTCTCTTATTTTTCTTATAATTTTCTTTCATTTATTGGTTCCTTTTTATAGATTATTGTTTTCTTGATGAAAATAAGAATGTAAGTATAATACCTTATTTCCGCTCGTATCGTTACATTTCCTTACAGCTCAATAATGGAAACGCCATCTTTTAATAATTCCAGAAGTCTTCCCATCTCACCCTTAAGATACAGATATCCGCATAAAGCTTCAAGTCCTGTAGCCTTTCGGTAGTCTGTAACACTCTGGTTCTTGGCGCTTGTATAGGATTTGGCATTTCTGCCTCTCTTGTATACTTCGCTCTCTTCCTCGGTGAGCTTTGGTTCAAGATATTCTATAATCTTAGCCTGTGCAGCAGCATTAACGTATTTTATTTTCATCTTGTTAAGCTGTGCTGCCGGTCTGTTGGCCTCCTGAACAACCATGCTTCTTATGATAATCTCATATACGCTATCCCCCATAAATGCCAGTGCAAGCGGACTGTAGCGATTCATAGGCTCGCCGGGAACATCAAAATTGTCCCTTATTATGCCTGCAAGATCAGGGCAGACACATTCACCGTCTGGTGCTATATTAACTTCATTTTCTTCCATATAATTCTCCGAACTAAGTAGTTGTTTTAGGATTGCTTAGCGCAGCCGGGGCAGGTCTCACAATTCCCCTGCGGAGCTTCTCCTGTCTGATAGGTCACATTTTTTGTGTAATACGCAATAGGACTTTCAATAAGACAAACTGCCTGCGCAGCAATTCCCTCTCCTGCACCTGTAAAACCAAGCCCCTCTTCAGTCGTAGCCTTAACACTTACCTGCTCCACATTTATTCCCAGTGCATCAGCAATATTCTGACGCATGGTGTCTATGTATGGTCTGAGCTTTGGCGCCTGACACAGAATGGTAGAATCTATATTTTCTATTAAAAAGCTGTTATCCTCGAGAAGTTTCCCTACCTCTGAAAGGAGCTTTAATGAATCCGCACCCTTATATTTTGGATCGGAATCAGGGAAGTGCTTTCCTATATCTCCAAGAGCTGCTGCCCCGAGGAGCGCATCACTTATGGCATGAAGAAGAACATCTGCATCTGAATGGCCGAGTAATCCCTTTTCATAAGGAATATCCACTCCACCAAGAATGAGTTTCCTTCCCTCCACCAACCTATGTACGTCATAACCTGTTCCAATATGCATAATAATTCCTTTCCGGACGTCGCCACTTTTTAGATATCAAATCAAAAACCATTCAACTGCAAAGACTACGGCGCAGGCACAGACAGCAACGGTGAGGAGGCTCTTTTTTCTAAATGAAAGAATGAGCGCTACCGCAAAGCCTGCAATTGATGCCCTCATATCATCTGAAGCATGTAATATTGCAGGAAAGGTCATTGCTGCAAGTGTAGCGTAAGGCACGTAGTACAAAAACGACTTCACAAAGCGTGAGTTTATGTCTTTCCTTATCAAAGTCAGCGGAAGCATTCTTATGAGATAAGTCACCACCGCCATTACTATTATATATCCATAAACGTTATGCATCCGCTGTTTCCTCCTCTTCCTTGGGAGCAAGAGCAGCTGCTGCACCTGCGATTATGATTGTAACTATGATAATTCTAAAACCTGATGATATATTTTTCAAAACAGGAGCGTATGTAAACAGGGTGCTCATAGCCATGGCTCCTACCACAACAAAAAGTACTGCCATTTTCTCCCTGGCCTCAGGAATTATAATTGCAAGGAACATACCATAAATAGCAAGTCCCAGGGCACTTATAAGTCTCTGCGGCATTATCTGTCCTGCAAAGGCTCCAAGAAATGTTCCCATAACCCAGCCAAATACCGAGACAACTATAAGACCGTAAGAGTATGCAGGATTTAATCTTCCTTTTCTCACAACGCTGAGAGCAAATATTTCATCAGTCACGCCATAGGCAATAAGGCATCTCCTAAGTGTATTAACCTTTGAAGACAGCTTCTGGGAAAGTGCTGTGCTCATAAGCATGTATCTGAGATTCACCACAAGCTGCAACAGTGCCATCTCTGCGTACGCCGCATTCGAATGAATAAGTTCAAGAGATGAAAACTGTCCTGCACTTGTTACATTTGTAAGAGACATAAGCGATGCCTGAAAAACCGACAGTCCCGCTTCTGAAGCCTGGATTCCAAAGGCAAAGGAAACCGCCAGATATCCAAGACAGATTGGGACGCCATTTATTAGACCCTGTCTGAACTCCCTAAAATTTTCCATAATCTACTCCTAAAAAACACTCGAAATATCCTGCGCGGATGCGCCTTCGATACTCCCCTGTACCATGGCAGGCTTGCCACCGCCGCGAACTTCATAATTTTTTCTTAGTTCTGCAAGAACAGCATTACTGTTCAGGCCCGCACCCGAACCAATTATAAACCTATATCCGTCCTTGTCACTACCAAAGAATATACCGCAGTAGCCGCCCCTCTTCTCAACAAGGCTGTTGACTACCCGCCGTATTACGTTCGGATCTATGTCCCCATCTGTAAAGAGGCAGGCATTTTGGGAATTTTCCGGCAAAGACTCCGCTTCCTTAAGAAGAAGCTTTTCACAGGATTCCGACAGCTTTCTTTTGAGCTCACTCATCTCCTCCTGCTGCTTCTTAAACTGCGCAGGGACATTCTCAATTCCTGTTGACATTTCGCCCGCAAGTTTTTGTATCATTGCATGCTCATTATAAAAATACTCAAGTGCCCTAAATCCGCACAGAATGCTGACTCTGGTTCCACCCTTGTAATTCTGTGAGTTTATAACTTTAAGGATTCCTATTTCGCCTGTTCTTTTCACATGAGGTGCACAGCAGGCACATACATCATATCCGTCAACTTCAACTATTCTAACCGCTCCGGACAACTCTTTCTTACTGCGGTAGTTTATTTCGGAAAGCTCGTTCTCAGCAGGGTACCATGCACGAATTTCGCGATTTTCATAGATAGCGCGGTTGACTGATTTCTCAATATTCTTAAGCTCCTCCTCAGTAAGCTGCCCGCTGTAATCCATGGTCACAACCGAATCACTCAAATGAAAACCAACATTGTCATATCCGAATCTTGAATTAACTATTCCTGAAAAAACATGCTCACCTGAGTGCTGTTGCATATTTGAGAAACGATGCTCCCAGTCAATTTTTCCATAAATTGTCGAACCTTCGGGAAGTTCCTCTTCAAGATAGTGGCAGATGCTGTCATTTTTTATCTGAACATCAAGAACCTCTATCTTTCGGGCATCATTAATAAATAAGTTGTCTGCCTCTCCCTTCAGTTTTTCAAGGTCGTCCTCGTTTAATAAAATAAGCACGCCTCTGTCAGGTGTCTGTCCACCCTCTTCCGGAAAGAAAAGTGTCCTGTCCAATGTGACGGCATAGAGATTCTCTCTGCTATCTGCCTTTTCACAATGCAGTACCTTAGCTGTAAACTCTGTTCCGTATGCATTTTCATCATATAATTTTATTGTCTGTGAATTCATAATGCACATTCTAACATATTAAGTAGTGTTATAGAATACCCGGCCCAATCATCATGCACGCTCTTTTTACTGGTTACTTTCTATAAAAAGTGCTATGATTTTGACGTATTTCAAAACTGCAAAGCATAGGATCGGGTAATAAATGGATAAACCTCAGGATTTATATAATTTATTTTATCGAAACAAATTAAAACTGACGCCGGAGCAGATAATTCCGCTAAGTTTTTTTATAACAATAATGGTCGGAGCACTTCTGCTAATGCTCCCTTTTTCATCTGCTACAGGGAACTCCACAAGCTTTCTGACAGCTCTTTTTACAGCAACTACATCGGTATGCGTTACCGGACTTGTCGTTGTTGACACCTATGCACACTGGTCATTCTTTGGACAATTGATAATCATGCTGCTCGCACAGATAGGCGGCCTTGGAATGATTACCATAGCCTCAATGCTGATGGTTCTTGCGCATAAAAAGTTCTCCATGTCGGACAGGCTTTTGCTTCAGGATTCCTTCAACCTTAATACCAGTACAAAGCTGCTTTTATTTTTATCAAGAGTACTTAAAGGAACCTTTATCGTTGAAGGTGTTGGTGCTCTTCTTTACTCCTTTGTTTTTATTCCTGAATTTGGTTTTGTACGCGGGCTGTGGATTTCTGTTTTTAATTCAGTCTCCGCTTTTTGTAATGCAGGAATGGATGTTATCGGACCAAACAGCCTGACGGATTACCGTAATAATCCGCTAGTGATGGCTGTGACCATGTTTCTGATCATATCCGGAGGCATCGGTTTTGTTGTCTGGTTTGATATTGCACATGTAATAAGAGAAGGTTTCCGGAAAAGCTTTTCACCTTTAACCATCATCAAAAGGCTCTCTGAACACAGTAAGCTTGTACTGAGTTTTACTTCCGTACTGATTTTTGGCGGAATGCTTGTTTTTCTTTTTACAGAATATAATAACCCTGAAACTATCGGGGATCTTAGCTTTGGAGGTAAGCTCGCTAATTGCCTTTTTGAATCCGTAACCCTAAGAACAGCCGGTTTCGCCACAATCCCACAGGAAGGTCTGACGACGCCCTCCTGCCTTATCTCTTATCTATGGATGTTTATCGGCGGTTCACCTATAGGAACTGCGGGCGGAATAAAAACAGTCACCATGTTTCTTCTTATCATGAATGTCCGTTCCTATGTAATGAATTCAGATTCCAAGGTAATATTTAAGCGACAGGTTGCAGAGGAATCAATGAGAAAAGCTTCCGCTGTTGCTCTTGTCGAAGCAGGCGCCATTTTAATCCTTACATTTATATTATGTATTGTTAACCCTGTTCCTCTTGAGGATGCACTTTTTGAAATCACCAGTGCATGCGGAACCGTAGGACTTTCACGAGGCTTAACCCCCTCTCTTGGAACGCTGGGTCGTATAACCGTAGTTATAGCCATGTATTTGGGAAGAATAGGTCCCATATCACTGGTTGCATTTCTTTCAAGAAGTAACTCTGAAAATGATAAGATCAGTTATGCCAGAGGCATTTTTTACGTCGGATAAAAAGGAGACATTATGAAAAAATCAATAGCTGTTTTAGGTCTTGGACAATATGGTTATGCCCTTGCAGAGAGTTTATATGCTCTTGGTCAGGATGTACTTGTGGCAGACCACAATGAAAAAGCCGTGCGCGATATCGCCCCCAAAGTAACTACTGCTGTCTGTGCGGATTTGGAAAATGAAGATGACCTTATTTCTCTTGGACTTCAGAATATGGATGTTGTCATCACCTGTATGGGTGCAAACCTTGCCGCAAGCATACTGGCCATATCCATCGCCAAGGAAGAAGGTGTACCTGTGGTCATCGCCAAGGCCTCGTCTCCCCGTATGAAAAGTATACTTAAAAGAGCCGGTGCCGATAAAATCATAGACCCTGAGCAGGAAAGCGGTATACGTTCCGCAAGAATACTTGCATCTCAGTTCATACATGATTACTTTGAGCTTGATGAAAATCTTTGCATGGTTGAGCTAAAGCCGAAAAAGTCATGGGTTGGCAAGAACCTTATTGAGCTTAATCTCAGAAAAAGATACAACATGAATGTAGCCGCCATAAAGACAGATGGGGAGTACTGGGGATCCGTCAATCCGTCAAAGGAGCTTAAGGATAATAATCTTCTCATGGTTATCATTGAGAAAAAGGATGTAAACAGAATTCAAAAATTTGAATAAATGTCTTATTTATAAAAGAATTATATATTTATTAAAAATTGATAACTTTTGCTCGTATTATAAGCAAAGCAACAAAAGAGGGTGTAAAATGAAATAAGGAATTTACATCCTTTTTTTATGTAATTTACGGAGGCTTAGTTATGGAGGCAAAGGTTAGAAAAGGTAAGCTTATTCAAAATCTGATACTCATTTCAATTGCAGCCATCATCGGTATGGCTATTATTCTCACCGCCATCAGTTCTTACGAAATAACAAGCACTTATAACTCTATGATTCAGGAAGAGCTGAAGGTAGGTGCAGAACATCTAAAGAGCGAATGTGATAATGTCTGGGATGGTGACTGGTCCTATGTGGACGGTCAGCTCTATAAGGGCGAAGAAAATGTAATGGAAGAATACCAGAGCATCATGGATGAACTCCACGCAGAGACAGGAATTGAATATACCCTGTTTTATATGGATACCCGTGTCATTACAACTCTTACAGAAAATGGCAAGCGCCTTACAGGATATAAGTGTTCCCAGGAAACATCAGAGCATGTGCTGAATGCAAAAACCGAATACTATTCCCCCAAAGCTAATATTCAGGGTACTTCCGAAAGATATTATATTTACTACGCTCCGATGTTGCAGTCTGATGGAACAATAGCAGGTATGGTATTTGCAGGAAGAGCTGTTCATGATGTTGAGACAAGAATTAACAGTATTCTTTATACAATGATCGGCATATCCGCTGCTCTTGTGATTATTCTTTCAATAATCGGTTATATTGTATCAAGCAAGATTTCAGTTAAAATGCGTGCCATTGCAGATGAACTTGATCATCTTTCTCAGGGCACATTGCAGCTTAATATTGATGAAACCTCAG
Source organism: Butyrivibrio sp. AC2005 (assembly GCF_000424145.1). Classification (GTDB taxonomy): domain Bacteria; phylum Bacillota; class Clostridia; order Lachnospirales; family Lachnospiraceae; genus Butyrivibrio. Next base: position 132,897 of record NZ_KE384138.1, read on the forward strand.
TAGCAAGAAACGATGAAATAGGTCTCCTGGCAGATGGTGCAAAAACCCTGAGCAATAAGCTTGGTGAAGTAATCAGGACAACCATGAATATGTCAAATGAGCTGAAGAAATCAGGTTCCGAGCTATCTGACTCCGCAAACCAGGCTTCTCAGGCATCAAGCCAGGTAAGTGAAGCAATCGATGAAATTTCAAAGGGTGCCGTGTCCCAGGCTGAAAGCGTAGAAACCGCTGCCGGTAACACTCAGGAAATCGGAAATAATATTGAAGTCGTTACAGATAATGTTGATCAACTGCAGAATTATGCAAAGGAAATGAAGGAATCCTGTATAGCAGCGATGGATGCACTTAACAGACTGATATCTCAGAGTAATGAAGTACAGGCTTCCGTACGTGAGATTGGGCAGACCATTGATTCTACCAATGAGTCAGCAAAGGAGATTTCAAAATTCTCAGAGGCCATCACAAATATTGCTTCCCAGACTAATCTCCTCTCACTCAATGCTTCCATAGAGGCAGCCCGTGCAGGCGATGCCGGAAAGGGCTTCGCAGTTGTTGCTACCGAGATCGGTCAGCTTGCTGTTCAGAGTAGCGAAAGCGCTGATGAAATCAAGAAGATCGTTGAAAAGCTTGTTGCGGATTCTGAGGCTTCCGTAGAAGTTATGCAGAAGCTCAATGCAAACTTCGAAGTTCAGGAAACACAGCTTGATGATACCAAGAGTAACATGCAGAGCATGGCAGACAATGTTGATAATGTATCCGAGAGTACAGAGAATATCTCCTCTCGTATAGAAGAGCTCAATTCCGCAAAGGATCATCTTGTGAACATTATCTCTGATCTGTCAGCTATTTCTGAAGAGAATGCTGCTTCCGCTGAGGAAACCAATGCTTCCATGCAGGAGCTTAACGCTACCTTCACAATCATTACTGAAGCTGCCGGTAGTCTTCAGGATCTTGCAGCCAACATGACGGATGTAATAAGCTACTTCAAGCCGTAATAGAGTAATACGCCCCCGGCATATATGTTCATTTCCAGTCTCGTTACGCTACGCGTATAATCGGCTGGATCTGAACATATATGCCGGGGGTTTTTTATGGTATTGCTTCTAATGGCATTGCGGTTCAGGCTACCCTGATTGCAACAATTCTTACTGTTTTCAGGGTAGTTGTTGTAGGAGCTTACCCTGAGTACAACAATTCTTGGCATTTTCAGGGCAGTT
>NZ_KE384138.1:134318-199898 GCF_000424145.1 Butyrivibrio sp. AC2005
ACCCTGATTTCAACAATTCTTGGCATTTTCAGGGCAGTTGTTGTAAAACCTTACCCTGATTTCAACAATTCCTCCTGCTTTCTGGGTATTTGTTGCTTTACCTTATAAAACTCTTTACCCAGCCTATCAGGGAATCGTGGTGGCGGTTGTTGTATACATCATTTCTCATCTGATCCGTAACATGGCCATTCTTCTCCATAATAGCGAGTATTGCCTCATGAAGTCCGTCGATTACGCCATCATCATAGGAGCCTTTAGATGTAGCACCTGCTTTATCATTTGCAACATTGGAGTTTCCTGTCTGCTCAGTTTTAACTCCATCATGAGATTTCTCGGTTTGTACAAATTTACCTTCTTCGGCTTGTGCTGACTTCCCTGAAGCTTTCTTTTCAGGCTTATCTCCGCTCTCCTTAAGCTCTGAGATCTTTCCGGTCTCTCTGACTTCTTCAAGCTTTCCGGCTGTGCGCTTCTTGTCTCCCTTATCTACCGGAACCCAGATTTCGCCTGAGTTTGCTTTCACATTAACCTGAATGCAGCCATTGTTTACAGCTACCTTCTCACCGGAAAGCGCTCCCATATATTCAGGAGAATTACCTGCAGGAAGTGTCATGGTGGTATCGTTGTCGTCGTTATTGACTGTTACAACCACGCTTCGTCCGTTGTAATTTCTGGCAAAAGCAAACTGCCTGTTCAGAAGCATAAGCTCCTTGTAATCACCGTAGGAAAGCTCAGGATTTTCACTTCTTACTTTTCCAAGTGCTGCGATCAGCTTTGTCGCGGGATTGTTTTTTACTGCATCCTTATAGTCACTGATTTCAAGCGCAGGGCGCAGGGATGCATCTGAAAACTTCTCTTTTCTTCCTTCTATTGCAAATTCGGAGCCATAGTAAATTGAAGGAATTCCCGGCAATGTGTAAAGAAGGATATGCACAGGCGTAAAGTGAGCCTTGTTACTTAGCTTAGTGTATATTCGCTCAACATCATGATTGTCAACAAAATTATAGAGCTTGAAGCCATTTCCTCCACTTGGCATCATACCCTCAAGCCTTCTTTGAGTATGGGCTATTTCAAAATAATTATGGTCGTTATGGCCGGAATATAAAGCCTTGTGCATTACATAGTTGGTTACTGAGTGGAGTGTTCCGTCATTTACCCAGCGGCCATAGTCACCGTGGATTACCTCACCCATGAGCCAGAAATCAGGCTTAACTTCGTTAGCCACAGCTCTCAGCGCTTTCATAAAATCAAAATCCAGCACGTCTGCAGCATCCAGTCTTATTCCATCTATATCGAATTCGTCAACCCAGAAGCGGATTGTGTGACAGATATAATCCTTTACCTCAGGATTTCTCTGATTGAGCTTTACAAGCAGATTATAGCCTCCCCAGTTATCATAGGAAAAGCCATCGTTATATTCATTATTTCCACCAAAGTTAACATTACAGTACCAGTCGCGATAGCGGGAACCCTCTCTGTTTTCCTTAATATCCTTAAATGCAAAAAAATCTCTTCCGGTATGGTTAAAAACGCCATCAAGAATAACCCTTATACCATTGTCATGACACTTTTTCACAAATTTCTTAAGATCCTTGTTGTCACCAAGACGTGAGTCCAGTTTCCTGTAATCCGTAGTTTCATAACCGTGCCCAACTGACTCGAAAAGAGGTCCAATATAAAGGGCATTACATCCAATCTCCCTGATATGGTCAATCCATGGATCAAGATTCTTTAATCTGTGTGTTACCGAATCGTAAGAGTTTTCCTTAGGCGCGCCAAGAAGTCCCAATGGATAGATGTGGTAAAATATTGCCTCGTCGTACCATGCCATGTCAGCTCCTCCTCATAAAGAACTATAAAGCTTATTACGTAATATCGATAATAGTATTGTACCAAAAAATGGATTCGTATGGTACCTCATCTCATTTTTTGGTATGCCTATCGCTAAGCTCGAAAATACCTCGCTAAGCGAATCAGATATATCAAAAAATGGATAAAACAAAAACAGCCCGCAACTAAATGTGCGGACTGCTTACAAAAAATATCAAATTTTATCTGAGTCTATTATTTTACTTTCTTAACCTTAAGCTTATATGTAGCATTATCGTTATAGCCGTGGGCAACCTTAATGTAGTACTTCTGACCCTTCTTAAGTGATACTGTCTTGATTTTCTTCCAGCCTCTCTCGTTGTATATACCTACGTAGTTGCCGTCCTTTTTGCTCTTGGTCTTGTATCCTGTAAAGGATGTCCAGCCGTGATGATTTTCTGTGTTCACTGCTGAAAACTTGTACTTACCGGCCTTTTTAGCCTTGAAAACAAACCAGTCAACATCATCACCATCGTTTATAACTCCGCTATATGCCTTTTTAACCTTGATTGATGTAGCTTTCTTGGCAGTACCATTGTCTTCTTTTTCATAATATTTGTCTGCGTCGTTGACTACTTTAACTTTGTATTTGTAAGTAGTGTTATCAAAATTGCCTTTTACGTTAAGTGAAACCGTGCTTCCGGCAGGCAGACAATACTCAGGTGATGATGTCCATCCTTTGTCCCTATTGATGCTTCCGGAATTCCACATGGTCTTGTAGTTATAAACCATCGTAGCAGAAAGCCATACATTACCAAAATTTACTGATTCGCCCTTACTGTTTATCGTGTCTGTAAGAACCACCTCGATATGAAAACCGCCATTTTCCGGTGCCTTAAATTCAATCACGTTCTCATCATAGTTATTGCTGGAAAACTCTTTCTCCTCATTCAAGTTAATTGAGTAATTAGCTGCAGATACTTTCATTCCCCCTGCAACGACGATTGCGGCCATAAGAGCGGCAGCTGTTCCAAAAACTTTTTTCAAACCTTTCATATATCCCTCCACAAAACAATAATAGTATGCTGTAAGCACAGTATACTATTATATCTTACTTATTCAGATTAACCAATACTATTATCAAAATCCAGCTTTACTTAAGCATCTCAACAATCTCGTCATAAGTGCTGTAAGGAATTTTCTCTATCTCATTAAGTCCCATATAATCATCCTCGAAGCTCACCTCATACTTAACCATATCAGGAGTATCCACCTCTGCAAGCTTTATCATTTCTTTTGCAGGCATATTTTTTTCTACGGTTTCCTTGAATTCTTTTTCGGAAACCTCTTTATCACCTACCATGCAGCTGACAACTTCGTCGTCATTTTCATCCGGTAACCAGAATCTCTCAGCTGAGGTAATCTCAACTGGTTTGGAATCCTCTATCCTGGAGAATATAAAACGCTCACCCATTGCTCCACCGCTCTGTATGAAAACATTTTCTTTTTCAAAAAATGCAATGTAATGCCCTTCCATTCCCGGTGCTATATCGTCCGCAAGAAGAACAGCCTCTTTTCCGTCAGTCGTATACAGGAAAACCTGTTCCTTGTCCCAGGAGCCCTCTGAGCTCACAGCAGCAAGCTCCGGAATATCATCATCATCGACATTTACAAGCGCAAACATATCTGCCTGTCCTGAAGTCGATAACTCTTCTACCAGTTCTGAATATATCTTCTTGTAGCTTTCTTCAGCATTTTCCTTATCTGCGCTGCGCGTGGCAACAGCTTTTACCATGTATGCACCGCCCAGGCAAATGCAAAGAGCCAAGGCAATGGCACCTGACGTAATAAGTAATGTAATCCTGTTCATACTCTTCATTTTCTTCATTTTACTCACCCCTCTATCCAAAAAATAATCGCTGCAGGAATTACTTCCCACAGCGATTATTAGCACATATTGTCATTATAAGGAATTAAATTTTCATAAAATCCTATTTAAAATGAAACAAAAATGCATAGGTTTTTTATGTGCAAATTCTTGAAATATATCAGATAATTTCCAGCATCGCATCCTTCAGCTTCTCTGAGATATCAAGCACGCGAATCTCCTCTTCTGTTCTGAGTTCGCCCATAAGAAATCTGTCATAGATGCGCTGCTTCATATCATAGCTGAACTTGCATCTCTTAAGGAGCTTAAATACCTCTTTTTCCCTGGAATTATTACTAAGAACAACGTTATCGATAGTGAGCTTTGTTCCTTTCAGACTCTCAACCTGCCCGATTCTGATTACAGCCTGCTTACGATTTTCATCATAGCTGTAGGTGCCGATACCCGATGCTATATTGGTACCTTCAATATTCTCCACGCCACAGAGAACAAGCGTATATTCTCTGTTTTTTGTGATCAGATCAAGTGAGCCTTCGGCAGCACCAATCTCAACTGTGAGCCTGCAGGTATCCCTATCATATTTCTGTGTAATGATGGTGAAAACTCCCTCATCCTCCATGTAAGCATTGGAGTTTCCGTCATCCTCATAGAGTGTATAACTTCCGTCTGCTCCGACACCCAGATATATTTTGAGCCTCTTCGGTAGGCTGCCTGTTCCGGCAAGTTGCTCATCATCTTCAGAGTTTTTTCCATTAGCTTCCAAAAATGCTTTATTCGCATTGGAATTATCTTTATCTACATCTAAAGCAATCTCCGCATCCATAGGTACAATTCCGCCGGCCTTTATGAGAACCGGTATCTGCTCAATAGGTCTGTAGAGCTTGCGCGTCATTTCGCCCTCGTAGATGTTGCCGTTAAAAATATCAATCCATCTGCCTTCCGGGATAAATGCCTGTACCTCTGCCATCTGAAGTTCATCATCAATAGGCCTTGTGACAGGATACACCACCAGCTCGCTTCCGAAATAGTATCCATTTCTGCAGTGATAAGCTGCCTCGGATTCCGGACTTCCGTAATACAAAGGCTGCATCAGGGGTTCATCATTTTTATATGACTCATAGTTAGCAGTATAAAGGTACGGAATCATACTATGTCTTAATCTCATGAAATCTCCGACTATACTTCTCATAGGCTCCGGAAGATTCCATGGCTCCTTGAAGAAGAAAGGATTGCTGGAGCTATGCAGTCTCATGATCGGTGAAAAGACGCCGAACTGCACCCATCTGCAGGTTCTCTCAGTGTCTTCCTCACCATGCATATGTCCGCCAATGTCGTGACTCCACCAGCCATATCCCACGTTTGAAGCTGTCGCTGTGAAAAATGGCTGAATATCAAGGCTTGTCCAGGTTGCACAGGTATCTCCCGAAAATCCTATAGGATATCTGTGACTTCCAATACCTGCAAAGCGGGAAAATATCATTGCTCTTTTTCCTCTGCGGAGCTGGTCAAGATAATGATAGTGATTCAGAATCCACAAAGGATCGACACTTCCAGACTTGGCCTTTGTGCCCTGCTGCCAGTCAATCCACCAGAAATCCACGCCATCTTCTTCATAGGGCTGCATCACGTCTTCAAAATATGCATCCACAAAGTCCTTGTTCATAAGGTCAAAGTCCACAGGCTCCTCAGACTTTGGATCGATGCCCATTCTTGTGGCAACCTTTTCATACATATCTTCGAAGGCTCTGATTCCGTCTGCGGGATGTAAGTTCAGGGTAACAGCTTTTCCTCTTCGGTGAAGTTCCTTCAGAAATCGCTTATAATCAGGAAAATAGTCCTTGTTCCAGGTATAGCCTGTCCAGCCGGTTCCGTACTTGGAGTCAATCTCAGTAAGATGCCAGTCCATGTCTATTACCGCAACGGTGATTGGAATGTTTTCCTTATCAAAATTATCCATGAGCTCCAGATAGCTCTTTTCCGTGTACTTCTCATATTTACTCCACCAGTTTCCTAAGGCATATCTTGGAATCATGGGAGCTTTTCCGCAGAGGTGATAGAAGTCCTTCAGAGCATCTTTGTAACGTGTGCCATAGCCCCAGAAGTATACATCCTTCTCCGGATAAGTTCTGTCGAAGATGTCCTCGCCGGAAAGCTCGCAGCTGTCCCCATCATCGAACCAGGCATAGCCCTCGCGTGAAAACAGGCCTTTTTCATAAAGTACAACTCCGTTAGTCTCATCAAGGGTTCTTACTGTCCCGAAGAGGTTTCTGCCGTTTTCGCCGTAGTTCCAGATTACCGGAGCTTCGAAGTCGCTAAGAAGTTCAATCTGCAAACCTCTTGGGGTAAATTCTTTTTTGTCATAGGTAACTTTTAGATTTTCTGTAGTGAAAATGAGCTTATCAGCACTGTCTTCTATGATCTCGTATTTCACTGCAGGAAAGTCTCTGTTTAGCACAACCTGTGTCGCGTTGTCTGTAAAGTGTCCGTCCTTCTCATACTCAAGACGGAGCAAGCTATCCGTCAAAATGCTAATGCGATAGCTTGCTCCCTGAATTTGATTTTCGGAAGGACATGCCGGGTTGAAATTGAATGTTTTCATATGTGTCCTCTTTTTTTATTAACCTCATCCGTCAGCTTCGCTGACACCTTCCCCTTAAAAAGGGGAAGGCTTTAGCTATTACTTATTAGAATTATATGTATCATAAGCGTCCTGCTGGATCTTGATGAAGTCGTTGTAGCCCATTGTCTCAAGTGTTCCGATGTAGTTGTCCCACTGCTCCTCGATTCCGCCTTCTGTTACCCATGTAGCCTGGTTAGAAGCAACATATGCATCAAGGTCTGTGAAAAGTGTAGCAAGAGTGTTCAGTTGTTCTGTAGTGTAGCTTACGTTAGGGAAAGCTTCCTTAGCGTATTTTCCGAGTTCCTTATCAAGTGCAAGCTTGGAAGCATCACCGTTCTCAGCGGCATAAGATACCTTATCGTTAAAGCCGTCTGCTACATACTTAGGACCAAAGTCACGAAGTGACTCAATCCATGCAAAAGTATCAGCGGAGTTGCCATCCTGAGGCTCAAGTACTGTGTATGTTCCGTCTGCTTCATTTTTCTCAGTGCCAACACCAAAGGAACCGTAGAAGTTCTGGATTGAAGCATCCTCTGTGTAGAACTTGTCCACCCATGAAAGAAGGGGACCGGGATTCTCACATGAAGAGGTCACAACAAACTCATATCTGCTGTAGTTCCAGTGCTCAGGATCAGAAGAAATGTAGCTCTCACCCTCAGGACCTGTAAGTGCGGGAAGTGCAATGTACTGGTCAGCATTTGCACCAAAGGTAGCATCAGCTGTCCATCCGGGAGCAGCACCTACAATAGGTGTCTCGTTCATGAGCTTAGCATCACGCATTGAAGAATCCTCTGTGAAAAGCTCAGGATCGATAAGTCCCTTTTCAAAGCAATCGTGCATCCACTCTATGCCACTCTTATAGCCTTCCGTAACAGGAAGATATACGGGCTCGCCGTTCTGAATTGCCATCATGTATGTTCCGTCAGCACCAATTGTTGTTCCGAAAGGAAGACAGAAGAACATAACTGAATCTGCATAGCCCTGTCCGAAAGGAATCTCATCTGAAGGATCACCGTTTCCGTTTGCATCCTGCTCCTTGAAAGCTGTAAGCACATTTTCAAATTCTTCATAGGTTGTAGGAACCTCAAGTCCAAGATTATCAAGCCACTGCTTATTTATGAACATCTGGTTTGCAACTGTAGGTCTGCAGGGCTTCTTTGAAGGAAGGCCATAGATGTGTCCGTCTGCTGATGTTGCAAGTGCCTTCATAGTAGGATCACTCTCAATAATGCTCTTGAAGTTAGGCATATACTCATCGATGTAATCGTCAAGTGCAACGAATGAACCGGTATTGGTCAGAATATCTGACTCTGAAAAGCAGATTGAACCCATAAATGCATCCGGAAGATCACCGCCTGCAAGAAGGACTGCCTTTTTATCTGCCCAGTCTGAGTTCAATATTGTATCCCATGTTACGGAGATTCCCGCCTCGCTTGCGGCGGAATCCGGAAAACCCGTGTGATAATCCTCACCCCAGTCAGCCCATCTTACGGTAGCAACCTCATAGGATGAACCTGAAGCATCCGCCGAATCAGCGCTTGTTGAACTCTCTGACTGCGTACTCTCTGCGCCTGTTGTAGTAACCTCTGCACTCTGTCCGCAAGCTGTAAGCAATGTTGTAAGTGCAAGTACCCCTGCTGTCATCTTCATTCTCTTTCTCATTTTTTGTCTCCTTCTCTTAAAAAATATTGTATTACTAAAAGCTAGTAATTGTCGAAATTTTATCCCTTCACTGCTCCAATCATTACGCCCTGGTTAAAGTATTTCTGTAAAAACGGATAGAGGGCCATGATCGGCAGTGTAGAAACCACGATTGAAGCGTATTTCATCATATCCGAGAGCTGTCTTAATTCCTGTGCCATCGTTCCTGTTGCAGCACCCAAAAGAGATTCGTTTGAAATAAGAATCCTTCTTAGGAGGAGCTGCAGCGGAATGAGATTTTCGTTCTGCAGATAAATAAGAGCGTTGAACCAGGAGTTCCAAAGTCCTACAGCCGTCCAAAGTCCGACAACCGCTATTACTGCTTTTGAGAGAGGTACTGCAAACTGAACGAAGTATCTCATAGTGCTGCAGCCATCAATCTGCGCGGCTTCCCATAATGATTCCGGGAGGGAATTCTGAAAAAATGTCCTCGCAACTATGATGTTGTAAGTGGATACCGCAAAGGGAACAATCATAACGAGGAAGTTGTCAAGGAGTCCGAACTGTTTAACCACAAGGTAGGTGGGGATCAGACCGCCTCCGACAAACATCGGTATGAGATAGAAAACGTTGATCCATTTTCTTCCAGGCAGGTCCTTCCTTGACATTGCATAACCGGCAGTAATATTTACAAATAGAGCAACCGCAGTGCCGGCGAAGGTATAAAATATGGTGTTCCAATAGCTCTTCCAGATCTGGCTCTGCTCAAAAAGCTTTTGGTATCCCCTTACATCTATTACGTTTGGCCATAGCCACACTTTTCCGTTTGCCACATCCGCGGGATTACTAAAGGATGCTATTATGACAAACCATAGTGGATACAGAACCGCGATTATCATAAGAACCGCAATCAGATGAAAAATGATGTTTACCAGATTATCCTGGGTGAATTTACTTTTCTTTTTTATTTTCGGGGAAGCTTCCGCTTCCAGTTTTAGTATGTTTTCCATGAGTACCTCCTTTTTAGAATAAACTGCTGTCTGTAAGCTTCTTCGCGATGAAGTTCACAAAAAGAAGCACAATCACATTTACTACCGTATTGAATAAGCCAATCGCTGTTGACAGGCTGTACTGCATGCTCTGCATACCCATCTTGTAAACATAGGTCGAAATGATCTCACTGCTCATTATGTTCTGAACATTCTGAAGGAGGAACACCTTTTCAAAACCTATTCCCAGGATGCTTCCTGCTCTCATAATGAGGAGTACCATTGCAGTCGGCATGATCATTGGAATATCGATGTACTTTATCTTCTGAAGTGTGCTTGCACCGTCCACTGTTGCAGCTTCGTAGTAGGTAGGATCTATTCCTGCAAGCGCTGCCAGGTAGATGATGCTGTCCCAACCGAGGTGCTGCCAGATGTCACTCCATACATATACATGCTTAAAGGCTGCTGCACTTGACATCACATTCGGAAATTCCTGTCCGAAAAGCCTGAACAGATTTGCGAACAATCCGCTGCTTGGTGACAGGAAGATCAGCACCAAACCACACATAACCATTGTTGATATAAAGTGCGGAAGGTAGGTCACAACCTGGAAGACCTTCTTAAACATCTTAGTCTTCATCTGGTTACACATAAGTGCCAGCAGAATCGGAAGGGGGAAGCCCACCACTATGCTGTACAGACTAAGCAACAACGTATTTTTAATAGTTACCGTAAACTGGTAGGACTTAAAATACTGGATAAAATTTTTAAAGCCCACAAAGGGACTGTGCAATATTCCAAGTGCCGGTGAGTAGTTCTGAAAAGCTATCACTATTCCGACCATCGGAAGATATGCAAAACAGAACAACAAAATCGCTGATGGCAAAAGTAATAAATACAACTGGTAATACTTTCTGATGTTTTTTAGTGCTTTTTCTTTCATTTTCTTTCTCCTCAGTTCGCTGTGTTCAACTGTCGAGTTAAATCTTATATTTTTCAAAAATCAAAAAATAGCACTTTTCAGATTTATGAATAGCACTTTTCCGAACAGGAAACGATTTAATATGGTGCAACTGAAATCTTTTAATTATAATGAAACTATGAAAAACGCAAGAAGAAATATGGGTTATCCCGTTGTACAGATATTAAGAAAAACGCTATGGACAGCGATCCCTGTCGTGATCATTTTCGTGTTCATCAGCGGGTATTCTTTTTGGGAAATAAGAAGACAAAATAGTCTGTCACTGGAAAACGCCGTAAACATTTATCAAACCGATTTAAGCCACAGGCTTGACGCCATTGCACATTTTGTCCAGTGGACTGTTGTACATGATCCCATACTTGATTCCTTTTCCAGGGATAAACATATGGGTGATTTCAGACAGGCCGGGAACGATCTGCGCCTCAGGGTCAGTGATATGCAATACTCCACAGGCTCTGAGTACATGTACTTTTTCTATTGGGATGAAGGGGATATTTTCATAAATGCCTCTGAACTGACAGTCAATTATGAGACCTATAAGAAGATAAAAAAGAAGGTAATTGAGGATGTCGAAAAAGCTGATAATTCAGATGGTTTTTCATGGATTCCCAGCGTTATTGACGGAAAGACCTACCTGTATTATTCAATCACCTATAAACACCGGACCTTTGTGTCACTGGTTTCAATTGATGATATCCTGGCTCCGCTGTTTAACATCAAGCTGGGCTCACATGGAAACATTCAGTTCCTTAGCCTCGACGGAAACAAATATTATCAGAGCGGGCAGAGCCCTGAAGGGCTCCTGAAATACTATTACAACACACAGATTTTCCCCGGTGAAGAGGCCTCTCTTCCGTTTACGCTTGTCATCGATTCAGACATGCTGGGAAACTACGGAAAGATATTTATGCTGCAGTTTTTGGTATTTCTGGCAACCCTGGCGCTAAGCTTCATTATGGGCGGATATATTCTTGTAACATATAAAAAAGTGATTTTACCTATAAAAATCTTTTCAAGTAATCTGTCAAAAATGGATTCTCTCTCCGATTCAGACGTAGGAGCACTTGATCTTACCGACAGCAGAATGCAGGAGCTGAACCAGATAAATGACCAGTTCAAGAGTCTTATTCATGAGATAACAAGACTCCGTATCAACATCTATGAAGCAGAGCTTGATCAGAATAAATTCAGGATACATTTCCTGCAACAGCAGATAAAGCCTCACTTTTATCTAAACTGCCTTACCACAATCGATTCCATGATCAGCCTTGGAGACACCTTGGCAGCACAAAAAATGCTACAGTTCACCTCGAAGTATTTCCGGTACCTTTTCCAGGCTGATAAGGACTTTGTCCCCCTAAGCAGCGAGATTGCCCACACTGAGGACTACCTTGATATCCAGATGCTGCGACTCTCTGAGGACATTGATTACAGCTGTGATATAGATGAAAAGGATATGGATATAATGATTCCTCCACTTCTTCTTATCACCTTTGTGGAAAATATCATCAAATACGCAGAGCCTGCAGGGGAAAGTCTTAAGATTTCCATTACAGGAAAAGACTATGTAAAAAATAATGAGGATTACATTGAAATCTGCATAAAGGATAACGGTCAGGGATTCCCTGCAGAGGTTCTTGAAAAAATAGGAAAAGGTGAATACCTTACTACTGATGATGGTTCACACATCGGAATATCAAACTGTATCAGAAGGCTAAAGCTGCTTTACGAAGACAGATTTGATTTTTATCTCGAAAATGATAATAATGGCGGCGGAGTTGTGAAGCTGGGGCTTCCAAAGAGCCACTAAGTGAGACGACAAATGTCGCGCCCGGATTTAATTAAAAACAGCTACCCCAAAAAGAGGAATACAAAATGCAAGTTCTACTGGTTGATGATGACCGCTTTGTAATTGCGGCCCTGCAAAAAGGAATAGCCTGGGACAGCCTCGGGATAACTGAGGTTTTTACTGCCAGTAACATAAACTCTGCAAAAGAGATTATGGAAAATAACAAAATAGACCTGCTCCTTAGTGACATTGATATGCCACACGGATCAGGTCTTGATCTGCTTAATTATCTCCGAGAGCAGGGAAATCAGGTACCCACCATTTTTCTTACAAATTATGCGGATTTTTCCTATGCCCAAAAGGCCATAGAGCTTAAGAGTTTTCACTATTTTCTAAAGCCCATTGATTACGTTGAGCTTACCAGGATTATCAGGAAAGCCATAAAGGAAGCTGAGACTCTAAAGGAGACTCAGGATTTACTTGACAGCTCTGCAGGTAAAGGTGAACCTCTCCCTGAAATCATTACGGATTCCGCTGAAAATGAAAACAATATAAAAGCTCTTCTAAAATACGTAGATGACCATTTCCGTGAGGATATAAGCCGCGAGCAGCTCTCTGTTATGTTCTTTTTTGATCCTGATTACATAACCAGAATTTTCAAAAAAGAAACCGGCATGAGCTACAAAAACTATGTGATTGAAAAGCGCCTGTCTCTGGCAAAGGAGCTTTTAACTGAGTCTGATTATCCCATTCACGATATCGCCCAGTATGTCGGATATGACAATTACTCCTACTTCACGAGGCTCTTCAAAAAGAGCTTTGGCGTCACCCCGATAGAATTCCGCGGAAAATAAAAAGTTATCTACCGTAAGAACCCTTGCGCCCAGGAGATGCCAGGTTCACTGAACATGCTGAATAAGTGCGATTGTAAAGCCTGAAGGAGAAACCATTGTAGCTTCTTTTGCATGGTTAGTATCAAGAGTGTCATCTCCTCTTTTATTTGTAAATCCATGTTTTTTCAGAATGTCATATGCTTCATCAAAATCATCAACATTCATTCTGATATAAATTTTATCCTGCGGTATAGTATCTGCATCTGATATATCAATATGAAAACCGTTTACGTCCTTCATGCGTACAGACTGTACCATCGATTTGCCTGTATCTGTTACCGGAGCATGTGTCTTTTCAAATCCTAATTCTTCAAAAACCTTGATAGCTTCATCTGCCTTGGGTGATATGATTATAGGATCAAAAGTAGTAATCTTCATATTTTCCCTCCTTAAGAAAATGAATGTCATCAGCTTCCAATACTATAGCATATGGAGAAAACACAGTTTCTAAAAATCGTATAAAATTTAATTTAAAAAACAAAAACTTCGCACACCTTATAAGCATATAAAAAGGTACCGCAACTACTATGATAAGTTGCGGTACCTGCTTTTTGTATTTAGGATTAAATTTTTAATAAGCAAATAATATGATATACGAATTGCTCCGTTTCTTCGAAACTCTTGCAATTCTACAAATATTCGGAAACCGCTAATTTACTGCGTAAATTGCTAATTCCTCATATTTGTTCGGGTCATAAAGTCAAAATGCTTAACATGCAAGCATGTACGCATTTTTGACTTTTGACACCTATATCATAATATATTAGGCAAGTGTAAGCTGTGAAAGCTCGCTTGTAACACGCTCCTTAACAGCGTCAAGCTTGGACTCCATCGAGTAAGCCATCTCAGAATAAAGAAGCTTCTCAGCGATGCCAAGGTACTTCTCATCCATAGATGCGAACTTCTTACCTTCAGCTGCTCTTGTAGCCTTGATCTTACGAAGAGACTTAACAAGGCACATCATCTCAGGAGCCTTATTTCTCTTAATAACTTCAACGATAACAGCCTCTGCCTTCTTTCCCTGGGGAATATCATAGACCTCGAGCTCGTCGATCTCACCAATGAGCTCCTCAGCCTCATCGGCATCAATAGCATCACGCATCTTCTCCTCTGCTCCGTCAACCGGAACATAGAGAACCCCCTTGCTGTCTATGCTGGAAACCATGCTATAGTAGAGCGTTTCGTTGCCTCTCTCAAGAAAAGACGGAACAAGAATGTCCTTCACCTCACAAAGACCATGATTACCGTAAACAACACAATCTCCTCTATTCAGCATATTTTTTCCTCCTAAATTGCAAAAACGACAAACAAGGGCGACACTAAAAACATCGTAGCAAATTCTAAAGCAAAATGTAATAAGGAGGGGCCATATTTAAGAAATTCTTAAGAAAACTTAATGGATTAAGTAAAGACGCAAAAAGAAGACCCGGCGGAGGTATACTCTCGTCAGGCCGTCTTCATGACAATATTTAGAAAGGAAAGGAGGAATAAAATTGCATAAGCAAGACATTCAAATCGCCTCGCCGAGCTTCGTGTAAATAAATCCCGTTTGCTGGCAGAACTGGCTCAGTTCCTGCCCAAATACCTGCATATAGGCATCTTCCATGTACTGTGCATCATGGCTAAGAAACAGGATAACCTGTCCGCTCTTTAAGTCAAACTCAAAATCCTTTGTTGGCTCAAGAGCATGTATATCCTTGAAGGACATACCGTACTTTTCTCTGCAAACCTCTTCGCGGTTAGGAAGATCCATAGTATCAGTGATTATCTGATTCTTTACTTTCCTAAGGTCGTCCAGAAAATGAAGAACCATGAATTCTGCAACATGGAGGGAGGTTATCTCATAGCCTCCAAGCTTCATATCACTAATAACTTTTCCGAAATCAACTGTTGCTGCTCCAAAAGGATCTACCTTCTGTCCGCCTACATCTACGCAAAATACAGCATCATATAAGCTCTGATTCATGATGAACCTCCAACATATATAGCTGAAATGATTGGTTCCATAGTGTTATTATAGCACGCGGTAGAAAAATCAATTCTAATAATTCCATAAATAATCAGTTAAAATCGAATGTTATTTCGTTAAAATATATAAAATAATATCAACCATGGAACAGCTTCTTGGTCTGGTACTTGGGCTCACAGGTGAGGTTTACACCAAGCTTGTGGAAAGTGGACTCATCAACGGGGGAAAGGATAACCGTTGAGTGAACCTCAAGTCCGCGAAGCTTGTCAACCTGCTCAAGTGCTGCCTTTGCATGCTCATCTGTGGCAGCGCAGATAGTAAGAGCAATGAGAATCTCGCCTACGTGAAGGTGAGGATTGTGACCACCAAGCTGCTGAACCTTAAGGTTTTGTATAGGTTCAATAATAGAAGGCGAAATAAGGTCTATTTCGTCCGGAACACCTGCCATTGTCTTAAGTGCATTCATAAGCATAGCGCTGGTAGCGCCCATAAGGGCACTGGTTTTTCCTGTAACAACCTGTCCATCCGGAAGCTCAATCGCTGCCGCAGGAGCACCTGTAAGCTCTGCCTTAAGATTAGCTGCCGCAACTGCAGGTCTGTCCTGAATGCTGCAGCCTGCCTTCTGCATAAGGATCTCGAGAGTATCAACTCTGTCCTGAGAGCTCTCTCCCTTTCTAACCTCGCAGAGTTCCTTGTAATAACGTCTGATGATCTCCTGTCTGCCTGCTGCCTGAGCTGCCTCATCATCAATGATGCAGTTACCTGCCATATTTACACCCATGTCTGTGGGTGACTTGTAAGGTGAATTCCCGTAAATTGTCTTGAACATTGTATTAAGCACAGGGAAAACAGCCACATCCCTGTTGTAGTTAACCGTAGTCTCACCATAAGCTTCAAGGTGATAGGGATCGATCATATTCATATCAGCAAGATCAACCGTTGCAGCCTCATAAGCAAGATTAACCGGGTGCTGAAGCGGAATATTCCAGATCGGGAAGGTCTCGAATTTTGCATATCCGGCCTTAACGCCATGTCTGTTTTCATGATAAAGCTGAGAGAGGCAGACAGCCATTTTCCCGCTTCCGGGACCGGGCGCAGTTACAACAACGAGTGAATGCTTTGTCTCGATGTACTCATTTTTACCATAGCCCTCTTCACTGATGATAAGCGGAATATTTGAAGGATATCCGGGAATTGAGTAATGTCTGTAGACTTTAAGGCCCAGTGCCTCAAGCTTTTTCTGGTAAGCTACAACCTGCTCTGTTCCGTCATAGCGTGTAAGAACTACAGAGCCAACATAAAGTCCGTAACCATGAAAGGCATCAATAAGGCGAAGAACGTCCATATCGTAAGTGATTCCAAGGTCGCCTCTTACCTTATTCTTCTCAATATCTCCTGAGTTGATGACTATAACAATCTCAACATCTTCCTTTAGCTGAGTGAGCATGCGGATTTTGGAATCCGGCTGAAATCCCGGCAAAACTCTTGATGCATGGTAATCATCGAAAAGCTTTCCTCCAAATTCCATATACAGCTTACCGCCGAATTGTCCAATCCTCTCGCGGATACGCTCAGACTGCATCTGAAGATATTTGTCATTGTCAAATGCCTGTTTCATGTTTTTCCTCTCTCCTTTTGATTATTAAGTTTTCTGAAAATATGCGCATGCGATTGCCCCGGGGCCTGCATAGGTTCCGATGGTTGCCCCCACATGAGCAACGGGTATTTCGCTTAATTCACCTTTATAATTTCCTTCATAAAGGTGTTTGCTATCTTCTAAGTATTTCTTTAGCATTATATCCGATAGTCCGGAATATGCAAGACATATCGGTCTGTCAAAATCAATTCCGCCATTCTTCTCAATATATTGAATAAGAAGATTGTTGCCGTTCTTTGAGCCTCTGGCTTTTCCGACAACTGCAACCACTCCGTTTTCAATGGTAATTACGGGCTTGATTGAAAGAACACCACCTGCAAGGGCTGCTGCTGCGGATATTCTGCCGCCAAGCTTTAAGTATTCAAGAGTATCGAAAACCGATATAACTCTTGCACTCTTCTTTTCCTGCTCTATTATGGAAACTATCTGGTCAGCACTTTTTCCTTCATCTCTAAGCTCGACCGCCCTGGCTACTATTATATACTGTGAAATACAAAACTGCATCGAGTCTATCACATGAACCCTGTCCCCGATTTCTTCCGCAGCAAGGTAGGCGCTCTGGTAACAGCCTGAAACTCCGTAGGAAAGGCTTATGTAAATTACATCATTTCCGGCATCCACTTCGTTACGGAATATCTCTTCGTATTCAAAAGGTGGAATCTGACTTGTTTTGGGCAGTGTGTCACTCTCTACCAGTTTTTCATAAAAAACTGTATAGGGGAGGGTAACTCCGTCAAGAAATTCTTCCTCGCCGAATCTGACCTTCAAAGGTATAACCTTAATCCCCCATTTTTTGGCAGTTTCCTGCGGTATATCGCTTGCTGAATCTGTGATAATACTAATTCCCATTGTAAACTCTCCTCTTGATGATTCGTGGTGATAATGAATCATCGAAAATACTTTAAGTGTTTTTAACTAAATTAGTATATCAGGCAGATATCTCAAAATCAATTACTTAAATTTCATTTAGGTATTTTCCCCCTCAGAAATATGCCTTCTGCGGAGCTGGCCGCAGGCACCGTCTATATCACGGCCCATTTCTCTTCGGACAGTTGCATTGATGTGACGCTTCTCAAGTTTTTTCTTGAAAGCCTGTACTCTCTCAGAGGTACTCTCAACAAAATCCCTCTCCTTAATCGGATTAACAGGTATAAGGTTTACAACGCAGTTAAGGCTTCCGAGAATATCTGCCAGCTCATCTGCGTCCTCATCCGTGTCGTTAACGCCGCCCACAAGGGAATACTCGAAGGTAAGCTGTCTTCCTGTCTTATCAAAATAATATCTGCAGGCATCAAGGAGTTCTTCAATAGAATACTTGTTGGCAATGGGCATAAGCTCCTGCCTCTTCTCCTGATTGGAAGCATGCAATGATATTGCCAGGTTTATCTGAAGCTTTTCATCTGCGAGGCGCTTCATGTTCGGCACTATTCCGCAGGTTGATATCGTAAGATTTCTCTGTCCGAGATTTAGGCCGTTTTCATCTGTGAGAAGCTTTACAAACTTAAGGATGTTGTCATAGTTGTCCAGCGGCTCTCCGCTACCCATTACTACAACTCTCGATATCTTCTCTCCGGTGTCGCGGGTTATGGCGTATATCTGATCCAGAATCTCCGAGGGCTCAAGATTTCTCTCCACTCCGTCGATGGTCGATGCACAGAATCTGCATCCCATGCGGCACCCGACCTGAGAGGATACGCACACGCTGTTACCGAAACGATATTTCATGAAAACACTCTCAATGAGGTTTCCATCGGCGAGCTCAAAGAGATATTTCCTTGTCCCGTCCAGCTTTGATTCCTGAACTCTTACGATTTTAAGAGACACGTAGTCACACTCTGATCCCAGTTTTTCCCTGAGATTTTTAGAGAGGTTTGTCATCTCATCAAAGCTTCGTGCCTGCTTTTTATGCATCCAATCATAAAGCTGCCCGGCTCTAAAGCCGGGCTCCCCCATATCTTTTATCAGTTCTGTTAATTCTTCTTTTGTAAGTGATTTAATATCTGTCATCCGTTTTTTCCTACAGTACTTTTCGTTTAAACTTTGCTATGAAAAAGCCGTCCGTCCCGTATTCTCCGGGAATAATACGAACATAACCGGCTCCTGCTGTCTGGATTTCCTTCATTTTACCCGGAAGTCTGTCCTCAATATCTACTGCGAAAAATGGAAGGTTCTCAAGTATCCACCTATAATTATCCTCATTTTCCTGTGTTGTGAGTGTACAGGTGCTGTAGATGAGTGTTCCACCGGGTTTTACGTAATTCCAGACACTGCTTAATATGTTTCTCTGAGTCTTCTGAAGCTCAAGCACAGCAGTCATGTCCGTGTTCATCTTGATATCAGGTTTTCTTCCGATTACACCAAGCCCGGAGCAGGGAAGATCACAGTATAGCACATCAGCCTTGCCCTCAAGTGACTTGTCATGCTTCTCAGCATCATAATCCTCAACCACTACATTTTTATAACCCATTCTTTCTACGTTTTCACGTATTAAAATGCACTTATTTTCAGATATATCCCTTGATATTACTTTGCCTGTATCCTTCAATACATCAGCAGCATGAAGGCTTTTTCCTCCCGGAGCGGCACATACATCTATTACCGTATCCCCCTTACGAAGAGCGGCAATCTCAGTGACAAGCATAGAGCTTATATCCTGAACCATGAAAGCGCCTTCCTCAAATCCCGGAAGGTATCTGATGTTGTCGGTATGATACAAATCCATCGCATATTGAAGCAGCGAACTGGGTCTCATTTCTATATGACCATTATTTGCATTTTTCATTTTTGCAAGTATAGGCCTAAGCTCATCCGCAGTAAACCTACTGCTGAATCGCACTGTTATCGGTCTTGTCTTTAAGAAAAAAGCAAAGATTTCGGTAGTTTTTTTGAAACCGAATTCATCAAGGAACAGCTTTGCGATCCACTCAGGCTGTGAATATTTGACGGAAAGATATTTGATTCTCGATTCTACTGATTCGCCGGGATCAGGCCATGCTATCTCATCTTTTTTTCTTGAAACATTTCTCAAAACCGCATTAACAAAACCCTTAAGGCCAATAAAATGTAGCTTCTGAGTCAGTTTAACAGCTTCATTTACCGCTGCCGAATCCGGCACGGAATCCATGTACAGTATCTGGTAAACGCCCATTCTCAGAATATATAATATGGGTTTTGCCATCTTTTTAATCGGAGTCTTTGAAAACTGGCTGATGACATAGTCAAGTGTTATCTGACGCTCAATGACGCCTCCCGCCAGATATTTTATGAACGATTTCTGCTTTGCTTCGAGATAATCATACTTATTTAGCGCAAGCTTAATCACCGACTTGTGATAGGAGTCACTTTTTCCCATCTCAGCCAGAATATCATAAGCTATACGCCTTTCATTGATTTCCCCAGCCATCTTACCTCCTATTGCTTCTATTGCCGTTTACAATTAAAACAAGACGAAGAAGCTGTAAAATAGATGAAGCAGCTGCTGCCACATAAGTAAGAGCAGCCGCAGTAAGTACTTTTCTTGCCTGAGCATTCTCATCATGAGCGAGAATCCCATACTCTTCCAGCATTACAAGCGCTCTGTGTGAAGCATCAAACTCCACAGGAAGCGTCACAAGCTGAAATGCCACAGCAATGGAAAACACCCAGATACCAATCTTTGCAAGGGGTGTCATTCCGATGATAAGTCCAAGAATTATTATCGGAAGCCCAATCTTGGATCCGATATTAGCTGCAGGTACAAGCGCAGATCTGATTTTAATCGGGACATAGCCTGTATGGTGCTGCATTACATGGCCGCACTCATGAGCTGCAACTCCAATCGCAGCAACACTTGTTGAGCCATAGGTACTGTCTGAGAGATTTACTGTGTTGTTCCTTGGGTCAAAGTGATCTGAAAGGTCTCCCGGCACATGAACCACTGCTACGTCATTTATTCCGTTTCTTCTAAGTATTTCAGTAGCAACCTGTGCTCCTGTCATACCTGACATGCTTCTTACTCTTGCATATTTGCTGTAGGTTGACCTCACCATTGCACTGGCAAGCATGCAAAGAACTGCACCAATCAAAACCAGTACATACGTGTAGTCAAACATCATTCCCCCATATCCATATCTGTACATTATTGTCTCCTCCTAATATTTTAGTCCGAGCACAATGTCTGCTCCGTCTTTTTTTCATAATATATATAATATTTGCTCGTATTAAACCAAGCACTCCGATAAGCCCTAAGCATAAATCGTTTCGAGCAGAGGCTCTCACGATTTACAGGTCTTATCTCCGTGGTTTAAATCTCGCAAAGTATTATATATATTACTTCACAAAGCCGGATCACCCCCTGTGCTCTCATTCAAAGCTTTAATTTCAGTAGTTCCATTTAGTATTTGTATCCTGTTTAACATAGTGGATTAGGATATCATTCAAGGATATCTCCCACATTCAAGGTATAGCCCAAAAGAAAATCCTTCACATACATGCGTTTCTTGCCTTCAAGCTGAAGTTCAAGGATTTCGAGCTGGCCGTTACCGGTGTTGACCGTGAAAGTATCTTTATTCACAGTGGCTATTGATCCCGGAGTTCCATCCGCGTTTTTCTTTAGAACTTTTGCGGTCCAGATTTTCAGCATTTTGCCGTTAAGTCTGGTGTATGCACTTGGCCAGGGATTCATGCCTCTTACAAGGAATGAAATCTTCTCAGCGGAATCATTCCAGTTAATCTGTCCCATATCCTTGCTGATCTTGCCACACTTTGTAGCCTCAGCATCGTTCTGAGGAATTGGTGTAAGTTCGCTATTTTCAATCCTAGGAAGTGCCTCTACTATGAGGTCTGCTCCCAGATACATAAGCTTATCAAAAAGAGTTCCCGCGGTATCGTCATCCTCTATGGGAATTTCCTTAGTTATAAGGATGTCACCTGTGTCCATTCCGGCATTCATCTGCATTATGGTTACGCCTGTAGTCTTGTCCCCATTAAGGATGCACATCTGAATAGGTGCCGCTCCTCTGTACCTGGGTAAAAGTGAAGCATGAATATTAACACAGCCGAACCTTGGTATATCAAGCACTTCCTGTGAGAGTATCTGTCCGAATGCTGCCACAACAAATATATCTGCATTTAGAGCCTTAAGCTCCTCAACAACCTCTGCCTCTCTTATCTTCTTAGGCTGCATGATCTTTAGTCCATGCTTTAATGCACATTCTTTAACAGGTGACGGAACAGGCTGATTGCTCCTCCCTTTTGGTTTATCAGGCTGAGTCACAACTGCCACAATCTCATGACCTGCTTCTATCATCTTTTCAAGCGGTGGTACGGAAAAATCCGGAGTACCCATGTAAACTATTTTCATACTTATAGTTTTTCTCCTTAATATGTATTATCGTTCTTAATTGTACTACATACGGAAAAATAATGGGATACCTATGTGATCTTCCCTATTTTTTTGCTTCCGGTTCATCTTCCTTTACTTCCTGCTTTTGAGGAAGGTATTCGGTAATCTCATGTTTTTCCAGCATATAATAAACCAAACGTCTGATAAGATCATATATAACAGCAAATACGGGAACACCTACAAGAATTCCCACAATTCCCATCAGGCCTCCAAAGAGCGTGATTGCAAAAAGTACCCAGAACCCGGATAATCCTACGCTACCCGAAAGGAGCATCGGACCTAAAACATTGCCGTCAACTGTCTGAAGTACTACCACAAATATAATAAATATCAGACAGCACAAGGGGGAATCCATCAAAATAATAAGAGCCGAGGGTATCGCTCCGATAAAAGGGCCAAAGAAAGGAATTATGTTCGTTACGCCGATAAGAACAGCTATCAGGACTGCATTTTTCATTCCCAGGGTAAGCTGAAGAATAAGACAGAAAACATAGCATATAAGCCCGACAACTGCACTGTCTAAAATCTTACCACCAAAGAAGCCTACGAAAGTCTTGTCTATAAAACAGATTTCATCCAATACCTTCTCTGCTGTTTTTCTTTTAAAAATAGAGTATATGATCATCTTTCCCTGTCTTGCAAAGGTAGTCTTACCTAACAGAAGATAAATGCAGATGATCACTCCCAGGAAAATATTATAGAACACACTGAAAACTGAGCTAAAAGCACCTGCTACGCCTCCCATAAGTCCGCCAAGCTCCGGAAGCACCTTATCCGTCAGCCATTCAACGCCTGTATTCTTTAATGCATCTATTCCCTGATAGATATAATTGCCAATAACCGCATTGTCAGCAGCAAACTTTCTAACAGTCTTCTCCAGTTTTGCCGTTGCAGCAGGGATTTCATTTATTATTGAAGCAATGCTGTTTACAAGAGCAGGAATTACCATATCCAACAAAATCATTATTACTAATATGGCGATAATCAAAACAAGTACAACAGAAAGCCCTCCTGCCAGGCTCTCCTTCTTACCCTTAAGTAGTTTTTTCATTTTTCCTTCAATCCAGTTGTATGGTGTTTTAAGTAAATAGGCCATTACACCACCATAGATAAAGGCTTTCAAAGTGGAAATCAATTTTGAAAAGGCTCCTGTAATTCCATCAAACCTTAGCAAAATAAAATATGCAATTACTGTCAGAGTTAGCCCGACAAACAACGGTATTGCAAACTTAAGTGATTTTTTCCAGGATTCCCTCATTTTTTTACCTCATTGTTTTATAAAAAGGGCTTTTACCCTATTCTCAGAGTAAATGCCCCTTAACTATCAATTTCGTTCGCTATAATTCTCTCACATAAAAACCAAAGAAGGTTCTATGGTATCTTGCCAGTTCCTCGTTTGCCTCAATCAAATCCTTCTGTGATTCTATCAGTGCATCGTGGGACTGTCTGATCTCAGCCTGAACTCTCTCAAACTGCTCGTGTTCCTTATCCGCAAGTAAAAGTAGTGTATCCGTTCTAGCCAGATTCTCCTGAAGAGATGCATTCTGCCTGGTCAGGTCCTGAAGCTGTTTCTGTAATAGTATGACTGCATCCTTAAGCTCTTCATTTTCCTCCTGGACACGTTCAAGTTCATGCTTTAGACCATCGTTGTCAGATTGCATAACTATAATCTTTTTTAATCTGTGCTTATCAAAAAAATCACATGCGTAGTCGTCAATAACTCTGTGATGATCTTTTATTTCTACATGACCTTCCAATTCTTTTTCATATTTTTTTGCCTGCGCCCTTACAGTCTCATAACTGATTGACCTGCTATCGGCGTATTCCTTTAATGTCATCATGATTATAGCTCTCCCAAACGATCAGGCACTAAAATCCTGTTTCACTCATAAGATATAATAGTTCCTTCAAGAATAATTATAATTTTGACTTGACGATATCGCACATAAATTTTTCCTAAAAAAAGATGGAATAACTTATAACTCAAACCTGTTTCAATGACTTTATCCCATTCTTATGCTATTATCTTTTAATAAAAATATGAAAAAAGTCAGGGGAACTATATTATGAAGAAGAATGTATTTTTACCAGCTGCGGTATTCTTATCCGTAGCATGCTTATCAGGCTGTGCCAAGCCGTCATTTCTGACAAAACTCACAGCAGACGAATCCTACCTCGATTATGAATTCAGGCGCGGAACAGAAGAAGAAGCTGATGCAGGTAAATTCATGGGCGGACAGATCTGTCACATAAATGAAAATATGCTCAGCAGTGATCTTTATGCTCTTACCTATGGACAGCTTAAGACTCTCTTTGGCGAAGCGGATTATGAAACCGAAGACCTGGAGAATATGTACGACTACTATGTTGTCGCAACTGATAAAGATGGTAATGAATCATTTATCTACGCATACTGCGGCCCCTCAGGTCCTGCAATCGGCGGCGATAGTCTCGATGAAAATTCAGTCAAGGCTGCAAAGGCACTCGCGGAAAAAATAAAGACCATGGAGCCTACCGATTACGATTACACGGGCTACTATTATGACTTTGGCCTTACCGTAAACATGGGTGTAAAGGATGGCAAACCCTACAGTAGTGAAAGCGGCGGTGACGATGAATTCGGAGATCTGGGTGATTTGAGTGATTCGGAAGACTATGGCGATTATCTTGAAGATGTCATGAAAGAAGTCGGGGATGATACCACCTCCTCCGGTTCTGTCTCTGCTATAGATCCGGATTAAATAAAAATCGTCCATGATTATGAAGGTCATGGGCGATTTTCTTTGGAATTATTTCATCTTGCAAATGAAGGAATTGTCTTCAGCTTGTGCAGATTGGCTGCATGCTTTCTGTCAATCGTTGCAGCAAGCTTCTCATCAACAGGGCATTCTCCGTTTCTGCCCTCATCAATCCATTTAATATAGCTGTCCAGCTGAGCATAGGTAAATCCGAGATTATCCTCATCGGTTTTTCCACAAAGGCCATCACTTGGTGTCTTATGAACCAGCTCTGTGGGCATTCCAATGTAGTCACCAATCTCCTTCACTTCGCAGACAAGTAAGTCCTGAAGCACGGAAATATCTCCTGCTGCATCGCCGTATTTTGTTGAATACCCTACATAATCCTCAGAGCGGTTGCAGGTATTAACTACAAATGCCGTGCTCTTCTGCCCCTGTGCCACAGCGTAAAGCGTTGCCATTCTAAGACGGGGAGGAAGATTTGTAAGGAGCTGCGGTGTAATCTCAAGCTCTGAATTTGCTTCATAGGTCTCTTTTGCAGCATTAAAAATCTTCTCAATATTTATGATCATATTTCTGATGTCCAAAAAATCACACACCTTTTGTGAATCATCTATATCGCTCTGAACCCCGTTTGGCATCATTACGCCAAGAACTCTTTCCTTTCCAAGCGCTTTTACCAGAAGTCCTGCAGCAATGGTGGAGTCCTTTCCACCTGAGATACCTATTACAGCTATGGAATCCTTTGAAAAGCCATCAAAGAAATTCCTTAAATAGGCAACATTTTTTTCTACAACTTCCTGAACATTAAATCCAAGCATATTATTTCCTCGCTTTCCTTTATTCGTGGTCCAGTCTCCATTTTAAGGTTCTCTGAAGATATTCCACATACTCTTCATCCTTGCACATTCCCTTGCCGGGAGTATCACTGATTTTGGCTACCGGATGACCGTTACACTCTGTTGTCTTCATTACAATGTTAAGAGCCGGAACTTTGGTATCGTTACTGATGTATGTTCCGATACCGAAGGCTACCTTGATTCTGTTATTGAAATGATAGAAAAGATTTGATGCTCTGTCAAAATCAAGACTATCTGAGAAGAGGAGTGTCTTTGTCTTAGGGTCAATGCCAAGGCTTTCGTAGTGCTTTATCATCTTCTCACCCCATTCGTAGGGATCACCTGAATCATGACGGACACCATTGAACATTGTCGCAAAGGTAAGCTGGAAGTCCTTTAAGAAAATGTCTGTTGTAACAGTATCAGTAAGCGCAATACCATTAAGAACAGAGTATTCTCTGATCCAGAAATTCAGCGCATACCAGTTGGAATAAGCTGCGTTGTGCTTCTTATCTCCCTGTCCCACGCACATTATATACTCGTGAGCCATTGTTCCAACAGGAGTAAGTCCGAATTTTTTTGCCAGATAAACATTTGATGTTCCGATAAAGTTTGAGCTTGAACGCTTTGATGCTTCTACAAGCTTTGAAACAGCAAGCTCCTGTGCCTCTGCTGAAAGTCTGCGTCTTAAACCAAACTCTGAAAAGGTTCCGAGATAAATAGTATTCTTGTTAATGCGCTTGCACTTTTCCTCAAGACGTTCCTTAAAGGATTCCATAAGCTCATCATAGTCATAGGCCATCTTGAAATATACTTCGTTAACAATAGCAAGAGTAGGAATCTCATACATAGAGGAGTTGAGCCAGGTTCCTCTCGCCTCTATTGAAAGGCCGCAATCAGCATTTTCCGTGATCTCAAAATCTTCGAATCTCGGATGCCAAAGTCTTAAGAAAGCGATATAGTCAGGCTTTAACCACTTAATGCCTCTAAGATATCCGAGCTCGTCCTCAGTGAAGGTAAGTGTGCAGTATGCTCTGATCTGCTCTCTTATCTCCTCCACCATCGCCTTTGTAAAATGAACGTCCTTATTTCTGCACTTGAAGGTCCAGGTAGTTGTATATGACGGGAACTGGTGGTACATAACCATTCCCATTGAAAATTTGTAAAGATCTGTCTCTAATAAGCTGTTAATAATCTGAGGTAATATCATGTTTGTAATCTCCTATTATGTTTTTCTTTTTATTTCAAAGCTCTTTTCCTTAATTCTCTATCTTAATATGGCAGGCTGTCATAGCTGCAAGTGCTGTATTGTGGGCCTGGGGAGTAACTCCTGCGCAGCCACGTGCATCAACATGGATTTTCTTATTGGGTATCATAGCCTTTGTAAGAAGGACATTTGAAATAACACATATATCAGTACATACACCAACAAATTCAACCTCTTCAATTTCGTCAGCATTTTTCTTCATATATTCAGCAAGCTTTTCCGAACCAAAGGTCTCCTTATCAATAATAAGTGAAGCATTCTCATCTGCATTCAGCTCATCGATAATATTCCAGCCTTCTGTCCCCTTGATGCAATGAGGTACAGGCAGGTTTTTGCCTTCCTCTGTCTGCATATAGTCATCACCATGGGTATCCCTCGTAAAGATGATGGTTTCACCGGCCTCTTTTGCCTTCTCAATCTTTTCCTTTACGTAAGGAACGATTGCAATTCCTTCCTCATTTCTGAGGGCTCCTGTAATAAAATCGTTCTGCATGTCCACAACAACAAGTACTTTTTTCATCCTAAAAATCCTCCTAAGCTTTATATATATATTCTGTACTTCTGCGTCCACCTCTGAATCCGGAGGTCTTCTCTTTTCCGGTTTCAGTTACCTTATCGCTTATCATATCCCTGAAGCTCTTTTTATATAGTGGCTTTCCCAGAACCGCTTCATATACCTTCTGAAGTTCTGAGAGAGTAAAGGTCTTTTCCACCAGGCAAAATGCCTGATTATTATAATAAATCTGCTCTCTTAATCTTTTCATAGCCTCTATCAGAATCTCTACATGATCAAAGGCCAGTTTTTCATCACTTACAAGTGTCGATGTATAATTTTCATATTTTACAGGACCATTATTGAACACTTCCTTTTTCAGATCGTAAACAATCTGAACATCCTTCTCTTCACTCAAAAGTTCAATTGTATTATCCGTGAATCTCAAATCAAACCAGGCTGCATCCTCCGCATCATCAAGTCCTCTGACCTCCTGAAGCGCCGGAATAAGTGCCAGATACGCAATGCTCATCACCCATGTCCTGGGGTCACGTCCCGGCTTTGTAAATGTGTATATCTGGTCAAGATACAGTCCCTTTAATCCGGTTTCCTCCTCAAGTTCTCTGCTGGCTGCCTGATAAGCAGTTTCGTTCTCCTGTATAAATCCCCCGGGAAGTGCCCAGCATCCCAGAAACGGATGGTCTCCTCTTTTTATCAAAAGGAGCTTCAATGATGAGTAATCTTCATTCATTCCAAGGATCAGTATATCTGCTGTAACCGAAGGTCTTTTATAATCCCCCGGATTATAACGTTCGAGAAACTCTTTTTCCGTCAGTCCGTCTTTGTTCTTCCTCTCCATAGGCATCCCCCTTTGCGTCTCGTTAAGTATTGTCTGCATACTTAACTCATAAACTCATTATACTAAAAATAAGTATTGTGTCAATACTCAAAATTAAAAAGAGCAAAAAAATGACAGCCCACCGAAGTGGACTGCCAAAAAAATGAAGAAAAAGTATGGATAAAAAGGGAAGTCCCAAAACTCATCAAGCTTCACACAAAAATGTGAGCTTGCTTTGTTCTTTAATGACATTGTAAACTCAATTGTCCAACAAATGTCCAACACCGACGGCATCTCCCATCTTTACAGGGGTTTCTTTACCGTTTCGGGAATTGTCGAGGAGTTCCTTTGAAGGTTTCATTTTGCCCTTGGGGATGAGAACTATTATGGTAGAACCACCAAATTCAAAATGGCCCTTTTCTGCGCCCTTTATAACCTTGCCTGCGCCGGGCTTCTCGTTGACTATTCGTCCTACCAGCATGGCTCCGACTTCCATCTGGACACATCTGCCCAGCTTATCATTGTCGATCACAGAGTACTGCCTGCTGTTTTCAGTAAACACAGGTATTTCCTCAAGAGCTACAGGTCGCACAGTGTGGTAAAAGCCTCTTATGCTACGGTCAGGCATCTTAAAGCCATCGGTAAAATAAATATATCTGTGATAATGCTCTACGCACAGTCTGTAGACAAAGCAGTATCCGCCTTCAAAACTATCAGCAAGCTTTTTGTCACGTAAGAGCGTTCTTATGGAAAATCTGCTCTGCTTAACATTAAGAACTGTCCCGTTTGTAATCCTGCAAACCTTAAGATAGCCATCGCAAGGCGCAATTACTGCGTTTTCGTCAGGACACAGAGTCCTTAGTCCGCTCTTTATTTTCCTGCAGAAAAAATCGTTGAAGGAATGAATATCCTCAAGAACATAGTCCTCTTTCCTTATGCCGTTTTTTTGCACAAAGGGTTCTATAAAAAGCACAGAAGCCCGTGAATCCATTAGTCTTCCTGCCAGATCTGACAGGGGCTTGATGGTCAAGGGCTTAAGTAAAATTCTTCCAATTTTTGTTTTATATAATAATTCAAGTGTAATCATAAATTCGTCACCAGGATGAAAACAGTTGCACCAAACTCAAAGATACCTATAACAACTCCAACTAAAATCAGCTTTAATCCAGGCTTGGGAATCTTGAAATTACCTATGAAAAGAATTCCAACAATCAAAAGCATCCAGAAATAAAAGAATGTAAGGTCCGCAATTGTAAAGTAATGAATGATAAGTGTAAGCGGAAATATAAGTGCTGAAGCTGTAACCGGAAGGCCTGTATAGTACTCTTTTCCAAGTGCCTTTTTCTGCTCTGCTCTCTCAGCTGCAGTAGCATTAAAATAAGCCAGTCTCACAAGTGCTGAAAGAATATAGAATGCTGCGATAGACAAAAGGATAATGACCATCCATGTCTTAGCGGTATTCATGCTTCCTCTTATAACATCTCTGAAAGCACCGTTTATTCTAAGCTGTGCAATTCCGATTGAAGCAGGCAACACTCCGAAGCATATAAGATCAGACAGGGAATCAATCTGCATACCAAAGTTCTTCTCGAACTCTGTCCTGTTCTTTTTTGTCCTTGCAACTCTTCCGTCAAAGGCATCAAAGAGCCCTGATGCCATAAGGAAAACCGTACCACCGTAAGGATGTCCTATTCCCGTCATGGTGATAATTATGCCAAGGGCACCTGATATTGTAGAAAGATAAGTGAGAATAATCGTATAATCATAAACACCTATCATCTTTCTCTCTTTTTCCATAAGTATCCTCCAAGTGTTATCAGGCCGCTTATAGTCACACAAATGTAAAACGAAACAGCCCTGCTGACCATGTCGAGCAGCAATGCTGCTTCATGTGTCATGATATTGGAAAATCCATCTATCATCATATAATCCGCAATTCCCATGGCTCCGGGAATCGGAACAAAATTATAGCCAATAGTAATAAGGCATTGCTTTGAAAACAGCGTTATTGAATCCCTACTGTTACCGCCAAGGCAAAGATGCATAAACATCGGTATCGCTATCTGAGAAGCTCTTTGAATAACATTCCATAAAAATGCCTTCAGTAAAATATCATTTCTACCGGCAAACATTTTGGCACAGTTTCCGTAGTCTTTATGCGCCTTTTCTATTTTTTCTAAAAGCTGCTCTCCCTCGAAATGTCTGCTCTTTTTCTGAAAAAAAAGAACAATACGCTTAATCAGATCAAACAGCTTATCACTATCCTTGAGCAGAGTAAAGAAAAACAGTATAAGTAAGATTAATACTACAAATCCCACCATTATCAAAATTCTGGGCGCCTGCCCGAATTCCCTGAAGAAATCGGGATTAAGAATTATCGCAACTATTCCCAGAAATCCGATTGCTGCTGTATACATCATCAGATTCAAAATAAGTGTCGCAGATACAACTCCCGCGGGAATTCCATCCTCATACATAAAATATGCACTTGCCGGCTGT
This sequence comes from Butyrivibrio sp. AC2005, assembly GCF_000424145.1. Classification (GTDB taxonomy): domain Bacteria; phylum Bacillota; class Clostridia; order Lachnospirales; family Lachnospiraceae; genus Butyrivibrio. Next base: position 164,610 of record NZ_KE384138.1, read on the forward strand.
CCTCCTGTCGCAGAAGGTGTAATTGCCGAAAAATATACATCCGAAGTACTGTATAAAATACCTTCCCTAAGACTCCTTTTATAGTTTATACCCTTAAGTATCGAGCAAATAGCCACCGCTTCAAAAACGACATACCCTGTAGCGCACAGAATTGAAATAGTAAGGTATAGCTTATTTCCTCCCGCTACCACTTCAAACAGCCTGGGTAGCGAAAGTGATCTGCTTTCCCTAAAAATAGCCAAAACAGTAAGTACCGCAAGAAGTATGGAAAACAGCATCCAAAATATTTTTTTAAAATTAGACCTTTCCTTTTTGGCCATCTGAAAAGTGCCTTCCTTGGTAATTATTCTGCCGGTGCGGCTTCACCCTCACCACTTGCAGCCTCTCCTTCTGTATTAGCTGACGCTTCAGGCGTAGCCTGATTTTCTGTAGCCGGCTGAGCTTCAGTGGTAGTCTGACCTTCTGTAGCTGTCTGGCCTTCAGGTGCCGCCTGGCCTTCTGCAGGCGTCTGCTCTGTGGCAGGACTTGTTGCTTCCGAAGTTCCTTCTGCAGGAGCCTGCTCAGTGGTACTCTGTTCTGTAGTGTTCTGCTGCGCAGCTGCTTCCTCACTCTCACCGGGAACTTTGCCATTGATGACGGGCTTTTTAACTATCTTCACTTCCCCGGTTGCAGGATCAACAACTTCCCGCTCCACAACAGGAACAGGTGATGTAATTCCTCCGTAAACCAGAACTGCCTCACCCTTTTCAACTATCTCAAATATCTTCTCCGCTTTCTCTGTGGGAAGATTTATACATCCGTGTGAACCGTTTAAGATATAATCGTATCCGCCAAACTGTGATCTCCAGCTTGCATCGTGCATTCCAACATTGCCGTTAAAGGGCATCCAGTATTTAACAGGTGAGGAATAGTTTTCTCCCACAAGAGTCGCATCTCTTTCCTTATAGGTGATGCCATAGGTTCCTCTTGGTGTTATTCTCTGCTTATTTACGCAGCCAGAAACAAAGTCAGATTCTTCAACAACCTGACCATCCTTATAAACCCACAGATGCTGAGCTGTGAGGTCTATCTCAACATAGGAATTGCCGTAATCCTGTTCACCGTAAGCTGCTGCTGTTCCGAAATATACAGGCGTACGGGTTCCCTTATCACCGTTTTTAATAGCAGCGATAAGTTCACTTGTTTCTGTGGTTCTGTCCATCCACCAGCCGTAATCGCCTCCCTCAACTGTTACCTGTTCTCCACTGTGAGAGATGATTGTTCTGGTTTTTCCGAAGGTGTCGTACTGCCTTGCAATACTGTTTACAAATTCCTTTACCTTCGCTTCGTCAAGACTTACCTCTGTTCCGTTTATGTTGCACCACTCCTTGATTTTGGTGCCGTCTACAACAACTGTATCCGCGCCAAACTCATAAGTGATGGAAGCCTTACAATAGGTGTTCAGGTTATTACATAAAGCCGTAAGCTCCGCATTATCCGAAAAAATCTGAGGTGCATTATAGCACTCATCATCCAGTGTAACCCCAGGCTCAAGTACATCTATTGCGGAACATATCTTATCAATTACGATTTCCCTGATAGGTGACTGTCCGTAATTCTCGGGAATTATATAGAAGCCATCCTCACCGGATTCCTCCGAAACATACGCATCCGTAGGTTCTATGATATTTTCAGCAGCAAAAAACTGAAGTTCATCAATTTTTTTCTCTACTGTTTCCTTTGAATAAACTACGATATTGTCTGTAGTAAGGTGGGTCTCATTAAAAAGATATGCCGGCCACAGGAGCGGATTCTGTTCCTTAAGTGCCCTGTCAAACTGCCCGTCCATACGCAGAGAAAGATTAATATCATCAGCGGAAATAACCTCTGTGATATCGCCTCTTCCCTGTATTGTAAGGGTATATTTTCTAAGTCCCGACGTCACCTCTGTTTCTATCTCTTTTGCCGTCATTTTATAAGCAGAAATATCATTTACATAGACATTAAATAAAAAATGGCTCATGAAATAAACTGATATTCCCAAATAAACAAGCAATAATATAGAAAAAATAATTAAAATTACATAGCCTGCTATACTGCTTTTTGCTTTTTTTCTACTCATATTTTCATAAAACGGTTAGTTCCGTACCCCTCAAGTAATCTTAATTCAAAGGTAGCTCTTATTCTTCTTCTGCCGGCTGCTGCAGATCCTCGTTATTGACGAGCTCACCTTCAACCTTCTCAACGTACATGTGGCCGTCAAGATGATCGCATTCGTGGCAGATAGCCCTTGCAAGAAGCTCTGTTCCTTCAAGTTCAAAAGGCTTCATGTCAATATCATAAGCCCTTACCTTTACGTAATTAGGTCTTGTAACGACTCCTGATTTTCCCGGGAGTGATAAGCATCCCTCATAGCCTGTCTGCTCACCGGATGTCTCCAGGATTACAGGATTGATAAGAAGATGAGGATCATCACATTCAGGTGAGCAATCGATAACAACGATTCTCTTTAAAACTCCAACCTGAGGAGCTGCAAGTCCAACGCCGTTTGCGTCGTACATTGTGTCAAACATATCATCAATCAGCTCGCGAATCCTGGGAGTTATTTCCTTAACCTCCTTGCACGGACGTGCGAGTACATCATCACCATATTCTCTGATTTCTCTAAGTGCCATATCTTCTATGCCTTTCTAATATATACCTTTTAGTTTTACATCTCAGTATATCACAGTTGTAAAATACATTACATAAAATTCATGGGATCAAAGTCAAACTGCACCTGAAGCTGCTTTGTTATGCCCTTTTTCTCCCATTCATCCAGTACCTGTTCAAGCATATCCTTTATATCTGTAAGCGCATCAAAATCTTCATTTTTCACATAAATAACCATGCGGTAAATATCATTTATCTTGCTTATCGCTGCCATCGCAGGACCAATGATTATTGTATTCTGAACGCGCATTCTGTCAATATATGCTCTGAGCATGTTGGCTTTTTCTTTTCCGAAATTCTCATCCTTTGCCCATATCTGGATAGCCAGCATATGAGCTGCGGGCGGATATCTCAGAAGACTCCTGTAGGAGATTTCCTCCTCATAGAAAGCCTTATAATCCTGAGCTGCAGCACTTATAACTGCGTAATTGTCGGGTTGGTAGGTCTGAATTACTACATTTCCGGGATGAGTTCCTCGTCCTGCTCTTCCCGCTGCCTGTGTAAGTAACTGGAAGGTTCTCTCCCCTGCCCTGTAATCACCTGCATTAAGTGACATGTCCGCAGCCAGTATACCCACAAGAGTTACATTAGGAAAATCATGGCCTTTTACTATCATCTGAGTTCCCACAAGAACATCAGCCTCTTCAGATGCAAAAGCAGACAGGATTTTTTCATAACTCCCCTTGGTTCTTGTGGTATCAGCGTCCATTCTTAGTACTCTTGCATTGGGAAAAAGCTTATTGACCTCTTTTTCTATCTGCTGAGTTCCTGCTCTGAAAGCAGACACATATTTGGATCCACACTCAGGACATGTTCTGGATACAGGCTGCGAATAACCACAGTAATGGCATACCAGCATTCCGCCCCTGTGCTCCGACATTGAAACATCACAATGAGGGCACTTAAACACATAACCACAAGACCTGCAGGATACGAATCCCGCAAGTCCTCTCCTGTTTATGAAAAGCATTGTCTGATGCCCAGTATCCAATGCTTCCTGCATTTTTTCCTGAAGACTCCTGCTAAAAATAGAGCGGTTGCCGGATCTTAATTCTTCCCTTAAATCGGCAATTTCTACCTCCGGAAGTGCTCCTCCCGTAAGTCTCCTGTTTAGTTCAAACAGTTTATATTCACCCTTATTGGCTCTATAGTAAGCCTCCAGAGAAGGAGTCGCTGAGCCAAGAACTACGCTTGCGCCTCCCGGAACCAGCTTTGATAGTTCAATTGCAGTCTCTCTGGCGTGATACTTGGGCATTGTCTCACTCTTATACGAAGTCTCATGCTCCTCATCGATAATTATGAGTCCCACATTAGGAAAAGGTGTAAACAGCGCAGACCTTGGACCAATGATGATATCAATATCACCTTCCTTGGCGCGCTGTGCCTGATCGTATTTTTCTCCGGGAGAAAGTGTCGAATTCATGACCGAAACTCTCTCTCCAAAATGGCGATAAAAGCGCATAAGTGTCTGATAGGTGAGCGCTATCTCGGGAATAAGCACAATAGCCTGTTTCCCCCTTGCTATAACAGCATCTATCATCTCTATGTAGACTTCGGTCTTTCCGCTTCCGGTAATTCCATGTATCAGGTAGGTTTTTCGTTTTCCCGCATCATAATCAGATATTACTTCATTAACAATACTCTGCTGTTCATCACTGAGAGTTATATCCTTTTTCCTGACATTTACTTCTCCGACAGGATTTCTGTAATATTCTTCACTTTCTATTGTTATTACGTTTTTTTCAGAAAGAGCTCTGATGACAGCAGAAGTGACATTCAGTTTGCCTGTCACAAGCTCGTAAGGAATCCTCTCCGACGGATTTTCAAGTAAGGCTTCAAGAAGTCTTGCTCTTGCCACCTGATGCTTTTTAACACAGGTATCAAAAAGACTCCTTGCTTCCTCCTCTGACATCTGCAGACTTATGTAGCGATGAACCAGCGCCTTGGATTTTTTTCTTACCGGAATTACGGTTCTTAAGGCATTTATCATTGTAGAGCCGTAGTTTTTATGCATCCAGGCCGCAAGCTGCACCATTATACCCTCTGCAGACATCTCGCCCTCAGTAATATCAAGTATTTCCTTGGTTTTCTCAGGGTCAAACTCAGGTTTATCAGTAATTCCTATTACATAACCCAGCCTTTTGGTATTACCTCTTCCAAAGGGGATACTGACGCAGCTTCCGATACATATTTTATCCTTTAGTCTGTCAGGAATTATGTATTGAAAAGGTCTGTCCACTTTCTCGTGGGAGATATCGATTATTATATTTGCAAAAGATAAGCTCCCTGTCTCCATCAAGCCTTTGCCTGCATCTCCTTTAAAATCTCCTGAATAAGCACTCTCTCATCCATGGGATACTTAACGCCCTTTATCTCCTGGTAGTCCTCATGGCCTTTACCTGCAAGTACGATAATATCACCATGCTCGCCATGCTCTATGGCATAACGTATAGCTTCCTTTCTATCCTCAATCTTAATATACTCGCCGTCTGTCTTCTTCATTCCGGTCTCGATATCATTCATGATATCCATAGGCTCTTCAAATCTCGGATTATCGGATGTGATGATTGTGAAATCAGCAAGCTTTCCGCTGACCTCACCCATCTCAAATCTTCTGAGCTTTGAACGGTTTCCGCCACAACCAAACACGCTTATAAGGCGAGTCGGATGATAATCACGGAGAGTGCTTAGCAGACTCTTAAGTGCCATCGCATTGTGAGCATAGTCGATCATAAGTGTAAAATCATCAGATACCTTTACCATTTCGATTCTGCCCTTTACATGAGCCTTCTTAAGTGCTGCTGCGATTGTCTCATCATCACAGCCAAGGTGTTTAGCTACATCAATTGCGCAAAGTGCATTGTATACGCTGAATCTGCCTGGTGTAGGAACCTGCGCATGCATCTCTACTATTCCCGTTGTGTCAAACATAACGCCAAGTTCGCCAGGCTTATGAAGATATGCCAGATTGATAGCACGAAGATCAGCATCCTCTGTAAAGCCATAGGTTGTAAGCTCACAGGTATGTCCCTTGGTAACATCTTCCATTCTCGGATCGTCTGCATTGGCAATACCTGTTTTACACTGTTTGAAAAGAAGACCCTTACAGTGCATATAGTCATCAAAGTCCTTATGCTCTCCGGGACCGATATGATCAGGCTCAATATTTGTAAAGACACCAATGTCATAAATGAATCCCTGGCTTCTATGCAGCATTAGTCCCTGTGAAGAAACTTCCATGACAACTGTGTCACATCCTGCATCCACCATTCTTCTCATGTATTCCTGGAGTTCATAGGACTCAGGAGTTGTATTTTCGGCATGAATATGCTCATCACCTATAATGACTTCAATAGTACCGATAAGGCCGCACTTATGTCCTGCATCCTCAAGCATATTTCTTATAAGATAGGTTGTTGTAGTCTTTCCCTTTGTTCCGGTTATTCCAACTGTCTTAAGACTCTCTGCAGGATTTCCGAACCACTCGGCAGAGATAAATGCCATTGCATATCTGGTACTTTCTACTTTGACTACTACAGTCGATGAATTTTCAGGAAGCTCAACATCCTTCTCCACAACGATTGCAGCAGCGCCCTTCTCAGCTACTTCCTTCGCAGCTGAATGTCCGTCAAAATTCATACCCTCAATACATATGAAAAGGCATCCCTCTGTGACCTTTCTATTGTCTTTTACTACCTCTGTAATCTCTACAGATGCCACATCTGCCTTGTCTCCGGTGTTTCCGACAGTTGCATCATAATCCAGTTTTTTAAGAAGATTCTCCAGTTTCATATCCCCTTCTCCTCCTTTTAATAAATTTCTTAAGATTTTCCTAAATAAATCTACTGTTTTTCTTAAGTATTTGAACACAATTAGTTCACATTTTAATTGTATATTATAACCAAGATAGTTGATGAACTAACTATCTCCCCCTCATAAGAAACCGCAGGCACACGCTTCCCAAAGAGCGTGTGTTTTGTGGTTTATGGAGATTTTTTTATTCAATTCGTATTTAGTTAATCTGTTTCGTTTCATACTTTTCATAAACAAAAATCCTTTAATACAACCTGAACGCTTTCTTCTCCCCTAAATTCATTTATCTTGGGCTGATAAGCAATCTTAACTAACATTTTATCATGAAATGCTCCGTTATATAGCTTTTCTCTCTGCTCAGATCCAAAATTATTATCAAGAAATTCATTCCACCTTTCGAACAGACTTCCAAATACCATCATATCAAAGCTCTGTCCCTCAGGATCCCTTATTACTATTTTGGCAACATTGGCATTTCTGCCCATAATGCGTCCCTTAATAAGCTCTACGTCTCTTGCTGCAAAAACAGGTTCAGGATTACCCTGTCCAAATGGAGCCAGTGTCTCTATCTCCTTAAGAAGATTCATCGAAATATATCTAATAGGCAGCTCCATATCAAGACGTATTATCTCTTTAAAATCATCCTCAACCAGCTTACTGTTCTCATTTAATCTATCTCTAAAGGCTTCTAAATTGGCCTTAGGAAGTGAAAAACCAGCGGCCATTTTATGTCCGCCATACTTTGTAAGAAGATCCCTGCATTCACTAAGAGCATCAAACATATGGTAGCTTTCAATCGATCTTCCTGAGCCTTTTACAAGTCCCTCTCCGGCGTCTGTTAATACAAATACAGGGTGATTAACTTCCTCTCTCACTTTTCCTGCAATAATACCCGCCAGAGACTCATGAAGCTCAGGCATATAAATTACAAGTACATCCGGAAGAATTTCCCCATACCTGTCGATAATTTCCATAGCTTCATCCTTGCCCTGCTGGGTCATATCCTTACGGCTGTCATTCAGCTCTTTAAGCTCAAGGGCTATCTCCGCTGCAGCATTGGGATTTGTCTCAGTAAGAAGCTCAAGGCCTCTCATAGCTGAATCCAGTCTTCCCGTAGCATTAAGACAGGGACCGATTACAAAGCCATAAATGTAGCAGCTGACTCTGAAGGGATCTATTTCATTAGCCCTGAGAAGTGCCTGCAGTCCAAGATTACCGGTTCTTGATATGCACTCAAAGGACTTCTTAACAATAACCCTGTTTTCATCCTTAAGCGGCATTACATCGCATACTGTCGCCCATCCTGCAAAGATTGACATCTCATCAAAGAAATGGCTCAGTTCTGCATCTTTAGTCATCCCCATCTTCTCTGTAAGGACCTGTATGAACTTAAAAGCAACCATTGCTCCGCAAATCTCATGATAAGGGTATTCATCATCCTTGCGCTTAGGATCAACTACAGCATCAGCAGGTGGAAGAATCATCTTTTCCTTATCTTCCTCCAAATAACTAACCTCATGATGGTCAGTGACTACTACAGTCATTCCTAATTCCTTTGCATGAGCTATCTGCTCTATCGCTGCAATGCCATTGTCACAGGTGATAATTGTCTTCTTACCATCAGCATAAGCCTTATCCACAAGATTTATGCTAAGACCATATCCATCCTTAATTCTATGAGGAAGAACCACATCTGCGTTACCACCGCAAAGCCTGATACCTGATAAAAGGATATAGGATGAACAGATTCCATCTACATCGTAGTCACCGATGATTCTGATAGCATCACCTGCTTCAATACGCTCCTTCATAATATCTGCAGCAAGATCAATATCCTTCAGAAGATGCGGATCATGAAGATACTTCTCATCCGAATGAAGATACATCTCAATATCCTCATCCTCAAACACATCCCTATTTCTCAATATACGCGCAACGATAGGTGATATACCATGTTCTCTCGCTATCCTGTCAAAATCTGCGCCTTTGCGCACAATAAGCCATTTTGCCATTACTTACCTCAAAATAATATGGGCTGCCGCATGTGCGGCAGCCCCTCAGTATTTATTTTGTGAATTTCTTTTTAAGATCAAGCCATATCGGTGATGCGATAAAGATTGATGAATATGTACCTGCTACTACACCGACCATAAGAGGAAGTGCAAAGAAGCGGATATCCGGCACACCGAAGATGAACAATACCAGAACCATGATGAAGGTTGTTATTGATGTGAACAAGCTTCGTGTAATTGTCTGGCTTACTGACTTATTAACAAGCTCTTCAAGCTGATCCTGACGATTCAGGAATATACGGTTCTCACGGATACGGTCGAAGGTAACGATTGTATCGTTGATTGAATAACCGATAATTGTAAGAACTGCAGCGATGAATGTACCACCAACCTGAATTCTTGTAAGTGCATAGCATGTAATAACAATAAGTGTATCATGTGCAAGAGCAATGATTGCTGCAGCACCGAACTTTATATCTCTGAATCTGATCCAGATGTATGCAAGCATAAGTACAAGTGAAATGATCAAAGCTACAATAGCGTCTGCTCGCATCTCATTACTTATTGTTGAACTGATACTCTCAGCTGCAATGCTGTCTGCAGGTACTGAGTAATCAGTCTTGAACATATTGTCTACAGCTTCACGCTGATCAACAGTAAGTGTAACTGTCTTGAAGATAACCTGATTGGATCCGGCAACAGTCTGAACCTGTACGGAACCAACACCTGTGAGCTCCTTGATCTTCGGAACAATCTCTGCATCAAGCTTCTCTGTTGTCCACTGTTCATTGAAGGTTACGCTTGTAGATGTACCACCTACGAATTCAAGACTGTAGTTGAAAGCGCCCTCTCCTCTTCCGGAGTTAACACCCATTACAACAAATCCGATTACAATGATTGCTGCGGAAATGCCGTAGAACAGTTTTCTCTTTGTTGTAAAGTCGAAGAGCTTAAGCTCTTTTGCTTGTCCATACCACTTCTTATCCTCAAGTCCAAGACCATAGAAGATATTTGTGATTGCTCTGGTAACAAAAAGTGCTGTGAACATTGATACACAGATACCGAGCATAAGTGTTGAAGCAAAGCCCTGAACTGTACCTGTTCCGCGAGCTCTAAGAATTACAGCAGCAATAAGTGTTGTGATGTTACCATCAAGAATAGCTGAAAGGGCTTTTCCGTAACCAGCCTTAATAGCTGCCTTAACATCCTTACCACCTGCGATTTCTTCTCTGATACGTGCAAATACAAGCACGTTGGCATCAACGGCCATACCTACTGAAAGGATGATACCTGCGATACCGGGAAGAGTAAGTGTAATCTCAAATGCTGAAAGAAGTAAAATCTCAAGTCCGCAATAGAATGCAAGAGCCACACTCGCTGCAACACCAAGCAGCTTATAAACAACGATCATGAACAGGATGATTGCAATGAAACCAACGATAGCTGCAATCATACTTGTGTGAATAGCATCTGAACCAAGCTGAGCACCTACTACATTTGAACGGAGCTCGTTAAGCTGAAGCTTAAGTCCACCTATACGAATCATTGATGCAAGGTTTGATGCATCTTCAAAGGTCTTCTCACCGGTAATGATTGCTCTTCCGTCAGTAATCTCAGCCTGAACTGTAGGAACGGAAATGAACTCACCGTCATAGTAGATACCGATTGACTCGCCGTTGGCATATGCCTTCTTTGTAGCTTCGGCAAATGCTTTTTTACCATTGTCTGTGAACTCAAGTGATACAACTACTTCCTGAGTATTAGCTGTACCGGAGTTCTGGTAGCCTGCCTCTGCATTAGCTACGTCCTCACCCTTAAGAACGATGGAGCCGTCAGCTTCAAGTTCTTCGATAGTCTTGTTAAGAACGTATCCGATCTCACCATCACCGGAAAGAACATAGTTACCATCCTCATCCTGAGTGAAGCCTGAGTTGTATGTATAGTTATCATTTCCCTCACTGTCAGTCTGAGCTATGAAGTAAAGGTTACCGGGCTGTCCAAGTTCCTCAAGGATCTTGTTTGCATCCGTAACACCGGGAATCTCGATGTTGATTCGGTTTGAACCTTCCTGATATACCTGTGACTCTGTACTGTACTGATCTACACGCTGCTGGAGCTTATAGATTGTATCTGACATATCCTCAGCACTGGGTGTTCCATCACCAAGTACTTCATAGGTGATACTTACACCACCTGCAAGATCAAGTCCGAGATTGATACTCTTAAGTGATCCTGACTTATCGCTTCCAAGGCCGTACACTGATGTGTAACCGAGACCGCCAAGCAGCAATAATGCTACAAGTAAAGCGACTACTGATTTTACTCTTTTCATTTTTTCACCCTCCGTTATACTCATTCGGCCTGTGCAGCCTTGATCATGATAGCGCACTCGATACGCTTTCTCTGAAGCTCACATCCCGTATGATAGGTTGTATTTATATCGCCATTGAAATTATAGGCGTTTGCAGCACAACCTCCGCTGCAATAATATCTTGCAAAGCACTTCTGACACTCAGGTCTGGAGTACACATTGCTCTCTTTAAACTGTTTCTGAAGATCAGGTCTTGTGATTCCTTCAAAAACATTACCCATAATAAAGTCTTCGTTACCGACAAACTGATGACAGGGATAAAGATCACCCCAAGGTGTAACACCAAGATATTCACATCCCGATCCACATCCCGAAAGTCTCTTGGCAACACACGGACCACCTTCAAGGTCTATGTTGAAATGGAAGAAGTTAAAGCCCTTTCCTTCCTTCTGTCTCTGAAGATAGAACTTCGCAAGTTCATCATACTGCTCACAAAGATAAGGGATATCCTCCTCCTTGATAGCGTACCAGTCTTCGGGCTTAGCCACAACAGGCTCTACAGAAATCTGCTTAAAGCCAAGGTCTGCAAGATGCTTAACATCCTCACAGAAATCCAGATTATTGTGTGTAAATGTACCTCTTACAAAATATCTGAGCTGATGACGGCTCTCTGCCACTTTCTTAAACTTGGGAACGATGTTATCATAGGTTCCCTGTCCGCCACGCATCGGACGCATCTTATCATTAACTTCCTTGCGTCCGTCTATTGAAAGGACGATGTTACCCATCTCCTTATTGGCAAATTCAAGTATCTCATCCGTAAGAAGAGTTCCGTTGGTTGTCAGAGTAAATCTGAAGTTCTTATCATGTTCCTTCTCAAGGCTTCGTCCGTACTCAACTATCTTCTTAACAACGTCCCAGTTAAGAAGCGGTTCCCCGCCAAAGAAGTCAACCTCAAGATTCCTTCTGCCACCTGAATGCTTAATAAGAAAATCAAGAGCAGCCTTACCGACCTCCTCGGTCATAAGAGCCTTTCTTCCGTGATACTCTCCCTCATCTGCGAAGCAGTATTTACATCTGAGGTTACAGTCATGTGCGATGTTAAGGCACAGAGCCTTGATCACGGTATCTCTTTCCTTAAATTCCTCAACGTAATTCTCGTATACATCATCCGTATAAAGAACCTCGCCTCTGCGAAGCTCAAGTATATCGGAAATCGCATCACTTAAGTCTTCCTTACTGTATTGTGAAAAGCTCTCTGAAAGTTCATTAACAAGCTCAGGCAAAAGCGATTCATCACTTACAGCGTCTGCGCCCTCTGCAGTAATATCAGCAGACTTAAAGCGCTTAATCAATTGTTCCTCCACGGGATGAATAAGATCAAAAACAATGTCATCCACTACGTGAACGGAACCACTGTTTACATCCAGAACAATATCATAGCCGTTGTTCTTGTATGCATGTACCATATAAAATTCTCACTACCTTTACTAATTGAAATTTAAAATAAGACTTCCCCATAGAAAAAAATGTATTTAGCATAGTTTTCATAAATCAAGCAGCGGCATGGCCGCTGCCTGTTTTATTAGAACTATTTAGTTAAATACACCTATTACTTATTAGCAACCTGCTCGCAGCTCTGGTTACCAACAGTGCAGGAAGTCTTGCAAGCAGACTGGCAGGATGTCTGGCATTCTCCGCAGCCGCCCTTCTTCATAGACTCCTTAAGATTTCTTGTTGCAAGTGTCTTTACGTGCTTCATATCTCGTCTCCTTTTCATTCAGGATTAATACAGAAAAACAATAGTTTTCCACAGTTCAGTAGTATATCATAATTTGAGTCCTGCGAAAAGCACTTTTTAATTAGTAGAAAAAGCTTTATTGTAGCTATTTTTCTATTTTGCAGCATCATCGGAAGATGACTCTGAATCAGTAGTATTTTCCTTTGTTTCAAAAGCGCCTTCAGGTATGTAAACAAGGACATCAGTAATCCTGTTTCTCTTGATTCCGTTGGCTGTGAGCTCAACACCGTTTTCAAGCTTTGTGGTCTCGCCGCCTCTGGGAAGTCTGTCCAGACTCTCAATCATAAGTCCGCCAATGGAATCATAGTCATCGGAATCAAAAGCAGTTCCCAGAGCATCGTTTACATCATCGAGCTTCATGTTACCCTCTACAATGAAACGTCCGTCACCGAGCTCGCGAATCTGCTCTTCCTCATCGGAATCGTACTCATCACGTATCTCACCGACAATCTCCTCAAGAAGATCCTCAAGAGTTATCATTCCGACGGTTGCACCGTATTCACTTAAGACAAACGCAACATTCTGGTAGTTTTTCCGCATCTCCATAAGAAGATCCGCGGTCTTTTTATATTCATAGGTGTAATATGCTTCTCTCAGGTAATCACTGATCTTGAAATTGTCCTTATCCGATACAAGAACAATGTCCTTAATATTGATAAGACCGATGATATTATCCTGATTATCCTCATAGACCGGAATTCTGGTGTACATCTCCTGTTTGAAAACACGCATAACCTCATGGTACTCAGCATCTGCACTAACGCACACCATATCGATTCGAGGAATCATTACATCCTTTGCAACAGCGTCTGAAAACTCAAACACGTTGTAAATCATTTCCTTTTCGCCGCTCTCTATTACTCCGTCCTCATGGCTTACATCAACGTAGGTTTTAAGCTCGTTTTCTGTCATGAGCGTGTGACTGTTTTTGTCCACTCGCAGCACCTTAAGGACGATATCCGCAACCGCATTTACAATCCATATAACAGGTGAGAGAACCTTCATTATAAAAAGAATTACAGCTCCGTAGAACAAAGCCAGATTTTCAGCACTTGTAGTCGCTATTGTCTTGGGAATGATCTCACCGATTATCAGAACAACAATTGTGAGAACACCGGTACCGATACTTATTGCCCAGTCACCCCAGATTCTCTGAACAAAAATAGTCGCAAGTGCCGATGCAGATAGGTTAACTATATTATTTCCGATAAGAATTGCGGAGAGCATATCCTGATACTCATCAAGAATTTTCTGGACTCTTATGGCTCTTTTGTTGTTTTCATCCACCAGAGTCTTGATCCTTACTCTGCTCACGCAGCTCATGGCTGTCTCTGCAGATGAAAAAAATGCCGATAAAAATACAAGCAGTATCAGAACCACTAACTGTATTATGTTTTGTTGCAAGTTTATTTCCTCCTTACCCCTCATCCGTCAGCTTCGCTGACACCTTCCCCCTAAGGGGAAGGCATAAAGAATAATCATATCATCCTTTGCTATAAAGTTAGTTTTATTGTTTGTTAGTTTTATTGTTTGTTAGTTTTATTGTTTGTTAGTTTTATTGTTTGCTACTTTCAACTATGTTGAAAATGTCACCTGGTTTTTGTGCGAAAATTGTGCCACCTGCTTCTTCCTGCTCTTTTCGTGTTCTAAAGCCCCATTCCACGCATATGCAGGGCATCCCGGAATTCTTTGCTGTGTTTATGTCCACATCCGAATCACCAACATAAATGCATTCATCAGCTGTTACACCGAGGCTTTTCATAGCCTCTATAACCGTATCCGGTGCAGGCTTTTTTCGAATGTCCTTTGTCTCACCGATAGCAACATCAATGGTATCCTTAAAGTAAAGGTCAGCAAGCTCTTTTGTCGCAGCCATGAATTTATTGGATACGATCGCCAGCTTATAGCCATTGTCCTTAAGCTTATCTAACAGCTCCGGAATTCCGTCATATGGCCCGCTGTTATCATTACAGTGTATTTTATAGTGTTCTTTAAAATCCGAAAAGACCTTCTCAAACAAAGGATTATCAAGTCCATCGGGAACGCATCTCTCCATAAGCTTTTGAACGCCGTTACCGACCCTGTACTGCACCTCATGTAAAGAGCAGGTAGCCATGCCATGCTTTTCAAGTGCGTAATTTGCGCTGTTTTTCAAATCCTCAAGCGTATATAAAAGTGTTCCGTCAAGGTCAAAAATGACTGCTTTATATTTGGACATTTATGTTGTTACTGCCTTTCCGTCTCCCATCTTTGAGACAACAATTTTCTTTATAATAAAATAACTGATAAAGTGGGCTGTAGCTGTTATTATCCAGGTTACGGGATATGAAATATACAAAACCGTAAGATCGTGATACATCCTGAAAACAGTAAGTATCCACACAATTCTGAGGCCGCAGGCTCCAACAATCGATACTATCATGGGCACTGTGGAATAGCCCATTCCTCTGAGACTTCCGCAGACTACATCCATGATTCCGCAGAGAAAGTAAATGGTGCAGATAACAGCCATACGCTGAACTCCATACTGTATTGTGGCAGGCTCCTTGGTATAAATACCCACCAGCTGAGAACCAAACAGATAGAAGATATTACCCATGGAAGCTCCGACAATGACCACAATCGCAAGACAGGTTCTTAAGACCTTACCTATTCTCTCAGGCTTATTGGCACCCACATTCTGACTTGTAAAGGATACACAGGCCTGGTAAACGGCATTCATGGCCATGTAAACAAAGCCCTCAATATTGGCCGCTGCCGCACTTCCTGCCATAGCCACAGAACCAAATTCATTGATGGAGGACTGAATCAGAACATTTGAAAAGGAAAAGATTGTACCCTGCAATCCAGCAGGTAAACCTACACGAATGATTCTCTTTGCCTTGTCAGCATCAACCCGAATCTTCTTAATATCAAGCCGGTATATCTCATTTGCTGTGACAAGTGCCTTTACTATAAAAAATGCTGATACTGTCTGTGCAAGGATTGTCGCAAGTGCAACACCGGCAACATTCATCTTAAAGCCCATTACAAACACAAGATTCAGAATGACATTGATTACTCCGGCATTCATAAGATAATACAGTGGTCTCCTGGTATCACCTGCCGCGCGAAGCACAGCTGCACCAAAATTGTACAGCATATTAACCGGCATTCCGATAAAATATATACGCATATACAATGTCGATAAATCTATAACTTCTTCCGGTGATCCCATGAGTTCCAGGATCGGTCTTGCAGCAATAATTCCTATTACAGCAATAATAACGCCGCCTATAAGGGCAAGCGCTATTGTAGTATGTACGGTTTCCTCCATCTCCTTTTCCTGTCTGGCTGCAAAGTATCTGGCGGCAAGGACATTTACTCCGACAGAGAGTCCCATAAACACACTAAGGAGCATGTTTATAACAGCTCCTGTGGAGCCTATGGCAGCAACACAGTTTGCACCGATGTCACCTGAAAATTGTCCGACAACCACGATATCTGCCGCATTAAAAAGAAGCTGAAGTATGCTTGATAATAAAAGTGGAATGGAAAAAAGGAGAATCTTCGGAAGAAGAGCCCCCTTAGTCATGTCTATTTCGTATTTTTTGTTTTTGATTCTCATTTTTTTGCCTAAAACCAGTCCCCTCATCCGGCGCTTCGCGCCACCTTCCCCCCAAGGGGGAAGGCTTTATTAAATATATCCATTTCCTTAGGAGGAAACTTTTATTAAATATATCCATTTCCTTAGGAGGAAACTTTATTAAATATATATCTATTTCCTTAGGAGGAAACTTTATTAAATATATCTATTTCCTTAGGAGGAAACTTTATTAAATATATCTATTTCCTTAGGAGGAAACTTTATTAAATATATCTATTTCCTTAGGAGGAAACTTTATTAAATATATCCATTTCCTTAGGAGGAAACTTTATTCCATTATTAGTGCTTAAGCTCAGTCTTATAGAAATCCTTGAAGTCAGCGTAGCCCTGTGCGGTAAGCTGTTCCTTCTGGAATTTCTTGTTTTTATTCATACGAACAACGAGTACCTGTCTGCCTTCGGATCTTTCCTTCTGAGCCTCGGCAATAATCTCTGAAAGCTGCTCACCGCCGATTCCTTTTTCAACAAGGAATGCAACCTTCCCCTTTTCATCGGGAATCTTGAAGCCTTCATCCATCATGATCATAATGATGCGTTCAAAGCCGATTGAAAATCCGCAAGCAGGAGTATCCTGTCCTGTGAACTTACCAACCATCTTGTCATAACGTCCGCCGCCACCGCAGCTTCCGCCGTACTGAGGCATTGCAACCTCAAAAATTGTTCCGGTGTAATATGACATTCCGCGAACAAGTGTGGGATCGAAAACAAGCTCAAATTCCGCGCTCTTTGTAGCATCAACACTTGAAATGATCTCCTCAAGGTTATTCTTAACGTCAGCCTCAAGGAATTCGCCAAGCTCATCTGCGAGGAATCTGATTCCGTCAATAGCACCTTTTCCTTCCACATTCTTGAAAAGGTTAAGATACTTATCAATGCTCTCCTTGGAGAAGCCGTCCTTTTCAAGCTCCTCTGCAACACCCTCTAAGCCGATTTTATCCATCTTATCAAGGGTGATGAAAACTGAATCATAAGATTCCTCCGGGAATCCGCTGTAGGCAGCCATAGCCTTGAGCATGCGTCTCTCGTTTATTCTGATCTGGAAGCCCTTAAAGCCAAGTCTTCCAAGGGTAGTTGTTGTAGCAAGGATAAGCTCTATCTCTGCAAGGTTTGTAGGCTCACCGAGGATATCGATGTCGCACTGCATAAACTGACGATATCTTCCCTTCTGAGGTCTGTCAGCTCTCCATACATATCCCATCTGAAGCGCCTTAAAGGGTGAAGGAAGCTCGTTCTGGTGATTGGAATAATATCTTACAAGCGGAACTGTAAGGTCATAACGAAGTCCTGAATCAGTGAGATCGTTCTCTTCCTTTGCGCTCTCAAGTTTAAGCTTCTCTCCTCTTTTCATAATCTTGAAAATGAGTTTCTCATTCTCTCCGCCCTGCTTGCTGTTAAGGTTTGCCAGGGATTCAACGCAGGGAGTATCAATGGAAGTAAATCCAAAGCCTGCATAGGTGTCCTTGATTATACCTATTACATAGTCTCTAAGCTTCATCTCCTCAGGGAGAATATCCTTCATTCCAGTTACGGGCTTCTTTATAAGTGCCATTTGTTAACCTCTTCTTTCTTTATTTTCACAGCCAGTTTAGCGGGTTGCTGAGTGCTTTGGCGCGCTTTACTATTTCTTCGCGGTTATGCTTGAGATAGAATTCCAGTGCCGCAATTTCATCCTCCGCAAATCCGTCAGATTTAAGAATCTTGTAGCCGGGAATAATACCTTCGGCGGTATCTTCCTCTCTAAGTGACCGTGGTCTTGAGAAATAAATTCTGATAAATGTTTTACCGGACTTTGATGTAAGAAAGCCCGTCTGCGTCATTTTAAATGATTGACCAAAATTCTTTGCCATACTTCCCCCATAAGTGTAGCGAAAATAGTTGCCTCATCAGAGGCATAAGACTTTTATACAATAATAGCATAAAATTCATACATCAAAACATAATATATGGGCGAACAAAAAAATACAAGTCCGCCCATATGCTTTTACTCATCAATTATTCATTTTCCTCGTAAAATTCGAATACTCTTTTTCTGTAATCGGGTGCAGTATCGAAGGCTGCATGGCCGTAGCCGATGTACATGTAAAGCTTAAAATCCGGCCTGTAGTCAAGCTCCTCTGCAATTTCCATTGTAGCGTCAGAATCAAGGACCGCATCCTCATAAACTCCAAGTGCAAGAACCGGACAATTTATCTTTTTTAAACCATCAGTGACATTGATTTTTTTAATGCTTTTTGCAAGAATGACAAATTTCTTCAGCTCGGCATCGGTTACTGTCTTGCTTACATCATTAAAATAATCCTTAAATTGCTCATATACATTTTCAGGATAAATTTCTTTTCCGAATTCCTGATACAATCCCTGTGCATCCTTTGCTTCTGCGAGGCTTATCCACTTATCAAAGACCGCCTGCTGCTGTGGCTGAAGATGCGAGGATGTAGAACCAAGAGCCAGCTTTTTCACAAGCTCAGGATATTCCATAGCAATAACCATGGCTATCATTCCTCCCTGAGAAGCTCCGAACATATACACATCCTTTAGTCCCAGCTCCTTCATAGCATCCGCGGTATCCCTGGCCATATCCTCTATGGCATAACCCTCGGGAACAACTTTTATTCTGTCAAAAACATAGGTAGTATACTCGTCCGCCTTAGTATTATAGCTGCCCTCAATAGCATCAGCAGCACCCATAACGCTTTGAACAGTAAGCCCCGGGAGGATTACAAATATCTTATCTCCATGTCCGAATTTACAATAATCCATTTCGAAATCCTTAGTTTTAACACAACCAAGCTCAGCCATAACCATTTACCTCTCTTTTATATTATTTTCCCAAAAACAGCTATCCTGCATTCCGATATAATTTTATTAAATTACCCACGAAAACTCTATGCATAAATAATAAAATTTTCTCCAAAACACTCCCGGCGCCAAACATTCGCGATAATAAATACCTTATAAAATCTTCATGTTTTCTATATTGAACAGACTTCTTTTTATGTTTACCATTATTTTAGGGAAAAGTTTCATAGCTTCCAAAAATGAGGAATATCACATGATTAATACAGTAAAAATCAATGATATCAGTTCTCTTTTCATGATGATTTCAGAACAGGAATACCGGGATGATCTTGGTCGTTTCAGGGATTTATTCGTTTACAGAGGTATGCCGAACGCGGATTTTAATCTGGTAACCAGTCTGATGAGAACCTGTAAGGATAAGCGAAAAGAGCTTGAGCCTTGTATTTTAAGGAATTTTACAAAGTATGCTGCTCTGGAAGAGCCTTCAATTGAGCGCTCTGTCTGGAGTCAGATGATATTCGGACAGCACCACGGTCTTCCCACAAGACTTCTGGACTGGTCATTTTCTCTGCTGATAGCTCTTCACTTTTCAACATCTGAAATTGATATGGACAAGATGGCAGAACACGACAGCGTTGTATGGCAGATTGACGTTCATGAGCTTCACAGACTTTTACCCGAAAAGTATCGCAACGAGTGCAAGCGTGTTAACAATACCGTGTTCTCAATTGATATGATGGAAAATGTCTGCAGCAGCCTTGCCCAATATGATGAGGATATGGGCGACAGTTCCATGGTAATAATCGAGCCGCCCTCCGTCGACAAGAGAATTGTAAATCAGTTCTCCTTTTTCTCGGTTATCCCCTGTGAAATGGAGGATATTGAGGGGTTCCTGGACAAGAACACCCAAAATACCTACAAATATATCATCGACAAAAGTCTCCGCTGGCAGATCCGCGACATACTGGATCACCAGAACATCTCCGAGCGTATTGTTTATCCGGGACTTGACGGTTTATCCAGATGGATCGGAAGACATTATTTTGTTAAAAGTTAAAAAATCTCCGATTTATTCAATTCCCGTAACACTTACATTTTCAAGTCTTGTGAGCGCGGGAATATTGAAGTTGTCGTATTGTCGCTTTTCCTTTGACATATACATCTCGTTTACAAAATCATTCATGCATCCTGAGATGGACCCGCCACTGACAGGAGTCACCTTGTCACCATCGTGATAGTAACCGAGTCTTATTTCTCCTGCGATATCACCGGATATGGCATCCACAGCAAAATCAGAGAATTCAACTATCTCAAGGTATTTTCCGTTTCTGATTTCATCTGCGGTTTTGGAGCCTCCGGTTATATCAAAATTGCAGGCCAGGTAGGAGTTTTCAATTCCGAGATAGTATCTGAATCTCCTTCCGCCAAAGAAGGTCTTCGGTACATTGTTCTCAAGAACAGACATGTCTCTTATTACTGCGCCTTCCTCATCCACATCAAAGTTCCTGGAGGAATTCGGAAGATTTTTAACTGACTTAAGAGTTACTTTGTCTCCCTTTGCCTTGGGAGCAATATCCTTTCCAATCTCCCAGTCGGAATACTTACTGTAAATAAATCCCGCGTTACACTTTTCAACAAACCAGCTGTAAATCTGAACTGCATCACTTGTCGGGAAAACAACTGCTGCCTTTCCCAGCTTCGGAGTAGGCTTTGCAATAAGCTTGTCCTTTCCGTATTTTAAAACCTCTGCGATGTCTTTTTTCAGATTCTCGCTGTCGCAGGTTCCTGCCTTATACATGCGGTAAAGCTCTATCTCGTGCTCTCCCTCTCTGGCATTTACCACAACCTCAACCATGGATGAAGGATACTCAAAGGTTATGTCGATGCCCTCTGAATTCACAAAGCGTCTTTTGTTCTTTTCAGCAAAAATCTCGTAGGAATTGATGTACTCTGTGTCCGTCTCAGGAAGTGATTTCATTGCTGTAACGAAGTTCTCTGCTATCTGAGATACGTTCACTTCGCTTGCTTTTGAAGCTTCGAATTCCTCGGGTTTATTAAGCTCATAGTACGGGTTCTTCACATTCTCTGCCCTGTCAATAAGCTTGTTTATCTCTTCTTTAATCTCTTCTTCTGATAGTGTGGGGTAAATCTCACCTGAAGCACTGCCCAGCATTTTTCCGTCGTCAAGCTTCTTGTATACCTTGACGTTAATATGTTCCACGTCGCGAACTCTGTTCTGATCAAGCTTATGCTTAATAAAATAGAATTCATAGGCGAGTGTTGTTGTATCTGTAATCTCGTAAGCATCAGCTGAAGATGCCTTGAGAATTTCTATAATTTTATCAGTCATTTTCTATTTTCCTTTCATTTCCCCTCATCCGTCAGCTTCGCTGACACCTTCCCCCCAAGGGGAAGGCAGTATAGGGGCATCCCAGTCTTGCAATAGCCTTGGGGAAGGCAGTATGGGGGTCAACCCAGTCTTGCTATAGCCTTGAGGTATGGGCCGCCGTCAGAGACCTTAACCCACTCTTTATGGCCCTTGCCACAACCGCCGTTACCGAAGGACTCGCGGTCTGTGCTGACCATTGAAATCGAACCGAGAAGATCAGGTACATAGCCTGTCATAACTACAGGCGCTACAACTTTTCCTGTGAACTTTCCATCTATGATTTCGCGGCCTCTGGCCACAATACACTGTATACCCCAGTGCTTGGGATCCTCCATACCGGAGAACATTCCCTCAAGGTAATAACCCTTCTTCACAGATGCAATCATGTCTTCCTTGGAATCACTTCCACTGTCAAACATAGTGTTAGTCATTCTGGTATAAACCTTGTGCTCGAAGTTCTCTCGCTTACCATTACCTGTGGGCTTAGTTCCGAGACGAAGTGCAGCAAGCGCATCGCAGACACCGGTCCTTAAGATTCCGTGATCAATCTCTGTAACATCACCTGCCAGCGTGCCCTCATCGTCAAAGGCATAGCTTGCGACATCAACAACGCAGTTTGCACCTTCGTGCATGGACACAAGATCGGAACCAACACGCTTGTCAATGTACCTGGCACCAAGCGCACGTTCTTTTACAAACATATCCATCTCCACGCCATGTCCGAAAGCTTCATGTGCGATAAGTCCTGTAACCTCAGGACTTGTAATAATCTCATATTCACCGGGAACAACAGGAGAAGCATCAAGCATATCACCGACAGCATTTACAGCCAACTCCACCTTCTCCTCAAGTCCTTCAAGGATTCCCGCTCCGGTTCTTCCGGAAACACCCTCAATAGTCATGGTATTCTTGCCATTCTTAGCACCTATTGCAAGTATTGTTCCTTCTGTGTAAACATAACTCTGGCGCATATCTCTGTTCTTTGTGAGGAACATCTTGCATATATGTGTTGACTTGGCTGATGCAGGTGCATCAATCATATAATCCTTCATTGCCATCGCCCTGTCACTGTAGCTCTGAAGCTTTACCATTAGTGCTCCCAGGTCCACATCTTCAGGCATAATGTCTGTTTCCATCTCTGTGAAAAGTTCACACGGTTCATCATCCAGCTTTGCAGTATCAAAAATCTCAGATGAAGTTTTCTTAATAATCGCAAGCTGATCATCAAGGATATCTCTCAGCTTCCCGGACATAGCTGAAATATCCTCATCCGGCTTATTAAAAGCATATTCACTGTAAAGGCCATCCTTATAAACTCTGACAACGCAGCCTCTCTCTGTTGTCAGGTTTTCACCAGTAATCAGTTTACTCTTCTGTGATGCCTGAATTCCAAAGCCCTTGGAATCACTGGCAAGTATACTTACGTAATCATAACTCTCTGAGAGCTCATCAATGAGCTTTTTAAGGCTCGGAGCAATGCTCTCAAGGTATGATGAAAATTTAGCTTTCATAAATTGTATCCTTCCTATTTTGTCTTTTACTCCCCTCATGAAAGAGCTTAGTGATAATGCAGCTTTTACCAGGCTCCGCCTCCGTCACCTCCGCCACAATCGGACGAACCGCAGTCACCTCCGCCACCACCTGAATAGTCACTGCTATTCCAGCTATTGTACCCGGAGCCTTTCCCTCCGGAAGTCCCTCCGGAAATATAGCTCCATCCAATCAGGAGAATCACCCCAAACGTAGCCATATGTTTCACTGAAAAAATAGTGGCAAGAAAATGCGTAACATCAACCAGCCTCAAATGACGTTTTTTATAATATCCATCCGGAAACCTTATCTGTAATCGCAGGAAATCTCCGGGCGCATACCCTTCTTCGCTACCTCTTATAATGTTATCCTGCAAGGTTCCGTTTATAACCTTATCTGCCATAGTATAAGATAAAACTTTTCCCTTGCCTGGCTCAGTCTGTTTATAAACATTGTATATTATGTCAGACTCCTCAATATCAACCGGCAGTTCAATCTCCCAGGTCACCTTGCCAATATTACGTCCCCAGCCCGTTCCTACAATATCAAATTCAAAAATATCATTTAATTCAAATTCATCCGGACTTAAAATTTCATATACATAGGATAGAGTATAGTGATGTATCCCCGTTATTGTCGTATTCTTATCTCCGATATAAACCTTTTTGTAGGTTTCTGCTCCTGATCCGCCGTACTCATCCTTTGCAATCCATGCAGGTGCATCAAGAGAGCTTACCCTAAGCCCCTTTACCTTAGCCGAAACCGCCTGCGAAGAATTCTCATAATGTATCACATGGTTCTCCAGAAACTGTCTCACAGGACCATGGTGTGGCGTCAAAAAATCATATTCAATATCCTGCGTCACATGATAGGTATTATCATCATCAACTTTCACTTTGACATCCAGACTGTTAATCCTGTAGCCTTCCCCTGTAATAGCTATTTCCCCGGATCTCTCTTCAAGGACATCATCACTCTTGCCATCATCTGCACAAACCGACTTCCCCATTGAAAAAATGATTGCAGTACATATTAGAGCAGATAATAAAAATGTCTTTAAAACTTTTTTCATCCTTTTTCCCCTTTCCCTATAGTTCCCCCAAAGATGAATTATAACATATTAGCACTAAAAAACACTGCTATGATTGACCATATAATCAATTCATAGCAGTGCTTCTATTAGTCTATTTATCTACGGTAACAACTTCATTTATTATTCCTGAATGGAAGCAATCATGCAAGTTGTTATTGCTGAATATCCATCGTCGGACATAGGAGAAAATGTAAATTCCAATACATAGCCGGAATCTGTTGTGAAGCTTACGCAGGTTGCATCTTTTCCGGTCATATCGTACATAACACCCGGCAGACCATTTACTGTAATGTCAGTAATTCCTGAAACCTCATTGTCATCTGCAAGAAATGCTTTATAATCCTCAAGAGTCATTCCGCCGGTATCTATATACATTATTGCCGCAACAGATTTCTTATCCTCTGTGGTATAGTAGCCAATATAACCCTTCTGAATATCTTCTTCCGTCAATTCCTCAGGTTGCATCAAATTGGGAATCCACATCTGGCAATCCACTCCGTCAAACGTAACGAACCTTCCTGCGCCAATGAGTTCTTCCGATCCTTCCTGAGAAGTAACAGCATCCCAGGTAATATCGGTAGTTCCCAAATTTTCCTCTACGACATTTCCCCTTGCCATAGCTGTAACGGGAGTGAGCGTCATACTCACAGCGGCCACTGTAGCCATAATAACATTGAGTTTACTGATCATTTTCCTAATCATAGGCAGTCCCTCCAAATAAAAACTACACACTAAGAAACATGCCCCCAAACTTCCTCCGGTGCGATAACCTTCACACCTATCTGCCAATCATTATACAAAAGCAGCATTAATCCCTTATTAACACTTTATAAAAACTATATTAATTTAATCCATTAAGTTCATTACAGACTCAAAGTAACAAGCATACCGTTACCCGGCAGTTCTGAGGTGGAATAGTTACCAGGCACGAGCTCCTTTATTTCATCAGGGACAATTGCAAAGGGTTCCACCGCAAGCGCTGCTCCATCCTTAATATTTTCGAGTGTATCTATATCATCCGAAAGCTCAAGGCAGGTTTGAATAATATCAACAAAAGGAAGCTCCCATAGTTTCTTTGAAAGTTCAATTAAAGAATCTGTTTTCTTTCTGTCATAAGTTATTTTTCCATCCCTTATTTCCAGCAGCTCATCCTCGGGAATAATGATATGCAGCGTAAATATCCCTTCCTCCGGCCTGTTTATAATAAATGACCTGACTTCTGAAAAAACACCAAAATCATACATGAGCTGGATATAGTCGTTATCTGAATTTTCATCATAGCCAAGTTCAAAATTCTCTTCTAATTTCTTCTGATTGGTCTCTATGATTTCTTCATAGGACATATCCATGGATTGCCAATAGCCGTAGGTGAATTTCATTCCTGCAATCGTCAGCACTTCATAAAAATCCTTTAGAATTGTTCCATAAATATTGTCTCTGTTACATTCTGAAACTATAGAAAAATATGCCGGCATTTTTCTCTCCTGATTACTGATATAAAGATCCGCTTAATTCTATGTTATAAATAAAATCCGAACCAAAAAGGTCCTCGAAGGATTTTAGAATCTCCGCTCTTATTTTGGGCTCATTATCCCTTATCTCATCGAGGGTTGTAGCAGATATTACTGTCGATATCTTTGATTTTATAACGTCCTCATAAGTCCTGAATCCGCCCTTACTGACAAAGCTTTCATAGCCCTTGGAAGACTTATCAAGATATAACACAAAGCTTGTAAGTAAGTAATGATTTTTCCCGGATCCGTCATCCTTAAGCGAAAAGGTCATGTCCTGAATTGAATAGGTCTCCATGTCATCTACAGACACCTCTTTTGCAGGAATCGTGCCGGCATCTACGTCCTCCAGATTCAACGTAACTGTGTAACCGGCATCTTCAAGTACGCGTTTAGCGGTTTCTATATCCATCGTTCTTGACTTTGCACATCCTGCAAGTCCAAGTACCATAATCGGCACTAATACTAAATATGCTCTTTTCATAGTTCCCTCCCGTTAATATCCTCAATTATTATAGCAGATGTCCCTGTTTTTTATCACATGGGATATACATGATGTAGGTGTCAAAAGTACCTTTTGACACCATATGATATACGAATTGCTCCATGACTAAAGTCATGGAGCAATTCTACAAATATTCGGAAACCGCTAATTTACTGCGTAAATTGCTTATTCCTCATATTTGTTCGGGTCATAAAGTCAAAATGCTTAACATGCAAGCATGTACGCATTTTTGACTTTTGACACCTATATCATATACATAAAAAAGAGGAATTCCTCCGCTATATGGAAGAATTCCTCTTAATAGTTTTATTTGCTTACTCTTTTAGAGTACATGCCACATTACTGTCCCTGGAAGAAATCTTTATAAGATGTATGAGAATCCAATCCAAGAGATCCGCCATCAAGCATATAGAAATCTGTATCAGAAGCATTGAAAACCATCACGAATTTTCTATCGTTGATCTTAATAATTCTCTTCGGTGTGCAGAATACTTTTCCATGTAAGGAAATAAATACAGGATTCGCAGGCATTGTGAAGCCTTCCTTTACATCAAATGTAACGCCGGCTTCTGAGATACCTGTAGGAAGAGTAATGTGAAAAGCACCAACAATATTAGCACCAAGCTTATCAGCAATCTTCATAGCTGTTCCTGTATAAATAGGATTAACATGAGTAATAACCGCTGTCATTCCGGTTACATCATCCTTACCCTGCTTAACATCGCCAACACCTGTAGAAACAGGAATAAATGTATCGTGCTCAACCCACTCAGCCCCAAGAACTGCATTGTTCTCAAGCTCTCCGGGAACAACTCTGTCAGGGCACTGCGGAGCAGCGCTGGCTGAAATAGTCATTGCACAAAGCATAGTAGCTGCCATAAGAATTGAAAGTTTTCTCTTCATTAACATTACCTCCATAAGAAACGTATAAGATTAATACTGTAACAACTTCACTATGTAACATCATATCCGATATTAGTAAAGATACCGTATAAAAAGGATAAAGATTTTATTAAAACTAAGTCAGTCTACAGTATGCCTTGACCACGCCACAGCACCGCACAGGGTGCAGCCATAACGGCGGTAGTTTCTTGTAAATTTGGAGTCACGTTTTCTGTATATTTTCGCACCGCATCCCTTGCAGGTAAAAACATATTTGATAGCCATTGGCTTGCTCTTATAATCTTCCACACCTTTTTCGCTTCCCTTGGTTATGCGCTTTATATTGTATCCGTAGGTGCGGTTCATTATATCGGCATAGTGCTTCCAGCTTCCCGAGTGCTTCATACTGTCCTTGCAGGTATGAAGAATCTCATGGATCATTGTCTCAAGCACAGCCTTTTCAGGTATCCTGTCATCAGTGAGGAGCGTAGATGAAATCTGAATTGCATAGGTTCCGTCAATGTTCTTTTTGCATTGTCCCCACCTGGTCTTTGCTCTTTTGTTTATCTCCCAGGATACTATGTTACCTATCTGAATTCCTGCATTTTTAATATCATTAAGACTCTTTTCTTTTAATGCTTCAAAATCTTTCATGAGTTACTTTTTTCTTTCTTTTTATCTCTATCAATAATAGACGCATTATCATTTCGTTTCCAATGCTGTCCCTTTAGATCTGGCAATTCTTGCAAGGTCCTCATATTCTTTTTTTTCACGCATTACACCATATCCGCTGACTTCCTTCACACGGATTTCCCCGTCAGGAGTATTGACCACTTTTTCTTCGCGGTGCAGAATGTAGCGCTTACAAAGATTTTCACGAATCCCGATTGTGGTTGTGTGTTTAAAAATCTTTCTTACAAATTCCTGCTTTTGATTTTCCTTACACAGGACCGTAAGCATGGTTCCGGGGCGGTTTTTCTTCATTCCGATTGGAGTTGTGAAAACATCAAGCGCTCCCTCTTCCATCAGGCGCTCTGTTGCAAAACCAATGGCTTCAGGTGTCATGTCATCGAGATTGCATACAAGCTCTGATATTACGTCCGTCAGCTCATCAGAAGCTTCATCGTCGCAGTTTCCAAGCATAGTTCTCACACAGTTCGCCTGGGCGAAATCCTTTTTACCCATTCCATAACCAATCTTTTCCACACTCATAACAGGCTGACTTCCAAATCCGTCAGCAAAATATTTAATGAGTGCCGCTCCTGTCGGAGTACAAAGTTCTCCCTTTACATCTCCGCTGTAGCTTGGGATTCCGTTAAGCAGAAGCGCTGTTGCAGGTGCCGGAACAGGAAGAATTCCATGTGCACATTTTACCTGACCGCTGCCCACATGTATAGGTGATGCTATTACCTTCTGGGGTGCAAGCTCGTGCATAATGAGACATGCTGCTGCAATATCAGCGATCGCATCCATCGTTCCCACTTCATGAAAATGTACTTCGGTAACCTCACGGCCATGAACCTTACTCTCTGCTTCAGCTATAAGCTTGTATACGTTCATGATATCAGACTTAACTGATTCAGGTATATTGAGTTTCCTTACAATATCCTCTATGTCCGATAAATGTCTGTGATGATGTGAGTGGGTATGGGCATGGTCATGATCGTGCTCATGGCTGTGCTCGTGATTATGTTCATGCTCATGATTATGCTTGTGCTCATGGCTGTGGTCATACTCATGACTGTGCTCGTGATCGACATCCTCACTTACTTCTTCCTCGCCATTTACTTTTACAGCAAGATGGCTTCCCACAATACCGCATTTTTCACTCTTTTCCAACGAAAATGTAACTCCGGGAATCTCCATTTCCGAAAGCATATTCATCATCTCTTCGCGATTGTCGCACAGCTCAAGAAGCGCTGCAGATAACATATCTCCTGCAACTCCCATTTTACATTCTATGTATAAAGTTTTCATGCTATTTCCTTTCTCTCACTTATCGGAATATATTTTTTTCTTCTGCTGATGCCCAACCATCGTAATAAGCAGACTCTCGGGAATAAAATGCTGAAAAGCTATAGCCAGCTTCATCCTAAGCGTCGGCACAATAACTGTTTTCCTCTTTCTCATTCCTTGAAGACACTCGGAGACGCACTTCCTGGCAGATATTCCCTTTAATGCAAATATCACATCAGCGTTGCTGTTAAATTCAGTATCCACAGGTCCGGGACACAGACAGCAGACATACAGGTTACTGCCCTGCTCTTTCAGCTCTCTGGCCACTGCCTTGGTAAGGGATACAGCATAAGCTTTGGAGGCATAGTATGTAGCCATGTAGGGACCTGCAGGCAGAAGTCCTGCTGAGGACGCCACGTTGAGAATCGTTCCCTTCCCCTGCTTTTTCATTTTCATAAGGACACCTTTAAACAGTATATGCATCGCAATATCATTGACGCGGATCATTGAAATTTCCTTATCCACATCTGTTTCAAAAAAATTCCCCGCTGTGCCAAATCCTGCATTATTTATGAAAACATCTATGTGTTCATCTTCAATTTCTTTCAGGAGCTTTTTGCACTGCTCTTTCTCTGATAAATCCGTCGTAATTATTCTGCATTTTTCACCCAGCGTTTTCTGCATGGCAAGAAGCCTGTCATAGCGACGACCTGTTAATATCAATCTGTATCCTTTTGATGCAAAGGCCTTAGCGAATTCATTTCCGATTCCTGAGGTTGCTCCGGTAATAAAAACAGTTTTCATGATGGGTTCTCCACTCGATCTCTCTTCTTCAATTTTACTAAATTAAAATTGAAAAAGCCTATTTCTGATATTATATCATTGAAGCAATTAATATACTTGTTTAGAATGAGTTATAATTACAAAAAAGCAGTTTTTACAGAGGAAAAAAATCATGTTTATATGGTTATTACTTTTGATATTGGCGCTGTCACTCGTATCAGTCGGCGCGATATATATGACAGTACAGGTTTCGAAATTCAGCATAATGAGGCGGTCAAAAGAAAAAAACCGCTTCCTGGGGTATATTTTTTCATTTCTTATAATTGCCGTATGCTTTGCAGCAGTATGCTTTTTTATGTCAGTTGTTGACGCTGTTGTGGTGTTATTAAGCACCCTTATGTTCTTTTTGCTATTTGGAATTATCGGCAGGATTATTGGAAAAATCAGACATAAGGACTACAAGAATTATAACGGCAAAAATCTCATCGGTGCGCTCGCTCTCATTGCTTCTGTGATATATCTTTGTATCTCTTATTATCTCTGCGTCAATATATGGCAGACAAGGTACGACCTGCACACGGATAAGGATCCCGGTTCACTGAAAATTGCCATGTTCGCGGATTCCCACGTAGGAACCACCTTTGATGGTGATGGTTTTTATGAAAAAATGAAGATGATCGAACAGGAAAATCCCGATATTCTGTTGATTCCGGGAGATATGGTCGATGACTGGACCACTAAGGAAAACATGATAAAATCCTGTGAAGCACTGGGCAAACTTAATATAAAATACGGTGTCTACTTTTCATTTGGAAATCATGATGAGGGCTATTACGAAGACCGAAACTTTTCAGGAACAGATCTTAGAAATGCCCTGAAGGAAAACGGCGTTCATATCCTTGAGGATGAGTATGAGCTCATTGATAACAGATTCTATATCGTAGGAAGGCGCGACAAAAGTATGGGGTCAAGACAATCCATGGAGGAACTCCTGTCAGATCTTGACACCTCTAAATATATTGTCGTTCTTGATCATCAGCCTGCTGACTACGATGCTGAGGCAGCAGCCGGCGCTGACCTTGTAGTATCCGGTCACACCCACGGCGGACAGCTGATTCCCCTCACCTACCTGGGGGAATGGTCTGGCGTCAATGACGCAACCTATGGCCATAAGAAGATTAACGGAACCGACTTTATAGTAACCTCTGGCATCTCCGACTGGGCAATCAAATTTAAATCCGGCACCAAATCAGAATATGTAATCATTACTGTAAACTCTGATCCAGGCTAATAATCAAACTTCATAATCAGGGTGTTTACGCCGGCATTGTTGTAATAATCAATCTGCGTCGCTCTCTTACTGACAAGTCGAAGACCGATATTTTTAAAGGGATCGTCAATATTGATAAGATCAACGTATTTTTTCGGATTGAATTCCTTACAGTTGTCTCTTATCCTGACCGTCAGCTTATCCTTTAAAACAAGCCTGATATCAACCGAATAGTTTTTGTTCTTACCACCATGCTGCAGAATATTATAGGCCATCTCTTCTATACAAAGCCCGACATTATAAGCTATTTTATGAGACGCCCCTTTTTCCTCACAAAAATTAATCATTTTATCGCTAAAGCCAACGATTTCATCAACATTCTTAATGGAGCACTCCACTACCTCCATACCTTCACATCCAAATTCATCAGGAAGCTTAAGTATGGCAGGGAGTGATAAATCAAAGCTCTTTTTCCACAATAATACAGATATCAGTATGACGATAATACACGCTATATCAACTACCGTGTTAGACAGCCATGCCGCTGTTATCCCCAGAACCGGAACTGTAATAAGCGTTACTATACCTACCGATGCCACTTCTGATACAGATATAATATTAAGAAGTTCCATTTTACCCTGAGTCTGATATGACTTAAGCAAAATATTTAAATACAAATTTGGAATCAGGAAGGTAAATGCCAGAACAAACATCCATCTTGACATCTCCTGCATTTCCAAACTTCCAGGAAAGAAAAGAGCTGAAAGCGGTCCTGATAATAGTGCCATCGCCAGGACAGTGGCAGTACAGCTTATCCCGCCAACAATCATAGCTATCTTTGAAACCTCAAGATAGCTTTCCCTGTCCTCTTCTCCATAGTAAAGGCTGGCAAAGGATGCATAGGTATTGTAGCAGCCTCCTACAACCGCACCTACAATTCCGCATACGGAACACATTACATTTGCCACAGCAACTCCATCATTCCCTGTATAATTCTTGAGAGCATAGTTAAAGGAATAATTCTTTATTATGAGTCCTATTGAAAACATAAGGGAAGGAACGCCTCTGTAACAGGCAGCCAATACAAGTCTCAAGTTGAATCCTGCAGCAAATCTTAATGCATAAATCTTGTCTTTGTTCAGGAATCCAGGCAAAAGAACCAAAAATGATGCTATGCTACTTAACGTAGATGCAAGTCCTATGCCTAATAGTCCCAAAGGCCCGATAAGAGTCATATCACCAATAATATTGCCGCAAATCATAACTGCGGTACTGAGATAAGATCTCTTCAGATCATTATTAAATGACGTCAGGGACATAAGCATCGCAGCGAGTCCCTGAGGCACCATTCCAACGAAATATCCCGTTATATACTGCATCAAAAGTGTGTGCGCATCACCATCAGCGCCAAGCAGTGTAGCAAGAGGACTTCTGAATAAAAAACACAACATCGAAAAAATCCCCGTTACTACAATTATGGACATAAAAGTACTTAAAAACAGCTGATCTACGCGATCATTGTCGCCACTGCCTACATAATTGGCGCATAACATCTGAGTTCCAATTATAACAACACTCGTAAGACCTACCGCAACAACTACAGGTGAGAAGAAACCTACTGCAGCCAGCGCCTCTTTTCCCATAAACTGTCCAATAAAAAGATTATCTATAAAACCACAGGCGCAGGTAGCGACAAGGACAAAGACATTACTGATCATAAGTCTTAAAAAAGAACCCAAAATGAGTTTTTTTCTTGCCAGGTTATAACTTGCATACTTCTCATCTGCCATAGCCAACCCACCTCAATTCACAGGTTTTTGTGCACATTTTTGCACAAGAAATCTTACAATTGTTTTGTTGCATGGAAACCCGTCTATAATTATAAATCACAATAGTAAAATCCCTATAACGACAGAATTAAGATGATATAAAAAGTTATTTGGTATGCTTTTCAAACCAGTCGGTTATTTCCTTAAGCCTTCTGATTCTGTGCATGGGTTTTCCCGATCTTGAAAGCTCGTGATTTTCACCGTGGAAAACAATCATTCTGGTTTCGACACCTCTCACGGTCATCGCCTGCATCATCTGCATTGCCTCAGGAAGCGGACATCTGTAGTCCTCATCACTGTGCAGGAAAAGCGTGGGAGTTTTAGCATTGTCGACATATTTTAGTGGGGAGTGATCCCACAGTGCATCGTGGTTTAACGTCTTATAAAAATCTTCATAATCCACTCCGTTCTGGTCGGGTCCAAAATAGGGTCCGATATCGCTGATGTAAGTCATTGAAAGCCAGTTGGAAATCGATCTCTGGCTGGCAGCGCAACAGAATCTGTCTGTATGAGTGACAACCCAGTTGGTCATGAAACCACCGTATGATCCGCCTGTCTCACAGATTCTGTTTTCATCAATTGAGGGATACTTTTCAAGTACAGCATCCACAAAAGCCATCAGATTTTTATAATCAGTTCCGCCATAGTCTCCGCGAATATCCGCAAAGTAATCTCCTCTGCCGTCGCTTCCCTTTATATTTGTAAACATAACAACAAAGCCCCTTGCAGCCCATACCTGCATCTCATGGAAAAAGCTGTTGCAGTATACACATCTGGGTCCGCCATGGATGTCGAGAACTGCCGGGTATTTTTTGGAAGCATCATAGTTCTCGGGAAGAAGCACCCAACCGTGAAGCTCCAGACCTTCTGATTTATAATCTATCCTCTCAGGCTCAGCAATATACAGATCTTTTAGATGTTCCGTGTTGTGAGATGAAATCTGTGTCAGAACGTCCCTGTTATCAGCAGGAGTATAGTGCTCCTGGTCCTTAATCTCAGATGTCTTTAAATTCTTTTTGGCAATTGTGTAAATCTCAGGCAGATGATTTTTGTCTGAATAGCTAAGGACAAAGTTCTCATCTATTATGTCAAAGAAATAGATATCACCTGAAAGATCAAGAACGACCTGTTTATTACCTGTAGCGAGCTCGATTCTTTCTATCGCTGTGTGATCCTCAATTGTGGCAAGAGTGTACAGCACCATTTTGCCATCTTCCTGCAGGAGCTTAGCCTGCTTACCACCACCGATTGCCATATCACCAACTATGCTGTTCCCAATTGAATGTGTAGGTTTATAGGCGTCAATCTTCACAATCTCATTATCCTTTACAGCATAAAGATTTGTGGACTGATTTATTCCGTAGTCTTTGTAATCTGATGCAAAAACATATGCTTCGCCATCCTTAACCTCAAACTGTTCAATTCCAATGTTGTGGCGATTGTATACTTCGGTAAGTTTTTCTGTTTTTGTGTCATAACAGAATAAGTCATTGTAGAATTCCGGTATTTTTGTTGCCTTTTCTCCGGTGAAATATATCCTGTCTCCGTCTATTTTGAAGTCGTTAACATTGAAGTCTGGAGCTGTTATGCGGATTAATTCAAATGCATTCTCTTTCTTCATGTTATCCGTTAAGGACTCGGATTCTTTGCATTCATTGATGCTTTCTGTTTCTTCCGACTTGGGTCCTTTCTCAATGGAGTCGCCTTTTCTGCGCATTATAAAAAGCGCATCTCGTTTCCCTTCGCTGACGCCTTTTCCATTGAACCAGTAAGGAACTTCAGTGAAAACATCATAGTCTTCCTCAAGATTCTTTTTCTTATCTTCGCTCTTCTTTTTCCTTGTATCTGCATCATCAAGATAGGCATCCGGATCCTTTTCTTCAATCTGTGCTGTGAATGCATAGAGCCCCTCTGATATTTTCTTTATATCTCCCGGTGCTACAGGAAGCTTTGCCCAGAGCTTAGCCTCACCGCCATCTATGGAAATCGTGTAAAGCTCAGCGTCCTCAGACTTTTCATCCCCGGGCTTTTTTCTGCTTATTATGAGCTCAGAATCGCTATTCCAGAAGGATATTGATGCATCTATAGTTGCTGTAAGCTGAAAAGGCCTGCCATTTTTCACAGCCCACACATCTCTCCTGTAGGTGTTCTTATCAGCATCTGCATATGCCACATTGTAAACATATGCCGTGCCACCCGGGTTATATAGCAGATTCTCAAGGTAGCGGTATTTCAGGATATCTTCGATCTCAACTCTTTTCATTACAGTTCTCCTCTTATTGCGAATATTTTTAAATAATACTCATGCTCAAGCCTGTACATTTTAAAATGATACCACAGTATTCACGCTATGACATACGCGAAATTTGCCGTTTTCCTAGCTATGATTGCACAACTAATACCCTGATTTTGTCTCGTTTTGTTGTTTGCAGGGTTAGGTCTTTACAACAAGTACCCTGATTTTGTCTT
>NZ_KE384138.1:200103-350089 GCF_000424145.1 Butyrivibrio sp. AC2005
TACAACAAGTACCCTGATTTTGTCTTGTTTTGCTGTTTGCAGGGTAGAGCCGTACAAAAAAGGGCTGACAAGCAGCCCTTCTACACAAAATCAATACATTTCTGCGTGTTTGATACAAACCTCGGCAATAGCCATACTCATTGAGAAAAAACCCATAACAATCATCATGAAGGCTCCAGCTTTATCGTAAACAAATTTCTGTTTTAATCCGCTGGCAAGAAGAACTTCAACTCCAAGTGATATCAGAATCAATGGCCAGGCAGCCACTATGCTTTCATAAGTGAACATCCCAAAAGTAGTATGTAGTAAAAACGCGGTTCCGAATCCTATGAAACAAAGTCCTGTGGTGATCGTTCCGACGCGGTGAGTCATGATTTGAGTTTTTTCATGCATTTTTCTCTCCTTTCTCACGATTATTATCCGTAGCCACAAAAGGAGCAGGTGTATTAATATTTGTAGTTGTTAATGGAGCAGCTGAATTATTCTCTGTCGCTGTAAATGGTGTAGGTGCATTATTCTCTGTCGCTGTAAATGGTGCAGGTGCATTATTCCCTGCCGCTGTAAATGACGCAGGTGCATTTTTTTCTGCTTCCGTAAATGGTGCTGAACCATTAGTATTCATACCATAAGCCATATCGTATGAAGACTTCTCATCGATATACAGATTCTTCTTTTTTCCGCGAATGAGCTTAACTCCAACAGCAATAATAACGATTGCCACAACAAGTCTTGGAAGTGAATAGATAAAACCATCCACAGCATCATAGATAAACTGCATTCCTGTTAAATCAGCAAAAGCTCTTAATCCGTCCATGATAGGATCCGTGATCAGGTTCCACAGCATGGAAACTCCTGCAATAATCAGTGCCCATGCACCTATCTTCTTTGCTGTCTCTGATTTAATGTTGATCTCTTTTCCATCAAGAAGTTCATTCCAGAAGTAATCGTCCTGCAATCCCGCAAATACCTCAGGTCTGCAGGTTGCAATATTTCTTGCATGAAAAAAGCTATAGAAATACAAAACAATCGGTATCATCATAAACGCATCACTAAGTCCAAGAAATCCGATTATTCCAATCATTCCGAAGAAGCCAAGCATAAGACTTGCTCCCATTTTCATAAAGCCCATATACATCTCTGCAGCACCGGGCAGAAATGAAAATATAAAATTAAAAAATCCTCTCTTTTGTGCTTTCATATCAAATCTCCTTATCTTTTATCTGCCGATTGTCTCACTTATTAAGTGATTTCCCAGCATTTCCGAAACATAACTTGTAGTTTCTCTGGTGGTTGTTTTTCTTGCCTCAGCCTGCTCCTTCATAGCTGTAAAACCTTCACTTGCCGTTATAAACGGAGCTACCACCAAAAATAGAATCGCAGCAGCCATGGCCATGCACACCTGAAATTTGAATCTTGAATACTCTTTCTTTTTCTCTTCAAATGAAACTATTTCAACTTTGTTATTTTTCTCAAGTCTTTTTAAGACCTCTGCTTCAAAGCTTATGGGTGCTTCAAGCAGTCCTGACTGTTCTGTTGATTCTATCAGGCTATTTAGTTCTTCATCGCTTAAATATTTAAAATCGTCATTCATGCTTCAAGCCACTCCTTTCTACAGGTTTTCTTCAGCATTTCTTTTGCCCTGAAGATTCTTGTCTGTATGGTTTTAAGGTTGTCACCTTTTTCTTCCGCAATCTCTTTTGCTGTCCGCCCTCTTATAAAATGCTGCAGCGCTATGTCACTATAGGCTTCCGGAAGCTCTTCGCAGCACCTTGTGAAGGTGTTCATAATATCTTCTGTTTCATAAATATCCGCCGGATTATTACTTGTGCTGCTCATTGCTGCCGAAATGCTTTCCGCCTGAGCAGGCATCTCATCTTCTGCTGTAGGTACCGTCTTTGCAGCTGCGCTCCGTAGATAATCCGTGCACTTATTTGCAGCAATCCTGCAAAGCCAGGCCTTTTCATTTTTTCCGTCAAACTGATCAATGTGCATATATGCTGAGAGGAAGGTCTCCTGAGCAATGTCCTCCGCGGTAAAATAGTCACCGGTCATCCTCAGGCAGATGGAAAAAATGAGGTTTTTGTACTCACCCATCCAGCGTATTAAGTTTTCTTTCGCCTCTATCTTCTCCACCTCCCTTCTTATTTCCTTAATTTTTTTGCTCTCATTACTTATAACGAGTGTAGCATAAAAAAATCTTCAGATTTTTTTAATTTTTTTGTATGTACATTCCTTCAGCGTAAAAAAAGAAGAACCTTGCCGGGCAAGGCTCCTCTTCCTTCTTTATGAATATTAAAATGTCACGCTACGTTGTGTTCCAATGTATAGATTTCCTCAAGTACTTCCTCAATTTTTTCAAAAAGTTTCTTCATATTCTGAGTCCTCCTTCTAAAAAATGCTGTGCTTTTATTATCTGTTTCTATTGTATTGTACTTTTCCAGTAAATCTGTAATCTGTTTCCTGTCTCTGATATAAAGATAACACCTTGAAGAGCTATTGTATAATACATATAATAATAGATGTATTATACCTTTAAGGTATATCTAATAACTGTTTATTCAGGCAGAGTTGTAGCCGGATCGCTTACAAGGAGGTTGTATGGAACTTCGCCACATCAGATATTTTCTCACAATCGCAGAGGAAGGCAGTTTCACCAGAGCTGCAGAAAAATTATGTATAGCACAGCCGCCACTAAGCCGTCAGATACGAGACTTGGAGGAAGAACTGGGAACACAGCTTTTTGAGAGAAAAGCAAGAGGGCTTGCACTTACTGATGCCGGGGAACGCTTCATGCAGTACGCAAGACGTATCAAGCAATTGTCGGATCAATCCATCGAAGACTTACACACAATGCAGGATGGCCTGACAGGCAGACTATACCTTGCAACGGTCGAGGGACAGGCGCCCGCTCTTTTTGCAAACTGGATATACAATTTTAAAAAGAAATATCCCCTCGTTGAATACGAGGTCTGGAATGGAAATTCAGATGATGTAATAAAAAGAGTACATTCCGGATTAAATGAAGTCGGCGTCATAACTTTGCCCTATGATGAAGAAGGCCTGGACGGAAAACTTATAAACAAAGAACCCTGGGTTGCGATTATTCCTAAGGGACATCCTCTTTCAAAAGGAAAGGGTAACAGTATCGAACTGAAGAAGCTCGCACCATACGAGCTTATCATCCCATCCCGAAGATCACGAAGAAAGGAAATCGAAAACTGGTTTGCTCCGCTTGGCCTCCAGCCAAAAATAATCTGCCGGATAGCGCACATGCTAAATGCATATGAGCTGACTGCTGCCGGAGTAGGCATAGCAATCTATCCGGCATCAGCAGGAAAATACGTGGGAGATGATGTTGTTATCAAACGAATAAAAAATCCTGATGTATCAGCAAGCTACGCTCTTGTAAAAAGCGCAGACCGCGATCTGTCCAAAGTTGCTGAGGCTTTCTGGGAGATGGTGAATGCAGAATTAATCAGACAGTAACCACGAAAATCCCTTCGCCATACGCAAATCAGGTTCCCTGAAATGATTACCCTGATTCCATTCAAGGATGCAATCTTTGCCCTGTGCTTTTAACAAATCCTGCATATTGCGAATCCTGTCTCCCACAGTAGACATCACAGGATTCCTGGTCTTTTCCTCCTTATCCCCAAGGCTGAGATATATCTTGTCTGATTTAGTCTCATTATTCTTCATATAATCAATGAAACCAGGAAA
This sequence comes from Butyrivibrio sp. AC2005, assembly GCF_000424145.1. Taxonomy (GTDB): domain Bacteria; phylum Bacillota; class Clostridia; order Lachnospirales; family Lachnospiraceae; genus Butyrivibrio. Next base: position 203,824 of record NZ_KE384138.1, read on the forward strand.
CCATGCAGAAGGGGACGAAGCAGCCGCCCCGCTAAAAACATCTGTCCGATATATCGCCCACAAAGAAAATAATCCTGCAAGTGAATATCCACCAATATAGAAAACTTTATCGTTATTTCTATGTATAGGAGTATCTGTATATATATTTGTGTCGGTGCTCACATTTGTGTTTGAGCGAGCTATTATAAAATTTGTTTCTTTGTTGATTTCTGCTATATAATCTAAAATCTCATCAAGTGTCTTTTCTGCTCCCTCACCGAAATCCTCATCTCCGAATACAGCAGGTGCCTTCCATGGTGACAATTCACTATTCCAGTCATTGACTTTGAATGCTATTAACCGGAAATCCATATTCCCTGATATTTTCTGTATCTGGGCTACTTCTTTTTCAACCCCTGCAAGATCATGCTCACCGACCACTTGGATTAAAACAGTTGAAGCTTCGGGATTGCCAAATTCATACTTTTCCATAGACAGCCTTTCTTATAGTTTTATACTTTGCTTCTTTTTTGTTTGTTAGTTTCTTTTTTGATTTCTTTTTACTGTTTTTTTGACTTCCTTTTGCTAATTTCTTTTACTATTATAGTAACTTCGGATAAATGATTTATCCATAGCTTGGTCGCGTCTTTCCTTTCCGGTTTAGTATGATTATCCACGCACTTCAGTCATTATTTCATATTTCGCATACAGTGACGCAATCAATATTTTAGTAGTAGACCAGCACATCCATTTTTGCACTTTTAGACTGACACATTTTAGCTTTCGAACAATATGTCTCCTGCATGAGTTCAGTCTACTCGAGGACAATTTTGAATATAGACGTAAGCAAAAAATAGCTGTTATTCCAACTCTGAGATTCTGTCGCCCATTGACGTAAATGTACATCGCTGGAAATATTTATATTCCTAACATTTTACGTCTATTCGGACTGATATTATCTCATTGGTATATTGCTCATATTTTACGGTAGACCCATATCTATTTTTCCGCTTCCATTGACTGAATTTCCTCGGCTTGCGGAAACACACTTCCTCAATGAATTACGTCTATTCGCGAACAAATCAGCTCTTAGGAATAACAGCCATTTGGGGGTTAACCCAATTTTCTCAAATAAGCTCTTTCTGACGTAATAGTCTCTTCCCCAAATATAGATAATTGTTCATTCTCAATACAACCAGAATCTATAATTACTTGTTTTTAAAAAGCAGGAATTATATTCAAAGTATCTTAGTATTCAAAATTCATCTACAATGATATAAAAAGCAGGCAAACAAAAATCCACGGAACTCCCTATTTGAGAATTCCGTGGATAAATCTACTCTGTAAACGATATATCCACCTTGCCACTGGTAAGATCAACCTTTATTTTCTTATCCCTGCCAGCATCACTCTTAAACTTTCTGTCAACCTTGCTGCCATCTAAAACAATAGAACCTGATGTGGATTCGAGCTTGTAATCATAATCATCCTTATTACCAAGAAGGTTCATACTGACTGTTCCTGACATAACATCAAGATCAACCTCATCAGCAGACATCCTGTCAAAAGTAATCATTCCGCTTGTCAGGTCTGCATCCAGCTCATTTGCTTTGCAATCTGTGGCATTAAAGGAACCTGAAGTGAGGTCAACATTAAGCTTTTCAACAATCACATTGCTAAGATCAATTTTACCTGAAGCAGCGCTGACCTTAAGCTCCTTACTCTCGACATCACAGGCAGCTGCGCGTCCTGAAGCAATGCTTACTTTTCCTTTTATATCAACACCATCGACATTGATGCTTCCTGAAGCAGCCTCCAGCTCAGCATCTATTACACCCGCATTCTCCGGAACAATAATTTTGTAATACTGATTCTTTGTCACTGATGAAAAGTTGAAACTAAATGAACTGCCTGAAGGCTGCTTAACTGTCAGCTTGTCGCCACTCTCGCTAACCCTCGGAATATTTTTTTCAGTAACCTGATACTCAAGCTTATATCCATCACCCATATGCCGATATTTTAGAAATGCCGATAATAAAAACTTTGAAATCCCATGCCTGAGCCTGTTGTCAGGCATGGAAATAGAATATCGGCATTTATTTTAAGCCGCACAGCCGTTTTAATACGTCTTCATCATCGGCATATTTAAACACCGCGTCATCTTTGAATACAGATTTATCACTGTCACTGAGCTTGTGGAGCGCCTCTCGTTTCATTTCTTCTGTAACCTTGGCGTAAAAGCGCGTTGTTTCTACATTTGAATGCCCAAGCCATTCTGAAATAGTCGGAAGTGGTACTTTTGCCTGATACAGATGCATGGCTCTTGTTCTTCTGAAGAGATGTGAATGGAGATGAATAAGATCTGGTTTCTTTTTACGAAGTTCATTTTCACATTCTGACAGTATTCTGCTTACATTGTCACTTGACATCTTGTTTCTTCGTCCATTTCGGAAAGAATAGAACAGGTAATCCTGTTCATTTTTCTCTGGATGATACCGCTCACAATAGCTGCAGTATTGTCTCCAGATTTCCTTTGATAATGGAGTTATCCTATGTTTATTACCTTTGCCATAGAAATGAACATCAGCCTCTCCATTTGATGTAGGCTTTATATCATGTGGTTTAAGTGACAATACTTCATTGATTCTAGCGCCGCTTTCATAAAGTAACGAAATAAGGAAGTGATCCCTTGTTGCATCACGATTGGCATCAACACAATTCAAGATGCTCGCCACTTCATCTGTTGTTAGCCATGTAAATTCTATAATCCGGTCATCGTCATAATCGTTTATTTCACGGATTTCTTCAAATTCATCAGAGGTTAAAGCTTTTTTCTTTAGCAGATAATGGCAAAAGCCGCGTACATCAGATAGTCTGTGATTTACAGTAGTTGCCACGTTTTTCCGTTCAGTATTCAACCATGACATAAAATCAATGACGTTAGCCTGATTAAAATCAGATGCCTGTAATGTAAGCAACGACACACCCTTTTGGGTTCCAAGATAATCAATGAACAGATTTATGCTATACCTGTATGATGCTATAGTGTCTTCATCACGGTTTCTTACACGTGGAAGGTAAACTTTTATAAACTCACCAATAAGAGACACCAGTCGTGGATCCTTGGCACTAATCCTCATCACAGGACACCTCCTCTCCGTATATCCTGGAGAGCATATCCCAATCGATGCCCTTTGCTTTCCGAAGATTCTCGGGAAGCAGATGGACATAGTATAGTGTAGAGGTAAGCTCAGAATGCCCCATATAAGCTGAAAGATATGTAAGAAGTTCCATAACATCTTTCCCGCTATTGATCCACTTGATGATATTCCTTGACGCAAAAGCATGCCTAAGATCATATGGGCGGGGATTACCTTTCCACTGTATACCACATGTTTTAATTATCCTTCGCCAAACATTGTTGTACCAGGATGTTTCATACTGAGTCCCATCCCACTTTTGAAAGAACCATTCCCGTTTGCCTGCTAATGCATCATACCTTTTGCAGAGTTTTAACATATCGTCAGACATGATTATGTGACGATCTTTATGACGTTTTGATTGGCGAATATATAAATCACCTGTATTAAGGTCTATATCTTCCGTGCGTATTGCAGGTGGTTCCTGTGGACGTAATCCACAGCAGTAAATCAAACGGGAATATACAGGAAGTACTATCTCAGGAAGAAATCTTTTACCGCACGTTGCTCCTTGAACCGAGTCTATTGCATTAAACAGACCTGAAAGTTCCGCATCAGTAAACAGGTATGGATTATAAGCGGTTCTTTTCACAGTGTAATCACCATCAGGGATATAGTCCTCATACCCCAGGAAGTTCAGATATCTGGTGTATTCCCTGAGCAAAGCGATAAATGCCGCTTTGCTATTGTTAGAGTAAGGATAAAATGCTAGCCATTCATCAATCATTTCCGGCGTTACTAACTCCGAGTCAGGGAATTTTTCAACACAGAATCTTATGAATGGCGGAACGGAAGAACGATAAGTTGCAGTAGCATACCCAACAGATGTCCTGTATGACATCATTTCCTCAAATGCATTATTCAACCTTTTTTCAAGCGTCATAATCAAGTACCTCCTTTGGTATTGCAGGAAGCACTGTCTTTATGCTTGGCGTAGAATCCGGTTGTTATAGGAACATCAGTGAAATCAAATGCAACAAAAGCTATCTGACTTTTATTATGAGTTATATATGGTTTGTCTTCCACTATTGATTTATGTCCCATCATCTGAGATGCTATCTCGATTGGAACACCTCTTGAGACCATGATAGTTTCAAAAGCTCTGCGTATGCTGTGAAAACCTCTAAACGAAATCTTTTCGACTCCAGCTTTTCCACAGTACTTGTCAATCATGCTTCCAAAGCCTTTTGAAAGCTTTTTATAAGGGGCTTTTACTGTTATAAACACTTCAAGATCATTGCATTCCGGTCGCCAATCAAGTATATAATCCGCCAATGCATTCATCGTAGATCCGTTAAGCTCCACAGACAAAGGCTGGTGATTCTTTGATTGAACAAGAGCTAGTTTATGATTCTGCCAGTCTATATCCGTAAGCCTAATCCTTACTATGTCGCAACCACGTAAACCTGTACAATAAGCCAGCAGTATTATTGCAAGATCCCGCTTGCTAAGCATGTCATCATTATTAGCGGCGTCAGCAATGTCAAAGATTTCATCTTCTGTATATGCCGGGATCATGCGTCTGTGATCATTCTTGAGTTTTAGTAATCTATAGTCCCTATGAAGACACTGATTCCCATGGGATTTCAGGTATTCGGTTGAATACTTTATGCATCTGAGAGTACGCCCGGTACTTCCGCTATTAGAAACAGGGATTTCCTCGATAAGAAACTTCATCACAGTCACATCGTCGATGTGTTCCGGATCTTTTCCCTGTTCTGACGCATACCACAAAAAATGTCTTGTTGGAGCACGCAGATCACTTTTTGTAGCGTCGCTAATGGGATAACTTCCCAGTATCTTTTCAACAAGATCAGTAATCTCAGTGGAAACCGGATACTTCTTAACGCGATAAACTATTCTAGAAAAGTCCACTGTACCTGTCTCAGCCAGTGAGGATAGCATATGCAAAACTCTGAACTGAAAGCGTCGATACTCTTTGCAGACCTCACCATTAGATACCCTGTTTTCAAGATAGTTCTTATAGGCATCAATGAGTTCTGATGAATATGTATTTGTGTTTGAAGATCCGGCGTACTTTAAGATGCTATTGCAAACACTCTGATACTGTTCTACCGATACTTCCAGAACGTGTTGCATCACCTCCTTTAATAGTTGCTCGGTTAAATCCTTTAGTAGCGGATGTGCATCTGTCATGGCGGCCTCCTTTCTATAGAGATGCGGTTACATCTTTATAGTAAGAAATGCCGATAGTTTTTGGAAATCATGGATTTATGATACTTTAGGATGCCAAAAAATCGGCATTTCTAAAATATCGGCATATGGGGAATTATGCTGATATCGGCATAATTCCCCTTCTCAAGATAAAAATTTAAGGAAGCTATATCAACATCAAGCTCATCAAACTTAGATAAATCCATGCTTCCTGTTATAAGATCCTTACTTCCCACTTCTTCCTCTCCTCCAAATTCCGTAGCCGGTTTTGCAGCCATTCTATTCTGCGTGGCAAGTACAACAAATCCAAACGCAGACATCCCCAATGCAACTAATAGAATCACTTTACTATTCATAACATGTCTCCTATCACTCGACCTAAAGGGTAATGCTTGTTGTAAATTCCTTAGGTCCTATTAGTTTTCATAAACTTCTTTCTTCTATTAGACTACATTTCCTAACTGCAAAGCAACACGGAATACACTGATTTAGGTATTTTTTACACAGCTTTTGTGGTCACTTACGTCATTCTATGTTGCTATTTCATGCAACTCCGGAAATAAGCTGTGCTGTATATAGGTGGTAGTAGTCGCCCTTTTTCGCCATAAGTTCCTCGTGTGTTCCGCACTCAGTGATGCCTCCATCATTTATGTACATGATCTTGTCACAGCCTGTAATCGTCGATAGTCTGTGGGCGATGATAAAGCTTGTTCTTCCTGAGAGCATGGCATTTAATCCGCGCTGCAGATCCTTCTCAGTCTGCACATCAATACTTGAAGTCGCCTCGTCGAGAACCATAATCCTTGGATCTGAAATAAGCGTCCTTGCAAAGGATATGAGCTGCTTTTGTCCCTGTGAAAGAAGAGCACCTCTCTCCTTGACTTCTGTAAGATAGCCCTTGCCAAGACCTGTTATGAACTCGTCAGCGCAGACGGTTTTTGATACATTCCTGACTTCTTCATCTGTCGCATTAAGCTTTCCATAGCGGATATTGTCCTCGATTGTTCCTGAAAAAATAAAGCTGTCCTGAAGCATTATTCCCATCTGCTCACGAAGCGACTTAAGGGTCACTTTTGAAATATCCTGCCCATCAATCAGAATCCTTCCGCTATCCACATTGTAGAATCTTGAAACAAGGCTCACTATCGTACTCTTTCCGGCACCTGTAGGTCCGACAAGTGCAACAGATTCACCAGGTTCAACAGTAAAGGACACATTATGCAAAACTTCCTTTCCCTTTTCATAGGAGAAGGATACATTCTGAAATTCGACCTTACCCTCCACTGGCTTCATAACAGCAGCACCGGGCTCATCCGTTACAGTAACAGGTTCGTCCATGGTTTCAAAAATTCTTTCAAGATAAGCGATGTTGTTTATAAATCCATTAAAAATATTTCCAAGGTTCATGATGGGCTGCCAGAATCTGGATGCATAGCTTGATATGGCCACAATTGTTCCAAGACTCTGGTGACCGTTTGCAAATATCACAAGTCCAAAGAAATAGATAGCCGCTCTTACAAAAACAGAAATCGTATCGATTCCAGGCCAAACCAGCGTACTGTAGAATATCGCCTTCATCCATGTCTTTCTGCAATCATCTGATAATGTCTTAAAAATCCTGGCGTTTTCATCCTCTCTGGCAAATATCTGTGTGATCCTTGCACCTACTATATTCTCCTGAAGATAAGCATTCAGGTTGGAATTTTTATTGGACACCATTTGCCACGCGCGGCGCTGCCTGTTCTTAATCCAGAACATGAAAACCATGAGAACAGGCACTCCTGCCAGCACCACCAGGCTCAGCTGCACATCCACCAGAAACATGAAAATCACAATAAAAATCAAATTCAGAAATTCCAGTACAATGTTTATGAGTCCGTTACTTAGCATATCCGAAACGGAATTAACATAATTGACCACCCTTACAAGGATTTTTCCATGGGGTCTGTCATCATAGTACTGAAAAGGCAGTGCCTGCAGATGCGTAAATAAATCGTTTCTTATCTGATAAATAATATCCTGGCTCACGTTCACCATTATTTTTGATCTTATCAGTGAAAACAGCGTGCTAAGGCCATAAAGTACTGCTGAAAAAATCACCAGCCTAAACAGCATCATCCTGTTACTGTCAGGTATCGCTTCGTCCAAAGCCATACGCACAATTACCGGATTTACCAGCGCGGTGATTCCTGCTATAGCAGACAAAACCAGCGCAATTATCATAGCTCCAATATGTTTTTTAATATATCCGGAAGCCCTTAAGAGATGTTTTATATCAAAAGGCTCTTCCAAAAGTTCATCCTGTTTATATGTATTTCTGGCCATTTTTTCATGCTCCCATCTGAAGTTTTACAAGTTCTGCGTAATATCCGCCCTGTTTGATAAGCTCCTCATGCGTTCCGCGCTCAGTTATCTCACCATGCTGCATGATAAGAATCTGATCAGCATCCTTGGTGGTGGAAATTCTCTGGGCAATTATTATTTTTGTGCACTTAAAATCAAGATCTCTTAAGCTGTCCTGAATAGCCTTCTCTGTTTCAAGGTCGACAGCGGAGGTCGTATCATCAAGAATTAAAATAGAAGGTCTTACAGCCAATGCTCTTGCAAGAGATATTCTCTGCTTTTGTCCACCTGACAAACCAACGCCTCTCTCGCCTACGATAGTCTCATAGCCTTCCGGCATCTTAGCTATAAAATCAGAAGCCTGCGAGTACTTTGCATATTTCATGACGTCCTCTTTGCTTAGAAGCTGATCACCATATGCTATGTTTCCATCGATGGTATCCGAGTAAAGAAGCACGTCCTGAGTTGCCAGTCCAATATTTCTCCTAAGCTGATGGAGGGCGATATCCTGGACATCAACTCCGTCCACAAGTACTTTTCCCCCTGTCGGTTCATAGAACCTTGGAATAAGGTGAATCAGTGAAGTTTTTCCACAGCCCGTCTCACCCATGATGGCAATGGTCTGTCCCGGCTCAGCCGTAAATGAAATGTGCTTCAAAACCGGGAGCTTCCCGTCAGAATACTGAAAGCTTACATCCCTGAATTCAACCCTGCCATCGAACCTGTTCGGCATAAGAGCTGTGTATTCCTTGTCCACGATCTCAGGTTCAGAATAGTAAATCTCCATGACCTTTACTGATGCTGCTGAGAATCTCTGGAACTCATTCATGACATTTCCCAGCTGTCTCATGGGATTGGCAATAGCCCAGATAAGACCTGAAAATGCAACGTATTCACCCATGGTCATCTGCCCGCCCATAAGGAAAAGTCCACCGATAAGCAGAAGGATAACCGGAAGGAGATTCGCAAAGGTCTCAATTACAGGGAAGTATTTCAGCCATATCATAGCGGTCTTTTTATTGGTATCCCTGTAATCCCTGTTGCACTCATCAAAGGCTTCTATTTCATAGTCCTCCTTTGCGAAAGCCTTAACCACACGGTTTCCGGAGATGTTTTCCTGAGCCATGGTGTTCATCTTCGCAAGCTTTTCCCTGAGGAGCGCATGCATTGGTGCAACCTGGAATTTGAATCTCATTATTATGAAAAAAATAAGTGGAGCTACTGCAAGAAGGCAGAGTGCCATCTTCCAGTTCATGAACATAAAATAGATACCGACAGCGAGAATCAGTGAAAAAGCTTCCACTACCATTCTCACAACCCAGGCGATCATGTGCCTTACAGCATCCAGATCACCTGTGACTCTTGTCATAAGGTCACCGGTTCTGTAGGTGCTGTAGAACTTCATGTCCTGCCTCTGAATTTTGTCGTAAATGAAATTTCTTATCCTGAAAAGGACTCCCTGGGACACTTTTTCATATCCTACGCAGTCCACGTACACGATGATACACCTCAGGATTGTAAAGCCTATCATCATAAAAATAAGTTTGTAGAACTCATCCGGCTGGCTTTTGAAATTAGCCCTCGCCTCCGGTCCGGACAGGAATCTGTCTACTATCTGTGATGAAAAAAATGGAACCGTAAGCTGCATCATGTTGTAGACAAAGGTTCCGGCAACCGACAAAACATAAATTGCCCTGTAACCTTCCATGTTATCCCACAGCCACTGCAGTCTGGTTCTTGGAAATTGCCAGTTTTCGTCTGCTTTTTTCATAATACTCCTCCATACATTTAGAAATGTTAAGGGGTATTAAACCACTACAGTGACTAATGTTCTAATCATTTTTTGTCATAGGGCAATCATTTTTTGGAATAATTTCCAGCCTCATCAAGACTAAGTTCAAGGTCCGGCTTCACAGTCTTTTCAAGGCATAATCTCACGTTAGCCATGTCGCTGAAATCAACAAATTTTTCAGCAAGCTCCCGGGTATTCCCGCTCTTAATTTTCCTGTCTACAAGTCTCCCCCGGAGCAGGCTTTCATCTGCTCTGATAGAGATTGTGTAATCGGCTAAATCTCTGAGCTCCCGCCAGCCATCCTCATCGAGGAGCAGATAGTTTCCCTCCAGGATCACAATGTCATTTTCTACTGTGATGGCATTTTCAACAGGGTTGTGCAGATGTCTGTCATAAGTGGGCCAGGGAGTTATTTCTTTTTCGAAAAGCTCCCTGATCCTCTGCTTCAACAGGTCCAGGTCAAAGGTTATCGGAGCACCCTTGATATCGACCATTCTTACTTCCGCTCCATCCCGCATTGTGGTATGTGTCAGCAGATATTCCTGTCTTCTGTGAAAGCCGTCCATGCCGATAGCCTGAAGATCAGTGAATTCATCATGCTCCTCGGAGAGTTTTTGTAAAAAGCTGTTCAGGGTGCTTTTCCCGGCACCAGGAGGCGCCGCTAACAATACAAGAATTCTCCTGCCCTTTTCCTTTTGGAGCTGTGTCAGCTTTGAAAGCAGGGGAAGAAAAACATTGTTAACAGCGTCCTCACTGTAGGATGCGTTTACATCTATTCCGTTTATATTTACATGGTAATTAAAATCCATAGCCAGCCTGTTTCCACTTTCAATAATCTTAATCTGTCAGAAATTGTTTCCGTTCCAGCCCCAATCGTCAGAGCCGAAATATCTGATATACATGTGGTCAGGAGCTACCCCAAGAATATCCCCGTAAATTGATGTGAGTTCCTTTGTCATTTTTCCATAGGTGTCAGGAGACGCATTTCCATAAATCTTCACTTCAATGAAGGCTGTAGGCTGGGAGTCATCGCCTCTGAAATACATCGGAACTTCTCCCTCGATAGCGAGCATAAGCCAGCTCTCACTTTTCCCGGGGATGATTGAAATTGCCTGTCCAAGGCGCTCCTTAAGCTGTGTTTCCTTTTCCTTTGAGATTGATACGTTGGTCTTTGTTGAAATAAATGGCATAGTTTTTTTCCTCCTGTTATTTTTTATGGTTCTTATTTATCAAATGTAAATCTGTCAAAAATAAAGGTTTCTTCTGCATCATCTGAAATGAACTCAAAATATACAGCATGTTTTCCGATGACACCCGTTGTAATCTCAGCGGTAACTTCTGTAGCGTTACCGTCAAATGAAAGCTCCGCAATCTCCCTCCCCTGATAGGAATCGATGCGTACTTTTACTTTAGCTTTCTTTGCTTCTTCAAGAACAACGGTTACTGTTTTCGGAGAGTTTGCACCAAACTGAAGATATCTAAAGCCTACCGTTGTCCCGTCTGTAATTCCAACAACCGGTGTTGATAATTCTTCTTTTTGCTCATAATCCGGTCTGACATAGGCATGCTTTTTACTTCCGAAAATGTGGCACGCATAACCTGCTGAAATCCAGGAATATGCATCCAGTCCGTTTATATGAGGCCCCTGAGAGGTCATCTCCACAGGCTTTGATGATACAGGCTCGCCGCCAATAAACTTCACATCACCGATATAGAGATTTCCATCTTTTCCCATGGCGACATCGATTGGCTCAAGCATTGCCTGTCTGGAGTACTCGTTCACCCCCGTCTGGCGATGGTAGAATACATACCATTTTCCATTCACTTCCATGATAGATCCATGGTTATTTCCCCACTGGTATGTCATGGTGCCTTTTCCTTCCGAATCATGAAGTATCTCTCCTCCATTAAAGCTTATGTCTCCGCCATCATGAAAAGGTCCGAAGGGACTGTCGCTGAATCTATAGGATAGAAAGCCGTTATTTTCAGTATAAACACCAAGCTCCGGAACCGGCTTCTCATAGCGCTTGGAATATATGTAGACATATTTTCCCATAACCTTGCGAGGACTCGATGCTTCAAAAAATCCGTCAATCAATGATATATGTCCGTCGTCAACAGGATTCCAGGGACAGGTGGAATGGCCTAAAGGATTCTCTACAAGTGTTCCTTCTTTTATGGTAGCCATATCGTCCTCAAGCTCAGCAATATAGCAGGGTGCTGCACAGCCTCCCCAGTATGCATATACTCTGTCGTCATCATCTACCAATATTCCCGGATCAAATCCTAGCTTTGTTTCCACAGGATTCTCGAAAGGTCCCCAGGGAGTCTTTGAACTTGCAACAACCACAAGACTTCCACAATGCTCTGCAGCGTACATGTAATAGGTGTCGCCTCGTTTTACAACATCCGGTGCATAAAGTACGGAATCATAATGAGTTTCATATGCTACGCCATGACAGGTCCAATCCGTCAGATCGTCAACCGGTGCAGACCATACGACATAGTTTCGGCCGCAGTACTTATCCTTCTCAATGTCGTGAGATCCGTATACGTATACTCTCTTTTCATTTTCATGATCAAAAACTCTTGGCTCTCCATCCGGAACATGCTCCCACAGCGGCATGTATGGATTTGCCCCTTTTATAAACCTTTTCATGTCAAAGCTCCTCTCGTGATTTGTGGTAGGTCATTTAAATTTTATTTTCTTGCAAATGTGAGGTAAATTCAAGCGGGTAATGGAGTATTTTCTTTTTGATTTGTTGTATGCAGGGTATGGCTTTACAACTAATACTCTGAGTCTTAGGGAATTTGTTGTAATCAGGGTAGGCCCATACAACTACTACCCTGATTTTCTGCCATTTTGTTGCATTCAGGGTATAGCTCGTGCAACAACTACCCTGATTCTTGAGGTATTTGTTGTAATCAGGGTAGGCCTCTACAACTACTACCCTGATTTTCTGATATTTTGTTGTATTCTGGGTATAGCTCGTGCAGCAACTGCCCTGATTCTTCAATGATTTGTTGTATGCAGGGTATATATACTTACATACCTCAGTATACATAAATCCCTCAGCTTGCGGAAACACTCTTCCTCTATAAATTACGTCTATTCGCGAACAAATCAGCAATATAAACGCATATAATCACAAATAATGGTTAGAGCCTTGCTCAGTCCCTCGTCTATAGTATATTTACAAAAATCAATAAGCAGTTTGATTTTTCGCAATATGACTTTCTTGCGCGGAAAAGCGGAAGTCTAAAGGTATAAAACTGCTTACTCAAAAATTATATTCTACAAAATGAGGTGAACTACATGAAGAAAAAGACCAATATCTACGCTATACTACTATGTTCGTTACTTATGTCTTCAGCATTAGGATGTGAAAAAGCAGCTACGGCAGATGTCACAAGCACTGCTTCGGATGCGATAGCTGCGGAAGCTTCCAATGATAATACTACAGCTAAAACATCTGCCAACGATGTAATGAATGGCACATCTTCCACTGAAAACACTACAGAAGACGTATCTAGGGACGAATCTTCTTCATCTGACTCTTCAGATGAAGTCACCGAAAAAACTGATACGGAAACCGGCAAAACATTAGAAGATGAAGATAACCAAGAAAAAGACTCCACACAAGCTAAAGCTCCTGTATCAGACGATGCAATCTTAAAAGATCTCAGCAAGAATTTCTTCACCTTTGGTGTCGGAATAAACGGAAGCACTCTTGAAAATCAGACGCTTAATATTCCTGAATATATGGAGCTTTGCAAGAAACATTTTAACAGCTGCACTATGACAAATCTTATGAAAAGCTGCTACATACTCGATCAGATGGGTTCACAGGAAAACCTGAAAAACGGTAACGAAGAGCCTGCTCTCTCCTTCTATTCAATAGATCCAACTCTTGAGTGGTGTAAGGAAAACGGTATGAAAATGCGCGGACATACTCTTGTGTGGCACACCCAGGCTCCGGAATGGTTTTTCAGAGAGGGCTACACAGAAGATGGCGACTATGTTTCAAAAGAAACTATGCTGCTCAGAATGGAAAGCTACATCAGACAGCTTATGACACATGTTCAGGAAGAGTATCCCGGTGTTGTTTATTGCTGGGATGTTGTCAATGAAGCAGTTGATCCTGACAGTGCCGATCCTGACAGCGGTTTCATGTGCAGAACAAAGCTTGAAAACGCAGACAATCCCTGGTATGCGACAATTGGTTCCGATTACGTTGAGATGGCCTTTACTTATGCAAAAAAATATGCTGCGGATGATGTGAAGCTATTCTACAATGACTACAACACTTATCAGGCTCCAAAGACTGATGCTATTTACAAGCTTTGTGAATCTCTGAAAGAAAAAGACCTTATAGACGGTATAGGTATGCAAGGTTACTGGGGAATCTCCTATCCCTCGAATTCTGATATCGAATCGGCTATCAAAAAATTTGCAGAGCTCGGATTAGAGATTCATATAACAGAGCTTTCCGTTGGAGTCGATGCAGAAACCGATGATCAGTTCGAAAAGCAGGCAGACAAATATGGACAGATATTCAAAATGCTCTGTGAGCTTGATACAGACAATGGCGGACCTGCCAATATTACAAATGTGACCGTCTTTGGACTCGTAGATCATTATCGCGAGGGAGATACAACCAATTCCAGACTTTTTGACAAAGACTATAACCCTAAGCCTGCATATGCGAAGATTGTTGAAGCATTGGAAGAATTTAATTAACCGAATATAAGTCTCTACAAATATGAAGCGAAGGTGTTCATATGGCACTTTCGCTTTTTTCATCCCCATGGAACTACCTCTTATCGAAAAATAAATAAATTAATTATTTTTTTTTAACAAAAATCCCTATAGCCTCCGAATATTTAATAGTTTCTTAATCGAGCATCAAAGCCTGTCAGAGTATAATTAAACTATGTAACCACGCAGTATCCGGGCATATTTATCGATTTTATGATTTTTCTAAAAAGCAATACTCTATCCCCTTATCTATGTTTCGGATTTTCGAGGGAATGGTGATTGTTATGAAAAATAGTTTATTCAGAAAATTTATGAGGTTTCAGCAATGAATAAAAGAACAGTTTTACTGACAATCGAATCTATTTTGTGCATTATAACTGCCGCAGTACTGATCGTGTCTGATTTTTCAATTTACCAGAAAGGTTTGACTGCACGTGTGGAAAATCCCATGGCAGATATATACACTGCAGAAGCAATAGCAGATAAAGCTGTTTTTGTTTTACCTTTATTTGTTCTGATAGTCATTGTAGCCCTACTATGTACCTTCCTCGGTATTTATGATGATACTCAGGACAAGCCGGCAACAGGTATCGATATAGGTAAGAATGTGACTGACACAGGGACGAACAGTTTGATAAACAAAGTCAGACTTGCCGTCCTGGCATTAGCCATAGCATTCATCATTATCGGTATCTTCAACGGAAGCATGAGTGATGTGCTTATTAAGGCATCTAAAATTTGTACGGAGTGTATAGGCCTTGGATAATAATCAATCTTTAGAAAACGTATCATGGTGGGAAGCGCACAAGCCTACAAAGCGAAGGATCATTCAGCTTTATAGCGCTCTTCTTTATAATGCTCATTTGAAGGGCTTTGCAGAGGGTCAAATTTTCACAGGAAAATCTAAGGCCATCTGTGTTCCCGGATTCAACTGTTATTCATGCCCCGGAGCAATAGGCGCCTGTCCCCTGGGATCAATTCAGAATGCACTTGGGTCTCTTAATAAGCATATCGGATTCTACGTACTTGGAATCATTCTTCTCTATGGCATGCTCCTTGGAAGAACCATCTGTGGATGGATATGTCCACTTGGTATGCTCCAGGAACTGTTACACAAGCTTCCCACTCCCAAATTAAAAAAGAGCCGCTTCACAAGGGCTCTGAGTTATCTCAAATATATAATCATTGTCGTCTTTGTGGTGTCGATTCCCGTCTATTACGGAATCTTCCAGGGAATACCTGTTCCGGGCTTCTGTAAATACATATGCCCCGCAGGAACCTCTGAAGGTGCCATGTTAATGCTTCCCAAAAATCCAAGCTTTCTATCAATACTTGGTCCAATCTTCACCCAGAAATTCATAATCATGGTAATTGTGATACTGGCGTGCATTTTCTGCTACAGATCATTTTGCCGTTTTCTCTGCCCCCTTGGCGCAATCTACGGAATGTTCAACAAGCTTGCAGTCATCGGAGTAAAGGTCGACACGAACCGTTGTAACAACTGCAGCGCCTGCGTAAGATTCTGCAAAATGGATGTTAAAACCGTGGGTGACCATGAATGTATTCACTGTGCCCAGTGCGTTGCCCGCTGTAACCAGGGTGCGCTTTCCATGAAGGCCGGTAATCTCACACTCATCCAGCCCCATAAGGAAGAATTTGTAAATACAGAAGAAGAAAATAAAGTTAAGAAGGCTGCTCCTGTCATAGGCTGCGTAGCAGTTCTTGTTCTCGTGTTTGCAATTATCTGGAGTAACTTCCTTGACCCTTCTCTTAAGACAAAATCAGAAAAAGCTGCTCCTGAAGCTAAGGTTAGCGAGAGCACGTTCTCTGAGGCAAATATGGATGAAAGCACTATACCTGAAACTCAGGTAAATGAAGAATCCACCCCTGAAGCACAGATGAACGAAAGTGCCTCTTCTGAAACTCAAGTCAATGAAGATGCTGCTTCTGAAACTCAGGCCGAAGAAAGTACTGCACCCGAGGGCTATGAAGTAGGACAGCGCCTCAAGACTTTTGAAACCGAATGCTTAGACGGAAGCACCTTTAATCTGGCCGATACCAGAGGCAAGGTAGTATTCATCAACTTGTGGGCAACCTACTGTGGTCCCTGCGTAAAGGAGCTTCCACACTTTAATGAACTCTTCCATAAGCACGAAGGCGACATCGCCATGCTGGCTGTTCATGCCAATCTCACAACCGAAGATGTTGAAGCCTACATCACCGAAAATGGCTGGGATATTCCCTTCGCCATCGATGATGACGACGAAACCTTATTCGGAATAGTAAACGGCTCCAGCGCCCTTCCTCAGACAATAGTCCTTAACAGGAAAGGCGAAGTCATATACAATCAGGTTGGTTCTGTGACACCTGAAGCCCTTGAAATGCTCTTCGAGAAGGCTGCAGCTGCAGATTGAGTTTAAACCAAAAAGGCTGAAACCATGTTAAAATGGCTCCAGCCTTTGTATATTCTATTATTTTATTTTTCAAAATGTAATTTTTCCTGCCTGAAGCACTCGATATGTCCCATATCATTAAAGAGCTCAAGTCTTGGTATGACAAGCTCCCCCTCCCGGCCGGAAAACTCAATGATCGAAACAGAGCATACTCCGTAGGGCATTGATGTCAATACAAAGGGAAACGGAAGGCTGAGAACATGGGAATACATAATCGCACCTGAGCCTCCATGCGCAAACAGCGCTATGGTATCATCGTTTTCTTCCCTGCATTCATATAGTCCGTTCTTTCTTACAAGACCAAAGTCTTTAAGAAATTCATCGAAGCCCTCAGACACTTTTTTATAGTAGTCCATACAGATATTGTCTTTGAAAAAATGATGTTCATCCCATTTGGATGATCCGACATAATCAGCTGTATCTGTGAGAACCCTGTAGGCAAGAGTCCACGGATGTCCGTCATAGGGGACTTTATCAGCGGTCTCTGAATCCTTGTCTCCCCAGTCTATCTCATGCATGAAATCGAGAATATTTACATCAAGTCCGTGACTCTTTGCGGTGTACGATGCAGTTTCCTTAGCACGCCCCATGGGTGATGAAAATATGCTTTTTATATTTTCATCCTTAAGTCTCATGGCGGCACTTATGGCCTGCTTCTTACCATTTTCGGTAAGACAATCCTTATCATAATCAGGTTCCCCATGTCTTACAAAAATAAGTCTCATTTCATCTCCTGTGTTCCACTTTAAGCACTTACATCCTCAGTAACTGCAGTCATCGGTATAGGCTCTGAAATTAATACAGGCTCCTCCGCTACCTCTTCCTGGTTAACAGTATCACTATTATTCCATGATACTACTCCGTCCTTTGAAATGAGTTCCATTCCTTCGCGGTAACATCTTATGGCAAATGATGAAGTATATTCTTTATCCTTAGCAATTGCCTTAACCTTCTTTGCGATATTTCTGACATCCTTTGCATCGCAGACTACTGCAGGATAATTACCGCTTTTTTCACAGATAAAGCCCTCTGCGAGGAGGGCATTTTTAAATTCTTCCTTTGTCACTTTTTAACTCCCGATACATATAAAAATTTAAGCGCAGCATTCAGTATTTTACAACAACTTCGCAAAAAATTCCAATGATTTTGCAGTCGTTATCAAAACACGTTTTATCATTCGTCAAAAAGCGGCGTTGAGAAATATCTCTCTGCTGTATCGGGCAGAACTGTCACTACAGTTTTACCTTTTCCTAATTTCTTAGCAAGCTTTACTGCAGCCGCTACGTTAGTGCCGCTTGAGATTCCGCACATGATTCCTTCCTCTCTTGCAAGCCTCTGTGCCATTGTTATGGCTTCATCATCCGTAATTATACATATATTACTGTAAATGGACTGATTAAGAATATCCGGAATAATTCCGTCGCCTATTCCCATCTGGAGATGGGTTCCGATATTACCACCTGCAAGTATAGCGGCATTTTCAGGCTCGGCAGCCCAAATCTCTATGTCGGGATATTGCGCCTTCAGCACTTCTCCTATTCCCGTGATTGTTCCACCTGTACCTATACCGGAACAAAAGCCGTGTATCGGTCCTTCAACCTGCTCCATTATCTCCAAGGCAGTATGGTGTTTATGAGCCATGGTGTTGTTAGGATTTTCAAACTGCTGAGGTACGAAAACATTTGGATTTTCCTCCCTCATTCTAAGTGCTGTATTAAGGCACTCCTCTATGCACGCTCCAATATCCCCATCATCATGTATGAGTACCACTTCCGCACCATAATGCTTAATTATCTTCCTGCGTTCTTCACTTACTGAATCAGGCATGATTATTACTGTTTTGTAGCCTCTTACTGCTCCTACAAGAGCAAGGCCTATGCCCTGATTTCCACTTGTTGGCTCAACTATTATTGTGTCCTTTTTTATAAGTCCCTGTTTTTCAGCAGCAAGGATCATGTTAAGCGCAGTTCTGGTCTTAATTGATCCGCCTATGTTAATACCCTCGAATTTAACCAGAATTTCAGCACCATCCTTATCTGCAATTCTGTTAAGTCTTATCATCGGTGTATGGCCTACCGCTGCCAACACATTTTCATATACCATTTCTAAAAACCTTCTCCTTAACATTAAGCAGTTCCTTCCGCAGGCCGATTACAATCTTCGTATTGCTCTCGGCCTTCTTACGGTCTTCAGTTGCCCTGTAGTAAATCTCAGTTATTTCTTTTCGTGAATAATCTCCCCAGACCATTCTTGCTCTGAACAGATAGAACAAAGCAGCATTGGAGGTTATCTCCTCAAGATCGGAAAACTGAAGGGCATGCTGCAGCAGCTGCAGCACATGATCGTGTTCTTCATTAACAAGGGCATGCAGATCCCCAAGAGTTTTGATGCCAAGCTCTTCAAGAATTGACAGGTAACCCTCAGCGCCTACAGGCATCATGGTTCCTCCGGTCAGCTGTGTCATATCACAGTATAGGTTCTGCATTGCGTTACTGTACTTCATGAAGGCATTCAGTGTAAGCATATCAAGAGACATCTGATCAGCAGTATCGTTATGGATACGCTGAAGAGTCTCTGTCTCATATTCGCCTATGGAATTCTTTATATTTTCAAAGGTATTGTCTGCTATCTCAAGAAGACCGGCTATACGTGCAAATTCTCGGCGCACATTTCGCGGTATTTCAAGCACGGTTTTATATCCAAGATCATGCTCTATCTCGGCCCATGCATGCTGGAGAATTGTCCGAAGCTGGATTTCAAAAGAGAGTTCTGTGAGTTCTTCGGGAAAGCCCATATCCTTTTTCAAACTGCATTGAATATGAAGTGAAAGATATCCAAAAGCTTCCGGCGGAAGGCTATGACGCTTATCCTCCGAGTGTTCAAGATCGCAGTCAAATATCCTTTTCACAGCTTCTGCCGCTTCATCAACCTGCGACAGGAAATAGCATATGACTCTCAGTCCAAGCAGGTCTGTCAACTCCTCTACCTTGGAATATCTGTCAGGCTTTTTCATAAACTTGGCTTCAACAGATTCCCAACTCTTTATTCTGCTCGGGAGCTGCATGATAGCAATGCCTGTTCTTGAAAATTCTTCCTTCAGAAGGTTGGTTGCTATCTTCTCTACTTCAGCATATTTAGCTGCTAATTCATCATAATTCTGTTTTTGGATTTGCAGTTTTAAATTCATATTTCGGCCTCAGTTGTTATATTTTTAAAGCGAAGCTTCACTTAAATACTTTATCAAGTCCGCCGAAATTATCAAGTTTCATATCTGAAGAAAATTTATCAATTGTAAATCTGATGATTCTGCTCTCATCTTCTCCGACCGTTATGAAATCAATATAGTTCGATAAGTCAGATGCATAAGGCGTAACTTCTGTCCCTTCGGCAACATAGAACATGCCTCCCGAGTGAGATGCATCCGCAGAATTTCTCGGATTGTATCTTCCACTCTCGCGAATAGCAACTTTTCCTCCTGTAAGCCTGAACTCCTTTGAAGCAGGCACAGGGAATCCATCATCGTCAATTTTGAAAACTCCGGTGGGATACATGAAGCATACTGTCCCGTCTATTACTTCGTTGACATACATGAGAACATAATCCGGATCCAGGGTTGTCTCAGGAATAACGGAAAGTCCGAGATCCCCATTGTCTTCAGGGATTTCAATTCCGTTTTCTGTTATCTCATAAACTATCCCGTAAAAACTCACATCCCCCGTAGGCACATTCAGGAACAGATAATTCTTATCCTTCATTGTTGTGAGATAAACCTCCGGAGCATATCCGTAAAGAGACAGCTCTTCGGTTTGTCTACCTGAAATGCCTCGCCAGGTTATATCCTCTTCTTCATCAATTTCATATTCCATTCTGAAATCCAAACCGCCTCTTAAGAAGTAGTCTGTATCATAGTCAAGTCTTGTGAATGTCTTTTCAGGATATGCGGTATAAAAATTACTGATGAGCTTCGTATTATCCTCAAAGGGCAAGGTCACGTGATAACTGCCGGGCTCATTATCTGCTACGCCTTCATTTATGAAAATATGAGTAAAGCCATTGCCCAATGCAAAACATACATCACCGTCATTTTCCGTGATTGATTTTCTGATATGTTCTTCTATGTCTTTATCAAATTTATGCCCGGGATACTTTTTCCGCAGACGCTCTTCTATCAGACCCGGAAGTCCCTGTATGTCTCTGAAAACATCAGAAAACTCCAGTTCATTTCCTGTTATGGAATCCACGTTATAGGTTCTGTAGAATGATGAAATACTACTGCTATTTACATCCCTGCGGGAGTTTTCTCTGACATAAAGAGATATAACCTCAGTATCGTTTCTTGTTACAAAGAGGTCACTGTCATAGAATAATTCTTTGTCCTTACTGCCTTTTTCAAAACTGTCCTTAGCAGCAAGAGCTTCATCCATCTCAAAGGAATTGATATTATCTATAGCTTCGTGAAGTTCATCCTCTGTCGGATATTTAAGTTCATCAACTTTTCCAAAAGCATCTGTTCTTCCCAGATGGACAAGCGGAAAGCTGATATGGCCGCGTCCTCCGCTAACCTCCACATCCTCATAATGTCCGGTAACAGATACACCGATGACATCGCTTCCCTTTGCGCATGCACTGGCAAATAGCTGCACAAATGCATCCTCCGCATCTATAGGGAGGAAATTCTCCGCATTATCACTGGCATAGATGTTTTCACCGGACTCAAACATCACGCTGAGTGTCGCGCCATACTCGTCAGGGATGCCCTTTGTTTCATTATCAAGTCCGTTATAAGAAGCAAGGTCATACCGCCTTATGATTTCAAAAAGCTCCTTCATAAAGGACTTATCTGCATCAAATCTTCTCTCATCATTGCTGTCAGAATTAAAGGCTTTATAACTTCCTTTAACTGTTTTTCCATCAAAATCAGCCCTCAGCTTCCACTGCTTATTGCCCATAGTGTGAGTATCCTCCTCATACAAGGTAGAGAAGTTGCAGTAAAATGAGGTTATTTCAGATGATTCAATTTCTTTTTGGGGAATTTTATTTTTGTTTTTTACACTGATGCCATCTTCCGGCTCTTCATCTTCAATTTCTGCGCTTAAGGGAGTTTCCTCATCAGATATTGTTTCCGTGACGAAATCTATTATATTTGTGCGCTTTGAGACCATGCTCTTTCTTACCACAGGTTTGTCAATGTGAGTAACCTGGTAAAAAAGAACAATACAGAATCCTATTAAGGCCATGATAGATAATCCCACAACCATTCCCTTTTTCATCTGCAGATCCTTTCAATAGCCACTTGTAACAGTTACATTATTTTGCCTGTTCATCAATTTACAGATAGCCGACAACATTCCTCGCTATCATACATCTACTACATATATTTTAAGAAATACCGATAAAATCCAGGCTAAATAACTATAAGGTAACTATAAAAAGATTATTAATCTTCCGGATGAAAAATTTATAAAAATTAAAGATGACTGAAAATTAGTTTCATTTTTTGTTTGCGCGACAGTTGTTTAATATTCCACTCCCTGCTCATGGCTTCTTCCTTTGTGTCAAACTCTTCATAATAAACAAGCTTCACGGGAAGTCTTGGCTTCGTGTACTTAGCGCCTTTTCCTTCATTGTGAGCCTTAATTCTTTTTTCAAGATCATTTGTCCAACCACAATAGAGCGTTCCATCTGCGCATTCAACTATGTATGTATAATTTGTCATTTTATTTCCCCAAACGTAACTTTTTAGTTTCCCCCAATCCGTTTATTATCCCCCCAAAACCACTGATATGCCAAGCAAAAATTACACTTATATCATAGACCCGTGAGGATCTTTTTGTACTTGCCATACATTTGTAATACTTCAGCCGTGTTTTCCTTTATGTAATCGAGGTCGCCCTGCTTACCTGCTTCCTCGAGCTTTCTGGCTTCCTCAGACAATTCTTTTGCCCCTATCAGCCTTGCTGAGCTCTTTAGTGCATGTACCTTTACAGTGTAATCTTCTAAATTTTCATTGAAATATAATTCCTGGATCTCATCACATTTTTTGTCTATACCATCTCTGAAAAATCGCAGTGTCTCAACGAACAGTTCTTCTGAGCCGGCATATTCTATACCTGTCTCGACATCGATAAGGCCCTCGTCCTGAAGCTTTTGCAATTTTTGCGAGTGCTCATCAACAGAAGCATTTTCTAACGTAACATCCCCTGCTGAAGTATTCTCTAATGAAGTATTCTCTGCTGTAACATTTTCCACCTGAGCATCTTCTGTCTGTTTACTGATTTTCTGAGGCTTTGTATCCTTATCAGAATCTGCGCACATAGTAACCTTGTCCTCGGGAAGGAATCGAAGAAGCATCTCCTCAAGCTGTCTTCCCTTTACCGGCTTTTCCAGATACTCATCAAAACCTGCCTTGAGATACATCTCCCTCGCACCTTCAATATTATTGGCAGTGAGGACTATGCAGACACTATAATAATTCAGGTTGTCCAAATCGCTTTTTATGCGTTTAAGAAGCTCTAAGCCATCCATTTCAGGCATGCGATAATCCAGCAGCAGAATGTCATATTTTGTGTTCTCGAGGAACTTTATCGCCTGCTTTCCGCTCTGCGCCGAATCAATCTGCATCTGGGTTGGTTCAAGAAGTCCCTTGATTACTGTTATATTAATCTCTGTATCATCACAAATCAGAATCTTTGCCTTTGGAGCAATGAAACTTGTACGATAGTTGCTTTGCTTCGATACGACGATTTTAGCAGTCTCATTGTAATTTCCTATCCTATCCCATTTTTCAACCTTTTGTCTGACTGTGAAGGAAAAAGTGCTGCCACTTCCATATACGCTTTCAATATTCAGCGTACTTTCCATAGCATCAAGAATCTGCTTGACAATGCTCATGCCAAGTCCTGTACCTTCAATGGTCCTGTTGTGAGCTTCATCAAGCCTCTCAAATGCATTAAAGAGCTTGTCTATTTCATTTTTCTTCATTCCGATACCGGTATCCTCAACCATTATTTTGAGGTCCACTGTATCTTCATCAACTTTTTCATAATCAATTTTCAGAAGGACAAAGCCCTTTGCAGTGTATTTAACACCATTGGTAAGAAGATTGATTATAACCTGCTTTAACCTTGTTTCATCACCAACAAGTTCATCGGGAATGTCCTCATCTATTTCAACTCTGTAGTCAAGATCCTTACTTTCAGCACGGCCTTTTATCATTACGTTGACATCGGTCAGAAGGCTTGAAAGATGATACGGATCATTCCTCAGTTTTAGTTTTCCTGCTTCCATCCTTGAAAAATCAAGAATGTCATTAATAAGTGCCATCAGAGAGCTTGCAGACCTGCTGATGCTGTAAGTATACTGCTTTATTTTAGGATCATCTGTTTCTCGTGAAATCATCTCACCCATTCCCATTATGGTATTGATGGGAGTTTTGATTTCATGCGACATGTTGGCAAGGAACAGGGACTTAGCCTTTGATGCGTCTGCAGCAACTTTTTCCGCTTTCTTGAGTTTTTGAATTTCGATGCAAATAATCACCAGAACCACTATGAATACTGCTACAATCAGTCCGTACTCATATATATAATCCATGCAGTCATATTTATAGAGTTTCCTGGTGGTATAATCCAGAACTATAGCCTGTTTCCTGGTTTCAGGCATTTTTGCAATTCCTTCATTAAGGCGGTCGATAATCTCATGTCCCTTGGGCGTATCAAGCGTACCTGCCCTGAAATCCATGGAAATCATGGATGCAGGCTGCATTGTCAGATTAGAATATGCAGGCCTTTGGAGGATATAACTCCACACATATGAGTTATGTAATAGCGCATCAACTTTGCCGGCCTTAAGTGCAGCAATGCTTGCCGCCATATCTTCGCTTAGAGTTATCTCTATTCCGGGGTATAACTGTTTAATAGTCTCAGCCACGCCGGCCTGAGACTTTAACATACCCACTTTAAGCTTATTTAAGTCATGTAATTCCTTATTATTAACTGTGACAAGGGTAAAGGGAGTCTGAATAAGATTTTCGGAAACAATACTGGTCTGACCTGCCGTACTGGAAATAGCACTTCCAAAGGGCATAATAAGATCATACTCTGAATTATCGAGAGCATCCTTAAGAGTTGGCTCCTGCATTTTTACAAAATTGACTTTATAGCCGGCATCCTTTGCAGCTGCAGTCATCAGATCGACGCCAATACCGACTATCTCATCCGCATCATCCATATAAAATATCGGACAACGGTCCACCGGCACACAAACGGTCAGGGTCTCCCCTGTCTGCTTGGAAGCAGCAAAAGCAGTCCCTGCAAATAAAAATAGTGCTATGATAATTGTAAGAAAAGCTGCCAATTGTTTTGCGTGTCTCATACTTTAATCCTTTTAGCACAAAAATACAGCGAATTATAATCACAATATCATCATAACACTAATAAAATAATTATGTATTTGTAAATAATTAAATTTCACTAAAATGTTAATGTTTTTTTGCATTAAGAAGCCTGTTCAGTGAATCCTCTATCACAAACTCAGGACAGGCCAGGTTAAATCTTTCAAAGCCTTTTCCCGAATCTCCGAAGATGTAGCCTTCATCCACAAATAACAGAGCTTCCTTTGTCATAAACTCCTCAAGCTGTTTTTCATCCATTCCCCAGGGTCTGAAATCACACCATAAAAGGTATGTTCCCTCAAGTGGATATACAACAATTTCCGGGAAGTGTTTTTTCATGAATTCTTCGAAATATACAGCATTTTCATGGATGACATCTATACACTCATCAAGCCACTTTTCACACTTCGTATAGGCAATCCTGCAGGCCTCCATGCCCAGAACATTGACAGAATATCTGTGATCTCTTCCGCGGGATTTATAATACAAGCGTCTGATATCACGGTTTTCTATAATGATTGCCGAGGTCTGCATCCCCGCAAGATTAAAGCTCTTACTGGGTGCAGTGCATACAGCCATGTGCATTCCGGCATCAGGCGCTATTTTGGCCATCACAGTATGCTCATACCCGGGCATTATAAGGTCATTGTGAATTTCATCATCTATTATAAATACATTGTTTTTTACGCAGATATCATAGACCTTTTTAAGCTCTGTTTTTGTCCATACATGTCCGATGGGGTTATGGGGATTACAAAAAATGATAGTCTTTGTCTTTTCATCAGACGCTGCTTTTTCCAGGTTATCATAGTCAATCTCATAGGTTCTGCCTTTGTTTATGAGATCGATTTCCACAACCTTTCTGTTGTTCTCTTCAATAGTCTGCTTAAAGGGATGATAGACAGGTGAAAGAATGATGACTCCGTCACCCTCATCAGATGTGGCCCTTACCAGATCGCTAAGCGCCGGAACTACGCCGTCCGACACTGCAATCCACTCTTTTTTAATTTCATAGTTATGGCGCTTCTTCATCCAGTCTGTGACAGCCTGAAGAAACCCTTCGGTGGGAGCGGTATATCCAAGGACGCTGTTTTTCATATACTCATATACCCCTTCTGCTATTTCCGGGGCGTTTTTGAACTCCATGTCTGCTACGGATAAGGGTATTATTCCCTCCGGAACCTGAGGATTCATTTTCAGCATATCCATGTATTTATATGAGCTTGTATTACGTCTGTCAGGACATGTAGTAAAATCGTACATTTTTAAAATCTCCATTTTTTAGTCATTTTATTATCTGCATATCATTTACTGGTGGTTTATCATAGATGCCAGATATCCCGCACCAAATCCATTATCTATGTTCACCACGCTGACTCCGCTTGCACAGGAATTGAGCATTGACAGAAGTGCCGATATTCCCCCGAAGGATGCGCCATAGCCGACGCTTGTCGGAACAGCAATTACGGGACAGTCTGCCAGGCCTCCGATCACACTTGCAAGAGCCCCCTCCATTCCGGCAATCGCGATAATTACTTTTGCTGACATTATTTCATCCATATGTGCAAACAGCCTGTGAATTCCGGCAACACCCACATCATAAAGCCTTACAACTTCGTTACCGTAAACCTCTGCCGTTTTCGCAGCCTCCTCAGCAACAGGAATATCACTTGTTCCGCCTGTGGCAATCACAATTTTTCCCTTGCCGTCCTTTTCAGGTAAAGGCCCTGCGATGCCTATATGGCTGTAATCGTCGTAGGTAAAATCATCTATATTCTGCTGCAACAGTTGTGCTGCCTCTTCCTTCATTCTTGTTATAAGCACTGTTTTCTGGCCGTGACTTCTGAGCTTATTTGTAATCTCAAGCACCTGCTCAGGTGTTTTTCCTGCTCCGTATATAACCTCGGCTGCCCCCTGTCTTAAACCTCTGTGAAAATCGGGCTTTGCAAATCCCATGTCCTCGTAAGGAGCTTCCTTTATCTTTAATAAAGCGTCGTCTACTGAGGTTGTTCCGTCAGCCACCTGCTGAAGGAGTTTTTGCATTTCTTTTTTATCCATAGCCTAGTCTCCATGTTGTTGTGGTTATTGTTTATTTTCCTTGTCATCCGACAAATCTTTTGCGTCTCCCATTTTTCTCATTAGCTTCTTTTTGGTGTAAAAGAAGGCCGGAAACAGAAATACATCCGCTAATATCCATGCCAGCGGGCTTGCAAGACAGATTCCGGTATATCCGATGAAGGGAACAAGGATCAGCGATGCTGCGGCTCTTGCAATCATCTCGCATACTCCGGCAAGAATAGCAAGCATGCTGTATCCCATACCCTGGATTAAAAATCTTACTACGTTAACAAATACAAGCGGTATGTAGAACAGGCTGTTCCAGATAAGATAGGTGTGCGCAAAATCCAGCACAGCACTCTCTCCGGAATTTACAAATAACATTGCAAAGCTTCTTCCAAAGAAATACAAGACTCCAAAGGCTGTGACTGCATACACGCATCCGACAAGTCCGGCCGCTCTTAGGCCTTTGCCAAGTCTGTCGAGCTTTCCTGCCCCAACGTTCTGGCCACCATAGGTAGACATGGTAGACCCAAGTGCATCAAAAGGACAACAGAAAAACATTCCGACTTTTCCTGCGGTGGTAACGGCTGCTACGATATCAGCACCCTGTCCGTTTACCGCAACCTGCAACAGCACACTTCCTATGGCGGTTATGGAATACTGAAGTCCCATGGGAATTCCCATATTGAACAGCTTAAAAACATGATGTCTCTCAAGCGTCATATCGCGCTTCGATACATGTAAAATGTCCACACTTTTTATAATAAAAATGAGGCACAGAATTCCTGACACCAGCTGGGACAGAACAGTTGCAAGTGCTGCTCCCGTAACACCGAGTCCAAACACAATTATGAAAAGAAGGTCGAGTCCGATGTTGATAAACGATGCAATAATAAGGAACATAACCGGGTGCTTACTGTCGCCGACCGCCCTAAGAACTCCCGATAGCAGATTGTACATATATATGACCGGGATGCCCATAAAAATCACAAAGATGTAGCCATAGGCATGATCCATTACCTCCGCGGGAGTGTTCATCATTATCAGTATTTTCCTGCAGAACACGGTTGATAAAAAGGTCATTACCGCAGCAAGGATCACACATAGAACGATGGCATTTCCAAAATATCTTTTTAATCCGTTAAAGTCCTTTGCCCCAAAGGTCTGGGCTATGGGAATTGAAAAGCCTCCGGATACGCCCATGCAGAAGCCTACTATCATGAAGTTGATGGAGCCTGTGCTGCCGACACCCGCAAGGGCATACTTGCCCAGGAACTTACCAACAATCATGGTATCCACCACGTTATAAAATTGCTGAAAAAGCATACCCATGAGCATTGGTACGGCAAAGCCGAGAATAAGCTTCATGGGTGAGCCGTTTGTCAGGTCTTTTGTTGCTGATTTTTGCATTTAAAGCACCTCATTCATGCTTCCGGTACGATAACCCTGCAGGTCAAGCGACACATAGGAAAAACCAAGTCCTTTTATCTCTGTTGCTATTTTTTCTCTGATATCTGTCTGAAGAATCTTATCGAACTCACCCTGCAGTATTTCAATCCGCGCCATATCACCGTGGACGCGGCATCTTGCCTGTGAAAAGCCAAGGCTAAACAACAGTTCCTCGGCAGCCCCTGCCATTCTTATCTTCTCTTCCGTGATCTCTTCGCCGTAGACAAAACGGGTTGCAAGGCAGGCAAAAGATGGCTTCGACCAGGTTGGAAGTCCAAGTCTGTGAGACAGTTCTCTTATTTCAGACTTGGTTAACCCTGCGCTCTTAAGGGGACTCTTTACCTTGAGCTCCTCTATTGCTCTCATTCCAGGGCGATAGTCTGTCACATCGTCTGCATTTGAGCCCTCTGCCACCGCATCTATTCCACGCTTTTTTGCTTCCGCGATTATGGTTTCGAAAATAACCTTTTTGCAGAGGTAGCATCTGTCGGGAGGATTGTTTTTAAATCCCTCGATGCTCATCTGATCAACATCCACCACTATCTGCTCTATGTTATTTTCCTTACAGAAATCCTCAGACTCCTTGTGTTCCCGTTCAGGAAAAGAGACAGATCTTGCGGTTATGGCTATCACATTTTCACCAAGTACATCTCTCGCAGCCTTCAGCAAAAATGTAGAGTCCACACCACCGGAAAAAGCTACTGCAAGACTTCCGCACTCTCTTATATTATTCTGCAGTTCCAGGTATTTTTCATCCAGATTCTTCACAGCCATCTCCTTACAAAATTCAAATTGCGGAAAAGCCATCAAATACAAAAACTGTATTGATGGCTCCTCTTTATTATAATCTTATTTTTTATATTAGTCTTCTCTCTTTTTTCCCCAGAAGAAAAGTGCTACCGTTCCGGGGCCGGTATGGCTTCCGATTGTTGTACCTATATCGTAAACTTCAATTCTACCCTTCATGGCAGGAATAATCTGCTCAATCTCTTTTATCAGCGCCTCGGCATCATCTCTGCAGGCAGACTGTGAAATATAGCATTTCCCATCGTAAGCTGCTCCGCCATTTGCATTCTCAAGCATTCTCTTAGCAGTAGCCCGTATTACAGCAGATTTGCCACGATGCTTGGTTCTGGCTGTGAGCTTGCCATTCACATCAACATTAAGCAGCGGACATATTTTCAGAGCACCGCCAAACCATCCTGCTGCCTTGGACACTCTTCCACCTCTCACAAGATAGGTGAGGTCAGTCGTGAAAAACCAGTGATTGACTTCCAGTCTGTGCTCCAAAATCCAGCTTTTAAGCTCATCTATCGAAAGGCCCTCGTCCCTCTTATCAGCAATAGTATCCATCAAAAGACCATAACCTGAAGAGGCTGCCATGGAATCTATTATATAGAGCTTCCTATCGGGGTACTTTTCCCTAAGCTCGTCTGCCGCAATGTTAGCAGAATTGATAGTTCCGGATATTCCGGAGCTGAGAGTCAGGTGAATGACATCCTTCCCTGCCTCAAGGAATGGCGTAAAGTGTGCAATGTACTCGTCCACATTTATCTGTGAGGTCTTGGTCATCGCACCATTTTCCATCGCTTTGTAAAAATCGTTTATCGGATACTCACCGTTATCACAGTAGCTAATTCCGTCTACCTGAAAATGGAAATATGCTAACTCCAGGTTTCTCTTTTTATAGTGTTCTGGGTTTAAATCTGCCGTAGAACAGCAGCTAATTACATAATCTGACATGTTACTTCTCCTTACATCAACATAGAAACTAACACATCAGGCGCTCAATATCAAGTCAGTTTTTTCAATGTGCAGTGAGTACATCATCCATAGAATCAAGAGAAGTACCGTAAGCCATTTCTACATTACCCTTAGCATTGAACCTGAGCTGATGATATGCATCGAAGGTACCATACTTTGTATGGAAAGTAATGGAATCCTCTGTGTAATCGATAACATCAAGATCCGATAATGTATCTCCACCTGTAACCCACACTGTCCAGGTACTTCCTTCAGGGGCATAATCACATGTTGCAGAGCTCTCAACACCTATAACGGCACCTCTGTCTATATCAAAAATCCACTGACCTTCAAACTTTTCAAATACCTTATCCAGAGTCAGTTCATCAGATTCAAAGCTCTTTTCGACCTCCGCAGGGATGGTGAATTCTTCACCCTTTGCCTTAGCCAGGATTTCTGCCAGTTCGTAGCATCTCTGCCTCGTGAGTGCATCAGCAATTCCATACTCTAACTGCGGTTGCATGGAACCTCCTTCTGCCTCCATTCCTGCTTCTTTAATCTTTTCTTCCTTATACTTTATCCATTTTCTCTGGTCTGCAAGAAGCTTCTCCTTCTCCTCAGGAGTTACAGATTCTACTATTCTGCTCCATAGCGAGTTAAGTTCACTGTCCCACTTATTGAACATTTCTTCCGTTGCAGTATTCATTTCATGCTGATTCATAGCGCCCCAATCCAGATTTACATAGTCCTGATACTGCGCTTCCATATCAGCCATTTCTCTTTGAATTGAACCTGCAGGAGCTTTTACTAAAGGTTCAGTTTCTTTTTCAGAAGCACTGCTGTTTCCACCCTTCAGAGTAATCTCTTTATAGGTAAGGTTTTTACCGGACATTATCTCCTTAGTTGCACCAATAGAGGTAAGCTTATCACTTTTTATCTTTTCATATTCATCCATGGAGACAATGTTATATTCCTTAAAACAGTCCATGACCTTCTTATAAGCACTATCCGTATAAAGATCAGTCACTTCTTTTGGTTCATAGCTTTCGGAATCATAGACTTCATAAGTGTAGTACTGAAAAGCAGGACTATCTTCGCTGTACTCATTAAGCCTCAATGAATACGTCATTATGCTTCCATCCAGCTTAGAAAGATCATAGTCGTCGTGATCCTTAAAGTGGGCAAACATATCAAAATCGTATTCCTGTTCCTCATAATAACCGAACAGGTACTGTCCATCTGCATTTACGCATGCTGTATCCCAGCAATGATTAGAGGCTCCGTTACTTCCATCACCTGATATAAATCCGTACTCGTTAATTTCTGTCCAGCTTCTCGACCAGGTTACATAAGCATAAACTACCTGAAGCTGACCCTCGATCTCCTTGACAATAAGTGTCAGGTCACTTTCAGGCTCAATGAATGGACCTGTCATCTGAATTGACATTTCCGGAATACCGTCATTACCACAGTCCAGATAGGAATACCTCACGGAACTAACCTCTCCCTCTGCGTAATAGCCATCCTCTGAGTTAAAAATCTCATTAAATTCATCCTTTAATTCAGCAAGAGTAAACTCCCTGTCGGCAGGCACCTTAACAAGAATTCCATCAATGTATGAGAGAAAATCGGATTCCTTAAATACATTTTTTCTATAATAGGAAAAGCTAAGGCTTCCCTGCCCTGAAATGAGTTCTTCAAACTGCTTTGAGGCGTCTTCTGATGAAGCGGATGTATCCAGAGCTTTTGCTACATTTTCCGTTTTTTCTGTAGCACCCTCCTCTGCAGCAGCAAGTGTATCACCATCCTTTTCTGCAGCACTTGTATCTCCAGCCTCTGCTACATCACTTGGAGTCTCTGCACTATCCGTAGCCTCTTTATCTGCATTATCAGCTGTAACAGTTACTTCCTCCGATGTTACAACTGCCTTCTGCTTTTCCACAGCAGATTCAGCACTCTGCACTGCGTCCTTAAAAGCCTTTGCGGAGCTACAGCCTGTCATAACCGTGCATAATCCCAATGCTAATATGAGTAATGATCTTCTTTTCACTTCTCTTCACCCCCTGATTTCTTCATTGTTCCTATATCATTGTAACAATTTTACGTGTTCCCTTTTCCATCAAAAAAATTATACATGATTTTATATAACATGTCATAAAAAGGATTTTTCTTGCAACCCTCTCGCGCCGAGCGCGGTTACTCTCGCACATTATTTCGTTTGCGCAAGTGCGCATCCTAATCACCCCCACACCTCAGTCAATATTGCATATATCTTTCGTATTGACTTATCCGATATTTAAATGGTACACCAACAAATCCATTATTGCATATTTAGACTGACACGTCTTAGCTTGCGGGAATTATTCCTCCTACATGAGTTAAGTCTACCCGCGAACAATTTTGGATTTAGACGTAATCGAAAAATAGCCGTTATTCCAACATTTGAATTCTGCTACCTATTGACTTAAATATTCAAAGTAGGAAAAATCTTTATTCTAAGCATTTTACGTCTATTCATAATGATATTATCTCATTGGTATAATGCTCAAATTTTACGGTAGACCATAATCTATTTTTGGGGTTCCATTGACTGAATTTCCCCGGCTTGCGGCGAAGCGCTCCCTTAATGAATTACGTCTATTCGCGAACAAATCAGCACGCAGGAATAACCATCATTTTGGGAGTAAGTCAATTATCTCTCAAAACTTTTTGATGACGTAACAACTTATTTAACAAGTATAGCTCCCTATAAATAAAAAATAAGAGCCTTGCAATAAGCAAAGCTCCTAAAATAATTTCAGTCAAAAAAGACACTCATGGGATTCAATTTTAATAATTAGAGTTTCGAAGCAGGATATTTCTCCAGCATATCGACACTCAGATTTCTACAAATGCTCATGCCAGGTGCCTATAATAATTTTTTTATGCAAATTTGTAGAATCATTCCTTGCTATAATGTAATTAAAAGTATCCTTAAACTTTCTTCAATTATTGTATGTAAAATAATTTACAAAGCACATCTTACTTTTCTTTAACTAATCTTTTATACTTTCTAAGGAATATAAGTCACTGATTGCAATAACAGCCTTTTCAGCACTTATCTCAAAAGTTCCTTTATCAGTTTCCCATTCACTACCGGCTTATCCGTCAGCCACCGCGGGATAGCCATCGAAATCGCAACATGCATCCGGGCCTTGCCACGCTTATTCTTATCCGTTCTGGTTATGAGAGCACTGACTTCTATCTCCGGATCCTCAAGCAGAGGCAGCACCACATAATAGAGAGCATCTTCATCAAAGGAAACTCTTCCAAGAATCCTTCCTGAAACCATCTCCTCTGCCACAGCCCTGTCTTCCCTTAAAAAGATGTTAAGCGGTGTATCTATACTGACCGTTCCCTGTCTGCTCTTAGCGGTATCATCGCTTATAAATCCGCCAAACTGATATATTTCCTTATCCCCATCATCTCGAAGCTTATTGCCAATTTTTCTCGCCGCATCCGCCGGAAGCACATATTCCTGCATCATCAGATGAAAGATATTTTTCACCCTTTCCGGATCTGGCATGGCCTGATAATCTGACATAACTTCTTTGCATGATTCCAGAACGCTTTTTGAAAACAGCGCAAACTCCTCCATATCCGGATCCCATATAAATCTGCCCCTTGCCATCTTAGATAGCGGCAGCGCCTCATCATATATCCTGAACTGTACATACACATTTCGCTCAGAAAATGCCTCGCTATTTTCAAAAGCGCCCCAGGAAAACTCATATTTTTCAATATGGTTTTCGCCTTCTGATTCCCTGACCTTCCTATAAGCCTCTATGACCTGCCTTATCTTTTCATCATCCCGAGAATCCCTCTCTTTACCCGGAGCTGAATCCGGGTGATATAGAAAAAGCAGCCTTTTGTATTTTGCCTTTATCTCCCTGTCATCATCAGACTTTGATGCTCCAAGGATTTTGTATGCTTCTTTCAGAGTCATATCTATCCTTCTGTCAAACACTCACAATTACTAATTCATCTCATCTTTGATTATATCTCCATCTGAATGCTGCCTCCATATGCGAACACTGTTTTTAGTAAAAATAAGGGGCTGTGAAAAAATGAGAAATCATTTTTTCACAGCCCCACTCATATTTTTATGACAAAAACTATTAGTCCATAAGGGCCATACGATCAGGATCGTTTGCGAAAACTTCCTTAGCGTTGTCCTTTGTAACAACTGTAGGATCAAGCTCGTAGATCGGAACTTCCTTCTTGCCGTTGTCTGCTGTTACATCTGTAGCGGGCATTCCCTTACCATCTCTAAGGTCGTTGATGATCTCGATTGACTTAGCAACAAGATCCTGTGTAGGCTTAGCAATTGTGCAGTACTGCTTGCCCTGCCATACCCATTCAACTGACTCATTCTCTGCATCAAGACCTGTAACTACAGGATTAGGCTGACCTGCATCCTCACAAGCTGTTACGATTGCTCTTGCGATACCATCGTTAGGAGAAAGAACACCGTCGATCTCTTTATCGGAGTAGTTACCTGCAAGAAGTGAATCCATACGCTTCTGAGCTTTAGCATTGTCCCAGTCCTCTGTAGCACACTGTGTGAACTCTGTCTGACCGGATACTACAACGATGTTACCTGCATCAATTTCAGGCTGAAGAACTGACATAGCACCTTTGAAGAAGTTAGGAGCATTAGGATCCGCAGGGCCGCCACCGAAAAGCTCGATGTTGTAAGGGCCTTCGCCTTTTTCTTTCTTAAGACCGTCAAGGAGTGCCTGTCCCTGTAATTCACCGGTACGAACACTACCGAACTGAACTACGCCGTCAACTGCTTCTGTGTTCTCGATGAGGCGGTCATAACCGATTACATAAACACCGGCATCCTTAGCCTGCTCAAGTACGCTACCAAGCTGTGTTCCATCGATAGGACCTACAACGATAACCTTAGCACCGTTCTCGATCATTGACTCGATCTGCTGTTGCTGCTGAGGAACCTTCTGGTCAGCTGCCTGAACTAAAGGCTTATATCCTGCTTTTTCAAGCTCTTCTTTGAACATTGTCTCAGCTTCTTTCCAGTTCTGAGTTCCAAGCCAGGGAAGTGAAACGCCGATGGTAGCACCTTCCTCAAAGCCCTCTGTAGCTGCAGGAGTTGCCTCTGCCTCTGAATCTGAAGCAGTCTCTTCTGAAGATTCTGTAGCTTCTGTTGTATCAGCTGCTTCCTCAGTTGACTCAGCTTCAGTAGCTGTTTCTGTTGTAGCTTCTGATTTCTTTTCATCAGATGAACTTGATGAACCCTCGCGAGCTGAACTACATGCTGTAAGTGTAGTTGCTGTAAGAACTACAGACAGCATCATTGCCATAATCTTTTTCTTTTGCATAACTTTCCTCCTTGGTAAATATAACCTTTTTTCTATTTAAGGCCGGCAGGCAGCGCTACCTGCCGGATACGCCTTACAAATTTACAGATTCCTGTTTATCCTCAAAAAAGGAAATCTATCAGTTCTTTGCTGTTTCCTTTGAAGGGAATAGTCTTCCTATAATAGAAGCTTTTCCTACCTTCTTGTTGTAAACATCAAATGCTACAGCAAGAAGAAGAACGAGACCTTTGATAACCTGTGTCTTATCAGCACCTACACCCATGAGCATAAGTCCGTTGTTAAGAACTGCCATAACCATACCACCGACCATGGTTGCAATGATGGTTCCAACACCACCTGAAACAGCTGCACCGCCGATGAATACTGATGCAATAGCGTCCATCTCCCACTGGTTACCATCAGCAGGACCTGCTGCTGTAGATCTTCCTACGAAAAGAATTCCGGCAACTGCCGCAAGCATGGACATATTCATCATTGTAAGGAAATATGTGCGGCTTACATTTACACCTGAAAGAGCTGCTGCACTCTTATTTCCACCTACTGCATAGATGTGGCGACCAAATCTGGTTTTCTGTGTAATAATGTGATA
Source organism: Butyrivibrio sp. AC2005 (assembly GCF_000424145.1). Classification (GTDB taxonomy): domain Bacteria; phylum Bacillota; class Clostridia; order Lachnospirales; family Lachnospiraceae; genus Butyrivibrio. The sequence continues at coordinate 240,140 of NZ_KE384138.1, forward strand.
AACGATAACAAGAATAAGGAGAATCAGTCCCGGTATCGGGAAGGAAGTTCCCTCTCTTCCTGTTCCATAGAGCCAGGTAAAGTAAGCTATTACCAGAGAAATCAGAACTATTCTTGCTACTACAACCCATAAAGGCTGCTTTGCACCGGCGATCTGTCCGGAATTTTTGTACTTTCTGGCTTCAACGATTATAAGAGCGATAATACCGATTATTCCCAAAACAAGAGTTGAGTTATTCATTCCTGTGAATTTAGGTCCCCACTCAGGCATGTAGCCTGCTCCGAAAAATCTGAGTTCTTCAGGTGCAGGAACTGAGATGGACTGAGATATCCAGATAACTGCGCCTCTGAACATCATCATACTTCCCAGTGTTGTGATGAATCCCGGAATACCGAGCTTTGCAAGGAAAAATCCGTTCCAGGCACCTACAAGTGCTCCGATTGCAAGTGCGATAAGCACTGCCAGATACCAAGGGAGATTTAATTCACTTGCTACCTTAGCCATTACCATTCCTGAGAAACCGGCAACACTACCAACTGACAGATCAATCTGACCTATTACGATAACCATCAGCATGCCAAGCGCCAGAATAAGGACGTAAGCATTACCTGATAAAAGATTCTGGAAATTGGAAGAAGTGAGCATTCTTCCATCAGATATAACATTGAATACAACAATCAGCACAGCCAGTGCCAGAACCATGGTGTACTGACGAAGGTCTTCCCCTAAAACCTGCTTAATATATTTCATGACTTTAAACCTCTTCCCTATTTGTTGTTAAGCGGATGTAACTGTCATTCGCTTCATTAGTGCTTCCTGATCAGCTTCCTCAGCTCTCAGTTCCCCTGTGATAGCTCCTTCAAAAATTGTATATATTCTGTCTGCTACCCCTAATAGCTCAGGAAGTTCTGAAGAAACCATTATGACTGCCTTCCCCTGATCGGCAAGTTCATGTATCAGCTTGTAAATCTCATATTTTGCACCTACGTCAATACCTCTTGTAGGCTCATCAAGTATCAGCACATCCGGCTCTGTAAACATCCATTTTGATAAAACTACCTTCTGCTGATTACCACCTGATAAAGTGCTTACTCCAACTCCTACGTCCTTGCATTTGATTCGAAGCGCCTTTCTGTACTCCTCAGATGCCTTAAGCTCTTTTGTCGAATCCAGAAGTCCGTTTGTCAGAATCTTGTCCATGTTGGCTGAAACTATGGTTTTTCTGATGCTGTCCAAAAGGTTAAGTCCCAGATTCTTACGATCCTCAGGCACATAAGCTATTCCATGCTTTATGGCCGCCTGAACGGTTTTCAGCTTTACCTTCTTTCCCTTTATTTTGATTGTTCCTGATTTATAGATTCCGTAGTTTTGCCCGAAAATTGAACGCATGAGCTCTGTTCTTCCTGCTCCCATGAGTCCCGCAAATCCTACTACTTCACCTGCGCGTACATAAAATGAAGAGTTTTTGCAGACCATCCTGCCCTTGACTGCAGGATCCTCAATATTCCAGTTTGATACTTCGAAAATGACCTCTCCCGGATTGGACTTATGCTCCGGATATCTGTTTTCAATCGAACGACCTACCATCGACCTGATGATCTTGTTCTCATCCACCTGTCCGGCTACTACTTCATAGCTTTCAACAGTCTGTCCGTCACGGATAACCGTAACAGCATCAGATATTGCAGCAATCTCATTAAGTTTGTGAGATATCATGATACAGGTGATGCCCTTCTCCTTAAGACCTCTCATGAGTTCAAGAAGATTGGCCGAATCATCCTCATTAAGAGCTGATGTAGGCTCATCAAGTATGAGAAGCTTAACATTTTTGGAAAGTGCCTTCGCTATCTCAACAAGCTGCTGCTGTCCTACACCCAGGTTCTTAATAAGCGTATCAGGACTGATATTCAGCCCTACCTTGTCAAGAAGCTCCACTGTCCTTCTTCGCTGCTCTGTCCAATCGATAAGTCCGCCATTTGTCAGCTCATTTCCCATGAAAATATTCTCTGTGATTGACAATTCCGGAATCATCGTAAGTTCCTGATGAATAATTGCAATTCCTGTCTGCTCGGATTCCTTGATATTACGGAATTTCATCTCCCGCCCGTCAAAGATGATCTGACCACTATACGTCCCATAAGGATATACACCGGACAATACCTTCATCAGCGTGGATTTACCGGCACCATTTTCACCACATATCGAGTGAATTGAGTCTCTTTTGACTTCGAGTGTTACATCTGAAAGTGCCTTAACCCCGGGAAACACCTTTGTAATTCCTCGCATTTCAAGAATTAAAGGATTTTCTTTCATTGCCGCCTTTAACCTCCCCTTATATTGCTAAAATATCAGGAATTCATGTCCTGAATTATTTTGCCGTAAGATATTCACTGGGTTTTCCCAGTACTCTGTCAGTAGCAATCGCTGCTGCTCCATAAAGTGTAGGGTCAACACTTAATTCGGACATCATAATGTCGACCTGTGAAAACAGCTCAGGAATGGTTCTCTCCTCAACTATTCTTTTTATCTGCGGTAATAAAATATCACCCGCTTTCGAAATGACATCGCCTATTACTATGATGTCGGGATTATATGCATTTATTAAGGTAACGCAGCCATAGGCTATGTACTGGGCCATTTCCTTCATGATATCGAGTATGGCACCATCGCCTTTTCTTGCAGCCTCGAATATCACATCGTAATCATCAATTCTCTTGTGCTTTTTATCAGTAAAAATTGATGGCAAAGCTTCCTTTGCTCTTGCAAGCATTACCCGTGTAGAGCAGTAAAGCTCAAGGCATCCGTAATTGCCACATTCACATCTGGGTCCGCGATAGTCTATACTAATATGTCCAACCTCACTTGCTGCACCCTGTTTTCCAAATAAAAGCTTCTCATTCTCAACTATTCCGGAACCTACACCCTCTCCCATTAGGAAGTATGCAAGTGTATTCATGGGCTTTTTATGATTACCAAACCACCACTCTGCCATGGCCCCGGCGTTTGCATCCTGTTCTATGAAAAATGGCTTATCGAATTCATTCTCAAATTCCTTAAGGAAATTTACATCGTGCCACGACTTCATGTGTGACACAACAGCTATGTGCCCTTCATTTTTAAGATAAGGCCCCGGAACCGCCATTCCTATTGCCACAACGTTCTCGTTTTTATCAAGATACTCACGTATCAGTTTCTTTATATCCTTAAGGACTATTATCGGATCATCCGTAATATCGAACTCGACTTCGGTCTGTTCGTAGAACTTACCTGATATATCAAACATACCAACTGTGTACATATATCTTGAAAACTTGACCCCAATCACACAGTTCTTCTCAGAATTAAGCTTAAGTCCGATCGCACGCCTGTTTCCGCTCCCCTTGATAATACCTGTCTCTAGCACAATTCCACTCTCAATAAGAGATGCAACTATCTTGGTTATGGATGCCTGGGTGAGCCCCGTCATCTTCGCAAGCTCTGCCCTGGAACATATTTCATTTTGTAATTCCTTTTGATGAATAATCTTCAATAACTGCGCTCTGTGTGCTTCATTCATATCGCTGTTATTGACTATCGGATTGTTATCCAATTCACTAACGCTCCCATTGATTTATTTCCGTTGTTAATATATTAACTTTGTTAATATATTATGCACATTTATTGCTTAGGTCAACCAAAAATTGCCATTCATTGTATGTTTTGTATACTTGCACTAATTGAATATTAAAATTTTGTGAACTTATTACACAAAGAATTTTGGTTTTCATTCGTTATGTTAACCAAATTACCATGCGGATATTAATTCCAGACAGAACAGATATTAAGAATTTAAACTTAAAAATCGAGTAGGCTGACTCCTACTCGATTTCGCACACGAACATTCCGCACTTCGTGCTCCATGTTCTTACAACCGGCAAATGAATTTGTATGCAAGCATCCATTCGCTTGCCGGTCTTGTGCAACAAAAAAGGAGCTGGAAAAAATGATTTCTCATTTTTTCACAGCCCCTTATTTTTTATAGTAGTGGTTTATTCTTCCAGCTCAAGCCATTCAATTCCATCAAGCTCCTCATTATAGAAATCAGCGTTATCTTCAAAGTAATCAAGTGGGCAGCTGTATCCGAAGTAATAAGTGTAAAGGTCAGTTTTAATAACAACACCTACCGCCTGTCTGCTGTCCTCGTTAGAGCCTTTTTCCCATGTTATTTTGTATACAGGATAAACCATCTTCTCTGTGAGCTTTTCATCCTGAACACAGTCCGTAACAATAGCATCATTATCGACGTATTCACATACAAAATTAATTGCATAAGCATCCGGCTTCTGTGCGTCACGTATTGTGGTCTGAGCGCTCATATTTGTAATAATTGTTAATCCATCTGATGTCATATCTTCATAATAATATGTCCCATCAAAATTGTTTTCGGTCTTGATGTTCTCAAGCTGTGTATAGCCGGGAGCCTTTATTGTGAAGAAGTTTTTCATATCAATCTCATGACTCGCCTCTTCATCATCCTCTGCTTTTCTTGCTGATACGTGTGAAGACCAGGTGCCATAGCCAAAAAGCAATGATACAACAGCTGCAAAAACGATAATAATTGTCCCAAATGATTTCGTTCTCCTCATTCTTATTCCCTCCATAAAATTGTGTGTCCATCCACATAGGATCTCTTTTCTATTGAAGTAACCTCGCTTCCAACAAAAAAGAACCACTATGAGTCCCAATTCTTCATAGCGGTTATAATCATAGCATGTATAAATGAACGATTATGCAGCATTGTATAAAATTTTCATAAAAATAATCATAAAGCGAAATTAGAATTCACTCAAAGTTCAAAGATCACTTCTCAGTTCTTCTTTTTGTGATGCTTATTTCCATCAATCCACATCTGATATTCAAGTACCAGAGCAACTGGGGATCATTAGTCATCCATAAATAGGCCATTCATTAAATTGAATGAACTATTTATTATTGATGTTCATCCAGTCTGAATTATTGTTCTATATCGGATGAACATTTTAACCATCAGGTTCATCCTTCATAAGCAAAAGCAATCTTTTTGAATGAACTAGAAAAATCTATAGCGTTAACAAATTTCAAATAATTCATACATATTTTTTATATCATGTAAATTGGATGACAAGATACTCATATAAGTTCATCCACAAAATGGGTTATTTTCATTAAGGGTGATTTAAACTCAAATTAGGTCATCCCTAAATGATGAAATGGAAAATATGTATGACTTCTTGTGGGCGGAATAATAATGACCAAAAGAACCTATGATTTCCAAACAAAAAAATCTGCCCCCAAAGCACACAATAAGCAAAAAGGAAAAACTAGTCCGCTATCTATTTTGTGCCTTGGGGCGTACTTTCTTATAATTCTATTTGTTGATGTGCATCTATTCCGTCACTTCCGCAAATACATAGAGGCGGGCGTCGTTTGTGCGGAACATGCGGGTGTCCTCGCCGTAGCCGGTTCCGCCGTAATCGGGATTCAGGCGGACACCGCAGCCATTGAGCATGCTGCCTGTTGCGATTGCCTCATCCTTCTCACCATTCATCTTATAGTGTCTTGCAATGATGCCATGGATGATTCCGTCCTGCTTAACATGGATAGGTGCCATGGTATTGATGAGACTTCCAAAAGCCTTGATGTTAACGCCAACCTGACGGTTTGCAACTTCGTATACTTTATCATCGGCAAGTCCCATAGTCTTCAGCGCAAGATAGTCGTTGTTGGGTCTGCTCTCCTTCTGGAAAATAAGTGCAACTGCTGCCGACTTATCCTTTGATACCACCATAAAACGGTACTTATCAAGTCTGTAGAAATCACCGAACTGGAACACCTTTCTCCACTGCTTGTAGAATTCAACCTGATCGGCAACCTGCTTTTTCTGCTCATCTGCAAGCTCACCAAGGTTAAGCTCATAGCCAAAACAGCCGAAGGCAGCTACTGAAAATCTGGTCTCAAGCGGAACAGTATGCAGTGTCTGATGATTGGGTACAGCTGAAACATGCGCACCCTGTGTATTAACAGGATAACCATAGCTGTAGCCTCTCTGAATATCCATTCTGCAAACCGCATCAGTATCATCGCTTGCCCATATCTGAGGGAAGTATGAAAGGATTCCAAGATCAAATCTGTTACCACCTGCAGAACATCCCTCAAAAAGAATATGCGGGAAGTTTGTGGTAAGAGTTTTCATAACTCTGTACAGACCGATGTAGTATCTGTGCTGGAATTCCTTCATCCTCTCAGCCGGGAGTTCTAATGAAAATCTGTCCGAGAAAATTCTGTTCATATCCCACTTTATGTAGGAAATGTTAGCTGAGCCAAACACCTTTGACAGAGCATCTATGATATAGTCCTGGACATCTTTCCTGGACATATCAAGTATCATCTGAGTTCTTCCAACAGAGTGATCACGTCTGGGGATTCTTACTGCCCACTCCGGATGCTTCCTGAAAAGATCAGAATTTTCATTTACCATCTCAGGCTCAACCCAGAGACCGAATTTCATTCCAAGGGCATTTATTTTTTCAGCAAGACCTTTTAATCCATCGGGAAGCTTCTTGGTATTAACTACCCAGTCACCAAGGCCTGCGTGATCATCATTTCTTGCGCCAAACCAGCCATCATCAAGTACGAAAAGCTCTACTCCTGCCTTGGAAGCTTCCTTGGCAATTCTTAAGAGACTGCTCTGATTAAAATTAAAATATGTAGCCTCCCAGTTGTTGATAAGGATAGGTCTCTCCTTATCACGCCACTCTCCGCGCACAATATGTTTCCTTACAAAATCATGCATGTTGCGGCTCATTCCTCCAAAGCCCTTCTTGGAATAGGTCATAACAGCCTCGGGAGCCTCAAAGGATTCGCCCGGATTAAGAAGCCACTCAAAGCCTGTGGGCTGGATTCCGCTTACGAATCTGCTAAGGAAGGTGCCGTTTGATGAAAGAGCACTATAGTGATTTCCACTGTAAACAAGATTAAAGCCAAAGCAATCTCCGGCTGTCTCAGTTGTATCCGGCATACTCAGCATAGTGAAGGGATTGCTTCTACTTCCGGATTCTCCGGCTGCAAGCTCCTCGTTGACAACTTTTCCTGCATTGCAAACTGATGAGGTCTCACCCATCTCATCTGCCCAGCGTCCATGAAAACTTGTGAGCTTAAAGCCCGTCTGCTGAAAATCAAGCTGATTGGAAAGAAGCCTGTCTATGCGCACATCTTCCTTGCTGTCGTTGATGAGTTTGCTGCTTCTGGTGATTGTATTGCAATCAGGATAAACCTTGTAGATCATCTTAAGTCTTACGTCTTTGGATTTTTCCTTAAGAGTAATGACGAGCTGCATAGCATGATCAGCCATGTAAGCAGGAACTGTCGCCCCGCTCTGAAGATCTGCTACAGCGCCCTTATCTCCGTCATCATAGGAGGACGGGAGTGTCTCAAGTGCTGTAATCTCGTCTGAAATAACTGCGTTTTCAAATAAAAAGTCGCAGGTTGTTGAGCCATCCTTGAAGGTCAGCTCAACCATAGGCTCTCTGATATCGCCTTTCCCGAAGCCTGACATCTCAAGAGGCATAACCTCGAGGCACATTGGGTAGTACTCAGGTGCATAGACTACCATGTTGCCGCCTTCATTTTTATGCTTGATTTCAAGAACCTTCGCCATGTCGGCAAGGATCTCTGTATCCCCGTTTTTTAACAATTCTTCATACTGACGTTCTGAAAGAATCGACATTCCGTAATGAATGTGTTCTATATGACCTGACGGCAGAACCTGCATGAAATAGCTGCAGTTCTTAGTCTGAAGTAAAAATATATTGTCTTTCCTTATGATCATCTTACGCAAATTCCTCTCATTATTATGTCTATCATTATTTTAAGTGCATCGTCGTAGGTTGTATTGCCTTCGATCAGCACGTTTGAGCTTAAAAAGCGCTCTATGGAAGCTTCTGTCATGGCCTTTATTACAGGGATGGGCAGCGGTCTGATAACGCCCTCTCTCACACCCTTTTCAATGAGCTCAATTGTATCTTCCCAGTCGTTCTCGAGTCTGTTCTGAACCTTGACGTAAATCTTGGGATATTTATCTCTTAGTGTGAACACTTTTCTGAAATCCACATCGCGGTATTTGTCCGGCATGCAGATCATGATCTTCTCGATTTTCTCAACTGTGGAAAGTGAGTTGTCGTTAAGGATTTCAGCTTCCTTGGCTTTGATGGAATCAAAGCAGTAATCAACAAGTGCATCGAAAATTTTTTCCTTGTCATCGAATTCCTTGTAGATTGTTTTCTTACTCATGTGGAGATCACTTGCCACATCGTCCATGGTGAACTTTGAGCCTTTTTCCTTGAATTCGTTAAGTACTGCCTCAAGTATCTTTACCTTTGTATCGTTCATATAGCCTCCTATTTTATTTGTGCTAATCATTCCCCTCATCCGCCCCTTCGGGGCACCTTCCCCCCAAGGGGAAGGCTATATATATATTCCGCTTCCTTCATTGGAAGACTTCATCTTTCCTTCATTGGAAGACTTCATCTTTCCTTCATTAGAATGCTTCATCTTTCCTTCATTAGAATGCTTCATCTTTCCTTCATTAGAATGCTTCATCTTTCCTTCATTAGAATGCTTCATCTTTCCTTTATTGGAAGGCTTTATATTTTCTTATTTGCAATAAAAAAATCCCTTACCGACTGCAACAGTTCTTCCTTAGGCATTGTTTTTAGGAGATATCCGTTGGGCTTTAGGCCCACAACCTTCATTACACTCTCCTTATCTCCCTTGCCTGTGAGAAATATAACGGGAGTGCTCTGTGTCTTGGCTTCGGTTCTTATCATCTCAAGAACCTGCGGCCCCGAGGTGACAGGCATCTCGTAATCCAGAAGAATGAGATCCGGAGTATTGTTTGCAAGATACGTTATGGCCTGCATTCCGGAATTTACAATCGTGACTCTGTACTCCTCATCGAGCCAGTTTTTAATGAGCTTTAGGAAGGTCGGATCGTCATCCACGAGAAGGATGCTCTTTCTTCTGGAGAGCTCGTCATTTAAAAGGCACAGCTCCCGCATACGCTCCGTTACCTTTTTTATATCCAGTGGTCTCTCAAACTTCTCGGCTATCATATCTGCGGGAATACTTTTGGTGATGATATCATACTCGGATACATCACCTATCATGCAGAGTATCTTGTCATTTTCAAGACATATGTCCCTTAAATAGATAAGTGCATCCGTGATCTCATCAATGTATTGCCCCAGATAAAAGAGAAATACATTCGGTTCCTTTCTGTACTTATCAAGCTCGTTGACCCTCGGCTGCGTCTTTATTACCTGTAGTCCTGCCTCAGTAAGATTCTTACTGATAGCATCTACCATGAAGGTCGAGCCACTACTTATGAGAAGAATTTTATTGTCCATCATTTCCTCCTGCGTCAAGTAGCTTCTTTATTCCATCCCAGTCAGCACTGTGAATTGCAGCTCTCATATTTTTGAAAAACTCACGATGCTCATCAGGAACTCGAAATCCTTTTATAGTTTCCATTATATAATTAATGCTGTCAAAATCAAAGCTTTGAGCCAGTTCTCTTAGAGCATTTTTTGCATCTTCCACAGCTTTTTCTTCCAATAAAGGAAGTTCAGCCTCTTCCTCATCTGTCTCCGGTATGGAAACCATCCTTTCCCAGATGTCCTTATACAGATTCAGAAGTCTTGGTGTTTCTTTGTTTATGAAGTCAATGTTCTTTTCATCTCCGGCTTTTTCCAGCTCCTCTGCAAGCTCTGCCAGATTGTAAATTCCAAGTATTCTGGAGGAGCTTTTAAGTGCATGCACTTTTATCGTAAAGTTTTCAATATCACCGTTTTCAAACGCATCCTTTATTGCAGAATAGCTCTCTTCCAGATTGCTCCTGTAAGTCGTAGCCGCTGTGACAAAGGCCTCCTGTGAGCCGCAGTTTTTGATACCTTCCTCAAGTACTATAAGCGGCGCATTCTTTATCCAGTGCGGAAGTAAGTCATACTCAATATTCACCTGGTTATCCGCATCCACTTCCGTGATTTCTATGCTGACCTTTTCCCCAGGAAGAAACTTAGTCATTAAAAGCTCAAGCTTTTCCGACATTATCGGCTTTGTAAGATACTCATCAAAACCGGCTCGAATATAAATCTCCCTCGCACCGGAGATGGCATTTGCCGTCAGGCAGATTACCGGAACACCTTTATTCTTATTATTGTCGTCCTCTTTAAGCCTCTTTAGTGTCTCTATTCCATCCATGCCTGGCATCCTGTGATCAAGGAAAATTATGTCGTACCTTTTTTCTCTTGTCTTCTCAAGACACTCCGGTCCGCTCTCTGCGCGATCAATTTTTACCTTGGTCGTTTTGAGCAGTCCCTCAAACACATCCAGATTTATCGGCGTATCATCTACCACCAGAACCCTCGCATCAGGTGCCACAAATCTCTCATGATACTTTTTCTGTTCTATTAAGGCTTTTTTGTAAGCCTCCATGTAATCGCCGATAGGGTCATTTCTTATTACCTTCTGTCTGATATCGAATGAAAAGATTGAACCGGTTCCATAATTACTTTCCACATTCAGCTTACTTCCCATAAGTTCAAGAAGCTTCTGGGTGATATTTAACCCCAGTCCGGTTCCCTCGACGGTTCTGTTTCTTACTTCATCGACCCTTTGAAAAGCCTCCGTCAGTTTTCCAAGGTCCTCCTCCTTTATACCGATTCCCGTGTCTTTTATCATAAACTTTAGAATCACTTCATCGTCACTTGCCATTTCATGCTGTATATTAAGCGCAACATATCCCTTTTCCGTATACTTGACAGCATTTGTAAGGACGTTGGTTATTACCTGCTTTATACGTATTTCATCACCGTACAGGATGCTTGGAATCTTTTCATCAACATCAACCACAAAATCCAGTCCCTTGCCCTGGGCCTTAGGCTTTATCATGTGAACAAGGTCATTTATTACTGATGAAAAATCGTAGTCCACTAAAATAATATCCATTTTTCCTGCTTCTATTTTGGAAAAATCCAGGATATCATTTATCAGTCCAAGCAGTGTATTTCCGGCTGATTTTATATTCTGTGCATACTCTAATATCTGCGGATCCTTGCACTCTCTGATTATCATTTCATCCATTCCAAGAACCGCATTTATGGGCGTCCTGATCTCATGTGACATATTTGATAAAAATGAAGACTTTGCATCATTTGCTGCTTTGGCTTCCTCCACAGCCTCTATAAGCTCCCCTGTCATCGCACTTAAAAAATGCGCAAGTCTCTCTGAGAGAGGAACAATTCCGTTTTTATGTTCATGCTCCAAATTATCGTTGGTATTCGTGGCATATGCAGGTATTTCCGGAATTCCTTCACGCATTCCAACTGCTATAAGTGCACTGTTTAGTATTCCACCCTTTCCTTCGTAGCGGTAAATCTCTCCCATACCAAGACACAACTCCGGTTTTTCATATCTTCCTTCGCTGTAGTAATCAGACTCTAAGTGATAATCATCCTGAAGAAATACCAACCTGTTTCCGCAAACAATCAGTTGCAAATATTCCGCCCCGAAGTTTTTCATTTTCTCTGCGCCGCTTTTGGTATTTTCTAGTATTTTTTCCTTAACGCCAAATGAAAAGCGCACCTTCTCGCCTTTTCTTATATCACCCTCAAGTAATATTTCACCGTTTTCACCCGCTGCTGAGGGTGTCCTTCCCATAATGATTCCGTCGCGCTCAACCACAAGCGGAAATTCGCCCAGATTGGGAACAAGCGCATCGCTTGCTCTCACTCCCAGATATTTTGCAAAAACCTCTACAGGCTTTTTCCCATCGAGAGAACTTACTATGATGGAGCCATTTTCAGATTCATTTGAAGCCTCAATGTCCATATATCGTCCTATTGGTTCCCATCCAAAGAGATAGTCCACATAGGCATATAGTTCCTTTCCCTGATAGACAGCTATGGAAACACCTTTCCCAAATTTATCATCGGATATTACAAAGGAATCTGCTTTACTAAGGAAATTGGCATTTTTATCATTCTCATCAAACCTGTTGATAGCTGCCACAGCACCAAAAATAGGCACATTTTCAAGCCCCTTTGATAATTCATTAATCAGAATCGGCGAAGGCGCACTCCTTCCTGCAAGGAAAACCTGAATAGCCTTTACATCCTTTAACTCTTTTATCTGCTTGCTCACCTTTTCTGAATACTCGTGAGCTTCTGTGACAATTTCGGAATTGCTTCTTGCGGCTCCCGCAAAATTATGAAACAGAGTGACCGTAGCTTCTTTCATAAGAGTGAAAGTAAGTAGGACGCACTTCTTTTTCTTGTACAATAAAAATGTCGTGACAAAGGATGACATTCCTACTATTGAAAAATTCGGAAAATTTTCCTTTAGGCACCCTAAAATATCCTCAAGCTCTTCGTCTTTGATATTGCCCACAAGCGCTTCTATTATTCCGCCTGTGTACGCATGCGAAGCAAACTCCATCTTAAGAAAAGGGAGCTTGGAATTCAGGTCCTCTAAATCTTCAATTATCACATTTTTCTGGAACATACTTTTAACCTATCATTTCAGAAAGTCTGTCACGCTCCGCGATAACCTTGTCAATAAGCTCTGTATAATCCATCTCCTTGCCTGCTCTTAACAGTTCAGTCATCTCACTTGCAGGCTCATAAATAGGCGTAAGTGCAAGATTTCCCAATACTCCCTTAAGTGCATGGGCAGCCTCAAAGGCAGCGGGAATATTATTTTCATCAAGCAGCTTTTTAAGCTCCTCGTAGCGGCCTCTCTCCAGTGCTTCCGGTATGAGGTCAAGATAGAATTCCTCATCGTCAAGACATCTTGCAAGACCTTCCTTTGTATCCGCGCCAAACTCATTTAAAATATCTATAGATAACATGGTATTCTCCCTTCCTGATTATCGAATATGATTGTTCTTATCTCACTGCAGTGCTTCTTCAACTTCTCTTTGCAGTTCCCCGTTTTCCTTTTCAATGAGCTTCTCGAACTCTTTGGGAACGCATGGCATGGAAAAATAGAACCCCTGTATAACATCACAGCCTGCAGCTTTCAAAAGGTCGTATTGTTCCTTAGTCTCTACACCCTCGGCAACCACCTTGACCTTAAGTGATCTGGCAATGTCAATCATGAGTTCAACCATCTTCATATCCTTGTTGCCCTCATGAATATTTTTCACAAACTGCATGTCGAGCTTTAGTATATCTATTGGCAGGGAGGTGATCATATTAAGTGATGAATAGCCTGTTCCGAAGTCATCCATCTCTATTGCAAAGCCTCTTTCCCTAAGGCTCTTTACCACGTTTATTATCTGATCCGAATTTTCAGTGTAAGCAGATTCTGTTATCTCCAGATTTAGCATTCCCGGGGATATCCAGTTATTCTGCACTGTTGTAAATATCTCTTCCTCAAGGTTAGGAGCGCCTATATCAACTCTTGATACATTGACGGAAACCGGTATTTTCAGATCGTAGTTCACCATCCACTCGCCAACCTGTTTTGATACCTCATCCCAAACGTAATGATCAAGCTGGTGAATCAGTCCGTTGTCCTCGAAAAGCGGAACGAATTTATCAGGTCGCAAAAGTCCCAGCTCCGGGTGCTCCCATCTCACAAGAGCTTCTGCTCCGTAGAGCGAATCCCTGTCTCCCTGTATTGCATATTTGGGCTGGTAGTATACAGTAAACTGTCTCTCCTTTATTCCTCTTGCCATGTCGTTGATAAGACGCTCGTTCAAAGCTTCCTTGTCATGCATGTCCTCGTCATAGATTGCGGACTGTATGTTGTAGTTTCCTCTTATACTGTTGCAGGCAACCCTGGCCTTATCAAAGCGGTGCTCAACGGAGATGTCCGTATTTACATTTCTGTAAATTCCCATTCTAAGATAGACTCTTGAATTGTTTAATATATCCTCAAGTCCTCTTCCTATCTCCTTTAGCAGTTCATCGTAATCAGATCCGCTGGGGATGTAAAGCAGGAATTCGTCCGCACCTCCGCGTCCCGAAATACCTCCTCTATCCCTTGCGATATGCTTTATACTGTCTCCGATTTTTATAAGGACATCATCTCCGGCTCTTCTGCCCTGCAGTTCATTTATAAGGTGGAATCTGTTTACATTAAAAACAATGGCATCCATTCCCGGAGTGGCATAATGCATATCCCTGAAATGTGAGTACTCCATGAAGAAATCATGGGTGAGAAGTCCCGTAAGGGCGTCATTCTGCGTAGCATGAATAAGCCCTCTGCCCTCTCTTAGCTCAATAGCTCTGTCAATACGGGCACGTATAACCATGGGATGTGAAAAGGGCTTTGATATGAAATCAACGGCACCAAGCTTAAAGCATCTGACTTCGGATTCACGCTCAGTAGTGCATACTATCACCGGTATCTGCTTTAATATCTTGTCATTATGCATGAATTCAAGAACTTCATAGCCGTCCATATCAGGCATCATAAGATCAAGAAGAATAAGTGAAATAACATCACTGTTTTCCCGAATAACATCTATTGTCTTAAGTCCATCAGTCGCAAAGATAACATCATAGCTATCCTTTACTATATTTTCCAGCATTTTTCTGTTGATGGGCTCATCCTCAACGATCAGTATCGTCCTTCTAACATTTAGCTGACTTACCATATTGATCCCCCGTGAAGTATCCAATAAAATTGCATATTGCGCGTAAACACAATACTATTCTACCATGTCTTAGTTTCCGAGATGGTTAGCTAGTTATGAAAAGAATATAAATTTTTTGTGTACTAAGTTTCCATGAGAGAATTACCTCATTATAGATGCAAAAAGAGCCCCGGATTACTATCCGAAGCCCTATCGTGCGTGCGAAATATGTTTTTGATTGAATCAATACATATCCGAACTGAATATCAGATATGAATTATCACTGAGGATCACATGGCCGGCTAAGTCGGCTGAGTACTGATCCCACAAATCCTTATCAACAATTATCAGTGATCCCTCATCATGAAGGAAATTCTCAACTGTTCCGTCTACAGGAAGAAAGTCGCAGTACATCTCAGCCGGAGCCACGTACTCAGGCTCCCAGTGTCCCTGCTTTGAATAATCTCTGAATTCAGAAATAAGATATACATTTCGACCGGAGTATTCCTTTCCGTACTGAGCTGCAAAATCCTGCATATCAGCTACGAACTGATCAACGGGATGTCCACCTGTACCTGCAAGATTGATATCGTTTCTGATACAGGGAATTATGAAAAACAATGCCGCTGCTATTACGATTCCCAGTAAAACTCCCGGAATGATTATTTTTCTTCCTGTACAGCGAGCTGCGATAAAGCCGCACATTCTCGCCACAAGTATACACAGTGCAAGAAGTGATGTGTAGATATACCATTTAAGATAGCTTCCCATTGCTGCAAAGAACAGCACCGGAATTACTGTCCATATGATAAATAAATAATTCTCAGAAAAGAAATCCCTGATTACTGATGTGTACTTTTTACCGGTGTGGTGCTTGATCACAAGCACTGCGACAACGATGCTGACTGCTGCCACAAGAAATACTACCATGACATTGGAAGTCACAAAATCCGTTACAGGCTCAAGAAAGCTATTGTCGGATTCACTGACTCTGTCTACAGTCTCTCCGAACATCAGGGTATTTATAAATTCCATTCCATCGAACATGGATCTCTTCACCATCCATGCCACAGGAAGAAGTGCCGCAAGAAGAGCTGATACAATTACTCTTACTGGTGACTTGAAAGCATCCTTAATCTTAGGAATATAGAGAAGTCCGATTATAAAGATGAGTGCTGCGTGAGGACCCTTGCACATAAAGGCAAGTCCCAATGAAATTCCGTAGAGATACATGCATTTCGCATTTTTCTCTGTCTCATATAATGAAAACATTGCTATCACAAAGAACAGATTAAAAAATGAATCCATCTCTGCCGCCCTGTACATATGGAATGTAAAGAAGGGTGTGCATGCTGCAAACACAAACGGAAAAATCACTGCTGAATATAGATTGTCTCTTTTAATCAGATACAGGATAATCGCAGCCAGAGTCAGAAGTCCACCTAATGCTGAGGGGAATCTTGCTGCAAAAGCGCCTTCACCAAACACTTTGAAAGAAGCTACCATAAGATCCAGACAAAGCGGCGGCTTGGAGTTAAAATAATCCGCTGCATATTTGTAGGTGTTAATCACCCAGTTACTCTGCTTATACATCTCGTAGGCGTTTGTTGCGTGATATGCTTCGTCAGTAGATATCAGATATCCTGACCCCAGATTGTGGAACAGCATATAAGAAGTAAGTAAAATCGCCCCAATAAGAATTGAAATCAAAGATCCCATTTCAATTTCTTTTTTCATATTAATCTCCCCAATATATTGTACTTAATCTATCAAAGCTACTTGATATGGTATATTTTAGTACAAGTACGCTAATTATGCACCATCTTTTTCCGGCAAAAAATTCCTATACAATGAAAAAGACTTCTCCCCCACATGTATATTTTTGCGCGAAAGAAGTCCAATTATACCTCTACTCTGTTTTTACCACTGTGCTTTCCTTCGTATAGCTTTTCATCAGCATCACGGAAAACGTCATTAAGGCCTTTTCCGGTAAATGAACCTGATACCCCAAAGGTCATGGTAATCTTTATTTTTATTCCGTCATATTCAAAGGGATAGCTTTCAATCTTCCGGCGTTTCTCATCCAGGAAGGATTTTATTTCCAGTAATGATCTGTTTGATTTTTCAAGAGAAATGAATTCCTCGCCTCCCCATCGATAAAACAAGCCTGACTTTTCATCCAATAATTCACCTATAGTTTTAAGAACATAATCTCCGCATTTATGTCCGTAAGTATCATTTACCTTTTTGAAATCATCTATATCCCCGATAGCGATCCAGTAGTCATGTGTCGTGCCGTTTTCGACACTCTGCAGGTTCTGAGTAAGATGGTATCTGTTTGGAAGACCTGTCAGATTGTCATGGGAAAGCTGATATTCAAGCTGTTCCTCAGATGAATTGGCAATGTAGACAAGGAGCTGCAGCACAAACAGATTGATTGCAAAAACTATTGCGCCCCATAACAACGAGAGCCAGAACTCCGCTGTGTCCGTGAGCTTATAATGTGGGGGATTAAAGCGTAAATAAACGAAAACTCCAAGATAAAAAATCATTCCCAGGATGCAAAAAGGCATCATTCTGATATATTTTATTTTCAATGTCCGTCCTGTATATTCAGCATAAAATGCAAGGACATTCATTCCGATTAATGCAATTTGAAAGCCGCCGCCCCAACCGGTGAATAGTACTGCAAGCGTCATATGAGCCAGTACTTCCAGATACACTGCCACTGCATAAAAAGGAAGCCACTCTTTATATACAACAAATAGCATAGCAACATAAAAAGCAATGCTGAAAATGTTAAACCTGACCATAGGTGTAACACCACACTGCGAAAAAACAGTGTACATAAGAACATGGATCAGCAAAAAGCAGATGGCCATGCCCCATGCTATTAGCTTTGCTCTTTTCATGTTTAGAAACATGTCTGAAGTCCTTCCGATGATATTGTGGCCATAGTAATTTCCACTATAATTATCAACGATAGCACTAAACTACAGCTAAATTCCTGATGAAAATACTATTAAATAAAAGCTGCTGGACATCTATTGGACATAATTAAATATAATAAAACACAAGTAAAAGTTACATGATTTGATAGTTTTTTTATTGTGAGGGAGGAATTATGGAACGATTAGGTGTATTTGACAAAAAGCGGAAGGTTGCTGAACCAATAAATAGTTCAGCAACCTTCTTTTTTAAATATAATCCTTTATGAAGAAGCACTCTCTTTACTTAATCAAAGCAGTCCTCGCCAAATCTAACCTTGGCATATGCCTTGATAGCCTCAACACACTTTGCAAAGCCAAGCTTACCACTGTCGAGGCAGAGGTCATAGTTCAGTGCGTCAGTCCAGTTGTGGCCAGTGTGGTACTCGTAGTAATCCGCTCTTGCCTTGTCAATCTGGGCAATGTATTTCTCAAGATCCTTACCTGTCAGGCTCTGCACTTTTCCAGCCTCCTGCATAAGGAAGTCATGATCAGCATGAACGAAAACTCTGAGTGCGTTGTCGTAGTCCTTAAGGACAAAATCAGCACAGCGGCCAACGATTACACAAGGCTCACCCTTTTCAGCAAGGCTCTTTATTGCCTTGGCCTGATAGCTGAAGATATTTTCATCGGAAGTAAAATCGGAATCTCCGGGCTTTTTTACACTGCCGTCATAGATTGTTGAGATAAGAGAGAGCTTGTTTTTCCAACTCTTCTTTACCTTCTCATCTGCATCCACAAAGTAGCTCTCGTTGATTCCGCTTATTTCGGAAGCAACCTTGGAGAGTTCTTTGTCGTAGTAGTGGATTCCAAGCTCATCTGCCAGCATTTTGCCGACGGTTCTTCCGCCGCTACCGTATTGCCTTGCTATGGTTATGACTATGTTTTTCATGCGTTATTCCCCCAGATATGCTTTTCTGATCGATTCGTCGTTCAGGAGGTCGTTTGCGTTGCCTTCCTTTACGATACTTCCTGTCTCAAGGACGTAGGCTCTGTCTGCGATGGTGAGCGCCTTGCGGGCGTTCTGTTCAACCAGAAGGACAGTAACTCCGTCCTTGTTAACATCCTCGATGATGCTGAAAATCTCGTTAACAAAAATGGGTGATAATCCCATTGAAGGTTCGTCCATAAGTATAATATCGGGATGCGACATGAGTGCTCGTCCCATGGCAAGCATCTGCTGCTCACCGCCGGAAAGTGTTCCGGACAGCTGCTCCTTTCTCTCCTCAAGTCTGGGGAATCTCTTATATACCATCTCAAGAGTTGACTGGAATTCAGCTGTATCTTTTCTTGTGTAGGCTCCCATCTTGAGGTTCTGCAGAACTGTCATATCCTTAAAAACTCTTCGTCCTTCAGGAACATGTGCCATTCCCAGAGATACGATTTTGTGTCCCGGTGTGGTTACCAGGTTCTGGTCTTTATATGTAATTGTTCCGCTCTCAGGCTTAAGAAGTCCTGAAAGGGTATGAAGTGTTGTGGTTTTGCCGGCGCCGTTTGCACCGATAAGGGCTACGATTTCTCCCTTGTCTACGTGAAAGGAAATGCCCTTAAGGGCTTTGATAACGCCGTAGTTCACGCTTAAGTTTTGTACGTCAAGTAATGCCATATTTTTTATTCTCCCAGATATGCCTTTATAACTTCCGGATCTGCGAGTACTTCCTTAGTCTCGCCCTGTTTTAAAACTCTTCCGAAATTAAGCACCGTCAATTTTTCACAAATACCGGATACCAGCTTCATGTCATGCTCAATAAGAAGAATTGTCATATCAAATTCCTTACGGACAAGCGCAATAGTATCCATGAGCTCTGCTGTCTCGTTGGGGTTCATACCTGCTGCAGGCTCGTCGAGAAGAAGGAGCTTTGGTGATGTCGCCATCGCTCTTGCTATCTCAAGCTTTCTCTGTTTTCCGTATGGAAGATTGCTTGCAAGAACATCGCGCTCTCCATCTAGATCAAAAACCTTAAGGAGCTTCATAGCTTCTTCATCTATCTGCTTTTCCACGCTCTTATATCTTCCAACATGAAGAATTCCTTCAAGTGCGCTGTATCGGAATCGTTCCGTGAGTCCTACCTTTACATTGTCTATTACCGGCAGTTGATGAAAAAGACGGATGTTCTGGAAGGTTCTTGCTATTCCGGCATGATTGATTTTTATTGTATTGTCTCTGGTGATATCCACACCATCGAGTTTAATTCTCCCTTCATTAGGCTTATAAACACCTGTGAGAAGATTGAAAACTGTTGTTTTTCCTGCTCCGTTGGGGCCTATTAGTCCGTAGAGCTCTCCCTTTTCAATATTGATGCTAAAATCGTCTACAGCACGGAGTCCGCCAAATGCGATGCTAAGGTTATTTACTTCAAGTAGTGCCATGGCTTCCTCCTTTCCTGAATCTCGCCAAAAGTTTCTTGCGGGTATCAATTACCCCGGGTGACCAGTTAAAGATCATCATTACTATAAGAACAACTGCATAAATGAGCATACGGTAGTTATTCAGTCCTCTAAGAAGCTCAGGCAGCATATAAAGAATAACCGCTGCGATAACTGAGCCTCTGATGTTTCCGATTCCGCCAAGTACAACATAAACAAGAATCATAATTGACGCATTGTATCCGAAATACTGTGAAGCCGCTGTAAGTGATGTGATGTTGTGTGAAAAAAGTACACCTGCAGCTCCTGCAATTGCAGCGGAAATTGTAAACGCCATCATTTTATATCCTGTGACATTTATTCCCGTTGACTCAGCCGCAATGCTGTTATCTCTGACAGCCATGATTGCACGGCCATCCCTTGAATTTATAAGATTCAGTACTACAAAAAGTGAAAGAAGCAGAACCACAACAGCAATTGTGAAATTGGAATCATGAGGTGTTCCTGTAATTCCCATGGCTCCGTTTATGATAATCTCACCTCCGGGCTCAAGATTTAAATCCATTGAGCTCTTAAGTGACATATGTATTCCCTTTGAATCGATGCCCAGATAGATGGCATTTATTACATTTTTAATAATCTCACCAAAAGCAAGTGTAACGATTGCAAGATAGTCACCGTTCAATCTCAAAACCGGAACACCAATGAGAAATCCAAACAGTGCCGCAAAAGCAATTCCTATTACAAATGCCAGGAAAAATCTGGGTGCAGTGGGAAGAATATTTTCAGTAACCTTTGAAAAGAAGGCACTGAAAAATGCTCCGATACACATAAAACCGCAGTGTCCGATACTAAGCTCACCAAGTATTCCGACACAGAGATTAAGTGCAACCGCAATAACCGCATAATAAGTCATTGGTACCAGAAGACCTTTCATATGACTTGAAAGGTTGCCGGTTTTTATAAGTATTTCCATTATGATATAAGCCGCTATCACAATTCCGTAGGTGATAAGCTGGTCTTGAATTTTCTTATTTTTCATATATAGCCTCAAATCGACCTTTCATAAACTATTTGACACCTTTTTAATGAACTTCGATCAAACTTTGATCTGTATCTTTTTACCTAAAATTCCGGTAGGCTTCACGAGCAATACTATTACAAGAATTCCAAATACGATTGCATCGGAAAGCTGTGATGAAATATAGGTCTTACTGAGAATTTCAATAATCCCCAGAACGAGGCCGCCGATCATGGCTCCGGGTATTGAACCTATTCCGCCGAGAACCGCTGCCACGAATGCTTTAATTCCGGGCATTGCTCCTGTATAAGGTGAAAGTGAAGGATATGCTGAGCAGAGAAGCGCTCCCGCAACTGCTGCAAGTGCAGATCCTATTGCAAAGGTAAGGGTTATTGTTCTGTTTACATTGATGCCCATAAGAGTTGCAGCACCTCTGTCCTCTGCAACCGCAAGCATAGCCTGACCTTCCTTTGTCTTATGAATGAAAAGCTGTAAAACTATAAGAATTACAACACTGACAGCGATAGTTACAATTGTAACTCCCTGGATCTTGAGGGCTCCATCTGCGAAGGATAAGCCGCTCCATTTAATTACAGAGGAAAATGATTTGATATCTGCACCAAATATAAGAAGTGCAAGATTTTCAAGAAAATAGCTGACACCGATTGCAGTAATAAGAACTGCCAGCGGTGATGCCGCTCCCCTAAGTGGTCTGTAGGCAACCTTCTCAGTTGTGATACCAAGCAGGGTGCAGAGAATAATTGCCATTATTATTCCCACTATTGTATTACCGCTCAGTGTGGAGCAGATGGTGAAAATAACATAGCAGCCAACCATGATGAAATCACCATGTGCAAAGTTCAGCATTTTAGCGATTCCATAGACCATTGTATAGCCAAGTGCGATGATAGCGTAGATACTACCAAGGCTCAGGCCATTGATCAGGTAGGTTAAAAAGCTCATACAAGTTCCTCCAAAAAAAACTAAATTCAAATTCTATAAATATTTTACAACAAAACTTTGTGTTGTAGTTAAAAAACTGCGAGGGGTGCCGAATTTTCAGCATCCCTCGCCGATAGTCCATGAAATAATATTCTTTTTCACAAGGAAGTTCTGCTCTACTCTGTATGACATCTCACCAAACTCGATAATACCTCGTTAGGTGATCTGCACATCGCTTCGCTCGCCAGAACGACGTTCACACTAGGTTCGACAAAACCTCACCAAGTGTTCTCAGTCTGCAGTTACGTAAGCACCATCCTTGATTACGACAGCCTTAGGCTCTTTGTTGGGCTCGCCGTTAGCTTCCCATGTCATCTTAGCTGATGTAAGACCTGAAGCCTCAATCTCTGTCATAGCGCCCTTAAGAGCTTCGCAGAGGTCGCTTGTGCTCATGTCAGGTGTTGCTCCCTTAGCTTCGAGTGCCTGCTTGATGATGAAAACTGCATCATAAGCATCTGCTGCGAACTGGTTCGGAACCTCACCGTATTTTTCCTGATAATTCTTAACGAAGTTAACTGTAAGATCATCTGTTGCATCTGCTGCAAAAGGTGTAAGGAGCATAAGTCCCTCAGCAAGAGATGTGTCGAAGTTCTCAACTGTAAGGATACCGTCCATACCATCTACACCGAAGAATACGGGCTTGTAACCCATTGTGTCAGCCTGTGTAAGGATAAGTGAAGCATCCTTGTAGTAGATAGGAAGGAATACGAGGTCAGCACCTGCATCCTTAGCCTTCTGAAGCTGTACTGAGAAATCTGTGTTGTTATCTGCTGTGAAAGCCTCAGCTGAAACTACTTCGTAGTTCTTACCGTTTGACTCTTCAACGAACTTCTGATAAATACCGCTTGAGTATACATCTGAGCTGTCATAGATGATACCAACCTTTGTAGCAAGGTTGTGATCATTGATGTACTGAGCTGATGCAATACCCTGGTTAGGATCTGAGAAGCATACACGGAAAACATTGTCATATTTTACACAGTCCTCAGCAGAACCTGAAGGTGTGATCTGGAACATGTTGTCCTCTTTTGTATACTCTGAAACTGCGATTGAGCAGGCACTGGTTGTTGAACCAACAAGAATCTGCATACCCCAATCCTTAAGTGTGTTGTAAGCATTAACTGACTTCTCAGCGTTGAGCTCGTCGTCTTCCTTGCTGTACTCAACCTTGTAACCATTGATACCGCCTGCTGCATTTACTTCTTCAACCGCAAGCTCTGCCGCGTTACATACTGCGTTACCGTAAGCTGCTGCACCGCCTGTAAGGGGTCCGATGGCACCGATCTTGAATACACCGCCTGCGCTCTCTGATCCGCCCTGAGCCTCAGTAGATGTCTCCGCTCCTGCATCTCCGCCTGCATTACCACCTGCATTACCACCTGCTGCATTTCCACCACAACCAGCGATAGTGCCAAGAAGCATTGCTGATGCTGCCATTACACTTACTACGCTTTTGAATCTCTTCATAATTTTTTGTCCTCCTCGTAATAATCACGCTCTCGCGTTTCTTATTCGCATTGTATAAACAGAAAATACGTGTATACAATGTAGTTATTTAAAACTTTACAGTAATGAAGTGATTATGTCAACCAATAAATATTCTCTGATGCCTTGTAATTATTTTACTCAGATTTCGCACACCGGATAGTTGACTGAGTTATCTTATCATATTCACCGCTTCCTGAATTGAGGAAACACCTATTATTTTTATATCTTTAAAAGAACTCTTCAGCTTAGCCTCAGCTGACTTGGGAACAAGACAGGTCTTAAAGCCAAGCCTGGCAGCCTCAGATACCCTGACATCCGGCATTGTAACCGAGCGTACTTCACCGGAAAGCCCAACCTCGCCAAAGGCAATGACGTCATCAGGTATAGGCCTGTTGCGGAAGCTTGAAACTATCGCCATGCACATGGACAGGTCAAGCGCAGGTTCTATAAGCTTCATTCCACCTGCAAGGTTTATGTAGCAATCGTAGGACGAAAGCTCTAGTCCCACTCGCTTTTCAAGAACTGCCATCAATAGATTTACTCTGTTGTAGTCAGTTCCATTGGCCTGCCGCCTTGGGAAGTTAAAGTTGGTATGACTGACAAGCGCCTGTATCTCTATAAGGATTGGTCTTGTTCCTTCTATTGAACAGGTAACCACTGATCCACTGGCATTCTCAGGCTTTCCCTCAAGCATGAATTCGGAAGGATTCTCAACTTCAGCAAGTCCCTCCTGCCTCATCTCAAATACTCCGATCTCATTTGTGGATCCAAAACGGTTTTTCACCGCTCTGAGTATTCTGTAGGAAGCATGTCTGTCTCCCTCAAAGTACAGTACAGTATCAACCATGTGCTCGAGAACCCTTGGTCCTGCCACAGTTCCTTCCTTCGTAACATGTCCCACTATAAAAACCGAGATTCCAAGCTGCTTCGCAATACGCATCAGAACTGCTGTGGACTCTCTTACCTGGGATACGCTTCCGGGGGCAGAGCTTACATTCTCGTTAAACATGGTCTGAATTGAATCAATAATCACAACTTCAGGAGCGTCACGCCTTATGACCTCTTCTATAGTTCCAAGGTCTGTCTCACACAAAAGCGTCATGTCGTCCGTAAACTCACCTATTCTGTTGGCACGAAGCTTAATCTGCTGAAGTGATTCCTCACCTGATATGTAGAGAACCTTTCTATGGTCTGATGCCAGAAGTCTTGCTGTCTGAAGGAGAAGCGTTGATTTACCTATTCCCGGATCTCCTCCGACAAGTGTAAGAGAACCTTTTACAAGACCACCACCCAGTACCCGGTTTAACTCTCCAATATGAGTATCAAATCTGTCTTCCTCATTTAATGTGATTTCTGAGAGCTTCATGGGCTTGTTCTGACCATCTCCCGCAGAGCCATAACCACTTCCACCAATTCCTCTTCCCCCTGCACCTTTTCCTGATTTTCCGGTAATCGAGGGTTTTATTGTCTCCTCCACAAAGCTGTTCCACTCCTTACATCCCGGGCATTGTCCCATCCACTTCGCAGATTCATATCCACAACTCTGACAAAAGAATACTGTCTTAATTTTTGTTGCCATTAGTTATTGTTTTCCTCTTCTTAAATTCATAATTTTAATTTTCTTAAAAAAGGCTTCACATAATAAGTTGTGCCTATAGAAATATTCTCAATCTGAAAAATCCATTTCAAGTTGATACATTTTCTATAAATGATACCACAGTATTTATGCGATGATATATGTACTTTTTTATATAATATGGCGCGTTACAACTAATGCCCTGATATCATCGAGATTTGTTGTTTTCTGGGTAATCACAGTACAACTATTACCCTGATTCTTTCTTATTTTGTTGTATGCAGGGCAGGCTTGTACAACAACTACCCTGAAATCAGCATATTTTGTTATTTTCAGGGTTATCACTGTACAGCTAGTACCCTGATATTATCTTATTTTGTTGTATCCAGGGTAGACCCTCACAACAACTACCCTGAATCCAGCACATTTTGTTGTTTTCAGGGTTATCACTATACAGCTATTACCCTGATTTTATCTTGTTTTGTTGTATTCAGGGTAGACCCTCACAACAACTACCCTGAATCCAGCATGATTTGTTGTTTTCAGGGCTTTCCCATTACAGTAAATGCCCTGATTTTATCTTGTTTTGTCGCACACAGGGTAACTGCCATGTAAACATAATACACAGCAAAAAGGGCTGTAAATACAGCCCTCTTAATCTAACACGATATTTATTTATGAATTTCTACTTTTGATGGAGCTGTACCAAGTGGAACACTGAAGCTAAGTTTGCCTCCTACTCCTGTCTGCATCGGACCAATATTCTTACCATCCACGAGGATGTGATAACCTGTATTTTCCTCAAGTCCGACTGTAATCTGTGCGTCGCCGGGTCCTTCAACCTCAAATGCTACGCCTCCTTCACTCTCCTTAAAGTGAGTGACCGTTGTCCCCGGAACAGATTCGTAAAGGAACATCTCGTTCTGCTCAAGCTTTGTAATGTCCTTAAAGGTCTTTACCTTCAAAACATTACCTTCGTGCTTGAAGTCATCAAGCTTCTGTTTAGCAGGTAACTCATAATTGCCAAAGCTAATTGTCCCATCAGATTCCGCCCTTAGTAACTGTTCTACGACAGCCATTTTCTACCTCCTGTTTTAGGCACTGCACAGAATACTCTGTGACAGTAAATAATAGAATGTTTTCTCACTTAATTATAAAGCATATACCACTATAATTTTATTAAAAATTTATGAATCCTTAAGAGCCTTTGGCGACATTTTTGCAAATATCCGCATTTTAAGTCTTAGTCAGCATTTATAAAAATATGATTATTTTTTTGTACCCGTTTTACCTGCGGTAGTTTTCTTTGTTGTAGACTTTTTAGCAGATGCTTTCTTTGCAGGTGCCTTTTTTCCTGAAGACTTACTACCGGATGACTTTGATACTTCGCCCTTATCACCTTTTTGCGAAAAGACAATCTTATCGTCCTTAAGTCCAATAGTAACCTTGCTGTCGCGCTTGATATTACCCTTAAGAAGCTCCTCAGCCATAGCATCCTCAATAACTGACTGGATTGCTCTCTTAAGAGGTCTGGCACCCATCTTAGCATCCGAGTATTTCTTAACAAGATACTGCTTAACCGGCTGTGACATCACGAGATCGATGCCAAGCTGCTCCTTGCATCTCTTACTGAGATTCTTACTAAGAAGCGCCACAATCTCCATCATTTCCTTCTCATTGAGAGGATGGAATACCATAATCTCATCGATACGGTTTATGAATTCTGGTTTGAAAAGTCGTTTAACCTCTTCCATAACGCCGCTCTTCATGTGCTCATAATCCTTCTTTTCATCGGAAGCTGTATCAAAACCAAGCTTCTTGGGCTCGATGATTCGCTGAGCACCGACGTTTGAAGTCATGATAAGAATCGTATTCTTGAAGCTGACCTTACGTCCCTTGGCATCAGTGATATGACCATCATCAAGAACCTGCAGGAGCACATTGAAAATATCAGGGTGTGCTTTCTCAATCTCATCAAAGAGAATGACTGAATACGGATGTCTTCTTACCTTCTCTGAAAGCTGCCCGCCCTCATCATATCCAACATAACCCGGAGGTGAACCGATCATCTTGGATACTGAATGTCCTTCCATATACTCGGACATGTCAACTCTTATAAGGGCATTCTCATCACCGAACATAGCCTCTGCAAGTGCCTTTGAAAGCTCTGTCTTACCAACACCTGTGGGTCCGAGGAAAAGGAATGACCCGATGGGTCTGTTTGGATCCTGCAGACCTACGCGGCCTCTTCTTATTGCCTTTGATACAGCAACTACTGCATCCTCCTGCCCGATAACTCTCTGGTGAAGGATTTTCTCGAGCTTAAGAAGTCTCTCGGATTCCTTCTCGGCAATCTTCTTAACAGGTATCTTGGTCCACATCGCAACTACTTCCGCAATGTCATTTTCAGTAACAATATAGTCTGCGTTCTTTTCCTTCTTATCCTCTGCAGCCTTCTTGCGGTTGTACTTTTTGATAAGTGCTTCCTGCTCACGGTGTACCTGTCCTGCGCCTGCAAAGTCCTCCTTTGCAAGGAGCTCTTCAACCTGAGAGTCCATCTCTCTGATCTCCTGCTCCATGTCACGAAGTGCAGATGATGATCCTGTAAGTCTCAGCCTTACAGCTGATGAAGCTTCATCAATAAGGTCAATGGCCTTATCGGGAAGATTTCTGTCATTTATATAACGACTACTGAGGTCAACAGCTGCCTGAATAGCCTCAGGTGTAATCTGCACATGATGATGCTCTTCGTATTTTCCGACGATTCCATTCATAATAGCAAGTGTCTCGTCCCTGTCAGGTTCCTCTACACTTACAGGCTGGAAACGTCTCTCAAGAGCTGCATCCTTCTCGACATACTTGCGGTACTCAGTTATGGTTGTAGCACCTATCATCTGAATCTCGCCTCTTGCAAGAGAAGGCTTTAAAATATTTGAAGCGTCTATTGCACCTTCAGCACCACCGGCACCGATAAGTGTGTGCATCTCATCCACGAAAAGGATAATATTTCCGTCATCAATAACTTCACGGATAACTCTTTTTATACGCTCCTCAAATTCACCTCTGTACTTGGAACCCGCAATCATTCCTGATAAGTCAAGTGTAAGCAGTCTCTTATTCTGCACAGTAAAAGGAACATCACCTGACACGATTCTCTGGGCAAGCCCCTCCACTACTGCTGTCTTACCTACACCGGGCTCACCGATAAGGCAGGGATTATTCTTGGTTCTGCGGCTAAGGATCTGTATAACACGCTGAATTTCATTGTCTCTGCCAATTATGGGATCGAGCTTATTATCAGCAGCAAGGGCTGTAAGATCGCGACTGTACTGGTCAAGCATGGATGCTTTTTTCTTGGCATTGTTCTTTCTTCCAAGATCCTCTTTTACCAGACTTGCATCCTCTCCCATGGCTGAAAGTGTCTCAGCATAAATCTTCTGAATTGAAACATTCATGGTGCCAATCAGACGAACGGCAACATTCTCACCCTCCTTAATAAGCGCAAGAAGAATGTGCTCCGTACCGATCTTGTCAGCACGAAATCTTGATGCCTGCCTGTCAGCCTCATCAAGTACGCTCTCCGCACGGGGAGAAAAACCTTCCTTATCAAGGAGTGTAATATTACCACCCTCAACAATAAGGTCTCTGATGACATCCATCATCTTGTCTTCATTGATTCCGTTATCAATAAGTATTCTTGAAGCCACGCAGCCCTCTGTCCTTATGAGTCCCATAAGCAGATGCTCCGTACCAACATAATTAAGTTTAAGTGTTCTTGCGGTTTTTCTTGCAAGCTTAAGCGCTTCCTGCGCTTTCTCAGTATATTCTTTGCTCAAGCAAACTCCTTTCTGACTCTCACAGTCAAGTCCCGGATATTAGTCATTCTCACATTCCATAGCTGCCGTAGATTCTGTCTACCATCTCGTGTATCTCATCCTTGGTCACGCCCTTACACATGGCCCTGGCAAGAACCACACTGAGCATATCCTGGGCCTCCTCAAGTGCTTCCAGCTTATTTAAGTCAATGGCTATTATGGCACCACGCCGTCTGTCTATCTTGACAAAGCCTTCCCTCTGTAAAATGGAATAAGCCTTGTTGACTGTATGCATGTTAATGCCAATCATGTCTGCAAGCTGTCGTACACTTGGAAGCTGTTCACCCTCCCGGAACTGAGACGTTGCTATGCCCATTATGATCTGATTACACAGCTGAACATACAGGGCTTCATCACTGTTAAAATCAATTTCAATTACCATGAACAGTCTCCTTTCCTGTGATACATCTAGTATAACAAAGGAGACTCTCATGTCAATAAAAAAAGCTATGTGGTTTTCTAAAATAAAAAACATGGATATCTCCTCTCTCGTTGTTCGAAACAGTCGATATCCATGTTTTATTAAATTTTGAAAACCATCTCCTCGTCCGAGAACTGCAAATCTATGATACCCACATCCTGGGCTAAATAAAATTTACTTTATGGTTTAAATATTAATTCTTATCATCATTGTCTAAATCAAGGAACTCGAATTCAAAGTCCTCATCGTCGATTAAGAAATTACGTGATTTACGTGTTGCAGGCTGTGCCGGCTTGGGTTCAACAACTCTGCTCTCACTTCTGTCTCTGGAAGGAGCCGGTCTCTCAGGTCTCTCTACTCTTTCAGCCCTCTCAGCTCTTGAATCTGAAACAGGTCTTCTTGAAGGCTTATCATCAGAAAGAAGAGATGCAGCTGTTCCCATGGGTGCTCCCCTTCTTACTGCGGAAGAAGCAGCGGGCTTTTTGCTGTCTGCAACAACTCTGCCTGCTGACTTGGGCTCATCATCAACCTTATCTCTGTCAAAGAACTTTCTGGCCGGTTTCTGAGGCGGAAGCTCCTCATACTTGTTTTTCTTTGAATTGGACTCCTCTTCGTCATCCTCGTAGTACATATAATCACGAAGCTTGTAAACAAGAAGAAGTACTGCAAGTACCAGAACCAAAATAACAATGCCCATTCCGATAAGTGCACCGCGAAGCTTTTTAACCTGACCCTCAAGGGCAGTAGCCTGCTGGCCTGTCTTAGCATAGTCGAGAAGATCGTTAAGCTTAACCTGTGTACTCTCAACATTATCGTAAAGGTACCATGTCTCTGTACCTGTTCCGTCATCCTTATACGCAAGTGAGAACTCGCCGTTGCCTACTACTGAAGTGTCAACTGCAGGCTGTTCTGTAGGCTGCTCACCCTCTGCAGGCTGCTCTCCTTCTACAGCTTCACCGCCCTCAGCTCCTTCTGCAGGTTGCTCACCCTCTGACGGAGCCATCTCTCCGTCTGTCTGGGGATCATCTGTCTGTGCAGGTGCAGGAGCGCCCATCTGAAGAAGATCTGCGCGAACAAAGCCTGTTCTGCCGCTGTCACCAAACTTTATCTGATACCACTGTTTACTATCTGTTCCTGTAGCTTCACCGGTTACGGTAACACCCTCACCACTTTTTACAGTACCAACTGTGCTGTATCCGGTTCCTGCTCCTGATCTTACATTTGCACTTGCAACCGTTACTGTTGCAGCCTGTTCTTCAACAGCAGTTACCTGTGTCTCAGGCTGTGCAGCATTACTTGTTCCGGCATCAGTACTCTTAGTCTCTCCTGACTTAGAAATCAGATCACTTCTTACATAGCCGTATTCCTGGCCGTTTACATAAATTCTGTACCATACATAGCCCTGTGCATCAGTTGTCTCATCTATGATATCAACCGTATCTCCTGAATCCAGGCTTGATACCTGCTGAGAAGATGTGCTTGCCTCTGATCTGACCTTTACATTTGAAGATGTTACGGTTCCTGTAGCAGCAAGAGCCATTATGGGCTGGCCAAAAACCAAAGCACCTGCAGTAATTACTGATGCAGCATATATGGCCTTGCGCCCGTATTTCTTGTTTATCATGTGTTCTACCTCCGGTATGTGCAGCGATGATATTTAAAAAGCATAATATAATGAATGAGTATCGCTATACACACATTATTAACAACATTTGGTGTCATTATAGCATATAACCACTATATTTACAGCTTAAATGTAATATTTTTGTAAAAATTCAAATGTCATAATCATGATAAGTAAAAACCGGCTCCCAAACGAGAACCGGCCTTATTATGTATTTTTGTTTAAAGCTTACGCTTCATCAATCGCTTTTCCTATGTCATGGCGCATGTATTTATTCTCGAAGGAAACCCATTCTGTTGCTTCGTAAGCCTTCTTTCGAGCCTCGGCAAGCGTATCTCCCTTAGCGGTAATTCCAAGGACACGGCCTCCGTTTGTAACAACCTTGCCATTCTCGTCGAACTTCGTTCCGGCATGGAAGCAATAGTAACCATCCTTGCCCTTAAAGTTCTCAAGTCCTGTTATTTCCTTGCCCTTTT
This sequence comes from Butyrivibrio sp. AC2005, assembly GCF_000424145.1. Classification (GTDB taxonomy): domain Bacteria; phylum Bacillota; class Clostridia; order Lachnospirales; family Lachnospiraceae; genus Butyrivibrio. The sequence continues at coordinate 271,633 of NZ_KE384138.1, forward strand.
CATAGCTTACGGGATAGCCGTCGGATGCAAGAACCACGCAGACTGCTGCCTTATCTTCAAATTGAAGGTCAAGCTTATCCAGAGTTCCGTCTATTACTGCCTCGCAAACTTCAATCATGTCGGTCTGTAGTCTTGGAAGCACAACCTGTGCCTCAGGATCTCCAAATCTTGCATTGTACTCAAGAACCTTAGGGCCATCCTCTGTGAGCATCAGTCCGAAGAAAATTACTCCCTTGAACTCTCTGCCCTCTGATCTCATGGCATCAACTGTCTTCTGATAGATGTGCTCCTTACAGAACTTATCTACCTCTTCAGTATAGAAGGGGCTTGGTGAAAAGTTGCCCATTCCGCCTGTATTCAGACCTGTATCACCGTCTCCTGCTCTCTTATGGTCCTGAGCAGAGCTCATAAGCTTAATTGTTTTTCCGTCAACGAATGAAAGAACCGATACCTCGCGCCCTGTCATGAATTCCTCGATAACCATGCGGTTTCCTGCATCCCCAAACTTCTTGGTCTCCATGATTTCGCGCACACCTGCTTCAGCATCTGCCTTTGTTTCGCAGATAAGAACGCCCTTCCCGAGAGCAAGTCCGTCAGCCTTAAGCACGATGGGGAACTTTGCTGTCTCAAGATATTCAAGCGCTTCCTTGGGATCATCAAAGGTCTCATAGGCAGCTGTAGGTATGTTGTATTTTTTCATAAGGTCCTTGGAAAAGGCCTTACTTCCTTCAAGTATAGCTGCGTTTTTCCTAGGTCCGAATACCTTAAGTCCCTCGGCCTCAAATGCATCAACTATGCCGCCAACAAGTGGATCGTCCATTCCGACTATTGTGAGATCAATCTGCTTTTCCTTAGCAAATGCGACCAGTTTATCAAATTCCATCGGGGAAATCGGAACACATTCAGCAAGCTCTGCGATTCCGGCATTACCGGGCGCACAGTATAATTTATCCAGGTGCTTGCTTCTGGAAACTGCTTCTGCTATGGCGTGCTCACGGCCGCCGCCACCAACTATAAGTACGTTCATTTCATCCTCCTAATATAGTCCGGCGCCTCGATAATATATGCAAATTTTTCTCTCGTTGCTTCCGCATAATCGTTCAAAATTTGCATATATAATCTCAGCGCCTCACTCATCTATCAGCACTTTTCTTATTCATTTCACGATTTATTCAGATAGTATCCGGGTCGTAGTCTTCTATCACAACCTTACCGTCAACCACCTTTACCTTATTATTTGCGATGAGATCGATGGCCTTGGGTAGTAGCTTCCATTCAGCCTGCTCCATGATGCGCTGCTGAAGCGATTTTGCAGTATCATCAGGACGAATCATCACGGGTTTCTGAAAAATAATCGGTCCTGTGTCAGTACCCTCATCAACAAAATGAACTGTCGCTCCGGACACTCTCACACCGCGCTCAAGCACCTTTTCATGAACCTTAAGTCCGTAATAGCCTGTTCCGCAAAAGGACGGTATAAGCGAAGGATGGATGTTTATTATCCTTCCCGAAAAAGCCTTTACAATCTTCTCCGGAATTACCACAAGGCAGCCGGCAAGAACAATAAGATCGGGATTCTCGGTCACTAAGAGGTTATAAAAAGCTTCATTAAAAGCATCGCGGTTTTCAAATTCCTTTGGAACAAGAACCTCTGTCTTTATCCCATGCTTCTTCGCTCTCTCAAGAGCATAGGCATTGCGGTTATTTGAAAAGACCATTCCTATTTTAGTATTGGTAATAGTGCCGTTTTCCACAGCATCTATTATGGCCTGAAGATTTGTTCCACCTCCGGAAACAAGGACTGCAATGTTTAGCATATCTCCACTCCCTTGTCACCTGCTTCTACGGAACCTACAATCCACGCCTTCTCACCTGAAGCCTTGATTGCTTCAAGAGTCTTATCAGCATCTGCAGGATCCACAGCTATAACCATTCCAAGACCACAGTTAAAGGTATTGAACATCATCTTTTCATCAAGATTACCAGTCTTTTTCATGAGTGCGAAAATAGCGGGAGCTTCATAGCTGTCCTTCTTAATTACAGCCTTCACACCATCGGGAAGCATTCTCGGAATGTTTTCATAAAAACCGCCGCCTGTGATGTGACTGCAGCCCTTAACCTTGACGCCTGCATTTTTAATGCTTTTAAGCATCTTTACATAAATTCTTGTGGGCTCAAGAAGTGCCTCTCCAAGTGTGCATCCGAGTTCGTCATAGTACTTCTCAAGGCTCTCTTTTGTCATGTCGAATACTTTTCTTACAAGTGAAAAGCCGTTTGAATGAACACCGCTGGAGCCTACGCCGATAAGTGTATCGCCGGCCTTTATTGTGCTTCCGTCGATCATATCCTCTCTGTCGACGACACCTACTGCAAAGCCTGCCACATCATACTCATCCTCAGGCATAAGTCCGGGATGCTCAGCAGTCTCACCACCGATAAGAGCACACTCTGACTGCTTGCAACCCTCAGCAACACCCTTAACAATTGCAGCAATTTTCTCAGGATAGTTCTTGCCGCAAGCTATGTAATCAAGGAAGAAAAGAGGCTCACCACCTGCGCAGATTACGTCGTTTACACACATTGCAACGGCGTCAATTCCGATGGTGTCATGCTTATCCAAAAGGAAAGCCAGTTTAATCTTTGTTCCTACTCCGTCAGTTCCGGACAAAAGCACCGGATCCTTCATATTCTTAATATTTGCAAGGGAAAAGGCTCCAGAAAACCCTCCAAGACCACCAAGGACCTCAGGTCTCATGGTCTCCTTTACATATCCCTTGATCATCTCCACTGACTTGTAGCCCGCTTCGATATCGACACCTGCGTTTTTGTAGTTAAGCTCTGCCATGTTTTCCTCCATCCCCTCATCCGGCACTTCGTGCCACCTGTCTTCGCTCCGCTTCGGTCCGCGCAAAACCGACGTCCCCCGGACGTCGTGCGCCCCCACGGGGAAGGCTTCTAAGGGTTCTTGCATTTTTATTTGTAATTTTGATAACCAACTTCCTGAAGATGCTCGTCCTTTTTGATAACGGCTTCCTTCAGGCCTTTGGAATAATCCTTAAGCTTGGATAAAAGCTGTGCATCACTTGTAGCAAGAATCTTTGCTGCAAGAAGTCCTGCGTTAGCTCCTCCGTTTATAGCAACAGTCGCAACAGGAATACCTGTAGGCATCTGTACAATACTGTAGAGCGAATCTCTACCGCCTAATGAAGTTGTATGCATGGGAATTCCGATAACAGGCATTGGGAAAATAGCGGCGCACATACCAGGAAGATGTGCTGCCATTCCTGCTCCGGCAATGATAACTTTGAAACCTTTGTCCTCGGCGCTCTTCGCATAGTTAAAGAACTCCTCGGGTTCACGATGTGCTGAAATAATGTTCATCTCGTAAGAAATACCGAGCTCGTCAAGTATTCCAGCTGCTTTGGCCATGACCGGCATATCCGAGTCAGAGCCCATAACAATTCCAACCTGTGCCATATTTTCCTCCGAACTTGATAAAACAGCAAAACTTGATATAATAGAAGTATCAAAGGGTGATAGCAGAACCCTTGTTAGTAATTAACGATTAAAAACCGCTCACTACTATCGCAGGCAGGAGCGGTTTTTGATTACTTTCTGCTTATAGTATAGACAAGTCCTATAAGCTCTACCAGAAAAATACCCATCGTGAATATCTCTGTCATACTCATAGGCTGCCCCTTTCCCTAATACAAGGGAAACCACTACCACCAGAAAAGAATATATCATAGTTTCCATTAACAATCCAATAAGCAATTTTAATAAAATTTACCCATGCGCTTCACTATCCCCGAGCATATATAACAGTCCGAAAGCACCGCTGCCATGTATAGCAGCCATGGATGCAGATTCCTTCTGGACGATTATCTCATCAAAAACCATTATGTTAGCGATCCACCTCTTGATTTCCTCAAGTTCGGCAACCGACAGATCCGTATGCGTCAGGAACAGAAGCTTCCTGTCGATTGGTGCAAAGCGTGTAAGCTGATCATCCACATAATTTTTTCTGCACTTCTGGGCAGGCCCCACCATCATCCTTCCAAGAGTTCCTCTTCCATCCCTGAAAAGTATGGCCGGTTTCAGCATGAATACTCTGCTAAAGCCACCCACTCTTCTTTTAATTCTTCCCATACGTATCAGATAATCAATATTATCAACAAGGAAGCTGGTATGTACGCGCTTTTTGATCACGTTGAGCTCCGCTATACATTCCTGAACATTTCTGCCCTCCTGACAAAGTCTTATTGCCTGAAGGACAAGTATGCCAATGCCGCTGGAGAGGCTCTCGGAGTCAATTACAGTGACCTTATCAAAGGAAGCTGCTGCCTCCCTTGCCACATGGTAAGCACCACCCGCTCTTCCCGACATACTGATATGAATGATGTTCTCAGCATCAGATAAATGCGCAGCAAAGAAATCCTCATACTCCTGAACTGACGGAATATCCGCCGCAAGATCTTCGGAACCGCCTTCGCTCATGTACTTTAATATTCCCTCTGTCTCTACCTCAACGCCATCCAGGAAAACTCCGGTCTTGGTTTTTATATAAAGCGGAATTGTAGGAATTCTGAGCTTTTCAAGCATCTCCTTTGGTATATCGCAGGCACTCTCCGTCGTAATGAGAATAGGCAGTCTCTCCTTATCCGACATAAGCTTGTCATCCTCGGGATTAATGTACATAGGAGTGATTCTTCTGACCTTGTCTGCAGGAAGAACACGAAGTAACGTGTTTTCAAGCATCTCTCCGGAAACAGGCTTAAGCAGATATCCATCAAAACCGGCTACCCTGTACTTCGCCTGGTCATCAGCTGATGAATATGCGGTAATAACTATGACAGGAGTCTCACGGCACATACCACCCACCTGGGAACGGAGCTGTCTGAGCGTCTCTATACCATCCATTTCAGGCATCTCGTAGTCCATGAAAATGCAGTCATATTCCACATCAGCACATCTGGACAGACATTCTGCACCGCTCTCTGCCTGATCGATGACCATCTTGGTATCCCTTAAGAGCTTGGCAGTCACAATTCTGTTCATAACATTGTCATCAACAATGAGAACCCTGCATGACGGAGCTTCAAAGCTCTGTCTGTAGAACTGTGTTGCCTCACGTTTTTTAAGAGTTTCAAGCGCAAGCTCTCCAACAGGATCAGGATTAACAACCTCCTGCGGAATAGTAACCGTAAAGGCAGAACCCTTTGTATAAATACTGTTTACCTGTATCTCGCCATTCATGGCATCAGTCAGCTGTTTTACAATCGCAAGTCCGAGACCGGTGCCGCTTATTCCTTTTGTCTCCTCAACATTTACTCTCTTGAACTCATCGAACAGGTATGGCATGCTGTCCCTCTTAATACCCATTCCGGTATCTTCTATGGAAAAAGACAGCGATATCTGGCTATTACTGAGAGGTTTCCACTTAACTGTAAGTTTTACACTACCCTCACTTGTATACTTGATAGCATTACCTATGAGATTCATAAGTATCTGCTCTATTCTTACATCGTCACCAAGAAGTCTCTTTGGAATTGTTTTATCAATATCAACATGAAAAGCCAGACCTTTTCGTGAGGCCTCTCCCCATATCAGATTAACCGTCTCCGACAAAAGCAGCGCCACATCATACTCCGCAGGAACGATTTCCATCTTCCCGGACTCAAGCTTACTCATATCAAGAACGTCATTCATAAGCGACAGAAGAATTTTGCTTGCACTTTTTATATTACTTGCATTCTCTGCAATCTCATCAGTAGTCGCATTCCTGAGGATCATCTCATTGAAGCCCAGTATGGTGTCAATGGGAGTTCTGATCTCATGACTTACGCTTGAAAAGAATCTGCTCTTCGCCTGTCCAAGCTCCTGAATCTCTTCCTTCTGCTGCTCAATCAGCTTATTCTCAGATTTGTATATCTGATTCTGAAAAAGAATCATGACCGTCATCAATGCGCTGACAAGCAACACACTTGTAAGCGAGTCAAAATGCGCAGCCTCAACAGTATGCTGCGTTACAAAATTTGGAAAGGTATAGGAACAATAATATGAAACGGCTGTCATTATTCCGCCGATTACAAGAAGAACATATTTCCTTAGTCCCTCCACCGTCATTCCGATAAAGGTAAATCCAAATACAAACCAGATCGGTGATCCGCCATAGATTCCGCCACCAAGAATAAAAGCCACAGGAAGAATGAAAAGCACAAGTATGGATGCTATTATCGTCGCTCCAAGCTGTACCTTTCTCTTTTTTATGGAGAACATTACAATGCCCGAAAAGATTACAAGAAAGACAGATATAATAAAGATATTTATAATATCATCACCAACCAGTATTCCTATAAAAATGAGCAAAAACATGGTAAGAAGCCCTATTACAGGAATGACGGCAAACATCTTTTCCTGAAGGGTTTTGTTCCTATCGTATGCCACGTTGAACAAGCGCTTAAAAATCATGATGCACTACCTCCGTAAAGCCGCATAATATCCGATCTTACGGCATCAATTTGTCGTTTCAGGTCATCGTGATTTGCAACAACAAAAGCTTCCCATTTTTCTTCGGCAGCCCTCTCTATCTCGCCTGCCTTCCTGGAAAGATCATTTGCACCTATTATTCTTGATGAGAGCTTAAGCCCCTCAAGCTTTATCCTGTAGTTATCCCAGTCTCTTGCATCGTAAAGCCCCTGAAGCTCTGAGATAATTCCGTCCGCCTCTCTGTCAAATTCAAAGAGCATCTCAGCATAAAATTCATTGCTTCCGCGGCATATTCTCACGCCGTTTTGCTGATTGAGCATTCCAAAATTCATGGGCATATCTGTACCGTTATAGCCACTTAATGCACTTGCTTCGTCAACTTCCTCCTTGACTGTCACATATTCCCACATGGTTGAAGGCAGCAGCTTTTTCAGAACTCTTTCAAGCTCTGACAGTTCGATGGGCTTTGCAAGGAATTCATCAAAGCCTTCCTTCATGAACATTTCCCTGACACCACTAACCGCATTTGCAGTAAATGCAATTATCGCAGTGCGGTCATCGGAGCCTGCATTTTGTCTTATGAGCTTCATCGCCTCCACACCGTCAACATCAGGCATCATATGATCCATGAAAACAATGTCATACTTCTTTTTCTCGCAGAGAGTAACAGCTTCCATTCCGCTATGGGCAAGATCTGCATCCATTCCATAGCCTGCCAGAATCCCCTTTGCAACTATAAGGTTCATTTCCTCATCATCAACAATGAGAGTATTTACATTCTTAAATACAAGCTTTTTACCGCTTGTCTCAGGATCAAACTCCCATACAGCCATTTTTCTGTTAACCGCATTAACAATGGAATGGCTGAAAATGGGCTTTCTGATATAGGTAACATTGCTGTTTTCAGGTATTCTAAAGCCCGGTGATACTGTAGCAATTACAGAAATCTCCGACTTAACATTCTCATAGTATTCTGTATTCTCAAGGTATTCTTCCTCAGCTATGATAATATGCGTAATCTGACTCTTAGCGCACAATCTCTTAAGCTCGTCGAATTCAACTACTCTGTGGATTGGAACAGAGAGTCCCTTAAGAATATGCATTATCATTGTTGTATAATATTCTCTTACAGCAGGGCTCTTATACTTGTCGTTTCTGAGATAGCAGGCTATCTCCAGCTTTTCGGGGTGATCTACTACTACACTTGGCTTTTCATCGATTACCTTCTGTGGAACACTGACTGTTACTTTGGTTCCATTTTTCAGCTCGCTCTCGATTCTTGCAAAACCTCCCATTTTTTTAGTAAAACCATATACTATGGAAAGTCCGAGACCGATTCCCTCTACCCTTCTGCTTCTTCCGGAATCAATCTGATAGAGTCCTTCTATAACCCTTTTTCTCTCCTCATCAGTCATACCGATTCCGGTATCCGTAACCTCTATGCACAGGTTTACGCCATATTCCTTTTTTCTGGCAAAAACATGAAGATTAACACAGCCATTGCCATCCGTAAACTTGACGGCATTGACCATAAGATGCCTTATTATCCTTTTTATTCTTGCGGAATCTCCTACCATTCGCGCAGGAATATTTGCATCCATATCTATGATTATCTCAGGTGCGCCCTCCTTCTGGAGTCTGAACTCGGTTGAAATATCATTAACCACTGAGGATATGCGATATTCATCCTCCGACAAAACAAGGGAGCCCGTATCTATCTCAGTATAGTCAAGAATATCTTCGATCCTGCTGAAAAGTCTGCGACCTGCACCCTGAATGGCACTTAGATCGGCCTTCTTTTTTTCTTCCTTTTCACTGTTTAAAAGAAGTCCCGAAAGACCTGTTACCACGTTGATTGGTGTACGCAGTTCATGTGAGATGTTGGCCATGAAATCCTCTGATTTTTCCTTCATCTCAGCCATCTCTTCTTCCAATTCATCAGCCATACTCTTGGAAACAGCGAACATTTCGCAGATATAGCTCGCAACTCTGTCAGCAATTGTTACTGCCATACAGTCCAGTATAATGGTTCCCACATTAAACTGACCTCTCTGCTCAATATTTGTCAGTATCATAATGAGGTGATACCCCAGAAGCATCGCATATGCCATAAAAAATATGCGAAGAACAGGCTTTTCCTCAGTAAGAGAAAAAAGCATCATCGCAAGTACAAATATTAGCGCCGCATTATTAAACTGTTCAACATGGGATCCGTAATAGAACACCGCGAGCGAGATAAAGCCCGCATAAACGAAGACCCGGAACCTGAAGACAAACTGTCCGGATATATAAATACTCCAGGAGGTAACGGTTCCGATTACAATAATCGGAATCGCCCACAACTCCCATTTTTCAATAATTGAGACAACAATAAGCCCAAGCGAATACAGCGAATAGCACACAAGTATCACTATCTGTATACTTTTTCGCATTTCCTCATTCCGCCTGCCTCTGTCCATAGCTGCACCTCATAAAAATGAAAAGTACAATAGCAACCCTACCCATATGAGCGAAAGCACATTGAGTATTATCCCCAAAGTCGGAAATAGCCTAAATATATCCTTTTCCATCCTGGACATTATTCCAAGTACAAGACCCGCTATGGAGTACACCAGGCAGATCATAACTGCCACGGCGTACTTACCTTCAGCCTCTCCGCCATTTTTATAGCTTAGAAAAACAGCATATATAATGGTGACTACCGAAATAAGTCCCAGTGCCGCCGAAAGAACTCCTTTCTCAGGATGTTTCTTGTCAGTAAACACGTATCTGCCGTGCCCCCGGCCAGGAAACTTTATATTCAGTTTTCTCCTCTTTTTTCTCTCCTCCATATATCAGTCAGTTCGCAGAAGCTCCGCCTGCGCCATACTCCTTGTAGTACTCATCGATGGCTTTCTTGATATTCTTGTCGATAATGACCTCGCCATCAAAGGTCTTACCATAAAGATGCTCAACAACCTCCTGCATTGTTACAATAGCACCTGCCTCAAATCCGTATCTCTCACGAATCTCGTCAAGGGCACTCATATCTGTCTCAAGGCCCTTCTCCTGTCTGTTGAGTGAAACCATAAGGCCTACTATATCTGCATCCGCCTGCTCTCTGATGATTGGAACTGTCTCCTCGATGGATTTACCGGAGGTTGTGACATCCTCGATGATCATGACTCTGTCGCCGTCTCTAAGCTTTGTGCCGAGAAGGATACCCTTATCACCATGATCCTTTATCTCTTTTCTGTTTGAGCAGTAGCGGATCTCTCTTCCGTAAAGCTCGCTGATAGCGATTGTTGTTGCAACAGTAAGGGGTATTCCCTTATATGCAGGTCCAAATAACACATCGAACTCAAGTCCGAAGGTGTCATGAATTGCTCTTGCGTAGTATTCGCCGAGCTTCTTAAGCTGAGCGCCTGTAACATATGCTCCGGCATTCATGAAAAACGGCGATTTACGTCCACTCTTTAAAGTGAAGTCTCCGAATTTAAGGACATTGCTGTCCACCATGAATTCAATAAATTCTTCTTTGTATCTTTCCATTGTAGATATTCTCCTTTGTTCCCCTCATCCGCCCTTCGGGCACCTTCCCCCAGAGGGGGAAGGCATTATATTGTTCTTACCCCTTTGGGAAAGGCATTATATTGTTCTTACCCCTTTTGGGGAAGGCATTATATTGTTCTTACCCCTTTTGGGAAAGGCATTATATTGTTCTTACCCCTTTTGGGGAAGGCATTATATTGTTCTTACCCCTTTTGGGAAAGGCATTATATTGTTCTTACCCCTTTTGGGAAAGGCATTATATTGTTCTTACCCTTTTGGGAAAGGCATTATATTGTTCTTGCCCCTTAAGAAAAAGATTTCGGATGATATTATTCATATTTTATCTGAGCGCGCCTGCGATGTCTTCCTTCATATCAAGAACTGCTGCTCTTGCTGCTTCTCCGAGGAGTTCCTTTGAAGGATCCGCGAATTTTTCATTTTTCCATGCGGCTATTATTCCTCTTGAGGAATTAACAATTGCTCCGAGTCCGTCCTTGTCAAAGAAATGAACCAGGTCAGAGCCCTTACCACCCTGTGCTCCGTAGCCGGGAACAAGGATAAATGCGTGGGGCATGATATCACGAAGTACCTTACCCATCTCAGGATAGGTGGCTCCTACTACCGCACCGACATTACTGTAGGATCCGTCCATTGATTCCTGTCCCCAGGTTTCAACCAGCTCTCCTACTGTCTCATAGAGTGGCTTACCATCTGCGATCTTATCCTGAAGCTCACCACTGCTGGGATTTGAAGTTTTTACAAGGACGAATATTCCCTTGTCAAATTCATTACATACATTTATGAAGGGCTTTACTCCATCTGAGCCAAGATATGGATTGACTGTTGCAAAGTCTGCATCAAAGCCTTTTACAAGTGTATCGCCAACCTTGGATGCTCCGAGATGAGCAACTGCATAGGACTCTGAGGTTGAGCCTATGTCTCCCCTTTTCACATCAGCGATAACAAGGAGTCCCTTTTCATGACAATAATCTATGGTCTTCTTGTAAGCAATAAGGCCCGGCAGTCCATACTGCTCGTACATTGCAACCTGAGGCTTAACTGCAGGAACAAGGTCATAGATATGATCAACTATTTCCTTATTGAATTCGAAAAAGCTCCAAGCCACAGCCTCGGCTGTCTGCCCGTACTCTGAAAAGGCCTTATCAAGGATCCTTTTAGGAATGAAATCGGTCTTAGGATCAAGACCTACAACAATAGGTGCTTCTGTCTTTTTGATTCCGTCAATCAATCTTTTTATCATGGGGTTCTCCTTGTGAAAAATATTCAGTTACATTCCACGATAGTATACATGATTTTTATATGTAAGTTAAGATTGATTTTATCATTTTTTATCATCAAAAAAATCATCTATGCTGCTTATGAGCTTTGCCTTGGGCATGGTCTTAAGAAGATACTTCTCAGGCCTTAGTGCCGCAACGGAAACCACGCTCTCCTTGTCACTCTTGGAGGTGAGGAACATTACGGGTAAATTCTTTAGCTCATCGCTTTTTCTTATCTGCACAAGAACCTGCGGTCCGTCCATCTGAGGCATCATATAATCAAGAAGGACCAGGTCAACATCATTGCTCTGTAAAAAATTCAAGGCAATTTTACCTGAGCTTGCCATATAGACTCTGTATTTTACCGAAAGCCAGGTCTTTATCATTCTGAGCATTGTGCCATCGTCGTCCACTACCAGAATCTTCTTTTTCTGCTCGTCTCCAAGGGCATTGCTCTGAACAACCATATCAAGCTGCTCTGCAAGCTGGTTGACATCAAGAGGTCGCAGGAAGCTCTCCGTGATTTTAATCTTGGACAAAAACTTTGCTGCATATTCCAGCTCATCGGTATTTCCCACTTCATATAGATAGAAGCGTTCCTTGTCGATGGCTTCGTCCAGATATTTCAGCTGTTCTATGCCGTTTCGCTCGGGACTTGCAGGGTCTATATCACCGAGGTAGAGAACGTACATCTCGGGCTTGTTCTCAATTGCTTTGATATCCTTTTTGGTAAATTCGCTTTTTATTACTTCATAGCCTGCATTTTCAAGTCCTTTTGCAATGGCACTTACCATGAAGCTTTTTTGTGATCCTATAAGTAGTACGCGTTTATCCATAGTATCCCCTCATCCGGCACTTCGTGCCACCTTCCCCCCTAGGGGAAGGCTATAGATTGTTTATATCCTTTTTCCCAAAGGCTTTATATTTTTTCCAAAGGCTTTATATTTTTTCTAAAGGCTTTATATTTTTTCTAAAGGAATCAGATTTTCAATAATTCCAACAATCCGTCTCTGTCTACTGCTGCCAGGAGTCGTTTTATCTCCCTGTAGGTACTCTTGAAGTCATCCGGCATCCGGTAATCATCCATCATGGAAACTACATCATCTGCACTGTCAAAATAGGATCCTTCCACAAATTCCCTAAGGCTCGTCAGGGCGCCCTTTAGTTCCTCCGGTTCTATCAGAGGTTTGTTCATATCCTCCTCTGTATCACCTTCCGCCACTTCGATAAGTGACTTGAAAAAATCCAGATATCGTTTGTAATTTTCAAGCAGCTCAGGTGTGCGTCTCTCAATTTCATCTATGTCCTTCTTAAGTCCACACTGTTCAAGGTACGCCGCCAGATTGGAAAGCTCCGCGGCACCTATTGCCCGTGCTGAACTCTTAAGTCCGTGGACATAGGTAGTATAGTTCTCATAATCCTCGTAGTGCCAGGAATCCTCAATGGATTTGGCATTGGACTCTATTGCAAGAGCAAAGTTGGTAGCAACGTCTTTTAATGCAGCAGGACCTCCACAATTTTTGCAACCCGCTTCGTAATCGATGCCATCAAGGTTGGCAACCATTCCGATCGCTTCAAGCTCATCTGCTCCAATTGCCTCAGCTTCCATAACAGCGTCAAAGCCTTCATCCTCAGGCCTTATTACCAGCTCCGGAGGAAGAGCCTTCAATATGGCATCCTCAAGCTTAGCTGAATCTATCGGCTTTGGAAGATATCCTTCGAAGCCTTCCTTTAGGTACAACTCCCTTGCACCGCTTATTACATTGGCTGTAAGTGCATATATCGGCACGTCCTTGTTTAAGTTTTCATCAAGATCCTTCATGGCGCGTAGCGTCTCTACACCGTCCATCTTGGGCATTCTGTGATCCAGGAAAATTATGTTGTACTTATTTTCACATACCTTTTCAAGTGCCTCAAAGCCACTCTCTGCAATGTCCACCTTAATCTGTGTCTGCTTCAAAAGTCCCTGGACTACCGTCAGGTTGGCAATGGTGTCATCCACAACAAGTATACGTGCTTCCGGTGCGTGGAAGGCCTCATGGTAAGTCTCCTGTCCAAGCAGTGATTCTTCATAAGTAGCAGCGAAATCGCCCATAGGCGTTCTGCTTATAACTTTCTGTTTTATCGAAAATGAAAACTCACTGCCCTTTCCGTATTCACTACTGACAAGCAACCTTGAATCCATAAGCGCAAGGAGCTGCTTTACAATGTTCATTCCAAGCCCCGTGCCCTCTATAGTACGGTTCCTGTTTTCCTCTATGCGCTCAAAGGGAGCAAAGAGTTTATCCATATCCTCCTTGCGGATTCCGATTCCCGTATCCTTCACCCTGAATCTGAGGAGTATATTTTCATCATCAAGTTCCTTGTAATCGATGCTTATCGTAACGCTGCCTTCATTGGTATATTTGATGGCATTTGTAATGACATTCATAGCGCACTGCTTTATGCGGATTTCATCTCCCATGAGCATGCAGGGAATGTCAGTTGATATGTTGGTTTTCAGCTCCAGATTCTTGCCCTTCATACGCATGTAAGCCGTATTCACAAGATCATTTATCATCGAACTAAGGTCATACTCAACCGGAATTATCTCCGTTTTTCCTGCTTCTATTCTTGAAAAATCAAGAATATCATTTACAAGACCAAGAAGGAGCTTTCCTGAGCTGCTGACGTTGGAGGCATACTTTATTATCTCCGGATCCTTACTTTCCCTGAGTATCATTTCATTAAATCCGAGCATGGCATTTATAGGTGTTCTTATCTCATGCGACATACTCGAGAGGAAATTGTTCTTTGCCTCGTTTGCAAGTTGCTGGGACCTGAGCTCATCCGCAAGTGATTTCTGTGCCTGTATCATTTTGATATAGTTCACCATGGTCTCAGCTGTTTGGGTAAAATTGGTATACATATACTCAATTTCATCATTGGTGTGAATATCCAGTTCGCGAAGCTGCTCCAGATTTTCATCCATTCCCTTGGCACCCTTGTCATAGAATGCCTGTATAGAATCAGCCAGCTTCATTATAGGTCTCGCTATTCTGTACTGCGCGTACTGGTTTGCAATCAAACTTAACGGAATGACCACTATCAGAATAAGCAGGATAAGCTTGGTATCGAAAATAAGCGTGTCATTGTTTAATTCAAGCCTTATATATCCCGGAGTCTTAGCTGCCTCAATCTTACTTACTTCCTGCTCCAGCACTATGATATTTGTCATAGTACTCCAGTCGATTTCATCAGTTATACTCCTGACTTCCTCATTGACGTCCGTATCAACCGAATTTTTAATAGTAGGTATCAGGGTGTTGGCATATATAGCCGCTGTCAGTCCAAGAGCTATTGACAGCACAAAAATAATCTGTGCCACTATCTGGCTAAGTTTACTTTTCCTGATATCCGCCATTTTTCTTGTAAGCGAATCTATATCACTTCTGTAATATACTCCGCTGAAAAACAGAGCCTTAACACTGTCAGGCATTTTGGCATAAACGACGTAGATTATGACAACTGCCACAAAAGCTTCAGGCATCTCGTTTATGAAATAGAAAAAAGAGCGCGTGGGCATAAACTCTTTGAACCCGCGTCCTGCAAGAATTCCCAGGCATCCGCCCCATACACTCCCATATAAAAACATGTAAAACAGCATGACCATAAGCGCTGTTCTTTTCTTTTTAAAAAACTCACTCATGGTGAAGTAATGAGTAGCAGCTGCTCCTACAATATATATACCGGTAACAAATGCAAGCTCTTTGTTTATTGACGTCTTAACCGCAAAAAGAACAAAGCATGACAAAATTGAGGGAATAACTCCCTCAAAAGCAGTAAGTACAATCAGGGGTGAAAACTTGAAAAGATAAACAGATACATACTGCCATTTGGTCAGAATATCCCCATTATCTATATGCAGGTTATTTTTGATTGTGATTGTTGTAGTAAATATAAACAATGCTATCAGAACAATAATTCTGATATAAAACTGTTTATCACGCTTACGGTTCATGTCTTTAACCTCTTTATCACAAGAGTGTATTGCCTGTTATTGTTTATACATCATTCCCATTCCTTTTCCGGCATTTTTTGCAGCACAAAGTGCGGTATCAGCTTTTCTGTACAGGTCATGGTATCCCCTGCCCTGATCAGGATGTATTACATATCCTGCTGAAACAGTAAAAGTAATCCTGTCTTTATGGAAGCCTACCTTAAAGATATTATCGCAGAGCTCGGAAATCCTGCTTTCAAGATTACTCATCTCCACATTTTCAATAAAAATCAGGAACTCATCCTGATCGATATGGCAAACTATTCCATCTCTTCCGAAGATTTCATCAAGCTTTGCCGATATACGCCTAAGGACCTCATCTCCCGCAAAGCTTCCGTATTTGTCATTGATTGTCCTGAAGTTATCAATATCCGCCATAATAAGCGCAGACTTACCATTCTGATGTCTGTAAAGTCTGTTTCTTATAAGCGGCACAGCTGTATGTCTGTTGTAAAGTCCTGTGAGAGAATCCCTCTCAGCCATCTGTCTCACAAGATCCTTGGATCTCTTGTACTCATCAATATCAAAGGACAGGAAATATGCAATAATATCCCCATCTTCCTCCAAAATCTGATAGATGGTGTGAGTCCATCTCGGTGCCATTTTTATATCAACGATCCGGTGGAATTCAAAATCATCAAAGGTTATTCCACTGTGATACGCAAGTATGAGTCTGTCTTTATTAAAAAATTCCAATGCAATGCTATGCTCGTCAGCTATGACAGATTTTTCAACGATTTCATCTATCATGGCACTGTAGGATTCCTTTTTGTGATAGGACTTATCAAGGATCTTGCGCTTGCTGCTAAGATGTACTCTCAGAAGCTCATCCCTGGACAGGTTGGCAACTATGAAGAAGGAATGCTTCTGGAACTGAGAGTATGAGTTGTATTCAAGGAGCGATACAAAGCCTCTTGCCGCAAGGCTCAGATACACAGGAGATTCCGACATAAATATTTCATCGTCCTCTATACCTGTGCGGTCCTCTTCCTCCTCTTCCTCCTTTTCTTCCTCTTCCTTCTTAAGCTCAATTATGTTTTTCCCATAATCAAGCGCTGCATTATCCTCTGTCTCTGCCTTTTGTGCAGGAGAACCTTTTTCCTTGTCCTCATCAAGATAGTCGAGGCACTCTTCCTTGGTCATTGGTCTTCCAAAGAAGTATCCCTGAGCCTTCTCACAGCCCACGCGCTTAAGGAAATCCCAGGCTTCAAGCGTCTCAACACCTTCTGCCAGTGTCTGTATTCCAATCTCCTCAGCCATGTTTATAACGTTCTCCCAAATGGCTGTCTCTCTGGGATTAGAACCGAAATTCTGCAAAAACTTCATGTCGAATTTAAGTACGTCAAATTCATAATCCTTCAACAGATTAAGAGATGAATATCCTGCTCCGAAATCATCCATCCAAACCTGATATCCGCCACGTCTGAATTTATCGATAGTCCCCCTGAGGACATCCTGATTGTCGTCCATGGCACTCTCAGTAACCTCAATGTGAATGAGGCTTTTAGGAATGTTGGATATTTTAACCGCATCATTAACCACGCGGTACATGTCTCTCTGATGAAAATCTGTACGTGATAAATTTATTGAAACAGGGTGTGGCTTTAATCCCTGATCCATAAATTCCCTGATATCCTCGCACACCTGTCTGACCACAAAGGCATCAAGCTTGTAAATAAGATGTGCATCCTCTAAGATAGGTATGAAAACTCCGGGCATAAGAAATCCGTGAATAGGATCAACCCAACGCGCAAGCGCCTCGAATCCGCAGACTCTTCCTGTAATTACTCTTACAACAGGCTGATAATAAACCTGTATGTATCCTTTGAGAACTGCTTCGCTTATGTTATGAATAATGTAATGAGCAAGGTCAAGCTGATTTCCCAGTTCCTGGTCATAATATCTGAAATTATAGTCGTAGTTTTTCTTAATACTGTTGCAGGCAATCCTTGCCTTGTCACAGGCTATACTTATATCCGTGTCGTCGGGCTCAAGCTCATATATTCCGGCTCTCAGTTCTATACCCGCATCCGGATTATAGCTGTGTACACGTCTCTCCAGATCATCAATTCTGGCTTCTATGCTGTTAAAGGATGACAGCGCAACGAAATGGTCATCGGAAAATCTGGCAACAATAAGCTCCGGGAATATCTTCTGAATATGTTTAGCCATATTCTGCAGAAACCTATCCCCAGCCTCAAATCCATATCTGGAATTGTAGTTTTTGAAATTCTGCACATCAAAATAGATGATGGCGAATTCTCTTTCACTCTTTTTCCTCTCATCCATCAACTTCTGTGCATCTTTTCTGAAAGAATACAGATTTGGCAAACCTGTCAGCTGGTCAATCTCTTCATTTCTTAGCATAATTTCCTCACAAGAAACTATATCGTTCCTATTAATTCACAGTTCTTACAGCAAAGTACTGATTATTCTTGTTTATGATCACAGGTGCTGTACTGAATACTTCATCACCTATATAGCATCTGTCCTTCTGTTCATCACATTCAAAGGTTCTTCCGTCAGGGTCATTTTTTATGACCTCCTCAAGAGCCTGACTTAAGGTCTCATCAGGCTGGCACAAATACATTTTCATTTACTCCTCCTGCTATTATTGGCAATTATAATCTAATGCTATTCTACAACGAAATATCCCCTAAAAAAGGTTTTTTATTGTTTTTTAAGGAACTGTTCAGAAATCAGTCTTAAAACTAAAAAGCTCCCGCAGAAAATAACTGCGGGAGTGTAAAACAAAACAATAATTTATGCAAATTTGAATACCTTCTTTTTAAGGAACATGCCTACAGCAGTAATTGTAGGGCCAAGAAGAAATACCATAAGGATTGTACAGATCTCAAGTCGTCCGCCAAAAAGGAGACCGATCAAAACCACTGTTCCGTCAAAGGCAATGCGCACAAACTTAAACGGTACTTTCTTAAATACCAGATTGCTGAGTATATTTGGAATCGCATCGTAAGGGGCAACTCCCATATCTGCATTCATATAAAATGATGCTGCTACAACAAAGCAAAGAAGCGCAACTATAAACACAGCTGCTCTGTAGGGCCACTGTTCAAAAACAAACCTTGGAATGGTCTTACTCCAAACCCATCTGCAGAAATCAGAAATGTATCCGATAAATACCATATTGGCAATTGTTCCGGGTCCTATCTGATGGCGATCAAATAATACGACAAATACAAAAAGTACCAGGTTCAGTAACACCTGCCAGGTTCCGAAAAGAATGCCGAGACGCCCTGAAATTGTAAGATTCATAAATGTGCAGGGATCAGTCCCAAGACTTACCTCGATAAGAAATGAAAGGAAGAATCCCATAAGAGCTACACCCAGAGCCATTATGATGAATTTCTTTTTAAAGCCTTCCTGATGAAAATATTTGTCAATCTTTTTCCCGATATTCATATATATATAAACCTCCCGGAATAAATCATTCTTAGATTTGTTCAAAAACGCAACACACCTATTTTGATTTATTTCGAGAGGTTTGTAAAGACAATTTATTTAATTCTCTTCTTCAGTTTTTGTATCTGTATCAGCCTTATTCTCTTCTTCACTCTTCTCGAGCGTCTTATCTATCAGGTCCTCACAGGTTATGAGTCTGATATCATCAGCGGTAGGCTTCTCCATTCCTGCAATTCTTCTTGCCTGATTGGTTACGATTTCCTCGAAGAGGTTACGTATTTCACGGGCGTTGGCAAAGTTCTCAAGGCGGGTGAGTTTTCGCTGGTTTATCATCTCACGAATATGCTTCTTGGCATCCTCTTCAAGCTCATACTCGTATTTGTTCAGGTTCATGTTGAAGATTTCCTCAAGCTCATCCACGGAATAATCCGGGAATTCAATGTACTTGTTGAAACGGGACTTAAGTCCGGGATTGGAGTTTATGAACTTCTCCATAGGCTCTGTGTAGCCTGCAACAATGACAACCAGGTCGTCTCTGTGATCCTCCATCGCCTTAAGGATTGTGTCTATTGCTTCCTGACCGAAGGCATCATTTTCCTGAGAGAGCGCATATGCCTCATCTATGAAAAGTACACCGCCAAGTGCCTGATTTATCTTTTCCTGGGTCTTAAGAGCTGTCTGACCAACATAACCTGCCACAAGTCCCGAGCGGTCTACCTCAATAAGCTGTCCCTTTGAAAGGACACCAATCTGTTTGTAGATTCTTGAAATGATACGGGCAACGGTTGTCTTACCTGTTCCGGGATTACCTGTAAATACGAGATGAAGTGAAACCGGAACGGACTTCATTCCCTCGTCTTTTCTAAGCTTCTGAACCTTGGCAAAATCCGTAAGTTCCCTGACATCGTGCTTAATTGATGTAAGTCCGATAAGTGCGTTTAAATCATCCATGGGATCTGTCTCAGGTTCCTTTGGCTTTTCCTCCTGCTCAGGTACCTTCTCCCCGGTTGCTGTCTGAGTCGGCAGCGGAGCCTTAGGCTTATTGGCATTTTCGAAAAGAGCGCGGGCTTCATTTAAGGCTTCATCTGCACTTACACGACTCTGTTCATCATTTGAAAGCTGCTCTATTTTGTCAGGAACAGGTCCTGTTATATCCTTGCCTTCTTTTATTTTTTTGAAATCCTCGCTAACCTTTTTCTCTATTTCTTTTCCCTTGTCAGGATCATCAAAGACCGGAGGTTTACCATCTCCGCCTGATCCGGGGCCAAAAAAATCATTGTACATGTTACCTAAATAGTTGTCCGACATTATTAATGCTCCTTGATTTAGTCTTAATTATATAGATGCCTCAAGCAGTCTCCTGCCTGAGGCATTTAGGAAATTCATATTACTTGTACCAGTTTGATACATCACAACGGTTTGCTACACCATATCCTGTTGCATTTGAAGTATACTGCCATGCGAACTTACTTCCGCCATATCCGCAATATCCACGGTAATCAGCAACCCATACGGAGAAAGGAAGCTGAGACATATCAACTCTGTTATACAGCCAGCTTGTAGAACCGTAAACACCTGCGGGAACTCCACGAGCCTGAAGCTGTGCACAGGCAGCTCTTACAGCTGTTGTTCTGTCTCCCTTGCTTAAGTTGTCTGATCTTCCGTTACCGGTTCCACTGCTCTCAGTATCGATAAATACAGGCATTGCAATGTTCATTCCCGCAAGCTCATTAGCGATCCAGTTACCCTCTTCAGCACCCTCAGCTGCATTTACAGCTGTTGTAAAGAAGTATACTGAGAAAGGAATTCCATGCTGCTGACAGTTATATACATTACTTCTGAACTTGATGTCCTCCTGAAGTGTTCCATTAGTATATCCTCTGTAGCCCACTCGGATAATTACGCCATCGCAGCTATTCTTAAGCTGTTGCCAGTTGTTTACAGTATTATGGCTTGAAATATCCACCAGCTTACCCGTGTTATATGTAAGGGAAGAGATTCCGGATGAGCCGTTATTCTCTGAATCGTCAGGATTCTTGACCTTCATGGTACATTTTGCAGTAATGCCGTTTGAACCTCCCTTACAGTATATCTGGCAGGTTCCGTAACCCGTAATCGTTACCAGTCCTCTGTTATTTACTTCTGCAACACTATCATCAGTTGTGCCCCAAAGAAGCGGAATATCTGTATGTTTCTTAGGCTTTACTTTTGCTTCCAGCTGGAACGTCTTTCCAATCTTCTTAAAGTTCTTGCTTGTCTCATTAAGCTTAATGCTTTTTACCTTGACCGTTTTACCGACTGTCATGTGGATAACGTAAGGAACGCCATCCTTTTTATTGGTTACAGTGATATCACACTTGCCTGCTTTTAATGTGGTAACAAGTCCCTTCGCAGAAACCTTCGCTACTTTTTTATTGGATGATCTGAATTTGAAATTCGACTTGTTCTTGTTTGTGTTGACTTCATCACCGTATCTCGTCACACCGATAACAAATTTCATGCCTGTCATTACACGTACGCTTTCGGACTGTACATCCTCAGGATTAGCCACTGTAGCACCTGTAGTGGCAGCTGCAGATGACGCTGTAGCTGATGCCGATGATGCACTATTATCGACTTCATCGATTGAAATCTCTTTGGTGTAAACACCTGAATATTTCAGTGCAGCCGCATTTGCATGAAATGCAGGCATAGCCATAGCTATAACAGCAGCGGAAAAAAGACCCGCGATTATACTTTTTTTGATTTTCATGGAAAATACCCCCGAACTAACAAAACTTCTACATCAAATTAAGTATAACATATGAGGTTTTGCTATGCCATATAATCAGGGTGAAAAAAAATCGCGCAAGAATTCTGAGTTTCTTTTAAAGAACACAGAATTCTTGCGCAGTTTTAAAACACGTAGTCAAATCTTTCTTGCCTTAAGTTCAGGATGCTCAGCATAGAAAGCTTCCTTATCCCTATACATTTCAAGATCAGCATTTCTCATGGCTATACGTATATCATCGCCATTCCCCGAGTAATGTGAACCGATGGACATGGTAATTTCTGCGGGATATGAAGTCTTTTTTCGTAAGTGTTCTATTTTTTCATAGAAACTATCCTCTGAATCCTTCGTACAGAAAACTGTAAACTCATCTCCACCTGCTCTGTAAATCTCATCTGCACCGAATACCGAAGAGATGATTGACGCTGCAGTCCAAAGCATCTGGTCTCCGGCCTCGTGACCGTGTTTGTCATTAACATATTTTAATCCGTTCAGATCTATGAAAACCACGCCATAGGGTCTGTTTCGCAGCTCAGCATCCGAAACATAATTATCCACGCGAAGGTTCATCGCATTGCGGTTCATGACCCCGGTGAGCATATCGCGATTGCTAAGCTCCTTCATCTGCTCCATAAGCGTGTTGTTTGCAAGCTCTGCAGCCAGGAAGAATGAAGTATGTTCCAGAAGCTCTTTTATTTCAATCGTTCTGCTTGTGTCAAAATTGATAACATAAAGATATCCGATAGTTATCTTGTTTTGCATAAGTGGTACAAAGCATATGCTTTTAATACCATTTTCCATAAGTGAATCAGCCCATCCGGGATTTCTCCCTGCAAGGCTCTTCATGTCGGATTCATCAGTTATAATAAGGCAGTTGCTCTGCTCAATAGTTTTTGCCCAGGTTTTGACAACATCAGGTGGAATATTTTCTACTTCCTGCTCGCGTTCGGTCTCATCATCATATCTTGAAGTTCCGCCAATATATCTGAGTCCCTGTGTCAATTCATCGACACTTACAACGAATACGCGTTCTGCATCGCATTTTCCCAAAAGCTCATTGACCACCTCGCTCACAGCACTTTTAAAGTTGTCTGCGGTACGAAATACAGCGCAGCTCTTTATAACGGAAGTTGCTGTATTCATGGTAACATTGCCTAATCTGTCCGGATCCATTGAATCTGTAAGCTCATATAAAAAAATACAATAGCCTATATCTTCTCTGTCTGAAGTCAGTGGAATATATAGCTGATCCATCCATTTATTTATTACTTTGGCTTCAATATATGTATGAATCTGCTTATGCTTTAGTGCAGCGGTTGCGACGAAATGCTCAAATTTCCTATCCATCGGAAACAGCTCAGTATAAAGCATTCCATCATAATATATGGGAGGCAGGGAATTCCTGTAATTATCGTTAGCTGCAACAATACGCAGTTCCCCTATATCTCCATTTGGAAGCTTCTCCACCGACAATATACACGCTATTGAGTTAATCGAATTTACTACAGCTGAAAAGTCCATACACTTCACCACATAAAAAGAAATCTAAAAAAGCATTCTTTCACAAATATCATAGTTATAGCTTTACTACTATTGTATATGATATATCGTGAAAAAATGCTTAAAAGAATATAAACTTTTTCTTGATAGATTTTGCTTATTATATTTGAGTTTACACTTACAGATTTTTAATGATCAGAGCCAGTCCTGATATTATGAGAAGAACAATGACAAGTTTCTTTACCAGCTTTTCATTTAGTACTGTTGCACTTTTCATTCCGGCAAAGACACCTGCAAGCATGAATGGAACAAGACAGACAACCAGTTTTAATGAATCAGGTGTGATCAGACCAATTGTTCCATACATTATTATCCGGAAGATATTTTCAACAATAAAAATCACGCTGAGATTTGCCTTGAACTCCTCGCTTGTATTGGTGACCCGGCTCACACATGCCGCCATAAGTACACCTACCCCAAAAAGTCCGCACATGAGTCCGCCCAGAAGCCCTACTATCATGAGAACTATCTTTGAGTCCTTCATGTGTATCCTGTCGTATTCCTTAAGCATCATCTCGGTTCCCACAAGTACCACGACCACACCGAATACAATCTTGATATTGCGCGCATCAACATTTTTTAATAAAAATGCCCCCGGAATACTTCCCAGAAGGACAAGAAGAATCATGGGCAGATATATTCTTGCATCAAGTTTCTTCCTGTTTTTCCACGTTAATATGCAGTTGGAAGGGAACCCCAGTACCAGCTCCACCGGGGAAATATTCACATTGTTTACCCCAAATCCGAGTATTGTTGTAAACACCAGAGTGTTGGCAAAGCCGCATAGACCCTTAATAAAAAATGCGGCAAAGGTAGCAATAATCCACGTTATCATAGATCAATTTCACTTTCATTTTAGTTTCTTTCTTAAGCGCAACGGGTCTATGATAGAACATTTTATGCAAAAAGAAAAGCGCCGCGAAATATAAATTTCGCGACGCCATAAACTCACGCTCTTCAATAAAGTAGTGTGATCTTAAAACTTACCAGCCTTTGCAGCTTCCTCGATGGAAACGGCTGTAGAAACAGTCATACCAACCATCGGGTTGTTGCCAGCGCCGATAAGACCCATCATCTCAACGTGTGCAGGAACTGATGAAGAACCAGCGAACTGAGCATCTGAGTGCATACGACCCATAGTATCTGTCATACCGTAGGAAGCAGGACCTGCTGCCATGTTATCGGGATGAAGTGTACGTCCGGTACCACCACCTGAAGCAACTGAGAAGTACTTCTTACCAGCCTCAGTACGCTCCTTCTTGTAAGTACCAGCAACGGGATGCTGGAATCTTGTAGGATTGGTTGAGTTACCTGTGATAGATACGTCAACGTTCTCCTTCCACATGATAGCAACACCTTCCTGTACATCGTTAGCGCCGTAGCAGTTAACCTTTGCACGAGGTGAATTTGCATCCTTTGAATAGCACTTTCTGAATACTTCCTCTACCTCACCTGTGAAGTAGTTGTACTTTGTCTCTACATATGTAAAGCCGTTGATACGGGAAATGATCTGTGCAGCGTCTTTTCCAAGACCGTTAAGGATAACACGAAGAGGCTTTGTACGAACCTTGTTAGCCTTCTCTGCGATACCGATAGCACCCTCAGCAGCTGCGAATGACTCGTGACCTGCAAGGAATGCGAAGCACTCTGTATCCTCTTCAAGAAGCATCTTACCAAGGTTACCATGTCCAAGACCAACCTTACGACGGTCAGCAACAGAACCGGGGATGCAGAAAGCCTGAAGGCCGATACCGATTGCTGCAGCAGCATCAGCAGCCTTGCGGCAGTTCTTCTTGATTGCGATAGCAGCACCTACTGTGTAAGCCCACTTAGCGTTCTCAAAGCAGATAGGCTGAATGCCTTCGATGAGGCTGTATACATCAATGCCTGCTGCCATTGTAATTTCTTTACACTCTTCTATAGAAGAAATCCCATACTCCTTAAGGCAAGCCAGGATCTGGGGCTCTCTTCTTTCATATGATTCAAATAAAGCCATTATTTTTTCCTCCTTACCTTATCACTGTTTTCTGGGATCGATGAATCTTGCAGCGTCTGCTACACGGCCATACTGACCCTTAGCCTTCTCAATAGCTGTGTTTGCATCATCACCAGCCTTGATGAAGTCCATCATCTTTCCAAAGTTAACATACTTATATCCGATGATCTCGTCATTCTCATCAAGAGCAAGGTCTGTGATGTAACCATCTGTAAGCTCAAGATAACGAGGTCCCTTATCAAGTGTTCCGTATGTAGTACCAACCATTGAACGTGATCCCTTACCAAGATCCTCAAGACCGGCACCAATCTGAAGTCCATCCTCTGAGAATGCAGACTGTGTTCTACCATAAACAATCTGAAGGAACAGCTCTCTCATAGCTGTGTTGATAGCGTCACATACAAGATCAGTATTGAGCGCTTCAAGAACTGTAAGACCGGGAAGAATTTCAGCTGCCATAGCTGCTGAATGAGTCATACCGGAACATCCGATAGTCTCTACAAGTGCCTCCTGGATGACACCTTCCTTAACATTAAGGGAAAGCTTACAGCCACCCTGCTGAGGAGCACACCAGCCAATACCGTGTGTATAACCGGAAATGTCCTTAATCTCTTTGGACTGAACCCACTTAGCCTCTTCAGGAATGGGAGCAGCACCATGATGTACCCCTTGTGTTACGGGACACATATTTTTTACCTCTGTTGAGTAAATCATAAGTACCTCCTTAGAAATTTAAGATATAGTGATTTTATAGTGATGATTTTTTCAATCTATCTGCAATGGAAGATACCCTGTTATAGATGCCAAAAGGGCGCACTCTTCCCTGCTTACTACACACTACAATTGTGATACTACCAAAAATAGCTAGCATTATCAAGGTTTATCTATTCTTTTCCTTTATAAAAAATTGATAAAATATATAAGGGACTTCACCCGGATGATCTATCATCCAAAGTGACGTCCCTTATTAACGTTACAAATTTCTCCGTACTTATTATGAGAGCTTGTACTCAGTCCCTTTTATGAGAGCTTGTACTTAGCGCCTTTTGTTATCTTCTTTTTAAGAAGCTTTTTGTATGCTGTCTTGTGTTGACTGTCAGGGCAGTATACTGCGCATTTAGCGCGAACGTTCTTGAATGCATCCTTGCCAACTGTGTTAAGAACTGTTGTATTGAATCTGATTGTCTTTAATTTCTTGCAGTTGCAGAAAGCAGCCTTGCGGATTCTTGTTATATTCTTACCAACATAGAGAGTAGTCAGCTTGTTTGCTCCCTTAAAGGCATTCTTATCAATCTCAGTAACAAGATATGATATACCGTTGATTGCTACCTTATCCGGAATCTTCAAAGTCTTGGGACATGCATTTTTATCTGCAAGGCCTGTTACTGTAGCTGTACCTGTTCCATCACCCCTTACATTTGTGATCTTGTAAGTGAAGCCTTCTGACTTAGCCTGTGCATTCTTGGGAACTACTGTGGTGTAATAAACTGTAGGGGAGTAAACGCAATTTGTAACCTTAACAGTGCTTTCCAGTGCAGATCTGTAGTTCTGAATTGAGCCAAGTCTTACACGGATCTTGTTAGCAGGATATCCAAGTGCGATAAGGTCAGCATCATCTGGCTTCAATGTGTAAGACGTAACTCCACCATTACCAATCTGTCTTACTCGTGTTTCCTTTCCGTTATTAAGCTCAAGCTGGAATCCATCATATGAGCAAAGGCTGCTATATGTATTTGCCTTCTGAACATTGTTCCAGGTAAATGACATAGAACCATTGGCATTGTTTGTCATCTTGAAATCACCAGCAGGAATAAACGGAACAAACTTCACGTTCATTAAGTTGTTAACATCTATTCTCCTGTTGGAACTGTCTCCATCATATGTAGTCAGGCAAATATAATAGAATTCATTTTTGTGAAGTTCATTTGCAGGCATAACTATATCAATGATTCTTGTTCCTCCAACATCTCTGTAGCCTGAACCATTTCCTGCAACAACCTTCTTTACTACGTTTCCGTAATTATCTTTAAGCTCTGCTGTTGTCTGTGCATTTGTCTTCGTTTCGCCACTGTACACTTTAGTCTCGAAGCTCAAAAGATAAACGCCTTCGTTATTTCCTGTTTTGAACTTGTAATAATAAGGTCTGTTATCCTCAACAAACTCTTCGTAATACGATGTATTATAGTCCATGTTCTGAGCCTGTTCCTGAGTTGTGTATCCCTTTATGGGATCACCAGATTCTGCATGAACACCCATCGGAACTGCTGCTGCAAGCATCATACATGCAAGCATAGTTACTAATCTTTTTTTCATACCGTTACCTCGCTAAAAATAAAAAAATTCAAAACTCCTCGTACGTCTTTAAGATGCATTAAGGGGTCATTATGCTTATTGATTTACAGAGCATCTCTCCCCTTGCTCTGGTAAATCGCACATGATGTATCTTATCGACATACCCTATACAGCATATAGTCTACCACAAAAAAGACAATTATGTTCGATTATGTGTTATTTTCTTTTATATTTCATAGTTTTTTTGTTTTTTTAAAAAAGAGATTCTATATTATTACGATTCATTGTAGGCATTACTTCAGAATTGGCGCTATAATATTGTTCTGACTTAGCGTATTTTTTGTTGTTTATCTGGAAAAACTGTTTTCATAAATAACAAAAACATGGTAAGAAAACAAACACAATTTCATTTTTATGGAATTAACAAAAAATTTAAATCATATTAAGGAATCTAATGAAAATATATATTCTTCGCCACGGAACAACTGAATGGAACAACAAACGTCTGATACAAGGTCAGACCGATATCCCCCTGGATGAGTTCGGAATACTCATGGCAAAAGAAACAGGGAAAGGTTTGAATAAAAAAGGTATTAAATTCGACAGAGTTTACTCAAGCCCGCTTTCAAGAGCCTATGAAACTGCAAAAATAATTTTGGAAAGCTACACCCTCGAAAATACTATTCCTTCAATCATCACTGATGACCGCCTTAAAGAGCTTAGTTTTGGTTTTATGGATGGCGGAAATGTTATGGAAATGCAGGAGGACATGCATTGTCCTTTCAGATATTTCAAATCTGCACCGGATAAGTATGAAGAAGAAGTTATTGCCTGGAGAAAGAAGAATTTAAACTCTCCTAAGTCTTTTAGCGCTGTGGATTCTGACTCTCCTGAGCTTTTAAGTCATA
The DNA here is from genome assembly GCF_000424145.1 of Butyrivibrio sp. AC2005. Taxonomy (GTDB): domain Bacteria; phylum Bacillota; class Clostridia; order Lachnospirales; family Lachnospiraceae; genus Butyrivibrio. The sequence goes on from NZ_KE384138.1 coordinate 299,921, forward strand.
TGAGTTCCAGTGCCCCTGAGCTTCTAAGTCATGTAGATTCCGGCACCCCTAAACCTATTGGCCATGTGGATTCCAACGCCCCTGAGCTTCTAAGTGAGTTATGTAAAAGGGCTGGTGATTTTATGAATCAGGTAATTGAACCCCTTGCACTTTCCGCTGAAAACAGTTGCACCAACATCCTGATAAGTGTTCATGGTGCTCTGAGTAAGGCCCTGCTGATGTATATCCGTGGCGAATCTGATCTGGCAAAATTCTGGGGTGATGGTCTTCTTCCAAATTGCGGCATGGCAATTGTGGATTTATCATTTATGGATGATGCTCCTATCTACAATATCCTGGAAGAATCCATAGTATTCTATGATGATTCCATAAAGAATATGGCTCCCAAGCTTTTATAATTCTTATGAAATTTTGTTTATACCCTGATTACAACTTTTTCGAGTGTAATCAGGGTATTTGTTTGTACACCTTTGCCCTGATTTTAACAAATCTTCCTGCTTCCTGGGTAGTTATTGCAAGCCCTTACCCTGATTACAACAATTCTTCTAACTTTCAGGGTATTTGTTGCATCTCCATTACCCTGATTCCAACAATTCTTCTTATTTTCAGGGTACTTGCTGTAACTCCGTGCCCTGATTGCAACAATTCTTCTTATTTTCAGGGCATTTGTTGTACTTCCACTACCCTGATTGCAACAATTCTTCTTATTTTCAGGGCATTTGTTGTACTTCCACTACCCTGATTACAACAATTCTTCTAACTTTCAGGGTATTTGTCGTAATCAAACCTTTAAATCATTTTCCTCATGCCAACATAAAGCATAATAGACGTGAATTTTTAGAGACATAGTATTCCATAGACAAATAATTGACCAGAACATAAAACTTAACCAGCCCCCTACAAGCATAACCCTCAATAAACATATATCTAACAGCAAAAAACACCGTGAGTACGCTCTGCCAGCATTACTGCAAAAGATAATACTAAGCGCTCGTACTTCACGGTGTTATACAAAACCAGCGTCTCTATATAATTCCCTGCGCAACATAATTCCCTGCGCAATATAATTCCCTGCGCAACATAATTCCCTGCGCAATATAATTCCCTGCGCAACATAATTCCCTGCGCAACATAATTCCCTACGCTATACGGTTCCTCACTCTATATAATTTCCTAAATTATCTCAAAATTATCCTGGCAAAATTCATTTCATTCAAGCCTCAGTAAGCTTCACCTTAAAAGAAATCTGTCTGGGCGTCTCCATCTCATCAAACTGTACGAGGTAGCAGCCATCTACCGCGTCCACCTCAAGAATCGTTCCGATGCCAAGAATAGCATGCTGCACACGTAGTCCAGGCTCGAGGAGATTTACCTTCTCTGATCCTTTTAAGTGTCTCGAGTCGTTATCGATATATTTCCGCACGGCTGTCATCATGGAATCATCCGGTTTTTCTGTGAATTCAATATAATCAGGATCGATGTCCAAAATGAACCTGGAAGGGTATCGGGGTATTCCTTCAAAATTCATTCCGCCTGCCTCTGTAATGTAAAGCCGCTTCTTTGCTCTTGTCATGGCAACAAAAGCAAGTCTTCTCTCCTCCTCCATTCCCTCCAGGGTACGAATCTTGCGCGAAGGAAAAATACCCTCATTCATGCCACACAGGAATACATAAGGAAACTCCAGACCCTTGGCAGCATGGACTGTCATGAGGCGTACTTTATCCTCGCTCCCGGCGTCTGAGTCAGCATTTGTGAAAAGTGCCACATGCCTTAAGTAATCCTCAAGTCCGACCTCCTCACCGCAGGTTGTCTCATATTCGAAAACAGACTGCTTCAGTTCTGCAAGATTATCAAGCCTGTCCTGAGCCCCCTCAGTTCTGAGCATCTCTTCATATCCGCTTTCATTAAGGATTTTGGCCAAAACCTCAGAAACAGGAAGTCCTTCATAGCCGTCAGCAAACTTCTCTATGAGATCAACAAATCTCTTTGCCTTAGTCCCTTTCATAATTTCATTATCAAGGTTTTCACTGAGTGCCTTGTACAATGAGCAGCTGTTTTCCGCTGCATACTGCTCAAGAAAAGACATTCGTCTTTTTCCAAGATTCCTCTTTGGCACATTCGCAATGCGTCTAAAGGAAATATCATCACGATAAACAATCATCCTCAGATAACACAGCGCATCCTTGATTTCCATTCTGCCGAAAAACTGAACCCCGGAATAAATAGTATATGGAATCTTCTCCTTTAAAAGTCCCTCCTCAATAGTGCGGGTTACGTAATGTGCACGGTAAAGAATCGTCATATCGCGATACGGAATTCCCATTCCTTTCATGGCGAGAATCTCTCCCGTGATCCAGTCGGCTTCATCCGCAGTGTTTGGTGCAAGATGGCACAGCACACTATCTCCCGACGGCAGTGTAGGCACCAGTTCTTTTTTTATTCTCTGATTATTCTTATCAATCAGTGAATTGACCGCCTTGAGAATCTCCGGTGTTGAACGATAGTTGTCGTTCATCATGATAGTTTTTACATCAGGAAAATTCTTATCAAAATCCAGCAGGTACTTAACATTCGCACCTCGCCAGGTGTAGATTGTCTGATCAGGGTCACCCACTATGAAAAGATTTTTATGATAACCTGATAAAACCTCCATTAGTTCGTACTGAAGGCTGTCAATATCCTGGAACTCGTCTATCATTATGTACTCAAGCCGTTTTTGCCACTTGAGTCTGATGTCTTCGTTTTGTGAAAAAATGTAGAGAGAAAACTTTATGAGATCATTATAATCAAGTCCAAAGCACTTCTTTTCCTGGTAAAGGTAGCCATAAAAAAGGATGTCCTTAACATCTGTAGCCTTGTCGTATTTTTCCTTCAAGGTCTCAAGAGACATGGTAATCATATCGAGGTAGTACTCCGGCTCCTCGAAAATCTTGCGAATCTCAAACATATCCCGTGCCTTGCTAAAGGTCATGTCCCGAAGGGAGAGCCCTCTCTCCTCATAGATAATCTTAAGCATATCATCTATGTCTGAGTTATCGAGCACAAGGAAATTCTTGGGGTAGGAAACCGCGTGGGAATCCTCCTGCAGCACAGATACGCAGAATCCATGAAAAGTGTTGATATATCCGGTGTCATTATCGCCGGTCAGCCTATGGATTCGCTGCCTCATCTCATTCGCTGATTTATTGGTAAAAGTCACACAGAGTATATGCCCGGGCATGATTCCAAGTCCGTTTACAAGATAAGCAAAGCGGTGTGACAAGGCTCTTGTCTTACCGCTTCCTGCTCCTGCTATAACGCGCACATAGCCTTCTGTTGACGTTACTGCCTCACGCTGCGCTTTATTCAAACCTTCAAGAATATCCTGCATAACTGCTCCCTGTAGCATTTCATAGATTCTGTTTTTCATCAGAAAAACGGGAATCTGATACATAATCATTTAACAAAAAATGTACCAAACAAATGTTCTGAGAGCAAGACTTTTGTTAATCTATACCTCTCCGCTTTCCTACAGTTATAGCCTCCATCACATAACCACAGCAGGCAGGTATTTCTTATTTTCTTCCTCTATAACCTGCTTAATCCAGTCATTATCCATGATGTTTTCAGCGGCACCGGCGATAGAAGAATCGGCCGCAAAATTATCAAACTCCGCTGTTTTTTCAGCCAGAATTGCCATCATTTTTTCATCGACAGTATCCGGGCAAAGAAGATGATAAACAAGAACGTTTTTCACCTGTCCCATTCTGTAAACTCTTGAGAGTGCCTGGTTTGTGAGGGAAGGTTTTATCTGAGGTTCGCAAAAAATCACTATGCTTGCCGCCTGAATATTAAGCCCTACTCCGCCTGCCTGAATCTGGCATACGAGAACACTGCCATCCTCCGATTCCGAAAAGGCATCCACGATAGCCTGCCGGTTCTCCATCTTCGTCTCACCGCTTATTACGCCGGCACACCTTTCACCGAAAAGGCTGCTCACCTTTGCAACAGTATCTCTGAAAAATGAATAAATAACAACTTTTCGTCCTTCATCACGGGCTTCCTCGCAGAGCTCCAAAAGTCTTACGGCCTTGGACGACGTCTTCATATCCGTCTGTAAAAATGATACTCTCCGCATGTCTGCAAAGTTTCCACCCATAATTGCAGCAACGTAAGATGACTTGTCTTCATCACTCATGGCACACCATTCTTCACGTTCCTCAATAGGTGGAAGCTCTGTTAAAACCTGCTGCCTTGTACGTCTTAAATAAACAGGTGACAGTTTTTCCTTAAATTCAGGAAGACTGCTGATATGCGCAAGACTCTTTACCTCTTCTGTCATGTCGGGGCGCACAAAATCAATGAGATTGCACATTTCCTCAACCCTGTTTTCAAGCGGAGTTCCTGTCATCATAAGTATGCGACCGGACTCGTTATCAAGCCTTCTGATATACATGGTTCTCTTGGCGTCCGGATTTTTCATGTAGTGCGCCTCGTCCACCACCAGCATGGACAGGTGCATGTGGTTGTCTATTCCGTCGACGATTTTCCCCATGGATTCGTAGTTGGTTATAGCAACTCCGCCGCCATTTCGCCAGCCCAAAAAAGAATCATCAAGCCCGCTTCCATGAAGTATATATGTTTTGAGAGCACCACTCTCGCTCAGATCTCCTGTGAATTTCTTAATCTCCCTGGCCCAGTTAATGATCACGCTGGCAGGGCATATGATAAGAAAATGCGGTTTTTCCTCAATCGCGGCAATATGCGTCATCGCTGCAATCGCCTGGATTGTTTTACCAAGTCCCATCTCGTCTCCAAGAAGAACCTTTTCCTGATGGATTATATATTTTACGCCAAAGTTCTGATAGGCACGAAGATTCCCTGTAAATCCCGATAGGTTTAGCTCAACATTCTGAACCTCCGATGCTAGCCCCATGGGAATACTGTCATATAGAAAAGGTCTGTTGCCCGAGTCCGCTCCGAGATTTTCAAGAAGTGCATAAAAATCGGCACTGCTTTTCCTGAATTCAGGCAGTGCAACGTGCTGCGTGATGCGGATAGCTTCCTCATAACTGTCAAGATGACGCACCAGCTTCTCAAAGAACGGGCTGTAATAGAAGTTTGAAAGGGCATCAACAACCGCTAAGGTCGCCTGTTTTTTTGCTGAACCCGAAAAGAACCAGTGAACACCATTCCTGATGATCTTCTCACTACTGATTTTCATATAAAAATTCCTGAAGTTAGCAGAGTCTTCCCTGGCAGCTATTCTGGTGTGCTCACTTTTCATATACCGAAAAAGTTCGGTAATAAGCTCAGCATCACTCTCCTCAAGTCTTACCGACGCCCTCGCAGCAAGACTGTTGGCAAATTCTGTCACAATATTATGTATTGCTTCAAGCTGCTTCTCACCAATCCCATCAACCTTAAGGAGGTCAGCATCCGTTGCCATGGCTACATCCCCTAAGTTGTTATACCCTGCATCCATCAGAGCTGAAACTCTGATTCCGACCTTGGCTTTTTTAAATTCGTCAGTGGAAATACCGGCCAGCTTTTTTCTGGCATCTCCTGCAGTTTTCCGGGCACACAGATGCTTTATGTTGTTTTCCTGAATCTGCTTGTCTGCATACATACTTGCAAAGGCATTATCTATATCGCTCATTGTTTTTGTGAGCTTATTTAAATTGTTGAAATCAGGTTTACGCATATTTTTATAATCCTCTGTTTGCTGAGTCTTATTCTATTTTAACAACTGCACAAAACATTCGCCATACTCGTATGAATTACAATTATTTCAATTGCCTATAATTATATAGCTTATAGTATATGTATGACTTACATTTTCAGTTAAACTATCCCTATACCTTAAGGGAGACATGGTTCATGAGCGAAGATAACATTCTGATTGCTGCAAAACTTAAAGAACTTCGTAAAGCGCATGGATATACGCAGGATTTTGTAGCTGCAAATATCGATGTTAAACAGCCGACCTATCAGCAATATGAAAGCGGAAAACGCAAGCCCAGTACTACATCTCTGTATAAGCTTGCAAATTTTTACGGTCTCACCACTGATGAACTTCTTAAGTTATGCATCCCTCTCGATAATGAGATATACTTTGATGCACCTGAAACTACCATCAGAACTTTGGAGGAGGCTGAGCTTACATCCTATGGTTCCTCTGAAAAATTCAAAAAGTTCAGTGCATGGGAAATACAGATGCTCTTCTATTTTTCAAAATTAAGTGAGACTTCTCAAAAAGAACTTATCGAATATGCGAAATTCAAAATAGAACAGGAAAAGAAATGAAAAAAAAGACGCTGCCTTTGATTAAAAATCTTTGCAACGTCTTTTTATTTGCGATTTTTTGTGTTTCTGATATCATAGAACTCATTATGAATAACACACTCTCTTCAAGTATTAAAAGTGCATTATTGCTTTTTCTGGCATCTGTCGTATGGGGCGCAGCATTTGTTGCGCAATCAATAGCAGGTGGCAACGTCGGAACATTCACCTTTAATGGTATCCGTTTTCTAATCGGCGGTCTTTGCCTGCTTCCATTTGTAATAAAAAACAAGGGCATTTCTAACAGCCTTGATAATAATAGCCATATCTCTTACAGTATTCCAACTGATAAACTGATAGGTGGTACCATTTGCGGAATAGCGCTTTTTCTTGCATCTACTTTTCAGCAGTATGGTATTGAGCTTGGAGCTGACGCAGGTGAAGCCGGTTTTCTTACGGCATGCTACATCGTTCTTGTCCCTATCCTCGGAATATTTATAGGTCGCAAGTGCTCCGCTCTCGTATGGCCTGCTGTAGCAATCGCCCTGGTTGGCCTTTACCTTCTCTGCTTTCCATCCTGGGGACAGTGGCTTAGTATTTCAACTGCTGATCTTGCACTCCTTGGCTGCGCCTTCATGTTCTCTATTCAGATTCTCTGCGTTGACTACTACGCTCCAAAGATGAGTCCTGTAGCACTGGCATGCGTGCAGTTCTTTGTCAGCGGCTTTCTGTCACTGATCGCTGCATTCATTTTTGATTTTTATCCTGATCCTTCTGCATGGATACAGGCTCTATCCATCCCATCTTCATGGATTTCCATCCTCTATACAGGACTTTTTTCCTGCGGAGTCGGATATACACTTCAGGCCGTTGGGCAGCGAAACCTTAACCCAGCCATCGCTTCGCTCATCATGAGCCTTGAATCTGTTTTTTCAACTATATTCGGATGGCTGATTCTTCATCAGGTCATGACCGGACGCGAAGCACTTGGTTGTGCCTTCATCTTCGCAGCCGTAATAATCGCCCAACTACCGGTTCTAAAATAAAAACAGCCTCGAGGCGGTCGCCCCATGGGTATCAGAAATTTGGAGTTCTCGGACGAGGAGATGATTTTCAAAATTTAATAAAAATGGATGCCGATTGTCCCGAGTGACTACGAGATGAGGCATCCATTTTTTTATAATTTTAGAAAATCACGACGCAGACGTAAACCCAAATTTCTTATACCCATGGGGCAACTCGCCTCGGGGCTGATTTTTTACAGTATTTACTCCTCCACCAGTGTCTTTACCTTCTTGCCGTAAACTCTCTTGAAGAAGAATCCTGAAAGAATAAGTGAAGCAATCTCAGCAATGGGGAATGCCCACCATACCATGTTTACATCACCGGTCTGAGCAAGCAGCCAGGCTGCAGGAATCAGAACCACGAGCTGACGTCCTACAGAAACAACCAGTGAATATATACTCTCCGAAAAGGCCTGGAACACAGATCCCATTGCAATACAAATGCCGGCAATAGGGAAACTCAGGCTTATAATCCTAAGCGCAGGTTTTCCAATATTTATCATAGCAAGCGATGCGTTGAAAAGTCCAAGCAGCCTGTCAGGGAAAATCTGGAAGGTAATGGTTCCGATTATCATAATCGTAAAAGCAAGTCCCATTGAAAACTTAAGCGCTTCCTCAATTCTCTTTTTCTTTCTGGCTCCAAAATTATAAGCAAGCACAGGAATAAGACCGTTGTTAAGACCGAACACCGGCATGAAGAAAAAGCTCTGAAGCTTGAAATATACACCAAATACCGCTGTTGCAGTAGTTGAGAATGTAATCAGAATCAGATTCATTGCATAGGTCATGAGTGATCCGATCGACATCATCAAAATTGATGGTATACCTACGTAATAGATCTCCTTTACCACATCTGCTCTGGGACTAAAAATCAGGGAAGGTCTCAGATGAATGTCAGGGTTAAGACTCATATTACAGTAAAGACCTAGACATGATCCTACTATCTGTCCGATAACCGTCGCAAGTGCTGCACCTGCAACTCCCATCTTGGGAAGACCAAACATTCCAAAAATAAGAATGGGATCCATTACAATATTTATTATCGCTCCGGACATCTGCGAATACATACTGTACAGCGTACGTCCTGTGGACTGAAGCATTCTCTCGAAAGTCATCTGGCAGAAAAGTCCTATTGAGCAGCAGCAGATAATGCTAAGGTAAGACATTCCGTACTCAATGATCTTTTCATCATTTGTCTGTGTCATCAGGAACGGTCTGGCAACAAACAGTCCTATAAGCAGGAAAATAGCGTAATTTATGAAGGTAAGCATAAGCGTAGTATTCGCTGCCCTGTCTGCTCTGTCAAAATTCTTCTCACCCAGTGATCTTGAAAGCAGTGCATTCATACCGACTCCTGTACCTGAGCCAAGAGCGATCATAAGATTCTGCAACGGAAACGCAAGCGTAACCGCAGTAAGTGCGCCCTCATTGATCTGTGCAACGAAAATACTGTCCACCACATTGTAAAGTGCCTGCACCAGCATTGATGCCATCATAGGCAACGACATTGATACTATAAGCGGTTTTATCCGCATTGTTCCCATTCTGTTTTCAGTATAACCTGACATAAATAACCTCTCGTTCCTTATATTTCTTACATTCATGCAGTCAATGATAACTGCACATCTTTTTTACTCAGTAAAAAAGAATGCCCCATCACAGACATTCTTTTTCGCATGCTTAGTAATACTACTATAAACAAATAAATTAATCAATTTTGTGTAGTCGCAGCAGCATCATCCGAATTCAGATTATTCGGATCATAGGTACTTTTAATTCCTGCGGCTTTATTGAAAATCGTTGCCAGCGTTCTTCCGTCGTTAATATGAAGCTCGTGGCGATACCATCCGCCGGAAACCTTTACGAACAGAAAACCGTCACATCTAACACTTGTTTTCTTTGAGCGCCTTACAGATTTATCAAGGAAATTAGCAAGTTCGCTTCCGTTGTAAATATATGCAGCGGGAATATACCATCCGTTGTACTTTCTAATGAAAGTATATTTTCCGTAGGTAACGGTAACATTGCCATCCGCGTCTTTTCCCACAGTGATATTCATCTGGTCTTCCTTGATTGCTGTCTTGCCCTTTGGCGCAGCAGCAGCCGGTATGGAAACCAGTGAAATTACAAGCGCAAACATCAGTAGCGCAGCACTCAGTTTTTTAAATAAGTTCCTCATAATACTTACCCCACTTTTCTTCCCGTGACAATAACTATCCCCTTACAACTACTCCTTGTACGTCTTTCCCGATAAGCTTCATGAGCTTCTCTCTGGCTTCATCTCTGTTGTCAGCCTCAACCTCAACTCCAAAAGCGAACATCTTGACGCTTTCCATTTTTGCGTCATGTTCATCGAACTTCTCCTGCATAGCTGCAAGCGAATAATGTTGTCTCAGTTCTACAATATCCTTTGCAACAAAATCAGTGAGTTCTTTTTTCTCTTCATCCGACGGCGAATATTTTTCAATTATTCGCATGGTTGATGCAACATTGAGATAGTCAGTGGCTATATATTCCTCAAGACTTTTCCAGTGAAGACCTTCCTCATCGGGCAGCTGTGACAATCTGCTATCGATATAATCATCAAAGGATATACCCTGACTTTCAAGCCAATCCAGAGCGTACATTTTCCATACACTCTCGCGTTTATCGAATATCTCCTGATCATTCAGGGACTGCATTTTTCTGAAAAGCTCCTCGGCCACCGGAACAATATCTTCCTGGGCAGCCCTTTTTATATTAAATGCTCTTCCCGAATACTGCGAGCCATCCTTCACATTTTCAAGTGATAATGCAAAGGAGTTCTCATCAATGAGTGACATGGTTACCGCCAAATCGCCTAATCGGGCAACACAAATACTGCGGTTTTTAAGTATCGTGTCCCGCTGCTTACAAAATGCATGTATCATAAATTCAGGCTTAATGTAGGTAAACATGGTTTACATTTGTATCCACCTTTCAATACAATCGCTCATCATGATTATAGAATATTTTGCAAAATAAAAAACACATTTTATAAAAATTTCATTATAAAATCAGAGCGTGTTTATGTATTTCTGTATAGCGGAAGTCTCTTAAAGTCCTCAAGGCTGACAGGTCTTGAATAGTAATACCCCTGATACAGATCAACGGGATACTTGAAAAGCTTGTGCTCAGTATCTGCACTTTCAACACCGGTCGCACAAATATTCATATTCATGTTTGCCGCAAACCCTGTGATGGCCTCTGTCATGTATCTGCTCAGAGGGTTCTTACTTATATTCTCTGTTATCTCCGGTCCCAGCTTTATTATGTTAATTGGCAGGCTGGTTGCAAGATCGAGAGTTGTAAAATCCGAAACGTCAAGCGCTATCCTGATTCCACAGGACTTAAGGAATATTACCTGGCTCTTGAGGTAGTCAAAATTTATTTCCCTTGAAATATTGGAAAGCTCAATACATAAAGCAGTTCCCGGATATCTGTTATTTCTTAGCAGTTCCATTATTGTTGTACGGAACTCGCTTCGCTCAAGCTGCACATATGCAAGATTTATGCTCAGGTAAAAATTCGGATGAACCTTAAGTATCTCAAGCCCATCCTTCATGGCCTTATCAAGTATCCAGTTTCCAAGACTGTAGAATGTGCTGTCCTGCTCAAGCCAGGGAACAAATTCGCTTGGTGATACATCTCCATAGGGTTCCATTTTCCAGCGAAGAAGCACCTCTGCACCGCACAGCTTTCCGTCATTTTTGGATATTATAGGCTGATAGTTAAGATAAAATCCCCTGTAATGATTTATGACGCTCTCTCGCACTGCACCGACGAGCTCAATCGTGCTCTTATTGAATTCCAGTTCGTTATTATGAAAAATGATAAGATTTCCATGCTTCTCAGACTTGGAATGGGCAAGTGCATACTTGGCACTTGTATAGACCGCATGAACATCGATTCCCACTTCATCAACGACTATTACACCGCCGCCAAGCTCTGCAGATACTCTGTTCTGACCTATCTGCATGTTCTGCCTTACAAACTTTCTCATCTGCTGGTATAGCGCAGTCACTTCATCCAGATCCATTTTTACAGTACAAAGTCCAAGGATGGTTCCCTCTCCTCTGTACACATGCCCCTTTTCACCGGTCTCATTCTGAAGCCATTCTGCCATGAGTTTGAGCATTCTGTTTCCAAACATGTATCCGTAAAGTCTGTTTATATCACCAAAATCGATTACATTTACAAGGAGCAGAATATACTTCTCACGCTCCATCTCAAGGTGATGCATGTAATTAAACATCTCGTAATGATTGGCAAGACCGGTAATCGGATCTGTATTGTCCACAATACCCTTATTTGTAAGGGAGCAGGCATAAAAAGCGGCTTTGCCCGAATAGTCCTTAATAACAACTCCTCTGCAGGAGCAGGCGACATACTCACCATTCTTATTTCTGGCACGATATTCAAAGCTGGGATTTACGCGCTTTCCTTCAAAAGCTGTTTTCAGATGATCCCTGTAGGATTCCCTGTCCTCAGGATGAACGTGTACCTCCCACACCTGCGCTGCCTTATAGACATATTCTCCCGGCAGGCCAAAGTAGGTCACTGCGTTCTCCGACCACCTGGCCATATCGTTTTCTATATCATAAACATAGACATATCTGCTCTTGGATGTTACAGCAAATGTGTCGTAGATTTTTGCAATATTCTCATATGCCCCCTGGTTCTTTATCATACCTGTTCCTCCAACAGTTGAAGAGTTTATACTTCAAACCGTCCCCTGTAATACTATATTGTGATACAATGTTATAGTAATTATTCTAATATTATTTATATATTCTATCACATCGATAATAAAGTGGTAGTGCATATCCTTTCATCGTTTTTTAATGGGAAGTTTTCATTGCCACTTGGAAAATGGGGAAAACAATTATGTCTAAAATTTCTAATCCGGCCCAGAATGAAGCTTCTATTATGGCAAAAGGAAATCTTCAGTACAAGGAATACGGAAGACTCCTTTTATTTGGTATTCCGTGGCCCTTCAAGCACTATGAAATCTACGAAAATGAGCTAACCATTACCTCTGGGTTCCTCAGCATCAAAGAGGATGACTGCTTCATGTACAAGATCACAGACGTAGAGCTTTCAAGGTCGCTTTTCCAGCGTATGGCAGGCTTATCCACCATCACTCTCTTCACTTCTGATGTAACCGACAAGACAATAATCATGAAAAATATAAAGCACGGCCGTGAAATCAAGGATTTCATCAACCAGGAGTCCGAACGTGCCCGCCTTCGCCGTCGCACCGTCAACATGCAGAATATCGGCTTCGACAACGATGGCGACGGAAACATAGATGATATGTAATATGAAAGAGTACGAGCCAAGCGATACAGGCTGGCTAGTATGTATTCCAAAAAAATCCCCGAAAATGGCTGAACCAAAGCCATTTCCGGGGCGTATTATTTTTAGTTCAAATATGTTTCGTAGATTTCTACCTGGTCGTAGATGCAGCGCCAGGAGCTCCAGGCATTGGCGGATACACAGATGTAGTGACCACCGCTGTTAGATATTGAATAGCTTGCTGCACAGCAACCTGACTGATTTACAAAGCCTGTCTTTGCACACAGAACAGTTCCGTGAGTATCCTTATCCTCTATTCTTCTGAGGAACCAGTTGGATATTGTCATGCCCTCAGGATGCTGCTCCGTAGGACTTGTGGTGTATTTGTGTGCTGAAAGGATTTCCCTTGCAAGGTCATTTTCTACTGCTGCCTTCAAAATCATAGCCATATCAGTAAGTGTGCAGTAATGATTTTCATCATATATTCCAACACAGTTTGTAAAGTGTGCAGAATCTGAAAGACCAAGCTCCTCAAGCTTCTGGTTCATCAAATCAACAAAAGCTTCATGTGATCCGGCAACATAGGTTGCAAGACCGATTGCCGCATCAGCTCCTGACGGAAGAATTGTTCCGTACATGAGATCCCTTACTGTTACAGTTTCATCCACTTCAAAGCCTACGATGCTGCATTCATTTGAAAAAGAATAGTCTGTAATGTCCCTTGTTATGGTGAAGGTATCATCCAGATTCTCAACATGCTCTGCAGCGACTAAAATTGTAAGAATCTTAGTCATTGAAGCAGGGGAAATTCTTACATCCGAAGCCTTTTTAGCTATGACCTCTGCCTTATCCACATCAATAAGAATCGCATTTTCACTTATGACATCTTCACTTACTATTTCTGCTGTGGAACCTGTGGTTTCAACAGTATAACCACGGGCAAAGCTCTGAACCTCGGGAGATCTCTCATCGACCTCCTCAACCGGCTCCGGCTCAGGTTCTTCCTCAACTACCTCCTGCTGAGTCTCAACCGGAAGGTCTTCCTCCGGGATACTCTCGGCTATTGTTGATATATCTTCAGCCTCACTGCTTTCATCATTCTTTTTATGCAAAACCAAAAAAATTACAGCTATGGTGGTTATCAGTACAAGCGCGGCACATACACCGGCTATAACAAATCCCTTTATTTTTTTCTTTCTGGGTTTGCGACCTATATAATAGCTGTTGTCTAATGTTCTGTAACGTTTTTTTCCCAATACTCCTTACCTTGTAGAAAGAAAGATTTCCTCTCTTTCCGCATCCGCATCATCTGGATACGCCTTCCTATATTTTTCCATTAATGTTTTAGCCTGGGCAAAATTGCCTGCATGCTCATAAGCAGTTATCTCGTTCATAAGAAGTGCTCTGCTGTAGTCACTGTTCCCAAGCGCCAGACCAGCCTCAAAAGAAGTAACTGCTCCTTCATAGTCCCCCATATTTAACTGGCAGAGTCCAAGCTGATTGTAGATGTCCGGATGGTCCGAATCTTCAGCCAGGAATGTTTTATATACACTGATGGCATAGTTGAAGTCGCCCTGTTTTTCTCCTGTCTGCCCCAGAAGAAGCACCACAGGCGCCTTCTCCGTCTCTCTCTCATTTCTTGCAAGCTCAAGATAACTCTGTGCATCAGCATTGTTGCCAAGATAATATGAAATCTGTCCCTTTTCATAATTGGTCATGTTGGGGTCAGTATTATTCAGGCACGATTGCAATATCTCTTTTGCTTCCTCCTCATAACCGCTTGCGGATAATGCTTTGTAAATCATTATCCTGAGGTCATAATTCCTTGGAGAAAGGGTCATTGCCTTATTAAAATCCACTACTGCTCCGTCATGATCAGTACTATAAAGCTTGGTCAGACCTCTCATATAATAAGCGTCTTTATCTTTCTTTCTGAGAGCCAGGATCGCATCATATACTTTCTCGGCTTCATCATATTTTTCAAGCTTCATATATGTATCAGCCAGATAGAAATTAGTGTCAAAATCCATGTCCCCGGGTATTCCGCTTGTAGCAGCAAGAGATTTAAGAAAATCGTCTATTGCCTCATCGTACTGCCCAAGATTTCTGTTAAGAATTCCGCTGGCCCTGTATAGAAGTCTGTCATTCTCTCCTGCAGCCTTTGCCGCTTCGAAACACTCGGCAGCCTCCTCGTACTCATGACTATTTATATGAGCAAGCCCAAGATCAACATTTTTATGACTGGACATGCTTCCGCAACCAGTACCAATCAGCAGTGTTCCCAACAAAATTGTAAGTGCGGCTGATTTTTTCCTTGATACCGCCATTTTCACTCTCCCCACCTGTCGTAGCTTTTACTTTAAATACGCAATAATCTCTACTTCGCAAAGAACATCCTTGGGAAGCTTCTTAACTGCTACGCAGCTTCTTGCAGGCTTACTTGTAAAGTACTTCTCATAAACTGCGTTAAACTCAGCAAAATCAGACATTTCTGCAAGGAAGCAGGTTGTCTTTACTACATGGTCAAAATCTGTCTCTGCTGCCTTGAGAATTTCACCTATATTGCGGCAAACGAGATCTGCCTGTTCCTTAATATCATTTCCTTCTATATTTCCTGTTGCAGGATTTATCGGAATCTGTCCTGAAGCGTAGAGGAAATCCCCCGCCTTGATTGCCTGTGAATAAGGTCCTATTGCTGCCGGTGCCTTGTCTGTTGATACGTACTGCATTTTTTCATCCTCCTTCGTGTAAATCATCTTTCCCCCAAGGGGAAGGCTTTTTTATATTATCATTCAATTAGGGAAAATGTTAGTCTTGTTTATCAGAATCGAAAGCGGCCGTTACATAGAAACCGCGATCGTTTTCTTCAACCTTTAATACCACGCCCTTGCGCTCGCTCATTCTCTCCCTGAAGGGATAATTGGCTGACATAGCAAGTGACGGATCTATCGTATAATACACGTTACTGGGAAGTTCTCCCTCGGTAACAGTGATCTCGTCGCCTTCCTTTAAAAGTCCCGGGCGCTCCATCTTAAAAACCATCTCTCTGACCATATTTTTCCTTCTCCAGAGCACTTGTCAGTGTAATTATTTTTTATAATTCCAGGCAATATTGCTTAGATTATAATCTGCTATTTACTGAGGATTCTCCGCATTTTCAGCCTCTCTGCTCTCTATCTCCTGCTGGAGCAGCTGCTGTGTCTGTTCGAGATCCTTCTCTTTTACGAAAGCATGATTCTTTAAATAATCATACCATAATGAGTAGGACTTCGCTTTCAAATGAACATTATCAAATGACAAGTCCTGTCTCAACGCCCCGTTTTCATCATCGGTAGCTTCATTCATATCAATATAAAATACATGCTCGCCATCCGCTAATGTAGATAGCACCGCATTTCTGTCATTTATAGTAGAGTTCTTGAAAACTCTGTCGCTGCTGCTCTTAGAGTGAGTAACATGCATGATGCCCTGAATAATGATAATTGCATCAGGCTGCAGCTCTCTTATTTTATTAACCACCTCGCCATAGACTTCAGCATACTGTTCATGTGTACGGCTGCCAAGCTCATTGAGGCCAAGCATTATGTATATCTTAGCAAATTGTTTTCTTGAAAGTGCTTCCTCTACAGTTACCTTTTCTTTCGGAAGCTCTTCCTCCGGTATGTCTGTGCCCTCCTCAGTCTTTACAGGCACTACAACAAATTCTTTATCATCAAGTCCGAATATGGTGAGTGAGACCTTAGCATAGAAAGTACCATGTCCCTTAAGCTCTTCGCAGTACTCTGACAAGCCGACTGTCCTTGAATCTCCTATGAAAAGTGCATCATCGAAGTATGAATCGGGAACAGCGGTCATAACATAGTTGTCTTTTTCAGGTTCGGGTTCAGGTGCAGGCTCTTCTATATCACCTTCTGTCGCTTCAACATCGCCGCCTGACACTTCACCTGAAGGCTCGCCTTCTGCTATATCACTATCTGCATCTCCGTCTGAAACCGCAGTATCTGTAGGAGCATCAGCAACTTCACTTCCGGCATCTCCTGAAGATACCACTTCTTCTACGGCTTCTGAAGAGTTACCATCAGTCACTTCCTGCTCTGCATTAGTATTCTGCATCTCATCCGTGTTTTCAGAATTATCGGTAGTTTCATTATCTCCCGCAGCTCCGAATAAATTTTTGCGTACAAGTTCTATGAGATAAGGTTGCTGTCCCTCCGCTATACGACGAAGAGTCAGCGACATAATCGGTGCATCAAAAGAGTCATATTCAATTTCTTCATATGCGCTGTTTTGTCCAAGAGCGGAATCCACAGTAAATAATAGTGCTACTACCAGAATTCCCATGGACAAAATGTGCTGAAAAAATGTTTTCATACTCTGCCCTATTTATTGCTGTTTAAAAGTTAACATACATGAACGGATTACCGGCCTTAGTTGATACAATCGTTACGCATACCCAGAAAAGAATGAGCATCATAACCCTCATAGGCCAATCCTTCCTGCGCTTTACAATATTACTATATATCCCCGGAAAAAGGAGCATAAGGCCCGCAAGAAGAAAGCCCCAGTATGTCGATAACAATTTAGCAAAATCTCCGGGATTTACAGCTATTCCTGCTCCGTTAACAGGAAAAAGTCTTCCCATATAATTATACAGGTCTTCCTTAACAGGAAGTGCAAAAATCACCCAGGTTATAGGAATAATTATAAGCACATTTATTCTTCCGATAACAGCAAGAAGCTTTTCATTGGAAGACCATACAAATTTTTCCATAACTATCATAACAAGGAGAGCGCCTGCCCAAACTATGAAATTGAGCGTAACTCCGTGCCATAATCCTGTAAGTGCCCATACAACAAAAAGATTTCTTATGGTATTACTCTTGCTTTCCCTGCTTCCTCCCATAGGAAAATATACATAATCGCGAAACCATGATCCAAGGGTCATATGCCATCTTCTATAAAACTCACCAACCGTTTTGGAAGCATATGGGTGGTCAAAGTTTTTTATAAAAGGAAATCCCAGCATCACGCCAATGCCTGCTGCCATCAGGGAATATCCCCAGAAATCGAAATAAAGGTTAAGTGAGTAACAGACAACTCCTGCCCACGCCAAAGGAGTGGAAATACTCTCATATCCTATAGTTCCTATATCATTCCACATTGCTGCAAGATAATCTGCGAGCAGAGCCTTCATTGCAAAGCCCAGTGTGAAGAATACAAGTCCCTCCTCAATCTTATCGAGGTGAAGGTGAATTCTGTCCTTAAACACCAGAAATCTGTCCTCTGTTCCTGATAAGACCTTATTCTTTTCAAAATCGCAGTAGCGCATTATCGGTCCCGACATAAGCTGAGGGAACATGGAAAAATATGCAGCCACAGCAAAAATTCCGGGGCACTTTTTTATTTTGCCCTTATACAGATCAGCCTGATAGCTCACCATCTTGAATGTAAAAAAGCTGATTCCGAGTGGAAGTCCGGAAATTTTACCATACCCCGAAAGGAACTTGAAGGAAAGAAGCAGGATTACATCAGCCGCTATAATAAAAATCAAGGCGGGCTTACTGTGTGCCTGACATCTATATGAAAAAATGAGATTAACTATAACCGCAACTGCAAAAATGCCCATGCTCTTCGGATCCCCGAAAGCATAAAATGCAAGGCTGCCCACAAAGAGAACAAAAGGACGCAGCCTTGATGGCAATACATAATATGCAATAAGAAATATCGGAAGAAATCTAAAGATAAACGATAATTCCGAAAAATTTGTTATGTTTGGGTTAATTTGAGGCATTATTAATCTCTGCTAATTTTGTCTCGGCGGAGCTTGCGCTACCTGTATCCGAGAAATCATTAATCACCTGGTCATAAACGACCTTGGCGTTATCAGTGTCACCGCTTTCATAATAGGCATTTCCTAAATTATAAAGTGCGTCAACATTGGTGTTATCATACTGAAATGCCTTTGATAATGCTCTGATCGCTGTCTCGTAATCCTGATTGCGATAAGCATCATATCCGGTTGCATAACTTCTTTTTGAAAGCTCAGTTCCTACAAGCACCATAAATGAATTATAAAGATCTGTAAACTGAGTGGAAGCACCACCCTCTATATTGTTAAGATCGATGGCGTCCATCTTTTCCTGTACAGCATCCATGTCATCGGAATTATTAAGATAAATCGAAACTGCAGCCATAAGATCATTATCTGCTGATCCTGAGCTACCGTTTTCCTCATATGAGCTCATCTCACTCTTGAGAGACTCAAGCTCTGAATTAAGAGAAGCAATCTGCTGCTCATACTCTCCCATCTTTGCAGATTTTGAATCCGACTCCTCACTTATTGAAGCAATCTGCTCTCTGAAGCTGGCATTCATCGACTGAATTCTTGCAGGTAATATCAGATAATATGCAGCTGCAATTCCAAGAACTACGCCCAGAACAATGCCCCATATAGAGCCGCTTCTTGTAAATACATTTGATCTCACAGGCTGGATTATAGTCTCATTTCCACTTGTATATCTGACAACACCATTTTTCTTGTCGTTATTTTCATCACTGCTCTTGGCATCCTGAGGAAGCATCATAGCCTCAGCTTCCTTAAGGTATCTCTGTGCCATTACATTTCCGGTATCAAGCTTAAGACTCTTTTGTGCCTCTGTCTTAGCCTTGGCATAATTGCCGTTGTTCAGATATAAAAGTGCAAGCAAAAGATGCGCCCTTATAAATCCGGGATTCATTGACAGAACCTTCTTAAGCTGTATAACAGCCATGTCAAGTCTGTCCTGATGGCAGTGATTAAGCGCAATATTGAACTTTTTGATAGTCTGGTTAAAAGTCTCAAGACGTGAAGGATCATTTCTAACCAGATCCATATAATCATCTGCTGCATTTTCATCGGGCTTAAGGTTCTTACTAATAACCCATTCACTAAGTGCAGCAACAACCTCTCCACATTCATAATAGACCAGTCCTAAAAGGTTTCTGGCCTGAATATTACTCTTATTAAGTTTCAAACTCTGGTGTAGCGATTCTATAGCTCCCGAAAGGTCTCTAACCTCGGCACGTTCCAACCCCTCATTGTAATAACGGTTGGAAAGCGAAATTATTCGTTTATAAACCTTAACCGCAGCACCACAATTCGGACAGTATTCGCGCTCAGTGAGCTCTGCCCCACATTGATAACATTTCATAATAGAAGTTTGTCCTCTCTATCCTTAGCTATAGATTAGATTACTGACGCGGACGTGTCTGACGTCCCATCTCCTCAGCCTTTGCATCCTTAAACAGGCCTACAAGTACATCGGCCATATCATCGAGATCCTGGTTATAGATTATCTCCTCAGCGTCCTCTATCTCAAGGCTGGGACGAAACTTCTTAAGTTCATTCTCAAAATTAATCATTGTAAAGCTCCAACTTTAACTCATAAGAAACCACAAATTATCAGTGACCGGGCATTATTCCCAGTGATTCTCTAACCTGCCCAACCAGGTACAATGAGCCTGCTGCAAATACAACATCTCCGGCTCCTCTGTCAGTAATAATGTCCATAAGAGCATCTCTGACACTAGTGTAATAAGAGAATCTGATATCAGGTTTATCTTTAAAATGACGCATCTCCGATTCAAAAGCCGCACGCAGCTGAGATTCGGAAACCGATCTTCCTGTCTCAAGGACAGATACACAAATTCTGTCAAACAATCTGCTCTCAAGAATCTGTCTGATCATCAGATGGTACTGTTTGTCTGCAACTGCTCCAAACAAGAGTATTCTTTTCTTATCACAGGGCACATTACCCGCACAGTCAAGAAAAGCCTCCATACCATCGACATTATGAGCACCATCGACATAAATTCCGGGAAGAATCAGTTCCATTCTTCCGCCCCACTTAGCCTTCCTAAGGCCATAGCTTATGTCATCATCGGTTATATTCACTCCAATGTCCCTGAGGGCTCTGGTGCACATTATCGCAATTGCGGCATTCTCTGTTTGAAATTTGGCAATAGATTGCAAACGAAGACCGCAATATTTATCATACTGAGATTCATAGGAAAAATCAATGCAAATATTCCCTGCATCGTCAGGAGTGGTATTTATCTCTGTAACAAATTCAGGTTCAACCCTATATACCCTGGCTGAAAGCTCATCCGCTCTTTTTTCTATAACATCAGTACTCATATCACGTCTGTTATAAACTACGACCGGTGTATCTTTGCGAATGATTCCCGCTTTTTCACCGGCTATCTCGGAAATAGTATTTCCAAGGTACTGCATATGATCAAGACCTATCTCTGTTATAACATCAAGGACAGGCGCATGAACACTGTTTGTAGCATCAAGTCTTCCTCCAAGTCCTGTCTCAAGAACAAGGTAATCCACGGGATACTTCTCATAAAGAAGCATCGCCATAAAAAACAGAAACTCGAAATAAGTAGGAAAATACTTTTCTGCTTCGTAATCCCTTATTTTTTTTATAAGATCTGCAAATATCTCACAGAAAATCGAATCCTCAATGGGCATTCCGTTTATGCAGAATCTCTCCGTAACTTTTACAAGGTGCGGCGAGGTAAACATTCCAACCTTAAAACCTGCCTGCCTTAAAATCTCAGACAGGTAATTGCACACAGATCCTTTACCGTTTGTACCGGCAACATGGATAATGTGCATCTTAAGATCGGGACTTCCTATATATTCAAGGAATTTACGTGTATCCTCAACCGAATGCTTTTCAGTGAAGGCCGGAATCTGATCCACAAAGCGATCACATTCATAAAATCCAAGCCTTTCTCCATTATCAAGACGCTCAAGCATATCGGAGGCATATTTTGTAAAATCTTCACTCATAGTTCTATCGTCACTTTTTAAGCTGCGCAAGTCTTTCCTCTACCTGCGCAAAGGTCTGCTCGTACTTCTTCTGCTTTTCTTTTTCTTCCTCAATCTTCTCAGCAGGAGCTTTTGAAAGGAACTTCTCGTTTGAAAGCATGCTCTGTGATCTCTTGAGCTCGCCTTCAAGACGCTTTTTCTCCTTTTCAAGTCTCTCTATCTCTGCTGAAATATCAACAAGATCAGAGAAAGGAATATAAATAGTAGCTTCCGCAAGAACTACAGACACAGCATCTTCAGCAATTCCTGATTTATCCTTCTGGAAAACAGATTCCGAAGCGCTTGCAAGTGTCTCAAAGAACAATTTACCTGTGCGGAAAATATCAAGGACTTCGTCTTTTTCTGATACTACATAGACAAGTGCCTTACGTGAGGGAGCAACATTCATCTGTGTACGGATGTTACGGATGCCCCTTACTGCTTCCTTGATTGTCTCAATAGCCTTTTCATCTGAAGCGTAATTCCACTCTTCCTTATACTCAGGCCACTTGGAGATCATGATTGACTCCTCTTCGTCCTGAAGTGTGCAGAATATTTCCTCTGTAACGAAAGGCATATAAGGATGAAGAAGCTTAAGTCCGTTGATAAGAACTGTCTGAAGTGTCCAAAGAACTGCCTCATGTGACTTCTTATCATCTGAATTATAAAGACGGGGTTTAACCATCTCTATGTACCAGTCACAGAATTCATCCCAGATAAAGTCATAAACCTTCTGAACTGCGATTCCAAGCTCATACTTATCCATATTCTCTGTTACTTCACGGATAGTATTGTTAAGTCTTGAAAGAATCCAGTGATCTACAGGCTCAAGTCCCTCAGGTGCAGGCTGGTTTATAGCACTCTTCTCATCCTCACCCATGTTCATCATGATGAAACGTGATGCATTCCATACCTTGTTGGCAAAGTTACGGCTATTCTCAACACGCTCGTTATAGAAACGCATATCATTTCCGGGTGCATTACCTGTAATAAGTGTAAGTCTGAGGGCATCTGCGCCGTAGTTATCAATAATATCAAGCGGGTCAATTCCGTTACCAAGAGATTTACTCATCTTTCTACCCTGAGAATCTCTTACAAGACCATGGAACAGAACTGTATGGAAAGGATATGTTCCCATGTTCTCGTAGCTGGAGAATATCATTCTGATAACCCAGAAGAAAATGATGTCATATCCTGTTACAAGCACATCTGTAGGGAAGAAGTACTTAAGCTCCTTCGTATCGTGCGGCCATCCGAGTGTCTCAAACGGCCAAAGTGCTGATGAGAACCATGTATCAAGTGTATCGGGATCCTGTGTCAGGTGATCATGTCCACACTTAGGACATACAGTAGGAGCCTCTTTGGATACAACAACTTCTCCGCACTTGTCGCAATAATAAGCAGGAATTCTATGTCCCCACCAGAGCTGTCTTGAAATACACCAGTCACGGATATTGTCTGTCCAGTTGTAATAAGTCTTATCCATTCTCGGAGGAATAAGCTTGATCTCACCTTCCTTAACTGCCTTAACAGCAGGCTTAATAAGCTCATTCATCTTAACAAACCACTGTGCCTTGATCATAGGCTCTACAGTAGTATGGCATCTGTCGTGGGTACCAACGTTATGAGAATAGTCCTCGATTTCTACAAGAAGTCCCATCTCATCAAGTTCTTTTACAATGGCATCTCTTGCAGCATATCTGTCCATACCCTCGAATTTGCCACCATTAGCATTGATGGTTGCATCATCATTGAGGATGTTTATTTCTTCAAGATTGTGTCTCTTACCTACTTCGAAGTCGTTAGGGTCATGGCCGGGAGTGATCTTAACTACACCTGTACCAAATTCCATGTCTACATAGGAATCCTCTACAATAGGAAGTTCCCTGTTTACAATAGGAAGAAGAACCTTCTTACCCTTGAAGCTCTTATATCTGTCATCATCGGGATTAACGGCAACTGCTGTATCTCCGAGCATTGTCTCGGGACGTGTTGTTGCAAACTCGATGAACTCAGTCTTACTTACTGTTCCGTCCTCATCAATTACCGGATACTTGATGTGCCATAAGTGACCAGCCTGCTCCTCGTACTCAACCTCAGCGTCTGAAATTGATGTCTTACATACAGGGCACCAGTTTACGATACGACTTCCTTTATATATGTAGCCTTTCTCATGCATCTTGCAAAAGACCTCTGTAACAGCTTCGTTACAGCCCTCGTCCATTGTAAAACGCTCTCTGTCCCAATCGCAGGAAGATCCGAGTTTCTTCAGCTGCTGGATAATGGTTCCGCCGTATTCCTTTTTCCACTCCCAGGCTCTCTCAAGGAACTTCTCACGTCCAAGATCTCTCTTATCAATTCCCTCTGCCTTGAGAGTATCAATAATCTTAACCTCGGTAGCAATAGAAGCATGGTCAGTTCCGGGCTGCCAAAGTGCATTGTAGCCCTGCATTCTCTTATAACGAATAAGTATATCCTGCATAGTATTATCAAGAGCATGTCCCATGTGGAGCTTACCCGTGATATTCGGAGGGGGAATTACGATAGTGAAAGGTTTCTTAGTCTCATCCACCTCTGCATGAAAATACTTGTTATCTTCCCATTTCTTGTAAAGTCGATCCTCTATTCCTTTGGGATCATAGGTCTTTTCTAATTCTTTTCTCATAAATAATGTCCTCTATTTATATTTACACATATATTATCATATGATATTTCAATCGCAGTGTACTTGTCAATTCTTACGGCACTTCTCCCATGAAAAAAGTATCTCTTTTCCGATGTCTGCACATGTTACAAAACGCTCGTGACACTTGTGTCACCTAGCGCTTTAGGTTTACATAGTTTTATTGACTGTGATAGTATCAAGTTGAAATTTCGATTATCTGTGGATTAATATCGTAAACCATCAAATATTGCCATTTTATGCGCATCTGAGAAATACGGTTTTCTGAATATCCCCAATTTCCACAGAGTTATCCACATGTACACATGTGTCATTTTCCTAAAATTACCACCTTGAATTGTCTAGAAATCGCTATTATTTATCTAATAATTCGAATTGTTTGTAAAAATGTTTGGTTAACATAATTATGTTTATATAATATATTATGTTAACCTCATCGTATTTTTACATGTAAAACACCGCTTTTGTTATGATAGTTTTCACTTATCCACAGTCATCAATCCGCTTCCAGAGCGCGTTTATGTCATTTTTGACTCGTCCGGTCGATGTGCGTATTATGCCCTTCCACTCACGCGGAAACAGTTCATAATATGATCTTTGAAGAAATCGTTCATCTAAAAGTGCAACAACTCCAAAATCTTTCTCACTTCTGATTACACGCCCTGCAGCCTGTAAAACCTTATTCATTCCGGGATATCTGTAGGCATAGTCAAAACCATCTTCACCACTCAGCTCAAAAAAGTCCTTAATTATTTCCCTTTCATTGCAAACAAGCGGTATTCCGGTACCTACAATAATTACTCCTATCAGACTGTCGGCCTTTAGATCTATCCCCTCACTGAATATTCCGCCCATAATACAAAAGCCCAGAACACTCTTTGATGGTTCAATATCAATCTCCATATTTATGATGCTTTGAAGGTCTATGTCATTGCCGGCTGTAAAACGTCCGAGAAATTCCTCTCTTTCCTCCTCAGACATAGTCTCGTTCTGAACGAGAATCTCAGTAGTGTTTTCATTGTAGAATTCCTGCTCATATATATAGCCCACTTCATCCATAAAGGCTCTTGAAGGAAAGAAAATAAGATAGTTCCCGCTTCTTGCATTCACAATGCTGTCAATGTATGCCGCGATTTTTCTATATTCGGACTCACTGCGCCTCGTATACTTACTTGTCACATCGGATGCTACCATCCTGCCACACCTGTTGCTGTCAAAAACCGAGTGCGCATAAATCTCAAAGTCTTCTGCTTTTCCTCCCAGAAGCTTCTTATAATACTGAATCGGAAGCAGTGTCGCAGAAAAAAGAATTGTGGATTTGGCCCGTTCCATACAGTTAGCCAGATTATCCGACGGATCTGCACAAAGGAGCTTTATCTTAAAACTGCCATCTTCATCTGTTTCAGCATATATGACATATTTATCATTAATAAGTTCATATATATTCGCAAATCTGGATATCTCGAAATAGAACTCCAGGATTTCATCCCTGTACATACCCTCAGCATGTTCCTCAAGCCATTTGGAAATAACAGACTGTAACAGGCTAAGCCGCTGGATTATAGGACTTATATCCTCAAGCACCTCCGCATCTCCCTCATTTCCCATGAGCTTTTCCATCTCAGCAGAAAGATTCCTTACTATGCCTGCCATTCTGGGATGCACTCCGGAAATAAGTGTTTCAAATCCAAGAAGCATATCCAGAACCAGCTCGGCGCTGTACATATTTCTTCCCCTGTCCAGAAGGTTATGCGCTTCATCTATCAGAAAAATATTGTCGCCGGTACTTCCTCCTGCAAAAAATCTTTTCAAGTAAATAAAAGGATCAAAAACATAGTTGTAGTCGCATATGATCGCATCAGCAAACAGACTCATGTCTAGTGATAATTCAAACGGACAGACTCTGTGCTTCTCTGCGTAGCTGATAATCGCTTCCCTGTCAAAGCTGTCTGAGTTCATCAGAAGGTCATATATGCAATCATTTATCCTGTCCATATGTCCTTCAGCGTAAGGACAAGCAACAGGATTGCAATCTGCTTTATCGAGAAAACATATCTTATCCTTGGCTGTAAGGGTTACCGTTTTAAATTTCAGCCCCTGCTCTCTTCGTAGCAGATCAAAGGTGTCCTCAGCCACAGTTCTTGTGATAGTCTTGGCTGTAAGATAAAATATCCTCTCTGCCTTTTCTTCACCTATAGCCTTCACAGCAGGAAAAATCGTACTTATTGTCTTACCTGTGCCGGTCGGAGCCTCCATAAACAGCTTCCTGCCATGATAAATCGTCCTGTAAACGCCGGCAGCAAGCTCCTTTTGACCGTCACGATAAGGAAATGGAAAATTCATTGAATGAATAGAGTCTCTTCTGATATCATCCCAGGTTGCAAGATACTCTGCCCACCTGTGGTACATATTCAGAAGGTCATCGAACCATTTTATTATCTCCTCCGCTGTAAAATCCTCTTCAAATATCTTGATTTCTTCGGTATCGATATTACAATAGGTGATTCTGACACTGATATGCTTTAATCCCTGCTGCTTAGTAATTATTGCTGCATAGCATCTTGCCTGAGCCAGGTGAACCTGATCAGCTTCCTTTATATTTTTAAGCTCTCTGTAGGTTCCCTTGATTTCATCAACAAGTAAGGGCTTATCTGCCCTCTCCATGACACCATCAGCTCTTCCGTCTATGGTCAGTATGTAGTTGCCAGTCGTATGTGAAAAACTAAGCGGGACCTCCGCCTGATATTCTGCTCCCATGCTCTTCTGAATCTTGCGGTGTATCCTTCCGCCTTCAAGCATAGCTGTATCCGGAGCATGATGTATTCTATTGTCAATATTGCCTGATCTGAGCAAGAACTCAACCAGGGTCCTGACTGAAATTTTAATATTTTTCATAAATATCCTAAATATGTCATCATACTAAGGAAGTTCTGCTCTCGCTTTGCTCGCCAGAACTAGCATACTCACTAGATTCAACTTCGTTTCATCAAGTGATTATGCTAAAAAAACTCCCCATGACAGTATATCATGGGGAGACCGTATATCAGATAAATATTATTAAATTTATTAGCAAGCTATTGCATGCTGACTAAGATATGTCTCAAAATCCTGGTTATGGCCGTTATATCTTACTGTAAGCGGGCAGTCGAAGTTAAGTCCAAACACACCAAGAATTGACTTAGCATCTACAGTAAAACGATTGTAAGATACATCTACGTCGAAATCGCACTTAGTTGCAGCGTTAACAAAATCCTTTACCTGATTCGGTGTTAATTTGATAATTTTCTTAAATTCCATAGCTTTAAATCTCCTTACTCGGATGATTATATCTCAAAATCCCGAAAAAATATTGTAGGTTTTCTTATAAATTTCTTAAGATTTTCTTAAAACGATTAAGTTAGCGTGTTTTCTGGACTTTTCATGAAAATTAATTCCAAATTGTCATGCTATTTCTTAAGAAAATCATCCAATATCTTGTGTTTAAAAACTTCTCACTGTAATTTTTGCTTGCATCCTAATAAAAAAAGCGCTTTAATTAATTAAAGTTTTTTTGAAAGAGGAGTATGGTTATGGAAAATCTTATTATTCCCAAGGATTACACTTCAGCATTAAACCTCCACGATACTCAGGTTGGAATTAAGACAGTTAAGGACTTTTTCCAGAATACACTTTCTGAGAATCTGAACCTTCTTCGTGTTACCGCCCCTTTGTTTGTAGCACCTGAGTCAGGTCTTAACGATAACCTTAATGGTGTTGAACGCCCCGTTGCTTTTGACATTCGTGAGGAGAATGAGCGAGAGGCAGAGATTGTACACTCTCTTGCCAAGTGGAAGCGTTATGCTCTTAAGAAATATGGTTTCAAGGTTGGCGAAGGTCTTTATACCGATATGAACGCCATCAGAAGAGATGAGATTCCCGATAATATTCATTCCGTGTTCGTAGATCAGTGGGACTGGGAAAAAGCCATTAATAAGGAAGATCGTAATTTTGACTTCCTTAAGGAAACAGTTCGCACTATATATAAGGTTCTCAGAAAAACTGAAAAGTACATGTCAATTCAGTACGATTACATAGAAGAGATCCTTCCTCATGACATTTTCTTTATCACTTCTCAGGAGCTTGAGGATATGTACCCTGGCAAAACTGCCAAGGAACGCGAATATCTCATCACCAAGGAAAAGGGTGCTGTTTTCATCATGCAAATCGGTGACCTACTTGCTTCTGGTGAGAAGCATGACGGCAGAGCTCCGGACTATGATGATTGGGCTCTTAACGGTGATATTCTCGTATACTACCCTGTTCTTGATATTGCTCTTGAGCTCTCATCAATGGGTATCCGTGTAGATGAGAATTCCCTTAAGACACAGCTTGAAAAAGCAGGATGCACTGAGCGTGCTGAGCTTCCCTTCCAGAAGGCAATCCTTAATAAGGAGCTTCCTTACACAATAGGTGGCGGTATCGGCCAGTCAAGACTCTGTCTTTTCTTCCTTAGAAAAGCTCACATCGGTGAGGTACAGTGTTCTCTCTGGGAAGAGAATTATACCGAATATGCAAGAGACAACGGTATTCCGCTCTTATAAGCATTTGTTATAATATGCACATTTGATGATATTTGATTTAGAGGATTTTATTTCTATATATAATTATTATTTATGATTATGCAAAATCTAGTTGACAAGCCTATAAAAATAGCATTAAATATATTCGACAAAAAAATTTAATACACTATATTTTGCTAGGGGAGCTTTGCTGAGATGATGGATTTCCCATCGACCCTCATTACTTGAACCGGGTAATACCGGCGTAAGGAAGCATTTATCAGTTATCACGTTTTGATTATCGATAAATACAAAGACCTCCCCGTAGCATATTTATACGAGGAGGTTTTATTATGTCATTATTTTTAAAACAGGTAGAGGATACCTATGAACTTACATCTGCAGGTTATGGTCTGCTTGTAGTTCTTCTTATTCTGGCTCTGATTGCAGCCTGCTTCTTCACCGGTAAGGATCACAAAAATCATTTCTCCGTTAAGCAGCTTGTGTTTGCCGCAATGTGCGTTACGCTCTCAACGGTTACCTCTATGATAAAGATCTTCGAGATGCCTATGGGCGGTTCAATCACCCTCTTCTCAATGTTTTTCATCACCTTTGTCGGATATTTATACGGACCGAGGGCAGGTCTGACCTCAGCTCTTGCCTATGGTCTTCTACAGCTCATAATTGGTCCATATATTATCAGTATTCCCCAGCTCGTATGTGATTACATCCTGGCATTTGGTGCTCTTGGTCTCTCAGGATTCTTCCAGAATAAAAAGTTCGGCATGATTAACGGATATATCATTGGTATTCTTGGAAGACTTTTCTTCTCAGTGCTCTCAGGTGTAATCTTCTTCGGACAGTATGCTGCCGACTATGGCATGAAGCCCTTTACATATTCACTTGCTTACAATGGTCTCTACATCGGCACAGAAGGAATACTTACAGTTGCACTTATAAGCGTCCCCGCAGTAAGACATGCACTAAAGAGAATCCGATATATGGCTAATGAAAATGATGTAAGAGAAAAACTATCATCAATAGCCTAAAAGCATTCGTTTACCGCAGCTTTCCGAGGCTGCCTGTCAAACTGATATTGTTTCACCAAGGGTGAAGGAGTAGATTATTCTCTCCTTCACCTTTTTTCCTGTTACTCTTTCAAGAGCATCACGGTAATAATCAAGCTGTATTGTGTACTTTTCTACCAGTTCCTTACCATCACGTACTTTATCGGTCTTATAGTCAAGAAGAACTATATCATCACCCTCCTCAAACCAGACATCAATTATTCCCTGGATAAGGACTAATTCCGATTCAGGAAATTCTTCATCTATCTTGTTAGCATTAATTCCCATCATGAAGGGAGATTCTCTGTGAAGCCTGCCGCTATCATAAGCAGCCTTCATCCGCTTACCTGTCTCACTGTTGTAGAAGGCGAGAATATCCCTCTCATCCACACTCTCTGAGGCATTCTCCGGCATTCTTCCCTCAGCTTCCATCTCATTCATCCACGTGTGAAGGTTCTTCACCTTAATATCGGGAGTTTTATTATCCTCATCGTAAAGAAGCTCCATTACCCTGTGATAGATGGTTCCTCTGGCAGCACCGACTGCCTTTCCTGTCTTTTCGCCCATAAATGCAGGTATAATTTCTTCATCATCAAATATTATGTTGGCAGGCTCCTCTTTCTGCTCGAGCTTTGCCCTCTTAAGTTCTGTAACAGTCGTCTTTACAAAGAGCTTATCAAAAGACTTAAAGGCATAGCTGTCATTAAACCTGCCATTAAAAAGCTCCTTTGCAGCTTTGTCCGCGCCATCTTCTCCGGATAGAAGTCTCTGCAGACTTACCTCTGCCGTAACTTCCTTACCTATTTCCTCTGCTGTAAGGTCGTCTCCTGATACAATCCTAAATGTAAACGGTGCTAATTGCCTTTCATTTTTCAGAGCATCACAGGACACACCACACAAGTCGCACAGCTCCTCGTATACAGGATGCCTTGAGAGTGCCATCAAAACCAGCTCCTGATAACAGTCTGCCTGACTCCTCAGGTAATACGGCAAAAGATATGGCTGTTCATCCTCCGCATGAAACAGATTTCTATAGCCCGAATATTTAAGAAGCTCAGTTCCCAGCTCACCATCTTTTGGCTTATCACCCTCATTGAGCTTTGTCTGTCCGGTCATAATGAGCTTATCCTTGGCTCTTGTCATGGCAACATACAATATACGCATCTCCTCGCCAAGAATATCCATTTTCATGTTTTCGCCCATGACGCTTTTACGCAAAGTCTTATATTTTATGCGCTTATCAAGATCTATTGCGTTAGCACCTATTCCCATGTCCACATCAAGGACTACCGACTGATTAACATCCATGTAATTAAATTTCTTGGACATACCTGACAGGAAAACAATTGGAAATTCAAGGCCCTTACTCTTATGAATACTCATAATGCGGACAACATCGGCGTTTTCATCCAGAATGTTGGCTTCACCGTAATCTACCTCATATTTCTCCAGCTGCTCAATATATCTCACAAAATGGAAAACGCCGCTAAAGCTGGTTCTCTCATAATCAGTCGCTTTTTCCTTTAACATATTGAGATTAGCGAGACGCTTTGTACCACCCGGAAGCGCAGCACAATACTCTCCATAATGTGTTTTATCAAGGATATCCCTGATAAGCTCGTTTACGGGCAAATACTCTGCCTTCCTCCTATATTCGTCGACTAAGTCTACAAAGTGTCCTATCTTAGCGAATAATTCATCAGATATATATTTTGAGATGTTATCATCTCCCGATACATTTTCTGTGGATTCACCCTTTACAGCAACATTTTCTGAGGCATCATCTTCACCAACACACCTGAGAAGAATATCGTAAAAGCTGCCACTGTCAAATTCACTCTTATCTGAATGTTTGTCATAAGCCTTGATCATAGCAAGTTCTTCGTCAGAAAAGCCGCCTATCACAGAGTGCATCACTCCGACGAGTGGCACATCCTGCCTCGGGTTATCAAGAATTCTGAGGAAATTAAGAACAGTAACAACCTCTGTAGCAGAAAAGTAACCTGTACGAGACTCCACATATGCAGGAATACCTCTGCTCTCCAAAACCTTTCTGAAGGTCTCATCCCATCCCTTGGTTGTTCTGAGAAGTATTACTATATCACCGTATCTGACACTCCTAAGCTTCCCGTCACCTCCTGAAACCACACCGGATTCCATCAGTTCCTGAATCCTTAACGCCACCGCTCTGGCTTCCAGTTCTCTGGCCTCGTCCGAAGCTGAGCCACCAACGTTTGTCAGAAGAAGCTCAGTAGCGAAAGCATCATCATCTGCACCTGAATCAGGGAAAGTTCCACCGGTAACAAGGCGCGCATCCTCATCGTATTTTACTCCGCCAAGGTCACTACCCATTATCTGCTCAAAGATAAAGTTTACTCCGTCCAGCACCTGAGACCGACTTCTGAAGTTGTTATGCAGAGAGATCTTTCTCTCAGGCTCACCCACTTCCCAGGAGTAGGTGCCCATTTTTTTCATGAATATTTCCGGCTTCGCAAGGCGGAACTTATAGATACTCTGTTTTACATCTCCAACCATAAATCTGTTGTAGACTTTTTCGGATTCACCGGACACAGCTGACAGCAAGCACTCCTGTACATCATTGGAATCCTGGTACTCATCTATCATCACTTCCTCAAAGTAGTCTCTGTACTGCTTTGCACCGCCGTTTAAGATTATCTCAAGGGCAAGGTGTTCCATATCACCGAAATCGATGATACCCTTTTCTCTCTTTTTCTCATCAAATCTCTCCTTGAAGCTGATGGCAAGACCTGCCAGTGTCTTAACCGGCATCTTTGCAAGCTCCATATGACTGCAGATAATATGCTTATCCTCGGCGAGATAATTGGTTGCAAGCTTCTTTATTACATCCTTCGCCTGGTCTCTGTAAGCCTTAGCCAATTCTCTCTTATCCAGATTTACCGAATCATCCTTTTTAGTCGGAAGCCTTCCAAAACTAATTCCCAGAATATCAGCTCTCAGTTCATCAAAGCTCTTATCATCACCTGTGTCTATGCCCTGTATCAGCTCCAGCTCGCTTTCAAGAAGAGACGCATAGTAATATGGGCCATCTGAATCCGTTGCCAGTCTAAGCGCCATCGAAAGGTTCTGAGCACATTCCTCTATCTTATGCTTTATGAGTTCCTTACTCTTCGTTACAAAAAGCATCTCTTCAAAATTATCTTCATCGGAAGAATAATCCTCTGCTCTCTTGCTAAGCCACTCTTCAGGAAAAGGCATACTCATGGCATAGTCGTATAGCTTTAATATATATTCCTCTACATCACTGTCCCTGCTTCCTGTAGCAAAATACTCCATGCAATTAAGGAAATCCTCATCGCCTTCCTCGTATTTTTCCTCAAGAAGCTCCTCCATCACATCGGCTTTTAGAAGGCGCATCTCACCCTCATCACCAACCCTGTAGGAAGGGTCAAGTCCTATGTCATTAAAGTTATTTCTTATTATGTATTGGCAAAAAGAGTCTATGGTAGTAATCTGCGCACCATGCACCAAAGTCTCCTGCCTCTGCAAATGAGCATTGTCAGGTTCCTCTGCCAGCTTTTTCTGTATTGCAGCAAGTATCTTCTCCTTCATTTGAGCAGCTGCTGCCTTAGTAAAGGTAACTACCAAAAGCTTGTCTATATCTATAGGATTCTCTCCTGTTATTCTCTGGATTATCCTTTCAACAAGCACAGTGGTCTTACCGGAGCCCGCTGCTGCAGACACCAGTACATTTGAATTCCTTGCATCTATAACTGATTGTTGTTCTGTGGTAAATCCCATATTAAACCCTTATCTATATATTTTAATAACGTCTTATACTCACACGAATCCATAGGATTCTTATGAGCATTACACTTATTCTGCCCCCAAGAAATCATCCATTCAACTCATGTCGTATGAGTTCTAAGACTTCATCATCTTTTTTACTTTTAAGTTCACGCATCTCATATCCGGGTATTGATGTATCAAAGCCGCATACAGACTTGAAATTGCAGTATTCGCAGGCAGTCCTGGTTTCCTGTGAATAAGGGTTGACTGCTATATCACCTTCAATAATGCTCTTCCCACTCTTCTTAATAAGATGATTGACATATTTTGAAACTTCTTCAAAATCATCGGCAGACATCACATCCGACCCGCTCTTACTAAATGCTCCATCCTTATTGAACTTAACAGGAATTACATCCGAAGCCTGCCCGGCCTCTTTGTCCAGCAAATCAACTACACTGCGATCCTCTCGAACAAGCCCCCTTGTCCTTAGCTGCTGCCTGATCATAAGGTTGATGTCTTCATCTGTCTGATCCTGTGATACATTCTGTCCGTCAAGCACAGGATCTGTGAGATGATAATACAAAATAGCCGCCGGAATTACTTCCTTGTTCCTGCTGCCTGCTTCAGCCATGCTCCTTGCAACATTCATATACATTACAAGCTGCAGCTGTAACCCATAATACAACGAACACAGTTCAAATTTCTTATTACCTGATTTAAAATCAATAATCTTAAGATACACATGATCTGCATCTTCGTAAGTATCTATTCTGTCGATTCTTCCGGTGAGCTTCATCTTCTTAAGAATGCGTCCACGCTCATCCTCTGACAACCCAATATTTATGGCGTCTATATCACCCGCTTCATCAAAAGAGGTTTCCATGCTCTTTGGCATAAAAGAGCCCTTACTTAACTGATACTGAAGAGTATCCACACTTCTAAAGAGAATCCTCCTTATCCTCTGCATCAGGTATTCACTTCGCTTACTACTCTCAAGAATATTACCGTTATAATCTGCAGTGAACTCCTTTAAGGCTTCATCCATTATCCTCTCACCCTGCTCTTTGTCAAAGGTGGTCCAGGTTAGATTCTCTTCCTCTAGCTTCCTGGAAAAGGTCTCCAATGCCCCGTGGAAAACAGTTCCCAGATCCGTCTGATCAAAAGTAAACTCTTCCCTTTCGTCCAGTCTTAACCCGTACTGTAGAAAATGAGCATAGGAACAT
Source organism: Butyrivibrio sp. AC2005 (assembly GCF_000424145.1). Lineage (GTDB taxonomy): Bacteria > Bacillota > Clostridia > Lachnospirales > Lachnospiraceae > Butyrivibrio. The sequence goes on from NZ_KE384138.1 coordinate 334,704, forward strand.
CCTGCAAACTTCTCAAGTCGACTGACAGAATTCACCAGAAAATTACCATATAGCATGGATGCAACAGCCTCAGACAGAGGTTTATGCATGTAGCCTGAACCGGCAGCATAGACCATTTTCATGAGTCTGTCCCTATATCCCTCTGCCTCCATTAATGAATGAAAAAGAGCACTAAAGCTTTCCTCTTCATGTGAATCAAGATATCCTCTGGAATAATCCTGTATATGTGCAGCCACGTAATCCATTCCATTTTGGGGAGTCTCAATTATCTCCCCATCTGCTCTACCATCATATCGCTGTATTGACACTCCGGGGAACAGAGCTTTTACCTTACCGATAAGGTAAGCGGGCCTGATACTCTTGCCATCAGGATCAATATGCGCATATGACAAATAGAGTCTGTCCGAGGGCTTGGTAAGGTTCATATAGAGATAAAGTCTCTGAATATACATCTGCTGTCTGGGTGTGGGTGCAAGCTCGATATCTGTGAGAGATTCCGCAAGGTATTGTCTCTCAATATCGGAAATGATCCCTCCTGTTCCTGCAGACTTAGGAATAAGATCATCATTGACTCCGAGGAAAAAGAGAATCTTAACCTCATTAAGTCTTGTTCTCTCGATATCACCCACGACTATTCTGTCGACACTCTGGGGGATTGTGCCTATCTCTATATCTCCAAAACCAACATCAAGAATATCAGCGTATTCCTTCCATGTAAGCTTCTCATCACCCATTAACGCTGTCACCTGATCAAGGAGCGCAATAACCTTACGGAATATCACTGTATATTCTTTTTCCCTTATTCCATCGCCCTGATCATGAAAATATCTCTCATAATCGTCAACTCTCTGCCGGGCATCCAGCCCTGTCAGAAATTCATAAAGAGCCCTGGAATAATCCAGTACCGATTTGCCTTCTGCGGAAAATAAAGGCGCCAGTGACGAAACCACCCTCTCACGCAGGGCATTTATCTCATCAAGGTACTGTTTCTTTTGCTTCTCCAATATATCATTTTCAGTGTCCTTTAATTCGGACATCTTGAGTTTCCGCATAATTTGCTTAGGAATACGGTCAAAAGGATTATTCCACCCTTTATTCCCACGGATACCCATAGCTCGTACGTAATTTTCCAGTTTATCTGCTTCGTTAGAGGAAAGTGGAGACAAACCGCTTCTTAAATAATGAAACACTGCCTCAAAGCTATAATGAGAATTTACAGTAAGCAGTGCACTTCTTATAGCTTCAATAAGAGGATTAAGCTTAACTTTTCCTGTCTGATCCAGATAAACCGGTATACCATATTTATCTGCTTCCTCCGAAACCACCGCTTCATATCTCTCCAGTCCGCCGCACACAATTGCAAAATCGCGGTAATGCAGAGTCTTATCCTCCCTGATTAGGCTCCTTATCCTGGCCAATGCCATCTGCACTTCTTCGGTTACAGTATCAGCCTCAAAAATACCTATTTTTCCGGATACATCTTCATACTTCTCATTTCCGTATCTGAAAAGTCTCTTCTCAAGAAAAGCGAGCTCCGGATTATTGGCATGTCTTCCGAACTCATTGCCGTTAAGTACAATATATTTTTCCTTAATGTAATACTCTGACCAGCGCTCAAAATCAGGAACAGCCGCAGGATCATCGTATTTTTCATTCTCATATTCAAGGCGCAAAAGATCATGAGCTGTTTTCTTAGTAAGTAAAAACAGATCCTGTTCTGCGTTCCTGTCATAAATAAACGGATTCTCTCCCTGTCCGATCGTAAATGAAAAGATTACCTCCATCGAATATCTAAGCAGCTGTGAAATAACCTTATACTGCACAGGTGTAAATCCGGTAAATCCATCAAAAGCGATGACGCTGTCCCTAATCAGCTTTGAGGAAGGAATAGCTCTGCATAGCACATCGAGAAGCTCCTCCTGGGCGATATAATTTCCTTTGATATATTTTTTGAATTCAGAATAAAGAAGCTTAAGATCAAGAAGCTTAGACTTAAGTGCTCCCTTACCTTCGCAGGCTCCGATTATGTCGTCAAGCATCTCAGGCTCTATGCTGTATTGCATAAATTCAGAAATGGTGGACTTAACCTCGTCAATATATCCCATTTTATGCATGCTGCCACCAATAACAGGAAGCTTTTCCCTTATATTTTCAGCAACATGACGCAGCACCAGACTTTTTCCCATATCGTCCAGAACCTTTTCATGATCCTGTCCCACCTCCTCAAAGATACGGTGAGAAAGGCGCGAAAAGCTGACAACATCGATGTTCATGATGCCATTCATCGGATGCTGCTTAACAATATCAAGCTGCGTCTGCATGGTGAACTGATCCGGAACAACAATAAGAAAATTCCTCTCCGGCTCATTTATACTTCTATCAATTATCTCCTGTCTTATGTGATAGCTTTTTCCTACTCCCGAGGCTCCAAAAACAAAACGCAGCATATCAAAACTCCTTGAACACATATAAGTTACATACAGTCTAAATTTTACCACAAAAAGAGACATATATATGTCCAATATATATGCCTCCATTTGTGATATTATTAAATGTTTTGTTCTTAGTGATGGAAAAATCTCATACCTGTAAATGCCATAACCATCTCATGTTCATTGGCTGCCTGTATAACATTGTCATCTCTTACGGAACCGCCGGGCTGAGCTACATATTTCACACCGCTTTTAGCTGCTCTCTCGATGTTATCGCCGAAGGGGAAGAACGCATCTGATCCCAGTGATACTCCGGTATTCTTATCGAGCCATGCTCTCTTGTCAGCCTCTGTAAATCTCGCAGGCTTAACCTTGAAAAGATTCTGCCACTTGCCTTCTGCAAGAACGTCCATATAGTCAACACCGATATAAAGATCGATAGCATTATCTCTGTCAGCACGACGGATGTTATCAAGGAAAGGAAGCTCAAGAACCTGAGGTGCCTGTCTGAGGAACCAGTTATCTGCCTTGGAGCCTGCAAGTCTTGTGCAGTGAATTCTTGACTGCTGACCTGCTCCGATTCCGATTGCCTGACCACCCTTTACATAGCAAACTGAATTGGACTGTGTGTATTTAAGTGTTATAAGTGAAATCAGAAGGTCCTTCTTTGCAGCATCCGGAAGGTCCTTGTTTTCCGTCACAATGTTTTCAAGCATCTTGTCATCAATTACGATGTCATTGTGTCCCTGCTCAAATGTGATGCCAAACACCTGCTTCTTCTCAAGTGCAGCAGGCTTATAGGAAGGATCGATCTTGATAACGGCATAGTTACCGTTTTTCTTTGCCTTTAAAATTTCAAGAGCCTTATCCGTATAATCAGGAGCAATGATACCGTCTGATACTTCTCTTTTTATAAGTCTTGCTGTATCCTCATCGCAGGTATCGGAAAGTGAGATGAAATCACCAAAGGATGACATTCTGTCAGCTCCTCTTGCTCTTGCATAAGCAGATGCCATAGGTGAAAGGTCTCCAAGATCCTCAACCCAGTAGATTTTCTTTTCAATCTCGGAAAGCGGAAGGCCTATAGCAGCTCCTGCAGGTGATACGTGCTTAAAGGATGTAGCAGCAGGCATTCCTGTCGCAGCTTTTAATTCAGACACGAGCTGCCAGCCGTTAAATGCATCAAGCAGGTTAATATAACCTGGTTTACCGTTAAGTACCTCGATGGGCAGATCTGATCCATCCTCCATGAAAACTCTTGAAGGTTTCTGATTCGGGTTACATCCATATTTAAGGGCTAATTCTTTCATGTTTTTCTCTCCTATAGTCCGCAGCCTGGTGGCGGAAGTATTATTTGTTTTTGTTCACAATCCTTGTTTCATATTTTCCTGTAGCAATGTCGATGTAGCGTGTGAAGAGGGAGACTTTGTTGTCCTCGTTGAGATTTTCCCAAACCATCTTTGTGAATTCATCGATGTCACCGGAAATCTCTACCTCTGTAGGTTCACCTTCGTAGCTGGGAAGCGGATTGCCATCGCCCATATAGGTGTGGATGAAGTAGCCCTTGCCAGCCTTAGGATTTTCATATGTGTATGTAAATCTGAGACAGGAAGAAGGATCATTATGATCGCTCTTTAAGATAGACATTGAAATGTCATACTTTCCATCAGCAATGTGCATAAGTCCTGAAATTCTTGGTGTATAGTTCGGAGCATCCGGCTCGAACTCCCTTGTTCTAAGGGATTCCTCGAAGGACTGGCCTGCCTCCATGAGGTCATAGATTGTATCGGTCTGATCACCGTTTGTGACGATTGTGTAGTCACCTCTTACTCTTACAGGTGCATAGATTATAAGACTGGGATCCTCAAGCTTTGCAGGATCAAAAGCTTCTGTGCGGATACCCTCTCCCTCCTCTACAAAAACTCGATTTCTGCTGTTTTCACTTCTTCCCATGATAAAATAAGCAGTTACAGCATACTTTCCATCTGCACTTGTGCCAATAACGATTCCACGTCCGGGATAAGAATTTGAACTCAGTTCCTTTGCAAGATTTACCATTATTTCTCCTTTCGTACTATGCGCAGCTTTTTGCTTCACACATGAAATAAAAAGACCGCCTGAACAAGCCATATCACACGGCTGCCCAGGCGGTCGACAATTCATAATCAGCTGCACTTCCCTGTGGTTACCCACTCATCCGCCAGTCGTGCAACAACATTACTGTAAACTAAAATCATCAGAAATTCAACTAGTGTTTTTTACCAAAAATATCCGGATTTCAAAATCCAAATATTACTTTTTGAGTATTATTATCGGCTCTCCATAGCACTGGACTCCACCGCGGAACACCTCTACCTCACTATCGTCTATGAGATTTTTATAGATACCGTCTTCAAACGGCATACGCACATTTGATGTAGCACCCTGCAGTGCAAAAACTCCAACCGCTTTTCTGTCGCCCTTTTCAATCGTTGCAACAACAGTATGGTTCTCATATGCTTTGCAATCAAATATTCCCGTGGCAAAAATCTCATCCTTTTTAATATCGGAAAGCTTACAAATAAATCCTGACATATCTATGCCATTTTCAGGCTTAAGCGAAACGGTATCCTTATCAAAAAGGCTTGGAAGATGCGATACCCCAAACTCCTGTCCTGCATACACAAAGGGCATACCCTTTTGGAAGAACATAAATGCTGTAAAATTACGCAGCTCCTTCTCATCAGGAATAAGGAAATGAACCCTTGTCTGATCATGATTTTCAAGGAAATGGAGCTTAACATAATTATCGGGATAAATCACTTCCTGACGGTTCAGACTGTCAATATAAAAAGGAAGCGGCTTTTCTCCAACTAAATATTCAGCAAGCCCCGGATAAATATCATAATCATAACTGACATCAAAAGCCCTGAAAATCTCGCAATCGCTGTGAGCTGTTATGTCGCGTCCCCTTAAGTGAGTTATAAATGAATACTCGACAGATTCCGCAAGCCAGATGCAGCCGGGACGCACCGTCTCAACTTCTTTTCGTGCCTTTTCCCAGAACTCTACGGGAACAAGTGGTGCAACATCACAGCGAAAACCATCCACAAACTCAGCCCAGTACTTCAGTGTTTCTATCTGATAATCCCACAACTCCTCATGTGAATAATCAAGGTCAATAATGTCACTCCAGTCTCCTACACGGTTTCCAAAGGAGCCATCCTCTTTGTGAAAAAACCACTCCGGATGCTCTTTTGATAAAACCGAATCCGGCGAAGTATGATTATAAACAACGTCTATAATGCACTTCATGCCCTTTGCATGTATTGCCTTAACCAGACTCTTAAAATCATCAAGGGTTCCGAACTCAGGATTTATCGCACGATAGTCACTTATAGCATAGGGAGAGCCAAGGGTTCCCTTTCTGTTTTTGGTTCCGATAGGATGAACGGGCATCAAATAAACAATATCCGTACCAAGCGCTTTAATTCTATCAAGATCTTCTTCTACTTTTGCAAAAGTTCCCTCGCTACTGTAATTACGAACAAAAATCTGATACATCATCAGATTTCTTAAGCTCTTTGGTGTGTTATCCGCCATTTATTTACCTCCATAAAAAATACGACTATAATGAACAAAACTTGCATAGAACAACCTTTTTTCATTATAGTCGTAAAATCGAACGCATACAATCTTTTTGACGTCCTATAAATGTATAGTCCATCCGGTTTTTATCTGTTTCTTTATTTTTTTCATTGTAACAGGATCAAGGTGCGGCCAGGATATAATCTTCTGTGCTTTCTCAGTCACAAAGTATGCCTTTTCTGCGCATAGTGCAATTGGGGTATCCGACAACGAATCCGAGTAGAAATTATCAATTCTGGGAAAATTAATATCTATTATATATCTGGATTTTTCCTTAGCATACATCAGATTATTAACATACACACCTGTCTCTATGTCATATTCGGTAGCAACGTATTTCACACCAAGTCTCTTAGCTATTGGCCCAACCAGGCATTCCGGCGATGCACTTATTATAAGATCATCCGGGCGTTTCTGATCAAGATACCAGGGGGAAATCCTTTTTTCATGCGTGTCCCAAAACTCCTCAACCCGGGTATCAAAATCATCCACTTTTCCTAAAATCGAGAAAAGATGACGCATAAGCAGATAACTGGGCATTTTGTCCAGCTTATATAAGACCGCATCCACAAACAGGCGCGGTAAATAAGAGAAGCATAAAAAGGGCTTCTTTTTCATGTACCATAAGGCAAAATCAACTGTGCAGTTTAAATAGTAGATTGTTCCATCAAAATCGTACACATTCATATTTTGCTACCAGTTGTCCTCTAGTGCTACCACAAAACAGCTACCCTACCTCTTGGAAAACACATCAGATTACTCCTGCACAAGTACTCCCAGAATAACAAATCTGAGGTCATCACTGTCTGTGCAGGTAGAAAGAGTAACCACTTTACTGTCAGCATTCACCGGGTATTCCGAGTCCATATAGGATTTAAGTCTTACAGGTTCTGCATTAGCTACAAATACCTTGGAGGCTTCTCCAACATAGTTGTAGATTTCGTAATCCTTGGGAACGTCCATATATGCAAAGATCTTATATTTATAAACCTTATTACCTGTCAGTATGGCAAAATACTGATTATTAGTGTAATAATTCGGGTCCTCCCTGTATCTGCGAAGGTTTCCGAACATGGTTTTATCCTTCATATTGTGACCATAGATAATGGAATTGGAATCTGTAAAGTCTGCTGCCGATCTGCTATCCAGGAAAATAGAACCGGCCTCTGCAGGCTTTCCTTCAAAATCTGTGGTTAAGTATTTTTCATTATTATCACAGTGCATAATGGGGTAGCTGATTTCGCCGCCTTCCATATAAATCCAGCCCACAGCTTCAGGATACTGCTCAAGGAAAGATGCGAGCTCAGGCACGTTTATATCAGCACCGGGCATTGTAGTTTGCGATTCCTCAGATGCTGTTGCAGTTTCGGTTGTTGCAGAGTCATTTGCTGCCGGTTCTGTTGATGCAGACTCTGTCGTGGTCTCGGTTTCCGAGCTTGCATTTGTTTCTTCTGAGTCAGCTGCTGTCTCTGATGATGTTGTTGCTTCTGAATTAGCTGTAGTTCCTTCTGTTGCTGCTTCTGAATTAGCTGTAGTCCCTGTTATCGCAGACGCTGAGTCTCTTTTACCGGAATCAGCGGTTGTCGTACCAGATGATGTTGTAGACTGCTCTGAACCTGTAGTTTTTGATTCTTCTGTCTGAGAAGACTTTTGAGAGTTTTCATTATTTTCAGTCTTGGTCTGCCCAGCCGCCACTGTTTCTTCAGTCTTGGTCTGACTGTCAGTTTTCTCAGTCTCAGCCTTCCCATCTACTGTCTCTGATTTTCCGTTGTCTGCTACTTCTGTTTCTCCGGTTCCTTCAGCTATTTCTGTTTCCAGAGGTTCTCCGGTTTCTGCCTCTGCTTCTGCAACATCCTCTGTTTCAGGCTCTGCCTCTGTAACATCAGCTTCTACAACCTCAGATTCATTACCTGAATCATTAGTAGCTTCATTATTTTCAGAAGTAACAACCTCTGTTTCCTGTCCGGCAGGGCTCTCCTTCTTATCTGTTGTAGTTATTCTCCACACAAGACTGACTGCAATAGCAATCACCAATACAGCAACTGTGATTACTCTCTTTTTCCAGAGTAATCTAACTACCCATGCAACTGCTGCACATATCTTCTCCGGAATATAAAGGATAATGCTTAAAAATGTAATCAATCCAAGAGTGAGATATGTAACCTGCTTTGCATGATTCTTATGCTTTTCATTGTATGCTTTGGCACTAAGCACCATTTTTGTAAATAATTTGCTTTTTAAACTGCTCACGAAATTTTCTTCCTTACAGAATATACTAATATCTTGTTCTATTATTTTTTCAAGACAACTACACTAGTATACAGCCTTACTCAATTGCACTGCAAGAATATTTATTGTCAATGACTTTCTCTGCAACCACCACTTCGGCTGACTTTATCATACTATAATTCGTTTTCTTATAGTCTAAAATAAGTATTAAAAAAGCACTAACCATTGATAACTCTCAATGAATTAGTGCAATTATTCCTGAAAGGATATTGCTAATACTCTATGTTTACCCTCCTATCACATTCCATAAAGAACGCTTAAGCACATGATCAAGAATCTTTTCTTTCCGTTCCTGTTCAAAAATGTCTTTTTCAACCTCTTCACCATCAATTGTATATTCCGGACATTTTCGCGTATCATCTTCGAAATCCAGGCTCTCCCGAATGAACAGTTCTGAATTGATTTGCTGTTTTCCCTCTTTCGTAAAGTTGTAAATAAGGTAAGATACGGCTCCACCATAGTCATATTCATTTACCATCAGTCCATTATTTAGAGGATAGTCAAAACAGTTCATCTCCACACTGTCACTGGACCAACATACTATCTTATTGTTTTTCATGTTCATCCTCCAACATTTTCTTCAACATAGTTTCATTATTACAGCAGCCTGACTCCCGCGATTGCCTCCTGTATATCTGTGAGACCAGTATTTATGCGGCATACACATAGTACAATCCTCGATGATATCAATGTTTTCCTCGGATAATCCGGTACCCAGCATACTCCTTTTTACTACGCCTTTCAGGTCAAGCATGAATTTCCCGTTATCTTTTCGGTTATATAAATCGGTAGCTTTACCTTCCAGCAGTCTGTTTACTTCCTCAATAACTTCCTCTCCTACTTCAAAACAGCATCTTCCTATAGCAGGGCCTATACATGCCTTGATATTGCGCTCAGACGCGCCAAGGCTTACCATTTTCTTTACAGCTTCTCTCTCGATGTCCTGTACAGTACTGCGCCATCCGCTGTGTACCGCAGCAACGACACCTGCCTCCTCATCCGCCATCAGAAGTGGGATGCAGTCTGCAATAAAAATAACCAGCGGTACTCCCGACTCGGAAGTTACATACCCGTCAGCCTGAAAAAGTTCATCATAACCATAGGGTTTTCTCGCATGCTCTTTTCCTACTATCATCACATTATTCCCATGCACCTGCTGACCGCAGACGAACTCCTCTGCTTCTATGCCGCAGGAATTCAGGAACCTGTGATAATTCTCTTTAACATTCTCAGGCTCATCACCCCTGTTCATTCCCAGATTAAGTGAATTAAATATTCCTTCACTCACGCCTCCGGTCCTGGTAGAGAAACCATGAGGATATGATATAATTTGTGATTTTATTGTATTTATTTCTGACATATTATTCCCCCGATTCATGTAAGTCCCCTCAATATATCAGAAATACTATATTAGTGCAAAGGGAATGATCAAACTGAAAAAACGCTTAACTGTAGTAGTTAAGCGCTTCTAATCCTGAGTAAGATGTTTATCTCCAAATGCTTTTACCTTGTACTATTGACATATATTTTATACCTATATACAATATTCCTAGAAAGGAATATTTATGGAAGTCATTTTTTATAAAACCGAGCAAGGCGATAAACCTGCCGGACAGTTTATAAAATCAATCGAAGATTTAAAGTTGCGAGCCAAAGTCATTAGAAGTGTCAAATTACTTGAGAAATTTGGATAAGATTTAGGAATGCCTGATTCTAAATCACTTGGTAATGGTATATTTGAACTTAGGACAATACAAGGAAATAACATTGCCAGGTGTCTTTATTTCTTTACAGTAGGTGATAAAGCAATAGTAACAAACGGGATTATTAAGAAAACACCAAAGACGCCACCCGATGTCATTGAACTCGCAGAAAGCTATCGTGAAGATTATATAAGGAGGTTTGGCGATGAGTGATATAGATGAATTATTGGAAGAAGAATTAAAAGATCCTGAATTTGCAAAGGCATGGGAAGAAACAGAAATTGAATATCAGATTAAAACCATGCTTATCCAGGCAAGGCTTGAACATCACATGACCCAAAAGGAGCTTTCCGAGAAGTCTGGTGTACGTCAGTCTAACATCAGCCGTATAGAAAAGGGAGTGTGTATTCCTACTATTCCTACTCTTTGCGAAATTGCCAAGAGTTATGGAAAAAAAATAAAAATAGAGATGGTATAAATATTTATATATCGAAGGCACTTTCCAGTTGGCAGTTTATTTCCATCGTTTTTTGGCAGTTAACAACCAGCACTTTCATATAACGCCCACGGATTAATATATTCCGTGGGCATTTCCATGTTTATTAGGTCTCTCCCAAAAATTTTCCCATCATTACGAAATTTGTGGATTCATAATAAGATAGCTTTGAATAGAAATGTTTGTGCATCTCATCGTTCACACTGTTTAGTTCTATGATAGAAGCGCAATTCTTACTAACTTCTTGTTCCAGTATCTTTATAAAGTCAGTACCATAGCCTTTTCCTTGAAAGCCTTTAAATATTACAATCTCATCAAGAAAGTAGCCTCTTATATCATCGAATTCCTTGAAGTAACCCATTAAATATCCGGTTATGCTGTTATTATCATCAAGCTGAACCATGCACATAGAGTCTTCCATAGTAAGTACCTGGTGGATTCTTTTGTATGCCTTTTCATATGTCCAACAGCAATCTTCCACAGTGTTATAATATTCAATGTTCTTTTCTACTACATACGCCAAATCTTGTTCTGTCATTAGTCTGTAATTCATGATTTACCTGCCTGATATATTTTTAATCAACAAGTATAATCTTATCACAGTACTGTAGATGTAGAACAGAACTCATTAAAAGGGTATGTCGAAGCTTTTCATTCCAACAAGGCTATCCAACGTACTAAATTTATCATAATCATTCTGATTTTATCCTCACCAAAATATTCAAATAGCCAATGGAAATGATTACTATAGGACTCTATAGTCTTTTCTGACAAGTTCTAATCTCCGGGAAATATATAGATTCTCCATGAATACCATATATATCAGACTTGAAATCACATCTAAATTCCAAACTTTTTGTAAGCTTTAACTCTAAAAAATCAGTCATAAATTGCAGCATCCTCATCTTCATAGAATTTGGGCTGATATATCACAGTAGTCTTCCCGAATCGATTTCGTATCTTCTCAATCTCTGTATCATCTTTTGTATTCTCATCACAAAAATATACTATATCAAAACCATCCTCCCTTACAGTCTCCGGATTTATGAATACCCACACTCCATATAAGTCCGACAGCTGTTCTGGCTCAACATGCATTCCAACTCTAAGATCTTCCATTGTTAGTTTAGCTTTAACCATAGCATTACCTCTCTTTCAAAACTTCTCAAGAAAGCATTCTCTTGGCACTTTTAATGTTACACTCTTAACGTGAAAAAGCAATTAATTTTGTCAAAAATATTTCGTTGAAAAATTATGATAAATATCGTAACACACATACCCTACTGACAGAATCATATCAAGATTATAAATCTTAGGTTTTCTTCCGCCGGTACTTTTATCGGAAAAACCGATAGAAGTCCCATCGAGTTCTCCGGTATCAATGATATTATTTATATGCTCACTTAGAGTAGATTGCTTAACACCAAACAGTTCTCCCATGATCTTCGGTAACAGCCCTCAAACTATCAATCAGAACTACTTCACTACTTCAAATATGAGGACTGCTCGTGAGACACTAAACAAGAGAAAACCCGGGCAGAAAAATGGTAATCATAACAAGCGTTTGGTAATCAATATTTTTGACAATAAAAAAATCTGAGACGCAGATATTATCTACATCTCAGACCTATTAAACCAATGAGACACGTGGGAATCGAACCCACGACAACTTGATTAAAAGTCAAGTGCTCTACCAACTGAGCTAGTATCTCATATATATGAACTGCAAAAGCAGTGATATATCAAAACTGGGCTAGCGGGATTCGAACCCACGAGTGCAGCAGTCAAAGTGCTGTGCCTTACCGCTTGGCGATAGCCCATCATACACAGCAAGATGTGCCTACATAAATAATAACTCAGATATAAAACTAAATCTAGAAGTTATTGCCCTTACAAATAAAAAAGGGTGGATAGTGGGACTCGAACCCACGGTCTCCAGAACCACAATCTGGCGCGCTAACCAACTGCGCCATACCCACCATACACTCAGATCTATATTAAAATCTGAAAAATGTGCCCGAAGGGATTCGAACCCCCGACCCACGGCTTAGAAGGCCGTTGCTCTATCCAGCTGAGCTACGGACACATGTTTATCGCAATCTCGCGGCGACATTTATAAAGTATAAAGTAGAGTTCCAATTATGTCAATACGAAAATTGATATTTTTTTCAATTTCTATATTTATTTACTTTTCCGTATTATACCATATCAAAATTACGTCTTCCACAACTAATAAAAGAATTGCATATCATACTGTGCTTCTGCAATAATATAGTAAATACCGAGGCAGTCGGAAAGTCTTGATTTTTCCGATTGTTTCTTCATCTAAGGAGCCAACAATGGGCAATTTATTCAAGGATAAAGTTTTTTATAATAAGTTAGTACGTCTCACTCTCCCTATTGCATTTCAGAGTCTGATGCTGGCGGCAGTTGCAGCCGCGGATGCGGTCATGCTGGGAAGAATCGAGCAAAATCAAATGGCAGCAGTGTCTCTTGCAACACAGATCCAGTTCGTCCAAAATATGGTACTTACCGCCGCAACAGCTGCAGGAGCCATCCTTGGAGCACAGTATTATGGAAAAAAGGACAGCGACACCATCAATAAAATCTTCGGCATGATGGTACGCGCCGTTGGCATTGTTTCAATTATAACTGCTGCTGGATGCCTGATTATACCTGTGCTTCTTATGCATATTTTCACCCATGATACGGAACTTATCAGAATCGGTGCATCCTATCTGAAAATAGCAGGCTGGTCATATCTCTTGACAGGCATAGCTGAATGCTACCTTGTAATAATGCGTATAACCGACCATGTAAACCGCAGTGCCCTCATAAGTACCGGTGCTGTTGTTCTCAACATTATTCTCAACTCCGTGTTTATTTTCGGACTGTTCGGGTTACCTGCAATGGGTGCAAACGGCGCTGCACTCGCAACGTTGATTTCCCGCATAATCGAACTCGCTTGGGCTGTTTTTTCCGCTCATCAGAAAAGATTTTTACATCCAAATTATCGATACATCTTCTCTTTCTTTGCCGATCTGGAGAAAGATTTTATAAAAGTATCTCTTCCTTTATTGGGCGGAGGTCTTTTCTGGGGTGTTGGTTTTACTTCCTACACCGCCATCATGGGTCACCTTGGAAGTGACGCCGCTGCCGCCAATTCTGTAGCTGCTGTTGTCAGAGACCTCTTTTGCTGTATGTGTAACGGCATAAGTAGCGCCGGAGGAATTATGGTTGGTAATGAGCTGGGTGCCGGTAAGCTTTATAAAGGAAAAGAGTATGGCATCAGGCTTGCAAAAATATCATATATCATCGGATTCCTTTGCACAGCCCTGGTTCTTCTTGTCACTTATCCTGTCGTTAATTTTATGAAACTGACCGATTCTGCCAAAAGCCTTCTCATCGGCATGATGATCGTCATGGCTTTTTATATGATTGGAAGGTGCGTAAACACCATCATCATAAACGGAATCTTTGGCGCAGGTGGTGACACGCTTTTCGACGTGTACAGCCTGGCTGTTTGCATGTGGTGTCTGGCTATACCAACCGCAGTTTTAGGTGCCTTCGTTTTTCACTGGCCAATAGTTGCAGTCTATGCCTGCACGTGCCTTGATGAGGTAGGAAAAATTCCATGGGTAATGTATCATTTCAAAAAATATAAATGGGTCAAGGACCTCACCAGGGTTTCATAACGCAATTATATCTAATGGCATTTTGTAAAAGTCGTACGATTTTTACGAAGTGCCTTTTTAATTATATCTGCAAACAGCTCTGCTTCCTTTGCTGCGCATAATCTTATAGAATACGCCGTTGCTGATTGAATCCTTAATATAGGAATTCATGATATCCTTATATCTGTGTTTTCCATCCTTTTCATAATGAGAAACCAGTGACAGGAAAATGTCATCCTCATATTCCAGGTAAAGGACATCTCCATCTTCCATCTTTATCAGGACGATTTCCGTTTTTTCATCAAGCGCTATTCTTGTATACTCAAAGTCCTCACTCTTAAGGAAACTGGTGATATCTTCAACCGCACCAACCATTGCCTCTGTAGCCTGATCGATGTCGTCAGGTGCAACGTTTTCCGTCATGATCTCAGTTTCAGGAGAACTATCTGTACCAGGCTCGGAATTATCTGTTTCTTCAATTGAGATTTCTTCTGTTGCCTCAGGATTCATCTCTTCCGGTTCAATAGCCAGTTCTTCCTGTTCAGAAGCTGTCTCATCTGTTGTGATATCAGCCTCGGTATCTAATGCCAGATCCTCTTCGCTTTGAAGCATGTCATCTACAGGGATTTCCACATCGGGAATATCAAGATCAAGCTCAGGAACTTCTATCTGTATATCATCAGTGAACTCCTCTACCTCAGGCTCCACTTCTTCTATAGGCTCATCCAAAATTGCTAGCTCTTCTTCCAGTGAAAGACCGGATTCTTCTTCGGTAGCTTCTACTGATGTTTCTTCAGTTGAAAGGAGTTCATCTAATAATGCTTCCTCGGATGCTGGTGTTTCTTCTACTGCAGGCGCTGTCTCAGCTACTGGCACTTCCTCTACCATTTCAGCAGGCACTTCTTCTGCCGCAGGTGCTGGTGTTTCTTCCACTATTGGTGATGCTTCTGCTACGGGCACTTCCTCAATCATAGGAGCAGGTGTTTCTTCTACTGCTGATGCTTCCTCCACTATAGGAGCTGACTCAGCCATTGGTACTTCTTCTATCGCAGGGGCAGGTACTCCTTCCACTATCGGTGCTGCCTCAGCTACCGGCGCTTCCTCTACTGCAGGTGTAGGAGCTTCCTCTATTACCGGTGCTGCCTCGGCTACCGGCACTTCTTCT
>NZ_KE384138.1:350099-350309 GCF_000424145.1 Butyrivibrio sp. AC2005
GCTGCCTCAGCTACCGGCGCTTCCTCTACTGCAGGTGTAGGAGCTTCCTCTATTACCGGTGCTGCCTCGGCTACCGGCACTTCTTCTGCCGCAGGTTCAGGGGCTTCTTCCAGTACCGGTGCTGCCTCGGCTACTGGTATTTCCTCTGCTGCTGGAGCAGGTGCTTCTTCTATCACTGGAGCTGCCTCAGCTACCGGCGCTTCCTCTACT
>NZ_KE384138.1:350521-523383 GCF_000424145.1 Butyrivibrio sp. AC2005
AGGTTCAGGGGCTTCTTCCAGTACCGGTGCTTCCTCGGCTACTGGTATTTCCTCTACTGCTGGTGCAGGAGTTTCTTCTATCACTGGAGCTGTCTCGGCCACGGGCACTTCTTCTACTGCAGGAACAGGAGTTTCTTCCACTACCGGTGCTGCTTCTGCTGCCGGTGCTTCCTCTACTGCAGGTGCTTCTTCTATCACTGGAGCGGTCTCGGCTACCGGTACTTCTTCTACTGCAGGTGCAGGCACTTCATCTACTACTGACGTAGGTACTTCTTCCACTACTGGTGCTGCCTCAGCTACGGGTGCTTCTTCTACTACTGGAACTGCCTCGGCTACCGACACTTCTTCTACTGCTGGAGCTGGTGTTTCTTCCACTACCGGTGCTACCTCATCCACTGGCACTTCCTCTGCCGCTTGTGCAGGCGCTTCTTCCACTACCGGTGCTGCCTCAGCCATTGGCACTTCCTCTGCCGCTTGTGCAGGCGCTTCTTCCACTACTGGTGCTGCTTCTGCTACCGGTACTTCCTCTACCGCAGGAACTGGTGCTTCTTCCACTACTGGAGCTGCTTCTGCTACTGGTGCTGCTTCTGCTACCGGTACTTCCTCTACTGCTGGTGCAGGCGCTTCTTCCACTACTGGAACAGCCTCGGCTGCTGGTGCTTCCTCTGCTGCTTGTGCAGGCGCTTCTTCCACTACTGGTGCTGCTTCTGCTACTGGTACTTCCTCTACCGCAGGAACTGGTGCTTCTTCCACTACTGGAACAGCCTCGGCTGCTGGTACTTCCTCTACTACTGGCGCTGGTGCTTCCTCTACCGCAGGTGCCGCTTCTGCCTTTGCCGCCTCAGCAGCAGCTGCCGCTGCTGCAGCCTCCTTTGCTTCAAAAGCAGCCACCTCTTCTGCAAACGCAAGCTTCTCTAAATTTTTATCCACATCAGCTGCTGTTTCAGCATTAGCCATTGCTTCCATCATAGCTTCCGGAGTAGGCTCTGCTTTAGCCGCCGTGGTTCTTTTCCTTGTTGCTCTGGGTTTCTTTTCAGGTGCAGGAGCCTGTTCAGGCACAGGAGCCTGCTCAGGTGCAGATATCTGCTCAGTCATGGTTGCTTGTTCCTGTTCACTTGCATTTGCCATATCAAATCTCCTTTGAGTTTCATATCTCATCTATAAACACATGCTCTTATATGACTAATACTGGTTCGCTTCCAGTACCCTTACACCATAGGCAAAATATCAGAAATAGCCTACATATATATTATCTTTTAATCTTACTCAAATGAGAAATTAACTTCTTATAAAAAGACTAAATTCTTTCTTATCAACTCAATCTTCCCATACCGAAAAGGAGATTAAAGCCACCTAACAAACAATCATCGATATCCGGTTCCCACGTTTTTCCTCAGGGTTCCACTCATATTGAATCTGCTTTTCCACGCCCTTCAATACCTTCATCGAAAGATTATCTTTCATTTCCATGATATTCAGCCTGTCTCCGCCATAAAGTATCGAAACATTGGCGTTTTCATTTTCTTCGGAATATTCCATTGTAACCAGAATATCGGGCTCATTCATAACCGGTATACATGTCAATACCTTCAAACATTGCAAAATGGGCATAATATCACATATATCCTACATATAAATTATTTATTAACCTTACTCATATTAAAAATTAACTTCTTATAATAAAACTAAATTATTTATTATCTTGTTCTCTCCACAAAAATAAGACACCGAAAATCGTCTCCGATTCTCAGTGTCTCACTATAATTTACCAGGCCATCAAAACAAATCCAAATATTTAAGTTCATAGGACAATTCGCCCTCATCATCAATTGTGATTATAATATATGATGGCTTTCTGCCCTCCTGCCTGGGATATGAGAGGCTTCCCGGATTGAACACATACATTCCGTCAATCTCAGCCGCAACAGGCCTGTGGGTATGGCCGTAGATGACTACATCCGCACCTCTGACAAAGGCTTCTCTCTGGATCTCATCGCTTCCCATGTTAACAAGATATCTGTGTCCATGAGTTACAAAAAAGGTATGAGGCCAGACCTCAAATACCTGCTCGTCCGGAAGACTGCTGAAGAAATCGTTGTTACCCTTTACAATGCGCATGGGTGCACCTGCAAGCTGCTGCATCTGCGTTTCACTTCCCTCTGTATCTCCACAATGAATTATAAGGTTAACAGGGCTCTCTTTCTCGATAACCCTGTAAAAATTTTCATCTTTTCTATGTGTATCACTAACTACAAGTATCTTGTGCATTATAACTTTTCCCTCATCATTCTGAGAGCCTTACCTCTGTGACTGATTGCATTCTTCTCCTCAGGTGACAACTCTGCTGAAGTCTTGCCATATTCGGGCAGGAAAAATATGGGATCATATCCAAAACCATTCTCTCCCGCAATCTCATGGCCGATTATACCTTCCATGGTTGCTCTCACAACACACTCTCTTCCATCGGCCAGAACCGCACTTATAGCGCATACGAACCTTGCAGTGCGCTTATCATCCGGAACGCCCTCAAGCTTCTCAAGAATTTGCCTGTTCTTTTCGGAGTAAGGTGTGTCATGGCCAAGGAAACGTGCGGAATAGATACCCGGTGCTTTATCGAGGTAGTCAATCTCAAGACCGGAATCATCTGCCATTATGCAAAAATCCTTCATTCCCTTTTCCCTGCAGGCCTCGGCAACAGCTCTTGCCTTTATCATGGAATTTTCCTCAAAAGTGCTGCCATCCTCAACGATATCGAGGTCTATTCCCTCGTCCTTCATTGAATTGATTTCGGAAGTGAGATCACCCATTATCTCCCTGATCTCTCTCATTTTATCGTTATTTCCTGTTGCAAATATTATTTTCATTCTTCTTCTCCACTAATCAGCCTTCGTATTTATCTCTTCAAATGCAGCTATAATTCCGTCACCCACTCCGGTTGAACACTTTTCGATATAACTGTCCTTTTCAAGCTTGTCAAGGTCTACTCTGTTATTCAGATTTCCAATCGTGACAAAAGCGGTGGGAATCACTGAATCTGAGAGTCCTTCCATATCTGCTGCCGCAGTAAGGCCCAGTGCCTTATTATCGCTGGCAGAAACAACACCCATCTCCAGCTTATCAGCAAGCTGAACATTGCCAAACTTTCTTATAAAAAACTTATCATTATAATAAGTTCTGATACCTGACTCACTTTCAGTTGTCTCATCTATACCAACTTTTATAAAGAGATCAGCCTTCGATTCCTTAAGCAGAGCCTGAAGCTCCTCATCTCCTGGTCTGTTTTCATCAAGAGTCGTAAAGTAAATCTTTACGCTCTCATTTCCCGTAAAATAGTTTCTGAGATATGGCACCATTTTAAGTCCTATCTCATCCACCGGGTCTATCACAACCACATTTTCATAAAGATCCTCAGGCTTTGCGAAGCTTACTACTATCTCCTTATCTCCAAGAGATGTCTGATTTTCATAAAGTCCGTCCAGCTGAAAAGTGAGTCGGACCATTCCCTTCTCATCAACAGCTGTAAACGTGCCCTGCTGTACACAGTCAAGGTCGGTTATCACTGCATTTTTGCTGTAAAAATCAACGCTCTTGCCCTTTATATATAACACAAACTCATGCTGAACATGCCGTTCTTCAAGCGTAACGCTATCAGAATTCACTCCGCTTTCAAGCGGGATAACCAGTGTTCCCTTGCCCTTTTCAGAATCAGGCTCCTTAAGGTCAAGCAGATATTCCTTACCGTCCAGCTCTTTATAAAAAAACGCATTTTCCGCCTCTGCGATGATGACGCTCTTGGTGACAGTTCTGAAAAACATGACACCCAGCGATAAAATGACGAAAATGCCTGTCAATATCGCAGTCGTTTTAAGTCTCTTTTCAATCATTGCAGAAAGTCCCTTCTTGGCGGTTTAGGGCCCATATACTGATAAAAATATGTCTTGATCATGCCGTTATAAATCTTGCGATTCTTGTCCGCCTTCTTACCTATATCGCGCTCCGCCTTTTCATAAGCCGTAATGAGATACATTGACCATGAATCAAGCGCCTTGTATCTCTCGCCCAGAGTCTTATAGAGCTCAGGCAGTTCCTTCATTTCACCGATTCTCTCACCATAGGGAGGGTTTGTGATGATGAAGCCATACTTTTTCCTGTGACTGAGCTCAGCAACAGGCCTTGCCTGAAAATGTATCATTTTCTCAACGCCTGCCTTTTCAGCATTTATTCTTGCTATATCAATCACATCAGGATCAATGTCGTAGCCCTGAATATCCACATCTATGCCATGATTGATTTCTTCAGCGCACTCTTCTCTTACATCCTTCCAATTGCCTGGAGCAATCAGGTGTGTCCACTTCTCAGCTGTAAAATGTCTGTGCATTCCCGGTGCTATATTCGCAGCAATCATGGCTGCCTCTATAGGAAAAGTTCCGCTTCCGCAGAAGGGATCAACCAGTATTCTATCCGCTCTCCAGGGTGTCAGCATCAAAAGTGCAGCCGCAAGGTTCTCGGCTATCGGTGCCTTCGCCTCCAGCTTTCTATAGCCTCTCTTGTGCAAAGAATCTCCTGTAGTATCAAGTGCCACAGTGACTTCATCCTTCATCAGGAAAACACGAACCGGAAAGCTTTCACCTGTCTCCTCAAATCTTCTGATACCATAGATATCGCTAAGTCTGTCTACCATGGCTTTTTTCATGATGGACTGAATATCCGAAGGGCTGAATAGCTTGCTTTTTACGCTGCTGGCCTTCTTTACCCAGAATTTTCCATCCTTGGGAATAAACTGCTCCCATGGAAGTGCCTTGGTTCCCTGATAGAGTTCCTCAAAGGTAATGGCCTTGAAGGAACCTATTTTAATAAGTACTCTCTCTGCTGTTCTAAGTCCGATATTGGCACGTACAACAGCATCGGGATCACCTAAAAAGGTAACTCTTCCGTCAGCTACCTCCCGGATTTCGTAGCCAAGCTTTATTATTTCTTTTTTCAGTACTGACTCCAGGCCAAAGTGGCAGGGAGCAATCAAATCAAATCTTTGCATGCTTCTTCCTTTATATTTGATTAACTTAACAGACCGTTATATTTTATCACAGATTAGGTAGTATAAAAAAATTTTTATTTCATCTGTTTTTGCTATAAAGTTTGTAATACTTCTGTCGATATACTTATTGCAGAACAAAAAGGACAATCTCCTTTTCTTAAATGACCGGTATGGCGTCCCCACCCATGCCGGTCTCCTCCCATTAATAGGGGTATTTTGAAAACAAAAAAATTTATTTAAATACATACTTGACAATTATTGTTTCGATGCTATAATTATTCTTGCTGCACGGGTTGTTGCAGATATGTGTGTGTAGCTCAGCTGGATAGAGCGTCTGGCTACGGACCAGAAGGTCGAGGGTTCGAATCCTTTCACACACGTTGATGAAAAAAGAGAGATAAGGCTTTAAGCCTTGTCTCTCTTTTTTGTTCGACGTGTGATTTTTTACTGGCTCAGCAGGCCGCTTCCGCCTGCGCTTTCGTTTGCTTCTTCCTCGGCTTTGGTTCTTGCAACCATTGCTTCCATTTCGGGACGGGCAATATCGAAGCAGGCCAGCATCTTTGTGGAGAATATTCCACTCTCTCCGTTTTTGATCATCTCATAAGCCTTGCTGGGGGCAAATGCAGATTTATAAACACGGTCACTTACAAGAGCGTCATAGACGTCAGCAAGCGAAGTAAGCTGCGCTGCAATAGAGATTTCCTCTCCCTTCAGCCCGTCGGGATATCCCTTGCCGTCGTATTTCTCATGATGATGTCTGCATATATCATAGCTGACCTCAAGATATTCCTTATCCTGCAGATCTGCAAGCATCTTAACAATCTCACAGCCCCTTGTGGTATGGGATTTCATTATGTCAAACTCATCAGTGGTAAGACGTCCGGGCTTTAGCAGAATCGCATCAGGCACAGTGATTTTTCCTATATCATGCATTGCACTGGCGTTGGTAATGACCTCTATCTTGTGAGGTGTAAGCCCGAATTCCGGATAATTTCTCATTGCAACATTTCCAAGAATCTGCACAAAGCCCTTGATTCTCTTAAGATGATATCCGGATTCCAGGTTACGGAACTCAACTATCGTACATATCGTATCAATTATTCTGCTGTTATAATCCCTTAGGCGCTCCTCCTGCTTTTTCAAAACCAGGAATTGCTTTTTCAAAACCTTAGTCTGGTCGCTGACCTTCTGTTCAAGGTCCTGTTTGCTCATATTGAGCTCGATTGCTCTTTTTACACGATGTTTAACAATTATTGAATCAAATGGCTTATGAATTACATCGCTCGCGCCATTTTCATAACATTTTCTCTCTGTTTCCGCAGTAGCATCTGCAGTGATCATAAGTATCGGTATCTTATCCGGAATCTTGTGCTTAAAAAGCTCTTCAAGAAGTCTGAAACCATCCATTTCAGGCATGACAATATCAAGCAGAATAGCCGCAATCTCACTCTTTTGATGAGCAATTATCTCAAGTGCCTTGCGCCCATTCTCAGCTTCCAGGATGCCAAATTCATTCTTAAATATCTCACTAAGAATGCCTCTATTTATTTCGGTATCATCTACAATCAGAATACTCTTGCCAGCCACTTTTTAACTCCTTGCTATTAGCTTCTCACCATCAAGCATCACCAGTTCGCCACCCTTCGAGGTAAAGGTTATTCCTCTCGATGTTTCCAGGGTGTCATGCACTCTAAGAATCCTGTTTCCGATTTTCACGCTGGTCCCAATAAATACCAGTCTTGAAACTATTACCTTGGCGTCCTTAACCGATTCCATCTCGGCTTCAATTGTCTTTTTTCTGAGATTGAGCTTTTCAAGCTCTGCCTCTTTGATAGCGGACTCTGCGTTGACTTTGATTTTCAATTGAAGTGCCTGTTTATTTGTATTATCGTTAAACTGCGCGAGCTTTCCGCGCTGCTGCTCGTAAACCTTTAATTCCTGATATATTCGGCTCACATTTCTAAGAAGACTCTGATATTCATAATCGAGCTCTTCGGTAATTCCCGTCCTTACAATAGTGTCCTTTACGCTCTTACTTCCAAGAACCGCCGTCTCAACTCCGCGAAGGGAAGTAACAACGCCTCCGCTGATAAGCCCCTTTTCACCAAGCATGAGGACCTTTCCGTCGGCAGACACATTGCAGTTCATACAGTCATTGGAGATAAGATCTCCCTTGCACTTGATATTGGCTGTATCAAGATGAGCTGCTGCCACAATACCACCTGCCGATATGGACGTTCTGTCATTTACATTTCCAACTATACTTTTTCTTACAACAACACGGCCGCCTGCATGAATGTCAGCACAGGATACACTGCCGTCAACAACCACATCACCCTTGGCCTGTATATAGACATTGTCCACATCACCCTTCACCCAGATGGTTCCGTCGTAGACAATTTTTTCCTTAACGTTTACAAGCGATTCATAGACCTTTGCTCTGTCGATTCTGATCTCGCCATTCTGAATACGTCCGACTCCTGCGATGGCAGATACGTAGGTCTTCTTATCACTAAGAAGCATGAAGCCCTGTCCCTTAAGGATCGGTTTACCCTTTCCGGCCTTAGCCTTAAGGAGCTTACCTGTAACATCAAAGCCGTCCTCCCCGGGAGTTGCGGGATGATATACCGCCAGCTTATCGCCGAGCTTTACTTCATCAAACACCTTGACCCTTGAAAAGTCTGCGCTTTCTCCCGTGTTCATATCCGGCATGATTTCTTCGCTTAGCTTTAGTAAAAAATCATAGTGCGCATCAGTTCCGTCAACGGGAAGCTTTCCCTGCGCAACAAGCGTTTTCTTGCCGTACTTCTTACCCTCTATCATCTCTTCAATCGCTTTTCGGCTCACGCCTCTTCTGACTCTCGCATTAAAGAGAAGCTTTACCACTTTTTCCAGAGTATAAGTGGTTCCCTTGATTCCAAGCGGAAGAGTAAAATAGCACTGCATTTTGTCTTCGGTTATATCTATAAGGCGTCCCTCCTCTGTCTGAAGGAACTGTAATGCCTTTAATTCTTCATCAGCAGGCCTCTGAAGCTCTTCCTCGAGCTGTCCGGAAAAAAGCTTACTTAAGTTACTCGGAAGAGTTTTTCCCTCCTCAAGCCACTTGCGCATAACGCGCATTTCCTGGGCAGGATGAACCATACTTTTATAAAGATTTATATCTATGTTATTCTCTATGCCTTTTCTTATTTCACGCATCTGATCAGCGCGGTAAAGAGGCTTCGCATAGGGAGTGACATCTATCTGATGCTCGAGTCCCAGCCTTAATTCTCTCATCTGCTTCCAGCTGTATGCTTCCTCAGCGTAAACGGAAACATCAAGATTCTGTTCAAGGCCCTTTCTCACTTCATGCATACACTCTCCGCGCATGCCAAAAAGGAAATAACGGTCTATATCCTCTATTCCCTCCTGCTTTGCCTTGCGAATCTGCTCAAGCTGCTCAGCATCAAAATTCTTATCAATATATTCTTTAATATCTATCTTTTCCTTGAAAGCAATATGTATCTGCTCAAGTGTAGCCGCATCTTTTCTTCTTATGAGCTTTTCATCAAGCTCAAGTCCGTCCTCAAGACTCTCCCTGATAACCCTCATCTTCATATAGGGCATATCTATGCTGGCATAATGGGATATATCAGTTCCGTGCTCTAATCCTATCCTTATTTCTGCCATCTGTAACCAGTTATACTTGGGATCCTGATAGAAAATAACAGGCACTCCGGCCTTTAACCCCAACCTTATCTGCTTCATCTGGTCTGAAAAGTATTCAGGTCTTGCGTACTCTGATACGTCAAGATTCTCAGAGAGTCCTTCTCGTATCTCAGCCAGCTGCATTATATCAAAACCGGCATCACGATAAGCGGACATATCTATTCCGCTTTGGAGCTCGAGTCTGATTTCCTCCATCTCGTTCCAGGGAACATCCGGTCTGGCATACAGACTTACATCCACGCCAGTGGAGAGCCCCTTTCTGATCTCTGCCAGCTGATAGATGTTGAATTTCTGATCCTTGAGTTTCTCAACATCTCCGCCCTGCTTTTTTATCAGGAGAAGCTCATTAGCTATTAAATCAGGCTGGTATAAACTTTTGTCCTCATCAGCGGTAACAACAGCCATCCCCGGTATCCCTCATAGGAAATTTTATTTCGAAAGAGCATGCAAAAAGTGCATAAAATCCCTCAAAATTATTCTAACACCGAATATTATTATCACTCAACGCAATTGAACGAATTTATGAACATTTAACACTTTTTTTCCGTTTTGTTTAAACGTGCTTACATTTGGTCAAACAGTTTACCTATGCTAACATAATAAGGTGCACGCAGTACGCCATATTCCGTGACTATTCCTGTAATAAGCTCGTTGTCAGTCACATCAAAAGCAGGATTATAAACCTTTACTCCCTCGGGAGCCATGCGCTCCTTGTACCACATCTCGGTAACCTCTTCGGGCTTCCTCTGCTCTATTTTGATGTCATCTCCGGTCTTGGTATTTATGTCAATCGTAGAAGTCGGAGCACATACATAAAAAGGTATTCCGTAGCGCTTTGCAACTGTGGCAACAACGCTGGTTCCTATCTTATTTGCAGCATCGCCGTTTGCAGCTACTCTGTCACAGCCCACAAATATCGCATCTATGGCGCCGCTCTTCATAAGCGAAGCGGACATATTATCACACAATACCGTAGTGTCAATTCCTGCTGAATGAAGCTCATATGCCGTAAGTCTTGCCCCCTGAAGAAGCGGTCTTGTCTCATCGCAGTACACTCTGATGTTGTAGCCCTTTTCATGAGCAAGATACATGGGTGCAGTAGCCGTTCCATATTTACAGGTTGCAAGCTGTCCTGCATTGCAATGTGTAAGAAGTCCGTAGCCGTCCTTGATCAGAGCAAGCCCATTCTCACCGATTCTTCTGCATACATCTACGTCCTCTGCCTTTATGCGCTCAGATTCCTCACGCATTGCTGTGATAATAGCAGCACTGTCAAAAGCAGCTTTTCCACCTTCATCAGAAGCTCCTCCCGTATATCCCAGCTCTTCGGCAACCTTCACCACATGAGCTTCCATACGCTTTAGCGCCCATGAGAGGTTGACCGCAGTAGGTCTTGAGGAATTCAGGTAATCACTCTTTTCCCTGAGCTCCTTCATAAATTCCTCATAAGTAGAAGCTCCGGAATGCTTCATAAGTATGTAAAGTCCAAAGCCTGCTGCCACACCGATTGCCGGTGCTCCGCGAACCTGTAAAAGATAGATTGCATTCCAAATCTCCTCTCCTGTACGAAGTCTTATCATCTCCGTTGTTCCCGGGAGCTTTGTTTGATCTATTATCTCCACCGCATCATCATCATCGATGAGTGCCACTGTTTCGTAATCCAAAATACTTTTCATTAGTAAAAAACTCCTTCTGTATAAATTATCCTAACAGGCTCTGCCCATTATTTTCTTTCGGCAAAAAACTTCTGAAGGTCCGCCATGAGCTCTTCGCGATTAATGCTCTTCAAAAGATATCCTTCCGGTTTTAATCCCACTACGCTCATAACACTTTGTTTATCGCTCTTCCCCGTCAGGAAAAAGACAGGGATATGCTTAGTGGTAGGATCGTTTCTTAACATCTCCAAAACCTGCGGGCCGCTTGTGATCGGCATCTCGTAATCCAAAAGTATAAGATCGACATGGGTTGTTGCGAGAAGACTTATTGCCTGAAGTCCTGATATTGCCATGGAAACCTTGTACTTTTCCTTTAGCCAGTCCCTGACAAGGCCCACATAGGTCGCGTCGTCATCAACCACAAGGATACTCTTTTTAGGCGGATCCATAAGACTTCTTCGCTGATCCTTTACCGTGCCTATGAAATCCTCAACGTTGAGCGGTCTTGAAAAGATTTTCAAAATTCTCCCAAAAGGCAGCTGACTCTTCGCAGCATCCGTATCACCTTTTTCTCCTATGATAATGATCTGAATATCATCTTCTGTCAGATGTTCATTCAAATAGTGTAAAAAGGAACTCTCCAGCCTCTCAGACTGGTCGAGGTAGTAGGCTATAACTGCTGCCCTGTTCCAATGCTTACTTACAACATCAATATCAGGTTTTACGAAGAAATATGGAATCCTCGCTTCATCCAGGTGCTTTTCAAGCGCACGGATTACAAACGTTTCTTTCATTCCTATGAGCATCAATTCTTTATCAAACAGACTCATTTTCTATTCCCCATTTTTATAAAATGATATGAATTTAAACTACGCACCCAGTGTATCCTTGATACCGTCCCAGTTGAGCTCCTTAAGCATTCTCTGCAACTGCGAAAACTTTTCATTATTCTCTTCGCCGCAGTTATAATTTGTCATGTCTTCCAGAACCATCTCGAAGGAATCATAGTCCATTAAGGCCGCAAACTCCTTTAATGCCTCGTATGCCTCATTTATTGTATCCTCATCACAGACTTCCCTCGTATCCTCTCTGGTTTTCTCAGACAGCTGCGAGAGCTTTTCCGAAAACTCTCTGTACATCTGCAAAAGCTTCGGTGTTTCTTCCTTGATAGCTTCGATATCTCCGTTTTTTCCTGCCTCTTCCATTTTAGCAGAAATCTCAGATAATCTCGACGCTCCAATAATTCTTGCTGAGCTCTTTAGAGCATGTACCATAATTGTATATAGTTCATAATCACCATTTTCAAAGGCGTTCTCAATTTCCTTCGACTTTTTATCTATTGTGTAATAAAAGGTATTAAGTGCTCCCTCAAATTCTTTTCTGCCTCCGCAGTTCAAAAGACCATCCTGAACATTTAAATCCTCTACCGCAAACAGCCATTCCAGGTCATTTGCTGCATCCTCATTTCCCTCTTCATTATTCTCCAGAATATAATCCTCCGGTTTTGGCTCCTGCAACAATTCCTTCGGGATATTGTTTTTAAGGGTCTCCTCCAAAACCTTAATATTTATCGGTTTTTCGAGGTATCCATTAAAGCCCTTTTGAATATAATAGTTTTCACCGCTATGTGCCGAATTGGCAGTCAGTGCAAAAACAGGAAGTTCATACCCCTCTTCTCTTATTTTCTCGAGTGTTGCTATTCCGTCCATCTCAGGCATCATGTGATCCAGAAGAACCAGTTCGTAATGTTCCGTTGCCAGCTTCTTAAGACACTCCTTTCCACTTGTGGCTGTATCTATATTTAACTTTGTGGGTTTCAGAAGTCCCGTAAGCACCTGCAGGTTCATCTCATTATCATCAACAACCAGTATCCGTGCCGAAGGAGCAACGAACGACCGCATATAGATTTCACTGTCTGCTTCATCCTCTGCCTCAGAAAATTCACCTATAGGTTCATCCTTATCAATTTTCTGGGTAAGACTAAAGTAAAACTTCGAGCCTTCACCATAGACACTGTCGCACCTAAGCTCATTGCCCATGATATTCACAAACTGTCTGGAGATATTAAGTCCCAGGCCTGTTCCCTGTATTCCGCTGTTTTTCTGCTCATCAAGTCTTTCAAAGGCTGAAAAAAGCTTATCCATTTCTTCAGGCTTAATACCTATACCGGTATCCGATACACTATAGTCAATGATACAGGTATCGTTCTCCTTTTTTACAAGCTTTATCACAAGCTTAAAAGAGCCTTCTTTCGTATACTTTACTGAATTTGTGAGAAGATTCATCAAAACCTGTTTTATCTTACCGTCATCTCCATAAAGATATCTTGGCAGCTCCGGATCGATTTCAGTTTCAAATAAAAGATCCTTTTCGTTGCTCCTTACCCTTACCATTGTCGTTATGGTTTTTAATAATTCATCAAGATCGTAGCTTCTCTCAACCAGATTCATCTTCCCCGATTCAATTTTTGAAATATCGAGAATATCGTTAACTATTGAAAGCAGCGTCTCTGATGCTCTTTTTATTGACCTTGCATATCCCGTTATAGCACCGGAATATTTAGCCATAGGAAGACTCTTGTCCTCTCTCATTATCATCTCGTCCATTCCGATGATAGTGTTAATGGGCGTTCTGATCTCATGAGACATATTGGCAACAAATCTTGATTTTGCGCTGTTTGCCCTTTCAGCCTCCTCCTTGGCTATACGAATTTCCTCATACTGTCTTCTGATAATGGTAGTCCGCAAAAACCACCAGACAAACAGTGCCACAACACTCGCAACAAGAAGGATCATCATTAGTCTGAAAATAGGAAGCTCGGTAAAATGAGCCTTTTTATATATGGAATAGGTTTCATCCCTAAGAATACTCCAGGTATTTTTATCAAGGGTCTGAATGTGAAGTGTGTAATCTCCGTAGGGCAGATTCGTATAAGACAAAGGCGTTAACTCATTCTGGTACACGGTCACACCCTCATCATTTGCTCCCTCGAGATAAAGCTTAATCAGCGGATTCGACAGCATATAATTTAGTATCGATACTTCAAATTGTACGCGGCCTGCTCCAGCAGGTATCTCATATACACCATTTTCTCCTGGTATTATCGTATCATCATCTGTAAAAACCTTATCCAGGTCTATAAGATAATCATTATCGAATGTATCATATTTTGTAGTCGATACCTTTCTCACTCCATCCGTACAGCAAAGAAGAAGACTGTCTCCATCACTTGTAATACTGTTCCATGAATTAGCTGTAAGCGAAGTATTAAAGCCTCTTGAGTAGTCAAGCAGGTCCAATGTATAATTCTCATTTTCTATAAGATCCTCTATATCAACTATATATATTCCTGCGCTTGAGCTTACCCATGCCTTGTTATCAGGAGCGATGTAAACGTCATAGCAGTTAGCATAGGGAAAAGCGTCCAGCTTTTTAATTGAAGACCGGTCATCATAATACATTGCATTACTTGTCACATAAATATATCCGTTATCATAAGGTATTATTCTCATAACAACCTGAGTTCCAAGTCCTTCCTCCGGTCCCTTTCGTCCCACTATTTTGTGATCTTTTATGACATAGATACCTACACCATCTGAGCCTGCAAGAATATTTCCATCCTCGTCCTCAACCATGGTAAGAATCTGTGGTGATTTCATCCCGTCCTTTTCACCAATGGTACAGACAACCTCATCTCCCTGTATAAAGGTTAATCCCATATTACTTGCAGCAACAATTTCACCATTTGACAGTTCCAGACAATATCTGAATCTTCCTCCCTGCGTACCAACGCTCTCATTAAAAGAAAACTCTTCTCCTTTTTCGGTTACTCTTATAAGTCCATCCTTGCCATAGGTAGATATCCACAAATTGTGTTTACTGTCCATCATCATATGCCTTACGCGCACGCCATCAAAGTATTGTAAATACTCATAGTCTTTGGCAGCGCACGTTTCCTCATCCAGAATGGCAAGTCCTGAATCCGTCCCTATATACATCTCTCCATGGTCAACCATCACACTGTTAACAGCAGCTGCTTCTATGCCTGCTTTTACAAACACATTAAAAAACGGATTCTTTGAAAATTCCAATATTCCATGTTTATTCGAAGCAAACCACACATTGCCCTGATAATCCGTTATACAGTCTGCTATTGAATTGTAAAAATCATTTTTCCTAAGATTTGTAATTATTCCATTTTCATTTACAAGTCCCAATCCATTATCTGCACAGAAAAAGCAGCCGGTTCCGTTTGGCTCCGGCAAAAGCTTGTTATAATAATGGATATCCCCGGTCTCTGCCATTCCCGTAATTTCGATATTTCCTTTGTTATAGCTGCAACGCTGGAGTATATTTTCCGAAGTTCCGAGGTGCAGAGTATCTCCGTCAACACAGGCAACAGTAGTGTATGATACACCTGTTTCCTCAAATTCCATTTCCTTAATCAGTTTATTCCCGTTTATAAAAAAAAGTTTTCCGCCGTTAGTAACTCCTGCCACGGTACCATCTGCAACATTAGTCAGTGATTTTACCCATGTTATTCCTTCAAGTTCATTAAGAACCTCTATAGACATATCCTCATGTACAACACTTATATACGCTACTGTTCCGACATATACATTTCCGTAATCATCCTCACAGATGGATCTTATAGAATCAGCACTAAGTCCGTTTTCCGTAGTATAGCAAGTCTTTTCCTCTGTTATTGGGTCGTAGCATAATAAACCTGTATCATTGGTTCCTATCCAAAGTCGTCCCTTTCTATCTACATACAGAACCATGACATTGTAGATATTCTCATCAATCCTGGCTGCTTCAAATTTGATTCCTCCATATCTATATAGCCCCGAATAGGTTCCAACCCATATATATCCATTTGAAGTCTGTGCGAGTGCATTTATTTCATTTGATACAAGACCATTACTCGTATCATACCTGATCGATGCATACTCCGAGAGATAATCAGCACTTCCTCTGGCAATGGTCTCTGGTTCCTCAGCATTTACGCTCAGACTTTTTATAAAAAAATATATAGCAAAAACACAAACTATAAGACCGTATCTTAGACGCATACATAATCCTCCATTTTATTAATCTATTGTACCATTCTAAGATTCAGCTTTTTATAAAAATTCGATATATTTTATTTAAAATTTCGGTAAATGTGTTTTTGCTTCCCCATAAAAAAAGAGACCGCCGTTAAGCAGTCTCTTTAATTATCACATATAATGAATCATATTTTTCACTAAGTGATTAAATTATTTAGCAGCGAGTGCAGCCTCGAGCTTCTTTGTAAGTGCAGGAACGATCTTGTTAAGGTCGCCAACTACACCATAATCAGCTACGTCAAAGATAGGAGCGTTCTCATCCTTGTTGATAGCGATGATGAGATCTGACTCTTCCATACCTGCAACGTGCTGGATAGCTCCACTGATACCGATTGCGAAGTAAACCTTAGGACGTACAGTCTTACCTGTCTGACCAACCTGAAGATCCTTCGGCTTCCAGCCTGAATCTACAACTGCACGTGAGCAGGATACTGTTCCGTGAAGAACCTTTGCAAGATCCTCAAGAATCTTGAAGTTCTCAGGACTTCCAACACCACGTCCGCCAGATACAAGGATCTTAGCTTCCTGGATATCCTCAACCTCTGAAACTGCCTTAACAATCTCAAGAATCTTTGTATAGCAAGCATTCTCCTTGAAGCCAGGGTTGAACTCAACAACCTCAGCCTTAGCGCCCTTAACGGGAGCAATCTTCTGCATAACGCCAGGACGTACTGTTGCCATCTGAGGACGGAAATCAGGACAAGCGATAGTAGCGATTGTGTTACCACCGAATGCAGGACGTGTCATAAGGAGCTGCTTATGCTTCTGCTCCTGACCTTCTATAGGGTTAAGCGGGAAATCACCGATATCAAGCTGTGTACAGTCAGCTGTAAGACCTGTGTGAACACGTGAAGATACACGAGGACCAAGGTCACGACCGATTGCTGTTGCACCAACAAGAAGGATTTCAGGCTTGTACTCGTTGATTACAGATGCAAGTGCATGTGTGTAAGGCTCTGTACGATAGTCCTTAAGTTCAGGATCATCAACAACGATTACACGGTCAGCGCCGTACTCTGCAAGAGTATCTACAAGATTACCTACCTTGTCACCAAGAAGGACTGCTGTTACTTTTTTCTCATCAAGATCATTAGCAAGATCTTTTGCTTTGCCCAGAAGCTCCAATGCAATGCCTGAAAGCTCATTGTCTACCTGCTGAGCAAATATAAATACACCCTTATATTCTTCTAAAGACATGTTATGTTCTCCTTTATACTAAAAACTTTTTTGCTCCACTGAGCGCGCAGACTCGAAAATGCTGCGCTGCTCGCAGGTTATCATATAACGTGCTTCTCTTCGAGCTTACCGAACAGATAATCAACAGCTTCATCAGCAGAATCTGCTACGATCTTCTCGCCTGCACCCTTCTTAACCTTATCAGAAGCCTTAGCGATCTGAGTAGGTGATCCCTTAAGACCGAGGTTGGAATCCTCAACATCCTTAAGATCTGCTCTTCCCCATACAGTAACTTCCTTCTCGAACGCATCAAAGATTCCGCCGGGAGTCATGTATCTGGGCTCGCCAAGCTCTGCAAGAGCTGTGATAAGGCAAGGCATCTTAGCCTCTACCATGTGATAACGATCCTCGAACTGACGCTTAACAACTACAGTCTTAGCCTTCTCGTCAACCTTGATCTCTTCAGCATAAGAGATTACAGGAAGTCCAAGGTGCTCAGAAATCTGAGGACCAACCTGAGCTGTATCTCCATCGATAGCCTGACGTCCTGTGATTACGAGATCATACTCAAGGTTTCTGAGTGCGCCTGCGATTGTTGAAGATGTTGCCCATGTGTCAGCACCACCAAGTACGCGGTCTGTAACAAGAACTGCCTTGTCAGCACCCATAGCCATAGCTTCACGAAGGACTGCCTCAGCCTTGGGAAGACCCATGGTTACTACAGTAACTTCTGCGCCATATTCATCCTTAAGACGAAGAGCTGCCTCAAGACCTGCTTTGTCATCAGGGTTCATGATTGCAAGCATTGCTCCTCTGTCGAGTGTTCCATCGGGTTTAAACTTAACCCCGCCCTTTGTATCGGGCACCTGCTTTATGCAAACTACAACTTTCATTTGTTTTCTCCTTACATAAATGATAGCTTATATAACACTAGCTCCATACGGGGCGGATACAGTAACCGTCCAAAATACGGACGCTAACTGTAACCAGCTCCTTACATAAATGATAGCTTATATATCACTAGCTCCATACGGGGCGGATACAGTAACCGTCCAAAATACGGACGCTAACTGTAACCAGCTCCTTACATAAATGATAGCTTATATATCACTAGCTCCATACGGGGCGGATACAGTAACCGTCCAAAATACGGACGCTAACTGTAACCAGCTCCTTACAAAAAATTGTAAATAGTTCAATGTAATGGTGTCAGGAACTTAGCTAAGAAGCGCACCTGAGATAACCATTCTCTGAACCTCAGATGTACCCTCGTAGATCTCTGTGATCTTAGCGTCACGCATCATTCTCTCTACTTCGTACTCTCTGATGTAACCATAACCACCGTGAAGCTGAACAGCCTTGGTTGTAACATCCATAGCAACCTCTGCTGCAAAAAGCTTAGCCTTAGCAGCTTCTACAGAGTAACGATCCTTGTTCTTCTTAGCATCAGCTGCTGCGTAAACAAGCATCTTAGCTGCTTCACACTGTGTAGCCATGTTTGCAAGCTGGAACTGTGTATTCTGGAACTGACCGATTGAACGACCGAACTGCTTTCTCTCCTTAACGTACTCAATTGTACGATCAAGAGCACCCTCAGCAATACCAAGAGCCTGAGCAGCGATACCGATACGTCCACCATCAAGTGTGTGCATAGCGATCGGGAAGCCCTTTCCTCTAGCGCCAAGAAGGTTCTCAGCAGGAATGTGGCAATCCTGGAAAATGAGCTCGTATGTGGATGATCCACGGATACCCATCTTGTTTTCCTTAGTACCGAATGTAAATCCGGGTGTTCCCTTCTCAACGATGAATGCTGAGAATTTCTTTGTCTTTCTGCCTCTCTTATCCTCAACGATATCTGTGTAAGCGATGATGATATAAACATCAGCAACTTCACCGTTTGTGATGAAGCACTTAGAACCATCAAGGATCCACTCCTTACCGTCTTCTGAAAGAACAGCCTTTGTCTGAACGCCCTGAGCATCTGTACCAGCCATGGGCTCTGTAAGACCGAAAGCACCAAGCTTCTCACCCTTTGCAAGGGGTACAAGGTACTTCTGCTTCTGCTCTTCTGTACCGTATGTCATGATAGGATCGCAGCAAAGTGATGTGTGAGCAGATACGATAACTGCTGTTGTACCACAAACCTTTGCAAGCTCCTCTACGCACATAGCATATGTAAGAGGATC
This sequence comes from Butyrivibrio sp. AC2005, assembly GCF_000424145.1. GTDB lineage: Bacteria > Bacillota > Clostridia > Lachnospirales > Lachnospiraceae > Butyrivibrio. The sequence continues at coordinate 369,390 of NZ_KE384138.1, forward strand.
GCATCCCTGTCCGCCGTATTCCTTCGGAATCGGAATACCCATGAAGCCGTACTTCTGCATCTTCTTAACGGTCTCCATAGGGAATACCTCTGTCTCATCCACATCAATTGCGTGTGGCTTTACTTCTTTTTCTGCGAACTCTTTGAAAAGAGCTCTCGCCATTTCATGTTGCTGATCTAACTGAAAATCCATGAAAATATCCTCCGTTGAAAATATTATAATAAAGCTCCTCATCCGTCAGCTTCGCTGACACCTGTCTACGCTCCGCTTCGGTCCGCGCTGGACCGACGTCCCCCGGACGTCGAGCGCCCCCTAAGTGGAAGGCATTAACGAGGAGCCAAACATATAGAGTTAAAAAATCACTTTTTATCTGTGGGAACCTTGCCACCGTCGCTGTAATCGTAGAAGCCGATACCTGTCTTAACACCAAGCTTCTTACCACGAACCATCTTACGAAGAAGAGGGCAAGCACGATACTTGGAATCACCTGTCTCTTTGTAGAGAACATCCATGATTGCAAGAACGATATCAAGTCCGATGTAATCGCCGAGTTCAAGGGGTCCCATAGGATGGTTGCAGCCAAGCTTCATAGCTGTGTCTACACCCTGGATATCTGAAACGCCTTCTGAATATACGAAGATACCTTCGTTGATCATAGGAACAAGGATACGGTTTACAACGAAACCAGCTGCCTCGTTAACCTGAACGGGAGTCTTGCCAAGATCCTCAGAAATCTTCTTGATCTTCTCAACGTCAGACTCAGGTGTGTTTGCACCCTGGATAACCTCAACCAGCTTCATAACAGGAGCGGGATTGAAGAAGTGCATACCGATAACCGGCTTAGGAAGTCCTGCACCGATCTCTGTGATTGAAAGAGATGATGTGTTAGATGCAAAAATGCAATCAGGATTCTTTACGATGTTCTCCTCAAGTTCCTTGAAGAGGTTCTTCTTGATATCCATAACTTCAAGAGCTGCCTCAACTACGAGATCAGCATCTGTGCAGATGTCGTTAAGACCTGTCTGGATCTTGCCGATGATAGCATCAGCCTTAGCCTGATCGATCTTTCCCTTAGATACCATCTTGTCGATGCTCTTCTTAATCTTAGCAAAGCCGCCCTCAGCGAACTCTGTCTTAATGTCACAAAGATATACCTTATCTACTGTGTCTGCCTGTGCGAATGTCTGAGCGATACCTGCGCCCATTGTACCTGCGCCAATTACTGCTACTTTCATTTATATATCCTCCTAAAAGTTATTTGTTCTGGAAGTTAACTACTTTAACCTTCTTCGGGTCGTCTTTCTTGCGAAGGAAGTTAGCCATACCTTCACGCTGATCCTCTGTCTCGAAACAATCGCCGAAGATCTTCTCCTCAAGCTCAATTGCCTTATCGATATCAAGCTGAAGACCATCATTTATTGCCTTCTTGCAAGCACGAACTGCGATAGGAGCCTGTGCTGCAATTGTGTTAGCCATTTTCTCAGCTGCAGGAAGAAGCTCTTCCTGTGTATATACTGCATTTACAAGACCGATTCTGTAAGCCTCGTCAGCCTTGATATTGCGTGCTGTGTAAATAAGCTGCTTAGCCATTCCTGCACCGATGAGACGGGCAAGTCTCTGTGTGCCACCGAAGCCGGGAGTAATTCCAAGACTAACCTCAGGCTGACCAAACATAGCATTGTCTGAGCAGATACGAATATCACAGCTCATTGAAATCTCGCAGCCACCACCAAGAGCAAAGCCGTTAACTGCTGCGATTGTAGGAATAGGGAATGTCTCCAGCTTTCTGAAAACGTCATTTCCTTTCTTACCGAATGCTTCACCTTCTGCCTTTGTAAGAGTGCTCATCTCTCCGATATCAGCACCTGCTACAAATGACTTTTCGCCTGCACCTGTAAGAACGAGAGCTCTTACTGTGTTCACATCAATGCTGTCAAGAGCAGCGCTTAAGTCATCAAGAACCTGGCTGTTAAGAGCATTGAGTGCTTCAGGACGGTTGATTGTAAGAACAGCGATTTTGTCCTTAACTTCAACATTTACAAATCCCATTTTCTTTGCCTCCTTGTTCGTTTCTATAATTAAGGTATATCAGCCCGGACTTAAGCCAGCCTAAATACCTTAAATTCATAATAATGTTCTACATCGTCAAATAGGAATTATTACGTATAAAAAGGAAACGAATAATAATATCCGTTTCCTTTTTTAGCATTTAATTAGTCGCGTTCAACGATAGTTGCACAACCCATGCCGCCACCGATGCAAAGAGTAGCAAGACCACGCTTCTTGTCAGATCTCTGCATCTCATGAAGAAGAGTAACAAGAATACGGCATCCTGATGCTCCAACAGGGTGTCCGAGTGCAATTGCACCACCGTTAACATTAAGCTTTGAAAGGTCAAAATTGAGGTCCTTTCCAACAGCTACAGACTGAGCTGCGAATGCCTCATTTGCCTCGTAGATATCGATATCGTCGATTGTAAGACCTGTACGTGCAAGAACCTTCTTAGTAGCTGCAACAGGGCCAACACCCATGATAGAAGGATCAACACCGCCAAGAGCACCAGCTACCCATGTAGCCATAGGCTTAACACCAAGCTCCTTAGCCTTTTCTTCGCTCATAACAACGATAGCTGCAGCACCATCATTGATACCTGATGCGTTACCTGCTGTTGTAACACCATCCTTGTTGATAGGACGAAGCTTTGCAAGACCTTCCATTGTAGATCCCGGACGAGGGCCTTCATCTGTATCAAATACAACTGTATCCTTCTTAACCTTAACTTCTACAGGAACGATCTCATCCTTGAACTTACCAGCCTTCTGAGCTGCCTCAGTCTTCTGCTGGCTGTTAAGTGCGAACTCATCAAGCTCTTCTCTTGTGAGCTTCCACTGCTCTGCTACATTATCTGCAGTCTGGATCATGTGGTAATCATTGAATGCATCCCAAAGAGCATCGTTTACCATGCAATCCTTTAATACGCCGTTGTTCATACGATAACCGAAACGTGCCTTGTCAAGTGCGAAAGGAGCCATTGACATGTTCTCCATACCACCTGCAACAACGATATCAGCATCACCTGATAAAATCTTCTCAGCTGCCATGTTTACACAGTTAAGACCTGATCCGCAAACAACGTTGATAGTAACAGCCGGTACCTCAACAGGAAGACCTGCCTTGATTGAAGCCTGACGAGCTACGTTCTGGCCAAGACCAGCCTGGATAACACATCCCATAAGAACTTCGTCAACCTGCTCCGGTTTAACTCCTGCTCTGTTAAGAGCTTCCTTAATTACGATAGAACCAAGATCTGCTGCCGGTGTGTTTGAAAGAGCACCGCCCATCTTACCGATCGCAGTTCTGCAAGCACCTGCTAATACTACCTTCTGTGCCATAGATGATACCTCCGTTTCGGGACTAGTTTGTCCGCTTTTATTATGTTTTTTAGTTGCTTGTTATTTTTTTGTCACAACGTATATATTATAGCATGCATGCTTTTTTCTATGCAACAAAAAGCATAGTCAATATATCCTTTTTTTGTGAAATTAATGTGAAGCTGTCACTTTGCACATAAATCTAAAAGTCAATATAAAAAATTAATTTAAATTTTATAATTTCTTTAAAAGTTATCCACAATTTTCAAAACAGGAATGCCTATTTTACGACTTATGCACGAAGTTATCCACATCATCCACATTTATCCACAGTTTTTTATATTTTTCCACTTAAAAAAGGCAAACATATTTTTTGTGTGACTTTCACAAAAATAAACAATTTGTAAACTCAGTTGTATTAAATTGATTATCTATATAAATAAATGATATAATTTAACTGATAATTTGAAATTATTCATATCAAGCAAATGCATTCATTTTAAGTGTATTTACTCTGAATAATCAAAAACTATAAAACTGCAAAGGGGATGATTGCATGAAATTCACTATTATTGGTAAGAACATCGATGTAACACCCGGACTGAGAGCCGCTGTGGAGGAAAAGATCGGAAAGCTCGAAAAGTACTTCACTCCGGAGACCAATGTCAATGTAACCTTAACTGCTGACAAGGATCGTCATAAGATCGAGGTAACAATCCCTGTTAAGGGCAAGATTATCAGATCCGAGCAGGTCAGCAACGATATGTACGTTTCAATCGATCTAGTGGAGGAAATCATTGAACGTCAGCTGAAAAAGTACAAGAGTAAACTTGTTAATAAGCACCAGACTGAGATCAGTAACTTCAAAAAAGAGTATATCGACAATGAAGATTTTGATGATGAAGAGATCAAAATCGAGAGAGTTAAGAAATTCGATTTAAAGCCAATGTATGTTGAAGACGCTGCTATTCAGATGGAGCTACTGGGACACAACTTCTTCGTATTTATCAATGCGGAGACAGATCAGCCCAATGTAGTATACAAACGCAAAGGCAATACATACGGCTTGATTGAGCCAGACTAATTGAATGATACGCCCTGGTTTTAGGGAATAATACGCCCCGGGATATATATTCATCTCCAACCTCGTTGCAAAAATATGCAGAATCGGTTGTATCTGAATATATATCCCGGGGCTTAGTTTATAGAAAATCTTCGGGGCTTACTTTTTTTCAAGACCAGACTTAATCAATATTCACCATTTGATAAGAGCAAGGAATGAAGAATAGTTTTTTTCATCTTATTGCCAAATCAGCACCGCAGAATATATATAAGAAAAATGAAAAGCCAGATTGGATGCGAGCATCCATCTGGCTTTAATTTTTCTTATTTGCTTATCTCTGCAGATTAGAAGATTCTTCTTACTGAAAGAACCTGTCTGTAGCTAGCGTTAGATATCTTGATACCGGTCTTAGCGGAAGAAGCATGTACAATCTGTCCTCCACCAATATAGATTCCTACGTGACCTGAGTAACATACAATATCACCAGGCTGTGCATTAGCAAGTCCATCAACTGCTGCTCCGACGCTTCTGTCCGCACCACTTGAGTGAGGAAGGCTGACACCGAAGTTAGCATATACACTCATAACGAATCCTGAGCAGTCAGCTCCGTTTGTAAGACTGGTTCCACCATATACATAAGGGTTACCAACGAACTGCTGTGCATAAGAAGCAACTGCAGAACCAATTGAGCTTGACTGTGTAGTATAACTTGCAGCTGAGTTGTAGCTCTTAGAACTTCCACCGCTGCTCTTACCGCCTTCATCAGAAGAACTCTTTGTATTCTTCTTAGCCTGCTCAAGAGCTGCCAGACGAGCCTCTTCCTCTTTCTTAAGACGAGCTTCCTCTTCTGCCTTAGACTCAGCTTCAACGAACTCTGTTGAAAGTGTTACATAATCCATTGATACGTAACCTTCACCTTCTTCGATGCTGACCTTAACCCAGCCATCCAACTCCTCGGTTACAACAAGTTCATCTTCTATCGGAACAAGTCCAAGCACTTCATCATCTGTGCTGGGGCCACTTCTTACTTTAAGAGTAGTAGTTGTAACAGTAGCAATTCTCTTACCAACCTGCTTAGCAAGTTCAACTGCATCCTCACCTGTTACACAGTACTCAGCCTTAACATAACCTTCAACTGAACCGGACTTAATCTTGTACCAGCCATCAGTCTCTTCAATAAAAGTACCAACTGAATCATCATAGAGCTTACCGATGATCTCGCCATCTTCCTCACTCGGGTTATCACGTACGTTAACGTAATCATTAACATTCGCAATTACCAGTGACTTGAAGCGCTCCTCTTCCTTCTGCTCTTCTGTAAGTTCTACCTGAGCCTCATCAGTAACCTCTTCTTCTCCGGTTCCGGGCTCTTCAGCCGGGATTGTAGCTCCTGTAGCTTTCTGAATATCATTAAGAATATTCTCCTGCAATGTTGATGCAAGAGGTGTAGTCTCTGTAATAGTTACAGCAGAATCCTCTATCTCGTTCTCTGCAACATCTGTACTATTATCATCTGCAAGGTTTGAAAGAGATACTGAATCTCCTGTCAAAGCGTAGCTTATGCCTGCGGAAGGCAAAACTGTTGTTACTTTGGATGCTGAAGCATTAACTCCGATACCAGATCCTCCAACGGTTACCGCAGCAGCAACCCCCATCGCCAATAGCTGCATTCTAGTCTTTCGCAAAACGAACCTCCAAACTATTTGTTACGAATTTGTTACATCTTTTAAAAATATACATTGTTAGTTTCAATTTGTCAACCTGCCTTAAACATTTTAGCACAAAATTGAAAGGCTTAACTGAGCCATTTGTTAAATTGGTGAATCTATTAAGTCAATTTAAGACATGCGAAAAGCCAGTATCCATGCGGATTCTGGCTCTTTTCTACATATTGTGTATTTTATGAAAAATAGTACAAGAAATAGTTAACAAAATTATAACAGTACTTTTTGTGCAAAATTTTTTATACTTATTTTATAGAATTTTTATTTTTTGCCAACTAAATAGTCCTGGACTGCGGTTACAGCATTAGCACCATCGGCAACCGCTGTAACAATTTGTCGTAATCTCTTCTTTCTTGAGTCACCTGCCACAAAAATTCCGGGAGTAGAAGTAGCTCCACTTTCATCAGCAATAATGTATCCGTTTTCATCCATTTGTGCCAGATCCCTGAAATTTTCTGTAAGCGGATGTATTCCTATCGCAACAAAAAGTGCATCGGTTTCAACATCTTTAATTTCACCGTTTTTTACATTCTTAACAGTTACCGCACTAACCTTATTATCGCCCTTTACCTCTTCGATAACACTATCCCAGATCACTTCCACATTAGGCAGGGATAAAAGCTCCTCCTGGAGAATCTTTGCAGCGCGCAGCTCGTCTCTTCTGTGAACAAGGTAAACCTTACTGCACCCTCTTGCAAGGAAAATAGCATCCTCTACGGCTACATCTCCGCCTCCGTTAACAACCGCAACCTTATTTTTGAAAAAAGCGCCATCACAGGTTGCACAGTAAGAAACTCCCCGTCCTGTAAATTCCTCTTCACCCTTTACTCCAAGCTTGTTATGAGAAGCACCAGTTGCAAGTATTACAGTTTTAGTTTCGTATTCACCTTGGTCTGTCACCACTTTATATATGGAAGATTCTTTTTCGTTTCCTTCCTTTTCCATTAATATAGAAGAAACGCATCCTTCTGCAAACTCGGCTCCCAGTTTATCCGCATGTTCACGGAACTTCATTCCCATATCAAATCCATTGATTCCGGGAAGTCCAAGGTAGTTATCTACTTCATAAGTTATAAGAATCTGGCCTCCGCTGACAGGATCCTTTTCAATCACAAGCGTATCAAGACCTGCCCTCTTTGCGTATACAGCTGCTGAAAGACCCGCCGGGCCCGAACCGATAATTATCAAATCTCTCATTATTCTAAAACCTCCTTGCGATAATATATTTATACATTAGATTGTGTGCAATTCATTTTATTATTCAAATCATAACCCCAAAATGATTATTTGTAAATATAGATTTTCATTTTTCCTCAAAAGCCAGTAATAAATGACTTCTTATGAACAAAAGTGGAAGTACGTATAAGAATCTATAGTATTATGATAATATATGATTGTAATCAATTTCAATTTGGAGAGTCTACAATGTCAGAGAAACAATCTGTTTTAATAACCGGAGCATCAAGAGGTATCGGAAAAGCTATTGCAGAATTATTTGCATCAAATAATTACAATCTCTATCTCTGCTGCAAAAACCATGCAGAAGCACTTCGGACCTTTTCCGAAGAACTATCTGAAAAATATGGAATCACAGCAATTGCTATTCGCTGTGATGTATCAAATGAGGCCGACGTACTCTCCCTGTTTGAGGAGATAAACCAGGCTCCCACTGGTTCTCCCTCTATAGTGATAAACAACGCCGGAATAGCCTGGTACGGTCTTTTAACCGACATGACCTCCGATGAATGGCACAACATGATCGGTACCAATCTCGATTCTGTTTTCTACATATGTAAAAATGCCGTTCCTCATATGGTAAGAAACGGCTATGGAAAAATCATCAATATATCCTCTGTTTGGGGCTCTGTCGGCGCTTCCTGTGAAGTAGCCTACTCTGCATCAAAGGGCGGCGTAAATGCCTTCACAAAGGCCCTTGCCAAAGAGCTTGCACCAAGTAACATACAGGTGAATGCCATTTCATGTGGGGCCATAGATACCGAAATGAACAGCTCACACCTTTCCGAAAGTGAGCTCAGGGAACTTTCAGAGGAAATTCCTGCAGACCGGCTGGGTACCCCCAGGGAGGTTGCTGAGCTGGCGCTTAGTCTTGCCACCTCACCTTCCTATCTCACAGGACAGATAATTACAATAGATGGCGGTTGGATTTAACCCACCGCCATCTTTTTTAAAATTTCATATCAAGTTTTGGAGCTATAGCCATCATACAGGCTCCAACTGCTACAATCACGAAAGATATAATCTGTGATGTTGAAAATACTCCAAGGCTTCCTCTGTAATCAGCACGGAAAAACTCTATGCAAAATCTTCCGATGCCATAAAGTATCAGATACATGGCCGCCGTTCTTCCCTTAACCTCAGTTTTCGTTGAAAACCATATAAGAAATGCGCCAATAAGAAAGTCTCCTGCTGAAGACATCAGCTGAGTCGGTATCAAAGGAACTCCGTTTGGTGCAAAATCCGAATGGGTAAACACTACATGAAAAGGACTTGTTGTCTCTGCCCCATAACAGCAGCCTGCACAAAAGCAGCCTATTCTGCCAAATCCCTGCGCAATCGCAACAGCAGGCATGACCACATCGAAATATGGCAGAAAATCTTCATGCTTTCTTTTTACGTAAACATAACTGGACAGGATTCCACCGATTATTCCGCCATACACAACATAGCCGTTTGCAAAATCCCACAATATGGAAGGAGTCTTCAAAATATTGGGGAATTCAACAATATAAAACAGAAGCCTGCATCCAAGCAGGCCTCCGATAATAGCGCAATAAAAGATTCCATATATGGTATCTTCAGATAAGCCCTTCTTTTTTCCTCTCTTCAGTACTATCATGAGCGCTGTTAAAAAACCCACAGCTATCATAAGGCCGTACATATGTAATGTAACAGGACCTATCTTAATATCATTAAACATATTTCCTCATTTCTTAAGTGTCCTCACGGTTTTGAGGCACTAACTCTGCAAGACTTTGTCAATTGCAGAAATAACAGTATTCTCATCGAGCGGTTTTGTAATGAATTCAACAGCACCGTTCTCAACAGCTTCCTTTACTTTCTCATTCTGCCCGGCAGCTGTTATCATTATTACCTTTGCATTCGGATATGACTTATGGATCAGTTTCAAGCCTTCAATTCCGTCCATAACAGGCATTGTAATATCCATTGTAACAATGTCAGGGTTGAATTTGCCGTAATCATCAAATCCTTCCTGCCCATTGGTAGCTTCATGAACAACAGTATGACCATGTCTCTCGAGCATATCCTTTAAAACTCGTCTGGATGTTCTGGAATCATCAACTATTAGAATGTTTGCCATAGCCCCTCCTTATTTTACAGAAACATCACTGTTAACAGCGATTACAAGACGAACTTCAGCATCGCAGCAGTAAATAGGCATTACATGAAGATCTTCACCTGCAATCTCGCCAAACCTGGTAATGAAATATGGCGGATCAAGGTTAATTCTCTTGCCTTTCTTACTTCTGTCTGTTGCATATAAACCATTTATACAGTTTATGAGCTCACACATGGCATCAAGAGCATCCTCCTCGGTTTCGATAAACTCCTCCTTGGTATAGCTCTTTGCCAGTTTCTGCAGCTCTTCATTCTTGCCAACAATTGCAACAGTAGCTTTGATGTCCCCTGAAAAGGACTGGTATGCAATACACTCCTCCTTGATGTTGCCGGCAGTATATACATGTCCGAAGGAAAGATGTGTATCCACAAGTCTGTATAGATTTTTTACTCCGTATTTGAACAGAGCATTGTACTCCTCATCCTCAGTCTCTGTAAAAAGCGGAACTATATAATCCGGATCACCATTCTTAAGAGCGGTCATCTGGTCTTCCGTCAGTTCTTTATCCTGCTGATAAGTCCTGAGAATATTGTCCACTTCTTCAAGCGTCATGATGCATTTTTCAACAAGCGCTGATGTAAAAGTCTGAAACTCATTTCCCTGTAGAGAAAGCAGATAACCAAGCTGTATCTCTGAAATATACCCTCTCTCAATCGCCAGGTCCCCGAAACGCTTATCCTTCATCGCCTGAATTGCATTGATTTCTTCAGCCTGAGCAACTGTCATCAGTTTCTCAGTAACAGCTATTACACCAAGCCTTGCCCTGCGCGACTCCATAACCTGATACGCAGTGTATAACTGTGCTTTAGTAATAGTCCCCCTGTCAAGGAGGTATTTTCCCAATATTCGGTCAAACATGATATCCTCCGTTCATAAGAAAAATCAAGAAAAAACACAATTAAGTTTAAGACAATTTTACCATAAATTAGACTTTCGGAATACTATTACTCTTCCTCTTCGTCATTTGTTTTAGCTGCAATTCCCTTACCGCTCATAGCTGACTGAACTGCTGCTTCAGTTTCAGAAAGCTTTTTCTTTGCAGGCTTTTTGCCCATAGCTTTTCCTGCAGCCTGTGCGGCCATCTGAAGTGCTATCATACGATCTCTGGGAATCATAACCTTCTGTCCGTTGGGATTGATAATGATACCATCCTTATCCCCCACAAACTTAAGAACATCCCCAAATCCAAATACAGCACCATTGTACTCTGATTTTCTGAAAGCCTTTGTAAACTCTATTCCATCCGTAAACACAGGAAGGAAATGCTTTTCGTCAGGGCTCTTTATCTCCGGGAATTTTATCTTCGTGTCTGCAGTAAATTTAAATCTTCCGTCCTCCAGAACCTCTACCGGTCCCTCGTGCTGCATGGGGACAATAAAGTTAGCAGCCTGAGCAGCTGCAGCCATACGCATTTCCTTTGCAGCAAGAACTTCATTTCTCTTTTCATATTTTACAGGCCATCTTACTTCGCCAAGGAAATCGAGGATTGAAAACACAAGTGCCGGGTTCTTGGGTGATTTATCACCACCGTTTCCCCAGTCTCCGGGAGCAGCTACAATTTCATTTCTCTTAAAATGAGCTCTGTAGTAACCGTTATCGATTATGATGTTCTCAACTCCGAGATAATACAGATAGTCGAAAAAGGTTCTTCTCTCACTTGCAGATTCTGCAGCATTATCAGCCTTGCAGGCACGGACAGCCAGCTTTCTGAACTGTTTTGAGAAAACCTTAACAGCCTCCTCGGCATATTCCTGAGAAGAATAAATATTGATATATCCATGATCGATGAAGGGATATCCTGTAAACATATCGAAGAGAACATAAAGCATCTTTGCATCACGTACTCTTCCAAGTACCTCATTATAAACCTTTCTATGATTAGCCTCGTATCCGGGAATAGGTGCTGCCTTCTGGAATCTCTCCTGAACAGTCAGAAGAAAAAGAAGCTCCTGCATAGAGAAGAACTTTATAGACTCAGGGTTAAGCTCCTCCTCATAAATAAGCTCAGCTATTTCTGCTTTTCTCTCATCTGTAAGCGGATCTTCAAAATCTACATCCTCTTCCTGACCCTCAATCTTTATAGGATTAAGTCTTCCCGGAACAGGCCAACCAAGCTCCTTATGCTTTTCCTTGAGCTCTGCTATCTGCGCTTCCTTCTTCTCGGCCTCACGCTGTTCTTCAAGAAGTGCTGCTTCCTCCGCTTTCTTTTTATTTCCACCCAAAAAATTCAAAATTCCCATTAAAAAATATCTCCGTTCTAAAAAACTCTATGTCACATTTATCGGACACTTAACTAATTATGCTTTTATATCAGACTCAAAAAATGTCTTAGAAAAATCAATCAGATACTCCACATCCTGTACACCTGCTGTCTCATAAGGAGAGTGCATTGCAAGCTGTGCCATACCTATATCCACAGTTCTTACAGCAACCTGTGTGCCTGATATATTACCAAGCGTTGATCCCCCTGCAACGTCAGAGCGGTTGGTAAAGGTCTGATAAGGTACCTTTGCTTTTTCACAGATAAGCTTACATATAGCCCCTGAAGCTGCATCTGTTGTGTACTTCTGGTTAGCATTATACTTTATTACAATGCCCTTGTTCATCTGAGGTCTGTTCACCGGATCAGCCTTCTCGATATAGTTAGGATGAACTGCATGAGCGTTATCCGCTGAAACCATAAAACTGTTTGCAAGTGATACAAGATAAACTTCCTTACTCTTGCCAAATGCATCATTTACTCTTACCAGTGTATCCTTAAGGAAGGTTGACGCTGCACCCTGTCTTGTGGTGCTTCCGACCTCTTCGTTATCAAATACAACATGCATGATAACATTATTATCATTCTCAGCATTCATGAAGCCCTCAAATGAGCCATAGCAGCATTCAAGGTCATCGAGGCGTCCCGATGAAACAAACTCATCATTAGCGCCCCATACTGATGGCTCAACTCTGTTATAAAGGAAAAGGTCGTGAGAAACAATATCCTCCTCCTTCACACCTGCAGCCTCAGCTATGGTTGTCATAAACTTATCCTTGCTTGCAGCATCTCCGAAAATCGGAAGCATGTCTTTCTGTACATTGAACTTGTGTCCGTCGTTGGCCTCTCTGTCCATATGAATTGCCAGCGAGGGAAGCATTACAAGGTCTCTTCCTACGTCAACAAGCTTTGATTCAACACCTATTGCATCTCCTGAACTCTTAACCATAACTCTTCCCGCTACGGACAGTGGTCTGTCAAACCATGGAGCACAAAGCATACCACCATATTTCTCAACATTAAGAGTCACGTAAGCTGAAGCAGCTTCAATCTCAGGATTCTCCTTAATCTTAAATGAAGGAGAGTCACTGTGACTTGCGATCATGTAAAATCCCTTGTAGTCCTCTGCAGGGATTTTAAAGGATATTATTGAAGATCCGCTTCTTGTGACAAAATATTTTCCACCTTTATCAAGACTCCACTTCTCGCTTTCATCAAGCTCATCAAAGCCCTCAGCAAGAAGTCTCTCCCTTAGCTCAGCCACTGCATGAAAAGCTGTTGGACTCTTCTTAATAAAGTCTGTTAATCCTTTTACTGTTTTCTTCATTACTTCACCTTCTTTTATTTATCATTTCCAGTACGAATTCTGTCCTGAAGTCCTCTGTAGAACTCAGACATTCGATCCGTGTTAAGCTTTTTACCCCCTCTGAAAACAGGTCTTTTGAACCTGAAATTCTTGATATTTCCAAGCTGATACTTTTGTCTGAAATCCAGTCTCTCAGCAGCAAAAGCAACTGCCTCCCTGGCCTTTACAGGAACCGAAGTAATAGCTTCCTTCGCTTTTCCCGGAGTTGAAGCAGCTGTAATATAAAAATCCTCCATACGTTCATCAAATTCAGCCATGGCACCAGCAACCATCTCCTGGAGATGAACCAGACTTGATACTGTAAGCACCAGATCAGCTGCAAGATAAGCCATAAGAAGAAGTGCGATTATCTCTGCTAAAAGCGGATTCATCATGTTTCTAATATTCTCAGCAACAGGACATGCAAATCTTGTAACAAGTATTCCCGCAAATCCAAAGCCTAAGGTCGCAGGGACGCAGACACGTCCATTGATATTAAGTGGCATATCATAATATTCCCACCATACTGCGTGGAACTTTTTTTCCAAAATATAGGATGTGCTGTATTCCAAAACTATACTGCCCAAAGCACAGATAATAAATATCTTCCATATCGGAATCATATTATACGGTATTCCCCTGAACATTGGCAGATATCCAAACACTATAGAGCATGCCACAGCACCTGTACCATAAATCGGACAAATGGGTCCAAATAAAAATCCCCGGTTCCGCCAATGCCCTTCCTTAACGGTGCAATAAGTACATTCATATATCCAGCCGATAAAGCTGTACACCATGAATTCTATAAAAAATTTACTGACAAACATTCCATTTCTCTTTCTTATTTATCACTGCTTTTTGCCAAACTTGCAGATATCCTTAAGACAGCACGCATCACACTGCGGTCGTCTGGCAACACAGACAGCTCTTCCATGCCATACAAATCTGTGGCAAAGACTGTTACCTTCCTCAGGTGGTACGATTTTCCAAAGCTGAGCTTCAACCTTGGCAGGATCCTTTATATTATCCACAAGTCCTATGAGATTACTTAGTCTGATGCAATGAGTATCAGTGACTATTGCCGGCTTTCCAAACACATCTCCCATAACAAGATTTGCGCTTTTCCTGCCAACTCCCGGAAGCTCCAGCAGTTCTTCCATGGTATCAGGCACCATATCATTATACTTTTCATGAAGCATTTTCATGCAGGCGCTGATATCCCTGGCCTTGGATTTACCAAGACCGCAGGGTCTTACAATCTCCTCTATCTCAGCAGGATCTGCATTAGCAAGAGCCTCTACTGTCGGAAACTTCTCATATAAAACAGGAGTAGTCTTGTCCACCCTTGCATCAGTGCACTGTGCTGCAAGTCTTACGCTGACAAGAAGCTGCCATGCCTCGCTGTAATCCAGCGTACAGTCAGCATCAGGATACTCATTTTTTAATCTCTCTATTACTTCTAAAGCTAATTGTTTTTTTGTCATAGCACATACCTTTATATTTTATCCTAAAACTGCTTATGATTACAGTACTAAATATAATTTCAGGAGCGAAATTCTTGCAACCCCCCTGAGAATATACTTAGTTTAAGATAAAAAGTCCGGAAAGCAAAAGCCTCCCGGACTCATTGTCAATTCTCTGTCTGTTCAAGCGCGCTGCTCATCAGCTTTAATAATTCAAGCGTGCTTCTGAAATGAACTTTCTTTTTCTTCTCAGACCATAGTACCTGCCCCTGCCAGGAACTGTTCTGTCTGAATTTAACCTGTACAATAAAGGTAGCCTGCTCACCTCTGTAGGTCTTAAGACTTCTGATAGGCTCTCTCTTCCTGATAGAATTGGGATTATGATAATCTCTGGACTTATCCTTCTGACCAAAGGTTCTGTAGGATGTGGTCCTCTGAGGGAAATCCCAGTTATCGTAGAGTCTGTCCATCAGCATTATCATCTCATAGCCGCTGTTAAACGGAAGTGGTTCCTCTTCGTAGGGCGTCCACAAAACTCCGTTTATATCCCTCTCCGATGCCTCGTTAACACAGACGCAAATTAAGTTTTTTCCATAAATACGTGATTCTGATTCAGTCATTTTTCTTTCTCTTGTCTCTTCTTAAAGTTAGTATTGTCATAAAAAGTATTGCTGCTGCAAATACTATTATGTGTCTGCCTAAATCCGAATAATCATCGGTCGATGATCTTCTGGCACCAAGGACGTTATCATCCGTAGGATTTGCTATATCCACTGTAACATCACCGGATTCTCTCTTTGCACCAAGTACATTGGGATTAGCCTCAGCTGTGGCATTATCTGCTGCAGGTGCCTGAGCTGTTGTATCAGCAGGTGCCTGACCGGAAGATGAATCTCCGGAATCAGAAGAATTATTTTCCTGTGGTGTCTCATTTATAGCCTTATCATCAGGCTTTTTAATCTTGAGGACTCCGGGTACAACCTCTATATCATAGTTTTCTGCCAAAGTGCCTGGGTTAAGATTATAGGTAAAGTAGTTGTAGCTTTCACCAATCTTTTTCTGCTTACCGGTAAACTCGTATGTAGCACCCTCTCCTTCAACAAAACCGTCACCAGAAACTGTGACCTCATGCTTTTTGTGAGTCTTATCATCAAACTTTTTGGTCAGGCTCGCAGAAGTAAGAATAACTTTACGTTTTTCTATAGTGAGCTTTCCGGGTTTAAATTCATAGCTGAATTGTCCCGTAACATCATTACCTTCGGAATCCTTAATAACCGGCGTACCTGTTATATTCACAGGATATTCACCAGCATTTGTACCTGCTCCTGAAGCTGCAATGCCTGTAACAGAAAAGGTTGCATTACCAATAGTAAGATTAAGAACCTGCGTGGGATCACCGTTTCCACTTACCTGATATTCGGAGCTGCTTCTTCCCTCTAAGGTAAATCCGCTGATGCTCTGCTCTTTTCCTGAATACTTAACAGTACCGTTTGTTCCTTCTATCGTAAGGATATACTTTTGTTCATCAGTTCTGTCTACAACCTGAAGCGCACCATAGGTATAGTGAATATCATAGACATCCGGATTAGTTCCATCTTTATATGAACTTATGGTAAATACATTCTGTACTACTCCTACAGAAGTTATTGAAGCCGTAAATTCGTAATTAGCTCCATCACCCGGAAGCCAGCCGCTCTCCTCGGAAAGAGGCATTCCACCATTTGTGAGTGGAGTTCCATCATATGGCTTAACCACATTCATGGACTTCAGCGTCACACTTCTCTTGGTGATTACATTATCAGCAGTAACCAAAAGCGATGCTGAAAGATCAACCACCTGATTATATGTGCCATCATAGATGGGAAGCTGCGATATAGACACCTGAAATTTATTATTACTTCCATTGGTGACTTCCGTTGCAGTTACTGTAACAGTATTATCAGCAAGCCCTCCTATATAATAGGTCTTACCATTCGCATCAGTAGCAACAGCAAGCTCGCCGTTAGGAGTTGATGCTGTGTTCAATCTGACGGAAACCTCATGTGCATTCCCATCATATTCAACAGGATTAGTAGGAGTTCCGGTTACGAATAATGCGGTAGGAAGCTCAGCGGCATCATTCTTTTCTGCAGACTGTGTTCCCTGCGAAGCCCCCGCTGCCGGCTGCTCTTGCTGTGCGGAAGTGTCTGACGGTTGAGCATCCTGAGGTGTAGAAATTCCAGGCTCCTCACCCTGCTGAGGGATCTCTGCAGACTGTTCCTCCTGCGAAGGTGTCTGGGCAGATTGTCCATCCTGTGCAGAAGTATCTGAAGATGGATTATCCTGGGATGTAGCATCCTCAGGCTGTTCTTCCTGCGAAGGTACATTTTCAGACGGTGCTTCCTGCGAAGGCAACTCTGCGTACAGATCTCCACGTGAAGCATCCTCTTCAGGCTGCACCTCCGGCTGCGTTGCCTCACCCGGCTGCTGTTCGTGATTTTCAGCTGCTTCCTGCTGCTGATTTTCTCCAGCTGGCTGAATATCCTGCTGATCATCATTAGCAGGCTGTTCTTCCTCATGAGCATCCTGTCCGTCAGTATTATCCTGAGATTCGTCACCGTCTCCTATATCATTATTCAGTTGATCATTTGAATTGGAAGAGTTCTCCGGAATTCCGGAAGTATTTTCCCCGGAGCTCTGATTCAGCTCCTCCTCCTGTCCCGGCTCTTCACCGGCAACAACGCCCTCGGCATTGACATACACTTCGCTTGACGCACTGACTGTCAAAGCTGCAATCATAATGCAGACTGTTACTGTCTTCTTAGCAAACCTTATTAAATTCCCCTTCAAAACATTACCCTCATAAAGAAAACAACAAAAGCAACAAATATTCAGATTTATATTATGAAATTATGTGCAATTTCACTTATCCCTGAATAGTTTCCATTTTAAATGTTTTTGTCCTTAAAAGCAACCGCTGTTATTTCTGCCTTTCCTTTTCTCTCATCTCATCAGCCATCTTCTGGGTAAGCAGTATGCTGTCATCCCATGATTTATAGCGCTCATCGCCTCTTCTGTCCTCTATCAAATCTCCGAATCTTCCAAGCAGATGTCCGGCCAGATAATCAGTAAATTTACTGCTTCCCTCATAGTTAAGGTGAGAATGATCGTTAAAATCCTTAGTGAAATCAAGACCTATTTCATCATAAGCTTCATTCATGTTCATATATTCAATACCGTTATCTTCAGCGATCTGTCCTACTTTGTTGTAAGTAAGCATTTCCTTTTCATAAATTATATACGGAGCCACAATAAAAAAGAGCTTTACGTCATTCTCATTTGCAAGATCAATAATTTTATTGAGATATTTTTCTGTCTTAGGTGTAATGTCTGCGCCTATAGTCTCACTAAAGTCAGGCCTCGGCTGCTCCTTGGCAGCACAATAGGGCGTATATCCTTTAAAGGCTGCAAGGTCTTCTTTTCCCCAAAGCGCATCAAAATCATCCTGTGTCAGGTTCTCGTATCTGTTGTGATAGGTGAAAAAGTCAGGAAAATAGTCATCCCACTTCGTAACCTCACAGCTTGTAACAAACAGCCCCAGCTTGTTTAATGAAGGGCGTAGTCCCTGCACATTTTCATATAAAAAGTCGTACTGATAATCATTTTTAAAGCATGCCGGTGCATAAAAATCAAGAACTGCAACCTTGGGCTTTTGTGTTTTTAACGCCTCTTTAAAATAGTAGTAGGTCTGCCACATGGTCTGCTCAGCAGCACTGTAATCATAGGCTGCAATACCATACTTTTCCCAGAGAAGCGCCGTGTTAATATCGCAGTGAATATGGCTCGATCCGAGCATAAGCACATCTATGGTATCCTTAGGCTGTTCATAAAAGCTTCGGGCCTGATTTATACCATGAATCGATTTTTCTGAAAGAAGCCTGTCAAGACTGCTCATAATAATAATGAAGGCAAGTATGAATGCTGTGTAGGTAAAGATTTTCTTTAAATTTTTCTTTTTCATATAGCTCCTAAATAATTCGCCAAGTAATTAATAAGGAAGTTCTGTTCGAGCTTCGCTCGCCAGAACGGGCACACTCACTAAGCTCGATAATACCTCGCTAAGTGATTATGCTCAGAACTCCATGTACATGAATCCGATAACCTGTTCAGATGGGCCGTAAACTCCGTAAACAAGAAGGAGAACCAAAAGAACAAGGAATATTGTAAGTCTGAGCGGAAGTGCCATATCCATAAGAAGTTCCGGAAAATCCTTCTTTTTGGCACTTGAATAAACGTCCATAACGATCATCACAAGCACGCCGATTATCATAATCCACATCTGATAATTACTCATCTCAAGTAATTCCATTTCCTCAGTCCAGGACATTTGAATTCCGCTTCCAAGGAACATGTTTTTAATGTATCTGAGACCTCTGCTAAGACTGTCTGCACCAAACAGTATCCATGCTATGGACACGCTTATGAACACCAGTATACGTCTTACTATCTGCATGATTTTTGCATCGAAAACATGCATTTTTTCAAGAACATTATCCACAACCGAAAGAAAGCCGTGCATAAGCCCCCACGCCACAAAGTTAAGGCCGTTGCCGTGCCACAGTCCGCATACAAAGAATACTATTACTGTATTGAGATGCTTTCTGAAGGCACCCTTTCTGTTTCCGCCAAGAGGAATATAAATATAGTCCCTAAGCCAGTTGCTAAGAGAAATGTGCCATCTTCTCCAAAAATCCGACATACTCTTTGCCGTATATGGCGCTTTAAAATTCTGTGTAAGTTTAATTCCGAATAAAAGCGCAATACCTATTGCAATTGAAGAATATCCTGCAAAGTCCGTATAGATTTGCAAAGTGTACATAAGGCTTCCTACAAGAAGCGCTTTTGCTGAATGGAAATCCGGGTTTTCCAAAAGTACCGTCGTATACTGCGCAAATCTGTTAGCAAGAACCAGCTTCATGCTAAAACCATAGAGAACGTATGCAAAAGCCCTGTTAAGATTCTCCTCATCGAAGAATTTGTGCGCACCTACAGCCTCTTTTTGTGAAAAGAAATTCTCGGCTCTCTCAATCGGTCCGCTTATGAATTTTGCAAAAAATGACTGATATAAAAAGAAATCAATTATATTCGGAAAATGTGTAACTTTCCCTTTATAAGTATCAATAAGAAAGCTGATTGACTGGAAAATGTAATAAGAAAAACCAATAGGAAGAATCACCCACGACATGAAGGAAGGAAGGTGATCCCTGGTCCTGAGAACATCCCCTAATTTGAGGAAACAAAGTGATGACGCACATCCAAGAACTCCAAGAACTGTAAGAATTCTTGCCACTGCAACTTTGCTGTCCATGAATTTATGAATCAAAAAGCCTATGAGATAAGTAGACACAGAAACCAGCAGCACAAAAACAAGTGCTATTCTGCTCATTATAACAATATATCCCCAGCTCACCGCCATCAAAACAAACGGTCTGTATTTTGGTGCTGATATATGAAATGCAATTAGTGAAATGACCAGAAAAATAAACGTCGTAAATTGAAAAGTCATCGCTTCCCCCATAAATCGTGTAATGAAGAAATTATATCATACATTCACTCCTGTCCGAACAAAAAAATAGGGCATGCTAAGATCGCATGCCCTCATATTGATATAAGAAATCACAAATCCTTTACATAAAGATGATCGGTTGTTCCGCCATAATTGGTAATTTCTTTCATATAATGATATCCGTAACGCTCATATAATCCTGTGAATTCTGACGGGATATAGCTTTTCTTAAAGCCATGCTCCATCAAATACACATTTGCATAAGAAATCAACTTTTCGCTGACTCTCTGCCCGCGGTATTCATCAGCTACATACACACAGGATACCCACGGAAAATACTCCGGAAGAGGATAATAATCCTCCTTTAAAACCGAAGTCATTCCTATGATTTTACCACCTTCTCTGGCAACAAACATGGTTTCCCAATCAGAAAAATTCCAGTTTGTTATCATATCTGATATGTGACCTTTTACCGCTTCCCAGGAACAATCTTTGACAAATGAAAGCAGCTCATCCGCAAGTTCTGTACCTTTCTCAACCTTAAAAATTTCGAAATCTTTAAGCTCATGCCAGCCAAAGTGTTTTTCCACCAAAGCTACCGTATCTTCAACACTTCTGTTATAGTCACGCTCAAGCCAGAAGAATTTGCTCTGTTTTATCTCCTGATATTTCTCCATATTTAGCTCATACAGAGTCTGTGTGCAGGTCTTCTTAGCCTTCTCATAATCAGTTGCACTATGGATGAAGTCGCTGAAGTCCTGATGATCAGGCCTGTCACAATAGGTTTCAACCAAATCTGTCGGATCCGTTATCATAAACGCGGCCCTTGAAGGGTCAGATAACTGCTCGATCTGTTCCATCGTAAAATGACAGTCACATATAACTCTTCCGTTCTGCGAAAGCCTTATCAGATCAAGAATTATGAAATCAAGCTGCTCCTTCAGGTTTCCCAGAAGCCACGCTTTATATTCCTCTACACTCCGGCCGAAGAATTCATCAGCATCTCTGAACTGCTTATTCATATTTGGCTGATGCTCACTATCAGATATTGCCTGGTGAAAAGGAAACTGTTCATCAATGTCATACACCGGAATTCCGTATTTTTCTCCCAGCGCTCTCGATATTGTCGTCTTGCCACCGCAAGGTGTTCCGGTAATAAAATAAACGTTATGTAAATATTCTTTAAGTATATTGTCCTGAAGTATCATAATAGTTTTCTCCTTATTTCAAATAGTTTGTTTTCGGTCTCAATAGCAAGCATGAAACTATTCTGATAAGGTTCCATGCTTATCAGATACTTCTAAGTTTTAAGAACATCACCATGTCATTGTCCTCCTTGGTATATATAAGAATTCACCAAATCATTATATCGCACATAATTGAATATTTAAATGATAAAATACAGCCGGCATATTTATAGATAGTTTACGGCGGATTTAGAAAGATATTATCGCTTTATGGTAAATTAATAGGGAGTATCATAATAGTACGCAATGATATCAATACAAGGAGGACTTTATGAAGAAAAAACCAGTCGTAGATATCCTGGCACTGACTCTTATTGTTTGTTCAATTTTTTCGGGCTGCGGAAAGGGAAGGAATACGACTAATACTACTACAGATGCTTCTGATCGCGAACTTAGTGTGAATATACACCTGAGTGAACTTGATTTCATGAGAAATATCGAAGGTCCTATATATATCGCAGGACATAAGAGTCCGGATTCCGACACTGTGGGAAGTGCAATCGGATATGCAGCTCTTCTTAGGAAGCTGGGCTTTGATGCTACTGCGGTTGTTATCGGAGATATAAATAATGAGACAAAATTTGTGCTGCAGAAGGCAGGGCTTGATACTCCCGAGCTTTTGGTGGATGCATCGGGTCTGAATATGATCCTGGTAGACCATGGTGATTACGAGCAGTCAGCAGATGGCATGAAAGATGCAAATATACTCGGTATAATAGATCATCACGGAGATGGCTCCGTTGGAACAAGTGGTCAGCTGCTGTATGATGCAAGAGCCCTTGGTGCAACTGCAACTATTGTATGGACAAAGTATCTTGACTACGGAGTAGAGCCCGATAAACAAACTGCAATAGCAATGCTTGGCTCCATTTTGTCGGATACTCTCGGCCTTAAGGCAGACACCACAACATTTGCAGATAAAGAAGCTGCAAAAAATCTGGCTGAAATTGGTGGGATAGAAGAAATAGACGGGTTTTATACGGATTTGTACAAGGCTTTGATATCCCTTGATGGCATGACGGATGAAGAGATATTCTTTAGTGATTACAAGGAATATGAAGCCGGTGGCAGAAAATTCTCCATTGGATGCATAAACGTATATGACGAAGATGAAGCCAAGGATATAGCAGCGCGAATGAAAGCAGCTACTGCAGCAAGCCTTAAAGCGACAGGAATGGACATGGCTTTTGCACAGGTAAGCATTTTTCATGATGATACCAGCGTGGCTTATCTGGTTCCATCGGATGATATAGCATCTGAGGTATTAAAAGAAGCCTTTGGTGATAGGGCCACATTTGATGAAAATTCTTACATACTCAGGCCTGGGATATCAAGAAGAACGGAGCTGGTTCCGGCTATTTCAGTTGTTCTGGAAGCATTTCCCAAGGAAGATTAAGATTATCCCTGTTTCTGTTAACCAGTAAACAATTCATCAAAGCCACAATAACCCATTATTCATTTGCCCCAAAAACAAAAACCTCGTAAAGCCTTTATTTATCAGCTTTACGAGGTTTTTATCAATTCGAGCTGGCAACGGGAATCGGACCCGTGACCTCCGCACTACCAATGCGACGCACTACCGACTGTGCTATGCCAGCAATCCGCGACCTATGTTAGTCACAAAAGCTATTGTAACAAGCGCGTAGTCCCTTGTCAACACAATATTTAACATCATTTCTTTATTATCTTTTCAGAAAGTTTATAGGATGATTATGGTTTTATGGCGCATCAGTATATATGATATAAAGAGAGGAACTGTAATCATGATAAAACAAATAAAGGTATACCTTATTACAATAATAATATTTACCTTACTCCTGTCTGCCTGTGAACCCAGACCTGTTGCAAAAACTACAGCCAAGGAGGAAAAAAGCGAGACCACAATTGTTGACACCCATTCAGATGACGGGCGCACGATTGTGGGCATCAGCATGCCTGATGAGCTGCTTGAACGTTGGAATCGTGATGGTGCTTTTCTAAAAGATCAGTTTGAACAAAACGGATGTGAAGTAATACTAAAATTTGCGAATAACCTGATTGACACACAAATTGGAGACCTCAGAAGCATGATCTCAGGAGGTGCTGATATTCTTGTTATCGCTGCTGTTGACGGAGCGGCTCTCTCAAGTGTTCTTGAAGAAGCCAGGGCTGCAAATGTCAGAATCATCGCCTATGACAGACTCATCATGAAAACCGATGCCGTGGATTACTATGTCTCCTTTGATAATTATCAGGTTGGAGTTCTCCAGGCAAATTACATAATCGGTGCATTGCTCATGGTAAACTCTGACAAAACCTACAATATAGAGTTTATCTCAGGTGATCCCGTAGACAACAATGCAAGATTTTTCTATCAGGGCGCTTTGGACACTCTCCAGCCCTTTGTTGATATGGACAAAATAAGAATCCTGTCCACTCAGTCGGACTTCTATGAAACCTCTACCGCTCAGTGGTCAACAGATATTGCCCAGCAGCGTCTTCAGATTATATTAAACTCATATTACCCCAAGGGGACAAGACTGGATGCAGTACTCTGTGCAAATGATTCAACAGCCCTGGGTGCTGCAAGAGCCATTGGAGCAGATTATAAAGGAACAAATCATGTTGTCCTGACAGGTCAGGACGCTGACATAGCAAATATTTATAATATTATAAACGGAACACAGGATATGACCGTCTTTAAGGCACTCGATCAGGAAGCCGTCGTAACCGTCGCACTCGGGATGGCTCTTCTTAAAGGAGACAGCCCCGCTGAAAAGCTTATAGAAGATTCTAACTTCAGTTTTGAATGTGCCTACAATACCATGGACTACGATAACGGAATAAAAATAGTACCTTCCTATCTATTGCAACCAGTTACAATTAATTATCAAAATTTGGAAAAAGAGCTGTTCGTTACGGGTTATTACCGCAGAAACAGCTCAGGACTTATTTATGCAGTTAAATAATGTATATCCGTTTCTTCCGTTTTCCTTAGTTGCATAAAGTGCACTGTCAGCACATTCCATCAGCTTATTCGGGTCATTCGTGTCTGCCGGGTAGGTTGCACATCCAATGCTGACGGTAATAGACAATTCACCAACGGAAGTCTTAAACGGATTCTTTGTCTTAGTGATGATATCCTCACAAATTTTTTTCCCTGCATCAGGAGCAGTTGATGTAAACATTCCGCAAAACTCATCACCGCCAAGGCGCGCAAAAGTCACATCTTTTCCAGACATCTCTTTAAGCTTCTCACCAACACCGACTATTATCTCATCACCGACACCATGCCCATAGGTATCATTTATGGACTTAAAATGGTCGATATCAAGCATAATAAGCCCATATGGTGTAACTGATGCAATAGCCTGATTTATGTCCTCCATGAGCTTCTTTCTGTTAGGCATCTGAGTCAGGAAATCCGTTCTGATAATCTTCTTTCGCTTGGAATTTGTGGCATTAAGCAAAGCAATAATTGCCACAAGCAAAATCAGAATTATAATTCCAAGATTACTGATAAGTGTATTCTCACGATAAAACTTTGCAAAATTTTCATGCTCATTTATAACAACAGAACCCTTGGGTAGCTGCGAATAAACTATGCCAAACTTATCCATACATTCCTGATCGAAATAGGGTGTTGATACGCTGGATGACAAAAGCGGAATAGAATCTGCCTCTTCCCCAAGGAGTATCCTCTTTGATACATCTCCCGCAATCCTTCCTGCATCGTAGTACGAATAAGAGATTCCACCAAAAACTCCATAGCCTACATCAGTAGAAGTCAGCCTGAAAATCGGAATATCAGGTGCATATGTAGACAAAAAATCGGAAGCATGCTTAAGTGAATAAGCATTTTTCTCACCATCAATAGAAAAATCAAGAAACAGCATGATATCATCCGTGCCAAGACCTTCCAACACTTCCTTAATCCCATCAGCGGTGTAGTAGGAAGTATTTATTACAGTGCTGTTAATCTCAGGATGCTTTTCACTGAACTTCATGAATTCCACATAGTCACCCTGACCGGCGACAGACGAATCCACAATCACATTTAGATGATCTCTTGTTGGAAAAAGCTGTTTCATAAGGGCATAGTTACTCTCAAAGTCAAGTGATTCGGCAATACCGGTTGCATTTTTCATCGCAGACGCAGTGATTGCCTCGGTCATGTTGTTAACCCCCATAAACACAAGGGGCACATCATCAAAAAGCTCCTCCCTATTGTTTATCGCATATCTGAGCGCAGAATCATCTGCAACCACAATAAGGTCATAAGCTCTGACCGAATAAATCTTGTATTTTACAAACTTGTCAAAATTCTGGAGATCTAGACTGCCGTAATATTTATCAGCATCCATAAACTCATAGCTGATATCAACATTGACACCTTCGATTCCTTTCTCAAAACCCTCGAGCTGATCAGGAACCGCAGCATTAGAAAATCCATATGAAGAAATAAAAAGAATGCGAAATTGCCGCTCTAAGCTATCCTCCGCACTCGCCCTGAGCGCGGAAGAAAACAGAATACATAATGCAAAATATGCAATTAAAATGCCATTCCGCAAAGTTTTCATGATACAATTTTAAACCTTTTGGTACCCTGCAACAATACCTAAGGCGCTATACAAAAATAAAAGAATTATGAAAAAATCACATAAGCTGCGTCAGAAGATAACGATAAATTTCTGAATTTTTCTCTTTCCAATTATCGCACATTGAAATAGCAGCTTCCTCTGTCCATGCCGGAATTGAAATGTCAATAAGCGTACTTCCCGCCTCGTTTGCAGACAGATATACCGTATATTCATTCTCTCCGGTCTTTTTATAATAGGCTCCGATCGAGGTCTCGTCCCTCAGCTTCATTCCATTTTCCTTGAAATACTCATCAATCTCTTCCTTAATAGAAGGATTAATACGGTTTCCAAAAAAGTCCAAAGTCTCAGAGCCCGCATCAGTCATTTCAAGGTAAGTTCTGTTGCCCTCGCTTTTTTCAGTGATAAGATCAGAATCCGCAAGCTCACTGAAAACCTCCTGGAGAGTCAGGAAATTCGTATATTCTTTTTCCAAAATAAAATCATAAATCTGTGCCTTGCTAAGACGTCCCTCTGACCTTCTAAGCATATAAAGCACTATCATCTTGTATAAAGTCAGATATTGTGAACTCATAAAATCCTCACTAAGTAATCGTAATCATTCAGATCCGGTAAAAGCATTAAAAATCCACTCCTACAATGGACCTCGCAAAGGAAATATACTCCTCTCTCTTGTTCGTGTCCATGTATTTAAACACATCGTAGGAATATTTATGTCCGCCACCCGTGGTACAAAGTCCCATGGCAAGTCCGTCATGAGCAATCTCCTCCGGAGCGTCAGTCTGCCTTGAGAACATGATGGCATGTAAGCTGCTATTTGCAGCAACCTTACTGTAGGCATAGGCAATTGCTGCGGCCTGCAGCGTATCTCCCTGAGTTGAGGTATAACCAACCTCACTTAATATGATCGACCTGACATTTCCATTGTAAAGCATAGCTTCACCATTCATATAATCAGTGAGGACATTTATATTTTTCATCGTAATAAAAGAAGTGTCAGCTGAATTGGACACCAGCTTGTGCCCGTTCCAAAAAGCCACATCGGTAAGCGGAACCGTATAAGGATGCTGTGCAAGTCCCCAGTTAATATCACCGTAATTCCTTAGCGTTGCAGCAAAAGTATCAAGCAAATCTCTGCCGTCATAGTCAGGATTGTTCTTCATATTCCTGTCCCATTGCTGATCCAGTGAAATGTACACATAAGCGCTGGCATTAGTACTTTTTATTGCATTGTAAATAACTCTGAATGCCCTTGCATAAGCTGCCGTATAGGTCCCAAGATCGGTCTGCGCCATATAGTTCCACTCTTTTCTGGCATTAACCTCGTTACCTATAATCCACATAGCAACACTTCCGTGACCCGAATCCGAATATCTCTGTGCAAGGAATGAAGTAATTGCAGCAATAGCGTTAACACCTGCTTCATCAGTAGCATTAAACATATAGTACGGTGCAGTCGATCCGCCTCTTGCATCAGGGTGAGTCACCTCAGGGAAAGTGGATGGCGATACGTCATTTAAAATAATTGCGGCAATGTCCACTCCCTTGGAATTCAGATTTGTAAAAAGGTAGTCATATTCCTGAATAATTCTTCCGTTAAAATAATAGGTCACTCCGTTATAAGTATAAGCAATAGACCCCTCACCTCCAGTGACAAGCAATCTGTTAAGCGGGATATTATAGGTCGCATAATTTACTCCCAGATCCTCTACTTCATGTAATCTTGAAGGGTCAATCAAAAGTCCCTTCTTGGAGCTCTGCTGCATCCCGCCATAATTATAGGACGCAAGTGCCTCGGGATTTGTGATATAGCTTGAATTGGATACCGTCTTAAAGGTGTCATCCTTCTTAACAGCTACAACAAACTTTCTATACAATCTTGACTGTGCTTCTCCCTTGTGAAGAGCCGCAGTAAGCTTTATTTCAGTATTCTTGTAGGTCTTCGAAATAGGCTCTGCCTCAGTATTAAAGCCATCCTCATAGGTCGCTGCATCGAATAGGTAGTAGTATTTATCATCAGAGGTCGGAAGTGCCTCAGCTGAAGCTGTAACCTCTACTTCTCCGTTTTCACCGATTGTACAACCATCAAGACTGACATATTCAGAGAGCTGATCGTCCGGGATTTCAACCGTCGCAGGTCTCTCATCCAGAGCCTTCTTTACCCTGTCTCCTGAATCCGTAATGGCCTTTAGCGCAGCTTCATCGAGGTAGCTCTTTTCCTTCGGCTTATCTTCCTTATGCTCAACAGGTGCTACCTCCTGCACCACATTATTCTTCTTTTCATGTCTCGTAAAAACTCCGGACACACTACACACAGCCACAGCAAAAGCCAGCAGTGTCACTACGCTAAAGACAATGCTGATAATTTTGTTCTGTGTGGATAATATATATTTTAAAGTCTTAAAGAATTTTTTTATTTTTTTCAGTAAAGAATTAATACCTAATCCTCCTGCTTATTATCCTTTGTCTGTTCCTTCTGTTGTGATTTGGCCTGTTCCTTAAGAAACTTCATATGCTCCTTTATCTTAACTTCATAACCGTTACCCGAAGGGCTGTAGAATTCCTTCCCGTTTAATTCATATGGAAGATACTGCTGCTCAACATAATTATTCGGATAGTCATGAGCATATTTATATCCTATTCCGTGCCCAAGCTTTGAAGCGGACTTGTAATGTGCATCCTGAAGATGCGTAGGAATAGGCAGATTGCCTGTATTTTTCACTGTATCCATAGCACTGAAAATTGCCTCCACTGCTGCGTTGCTCTTAGGCGCTGTCGCGATGTAACTGGCTGCCTGTGAGAGATTGATCTGACACTCCGGCATTCCGATTCGCTCAGTTGCAAGAAAAGCCGCTACTGCCACCTGAAGCGCCTGTGGATCAGCATTACCCACATCCTCTGAGGCACAGATAACCATTCTTCTTGCAATAAATTTGGGGTCCTCCCCGGCGTTAAGCATTCTGGCAAGATAGTAAACTGCCGCATCCGGATCTGAGCCTCTCATACTTTTTATAAAAGCGGAAATCGTATCGTAATGGTTATCGCCATCCTTGTCATACCTGGCAACACGCTTCTGTATACACTCCTCCGCAACCTCTCGTGTGATGTGAATCTTACCATCGCTGCTTCTGTCAGTTGTCATAACGCCAAGCTCTATGGCATTGAGTGCATGCCTTGCGTCACCGCCTGCTATGTCTGCCAGGAATTCCTCCGCATCAGGCTCCAATACCGCGTCATAAGAACCCATTCCATTCACTGTGTCTGTAATAGCTCTCCGCATCAGAGTCTTAACATCCTCCGTGGAAAGTGGCTGCAATTCAAAAATAACAGACCTGGAAATAAGAGCTCCGTTAACCTCAAAATACGGATTCTCCGTAGTCGCTCCGATAAGTATAACCGTTCCATCCTCAACAAAGGGAAGCAGATAATCCTGCTGTCCCTTATTGAAGCGATGTATCTCATCTATAAAAAGAATGGTCTTTCTTCCGTAACCTCCAAGGTTCTGTTTTGCCTTGGCAACAACCTCCTCCATATCCTTTTTCCCTGCGACAGTCGCATTAAGCTGCATAAAATCGGCCTTTGTGGTATTGGCAATAACCTTAGCCAGCGTTGTTTTACCGGTTCCGGGAGGTCCATATAGTATTATAGAGCTGATCTTGTCAGCCTTTATTGCACGATAAAGGAGCTTGTCCTTACCAATGATGTGCTGCTGCCCAACCACCTCATCAAGTGTTTTGGGACGCATCCTTGCGGCAAGCGGAGACTCACTTTTCATGCTTTTTTCACGTGCATATTCAAATAAATCCATAGTGCGTATATTCTACAATAATAAGGCAAAATATGCCATAGATTCTTGCTCCTCATAAGAAAGCCGGAATCTGAAAATATTATTCACAGGCATCCATAGCAAGCTTGATTGCGCCCATAATACCCTGGTCATCATTGAGACTTGCAGGAACGATATAATCATCAAGGTGCTCCATCTCATCAGTTATTATGTAGCCGTTCACAAGCTCCTTGAACTTAGCTCTGATCATAGGGAAAAGCTGCTCCTGGTGCATTACTCCGCCGCCAAGAATAATCTTCTTGGGACTTAAGATAAGTGCATAGCTCATAAGTGCTGTTGCAATATATTCACTTTCGATTTCCCATACTTCCTTTTTATCCACAAGCTGATCTGCACTTACTCCCCAGCGTGCCTTAAGTGAAGGACCTGCTGCGAGACCTTCAAGACAGTTATCATGATAAGGGCATACGCTTTTTCCGGGATCTCCTTTAACTAAAGGAAGACGGATATGGCCAACCTCAGGATGAAGCATTCCGTGAAGAAGCTTTCCGTTTGACATTACACCGCCGCCAACGCCGGTTCCTATTGTAAGGTACAAAGCATCTGAAAGTCCCTTTGCACAACCCCAGGTTACTTCACCGAGAAGTGATCCGTTTACATCTGTATCAAAACCGATCGGAATACCAAGAGCTTCCTTCGCAGCATTAACGATATTGTATCCTGACCATCCCTTCTTAGGTGTGGAAGTGATGCTTCCGTAGGTCGGGGATTCTTTTCTTAAATCAATAGGTCCAAAGCAAGCTATACCAAGAGCTTTGATATCCTTCTGTTTAAAATAATCAAATATCTGTGGCATTGTTGTTTCAGGTGTCTCTGTAGGAAATTTTACCTGCTCTAATATTTCGCCATTTTCATTACCGATAGCGCAAACCATCTTGGTTCCGCCTGCTTCAAGTGCTCCGTATAACATAATGTCCTCCAATATATTTTATTTATTTTTTTTGCTCTTCTTCTACAATAAAACATAGGGAAGAAAAATCAAGACACAAATTTAAGTAACTTTATGTTTCTTCCTCCTTGACCCACGCACAGCATCAAGAATCCTCCTTCCTCCTTGACCCACGCATAACATCAAGAATCCTCCTTCCTCCTTGACCCACGCATAACACCGAAAAGACTGACTCATTAAATAAAACAGCAGCTTGCCCGGTATAGGGGTATCGGAAATATGCAGTTCTCGGACGAGGAGATAATTTTCAGAATTATGCAAAAATGGATGCCGATTGTCCCGAGTGACCACGAGATGAGGCATCCATTTTTTGTATAATTTTAGAAAATTCCTCCTTGACCCACGCATAACACCGAAAAAGGCTGCCTGTAGCGAAAAACAGCCCGCATAAATAAATAAGCCCCGATATATATGTTCAGATCCAACCGATTATACGCGAAGCGTAACGAGGTTGGAAATGAATATATATATCGGGGTGTTTTATTTGTGTGGGCGTCCGTCCTTACTCAGCCTTTACAGGAGCTGTGCGAATAATGAATTGTACGGAGCTGGGTTCATCATCGTTTGCACCTGAGAATGATGTGTAGCTCTGTGATGCTTCGTCAACTGCCTTAAGTCGGTCAGTTACGGAAAGAAGATCATCATCAACGATACCTGTTATCTTCTGGATACCATCTTCATCGAACTCTACCATTCCGTCAGCAAGCTTTCTTGCACCATCGTTAAGCTCTACCGCACCGTCCTTAAGCTTCTGTGCACCATCTTTAAGCTCTCCTGCACCATCATCAAGCTTTCCTGCTCCTTCATCAAGTTTTCCGGCACCATCATCCAGAGAAACTGTACCATCATAAAGCTTACCTACTCCTTCATCGAGCTTTCCGGCACCATCCTTAAGCTTTGTTGTACCTTCTGCAAGCTTGGCTGCACCATCTGCAAGCTTTGATCCGCCTTCTTTAAGATCACTGCTGTTTGAATCAAGCTTTTGTACGCCCTTATTCAGCTTGCCTGAACCTTCCTTCAGTGTACTGATACCACTTGAAAGTGTTGTACCACCTTCATCAAGCTTCTTCATTCCATCGTAGAGTGAATTAGCGCCTGTAGCAAGCCTGGAAGCACCATCCTGAATATCCTTAAGTCCGCCGTTACCTGTTCCATTATAAAGAGCATCCAGTGTTCCGGCAGATGAAGCAAGTGTTCTGTAAGTCATGTAAATAGTAGTTGCGTACTGAGTAGCATTCTTTGTCTGTACAAGTGCATCGGCAACCATTGTAACTGCTTTTGTGTAATGCTCTACAGCTTTATTTTTCTCATCCAAAGCTTCCTGGCCCTTCTCCTGTGCCAGAGCTCCATCGCCCTGAGCAGTAGCACCTATCTGCTTTGCCTTTCCTGCCAGTGACTCAGCCTCCTGCTTTTTGCTTAATGCTGTATCCATATCATCTGCAGCTGCTGCCTGTTCTGCTGCAGCTGCAGCTTCCTGTGCCTTAGCACCAAGTGACTGTGCCTCTACTGCCTCTGATTCAGCTTTTGCCTTATAGGTCATTGCTTCTGTATATGCATCCTGAGCATTTTTTGCACTCTTATCGCCATCATTCATTTCAGACTTTATCTGATCACAGGCTGTCTTAAGGCTTGAAGCGAATGCTTCCTGATCGGCCTGGCTTTCAATAGATGCCTTTGCAACGCTGTACATCTGTGTCCACTGAGCATGTGAGATTCCTGTATTTTTCTCTATATATGCCCAGTCTGCATCGCTGGCATACTCATCAAAACTGCCATCTACAGAACTCTCGTCCTGAGATCCAAGTGTTACAGCATTGTTTATACTGTCCTCCTGATTATCTGCAGATGTCTCCTCTGAGCTCTGTGTGTCGTCAGACCCCTGCTGAGTATTCTGATCTTCCTGCTGCGCAGTCTGATTTTCCTCAGAAACTGCCTGCTGATCATTCTGGCTTTCCTCAGGTGTTGCCTGCTGATCATCCTGATTTACCTCAGGTGTTGCCTGCTGATCATCCTGATTTTCCTCAGGTGTTGCCTGCTGATCATTCTGGCTTTCCTCAGGTGCTACCTGCTGATCATCCTGATTTTCCTCAGGTGCTGCCTGCTGATCATCCTGATTTTCCTCAGATGCTGTCTGCTGATCATTCTGATTTTCCTCAGGTGCTACCTGCTGACTATCCTGTGATGACTGATCCTCGCCCGCATTATTATCTTCACCCGGTGTGTTGTCATTCTGAGTATTTTCAGTTGCCTGAGCATTATCATTCTGAGTTGTCTGAGAACCTGTAGCATCTTCTGTCTTCTTGTTCTTTGAAGACTCTTCCTTCTTAGTATCATCAGTGTTTTTATTTTCAACAATAACAGGAGTATCAACTGATACAACCTGAAGTCCGCTTACAGTATCCATAGTATACAGACCTGCAAGCTTCTCGGATGCCTGCTGCAGCATAGTATTCAGATTTGCAGCTGTACTTGCGGGCATTGCACCTTTTACAGCGCCGGTATTTGATGCTCCCGCATTTGCAGCAGCATACTTAATTACTTCTGCGAACTCATTATAAAAAGTCTCTGATGCTGATTTGCATGCCTCCATCTGCTGCTTGACTGTATTTGCTGCAGTATCGATACCTGTGCTAAGCTGGGCTGCACCCTCAGATACGCTCTTGGCACCATCCTTTGCTGTTGTTACTCCACCTGTGAAAGTTGTTGCACCCTCGGAAAGCTTTTTAACTCCGTCGTCAAGAGTCTTTGCACCCTTTGCAACTTCACCTACACCATCAGTATATTTGCCTATTCCAGTGCTGAGTGTTGAAGCACCATCCTTAAGCTGTCCTGCACCTGTATCAAGCTCTCCTGTACCATCCTTGAGCTGTCCTGAACCATCCTTTAACTGAGAAGCACCATCCTTAAGCTGTCCTGTACCATCCTTTAATTCTTTTGTTCCATCCTTAAGCTCACCGGTGCCATCCTTAAGCTGTGAAGTTCCGTCATATAATTCTGATGTTCCATCCTCAAATTTCTGAGTTCCATCTGCAAGCTCGCCTGATCCGTCACGAAGCTTTGTTGAAGCATCTGCAAGCTTATCCATATCCTCATTAGCATCATCAAGTTTATCTGAATCATAAATCTTGTTAAGTCCAAGATCTGAAACAGTATTTGCACTTGCCATTGAGATTGTCATAGGAAGTTCGAAATCCTTAACATCCGCTGTGATCTCAACATAATCAGGAATCTCGATATCCTCTTTATTTATATTGTTCTCTTCCAGTTTTTCATCGAGCTTCTCTTCATCAATATCAAGAGACTCCTTAAGCCCCGGAAGAGCCACTCCTACTACTACGTAGTTGTTGGCATCTGATATAACCTTACCGTTTGAAACATGAACATTTGCAAACTTATCACTGTCGAGCATTGTTCCTGAAATCATGGTGAAAGGCACCTCAACATTTTCCTTTTCACCATCAACTTCAACTTCTCTTTTCAGACTGTTGGTATAATCAAATCTGATCTTGACGTTACCGCTCTTACCTGCGATATCCTCTGCCTTCATCTCTTTTCCGTCAAGCTCGTAGGTAACCTTTACGCCAACAGGAACTTCTTCAGTAGGTGTTCCCTGATAGTAGATATCAGAGCCTTCTGCATCCCATGTAACTGTTCCGTCACCGTTATCCTTATAGGATTCATTGCCCTTAACATTTACGATATCTTTGAGGTTTGTCTTATCGGTTATTGTCTTATCGCCATTTGCATTTTTTAACCAGTTGCTGACAACTACTTCATCAACAGCACCGTTGGCATCTGTCATAACGTAAACAGTCTCTTCTTTTCCGCTGTCTGAGTTTTCTCTGTTACCTGTGAAGGCAGCCTGTGTCATTGTCTCAACCAGTGACTCAGCTTCGGGATTTTCCTCAGTGATATCCTGAGCCTGAGCTGTATCTTCATTTTTATTGAAAAGTCCACATCCTGTCATTGATGAGCACGCAAGTGCAAATGCTGTTAAAACTGATGTAGCTTTGAGTAAGTTTTTCTTATACATACCATTTCCTCTTTTCTTTCCCCTCATCCGTCCTTCGGACACCTTCTCCCCAAGGAGAAGGCAGGGGTTGCTATTCTTAGTTACTACTAAAAATGATTTATAAACTTCTTATACTGCATGTTTTATGGAAGCCACCTTGGCATTTTTTCTATCTTTATCCATCCTTATACAATCGCGCATTCCCCATGTGGTTCTGATGATAAGACCATCGAAAATCATGTACATGGAAGGAAGAACAAGTATAACAACTGCCATACTTACAAGTGCACCTCTTGCCATAAGGAAGCAAAGTGATCCGATCATGTCAACGCTGGATACAAGTCCTACACCAAAGGTTGCGGCGAAGAAGCTTAGCGCACTTACTATTACTGATTTCATACTGGTTGAAAGTGCAATTCGCGTTGCCTGCTTTTTACTTTGGCCTTCTTTTCTCTCCTTGCAATAACGTGTTGTCATCAGAATCGCATAATCAACTGTTGCTCCGAGCTGAATTGTACCGATAACAACTGAAGATATGAAAGGAATAACCGTTCCCGTAAATCCGGGGATTCCCATGTTAATGAAAATCGCAAACTCAATAACCGCAACCAGTATGAAAGGAAGCGATATTGATTTCATTACCAGTGCAATGATAAGGAAAACGCATCCAATTGAAACTATACTTACCGTCTTAAAATCCTTATCTGTTATTGTGATCAGGTCCTTTGTACATGGCGCCTCTCCGACGACCATAGCTGTGGGACTGTACCTTTTAGCTATTGCATTAACTTCATCTATCTGAGCATTAACCTCATCTGATGCTGTCTTATACTGGCTTGTAAGCATCAGCATCTGGTACTCATCACTTGAAAGCTCCTTGCGAATCTCATCGGGAATCATGTCCTTCGGAAAAGTCGGGCCAACCAGTGCATCCACACCGAGCACTCCGTCAACTCCGTCTACGCTCTTAAGCTCACTTATCATTCCCTGCATTGTCGCTGTATCAAGATTTGCATCAGCAAGTATCATATAGGTTGTGTTTGTCTCAAAATTTTTCTCAAGCTCTATCATGGCCTGTCTGCTGGAAAGCTTTTCGGGAAGTGTCTCAGACAGATCATAATATACTGCTGCGTGTCTGTAGCCCCAGATTGCCGGAGGAAGCATACATATGAAAATCACTCCGAATATTATTGCCCGTTTCGAAATCCATCTGGGAGTCTTTACAAACTCAGGCATTATAGGCTTGTGCTTTGTCTTTTCAATGACGTTATCAAATATCAGAATCATTGAAGGAAGAATTGTTACGCATGCAACAACACCGAAGATAACACCCTTCGCCATAACAATTCCCAGGTCAAGTCCGATGGTAAAGCTCATAAAGCAAAGTGCTACGAAACCTGCAATTGTTGTGATTGATGATCCGATAACTGACTGGAAGGTTGCGCCTATGGCATTTGCCATCGCATTCTTCTTATCTTCTCTTCCGGTCTTCTCAAGCTCCTCCTGGTAGCTGTGCCACAGGAAAATTGAATAATCCAGTGTAACACCCAGCTGAAGAACTGCACTCAGCGATTTTGTTAGGAATGAAATCTCTCCAAGGAAGATGTTCGTTCCCATGTTAAACATAATTGCAATTCCGATACTCATAAGGAAGAAGAACGGTATCAGGTAGGAGTCCATGGTAAGTGAAAGAACTATTGTCGCAAGAAGGACTGCCATTCCTACATATATAGGAGTTTCTTTTTCCGTAAGGTTCTTGGTATCAAGAACGATTGCTGCCATTCCTGAAAGGAAGCACTTTTCATTAGCAATCTTCCTTATATTGGTTATGGCTTCCATGGTGCCGTCGCTTGAAGTTGTGTCATCAAATATGATGAACATCAGCTGTGTGTCCCCTGTTCCAAGCGCCTGTGTTATTTCATCAGGAAGCATCTCCTTCGGTATGGTGTAATCCATAAAGGTGTCATACCATAGTACCTTTTTTACATGCTCCACTGTCTCAATTTTTGATTTCAGATCGGCGATATCTTTATCCGCCATCCCTTCAACAACGAAAAGAGAATACGCTCCGGTTCCAAACTGATCCATCAGGATGTCCTGCCCCTTCATGGTCTCAATCTCACCGGGCAGATACGAAAGAATGTCATAATTAACTCTCGTTGCTGCCATTCCTGCAAGGCACGGTATCATCAGTGCGATGCTGGCAATCAGTATTATGAACCTGGATTTTACTATTGCCTTTGACAAAAATTTCATAACCTTTTCCTCACAAAAATTTATTTATGACCATTGGTCACTTTTTATATTTTATGTTATACTCTAAAAATGACCATCGGTCAAGTTTTTTGTATTCATAAAATTTTGCAATTGGTCAAAAATGAGAAAAAGGCAATGATTTCTCGAGCCTTTTCTCAACATATGTAAATCATTTAAGTTATGTGTTAGGATAAAGTTATGGGAAAATGGGATGAAAATAAAAAACTGAAACTGGATTCTTTGCTGAACACCTCCTTTGAATTGTTCACTTCGCAGGGGATCAATCAGACGTCAATATCCGACATCGTTAAGAAAGCCGGTGTTGCGAAGGGAACCTTTTATCTGTATTTCAAAGATAAATATGATATAAGGAACCGTTTGATTGCGCGTAAATCAAATCAGCTCTTTGCTATTGCTTACGAAGAGCTTCTAAAGGAAGATCTTCACACTGTTGAAGATAAGATTATCTTTATGATGAAGCATATTCTTATGCACCTTGCTGAGAATCCTATGCTACTCTCTCTTATATACAAGGATCTCAGCTGGGCTCTTTTTAAAGAAGCCATGACTACAAACACAGATGACTCTGAGACAGACTTCCTACAGATCATAACGAAGATGTTCGAGGAATCTGATGTCAAATATCGTAATCCAGAGCTAATGATGTTTCTTATTGTAGAAATGGTCAGCTCAGCAGGCTACAGTTCCATAGTCTACAAGCAGCCTCAGCCTCTTGATGATCTGCTACCCGAACTTGAATATGCTGTGCGAGGCATTATGAAAGAGTACGAGATAAAATAACTACACCTCGCTAAGTGCTCTATAAGGAAACTTCTGCTACACTAAACTCGTGGAATACCTCGTTAAGTGTCCAGAAGTTGTTCGCACTAAGCTCGTGAAATACCTCGCTAAGTGCCTCTATAAGGAAACTTCTGCTACACTAAACTCGTGGAATACCTCGTTAAGTGTCCAGAAGTTGTTCGCACTAAGCTCGTGAAATACCTCGCTAAGTGCTCTACTAAAGAAAACCCCACGTTGGCAAGACGCGGGGTTTTTCAGGTAGGAGATTTCTTATGACTATGTATGTCATGTGTTAGTCAAATTGGTAACCCCGAACAAGTATTGGCATTACCTGCTCTTATTTAGGTTAGCTTTTGCTAACAAAGACATATTAGCATATGCTAACATCATTCGCAAGTATTTTTTTATATTTTATTTATAAATTCTTTTTTACTTTCTTAATTTGAATATAAAAGGTACCCATATTCCATAGAACACGGGTACCCTATTGCTAATCCTATTTTATTAAATATTCACCTCAGATTTCCAAAGAACTCGTCGCCTCCGGGATTGCCCTTCGGTCCGTGATCAAAGCCCGAGCCAAAGTCATCTTCATCAAAGCCATCATCACCGAAGTCTTCGTCGTCATCTTCATCCCCGAAGTCTTCATCATCTTCGTCACCGAAATACTCTTCATCGTCCTCGTCGAAGTCATCACCGGAATCATCCTCATCGTCTTCATCCTCGTCATCTTCGTCTTGGTCATCGTCTTCCTCGAAGTCATACTCATCATCTTCATCAGCATCTTCAAGGTCATCGTACTCGTATTCAGAATCGAAGTATCCTTCAGCTTCAAGGCGATCTCTGACGTCTCTGTCGAAGTCCAGCTCATAATCATCAGGGTCGAGTCCCACGGCTTTTAGCATGTCCGCCCGTTCTTCTTCATCAGCCTTTAGAAACTCATCAAAATCAAGCCCTGCATTGCAGACAGCTTCTACAAGTTCGGCATCAACATAGACTGTAAAATCTGCGCCGTCCCCGTCGAAGTCATCATCAATATAGGGTAAGTCTTCAGGAAAAATAGAAAACATTTTTCCGTTCTCATCAAAATCAAGCGGGCCGAAGCCTTTTCCAAGGTTAACGTTCATCAATTACCCTTTCATAAGGAAGTTCTGCTCTCGGGCAAGCCCTCGCCAGAACAAGGTAGTACACTAAGCTCGTGAGGAACCTCGCTAAGTGATTACCTTTCTACAATTGCAGCAGCACCCATTCCGCCGCCTACGCAAAGGGTTGCAAGACCCTTCTTTGCATCACGTCTTTGCATCTCATAAAGGAGAGTTACAAGAATACGACAGCCTGAGCATCCTACCGGGTGTCCGAGAGCAATAGCACCACCATTTACATTAAGCTTATTAAGATCAAATCCAAGCTCCTTACCTACTGCAACTGACTGAGCTGCAAAAGCTTCGTTTGCTTCGATAAGGTCAAAGTCTGAAATCTGATAGCCGGCCTTAGCCATAGTCTTCTTGGTTGCAGCAACAGGACCGATACCCATGATACGAGGCTCAACACCTGCAAGCTCACCTGCAATCCATGTAGCCATAGGCTTAATGCCAAGCTCCTTAGCTTTCTCTTCACTCATGACCACGATAGCTGCAGCGCCGTCATTGATACCTGAAGAGTTAGCTGCTGTTACCATACCATCCTTCTTAAATGCGGGGCGAAGCTTTGAAATGTTTTCCTTTGTTACACCGGGTCTGGGACCTTCATCCTTAGCAAAAAGAATTGTCTCCTTCTTGGTCTTAATCTCAACGGGAACAATTTCCTCATCGAATACACCGTTAGCCTGTGCTTTCTCGCACTTCTGCTGGCTGTTTGCAGCAAACTCATCAAGCTCTTCTCTTGTAAGTCCCCACTGCTCACAAATATTCTCAGCTGTGATACCCATATGGAATCCGCCGAATGCATCTGTAAGAGCATCCTTGATCATGGTATCAATAAGCTCACCATTATTCATACGATAACCAAATCTCGCATTCTGAAGTGCGTAAGGTGCACGGGACATGTTCTCTGTACCACCTGCAACGATGATGTCAGCATCACCCATTGAGATAAGCTTTGCAGCAAGGTTTACACAGTGAAGACCTGATCCGCAAAGAACGTTAATTGTTGTAGCAGGTACCTCAACCGGAATTCCTGCATTAACTGCAGCCTGGCGAGCTACGTTCTGGCCTGTACCAGCCTGAATTACGCAGCCCATATATACTTCATCAACCTGCTCCGGCTT
The DNA here is from genome assembly GCF_000424145.1 of Butyrivibrio sp. AC2005. GTDB lineage: Bacteria > Bacillota > Clostridia > Lachnospirales > Lachnospiraceae > Butyrivibrio. Next base: position 409,498 of record NZ_KE384138.1, read on the forward strand.
AACACCTGAGCGCTTTAATGCTTCCTTAATAACAATTGTTCCAAGATCCGGAGCTGAGATGTCCTTTAATGCACCTCCCATAACACCGATTGCGGTTCTACAAGCTCCTGCCAAAACTACTTTACGTGCCATGCCTTTCTTTTCCTCCTTATTATGAAAAAAAATGTTTAATTAATTAGTATTATATCAAAAGCTCTATAATTAGTAAAAAATCCGGGAACCAAAAAGATTCCCGGATTCTGAATGTTTATTTTACTTTTACACTCTTTGCATTTGACCAGTCTGAATAGTATTTTACATTATTATGCTCAACATATGTTCTGACTCTGAAGTAATACTTCTTATGTCTCTTGAGCTTGCTTATTGTGACCTTCCTTTTATCATTTCCTACAGTTTGTGTCTTTCCGATTTCGAAAGATTTTGTTTTTACATTCTTCTTAAATTTCTTGTTAGTTGAGTACTGAATTTCATATCCATTAACGCCTGTGACATCCTTGAAGGTTATCTCTGCCTTCTTACCGGGAGATTTTACCTTAGCAACTTTTCCGTTCTCAATATTTTCTCTGCTTAATGAAAAAGTATATTTTGTCTGCTCTCCCTCAAGTTTAATATAGTACGTACCCGGTGTTAAATAAACGTCCGTAACTGCAGGTGTGCCAACAACAGCCCCATCCAAAAAACTTCTCTCAAAAAGGTCATGACTATACAGATTTGCCTCTACCTTTTTATAAGTATCATTGCTGACTGTAGCAGTGTAACGATACTTTCCTTCCTGAGTGATATTTACTTTATACCAATCCTCTAAGTCAGTAGCAGTAAATGCATCCGTCACAGTAGTGTTTAAAGTATATATCTTCGGATTGTCATAGCTATCCTTCACATTTTCTGATACGCCATAGCTCTCATACACCGTTTTTAATCTATAGCTCTGCTTTTTACTTCTATTACGAGGGCTTTCACTCTGTACTCTGATATAATATGTTCCTGCTGAAAGAACCCTGGTATCTGTTCCTGTCCATACAGAGTCATCTACATTCATCTGACCCGTAGTCATAACTCTTCTTGCCGTATCAGAGCTGCTGAAAACATCTACCCCTATATGGCTGGTGTTCTTTAACATAAGACCAATCTTAAACACACCATCTGCAGGTAATACAACTTTATAGAAGTCCTGACTAGCAATACCTATTTCATTCCATGCACCCCAATCCATATTTGCAGGTAATTGTGCAGCTGTGTCAAAAGTTCTTCCACCTGCTGCCTCGGCAACAATCTTATTCCCCGGATTAAATGCACCGATCGGACTGGCTGCCATAGTTAATGCCAGCAGCACTCCCCCAAATTTTGTTAGTAATTTTCCTTTTTTCATCCTCTTTTCCCTCTTTTCTTTAAAATGTCATACAACTTTTCCATTGTACCACAAAACATCTGATATATGGTAATGTTTTGTCCTAAAATTCGTTATCCAATTTTATATATAATTGTGATTGGATGAGATTGTTGCATAAAAAATCCGGAAACCTACGAGATTTCCGGATTATGATAGTTTATTTCATTTATTTTATTTTTGCACTCTTTGCCTTTGACCAATCAGAATAGAACCTTGTATTATTATCTTCAATATAGGTTCTTACTCTGAAGTAATACTTCTTATGCCTCTTAAGCTTGCCTACTGTAATCTTTCTTTTATTATCTCCTGCACTTTCAGTCTTTTCTATCGTGAAAGTTTTTGTTTTAACATTCTTTTTGAAATTCTTGTCGGTTGAATATTCAATCTGATAACCATTGATGCTACTAATTTTCTTAAAGGTAACATCTGCCTTTTTCTTCTTTGAAGATTTCACTTTGGTTACTTTACTCGCTTCGATAGTAGATCCCTTTACAGAAAAAGAGTATTTTGTGTCTTTAGCATTTATTTTTATATAATACACACCCGGCACAAGGTATAATTCTCCTGTTCGATTAACACCTGACTCATCATGATTTCCACCTTTTAGTGATAACTTTTCTTCAGTAAGATCGGAATTATAGATTTTTGCTTCAAATTGAGATGTTTCATAGGTTCCATAAATTGTAATATTAAATGTGTATTTTCCTTCCTTATCAATACTAAATCTATACCAATCTACCTGATCTGTACTTGTACCGGAATCTGTAACTACTGAGTTAACAACATATTCCTTCGGATTATCATAACTATCTTCATTTGTTTCAGATACTCCAAAACCATTAAAGCCTATTTGTATCTTATAATTCTGGTAACCATTGCCCTTATCTTTATTTCTGACACCCTTTCCAGTAACTTCAATGTAGTAAGTTCCCGCTGATAAAACACGTTTATCGGATTCTGTCACAGGAGCATCTTCTTCTGTCCCGAAAATAGTTTGTACATGACACAAGATATCCGTGTTCTTCTCTTTACGAAGAAATGCGCTCACGCCATAACAATTCTTAAATGCAGCACTTAATGTAAACTCCCCATCTTCGGTCAAAACCACTTTGTAGAAGTGTGTTCCTTCATCAACAAGTGGTGTCCATGCTGTCCATTCCGAATTAGGCGTTAGTATAGTTGCAGTATCCTGTGTTTCACCTACTGCCTTAGCAGTTAGCTTTGTCTCAGGAACAAATGCACAAAAAGATGCAACTGTCATAGACATTGCAAGAAGCAATGCTCCCGCTTTTTTTAGTAAACCACTTTTCTTCATCTTCATTTCCCTCTTTTCTTTTTAATTCCAGGCATCCGCAAAAAGCGAATTTCTTGAACATTTTTCTTATGTTCTGTCCTCATACAACCTGTTAATTATATCACAATATAGTTCTTTAGGTATCTTTCACCTTGTTTTCTTCTTCATGATTTTCTCCCTCCGGATTGTTTTATTTTGTTGTTCTATCTATAAGTACCGGCGAGTTTTGATTTGGTTTTATATTTTTGAAAATTTTTTCAAAAAATTTTTGCACGAAAAAAGGCAGCTGTATTCTTAGCTACAACTGCCCCTATTACAAACTATGTATTACAATTTGCTATGTTCTATTCAGCATAAAGAAGCCTTCTTAGACTCATCATATTCCTTAAGCAATTTCATTCGGAATTCTTTGTCTAAAATTGCCTTCTTCACATCTTCATCTCTTCCCTGCTCGAGAAGCCAGTTAAACAGAGCTGTAATATTTCTCTCAGCATCATCATATCCATTCCCATAACCATCATCATAGCCATCCTCATATTTTTCCTGAGCGATAGTCTTATAGTGAAGTTCTTCGTTATAATCCCACATCTCCATTTCCACTACCTCTTTTCTATGTTTCTCAAAGAAGTCCTTTAAAATGCCTCGATTTATACAATCATCGATTGCTTTCTCAATTGCTGCTCTTACCGCATCATCACTATCCTCAATTTCAGAAGCAATATCTTTAATATATTTTCTCACGATAGCAACGAAAATACTATAATTATTTAATGTCTCACAAGCTGCCATTAGTTCAGGATTATGTCCTTCGTTGACATTGATAAGCGTAACTATAAGCTCAAGATCAGGGAATTCCTCATGCTTTTCAAACTGCTCAGATAGTTTATAGATCTTTGTATCTTCCATAGGTTCTGTTCCATTATAGAACACGAAAAACTTGGGTGATGGGATTTTAATAAGCTTCGACCTATATAGGTCATCCTTCTGAGTCATACTTTTTAAGAGCTTTGCCACATAGAACAAATCTCTTAATGGCATGTTTGGACATGGTGTTGATTGGTGTTCAAAAATCCCCAGCTCGTAATTAAATATAAAGGATACATCATTTTTTACCTTCATAAATGTACTGTCGCCTATGGTATTTATAATCATTTCATCTGGATTATCATAATTTGTCCCATTAAGCGCATTGTACAATGAAAGCAACTCCTCCTTGTCATTAAATAACATCCTAAAGGTAGTATCCTTATACTTTGGTGTTATTAAGTTGTCTTGTTTCAAATCATTCTCCTTCTTTTCTTTAGTATTATTACAATCCAATGTGATTTCATAGGCGAAAAGCCCTGATACGCTACTACACGTAATAGATTGAAAACCTGCTGAATTTTGCAGCCGGAGAATAGAATAGCAAAAAGAAAACCGGAAATCTTTAAGATTGTCTTAAGATTCCCAGTTTTTGAAAGATATTTTCAGCATTTCTTTTCATTCTGCATTTTCTATTGCAGTCTTTATGGCACTGGCTGATGTATCTGCATAAAACGTGAGCAATGTCGCGTCTGTAGGCTCATATAAGGTTTTAATTTCAGAATCACCATTTGGATAATCTATCCATTCAACTTCACCCTCATATATCTGTTTTGAAGTATTACTTTTACCATCATAATCATATACGAATTCATACCCCATATGCACCGAAGATCCATAGAAGCCATCATGTGAATTCTTTCCCCAGTAATTTCCCACATGATCACCCTGAGTTTCACCCATTTTAATCCAGTCTGACTGAGCATCCACCCATGTATATATATTCATCACATAATCAGCCTCACAGGTCCCCTCCTGAAGTATAATCTCTGGTATCCCATCAGAAGTAACATCAAACACAAAGTAAACGGGAGCGTCCCCATAGGAATAAACTATTCCTTCCGCCTGCTTTTGCTTTATAATCTCGGCTGCCCTACTCGCCATAAGTTCTGAGTTCATAGAAGACTCTGAACTATTCACCTTCCATTTTGAATAATCAAAAGTACTGCAATCCTTAATGATAAGTCCACCGAAAATATCAGGATTTCCACCCTTTACTGCTGTTGCTGTAAAAGGAAACATTGGAACACTGCCACCCGGTTCATCATCCAACGATCTCCAACTGTACTGTCCGGACAACGTATATGTTCCGTCTCCATTGTTTTTTATATCTAGCCCCTCATAAGCATAATAGTCCATTGGCAGCTCGCCTTCTCCCAGCAGATTATCGGAATCCGCAGTTATGCCATTATCCTCAAAGTCATAATCACCAGGTATTTCTATACCGAGAGAATTATAAAAATCTTTTACAAACGGTACATCCAGCTTGTCATCCTTTTTCCATGGAAATGCCTTTTCTGCCTCAGGATTATTCCATAATGTATATACAGCATACAATCTAGCACAAAATACATAATTTCCTGCATCCAGCCAATCCTGTGAGTAAAATCCGATTGCATCTACAATCTGAATTTTCTCATCTTCTGTCAGAGATACATCGGCATATTCTTCGCTTTTTTCATTTTTTTCTTCACCCTCGATTAAATCACTAAAGCTGTATTCATACTCTCCATTTGGATAATAATGGTAACTTCTATCATCTTTATTAGTGCTTCTATACAATTCATCACTTATTTTCTCTACATTAAGATGATGTCCCATCCAGCCTTCAGTTGTAATTTTTTGTCCTACTAATGGCTCTATATCTGTCTGTCCCATATAGCTAAGTAGCCATGCTTCCGGTACTTCAATAACATTATCACCAACCTGCAATTTTACCGGTTCATCAAATCTGATTCCATATTCCGGCATATTTCCCATAAATCCATATTGCTCGGAATACTGTGAATACTTCGATGCATATTCTTCTATATCAGCATTTCGAATTACTGTTCCTGTAACTGTAAAGGGAATCTGAAGTTCGTGGATCGCTTCTTCTGAATCTCCTTCATCAGGCTTTACCTCTTTTGTTTCATTTTCTTCCACTTCGCCTGCAACATCAGAATCAGCGCTATTCTCTGTTGTCTCTGCTGCCACTTCTGAATCAACATCCCCTTCATCTTCTACAATCTCAGCTTCTTGTGCATTCTGTTTCACAGCATAATAAGTCGCACCAGCCCCGGCGCCAGCTCCAACCAGAATTGCACCCGCTATAATCAATGCCTTAACTCCCAGGGATAATCCTGCACCTGTAGCAGCAACTGTTCCTGCCGCACCTGCAATGCCGGCACCTGCTGTTCCTGCCGCCGCACCTGAACCTGTACCGGCACTTGTACCTGAAGAAGCCACTGCAGCATTAGCTCCAACAGCAGATCCTGCCTCTGCCACCTTTACATCTCCCGACACAGCCATTTTTGCTGACATACCTGCTCCTGCATTACCGAGCGCAATAGCTCCGGGTGTAAGACCGACCTTTGCACAGCTTCCTACGTAGATGCCCTCTGCAGCTTTAGCTGAAAGCTTTGTATTCTCGGACATAAGCTTGATTGCATAGTACAATGTAGGAAGTGCAACAACATGAAGTCTGATACCGTCGCGTTTTTCCGTTCCTTCAACCTTATCCTTAAGAAATTTTCGGGCATAGTTCAGGCGGCTCTTAACCGTTCCTTCTGAACAGTCCTGCATCTGTGCAATTTCTCCGACTGAAAAACCGTCAAAATAATATGCGATGACAGCAGCCTTCTGAACCTCCGGAAGTTCACCTATAAATTCCTGAATAATCCTGCTTGTTTCCTTCTGGTCTGTCGATAATTCAGGCAGCGATGTAATGTCATTACTCTCAAGTGTCTCAAAGATATCCTTTCCTTCCTCATCAACATTTGGAAGCACATCCTTTTTCTTACGAAAAATTTTCATTCCCTGATTATGGCAGATTCCGTCCAACCATCCTAAAAGAGACTCCGCATTCTGCAGGCTCTTTATGTTCTTGTAGGCCTCAATATATACAATCTGTGTAAGGTCCTGCGCATCAGCTTCATCCTTCATGTATGCCTTTGCACGAAAATAAACATGATTGTATGTAGCAGAATATACCGCATTAAAGCCCTCTTCTTTTCCCTCAGCCATCTCCTCGATGGCTCTTTTCAACTTTTCATCCATTCTCCATATCTCCATTCAATATTTTTACTATAGTTGTCGAAACCGCTCTCCTCCTTTCCCTGGTTCTACTAATAAGTACCAACAAAAAAGAGTTCGGATTTATAATATTGAATTATTTTAATGACGATTTATTTTACCATATTATCCTTCTGTGATTTTTTTATTACACCTGGATATTTGTCTCTGGGCGTCGGAAGATGAATATGAAAGCATGACCGTCTGCTCGTGTCTTAGCCAGAATAAACAGATGCAAAAAATAAGTGTATGTAATTCTCAATCGATTGTGCGCTTGCGCAATGAGATTGAAATCACATACACTTATTTACATTTCATACGGACTTAATACCCTGGAATGGCGTCCGAATTTATCAGTTTAATTTTTTATTAATTCAATTTCCAGATATCTCTGTTGTACTCTTCTATTGTTCTGTCGGATGAGAAGAATCCTGCCTTAGCGATATTTGTAAGCATCATCTTCTTCCACTTGTCACGGTTCTCATAATCAGCAAAGATGAGATCCTTTTCACGAATATAATCCTCAAGATCGATAAGAGTCATGAACCAGTCCTTCTTAAGGAGCTCGTCCTGAAGACGCTTAAGGTTCTCCTTGTGGCCTACTGCAAGGCACTGCTTGGAAGTAATGAAATCTACTGCCTCCTTGATAACCTTGCTCTTCTTGTAGTAATCCTTGGATACATAATCAGCCTTCTTGTAGTGAGCAATAACCTCATCAGCGCTGATACCAAAGATGTAAATGTTATCATCGCCTACAAGATTGTGAATCTCTACATTAGCACCGTCATCTGTACCAAGAGTAACTGCACCGTTAAGCATGAACTTCATGTTACTTGTTCCTGAAGCTTCCTTTGATGCAAGTGAAATCTGCTCTGAAACATCACATGCGGGAATAAGCTTCTCAGCATAGCTTACGTTGTAGTTCTCAACCATGATAACCTTCATGTAAGGTGATACATCGGGATCGTTCTTAACAATCTCCTGCAGGCAAAGAAGCAGGTGAATAATATCCTGCGCGATTACATAAGCAGGTGCTGCCTTTGCTCCGAAGATAAATGTAAGCGGACGAGCAGGCTTCTTACCTCCCTTGATCTCAAGGTATTTATGGATGATGTAAAGAGCGTTCATCTGCTGACGCTTGTACTCGTGAAGTCTCTTAACCTGAATATCAAAAATAGAATTCGGGTCTACTTCTACTCCCTCATGCTCCTTAAGATAAGCTGCAAGTTCCTTCTTCTTCTGCATCTTGATATCTTCAATCTTATCAAGAACTGCCTGGTCATTTACATATTTCAGAAGATCCTCAAGCTTATTTGCATCCTTTTTAAAGCCATCACCGATTGTCTCTGAAAGAAATTCTGTAAGCGGATGGTTACAGGACATAAGCCATCTTCTGAAGGTTACGCCGTTAGTCTTATTATTGAACTTTTCCGGATAGAGCTTATAAAAATCGTTAAGCTCTGAGTTCTTCAAAATATCAGTATGGATAGCAGCAACACCATTTACAGAGAATCCATAATGGATGTCGATAAATGCCATGTGTACCTTCTTATCCTTGTCAATGATCTGAACTGCAGGATCCTTAACCTTAGCGCGGATTCTCTTATCAAGCTCCTTGATATAAGGAACAAGCTGAGGAACAACCTTCTCAAGATACTTAAGAGGCCATGTCTCAAGAGCCTCTGCAAGGATAGTATGGTTTGTATATGCGCAGGTCTTGGATACAACATCAATAGCCTCATCCATTGTGAAAGCCTTATCCTCTACAAGAATTCTGATAAGCTCAGGAATAATCATTGTAGGATGTGTATCGTTGATCTGAATTACAGCATGCTTATTGAGGTCTCTGAGGTCATACTGACGCTCCTTCTGCTCTCTTAAAATAAGCTGTGCAGCATTACTTACAAGGAAGTACTCCTGGTAAATTCTAAGGAGGTTACCTGCCTCATCAGAATCATCGGGATACAGGAAAAGTGTAAGGTTCTTCTCAATCTCTTCCTTATCAAAGCTGATACCCTTTTTAACAAGGCTCTCATCAACTGTCTCAATATCGAAAAGTCTGAGCTTATTAACTCCGGTGTCATAACCTACAACATTCATGTTGTACAGTCTTGAAACAACCTTCTTCTTACCAAATGCTACTTCAAAAGTAGTATCTGTCTTCTCAAGCCATGACTCCTTCTCAATCCATGCGTCCTTCTCAGCTGTCTGAAGGTTATCCTTAAATACCTGACGGAAAAGTCCGAAGTGATAGTTAAGACCGATACCCTCTCCTGCAAGACCAAGTGTTGCAATAGAATCAAGGAAACAAGCTGCAAGTCTTCCAAGACCACCATTACCAAGTGACGGCTCCGGCTCGCACTCCTCGATCTCTGCAAGGTGCTTGCCATTCTTCTCAAGTATCTCATTTACCTTGTCATATACTCTCAAGTTGATAAGGTTATTGGAAAGAAGCTTACCAATAAGGAACTCCATTGAGATGTAATAAATCTTCTTCTCTCCACCCTCGATCGGAGCCACATCCATAAGTCGATTAGCATAGTCAAGAAGAACAACGTAAGTCTCCTTATTGCTAAGATCCTTGATCTCCTTACCAAATTTCTCTTTAGCTATAGTAAGGAGTGTTTCCTCCATGTTGGTTACCAGTACATCCTGCTGTAAATTAGTGTGCTGACTCATTCAATCCTTCCTTTCTAAAAATACATAACCAGTAGCGTAGTGTTTAAATCTTCGCTATTTCACATAACCCGAGGTGAGGGGACACTCATCTCGAATCTGATTTATTCTGCCAATTTCGCAGAAAACGTTTTCTCATGAACTGAAAATATCGTAACACATGAAAACGTTTTCCGCAAGTGGGTAAAAAAATAATTTAAGAAATCTTAAGAATTTAACCTGTTGCAGACTCGTAAGCAACAGGTTTAACAAATGATATCCTCATATTTCATTCTCACAAGAGTATGCGGTAGTCTGACCCGTCTTCCTGCTGAGCCGTTAAGCAGTCTGTTAAGCTCGCGTACACTCTCGGCTGCAACCTCCGCAAAGTTCTGCTTTACGGTATTCATCTGTTTTCCTACATAGCCCATGAGGATGATACCATCGAATCCGCAAACAGGGCGGAAAATATCCATATCCATAAGAGCCTTCATGGCGCCGATGGCCATAAGGTCTGAGCCGCAGACAACTATATCCTTATTCTTTGCATAACGAAGTGCTATATTTCTTGCCTTTAATTCAGAGAAATCACCATTCCTTATGAAAAGCTTCAATTTCATTTTCTTGGAGAGATCCTCCATCGCCCTTATCTTTTCCTCTGTTATGAAGCTGTTTCTCATACCTGCGATATAGAGGATTTTGTTTCCGGTATTTTCCTTTATGGTCTTTTCGGCAACGTCCTTCTGAGCCTGATAATGATCTATTCCAACCACTGAAGTACTCTCGTTTGTGAGGTTTCCGTCAACAACAATTATCTTAAAGTTCTGAGATTGTATAAGCTGGTTCAGCACCTTGTCATCGTTATTCATACCGAAGATAACAATTCCGCTGATACTCTGTGAAGTGAAATATCTTATCATCTCATCAAGGCTCATGTGCTCAATCATAGAATAGAATACAGTGATACAGTCGAGCTGCTTTTCCTGTGCCATACCAAGAGCACCTGAAATATACTGCATATCTATTTCATCAATCGCCTGAGTTTTCATGTTGAGCTTTAAAAGAAGGGCAATTCTTCCCGATCTCTTGGACGAAAGAGCTGCTGCAACCTGATTAGGCACAAAATTAAGGCGTTCTACCGCCTCCATTACCTTCTTCTTAGTTGATTCACTTACATTCGGATAATTATTTAAGACCTTCGAAACTGTTGAAATGGCAACCCCTGCTTCCTTTGCCACATCCCTGATAGATACCATTTTTTTGCCTCACAAAATAAGATATAGATTTATCTGAAGAAACTCTCACGCCAAGCGCTTAGTAATAAAATTACTTCTGCTGCATAGTATAGCATAAATTATACAAAAATTGTGCTTCCATTATATTTTATATGGAAACTCTTTTTTTATCATAATAAAAAGGTATCGAAAACTCCTGTTTCCAATACCTTTAATATCAATTAATCAATAACAACTCCAAGTCGCCATTCATGCTGTCTGCTTAACTGAAGCCACCTGATTTACATAGAATGAATAAAGTGACTGATAAGTTGCTTCATTATAATGAAGGCCATCTCCTGTTGAGAATCCGTGGTTCTGAAGGAATGAATAACCATCAAGCCATCCAATCCTGCTGTCTAAGCCTTTTCTCATCTCACTGTTAAACTTCTCAATATCTGAATTAGTAATAGTAGGATAATCGCTAACGGGCGTAACCGCTGCATAATATACAGTAGCTCCGGCATCAATCCATGAATCTATCTTCTTATTTATAAGCTTGATATATTTCTCTGAATTGTGAAGATCATTTACACCATAGTTGATGATAATAACACTTCCGTCTCCAACAGTGGCATCTATCTGCGGAACTGCCTCACTGGAGAAAAAGTTGTATCCCTCACCAACCTTGGCAATCCATTTGTAATCGTCTTCATCGACAGCCTGACTCATCTGAACTGTTCGTGAATCACCTGCAAAAATGTACTCTACTCCCGGTTCCTTTTCCTGAAGAAAATCCATTCTGATATAGCCGACTTCATCGCCATACATTACTTGATACCAGCCGTTATCAGTCTGTCCAAGAACTTCCATCTTCGTATCACGCTTAATAACTCCAAGCCTGTCGAACTCAGTTCCTGCACCGCTACGTACATTTACCCTGTCATTTGAATAGAGATTTTTCTCTTTTTCATAGACTGTTATTTTATAATCTGATTTAGTGGAATCGTCCTTTAAAAGATTGTCCGCTTTATAAGCGCCCTTAGAAGCTGTGGTCTTGCTAACAGTTTTGGTCACCTTGGCAGTCTGAGCCTTATGAGTTCCTGCTCCGGCCTTTTTGTCCGCAGCAACAGTCTCTGTCTCAATCTTAGCAAACGCAGTCGTCTTATTATCAAGCCGCTGCACCACATACTGGGTAATTAAAACAGCCACCAAAAGAATTGATATCGCCAGAATGATCCTGACTAATGGCTTAAACTTTCTGTTTCTCGTCTTCCTGCTACCTGTTCTCCTCATAAAATATCGATTGCTCCATGATTCCTATGCAAAACAAGTTTATAAGGTTACTAAAAAACATGAACTTCCAAAATATGGGAAGCTTATCATGCTCCCCATATTTCGAGATATTAACCCATTTTTACGCATTCGTCAAGTTTTTGTAAATTTTTGTCATTTTTTCTTATCGCACAAACTCAGAATGATGTTCCGGCAGATCAGGAAAATAAGACATAAGAATCCCCAAATCATCCATCCTATAGCGCCGCCTAAGGTGTTTGTCACCACGTCATCAATCTCTGCAAAGCCCAGTTTAAAGATAAACTGTGTCTGCTCGATGAAGCCTGACATAAGTGCACATGAGACAACACACAAAAAAGGATTTCTGAAAACTTTAAATGCCGAAGGTAAAAGAATCCCCATTGGAATAAACATTATTATGTTTTCAATAAAAAGAGCCTTCCTCCGCGTCGTAATACCCCACGAGGACCACAGACGAAGATTAACCCCGTCATATTGTCCAGGCTCTCTGCTCATGAAAACGATAAAAAGAATTGCGGTCAGATAGATCAGCAGCGCAAATACCGAAATCGCATGCCATGCACTAAGCCGCCTTTTTCTTTTCATAATCTTACATACTATTACATATATTAAATAAAGTACTCCGTATACCAGAGCAATTCCTACACCTATATGTATATATTTAACCATGCCCTGAATATCAGACAATATAAGGCTGATAAGGGCTTCATTCTCTGTCAAAAAATTTTCTATCATATTTATTTACTAATAGCTTCTCTGGCGTAAACAACGCACTGAACTATGTTAGAGCGCTGTTCTCTCGTTAAAACATAGCTCACGCCAAAGCTTCTGGTTGCTCCTGAATAAAAATCTGTAATTGAATCCTTGCCAACTGCAATGGCATTTCCCCTGCGGTCGAGTGCCACAACTGTAACAGGAATATAATCCACATTTTTCTCTGTGGAGTTGGATACATCAGCTGATAAGGTGAAATATCCACTTGTATTACTTCCATACATTATATTAAATATATCAAAATCCTTGCGCGGATCATTCGCGCATTTCTCAATATCAAGATTTGGCATGATGAAATACTCATGCACTCTGTAAAGAGAAAGTCCAGGATACTCTGCCTTGGTCTTCTTAGTATCTCCGTCTGTCCCATCACCTTCAGTACCCTCAGATGTTCCTTCGACTTCCTGTCCTTCAGCGGGTGTCCCATCTGTTCCCTCAGATGTTCCTTCGAGGTCCTCCCCTTCAGCGGGTGTCCCATCTGTTCCCTCAGATTTCTCACCGGCATCAGATGAGCCCTCAGATGCTGAACCATCAGCAGCTGATTCTTCAGGCTTTTTACCATCGCCGGATGTTCCTTCTGATGATGCTTCATCAGTTGATTTTCCCTCAGATTCTGTATCATCAATTTTCCCTGCAGTCTTTGCACCATCGCCGGATGCACCTTCTGATGCACCTTCTGATGCTGCTTCGTCAGCAGTTTTCACATCAACCTTTGAATCATCGGCCTTCTTTCCTTCAGAAGCTGCTTCATCAGCAGATGCCTCTCCCTCTGACTCATCTGCAGGAAGAAGCTCTGTGCCACCGCTCTTAGTACCTGAATTACCGGCAGATGCTTTACTACCCTGATCAGCAGCTGCCAAAAGCTTAGGCTGTTCAACTTTTACAGATGAAGTGGTAAGCCCTTCCTCCTGAAGTGCCTTCTCAAGTTCATCTATGTCTATTGAATTAGTATCATCGTTATTGGTCGGAGCGCTGTTCGCCTCGCCCGGCTCGGGAGTATCACCTGAAAGATCACCTTCCTCTATGGTGACAGAATCCTCTCTTGTCTTAATCTGTCCGTAAGGCACATAGAAATAGCCCTTCTCACCGGGAGCGATAACATCCGGTACAGCGCGGACATAATCATAGGAATCCACTACCTCGAGGTTTCTGTCCTCTATATCAAAAACAGAGTCAGGCCCCAGATATAGATTGGTTTTTCCTATATTCTCGATTGTTACTACTGCATGAAAACCTGAATAATTGCCATCGTCCTCGTAAACGAAATTTGTTCCTGTTATACGATAATCAATATTCTCTGAAGCATCACCGCCGGCAATAATAGATGAGCCATTGCCACCATAGCCGGTCTGATCCGTATTATACTTAAAAATCCAATTACCATCACTGTCATAGTACGCAGAATCATCAAGCACTTCCTCTTCAGTAGGTGCCTCATTAACCTGCTCTGCGGGAACAGGATTATTTTTTCTATACATATAATATGCACCGAAGATAAAACCTCCAAGCAAAGTCACTATCAGTGCAAAGGTTGTAAATGCATACTTCATAATGTTCCCCTCATTAAAAAGTCTTCCAATATTAGAGTAACAAACATCCGTAACGGTTTCAATGATGGTTTGGGAAGGCTCCTACATTTCACAAAATAATCACAAACGCGTCACTAATCCTTACGATTTTGGTTTTAATATATTTTCATAAGATAAAGGAATGTAATTCTCTTATCTCCCTCATAAGAAAACTTTTCGTGACAAGAACTGCCGGGTATCGTGACAATACCCGGCAGCTTCATGTTTACATTAAAGATCCTCAAAGTAATTGTTTATCACAGTATCTGCTTTAGGGCTGGGAATTATAATTTCATAAGCCTTGCCACCACTTTCACCGGCTTTAGCAGAGATTTTCTGAGTTTTATCCCTGACCCTTTTACCCGAATTATTATTCTGATTATTACTGCTGCCTGAATTGTTCTGGCCACCGGGGTTACCGCCACAGGGTGATCCCGGACATCCCCTTTCCCTGATCAGTTCCACACTGACACACTCAGGAATAATTATAACCTTCCCTTCAAATGTATATGCCAGCTTTCCCTCATCATGATCCTCAAGGAAGTTCATCTGAATCGCCTTCTTGGAATTATTCTTATTATTGCTCTTCTTATTATTACTCTTGTTTTTTGCAGTACTTGCGCCGGATTTATTCTGATCCTTGCGCATCCTGTCATCAATTACTGCCTGGGTCAGATTCCTAAAATCCAGGCCACTCTGCTGATAAATCTTTGCAGAAAGATTCTTATCCCTGTATAGTTCCTCCAAAACAAAGGCTCTGATAGCGTCAGTCTTTATGTCCTCGGTAACTATCTTGCAATCGTTCTGACTTTCTCCTGTGAGATAAAAATCAGCTGCCTGACCTGCAAGCATTATTACCGTCTTACTCTCTCCTGATTTAAAGCTTGTTATCTTGCAGTTAAGGCTTCCCTCGAGAAGGCATACTCTCGTATGTCTGGAATCAACAACCTCAACCTGCGCGCAGGTTCCCTTTATAGACATCGACATGTTGGAGGTTCGGATATTGAATATCTCGCCATCCTTAAGAGGTGATATTACATTAAAAAACAGATTTCCGGAATTAAGCAGAACCTCGTATTTATTGTTGCCCTTTCTAACCTCTGCCTTGGTAAGAGAATCAAGCTTAACGCTCTTGGTACTGTCAAGGCTTACATAGGCGTAGCTCTTGGATGCAGTAGCAATTGTGCTTCCATTTTCAAGTCTCATCATCGAAGTCACTGCCTGCTTTTTCCCATTTCCGGTAGTGACACTGACAACTCCGCTACCGCCTGTCATTCGCATCGCATTCTCAGATTCAGTCTTTTTATCTGCAGCGAAGGCATCACCCGAATAGCTTATCATCAATAAAAGCGCAAAAAAGCATGCGAGCACTCTCCTGCCCACACGCATGCACTTATAAATCTCATAATCGTATACTCCCCTCATAGCGCCACCTTTCCAAAACGCCATTTCATACCAAAACAAGAAATACAATAGCCGAAATACGCCCGACTTTAATCTATAGTATAATCATACGATATTTTGATAATTTTATGTATAAAATAAGTGTAATATTTTTATAAAGCCTCAGCAATTTCCGGTATAAACAAAATTAAGCTTCTCCCTGGCAACATCTGCCAGATGGTAAATCCAGTCCACATCCGTGGCATCTCTGTCAGTAAGCTGAAATCTCGGAAAAAACCTGGAAATATGCAGAGGAATCCCACGCCCTATACTCTCGTTATTTTTTCCCTTCAGGGACGCAATCCATTTAGACAACCCTCTCATCTCAAGATCCGTATCATTCCCCCTTGGAATAATAAGAGTAGTCAGCTCAACATGACAGTACTTTACAGCCTCAGTGATAAAATCCATCACCATCTGTCTGTCGCCCTGCAAAAAGTCTTTATAGAAGCTTTCCGAAAATGCTTTAAAGTCAATATTCATGGCATCAATATAAGGAATGAGTTCTTCAAGTACATCAAGACTAGCCATACCGTTTGTCACAAGAACATTCACCATTCCGCTTTCATGGATACACTTGGCAGCATCCCTTACATACTCGTAACTCACCAGAGGCTCATTATAGGTAAAAGCAACTCCTACATTTCCCTGGTTTTTATATTTTAATGCGATAGCGGCAAGCTCCTCCGGAGGCAGGTATTCCGCAGTTTCCTCGAGAGCATACGCCTGATCCGACCATGAAATCTCATAATTCTGGCAAAAAGGACAGCGCAGATTACAGCCATAGCTTCCGACAGAAATAACCTTGCTTCCGGGCATAAACCTTGCGAGTGGCTTCTTCTCAATCGGGTCAAGTGCGATGCTCGTGACCTTTCCATAGTTAGCAGGAACTACCACACCATCCCTGGTAGTCCTCACTCCGCAAAAGCCACGCCCGCCTTCTTCAATTTCACAATGCCTGTAGCAAACATTACATTCTGCCATGTTTTCACCTTTTCACTTTTCATTATTTCTGCCCAAATCGTTAGCCCAACAACTCCATGAGCTGCTCCTTGGTCATATTTGTTATTGATTCGCTGTCACCGCTAAGAATAGCATCTGCCAGATCCTTCTTTGCATTCTGCATATCTATGATCTTCTCTTCGATTGTATCCTTTGCAATGAGCTTAAATACAGAAACATTTTTAGTCTGTCCGATTCTGTGTGCTCTGTCTGTAGCCTGATTCTGCGCGGCAATATTCCACCAGGGATCATAATGTATAACGACATCAGCTCCCACAAGATTAAGTCCTGTTCCACCTGCCTTTAGCGAAATCAAAAACAGTGGTACCTCATTTTCATTAAAACTGTGGACAAGCTTAATTCTCTCTTCCTTCGTAGTCTGCCCCGTAATCTTATAATACTCTATATGATCAGCCTTAAGGTCCTTTTCAAGGAGTTCCAGCATAGATGTAAACTGTGAAAAGAGCAGTATCTTATGACCTCCGTCAATCGCACTCTGTACCAGCTCTATACAGGATTGTCTCTTGGCGGACTCTCCCTTGTAGCCTTCAGTAATGAGCCCCGGATCACAGCATATCTGCCTGATTCTTGTAAGTTCAGCAAGTACCTTTAATCTGTCTTTTCCGGATCTGTATTCCTCACTTTCAAGAAGCTTCTTCATATGTGTGACCTGAGCATCGTAGAGCTTTCGCTGTTCGCTGTCGAATCTGGAATAGCGTATCTCTTCGATTTTATCCGGAAGATCCTTTAGCACTTCACCTTTTAGTCTTCTTAAAATGAAAGGCCCGACCATATTCTTAAGCTGTCTCGTAACATCTTCATCCTTGAATTTGGTTATGGCAGTTTCAAAATCAGACTTAAACCTGTCATAAGTATATAAAAATCCCGGCATAAGGAAGTCAAAAATACTCCAAAGCTCACTTAGCCTGTTTTCAATAGGCGTTCCGGTAAGCGCGAATCTGTGCCTGCTTTTTATTACTTTTACGGATTTCGATGAAGCAGCTGATGCATTTTTTATATACTGTGCTTCATCTATTATCTCATAATCAAAGGTAAGATTCTCGTAAAATCCGATATCTCTTTTCAAAAGATCATAAGAAGTCACAAGTACTTCCGGAAGCTTCTTTCCGGATAGTAATTTCTTCCTCTCCGACTGAGTACCGGTGACAGTTCTCACTTCGATTGATGGTGCGAATTTCCTGAATTCCTCTTCCCAGTTGTAGACTAAAGATGCAGGACAAACTATGAGAGCAGAGAGCTTATTCTCAAGCCTCTCCTTCACAGACAGCAGCATGGCAATAACCTGCAAAGTTTTTCCAAGCCCCATGTCATCTGCCAGAATGCCGCCAAAGCCAAGCTCTGAGATCATGGTCAGCCACTTAAAACCATATTTCTGGTATCCGCGAAGAGTCCTGTCGAGACTTTCGGGAACATCTAAATCTGCATCCTTTATGGTATTAAAATTCCTTACGAGATTCTTGAAATTTTTATCCCTGTCAGCCGCAATATCATCATGCTCTTCAAGAAGCTTATTGACATAAATGGCTCTGTAAAGCGGAAGATTGAGCTTTCCCTGTGTAAACTCCTTTACAGATACGCCCATGGCTTCCATAGTCATCATGAGTTCTTCCAACGTGTCATCTCTGTCAAGCTTTATAAACTCGCCATTTTTTAATCTGAAAAACTTCTTATTCTTGCGGTAGCTCTCAAGGAGCTCCAGAAGCTCGTCCTCAGACATGTCCTCTGTGGACACTTCCAGATTAAGGATTCCGCTTTCAACCGACACTCCAAGCCTCACTGAAGGAGTCTTACGAATCTTTAGCTTTTCAAAATCCTTGCTGGCTCTGATCTCTCCATACGCCATCATATCCTTAAAGCCTTCGCTTAAAAGCTCAAAGATATTCTCACCGTTTTTCTCGCAAAGAAAGGTTTCTCCATCATCACTTTGCTCCGGAAGATATTGCATGATGGTCTTTACACCGCTCTGCTCATAGGTCGTATCCCTTGATGGTGAGAGCGGATAATCGGAATCCCTGAGCGTGTGGAGAAATGTCTCTTCCTCATCATAGGTTGCCGAAACACGGCCAATGATATAATCCTCATCCGCATCCAGATAAAAGCTGAGTTTACACTCAGGCGGCAGGAGATCTTCCATTCTTATATCCTCAGGTTCATGCACCTCGATATCAGGACAATCCATCATCTGAGGTAAGAACCTGTAGTAGAACTCTGCCACATTATTTTCACCAATAGTAAACTCCGAAAGCCCGGCCTGGGAATTTTCTATTAAAAGCTCCATGACCGGCGATAATTTTTCAATTCTTGTAAGCGTCCCAGACTTAACATCAATTGAGTAATTGTAGTTTTTTCCCTTTATGAGTAGTGGAACATATGCCTCGACATAAAGTCCCGAAAACTCATCCTCCTCAGAAGAATGCTGTATGTAAACGGTTGCCTTTACTTTACCCTGACCTATCTTAATCTTCTTGATTTCTCCCTGACCTTCAATCATGAAACCGGACAACTCCAAAGTTTCACCATAGGCAATGTCATAAAAGTCATCAAGATGCTCGGCATCCAAGTCTATCTCATCCTGAATAATCGACGAATCATCGTCTGAGTAATAGGTTCTTCCAATGCTGTATTTATTCTGAATATAGTCAGTCTTCTCCTTGACTGTTTCCATTAATGAATAATACTTCTGCGATTTTTCATCAAAATCGTTGTCCATAAAGGACAGGATATAGCTCTTGCCAAACTTCATGCTCTTATGCTGATTATGCGCATCTATGAGATTCGGAATATTCTTAAGTACATACAGCTTCTCAATACCGATTTTGAATGATGCCGTTAGTTCCGGATACTTATTGTAGTGATACATATGAAGCCTTGGCTGCAGGCGGACTATGGGCGCTGCTGTTATGGTATCCTCTATCTTCTGAAGACTGGTCAGCTTCTTGTATCCGTTAAGTATCCTGCTGCCTATCAGGTCCGTATCATCGCCGGGATTGTACTTTGCAATATATTTATCCGCCAAAAGAAGAAGCGCTGCCTTGTGCTCACAGACCATATCATAGGTTTTGTAGTAATATCCATAGGAACTGAGAGATCTGTGATCAGCGGTACAATTAGAATGCATGATTGCATATCGTGTAAAGGTCACTCGTACAAAAATTCTTTTTCCGTTTTCTTCATACTCACCCTTAAAAGAAATTGCGAGATCTCCACTATCTTCATCATACCGGGACATATATTTAAGATCCGTTCCCGTTATTTTCATTCTGTCCTGACTGACAATTTTGTATGCCTTCTCCATGGTCTCAGTATCTATTCCGCTATTCTGAATCACCTGTCTTACATTGAAAAAAGTGCGACCCTGATCTGATTCGAAGTCATTACCAGCCAGTGAAAGCCCTGAGTTTTCGGTCTCCCATTCGTACATGACTGCTGCCTCATGCTTACAGAGTTTTCCCTTAACGCCAACAGGGCAACTGCATGCAAACATCAGATGCCCTATCTTAAGCCCCTTCACACGGACATTATAAACATGCGTGCCAAGGACTCTCGCCATACAGCCATCCTCTGTCTGCACAAACCCCTTAACTTTTCCCTTACTAAAATACTCCCCACCTTTGCGTAAGGTGAGGGAGTCGAAATAATTTGTCCAATCCATATTGTTTCAGTATGATTTCCTTATATTCTATGTATGTAACAAAAATATATTTTTACCCTTGCATAACTTTCCTGTCATTATTGAAATAGTCAAACAATGACAATTGTTTACCACTTAATTCCTGATCAGAATTACAATCATCTTTTTCATTCGATATGCGTTGTCCATCATCCGAAAGTGGTACAGCATTTCGTTCTATAAGCTTTTGATTTCCAATATATTTTTTATTATCCCATGTATAAACATATCCCCATTTGTGCTTTAAAGCCTCTGTCGCTCCTGCCCATGTCCCACCTTTATTATAATCAGCATGTACAACAACCGTTGCATTAGACATAGCATAAATGTATTTATTACGTTCCATAGCTGCAGCCACAAAGCTATTTCTTGACTTAGTTGCAAACGGAGAAACATGACTATAAACTAACAACTTTCCATCCAAAATATTCTGATGGATAATAGGTTCTCTAACTTTTATTGAAATATTATCCGGTAAAAAAAGAATTGCAAATCCATCATTACTTAGTGCGCTTTTCAGGGCTATATCATCTATGCCTTTAGCTCCGCCCGTCACAATACCGAATCCATCCGCAATGTTTTCCTTAACACGCTCTTGCGTGAATTTAACATCACAATCTTCAATATTTCTAGCACCAACATAGCCTACTGTTTTCTTATTTCTTAATTCACTATTGCCACATGTATAGAGAATAGGTGGACACATATCCCCGAGTCTTGCTTTTAACCTCTTTGGATATTCATCATCAAGAAATGTCACTATTCTAAAACCTCTTTCGTATAACTTTTCGAGTGCAAAAGCTAATGAACCACTTCTTTTCTTCAATTCCTCTACAGTTTTATCTCCAGAATTAAAAACTTCATCAACAGAATCATTGTTTTGGTGATAAAGTTTCCAAAATGCAGCACGTGTCAATGGCTTATATGAATCATTAAAAACGCCACACAATAAAATTACTTTTTCTGAATCCTTGTCCATTAATCATCACCTTGCATACTACTATCTGCTAAACAGAAAGGGAATACTGACTCCGCGCCATTCTTAGTTAACAATCTTCCACAAACAGTAAGAGTCCATCTTGAATCTACCATATCATCTATAAGAATAACTTTACCATTTATTTCTTCATCATCCTCAATTTCTATCGATTCTAATGCATTTTTGCATTGCACATTTAAGGCCAGCATTCTCAGCCAATATTCTTTGATTATCCATCAGAACAAGCAATGGGCTAATTATTATGGTTATACTTCCACCTCTTAATTCCGAAATCATTCTGGAAGCAACAAAATAAACTAATGATTTCCCCCACCCTGTTTTTTGAACAACAACAGTCCGTTTTCTTGTAAGAACAGATTCTATTGCCTCATATTGTCCTTCTCTAAATGTAGCCTCAGCACCATATATCTCCTTTAGTATTTCGTTTGCACGTTTATATATTTTTAAATTCATTTACATACATCCATCCTTAACACCATAGTAAATCTTAAGATTATATACATGATATCAAACGTATGTTCTGATATCAATAATTCTTATTTCACTCTAAAATTTACTTATTTCTGATATATTTTTATTTTGATAGATGTACCCTAAATATTTACCCCACTTTCAATCTTTTTTATTTTGTAATTGTCACCTTTTTTATGAAATCTTCAAAAGCCTGGATCTGATGGCACCGACTGTCCTGTCGTGAGCCTTGGCAATCTCATCTATTCCAAGCCCCATAGCCCACTCGTCCTTAAGCTCATCATCCTCGGCTTTATTCCAGTCATCATAGGTTTTGGCATTGATCTGCCTTATCCTGTCCACATTAGGATAATTCCTGATTGCTATACCCTCATAGAAATCAAATACAACCTTGGTTGTGCGAAGAGTCTGATCATGCATATAGAGATCCGAACCGGCTTCATAATAAGAACGGATCAGATTGACTCTATCCATATATTCAGGAACTTCATCCTTCTTTATGATTGACTTCAAAATAACATTAGCCAAAAGCAGTTCATCCCAAAGTGATGAATTAAAGGCAAAGCGATCCTCGCCTCTTTTTACTCCCCACTCGGATATAAACTGAGCTCTGTCCTCTTTTTCTATCCTGGGCGGTTTTTTATAAAAATCCCCAACGAGAATTATCTGCTTATCGCTATGCTCCTCCGAAGATGCCAGTTCCTTTAGATTATCAATAAACTGCAACGTTCGAATCGCATACTCAAACATATCAACCCTGCAATTGTTTATATCATCGATAATGATAATGTCCGCCTGGTCGAGCCTTTGACTGGGATCAACGTTATATTCTCCAACCCTCAGAATCCTGTCAGGCATCTCAAAAACTTTTTGAAGAGACTCCCCACCACAGCTCTCTGCTGCTTCTTTTGTAGGCGTACAGAGAATAACATTTTTACTCCTCTTTTCCTTTAAAAACTCATTTATCAAAAAAGACTTACCGGTACCTGCTGCCCCGGATAAAAACACATTTAATCCGGAATTCAGAACCTGCATAGCCCTTTGCTGATCACGTGTTAATACATTTAAATCATCCCTCATAAGCGACCCCCTACTTTCGTTATGCCCAAACTAGCACAACTGTATAAGCTACAGAATCTCTATATAACATTATATAAATTATACCATGAAAAAGCATCTCCGCTTTTGATTTTATGTGAAGATGCTCTATATTCTGTCCCTTAAATAATCAAATCACTCCCAAGGATGCTATATATCTTTTAACTCCCTTCTCTGTACTTAAATCATATTTCTTATTCACGCCAGCAAAGTAATTTGAAATCGCTTCGTGTGTAATTTTCTCTGTACAATGTTCTTTTTCGCCATAACCAGCATGAGCATCCATCCACGGAGGTTGCCTAAATATCAAAAGGATTATTCCATGCCAAACCATATTGTTAACGTTTTTTTGATAATGTATTATAGAAGAGTTTGAGGGGACAATAAAAATTCAAGGAGGAAATTGGATGAAAAAAATAGTAACAATTGTTGCAGCATTCATCATGGTAATATCCATGATGGGATGCGGAAAGAAATCAGATGAGGAACTAATTCAGGGCACAGTATGGCACCTGGAAGAGGTGAGTAGTGAATTGCCTGAAGTTTTTCCTAAATCAGGTTCAAATGGTTATCTGGGGGAATATTTTTTCAATGTAGAATTTCTAAGTGATGGTTCTGTGATAATTGATGCCAAGAGCGATCACCGTGATGATTATGAAAGTGTCGGATACTTCAGCTACTCTCTGGTCGATGGCAGGCTAAAAATATCCGCACCTCTCGGAACTACCTGCCTGGTAAATTATGAGTTGTCTAAAAACAGCCTTAAGGTGATTGATGGTGATAATTACGCAATTTTCAAGCCTTATGATGAAAATGACGCCGTAGAAAAAACAGCCTCTGCCAAGGAAACAGTGGATGATACTATCTCTTCTACTGAGGGAACAGAAGATGATATTGTTTCTTCTAGCGAGGAAACTGCAGGTGATGTTGTAACTTCAAATGAGGACGCTGCAGATGCTGTTGCCTATTCTACTGATGAAGTTACTAATGCTGTTGTCTCTTCTGACAATGAGACTGCCAATGAGGTCACCCCTGCTACCGATGCAGTAGTCGAAGCACCTGCCGAAACAACTGAAACAATAGAAACCTCTGACCACGATCCATCTAACAATGGCATGAATAAATTCTGGAGTCCGGAAGATGTATATGCGCTTTGGCAAGCCAACACCTATGGTCCCGGATGCTATCAGCCGGAAATCGGCATCGCCAATGAAGACTTCGCCTGGGGTGTCGTTGAGGGTGACCTGCATACAACAATAAATGTGAAACTCAAGGACGGTTACAGCTTTGCTGATATGAAGCCAAACATGCTTATCACACCCGAAATGCTGGATGTCTCCATAACAAATGCTCACTATACATGGTACGCTCAGGAGGAAGGTGATACCGACTACGAAGAACCTCTTCCGGATGTCACAATCGACCCAAAAGATATAACAATCAATAACCCCTGCTTCGTTCCGGATAATCCATATATTCAGTTGATTATCCCTGATATGTACAATGCATACACCGATGTTGAAGCAGGACAATACTACGTTGTTAACTGGGAATATGGGAAAGATATGTGATTAGTTGATTGTTCCTAAGCTTGCTGTCAAAAGGAGCCGGCAGTTATGCCGGCTCCGAATAATTCAAGCAAAATTATTTAGTTATTTAATACTTTTTCTGCCTCTTCCAAAGCCTCTTGATCCGTCATTCCGGGATTAGTTTTCAGAAAAAAAGCCTTTAATTTTTGAATATCATCAGCACTTTGCTTAGACATTCCCTGCTCTATACCTTGCTCTATTCCCGTACGAATCAGTTCCTTCGTCTCGTAATCAAGTACCTGTCCACCCATGATTCTCTCGGCCTCCTCTTTTACGATCTTCCGCTGCGCCGTTAGTGCAGCAATCACTTTCTTGGACAACATTATAATCGAGTGATGTGTCAAAACATCAATCTGCCCGGTCTCCAGCTTTTCACGTAGCTTATCATAAATCTCCTGATAACGATTTCTAAACTTCTCAAGGAAACCTTCATCCTGTGACTCTATTTTTTATCAAAGTCATCTTCAACCTCGTAATCATCTTGTCCTGATTACCATCACTCCGTTTTACAAATACTTATATAGCATGTAACAGTAGACTACTCCTTCCACGCTGACTATACGCTATATTTTCATTTCTCCAAATTCCAAAACATTAGCAATCCTCTCACTTGCATGCCCATCGCCATATGGATTACATGCGAATGCCATTTTGTCATATGCTTCTCTGTCATTCAGAAGTTTGGAAAAAGCTTCAAAAATACTTTCTTCTTCAGTCCCAACCAATTTAAGAGTTCCTGCTTCTATTCCTTCTGGGCGTTCTGTAGTATCACGCATTACCAATACAGGCTTGCCCAAACTTGGAGCCTCTTCCTGAATACCTCCAGAATCAGTCAATATAAGATATGCTTTTGACATAAAATTATGAAATTCGACAACATCAAGTGGTTCGATTATACGAATTCGGTTAATTCCTGATAATTCGTTTTTGGCTATTTCTCTAATCTTGGGATTCAAATGAATTGGGTATACAGCTTTTACTCCTGGGTTATTTTCTACAACCCTTCTTATTGCTCTAAACATATTTTGCATGGGAGCGCCTATATTTTCTCTCCTATGAGCTGTAATCAATATCAATTTACTATCAGTAGCCCATGTTAATACTTCATGCTGAAAATCATCCCTTATAGTCGTTTTTAATGCATCAATAGCCGTGTTTCCTGTAATATATATACTATTGGTTTTTTTTCCTTCTCTTAATAAATTGTTTTTTGATTCAACCGTTGGTGTAAAATGATATTGGGCTATAATACCTGTCGCCTGCCTATTGAACTCCTCTGGATATGGTGAAAAAATATCATAAGTTCTCAATCCAGCTTCAACGTGGCCAATAGGAATTCGTAAATAAAAGCATACTAGAGATGTAACAAAGGTAGTTGTTGTATCACCATGAACAAGTACAATATCAGGACTTTCTTTCTCTAAAACTCTTTTCATCCCATTTAATATTGAATCAGTAATATCAAATAAATCCTGCTTTTCTTTCATTATGGCCAAATCATAATTAGGCACAACGTCAAAAGCTGATAAAACTTGATCCAGCATTTGCCTATGTTGGCCAGTAACACATACCACCACTTTAGCAAATTCTCTCTTTTGCAATTCTTTAATTAACGGGCACATCTTAATCGCCTCAGGACGTGTGCCAAAGACTATCATCACTCTTTTCAAATTATTCACCCATTATTATGTCAAAAGCTATTCTATTTTCTTTTCAATACTACTAATTCTAAACTTTAAAAGGATCGTTAATATACATTCAGAAATAAGCGGAGCAATCGCAGCACCTATAATTCCATACAATTTTATAAGTACATAATTAAATATAACTGTTAACACAACTGATATTTGAAAGCAATAACTGTACTCTGCATCAAATCCTCCACCAAGCAATAATTGAATACCTAAAAAATTATTGTTAATTCCTGCAATCACCCACATAAGAAGCGGAAATGACAAGAAATAATAGTCTCTATATTCTACTCCCAAAACTAAAATGATTATTTGTTTAGAAAAAAAAGCTATGCAAACAGTAATAACTATAAAAAACATCAGAATAACTCTACGTAAACCTAAGAGCTTCTTTTTCCCTTTTACAAACGAATCTGTTACCAACTCACTAGAAATAGGATATAGAACCTGACTAATAGGTGCCCAGCAAAGCATCACAACATTAGGAATCTTTTGAATAGCAGCATAAATGCCAACGTCATAGCTTGATGACATCATTCCGAGAAATGTTATCCCTATACCACCAAAAATTTTTGAACTCATTTGGGTGCTAAACACATTCCACCCTGCTCGTATTTCTCCAGCAATATCCCTAAGTCTAATGGCAATAAATCTCATTTTATATTTTTTTATTGCAATGAAGGTTCCTAATATCCCATTAATAACAGGAGAAACCGAATATAATACAGAATATAATAGTATATCTTCGCTTTTTCTAATAAGCAAAAATATCATAACAACTGAAATAGTTCTAGAAAAAATGCATATTATAGCTATGTACTGCATCTCTTGTATCCCTTGAAAAAACCAGTTCTGCTGGAGGCAATAACCAGCCATTCCTAAGAATAATATACATATACAGTTTTTATATATTCCTTCCATAGGTATAGTCATCATGAAAAAAGTTATAAATAATCCACAAATGAAAAAGAAAATAATCCTCGAATATACGACCGCTGAGAACAGTTTAATGGCACCATTTCTGTCCTCCTGCTTTGATAGTAATACGATTTTCCTTGATGCTGACATTCCAAAACCATATTCTATTACAGTTTGTAAGTATCCAACAATATTTATAGCAAATGAAAACGTCCCATAATTTGATGGTCCCATTATTCTTGTGATGTAAGGAATAGTAATTATAGGTAATACAGTATTTGCAAGTTGTAATAAATATAACCAAACCCCATTTTTATAAACTCTATCATCAAACCTTTTTAGCACCGTAGGGTTACCTCTCCTATCACGAGAAATTTTTATATTACTTTCACATTCTTAGATTGAGTACCATTATCCTCAGTATTTAATAATCGACAATTTATATGGCTTCAATCTTTGATGCGATTTCTTTAAGTGTTGATATATTATCTACGCTTTCATAAAACTGACGAGAGTTGTTACTGTAATAGTCATAATTGTTATCTATCTTTTCTATCGCATTAATAACTTTTTGATATGAAAAATCAATACATAATCCAGCGTTTGCTTTGCCTACAGTATTTTTTAACCCAGGAATGTCGTTGCAAAGCATTGGAAGTCCAAAATATGAATACTCAAAAATCTTATTTGGAGCACAAAACGCTTTATTCAATGTGTCCGGTTTGTAAAAAATCGCTCCAATATACGCATTGCCTGTAAGTTGTAGATGCTCAGGTGCTGGTATATATTCAAGGATGACTGTTTTTTTGTGAATATCTCTAACTTTAGGAATTACATTATATTTATCAATTCCAACCAATAACAGATAAATATCTGGAAAGGAATCACGCAGAACACTGGCAATAGCACTTATATATTGATAGTTTTGAAAAATTCCTTGATAAATAATATATTTGCTATTTCCAATTGTATTCAGTGCTTCTCTTGCCTTGCTATTTGATATATAGTCCCCCCTTTTATAATCAATATAATAAGGTTTGTTAGGAATTGTATACGGAACAACATCAAGATGAAACCATACTTTCATTATGTATGAACGTGTTTCTTCACAAGTTGTTACGATAGCTGCATTTTGTGCCATACTCTTTGATAAAACTCGCTTTAAGCAAGATGTGTCAAGCAATTCTAAAAAGGAAATCACATATTCAATATTTCCTAGTGCACCAATAAATGGCAACATACTTTCAACGTTTCCAAACCATAATATTTTTGGTGTTGATGTTCTCCCCCTTAAATACTTCATTACTGAATATCTGAACCAATAAAAGTTATTAATCTTATCCAAGATACCAGGAAATCTATTCATCTTGTGAATCATCTCAACACAATCTATCCCTTCATCTCTCAGTAAACTCAAAATTTTGTCATCAGAAGATCCATATAGAACAGTAATTTTTACCCCCAATTTTCTGAGAATCCTAATTTGCGTGACACATGGCGGATAATAATGAAGATCAGTTTTTACTACATAATAAATATGTTTTTTTTCCATATATTACAGTCTCATTTCATTTGTTATATACTTATTCCGGTAAAATTAGATGGCATTTTTCAAAAACAACCATATTTGCTCTATACATTTTCTTGCCTTATTACTCGTATGTCTTTTTATTATATTTTTAATTTTATATACCCCTTTAATTGATAACCCATATTTTTTCAACAATAAAGGGTAAGTCATTACCTTACAATCAATATAATACTCGTCACGGAGAGAAGGCCTTTCTGTTGGAGTGCTTAACTGTCTATTCATAATGCTTTCTTTTTCATAATCAAGTTTCACATAATACATTTTGTCTCGTACACATTCCCACATTTTCAGACCTTTTTCAGTATTTAGAAGTATATCAGACAAAACAAATCCTTTTTCAATTGATACATATTGCCGCCTGTCATTACAGTCCCCCAAAGTAATATCTCCAACACGATCTCTTCTCGCATATTTACATGAATAACAACTCTCCCTAACTGAATAGCCTAATAGAAAAGCTGAATAATAAACATCTCGCTCAGGATAAACTATTATTGATGAATTATCTTCATATTCAATGTAATAGCTATAAGAGCTTGCTTCATGCCTAGTCCGATGCCGGAATCTTATATTCCTAATTTTTTTATTATTTACATATCGACTAATATTATTTTTAAAATTTTCCGGGCTAGGTACTCCATGGCAGATAATATCGACTGTATATAAGTAATCAAGAAAACCACGACAATAATTCTTAACTGCCGCTACTTGGCAAGGCGTCCCTGTAAATAATACATACCTATTATTTTTTAACAAATTTAATATTTTATCAAAGCAATAGTAGATATTGCTTTGAACATACTTTGACCCTTGTAATTTGCTTATCTGTTTTATGTCATCAATAATAATATGCTTGACCTCAAAATTATTATAATCAAACGCAGCTCCACATACATATCCACCATGTTTCTCAATTATGTATTTAGCAAGAATAAAAAATGCACCTCCTGAAGTGCTCATAATAGTACTATTACCATCTACTACACGAGCAGCATATTGCTGAATTGGATATTTCACCACAGAAACACTACATTCTGGGCAATACTTAATGCACTTTCCACATCCTGAACATGCTCCATCATCAACAAGAGGATATAAAAAACCTTCATCACTATTTACAATTTTTATAGCTGCAAAGCGACATATTTTAACACACACCAAGCACCCTGTGCACTTTTTACCTATTAGTGAAATATTCATATTTTTGCGAATGTAATTGACCATTTTATTTTCACGCGTCTAGCTTCAAAGGCTTCTTGTCACACTCATCCAAATTCTTTCTATCTCTAAAATATAGAATATCTGACATACATATCAATAAGAAATTATACTCTAGCATGAACATTGATGTTTCCATGATTCCGTATATTGCAAAAACAAAAAGAATAACAAATAATAAGCTATTACGCTTTTTCATTTGTAACCGCATCGTAGAAATATATGCAAGCGAGAAAATAACATAAATAACAATTCCATACCTTAGTAAAATAGTTGCATATGCATTATCTAGAAATAAATGTCCTTTATAAGCCATTCGCTTACGGTTTTCCTCAGCTGTATATATTATCTGTCCTAACAGTTTTATACCGGATTCTCGATAAGCTATCCTTGCATATTTAAATCTCATTGAAAGGAAATCATCAACTCTATTTAGAATAGGGATCTTACTGTAGTCAATAACAGTTAACAATACACTAAAGAAGTTGCATGCTATTGCTCCATGAAGCATCCAATTTTTGAGAGTCGCACCTCTGTATTCCTTTCTTTGAATCAACTGATAAATTGGTAAAACAATCAATAACACAACCAAAATAACTGTGGGACTTTGTGAATTTGGTACCATAAAATCAAATAATATCGCAACAACTATTGCAATTATTTGTCTAATTATTTTATTTTCATTTAAAATACAGAAGCATACTGCAATCTGAAATATCACAACTCCAAGTACATTAGGATGTTCAAATCCTAATGAATGTCTAACCAAACCAATTCTACGATATGTCTTATCATCCAATATACCTGCAGATGTCAGTAATATGACAATAGATGTAATAGCCACAAGAACTCGAAAAACCCACAATGTCAACCGCTTCATATCTACTCCGCGAGCTGCAACGATAAACAAAAAAAGTGAAATAAACTTATTGTCACCACATGAGAATGCAGACAATGAAACCAATACAAAAATAATAACTACAAATAATAATTCGATTCTTGAATACGCCTGTTCAAACACTATTTGAGACACTAATATAATCAACACTACGATATCTGTAATATTATCAATTAATGATAGAGGAATCCCCGTTGATTTTTCTATAGTTGTATGCGAAAGAACATCCACTATAAACCATATGATAAATGTATAATAAAATAAAATCTTCTCCTTATATATTCTAATAATCATAACTCACTCATCTTGAAAACAATCATTACCCACTTAACGCAATGGGCGTTGTCAAAACCTATGTCTCTATTACCTGAATCTGTACGCTTATAGTTTATAGTTACATGACGTTAAACGCCAAATTGAGAAAGAAAACCGTCAACCTTTTCTAGATTATTTGCGATATAATCGCTTTTTTGAATTTTCAACATATTATCATCAATCTTCCAAAGACCATCTTTAAAATCCATTTCAGATTTTATTTGAACATTTGGAATATTCAAATCCTCAAAAAGGCAGCATAATCTCTCGTTTTTCCCCAAACTCTCCACTGTCAAAAAGGGTCTATCAAAAATAATGCTATACGCAGAACCGTGAAATGAATTGGTTATAACAAATGATGCATGGTCAATAAGATAAAGAAACTCTAACGGTCCCGCATCGTATATATTTACATCCCCCATCCACCCTGTAAATATTGATTTTAAAAAGACTATATTCAACCTCTTTTTTCTAAAATCATTCACTAAGTATTTACATAGGTTCAAATCATAATCCCCAACAAAATAAAACAAAACATAATTTTGTGGTACTAGTATTCGCTTTTCAATATTTTTCCAATAATTTGCATCAAGCAAAAATACAGGATCTGCCAATACTTCCACATCTAGTAACGGATTAGTATTTTTAATTATGTTCCAGCCTGATTTCTCCCTGACACTACAATAATTTATATTGGGCAAACAATCATTTATAAAATTTAGTTCTCTGTCTGAAAGCTCTGATTTTCCGAAGCTAGTTGCAAATGATGCTTTTATCCCCTTATGAATGTTGTCAAAAAAAAAGTTTTTGTCATATTGTATGTGATTAGGATTCCAAACTTGGTCACTTCCTACAAGGAAAACATCATACCTCTCCTCTAAGTCTCTAAAATCACAAGCATCATAAACGCACTCTGTCTGCGGATAAATAAAATCTCTTTCGAACTGTAAAAATTTAGCATATCGCCCATGCGTCCATGGATATAATACAGTTTTTTTAATATTCTGTTTTATATTCAATTGCTCCTTAATGCTGTAATCATGAGCATCTAAAAAACCCCTAAATCTATAATTAATGATTTCAACCTCATTGCCTCTATCCTTCAAGTATTTCAATAAAGCACTCGCCTGAAGCGATGCACCAAAATTGCTAGAACAATGTACTGTTAATATTCCGATTTTTGGCATAGGTCTCCTTCGTCGTATCCATAAAAAAAAGATAGATTACCAATAACAACATGGTAAATAGTTACTTTATCATAACTACAAAAATCCTTTAGTTTAGCAAAGCATTCCTTTAGGCTATGAACTTATCCGCAATCAATTAACCAATTGCGGATAAGTCTTTAATACAATCCAATACTTTTATAGCACTAGATTTATAGTCATATCCCTTTATTTGTAACTGATTCGCATAACACGCTCGGTCAATTTCCTTCCTACTAACAAGAAACACGGCTCTTACCCACTCATCATATCCATCATCTAGAGAATGCATTTCAGCTATATCTGTTATTAGAATTTGCCTATCTATCCCATCAGAAAAAATACATGGCAATCCATTACATTGCGCTTCAATTCCAGCCATTGGCAATCCCTCGTGAAACGATGGCATGATAAAAATATCGAATGCATTATATATTTCAGACGTTTCTTCAAGTAGCCCTGCAAAAATCAAATTATCAGAAACACCTAGTTTATTTGCATAAAGTGCAATAGACTCCCTATCTTGACCATCCCCAACCAAAATCAACTTGATATTTTTGTACACATCATTTTTTTTATTGTTCTTGATTAATTCTGCAAGTAATCCAACAAGAAATATCTGGTTTTTTGGGTATTCTAACCTGCCAACATTACCTATTACCAACTCATCAAGTCCAATATGATACTTTTCTCTATATTCTTTTCTTTTCTTCTCAGAAAACTTGTATTTTAGTGTAGCAATTCCGTTCTTAATAATTGTATACTTTTTATCATCTGTAAACATCCAATTTCCTGCTTTTTCACTACAAGCTAACAGTAAATCAGATTTCCAAGTTGCCAATTTTTTAAAAGGTTGATTTTTTAATTCATAATGAATACCACAATAATGGCTGTGTATTATGACCTTTGCTTCGTGATTAAAAATACATGAATACAAAATATCAGAGGCGCTGCAGGTATTAATATAAATTACATCATATGCATTTCTTTTAAAAAAATCCCGCATCTCTACTAACCAGCTTATTGGATTGTTAGAAATCTTTGTAATATGGAAATATTTACATTTATTCTCATAAAAAGAACTTATTTCCCTCTCAAACACTGGAGCATTTTCACTTTTTATAAGAAAATCAAACATAAACTCATTTTTATCTGCTGACATGACAAGATTCTTTATATATTTTTCTACCCCACCCAAAGTATCTGTCAACCCAATAATTAGCACATGTATCATAGCTTTTAACACTCTTTTCATTAGTAATTGAATACCATATCAGCATTGTGTTTGAAGAATCTGATCCATGATGTCAAAAATCATTTTCTTCAAGCAATGCTATCAAATGCTTGGTATTTTTACTGAAGCATAAATCACATCTTTCCTTATAAATCTTTACTAATTCATCAAAGTAAAAATCTCTACAATAAAATTGTAATATCATTCTTATTCGCCATAACTATAGATAAATGCCAAACATATATAAAAAACAATACCGCTATAGACATAGCCATCCATAGCTTCAAACTATTATTGTTCTTTTTATATACATAACTCATACACATCTATTACTACTGGTTCTCAAAATAGTATATTCTTATTAGACTTATAACTTCCTAGAATAGAGAATTGCTTTAATTCCCATTATCCTAGCCATCAAAAAATCAGAATATACATTGTCACCTATATGAAGTATATTGCCATAGGAGCCTATCTGTTCAGATAATACCTTTTTATATAATTTTCCGGATTGCTTTGATTCTCCAACATCACCTGAAACAAATATCTCATCATAGTCAACAATTCCATGATTTCTTAGAATAGTTTCCAAAACCACTTTGGGCATATACATATCAGACATTATCACTATTTTTTTTCCAGTTTCGATACACTTTTTATATAATTCATACATCTCATTGTTTAATTCAGCTGTATCTATTTCTTTTTTTATCTCATAATCATATAATTCCTCAAGTTCTGTTATTCTATAACCATCTATTTCATTATATATGTCTTTCAAGTTTATTTCTCTTTTACAACTTTTCTTTGCTTTCTTTTCAGCTACAGCTCTTTTTAACGCAAATCCAGAAATATACTGATTATGTATATTATTCCATTGTTTTTCAACTTCCTTAAAAACAGCATTAGCATCTCCGCATGATCTAAAAATCAAAGTATCATACATATCAAACGAGATAACATCTGCCCATGCTATAACAGCCAGAGGAAAGTCACAAACTTCCCTGCCAAATAAGTTTTTTACTACACGTTTTATTATTTTTTTTAATATCAACAGCTCTTACCTTCTTATAATTCACATTTTCAATCTTCGTACAAGTATAATGTTAATTGGCTGTTCTATTCATTTAGTCAATACTCGCGTTTCTTTTTAGACACTCTCATTAAACTTTTGACGTTTAGATTTTAAATGAACTTTATTAACTAAAAAACACAGAATTATATAATATGGCAAAGGGAGCTTAAATACTGACTTAAGCCAAATAATCTTTGCATTTGAAATGTCTAATTCTTTATAAAAAGATTTTGGATGAAAAAAATAATAAACTAATGAATGGGCCGCTGTAATATTCGAATCTATCATTAAGCTTAAATTCTTGTATTTGTCAAAAAACTCAACTGTAGACATTTTGGGACTTACAGCAAACTCAACATAACCAATCTTTGATACGTTAGGATTCACTTTTTCATATTCACCATCAATCTTGTATATCTGATATGCTTTTGCAAAAGCAATATAACCATCACGTAATTCATCAACTACCGGCTCTATCCGTTCTTTATCAGGCCTCTCTTCTGTCACAACCTCAACTTTTCCATTTATATCTTCATATCCCAATGTAGTACCTTCACTATTTTGCAACAAGCTCTCCAATGCCAATGTAGTAAACCGAATTTCTTGTCCATTTAAATGCCAGGTCTCACTATCACATATATATCCATATCTTTTCAAATTCTTATACGTTGTTTCATTATGAAAATCATTTACTGCTAAATATGCACCAATAAAAACAACATCCGGAAACATCAGTTGCAGCAAGCATTGCATTGTTCCTGCCCATCCAATATCTGCAATCATAACTCGTTTACCATCTAATATTCCTCGCTGCCTAAAATAGTCCTTAGTTATACTATATTGTTTTGTAAGTGTTTCGTCTCCTACAGTTAAAATAGCTTCATATAAAGTGTTATACTCTACCAGCGAATGGACATCCAATTCCCCACGCAACCCAAAGTCTTTTTCTATCTTATCTATTTCATTTTGTGACAAACCAAGGAGTTCACATACACCACTAATTGTACTAATATTGTTCAAAAGACCTGATATTAGTCGCATAAATTGATCTGCAGATGATAGTAGTTTCATACATCCACGTATCATAGATATCCTTGAAATATGTAAATATGAATTATCATCATTTTTTCCATATAACGTATCATATACACTCTTTAGAGCATCGCCTTCTCTTGATAAAAAAAATAATGCATCTACATTCTCTATACATAATAATTGCCTAAGCCAAATTGAATAGCCAGTAATCAATGGTCCAAGTACTTCTATCCCAACGCTAATACATTCGCTCTCTTTTATTTCATTGTATGCCAAATTAATTACAGCTTGACATTTTTGAATATCTGATAACTCATTATCATTATAATTATCCAAACCCTTGAAACTGAAATATCTGTTTTTTCTTTGTACTTGTTCATTAAACCTATTCATATCTTATTCCCCTGAATATCTCAGTCATAACAATGTTTTAAAAGTATCTACTGTTTGCGCCAAAGTATTATTCCAATTATGATTATCACATATCTGTTTCTGCGCTTCCTTTCCTATACTGACAATTTTTTCTTTATTATTGGCGCAATCAATTAAAGCTAATTTCAAGCTTTCAACATTATCAACCTCGAAATGTATACCTGCATCCCGAACAACATCAATATTTTCGGGGATATCAGAGACAATACATGCCAAGCCATAACTCATAGCTTCAAGCAGACCTATGCTCTGTCCTTCAATAGTAGAAGGTAAAACATATGCATATGCATTACTATATAGTTCTTCCTTTAAGGCTCCATCAACCAATCCTGTAAAAATTATATTTTCATCATTTTGAGCCATTTTTCTAATGTCATCTTCATAACCAGCTGTATGAACCCCTCTACCTGCTATAACCAACTTTTTATCAATTCCAGACCTCTGATAAGCCTTAACAAGTATATGAACCCCTTTCTCTGGGACTATACGCGACATAAATAATATATAACTTCCCGTTTTTAATCCATATTTATTAGTTATTTCCATGGCATCCCTAAAGCAGGGCTGCCTGACACCATTAGGGATTAAAATTGTATTCTTATTCCATTTCTTTCTAAAATATCCATCATCGAATTTCTGAAGAGTTATTATTATATCAGCATTATTCGCTATACATCTTTCACCCAACTTAAGAACCGCTGATGCAACCTTACCAAATTTGTCCCTTTTCCAGTCAAGACCATGAACTGTACTCACTATTTTTTTTTTAAATAATTTTGTCAATGGCATCGTTACAGCTGGTCCTAATGCTTGATACCAAAAAATATCATAATGTCCAATTAACGCAAGAACAGTTGCAATTACGCTATATGTAATTGCATCTAGGTGTTTTGTATTGATTGATGGTACATATCGCACCTTAACACCTTTGTAATCTTGTAATATAACATCACAATATCTCTTACGACTAAAAACAGTAATATCAAAATCATCTATCATTTCAACTGTAAGGTTTTGAATATACACTTCCAACCCACTCACATGAGATGGTATTCCTTTAGCGCCAATTACAGCTATTTTTTTTTTGATTTTTCTCATCTAATTATACCCATCGTGAAACCATCGATATCTGGCTACATGAATTAACCATCAGCATCTAGGCAATATTCCATATAAGATTGCCACATCCCAAAAAGTGAATGTATTGAATTCATGCCTAAAGTATCTCAATTATATGCAAACGCTTGTAGTCCCGTATCGAAAAAGTTTAGCTAAAAAATTATTCACCACTTCTTCATATGAAATAGTAATGTACATTTGACGTACTCTTTATATAGCAAACGATTCCTTATCTACAATTCTCCGCTAACGTAATCTTTTTATATGTATCGAACATTTTGGGATATCATTTATCATTCTAAAGCCATACTCTTTCCCACACCTCATTCAAAGTTCATGGTATTATAAATAGCCCACTCTGGATGTTAGCATTATTATATCTAATCATAGTAGCACTTTATAAAAAACAAAAAGCAGCCACACCCAGTCAATCCGGGCGCGCTGCCGTTAATAAATCAGAATATAATATGCCCCCAGATTATAACTTTTTTCATTAAATCTAACCCATAAGAAAATCCCCATAGAGCATGTAGCTCTATAGGGATATTATACGCTAAATAAGGGGCTTTGTCATTGAAATAATCTATATTTAGCAGTCTTTAAAATAAATCAGCCAGGCAACCTGTCTTTCGCTTTTAGTGCATTATAAATTACGTCCACATCATAATCAGGAGCAAAGGTACTCGCAGCATCACAGATAACCCAAACAGCATCAAGGTCTTCCTCAAATTCATCTTCCATCATTTTCTGGAGTATCATATATTCTTTCTTCCACCTGTTCTTTGTAATAACTTTCTTAACCTTTTCTCAAGCCTGGAAGCAAGTTTGCCATCAAGAGTACTAAATCATAACATCTTCACTTATATACAGGACATCTTTAAATATTTCTATGCCATCAAATAGAATTGTAATCCTAACACTATCCGAAAGTATCGGATCATCAATCGGTATCTGAAACCCTACAGAGCTATCATAATCAACAACTCTATGATATTCCTGTTCATTAGTGACATTTCCTTCAAAGTCACAGAATAATAGTTTAATCTTCATATCCACTTTAGCAACATGATATCCACGAATAGCAGGATCATTAAAATCAATATCTAAAATATTGTTTCGGATATGAACATCCTCAACATATAATCCGTTGTAATAAAAGCATTCAAAATCTGCCCTGACATGAATCATCGATTTATATTTTTCATATAACCTATCAGATTTTTCTTTAAGCAAATATAACAGCGTGTTCCGTTCTGCCTTACTTCGACAAATAATTGCTTTTAAAACATTGTCTATTGGAAATCCATTTTCTCTTATCACTTCAGACATCCTGTATTTCTTGGCTGTTTTCCATTTATCTCCTGAGTAGATTCTATTATCATAAATTTGCTCAAAATCAAGATTTTGAAATTCTTCAATTCCTGTCTTTTTCGCATGTCCTGTACCCGCTATGCCCTGTTCAACAAAAAATGTATTTTCCATGCTAAGTATTGCATCAGCATCCATTACCAAGAATATTGGAACCGGACAACTTGCATTTATTTCAATATCACGCACTTCTGCAGGTTTGTAACCTTCGTTATGGTATTGAGTAGGTGTGAGCGGCCTAAAATATAATCTTGCATAATCATAGGCTTCTTCTTTAGTTTTCCGAATTACTATTTCACTTGAGTTGTCTGAAGCCATCATGCCTCGATGTTTTGTCGCATTACGTGATAATATAGCGCCCTCTTCAAGTATGCTCACTATATTATGAATATCAGAAAAATGATATAAATAATAAGGCCAATATCGATAAGCCATATTCAATTTTTTAGCCTGCTCACTAAGTATATCCTTATATTTCATTGCACTCACGTCTCTTTATGCCACGCTATAGCTATAGGCATTAGGCTCATTTGTATAGGAAACTCCATCCTTCGATACATATATCCTACATGTATAATCTATTTTTCTCATAAGTCCCATAAGTGGGTACAGCAGCCCATCATATCTTTGTTCTGCCTCATCTTTTGAGATAACTTTTACATTTCTAATATAATTCCATGCACCAATAAGATTACTTTCATCTACAGGCCTTAAATCCAATATGAGTTCATTTTCATCAGTAATTGCCCATACTTTATTGTCATCAACAGTAACTTCACCGTTTTTTGCTAAATATGTAATACATTTATGCTTAAATAATCGATAACCATCTAAACCATTTTCACCATTAAGCATTCTTTCAAAGTCTGATAATTCGCCGCTTTCATTATTGGCATCACAAAAAATGTCGGTATAAATATATATATCTATCGGTAGTTTTTTCAGATATTTCTCCATCAGAGGACGTACATCACTCCATAATAAGCCACCATTGCCACATCCAAGTGGCGGAAACGCTATGGAATCAACGCCAAGTTTATCCCAATTATCTGCAAATTTTTGAAGTCCTTTTTCTATATATTCAAGCTTAGATTTTCTTCTCCAGCTATCCTTTGTAGGGAACAGGAGTATCCACTTATCGCTATCCCTATACAGCATCAAATTGCCAATCTTAAATTCTCCACTATCGCATCTCTTCTTATAGGCTTTAAACATATCCGGATAACGTTTCTTGAATTCCAATGCTATGCCTTTCCCCATTACCCCTTCGAGATTAACTGTATTCGTTATAACTTGTGCAGGTGCAGTAAAAATGTCACCTTTTATATATTTAATCATAAGAATCCTCTAACTAATTCAGTTCACCAAAAACAAAATTCCCCATAGAGCATGCCGCTCTATAGGGATATTGTACGTCATGAACTAGCCTTTGTCATTGAAATAATCTACAATTTGGCAGTCTTTAAATAAATCAGACAGGCAACTTGTCTTTCGCTTTTAATGCATTATAAATTGCGTCCACATCATAATCCGGAGCAAAGGCACTCGCAGCATCACAGATAGTCTGAACAACATCAAGATCTTCCTCAACTTCATCTGCAATAGTTTCTGTGTCCTTACCTTTTGACAACTTCTTGCAAATCAATTCAATAAGATGTATATCTGTTCCTTGCTTTACGCCTTCCTTTACACCTTCTTCAAATTCATCTTTCATCATTTCCTGGAGTGTCATATACTCTTTCCTCCATCTGTTCTTTTCAATCGCTTCTCTAACCTTTTTCTCAAGTCTGGAAGCAAGATCACTATTAGTCATATTTCCTGCGAGGTAATCAATGAAGTTTTTCATATCCTCTGAAACATCATTCTTGTCGCCACCGGCACATATAAATACTCTATCCGTCTTATCTTCCAATAATAATTCTTCTACTTCCTTACATTTAGGAGTAAAAGAGTATTTGTGGTACCCGCGCTTAAACAAATCAAATTTGCAAAGAAATATCACATAACTATGTGGCAATTCCTTATACTCTTTACCTGTAGCGAGAAAATCAAGATCAATCATTCCTTGATAATACCTGCTTCTAAGAGGTATCTCTTTAGTATCAGTCTTCTGCATTTCTATATCATAGACATTCATTTCATCATCTGTGAAATACACGTCGAATCTGACACCATGCCCATCCGGAGCTATCTGGATCGCCTTCTGTTTTTCTGTTTTAACTATCCTTCCAATCTTACGCCCAAGTATTAATTCCGTAAGTTCTTTACAGAGATCCTCATTTTCCTGCAATATTTTGCAAAACATGAAATCATCTGAAAAACATAAATCTTTGTAGTCCTTCAACTATTATTCTCCTTTAATTATAAATATGTAGTTACTGCCATTTCAAGGCATTATTTATAATCTGGAAAAAATCACCACTGCTAAAGAACCTGCAATAATCGCTTCGACGAAGCAAAAACTTAATATATACAAATCAAACAACAAAACTTAATCTATCATTACGTACTGAATATGTAAATAATCATTATGTATCTTTAAGAAAAGTTTAATCCTCCATAATAAAAATTTTCACTCCCACTCCGGTAACAATTCTATTCTTTTGTTTTTCCACATTTTTAGCAAACTCGCTTTATTGTCACTTAGTCACTCCTTAATAACCGGAAACACGTACTTTGAAAAGTCACCACTTATTATTTCATTTACAATGTCAATATCCCCAGTTACATCATCGTCAATATAATGTACAACCAGAGCC
The DNA here is from genome assembly GCF_000424145.1 of Butyrivibrio sp. AC2005. Taxonomy (GTDB): domain Bacteria; phylum Bacillota; class Clostridia; order Lachnospirales; family Lachnospiraceae; genus Butyrivibrio. Next base: position 450,999 of record NZ_KE384138.1, read on the forward strand.
GGTTCCCCCTCGAAGGTTGAATCCATAAACATTTCAATATTGCAAAACTCGGCAATTTTTAACATTGAATCTTGTTTCTCTTTTATGCAATTTCCATTATTACAATTTCTTGCAAGTATCTTTTTTGCATATTCCAGCAAGTGTTCCCTATCTATCCAATCCATATCATTAAAAGTCTCAATCAATTCTCGTTCTTTTGTACCACTAGGAATAACCATATAATCCACACTCCTTCCCCTTTTGCTATCTTCTGTAACTCCTGAAAGTAAATATTCGGGAGAAACCTCCAGCGCAGCACATATGCACATAATCTTATCCGATCCCGGATTGGTACACTTCCCGAGACCGAAAAAACATGGGTTTTATTAGACAATGATTACAAAGATGTAAAAGACAAAGAAGGAAACGTTAAGTATCGCATCAAGGAATGCGTTGACGATTTTGAGTACACTTATGAAGATGCTAACGGGAAGAAGTATAAGATCAAACTACGAGAAAAACGCGTTGCAACCTATAATCCAAAGCTAGCCGAAAAACAGATTTTCGAAATAAACAGGCAAGTTGAAAAAGCTCGTATACTCAAGGCTTCACAGGCAAAGAAGAATGAATATGGCGACAGCGCAAAATATGTTTCATTCATAGCAGCAGATAAAAAAGGAAACAAAACCAACGGCAAGGTCAAGGTTGAAATAAATGAAGAAGCAATAGAGAATGCCAGAAAACTTGCCGGATATAACATGATGGTCACATCAGAATTATCCATGTCTTCCGAAGGTATATATGCAGCCTATCATAATTTATGGCGAATAGAGGAATCATTTAGAATTATGAAAACACAGTTAGATGCGCGCCCAGTCTACCTTCAAAAGCAGAATACAATAACAGGTCATTTCCTTATCTGCTATCTTGCTGTTGTACTGACACGAATCATTCAGATATATGATCTTGGTGACAAGTATGGGACTGAAGAAATCTTTGATTTCATCAGAGATTTCAGCGTAGCTCAAATATCCGAAAGGAAATATATAAACCTTACAAGGAATTCTGAGTTTATTAATGCGCTGGCTTCAGAAACAGGTCTTCCATTGACATCATATTTTCTTAATAACGAAGAAATTAAAGAAGTACTAAACCACAGGTTTTAACATGTGGTTTAGCACTATAATTTTGCTTCAACTCCGAAAGATAGGTATTATACGCCAAAAATAGGCATTTGTCATTGAAAACAAGCCATTATATAACCTGGAACCCAGGCTCATTTCTTTTCCATGAGTACTTTAAATTCCTCAACAGTTAGATTTGCTCTTGCAGCGGCAATTTCGATGTCAAGGAGGTCATCCTTAACTAAATCAATCAGAGTTTTTATAGTACCTTGCTGTAACCCTTCTTCTAATACAAGTTCACTTATATTACACATGGTGTTAAGCCTCCTCTCTGTATCTTCATTCATCTTAAGACCATATTTTCCTGCAAGCTTTTTCTTTTTGTCTTCAAGCTTTTCTTTTCTAAGCAATTCTTCAAGCATTGCAATCAGCTCATTCTTGGAAGCAGAAAGCTCTTCATTCCTTCTAAGCCTTATAATAACGCCCTGAACTTTATCGATATTATCAAGGCTCATGTCTTTTCCATATATCGTATCCTGAACAAATTGGATTCTATTTATAGAATCTTCATCATCATTGGCATCCATGCAAATCCATATACTTCTAACAGCTTTAAGATTATCATAATCAGACTTTGCAAACTCAACCTCTTTTTGAGATGATATCATACGTCCAAGATAATACAGTATTCTGTTATCAAGATGATAATGGAGTTTATTTTTATCTGAGCTTTTTTGTGCCTCAATATTTATCAGCACTTTAATCTGTTCTTCCCCAGCATATGCAGAAAAACGAATATCAAAAAATATCTTTCCCTCTCCTGGAACGTTATCTTCTTCTGACTGTTTCCTGATTCTGTCCGTCGTATTTGTATGCCCTGGCTCAATTCGGATTTTAGATATTTCAGGTTCATCAATATTATTTATGATATCATCAATACTTTCACTCTTGAACTCATCAAGAGTATATTTCAAAATGCGTGCCAAAATTTGCTTATCTGCCAACAATTCCTTAACGCTGTCATCATATTTGGCTCTATCTCTAGTGATTTCAAGTGATTGTGCTAAATTTGTTTCCATCTGTTGTCCTTCTACTTAGATTATCATATCAATTATTTTTATCTGCAACAACTTTTTAAATATATCATTACTGACCATTTGAACCATGTCTTCCCCACGCCACGATTTTATCAAGCTTCTTTCCATATATTCTTGCCTTTTTGAAAAGCTTCCAGCTTCATAAGTTTCTGCTCATAGAGCTTTTTTAGTCGTGGAATTCTTATTTGCCGTTCATATAAATCTTTTTCATATACGTCAAAGCTCATGCAAGCTTTCTCCAAGTCAACAGCATTTCTGTCCTGGACATATGACAGCAGTTTGCTTTCCCTGGCTATAAAAGAATGTGTTTTAATTGATGACAACTTTACATGCTCAAGCTCTGTATAAGGAATGTTATAAAACATAGAGTTTCCGGAATCGTATATAGGGGCAAATCCTTTTATTTCAAGAGTATCAGGATTACGAACAACAGCTATATTATTCATATGCCTGTCCGTATTAGATATAAGATAATCCGTCATTATCTCGTAATCCATGAACCTTGTGAAATCATCATCACTTATTCCAATACTGACGCACACCTTTTTGAGCGGATAATATAAAGATTCATTTTGTTTGATTTTTATTGTTTGAAGTAGCTCCCACGCACTTATACACTCCAGATTCTCACTACAAAAATCATAAGACATGCAGCCGATACCTTCTATTCCGCCCTCCACATCAACTGTGGTAAGAATGTATTCTGTATGATTTGTGAATCCTTGCTTTTGGTGAAGATTTGTGGCAAAAATTTCATTTAAGCTCTGTTGATAAGAACTTCCATAGTTCCCTTTGACCATGTATCTTTTTCCGTTTTCATCTATGCACCATTTTTTCTGTAATTCTCCCTGGGAAGCCGCACATTTAAATCGTGTTTTATTGCGCAAATCTATAATATGATCCTTATTTATCGTTAGTTCACCAAAGGTATCTACAAAATCATTTGCAAACAGATTTACATCTTCCCACGACAGATCCTCTCCGCGAGGTTTTATCCAATAACAATCTGACAGGCTTAGTGCGAGATTATCGACTAGTGCGCTATTAGTAGATTCATATCCGAGTTTTTGAAGGGCAGACTTAGCACCATTCCTGGTCTTGGGGATTGCACGGTCTTTCCACCATTCATGAAATCTACTGTCATTCATTCTGCCGCCAATCGGAAAATGGTCAATTTGAGCTTCGTTCTTTTTGTAGTTTCCAAGTCTGCCATCCTCAGATATTTCCATCAGGCAAACCGGTATATCTTTATGCATAAGATAGTATTCAGTACCAATTTTTCTCACGTTTTAACTCCATATTATATCTTCATTCTTGTCATATTCGCAGTCTTTCTCAAATTTCTCGCGTATATCATAATAAGAATCAAACATATCCTTAACATATAATGGAAGGTTCTCCCGCTTAACGCCTTCAAGAGACGTCTTGATTCGTATCGTGTTACCAAGAGAATCTGTAATGCTATTAGAACTCTTATTATAGTAATATCTGTCTCCATTTTGAGACTGGATGATTTCCGAATAGTTTTCAGGAGTTGGCAGAAGCATTGATAACATACTCATAATATATGGAGCAGGTCTGGATTCTCCCTGCTCCCACTTTCTCAATGTACTTACAGGTATTCCATACATCTTGGCAAATGCTTTTTGTGTCAGCCCTGTGTTTTCTCTTAATTCTTTCATAGTTATAGCCATATATGCGTCTTCCTTTCATATGAATTGGTGTATCCTATTCGGATACCCGATTCTGTTTACTATCCAATATGGTTATCTATACTAATAGAGTATCCTATCTGGATACTATAGTCAAGTAAATCACCCCAGGCTTATACTATTTACTTATGCATTTTATTCAATGATTTCCAAGCCTTTGCCGTATGTTTTGAATTATCTCTTTTGGGTCTTGTAAACTTAATTACTCCACCTGATATTTTCCCTGTAACAGACTGGTGGCACTGCGCGCAAAGCACTGTAATCCTTCCACTTCTCTTAGTAAGCTTATAGAAATAATTATTTTTTCCATGTTTCCCTGAAAATGCAGCAGATGTGCCTGTCACTAACTGGCTACTTTCATTGCATCTCGTACATGTACGAATCTGTATAACATTTACATTTTTGCCTTTTACTTTAATTGACTTAATGGACCAGTTTCCATATTTGTGTTCTAGCTTATCACCTGATTGTTCTGTAATAGTAAGACCGCAAGTACTACATTCTTTTTCTATAACCTTTGGTGATTGACAGGTTGCACCTATGGTAGAAGTCCGTACAAACTTATGGTTCTTCTTTGGTATTACCTCTGTTTCAATAACCGCGTTACAATTCTTGCACACATATGACTTTAGGCCTGTAGCAGCACATGTGGGTTCCTTCGTTCTTTCCCACTTTCCCTTATGTTCCTTCTTTTCGATGTATTCTGTTTCCAAAATCTCTTCGCAGTCCTGGCATACTTTGACATCTTTACCTATTTTACTGCATGTTGGTTTTACCAATGTCACCCACTCATAGTTTTCATGTGTACAGTTCGCAGCATGCGCTGTGGCTCCCGGCATTGGCACCCACAACAAAACTGTCCCCGAAATAGCAACAGCTACAGCCAAACGCTTAAGCTTTCTGACTGCTTCAATATTCATATAAAATTTCATCCTCCTGTTTTATCTTTTCTGTTACGTAACAAATAAAAAAATTTACCCGGGATATTATCTGCTATTTGTCTAACAGCAGATCACGTCAAGAAATGACGTGTTATAGAAAATAGCACTTTTGAAATTCGAAAGCAAGCGTCTTAATAAAATCTTAAGAATCAAAAGCGTTTCTATTTATATCAATAAACTCAGTAATTATCTGCATTAGGCGCATATCTAATCATATATTATCTTTATATTGCATTATATATCTTGCATTATAATTTATGATGTGTTATTTTATTCAGACATCATTCCCGATGCACCGAAATGATTTTTCAATCATTCGTATTTTCCATTGTTATTATTTTGCGCGCAATAATGAGGAAAAAGTTTTAAACAAGGAGATTTTCATGCCAACTAGTAATACAACAAACAACTCTGATATGCATTACCAATATTTGAACGCTACCGGAAAACTGAAATACAATATGACCAATGACTATATGTTTAGAATGGTTTTACAACGAGACAGAAATACATTGATGAACCTTATAAGTTCCGTTCTTGATCTTCCATTATCTGAAATCAAAGATGTAAAAATAGAGAACGTAATTGAGCCAGGTAAAGCTATAAGTGACAAAGAGTATCAGCTTGATATACTTGTACTTTTAAATAACAATACCTATATCAACATCGAGATGCAGGTTGTTAATTACGATAACTGGATTAATCGTTCTCTTGCATACCTTTGCAGGCGTTTTGACAATGCTGCCCGTGGTAAAGATTACAACGACATAAAGCCGGTTTACCATGTCGGTTTTCTTGATTTTACTCTATTTGAAAAACACCCTGAATTCTTTGCAAAGTATCAGGTTCGAAATGCCAGGGATGGCTATCTTTATACTAACAATTTCAATCTGTACGTGATAGAATTAAATCACACAAACATGGCAACCCACAATGATAAGCGCCTTGGTATAGATATTTGGGCTAAGCTTTTCAAGGCCACTACATGGGAGGAAATCAAGATGATCACACAAGATAATCCTTCAATGAATTCAACAGCAGAATCTATATATCTTTCTAATTCCGACTTTGCTATTCAGGAGCAATGCCGTGCAAGAGAAGATGCTATTGCACACGAAAAATATCAGCAGCAATTGCTTGAAGAGCAAACAAAAAAGCTCGAAGGGCAGGCAAAGCAGATAGCAGATCTTTCCGCAGAAATATCGCGGCTCACAAAACTCCTAGAGGATAATGCGATCAAGCATTAATTTTCTAAAAATATTAATATAAAAATGCGGCTAATTCCAAACCTTATTCAGAATTAGCCGCTTTTATCATTTCACCTTCCTATTCCCTGCCAATACCTCTCTATAATCCTCTAGATTCTTCTGTAATAGATCCGGTATCTGAAGCTCATAAGGGCACTTAGACAAGCATACACCACATCTTACGCAATCCTCAATTTTGTTCATCTCTGCCTGCCAATATTCTGAGAGCCAGCCATCACTGGGAGCGCGACGAAGCATCAGCGACATGCGATTACACTGGTTTATCTGAATGCCAACTGTGCAAGGCATGCAGTATCCACAGCCTCTGCAAAAATCACCCATAAGTTCTTTCCGTTCGCTATCTATAAAGGCTTTGATTTCATCATCCATTTCCGGAGTTTTGTCCATATATGAAAGCCATTCATCAAGCTCGGATTCTCTCTGGATTCCCCAAATAGGAACAGTACCATCAAACTGATTAACAAAAGCCATAGCAGCCTTGGAATTGGTTATGAGTCCACCAGCAAGTCCTTTCATACAAATGACACCTACATTATTCTTGTTGCACATATGAATAAGTTCTATTTCCTGGTCAGTCGCAAGGTAGCTTATTGGATACTGAACGGTCTCATATAAGCTTGATTCTGCAAGTTCTTTAGCTATTCCGATTTTATGAGCTGTTCCACCGATATGTCTGATCTTGCCCTGTTTTTTCGCCTCAAGCATACACTCATACATACCTGTTCCGTCATCAGGTTTCCAGCACTGTCCCATAAGATGGAACTGATATATATCGATATAGTCGGTCTTAAGGTTGTGAAGAGATATCTCCAGATGCTGCCAGAATTCCTCGGGAGTTTTTGCGCCTGTTTTTGTGGCGATGATTATATCTTCTCTTTTTACATATCCATCTCCAAAGGCAGCGCCAAGTTTTTCTTCACTATCACTGTATGCTCTTGCTGTATCAAAAAATCTCATGCCTCCTTCATATGCCTTGTGGAGGAGTTTAACTGCATCTTCCAAAGATACGCGCTGAATCGGAAGAGCGCCGAAGCCATTTTGTGGCACTGTTATGCCTGTTCTGCCTAGTGTTACTTTCTTCATAAATATGTTCTCCTTACCTACTTTAAGTCTTCCCCTCATCCGTCAGCTGCGCTGACACCTTCCCCCCAGGGGGAAGGCTTTAAGATAAGAAGTGCTGTCCCGATTTTCAAAAAACTCCCCCGCCCGTGGGCGGAGGAGTCTGCCTAAATTCATTTTATCAGTATGCACCTTCCGATTCAAACACAACCGGAATAGTTTTAAAAATAAGTTTTATATCCGTGGATACGCTCATGTCCTTGATGTACTTAAGATCAAGTTCAACCCACTCATCCCACTTGATGTTAGCGCGGCCGCCTACCTGCCAGTAGCATGTAAGACCAGGCTTAACGATGAGGCGCTGTTTCTCATAAGCGTTGCACTCTTCCATCTGACTAAGGAGGATTGGTCTTGGTCCGACTATACTCATGTCGCCCTTGATAATATTTAAGAGCTGCGGAAGTTCATCGATTGAATATTTGCGAATGAACTTTCCAACATGTGTAACTCTCGGATCATCCTTAATCTTAAACGCATGTCCTGTCTGCTCGTTCTGAGCCTGCATACGCTGGAACTGTGCTTCAGCATTTTTATACATGCTACGGAATTTGTAAATCTTAAAAGGCTTTAAGTCTTTTCCTGCCCTCTCCTGAGTAAAGAAAACCGGTCCGCCATCCTCTAAGAGAATCGCAATTGCCGTAATCAGGAATATGGGCGATAGCGCAATCAAGGCTAAGCTGCACGCAACCACATCGAAGGCTCTCTTTAGTCCTTTATAAACATTTGCCTTGTGGTCATAAACCTCCTGGTAAATAAGGTTAATAATCTTCCTGCCTGACACCTCGATGATGTCCTGCTCCTGTCGCATCAATGCACTATCATTCATATTGTTCCCCTCATACGCCTAAGATAAAACCGGCGCCTTTCTCATTTAGAAAAAGGATTATGTTCCAAAACTTTTGCCCATCCGTGAGCTTACCATTTCTCCTTGAAGCAACGAAGAAGTTATTCTGTTATAATGCAATCCCCTCATCCGTCAGCTTCGCTGACACCTTCCCCCAAGGGGAAGGCTTCATACTAATTTTTCTTCTATACTTCAGTAATGTTTATTTAGTTCATCTTAATGAATGCAAATGTTCCTGCTCTATAAACTGTGCAAATTACGTGTCCTTCACGTGTCTCATCAACCTGAACTTCCTGCCAGGTTCCGTTAGGTCCCATCTGGTAAACCTTGTAGATGTCGCCATTGTGAGCACCGTATACCTTGAAGTCTACCTGGGCCTTACTGAAGCGAACACCGGGTGCGTAAGTCTCAACTACATTTCTGACACATCCGCCAACCTGCGCTGCAAGAATCTTAGCTGATGCTACCTTACCGCTGGTGGTCTCTCTCATTACGAAAGTAGCTCTTGTCTTAACGCCACAGATTACAAGCTTTCCACCCTGTCCTACTGCTGTTACACAGTCAAGTCCGGGAGCTCTTGTAACGGTATGTACAAAAGGTGGTTCAGCAACACTGACTGTTCCGCCGTTATTGCTGCCTCCGCTACCACCGCTGTTAATAGTAACCTTTGCCTTCTTCTTGCCATTGGACTTAACAGTGATCTTGTAAGTATAGTTATTGTTGATCGTCGTATTATTTGTAGTTGTAGTCGTCGTATGAGTGCTATGATCACTGTAGTCTTTAATATCATAGTTGTTGTAGTCGTAATTGAAGGTTCGTTGATCGTAGGTAATCTTAACAGAATCAGCCTTAGGAGAATAAATATAAATATTATCCGCTTTTGCTGGAATAGATAGTGTCAGTACCCCCACCAACGCTAATGCAACTGTTGCCATCTTTCTCATAACAGTTCCCCTTTCTGCGCCATGGCGCATAACTCATAAGAATAACCTTGATTATATTTTATCAAAAATCCGACAAAGTAACTAATAAAAAAATTATAAACAATGCGCAAACACTAGCTTTTTATTCACTTAATTACGATTAATACAGACTATTCCTCTATTTCCAACGTATCTCTGTCAATATTTCCGGCAGCATCTCCTATCATGCAACCAACCACAACCCATTGCTTGTCAGGATTCTTAGGATCCGTCGTGGTTAGTGATACAAGAAAATTATCCGGATCTACGCCATTTTCCCAACCTTCCCTGAAATTGGTTTTTGTATTCCAATTCTTTTTCATATCATCTAAGAATTGCTGGCACCCGGCTTTATCAGTAAAATCGTACTGCGTAAGAACGTCGGTATTATCTCTCTGATACGCTGTCCATATCTCATAGGTAAGAACATTGTTTGGAAGGATTATCTGAAATGTGTCATGCTCTTTAAAATAATTCTCATCTGCAAAGTTCCAAAGATCCGAGAACATGTCTCCATCCTTCGTTGTAGCCCCATAGATAACTGTGTTGAAATCACACATATCCATAAGGTTATAGGATTCTATGTAAATACCTCCGCTTGAATCTTTCTTCAATCCGGTGCAGTCATGTGAGATATAATAGGTGTCATCTCCATCCATGTTCTGTGCAACAGGATAATCAATTCCCGTCCCCGGAACATAAATCCACGCAAAGATATCAGGATTTATTGCAGTCAGCTTATCAAAGTCCATTGTATTATCCGCAGCAGTTTCATCCATCGTTCCACTACTTCCGGAATTAGACGATTCAGCCTGATTCCCACATGACGCAAGAACTGCCGCCATGGTCATACCAATCAGAAATATTCCCCCGTCTTTCAGCATCTTATATGCTGTCCACTCTCTATATCGACACATAGATATGTTTTATATACCCCCTACATATAAACTTTTTATAAACAAAAATAGTTTTACTTATCCCTGCACATCAACTTTTTCATAGAAAGTATCGAGGAATAATTCATACAGATCATCCTCATCAGGATAGAATTCTTCATACTCCTCGCCCATTGTTGTTTTTCCCTTAATGAGTACAAGACTATTCTCATCAAAGTCATACCCCGCAACTGTAGATGCAATATATGAAAGCTGATCAGCAGATACATCTGTTACCATCTGCTTACTTATAGCCTTGTAAATATCAACCGCAAGGCTCGGCTGACTCTTAGTCTTTTCCTTGACCTGATTCATGAATGATGTCAGATATAGTTTCTGCCTGGCGAGTCTCTTATCCGCAGAACCGGCCTCTGTCAAATCTCTATTCTGTAAAAATGCAAACGCCGCATCCCCATCAAGATGTACTTCTTCGCCTGCCTTAAAGCTGTAATCGCCACTCTCAAAATCAAAAGTAGGAGTAACATCAACTCCACCAACAGCATCGTTAATCGTAGTAATTGCACTCATATTTATAGCTGCATAGCCATGTATGGGAAGCTGGTAAAACAGGTTGCTGACAGCTCTTACCTGTAGCTCGCAGGAGCCCTCAACACCATCACCAAAGCCATGCTGCACAGCTATCTGAGCCTTGATGGTATCTATATAATTTCCGTATTCATCATATAATTCCACATCAGTCATGGTATTTCTGTTGATACCAATAACTTTAGTAGTTTTATCATGAGGATTAAAAACAAGCAAAAAAAGTGCATCCGCCTGTCCGCCGTTTATCTCGCCGTATACCGGAGTCACTTCCTCATCTTTTTTATCAATTCCCATAATCAGGAATGTCATAATATCTTCATTGTAATCGTATATCTCGCCGTTATGTTTAACCCAGTCATCCTGCCACTGCATGGCACTCTCTGCCTGAGTCAGAACCTCGGTACTTGTCGTAACCGGAGCGCTCTTGGCATTTTTTGCAAAAAGGCCGGACTTACCAACCACCCTTGTAACTTCAAAAGTTCCAAGGCCGACAAGAACTAGTGTTACCACTATGCACCATATGAGCAGAATTTTGTTAACGCGATTCTTCATATATCAGTTACCTGTCGAAGCGCCCTCCTGAGTGCTGCCTTCCTCACCGGATTCATTATTACCGGCGCCTTCTTCAGCATTTTCATCAGCTGAAAAGATTTCATTCTGACTGAAGCCTTCTGTATTAAAACCCTCAGCTCCGAAGCTTTCTTCACCTTCTTCAACCATTCCATATCCGGTTGCGGTTGTCATAAACTCGTTGGCATTTCCTCTGAGACTCTCTATATCAGCATTAAAAACCCGTGACTGCTTGGTCACATTGCCGGACAGATCACTTACTGCATAGTAAACAACAGCCGCGCTCTGTTCCTCATTGAGGATTGTTTTTTCAACAACAATGCGATTTGTGATATCACCATCAACAGCATCGTACGCCATTACGCCATTCAACAGATCCGCTTCTCTGGTATCCGAATTATAGGTCAGATCATAAGAAGTAAATCTCATCTCAGGCTCAATTCTGTCTGACATGTTGTAGAACCAGACTATGAAAACAGCCATCACTATGCTTCCTATTGTAAAAAAGAATGCCAGTATATTACTTTTCACTTAGAGCTACCTTTAATCCTTTCTGACAACTCCATCTATATAATCAAGTTCGTCCAAATTACCTTTTGTTGCTGCAGGCTTTGGAGCAGGTCTTTCAGCCTGCTTCTGCGGTTGAAAAACTCTCTTTGGATTACCACCCGTCATGCTGCCGTTATCAGCATTTTCATCTTTTCCATAATATCTGCCGTAATACTTGCCATAGTATCTGCCATAGTATTTTCCGTAATGTCCGTAAACACCACCTGTCATATCAACCTTATTGAGCACAGCACCTATGACCTTCGCGCCCGCCTTATCAAGCTGGCTCTTAACTCTCTGTGCAAAACGGTAGCTTATGGCATTATCTTCAATAACCATAACTGTACCATCGCACTGCTTGGCAATAACCGCAGCATCAATAACACTTCCAAGAGGCGGTGTGTCGATTATTATGTAATCAAAAACATTTTTCATGTTATCCAGGATTTTGCTGAATATCTGTCCACCTAATAACTCACTGGGGTTAGGCGGAATCGGTCCCGAAAAGATTACATACAGATTCGGCGTATCCGTCTCGCAGATTACATTTGAGAGCTTCTCACGTCCTACAAGGCAGTGAGTAAGTCCCAGTCTGACAGAACCGGTTTTGTATCTTCCGACCATTACCGATTTTCTCATGTCTGCGTCCACAAGCACTGTCTTTTTTCCTGCCTCTGCGAAGGCTCTTGCCAGCGCCATGGAGACGCTGGATTTACCCTCGCCAGGTGTGCAGCTGGTGATAGAGATTGCTCTCATATCCTGCCCGCTGAATTCGACGTTACTTCGAAGCGTCTTGTAGGCTTCTTTGATTTGGTAATTGTTTTCAGATTCGCTGAAATGTAAGGTGGTCTGTTGCATATATCCCCTCATCCGGCACTTCGTGCCACCTTCCCCCCAAGGGGAAGGCTTTAATATTATTCATCCATCGCTTCTAAGAAGACTTTTTTATTTTCCTGCTTCAGCTACTAGATTAACTTCAAGCGGTATTCTTAGATTTAGACTTATTCCTCTTTTTCTTGTTGGTCTGTTCATCTGTAATTGCAGGTATCATCGCAAGTGTGCTAAGTCCCAGATAAGCCTCAATATCATCACTGGACTTGATGGTATCATCCATGAGATAGTTAAGGATTATCACTGCCGAAACAATTACAATCGCTGCAATTCCGCCAATCATTGTCCATTTTTTTGGACTCGGACTATATTTTTCAGTAGGCATATTTGCAAGCTCTGCTATGTTGATAGCATCGATATCCATAACGTTCTGGATGTGTTTTGATGCAACCTCACGAACACAGTTTGCTTCCTTCATCGCCATCATGGGATCGGAATCTCTCACCGTGATCGCAACAATACGTGTATCATCAGGTGTGCTGATTGATACGTGGTCGTTGAACTCATCGTATTCCATATCAAGATGAAGCGTCTGGATAACCTCTTCAAGCACGTATCTGCTCTTGATAAGCTGTGCATAATCCTGAGTCAGCTGCGTGGATATCTGCACATCGGAATAGGTTACAGTCGCACCCTCTTCCTTATTCAAAATATAAATTTTCGTAGTTGAGGAATATAAAGGAGTCAGTACAAATTTACTGACAAAAAGACACAGAAGTGCAAAGAACACACCTGCGCTTAAGATAAGCCATGCCCGCCCTATAAGAACTGCGAACAACTCCCCCAGATTAATTTCAATAACATCGTCTTTTCCCATACAACCCTCATAAAAATATAGAAATGCTTAATCTGTTCTAAACACCTGCCAAATTAATCCGGCAGATATATTATGTATTAAATTATCTCGTTCCTAAGTACCTTCATTGCATTATCATGAAAAATCTTCAGTGCGTAGTTCTCTCCGAGCTTCCCCTCCACGAAATCCCTACAATCAAGGAGGTGCGGTGCTCTCGAACCATTATCATGCGCATCGGTTGCAACAAAATGTACCATATCCCGCTTAAGTAACTCTCTGGTAAAATGCCTTATTCCAAGTCCGTATTTTCCCATCACGCTATTCGCATTCACCTGGATGTATATGCCCATATCAAGCAGTTCATCAACATACTTAACATGCTTAGCCATGTCAGCATAGCGCTCCACATGAGCAAGTATCGGTCTGTAACCGGCAGACTGAACCGCATATAAAGCATTGTGAATAGTCTTATACATATCAGTGGGATGGAACTCTATAAGCACATAATCCGAATCCGCAAGCGTGGAAGCTCGGCCGCTCTCAAGCTCGCGAACTGTATTATCGCTGTAGTATATTTCATTTCCGGGGAAAAGCTGAACATTGATGCCCTTTTCGTGTGCTCTCTCCATAAGTCGTGCCGTGTAGTCGATCAGATGATCCGGCCTCACATTATGATGCATAGGCTTATGATGCGGCGTAAGGATCATGCCCTTGGTACCCTCTGAGATTGCAGTCTGCAACATTGCAAGACTGGTCTCCATATCAGGTGAGCCATCATCTACGCCAGGCAATATATGGCAATGAATATCAATTGATGGAACCACGAAAAACTCCCCACTACAACTTGTACTTATACACTTTATATTTTACAACATGTTGTTAGCTATGGCAACTTATAAAGTGCGTAGAATAAGGATTTCTACGCACTTTTTAGCAATTATTTAAGCACTTTTTAAGGGTATTTTAACCCTGCAACAGTGCTGTCACACCATTAGTGCTCTGATTTGCCTGTGCTAGCACGGATTGTCCTGCATTCGCAAGAATGTTATGCACTGACAATCTTACCATCTCTTCTGCAATTTCCGTGTCGCGTATTCTTGATTCAGCAGCCTGTGTATTTTCAACAACATTTGCCAGATTGTTCACTGTATGCTCAAGCCGGTTCTGATACGCTCCCATTCTGGAACGCTCTGCACTGACATAGGCTATTGCATAATCCATGCGCCTTATACTCTCCTCAGCACCTCCCGGAGCAGCGACATTTATATCCTCCATATTCAGAGCATCAGTTGAAATATATGGTAACTCTATAAAAATCTTGTTCAGCATATCAGCATCAGTACCGGCGTGGATATCAATGTTATTGTGCAGAAGAGTCTTAATTTTTGCATATTCGGCATCCTTACGAACCTCTTCCTGATGAGTTTCATTCACAAGTACATCTTTTTCCTCTTCACCTGTTACCACTTCTGTAGCAACACCTAGGCCAAACAGACCGGTCTCACTTGCTTTATTTACCCCATTACCTGATGAATCATAAATTATAAGCTTTGTTCCATCTTTTTCAAACCACGTATAATGATTGTTTGGATTACCAAGCTGGCTGCTTCCTTTTGTTGCTTTCCTAATTCTGTCCATGAGCTCCCCAGGCGTTGCAGCACCTTGTATTCCTACGGTATATATTCGATTATTTCCTGACATAGTTGAGCTATTGGTATCAGAATCAGCCGAAAACTTGATACTGTATCTGGCTCTGCATCCTGCACAGCATGTAGCATAAAAGCCTTTTCCATCAAGATCACTAACTTTAGATGCATCAAAACCAGCAAGATCTATGTAAGTAGAAACATATGTGTTTCCATTGCCTGCTTGATATGTACTTTTCATTACCCCTGCATTTAATGATTCCTGATCAACTCCGTTCATAAACCATTCCGGAAGATCCCCACCCGAAACCTGTATCTCTTTTTTCGGGACTTTTATTTTCCGCCATACCTTCTCCGTTACTGTTACAGTTTCCATTCTTGCAGGTCTGATTTCCACCCCATCACTTACAATAGTGCGCCCCTGCAAAACCGGAATCTCATTAAACTTTGTTCTATCATGTATCGCATCTATTTCATCTTTTATCTTTTCTATTTCACGCTGACAATCCCATCTGTCGCTCTCTGACATAGTTCCGTTGGCAGCCTGAATGGACAGTTCGTTAACTCTGTGAAGCATGTCATGAACCTCTGCCATTGCTCCATCAGCGATCTGAACAAGGGATATTCCATCATAGGAATTATCCGTTGCCCTATCGAGTCCTCGAACCTGTTTTCTCATCTTTTCGGAAATAGAAAGACCTGCAGCGTCATCAGCCGCACGATTGATCTTGTAGCCGGAAGACAGTTTTTCCTGGGACTTCGCCGAATTTGAAGTTGTTATCCCAAGCTGCCGGTTACTGTTCATAGCCTGCAGGTTGTGCTGAATAACCATACGCTTAACCTCAAATAAATAGTTTGAGCGACGTCCCTTTCACTCTTTGTAATAATCATCGGCTAGATTTCCCCAAATACTTAGACTCATTAATTTTATAATTTTTTAATAATTTATTTTTGTCACATATGGCCCGATATAGTATATGATGATAGATATATATTTTTCCAAGGAAGGAGCGTGGCTTATGATAATACAGAACACTATTTCATCTGCAACTAACGAAAGAATGGTGGAAATTTCTGCAAGTCAGCAGTCCAAGACAACAAAAAAGCTTTCATCAGGCTCCACAATCAACCGAAACGATGATGCCGCCGAATTATCCATCAGTAAAAGTGGCCTTAATCACGCAAGCGAAACCAGTAACAACATCCGTGAAAATATCATATCTTCTGAATCAAAGGTTACTGATACCATCGCTGCTGAAGAGATGGTTAGAGCTTCCGTAAACAATATAAACAAGAACGCCAAGCAGGCAATTACCGCACAGGCTAATCAGACTCCTGACGGTGTAATGTCCGCATTGCATGAGTAAATATTCACGACGGTTGACGCAAATATTATATATACTATACTTAGCAGGCCAATCCTATATAGTTGGCCTGCTATTTTCTTGTAAAATGACAAATACAGCATCTAAGCTTTTCTTATAACCTGCTGTTTTGATTGGTCATGCATGTTACGGCAGTCATTTTACCTAAATCACTCTGCTGTTTTTGTTAATCAAGCCTATTACGGCAGTTATTTTTTCCTAAATCACTCTGCTGTTTTTGTTAATCAAGCCTATTATGGCAGTTATTTTTTTCTAAATCACTCTGCTGTTTTTGTTATCCAAGCTTGTTACGGCAGTTATTTTTTCATAAATCACTCTGCTGTTTTTGTTAACCAAGCTTGTTACGGCAGTTATTTTTTCATAAATCACTCTGCTGTTTTTGTTAACCAAGCTTGTTACGGCAGTTATTTTTTCATAAATCACTCTGCTGTTTTTGTTAACCAAGCTTGTTACGGCAGTTATTTTACTCTAAAATGCACTGTCGTTTTTGATAAACTATCAATTTGCAGCAGTTTTTCCTAAATTAAATGACCCCCAAGAAGTGGACACAGCAAAAATATAATCTGGCGGTATTTTGAACAACGAATCCACCATGTAGACACAAAACTGGCAGGAATTATTTATTAAAAATGTCGTCATCCCAACATGTGGACACGGATTCAGCTGTCTTTGCTGGTATAATTAGCAAGGGGGCTCAGTATGAATCATAAACAAAAACCATTTTACACAGACAAAAAATAAGACTGCTGCTTTATAGATTTCCATAAAAAGCAGCAGTCATTTTCCATTTTTAATAATATTCGTCCCAAGCCTCAGATATTGTTAAAGCTTATTTCTCTCAGCTTCGGCTATTACATGCACTGATTTCTCTCAGCTTCGGCTATTGCATGAACTGATTCCTATCAGCATCAACTATTATATAAACTGATTCCTATCAGCATTGTATTTGTAGCCGATTCCTTCCAGCTTTGTGCAAATGTCCTGAAGCTCATCTTTGCCTATATCAAGACCTTCAGCCATGTTCTCAAGATTGCTGTAATTATCTCTGAGCTGGGTATTGATAAAACTAAGTAGTATTATAGGATCCTTTGGTATCATGTAGTCTCCCCTCATCCGTCAGCCTCGCTGACACCATTCTTCTTTCAGGCCTTAATTGCCCTTGCCACAAGCGCGTCGCCTTCCACATCTATCTCTATTGTATCATGAGGCATTACCTTGTCTTCAAGTATAAGTTTTGCAGAAAGCGTCTCGACATGCTTCTGGACAAATCTCTTAACAGGTCTTGCACCATAGTTGGGATCATAAGCGTTGTCCGCAACATACTGCTCTGCAGCAGGAGTCAGTCTGATGCTTATCTCTCTATCAGCAAGTCTTCTGTTAAGGTCATCAACTATAAGCTTAACTATGCCACCGATATTATCCCTGGTCAGAGGCTTGAAAAGAATCATCTCATCAAGTCTGTTCAGAAACTCAGGTCTGAAGTGTGCATG
The DNA here is from genome assembly GCF_000424145.1 of Butyrivibrio sp. AC2005. Lineage (GTDB taxonomy): Bacteria > Bacillota > Clostridia > Lachnospirales > Lachnospiraceae > Butyrivibrio. The sequence continues at coordinate 468,853 of NZ_KE384138.1, forward strand.
CAGTTCAGTCATAGTCATATCCTCAGCTTCCTTGCTGATGGTACCATCCTCCTGAATTCCATCAAGAAGGAAAGGCGCACCAATGTTAGAAGTCATTATAAGGATTGTATTCTTGAAATCCACTGTTCTGCCCTGTGAATCCGTAACACGTCCATCATCAAGTATCTGAAGAAGCACGTTGAACACATCAGGATGTGCCTTTTCCACTTCATCAAAAAGCACTACCGCATAAGGTTTTCTACGAACTGCCTCTGTAAGCTGTCCACCCTCCTCATAACCTACATATCCGGGAGGCGCTCCAATAAGCCTGGACACGCTGTACTTCTCCATGTACTCACTCATGTCAATTCTGACTATGTTATTTTCATCATCAAAAAGTGCTGCTGCTAGACTCTTTGCAAGCTCCGTCTTACCCACACCTGTAGGGCCAAGGAACATAAACGATCCAATGGGTTTTCCGGGATCCTTAATGCCTGCCTTAGATCTCATGATAGCCTCTGAAACCTTGGTTACTGCCTCATCCTGACCGATAACTCTCTTATGAAGTTCATCCTCGAGGTGAAGAGTTTTATTCCTCTCACTTTCTGTAAGCTTCGCAACAGGAATTCCGGTCCATCTGGAAATAATACGGGCTATCTCTTCATCGGATACTCTCTCATGAACCAGGGACATATCCTTTGAACCAACCTTCTGCTCCTCTTCTTCCAGCTGCTTTTTCAATTCAGGAATTCTGCCATACTGTAATTCACTGGCTTTTTCAAAATCGCCGCGTCTCTGTGCTATTGCAAGCTCGCTGTTAGCACTCTCAATCTCCTCACGAATAACTGCCAGCCTGTCTACAGCCTCTTTTTCATTAGTCCACTGTGCCTTCTGATTATCAAAATCAGCCTTTAGTTCAGCCAGCTCCTTCTGAAGGTTTGCAAGCCTCTCCTTACTTAAGGAATCATCCTCTTTTTTCAGAGCTGTCTCCTCAATCTGCATCTGCATGATTTTTCTGTTCATCTCGTCAAGCTCAGCAGGCATTGAATCCATCTCGGTTTTAATAAGTGCGCAGGCCTCATCCACAAGGTCTATTGCCTTGTCAGGAAGAAATCTGTCCGAGATGTATCTGTTACTCAGAGTTGCTGCACTTACAAGAGCAGAATCCATGATCTTAACGCCGTGATATACCTCATAGCGGTCCTTCAAGCCTCTTAAGATACTGATAGTATCTTCAACTGTAGGTTCAGAGACCATTACCGGCTGGAAACGTCTCTCAAGAGCCGCATCCTTCTCAATATACTGTCTGTATTCATTAAGTGTTGTGGCACCTATGCAGTGGAGTTCACCCCTTGCAAGCATGGGCTTTAGCATATTTCCCGCATCTAGCGCACCGTCGGTTTTTCCTGCGCCCACAATGGTATGAAGCTCATCTATGAAAAGAATTATCTCTCCGTCAGATTCCTTCACATCCTGAAGAACTGCCTTAAGTCTCTCCTCGAACTCACCCCTGTACTTCGCACCTGCAACAAGGGAACCCATATCCAATGAAAAGATCTTCTTATCCTTAAGATTCTCAGGTACATCACCCTCTGCGATTCGCTGCGCCAGAGCCTCTACAACCGCCGTCTTACCAACACCGGGTTCACCGATCAGAACAGGGTTGTTCTTGGTCTTCCTGGACAAAATTCTTACGACATTTCTTATCTCAGCATCTCTTCCGATTACAGGCTCAAGCTTTTGCGCCTTTGCCTTGGCAACCAGCTCTGTGCCATATTTTTCAAGAGTGTCATATGTTGCCTCAGGGTTATCCGATGTAACCTTCTGATTACCTCTCACCTCTGAAAGCGCCTGCAGGAACCTGTTCCTGTCGATACCAAATGCCTGGAAGATATTTATCATCTCGCGGTTCGGATAGTGAAGCATGGCGAGGATGATGTGCTCAACAGACACATATTCATCCCCCATAGCCTTCATCTCATCTTCACTCTTAAGAAGCACCTTATTAAGGTCAGCTCCAACGTACGGACTTCCTCCCTGCACCTTAGGTCTCTTCTTAAGCGCCTCCTCAACTCTGTTAAGAAAAACTGTATTATCAATACCCATCTTCTCAATCAGCTTGGGAACTATGCTATCCTCTATGGTCAAAAGGCTGTATAACAGGTGCTCCTGTTCTATCTCCTGATTGCCAAAATCAAGAGCCACTTTCTCCATATTCTGAATTGCTTCAATTGATTTTTGTGTAAACTTATCTATCTTCATAACTATCACCTCTCTTGCCGGTTAGTAGTTTTCTGACTGAAAATTTGTTTTTCTTTCTGTTCTACAACTGTTATAACACGATTATTAGCACTCGTCAATAGTGAGTGCTAATCAAAAAACATATATTTTTCCTTTGATGTATTATAGCGATACCATGGTCAAAATATACGCTTTGACAGTTCCCAGCTTTGACTTTTCCCATTCCCGCAGCTTTGCTTTCTCCGAAAGTGGGACAATCAGAGAAAGGTCCATATGAGCATCCTTGAAATATCCGTCCGGCTCTTCACTGAAAAAATAGACATTCCAGATATCATCGGACGCATCCCTGAAGCGTTCAGGCTCAAGATAGATCAAGTTTCAGGAGTACACCTCTGTCTGTATATGGATGCACTCTTTGATAGTCAGTATCAAAAATAAAAATGATTTTAGGCTTTACAAAAAAGACTTCCAAAACTATAAAGTCTTGAAAGTCTCTGTATCAGAAATATTAAATTCGTTTCAGGAGAAAATATATCATCATCTTCCACGCATCGCTTTATCCATATATTTTTCACGGATTGCAAAAGCAATTGTCAAATCTGTAATAAGTCTTGATGCAAGCAGAACGATTCTTGCAGCGATATTCAGAGCAGAACCTACCACCCCAAATACTATATCCATTGCCACTATCAGAATAAACACTCCCCAGGTTCTTGTCCTACCTATATCTTTACCCGACCATAAGAGGAGCAGTAAAACTACTTTAACAAGCATAATAACGCATCCAATTGCGTTACCGTTTACTCCTGTGCCAGCTTCTGCATTAGCATTTCCCGACATTATTATAAGGCAGGAAACAAGTGAACATATACTGGAAGCTGCCACAAACAGCATGAAAATTTTATATAAATCTGCTACGTCTTTTCCGGCTCCTTTAAGCAAATAGGTAACACCGGCGCATATAGCAATAACTATTGTGATATATCCGGCCATTGTGGCAATATGTACGGTTACCATTTCTGGAGGAACCGTGCCTCTTATTAAAGCAATTGCGATCATCACAACGGACACTATGCTCAATATACCGAGTATTGCACTAACTACCAAATGACAGCGCATTAAAGAACTTAACTTCTTTTCCTGCATAAGAATTACCCCCTTCAAGTAAGAAACTTAAAATCATTAATATAATTGTACAAAACCGTATACAGAACTGCAACTGTTTTCCGTGCTTTTAAATGCTTACTCTCTACTTATAAGTCCTTGCTTTCGACGTCAATTATCTCCTGCCTCTCCCCTGACGCCGGATGTATTTCACCTTCCACATCCATAACAACCTTTGAGCCTTCCGGCTCCCCTGTTACATCCCTGCTTTCCACATCGATTATTTCTTTTTTATTTACCTTTTCAACCTTATGAATTCTGGAGATTATCCAGAGATTGGATGCACCGTTATAAACAAGCGCAGCGCCAATTATCTGAACTATATATTTCATGATAAGTTCAGGCTTCATAATAAGAAATAAACCTGCACCAATGGTAAGGCCAGCAAGAATGAGTGCGATCCACCAGTTTTTATAGCTGTTTCTTCCAAGGCTCAGGGTCTCTCCCAGGTTCATCAGACCGCTAAAAAGCATAATTGTTCCTGCTATAACAGGAATCAGCGCCTCAAAAAATCCGGGATTTATAAGAATCCATAATCCAATAACCGCTATAATAAGCCCAAAGCCTATCGAACCATTTTTTGTTATTAAGTTCTGATTCTTAGATGCAAGTCCTGTTACAACAGAAATAACACCCGCAGCCAGTACAGCTCCGCCTATAACCTTTGTAAGGATATTAAGTGAAGTTCCCGGCAAAAAAATTAAAACAAACCCAACTACCAAAAGCGCTATAGCATCAAATAATATATTCTTCTTAAGTCTTATAAAAAATCCCATGTCAGTCACCTTTTTCATATCATAGTAAAAATGCAGACAGTCCTTTTTATTCCCCGTCTTCCTCAGGCATATCTTCCTTGGGCCTGCATTCCTCGAGAAGCCTGTCCATTACCTCATAGATTTCCTCTCTTCCGGCCTTACTTTGAGCAGAGAACGGAAGAAGGAGCCCATCCTCAGGCATACCCAGAGTTTCCTTTATCATGTTAAGATGCTTCTCTATCTGACTTTTCTTTAGCTTATCGGATTTGGTTGCAATTATAATCGGGTTAGCCCCGTTTGCCACAATCCAGTCATACATCAGCTTGTCGTTAGCCGAAGGCTCATGTCTTATATCTATCAGCAGGAAAACCTGTTTCAGCATCACAGACTTATTCAGGTAATTCTCAATCATTTTTCCCCACTGCTTTTTCACCGAGTCAGGGACCTTGGCAAATCCATAGCCAGGAAGATCCACAAGATAGAATTCATTATTGATATTGTAATAGTTTATTGTCTGCGTTTTTCCCGGCTCCTGACTGACGCGCGCATAATGCTTACGATTCATCAGTCCGTTGATAAGGGATGATTTTCCCACATTACTTTTTCCGGCAAACGCAAACTCCGGCTTGTCATTTTGAGGAAGCTTGCTTGTTATTCCTATTACTGTCTCTAAATTTACTTTCTTGATTACCATAAAAACCTCTTTAAGAAAAGGCAGGGATGCACTGCATCTCTGCCCCAAAATTACTTCGCAGGTTTAAGCCTCTTAGCCTCATCCTTGTATACAATAAGAGGACTTGAAGAGCCGTTTACCGCTTCCTCTGTAACAACACATTCTGAAATGTTGTCATCCGAAGGAATCTCATACATAACATCCATCATAGCCTTTTCCATGATGGATCTAAGACCTCTTGCTCCTGTCTTTCTCTCATGAGCAAGTGCTGCAATCTTATCAATTGCATCGTCCTCAAAGGAAAGCTTAACATCATCAAAATCAAACAGTTTCTGATACTGCTTTACAAGAGCATTTCTGGGTTCTGTAAGAATACGTACAAGCGCTTCCTTATTAAGTCCTTCAAGAGTTACACAAATCGGAACACGTCCGACGAATTCAGGAATAAGTCCGAACTTTGTAAGATCCTGAGGTGTAACCTCTTTTAACACTTCACCTATCTCTCTCTCGCTCTTATCAGCTATCTCTGCATTAAAACCGATTGAGTTGCGGTCAAGTCTTGCCTCGACAATCTTTTCAAGTCCGTCAAAGGCACCACCGCAGATGAACAGGATATTGGATGTGTCAATCTGAATAAGCTCCTGATGTGGATGTTTACGTCCGCCCTGCGGAGGAACGCTGGCAGTTGTTCCCTCGATTATCTTAAGGAGTGCCTGCTGAACACCTTCACCTGAAACGTCACGAGTTATTGATACATTCTCACTTTTCTTAGTGATCTTATCAATCTCATCAATATAAACAATACCATACTGAGCACGCTCTACATCATAGTCAGCAGCCTGGATAAGCTTTAAGAGAATATTCTCTACGTCCTCACCGACATAACCGGCTTCTGTAAGAGTTGTCGCATCAGCAATCGCAAACGGAACATTTATTATCTTAGCAAGTGTCTGAGCAAGGTAAGTCTTACCTGATCCGGTAGGGCCGACCATTATTATGTTACTCTTCTGAAGCTCTACTTCATCATCGGCATTGTGAGCCTTAGGCGCCATAACACGCTTATAATGATTGTATACTGCTACAGAGAGAACCTTTTTTGCTTCATCCTGACCGATTACATAATCGTCAAGGAAGTTCTTGATCTCAACAGGCTTTAAAAGATTGATATCCCTGTCGTCATGAGCTATCGGCTCATCTTCGAATTCCTCTTCGATGATATCTGCACAGATATCGACACACTCATCACAGATATAAACACCTGCGGGACCTGCTATCAGCTTCTTAACCTGATTCTGTGTCTTGTTACAAAATGAGCAACGAATTTCACCGTTGTTTTTTCCTGCCATAATTTGTTTTCCTTCTAAAAAATCTTATAATATCAAATCCCTAACCCTTAAGGATTATCAGTCTTATTTATCTTTTTCCTCATCCTTAGGTCTTGATTCGATTACAGAATCAATAAGGCCATACTCAAGAGCCTCCTGAGCTGTCATCCAGTTATCACGCTCAGTATCTGCAGCGATCTGCTCATAAGGCTTTCCTGTGTTCTCGGATAATAATGTATTCAGTTTTTCTTTTGTACGGATAATGTGCTTAGCTGCAATCTCAATCTCAGTAGCCTGCCCCTGAGTTCCGCCAAGAGGCTGATGGATCATAATCTCTGCATTGGGAAGAGCCATACGCTTACCCTTAGCACCACCTGCAAGAAGGAATGCTCCCATACTTGCAGCCATACCGATACAGATTGTGCTTACATCGCACTTGATATAATGCATGGTATCATAAATAGCCATACCGGATGTGATCTCACCACCGGGGCTGTTGATATACATATGAATGTCCTTACTGGGATCTTCAGCTTCAAGGAAAAGCAGCTGTGCTACTACAACACTTGCTGAAACAGAGTTAACTTCTTCACCAAGGAATACAATACGCTCCTTCAAAAGTCTTGAATAAATATCGTATGAGCGCTCACCACGGCTCGTCTGTTCTATGACATAAGGTATTAAACTCATTTAAATCGCTTCCTCTCTGTTATATTTTATATATAATACCAAACCATTATACCCCACTTTATTGATTTTACGCAACCTTTGATAAATGCGCGCAAAAAATGATTTTCTCAAGTCTGCATGATCCGACAAAATAAAAATCTCCCTGAACATTGAAAATTCAGGGAGATTGTAATCCTATTTATTTAAGAAAAGTGATTACTCTTCAGTCTTCTTAGCTGCTGTCTTACGTGTGCGCTTCGGCTTCTCCTCAGCTGCATCGTCGTCCTTCTTAGCTGCTGTCTTGCGTGTGCGCTTCGGCTTCTCCTCAGCTGCATCATCAGACTTCTTAGCTGCTGCCTTTCTTGTAGCCTTCTTAGCACCAACTTCCTTAGCGTTCTCTACAAGGAACTTAGCTGCCTTCTGAACAAGGAGGTCATCCTTAAGAGTCTTGATCTCACGGTCACCCATGAACTCCTTAACCTTCTCAACTTCCATGTTGTACTGCTTAGCCATCTTCTCAAGCTCTTCCTTGATCTCTTCCTCAGCGATCTCGAACTTCTCAGCTGCAGCAACTGCTTCAAGAACAAGTCTTGACTGGATACGCTCAACAGCCTGAGGCTTAACCTGCTCCATAAGCTGCTCAACTGTATTGCCTGTGTACTGCATGTACTGCTGCATGTTCATGCCCTGATACTGAAGTCTCTGAGCAAAATCGTTAACGATCTGGCGCTGCTGTGTCTCAACCATCTTCTCAGGAAGCTCCATCTCAGAATCCTCGATAACAGCCTTAACTGCTTCATCCTCACGCTTAGCCTTAGCCTCAGCCTCTTTGCGCTCTGTGAGCTTCTTCTTAACATCTTCTTTATACTCATCTACTGTCTCAAAATCAGAAACATCGCTTGCAAACTCATCGTTGAGCTCAGGAAGCTCTCTTGTCTTGATGCCCTTAACTGTGCACTTGAATGTTGCAGCCTTACCAGCGAGATCCTCTGAATGATAATCCTCAGGGAATGTTACGTTAACTTCACCCTCTTTTCCGATTTCGAAGCCTACAAGCTGCTCCTCGAATCCGGGGATGAAAGAACCTGAACCGATTGTAAGAGGATAATCTGTGCCCTTACCACCTTCGAAAGCAACACCGTCAACAAATCCCTCGAAGTCAAGAGTTACGATATCACCATCCTCTACGTTACGATCTGTAACCTCGATTGTTCTGGCATTTCTGCTTCTCTCCTGGTCGATCTCAGCGTTGATCTCGTCCTCAGTTACGTCAAGGTCCACCTTCTCAACCTCAACACCCTTGTACTTACCAAGCTTAACTTCAGGCTTAAGAGCTACAGTTGCTGTAAAGATGAAAGGCTTACCAGCCTCGATCTGTGATACCTCAATATCAGGATTGGATACAACGTCCTCACCGCACTCTTCTACAGCCTTAGGATACTCTTCGTTGATAACTTCGTTAGCAGCATCCTCAAAGAATACTTCCTTACCGTACATACGCTCGATCATATGACGGGGAGCCTTACCCTTACGGAATCCGGGAATCTGGATCTTATTCTTCTGCTTGTTGTAAACCTTGTCAATTGCTTTGTCAAAAGACTCTGCTTCTACTTCGATTGTAAGCTTAGCCATGCTCTTCTCGAGCTTTTCTACTGATACGCTCATTGAATTCTTATTCCTCCTATTACTGCATATCTCTAAGATATAAAAAATTGTTTACACAAATGATTTTGTGCTGTTTTTATCTATATAAAAACGACCTGCACTATATCTCCTTGGCACAGTCGCCTACAGATTATAGCACAGGTTGTCAATAATTTCTACTAATTTTTATTTTTAAATATTTCCGAGTCTTGACTCTGAATAGTCATTTTTAATCTTACTCGGCAATCATGTATACATTGCTATACTTTATAGTATCTCAGCGCTCATGTGGGCATTGCTATACTTTATAGTATCTCAGCACTCATGTGGGCATTGCTATACTTCAGATCTCCAGTCACATCCTCATCAAACCACTCGGCAGGATGATATGCCGCTGCTGCCTCCTCACTCGGGAACTCAACCTCGGCGAGAAGCCTTCCTTCAAAGGGAGGCCCGAATACGTCGAGTTCTATCTTTATTTTATTAGTTGCCAGCGCATCCTTTACTTCTTTATTATTCTCCAAAAACTCATCATCAAATCCATCGGAATTAAGTGGGATGAGATATCTCTTTTTCCTTATCACATTTCCATCGGCTTTTTCTACAAGATGCTCATAGGATGTCTTATCGAGAGGCATGTTATATTCTGTCTGGCCGATTTCAGTATGAGCTGTCGATGCCTGTACTGGCAATGTTTCTCCCTTTTCTGCCTGTTCACAGCAATCCTTTTTTTTGACTATATCAGCCTCATCAATTTTTCCAAAATCCTTGCGCCTTTTGTAAGTCATATAGTAACTGTCATCCTGGCGTCTTACCCTGATCGCCGGCGCCACATTAAGATACCCCTGCTCTATAACATGCACGGGGTACTGTTCCAGATTCTCCGGAAGCTTTTTAATTGTGAATTTTCTTTCTATTTCTATTCCCATTTTTCTATGTCTGCCCTACTTACAGCAATTCCCTCATCTTCCAGGGTATTTGTTTTTTGCCTCTGCCCTGATTCCAACAAATCTCGCGCCTTTCAGGGTATTTGTTGTTTACCTCTACCCTGATTACAGCTAATTTCTCTCATTCCAGGGCATATGTTGCACATCTCCTACCCTGATTACAGCTAATTTCTCTCATTCCAGGGCATTTGTTGTTAACCTCTACCCTGATTGCAACTAATCTCTTTCATTCCAGGGCATCTTGTTGTATTTGCCTACCCTGATTACAGCAAATATCCATTATCCCAGGGTATTGATTGCACGCACCACAAAAAACAAACTACAAAGTAAGCAGCAAACACAAGCATTAAAAGCAAGCACCTATTCACAATTACTTATCGTCCCTAACCATGATGCCTAATCAACACCTAAACGCTATCCCTGTCAAACCCTGAACACAATTCCCTTACCAAGCTTATCTGCAGTCTCTTTTCCGCAGAAGCGTTCTACAATAGCAAGGGCAAAGGGGATTGCTGTTCCCATTCCGCGGCTGGTGAGAATATGTCCGTCAACCGTAGTCTCTGTCATCTGTACATCAGCGCCCTTAAGCTCACCTTCAAGACCCGGATAAACACAGGCTTTTCTTCCCTGTAAGAGACCGGCTCTTCCAAACACACCGGGGGCAGCGCAGATAGCACTTATATATTTTCCTGCTGCATCAAAAGCGCGAATCTGCTCCACAAGCTTCTCTGTCTTCTCAAGATTGGTTGTTCCAGGCATTCCTCCCGGAAGCACAAGCATATCCATCTCGTCAAATTTCACTTCATCAAGAAGTTTGTCAGCCTTAACTTCTATTCCATGAGAACCTGTCACCTGAAGAGTTCCCATAACAGAAACCATATCAATTGTGAGTCCTGCTCTTCTGCAGATATCCACAACTGTCAGTCCCTCAATTTCCTCAAATCCATCTGCCAGAAAAATTGCAATATTTGCCATTCCTTTTATCCTCCCTAACATCCAAAATTTTTCGATCAACCATAATCGAGAAAAAATATATCACTTAAAATCTACAACCACCCTAAATCAAACCTTCCATCCACAATTGTAAAAAACACCTGACAGTTATTGTAAAAATCACCTGGCAGTTATTGTAAAAATCACCTGGCAGTTATCACACAAATTCCATAATTACTCTGCCTTAACCTTTATTGCCCCGGAGTCAAATACTCTGCCACGCTCTTCCAAAACCTCTTCCAGCCCCAGTGACTTAAGATGCTCATACTCATCCTTCTGAAGGTTATCAAAATCTACCGACGGACAGCATATCAGGTTATACGCATATTCAACAAGTGCTGTATCAAGCTCAACCGAATATTTCACCTCGGTATCAAGAACCATGCTGGTACTGGGAAAAGTGAACTGATCTTCAACACACAGGTCATATAAATGATTAAACCACTCCTGGCTCTCCCAGGGACAGTTCTCTACCCAGGTTGAGACCTGACCATCTTTCCTGTCCACAAATGAAAAGTGGCCGTTTACGATGCAATAATCATCCGGATTCCCGGAATATCCCATAGCATAGAGCTCATCCTTCGCCATTGCCATTGGTGCTCCTGCCTTGGTATTTTTATGATCCGGAGTGTAATTCACCATTTCGGCGATTTCTGGATCTGCAAGCCAGTTCAGATACTTTATTGCCGCATCTGTCTTATTCTTGCTGATAGCAGGAACCATCACATACATTCCGTAATCAGGCTCTGCCACGTTTCGATATCCTCCATCCTGAAGGTCAAAGCACAGCACCGGATCTACCCTGACGGAGGAGTCCTTTGCCTTAAGCTCAGAAATATATGTAAATGGCGACATAGCGTCATCAACAAAAAATCCTGCCTTTCCTTCAGTGACATCCTTTACATAAGCAGAGTTGTCCTTATCTGCAGTAAAATCAAGAGAAATAATGCCGTCATTGTAGAGCCTGTTAAGTTCTCTTAAACCATCAACTGCCCCATCCGCAACTACCATATATCGCTCGGAATAGATATATGCATCCCTGTCAGACAGGTTATTTACATAAGATCCCACGAAGCCCTGGTAAAAGCGTTCTGAATTGACATCCCCACCCATTGCCCATGGTATCACTCCATCAACTTCACCGGGATTGTTTTCCTTAACTGCATAGAGATAATCTATCAATTCCTTTTTATTGGTTGGAACAGGTAATCCAAGCATATCGCACCAGTCCCTGCGGATATAAGCCATATGTCTTGGGGACTTGAATCCCCTTCTCTTCATGACCGCTACCTGAAGGTCATTGTAGGAGCCCATGTACTGAATGTCGCCTATATACTCTTTAATATTGTCTCCGTATTTTTCGAGAGATTCAGTAAGATCAGCAACCTTACCCTGCTTGGTCATATAACCGAACACTGAGGATGAGTATGTGAAAATTATATCCGGAGCAGTTCCCTCATCCACCATCTTCTTGATAGTCGAATCTGAAGTCGATCTGTCTACACTGATAAAATGAAGATTTATCCCATACTCCTCTTTTACCTTTGCCCGGATCCAGTTGGCAAGCGCATTATCATCAGCCGAATAGCCTTCAGGAAAATTGCCCCTGTCCCATACCATACAGGTAATATAATTCTCATCATCCATAGCATAATCGGATGTGGCATTCTCTTTTTCTTCAAAAATGGAACACCCTGCACAGGAAAAAAGAAGCGTTATAGTTAAAATAGTGCTAATAGTTCTGGAAAAAATGCGCATAGCCTGTCCTCATTAAAACCATTCGTACTACTCTCACAGCAAATCATACATGTCGTTTGGAAGTTGATTCACCCACGCACAGTTCCGCAGGAAAGGTAATATGCCTATGGCTGCTTCTGGACTCTATAATGTCAAACAAAAGCTTTACCGTTTCCCTTGAAATCTGATCAAGTGGCTGCCTTATGGTCGTGAGTCTCGGATTAATGTATCTACCTATTTCCATACCGTCAAAGCCGCAAACGCTTAAATCCTCCGGAACCTTAAGTCCCGCATCTGCTATGGCACGTATCGCACCTATAGCCAGCAAATCCGTCGCGCAGAAAACCGCAGAGAACTCCTTTCCCGAAGACAGCATTCTCTGCATTGTCCTATATCCGTTCTCTACCGAAAAATGCTCCATGTTCTGATCGACGTAGAATATCAATTCCTCATCGACCGCCATACCTCGCTCCAGATAAGCATCCTTGTAGCCCTCAAGCCGCAAATGACCTACCGATCTTCTACCCATAGCCTCAGTCATTATGGCTATGTTCTGATGTCCCAGATTCATGAGATACTGAGTCATATGCCTTGCTTCAAGCCTGTCGTCAACTGAAACAGTCGAGAATTCGCCTCTTCCCTCCTCCTCAAGTGACGAAGCACCTATTGTTGAAAAAACTGCAGGAATCTTAAGCTCTCCCAGTTTAAGTCTGGACTGTTCCGAACCACCTCCCAGGAAAATAATACCCCTCAGTCTTTTCTCCGTCTCCAGCTCCATGGCAACATCGGCCTCCTCTTCGTCAGCCTCAACATGCCTTAGAACCAGAGCATATTTCTGTCTGTCTATCTCCTGTTCTATGATATCGATCATAGGGGAGAAAAATGGATTGGTAACTCCCTTTATAAGTACACCGATGCATTTGGCATCGGTGCGTTTAAGATTACGCGCGCTGTCGTTGGGGACAAAACCTGTCTCCCTTATCACAGCCGTTATTCTTTCACGGGTTGCGGCACTTACGTCAGGGTGACCGTTGATCACCCTCGAAACCGTACTTACGCCTACACCGCACATTTTTGCTATATCAACAATGGTTATTTTAGACATTTGAACATCTTCCGTATGTCTTTGCCATATCAAGCATTCTCTCGGCAAGCTCATCTGTGATTGCGTCACTGCTCATGCGCCATGTCCAGTTCTTACCAAGTGTTGAAGGAGTATTGATTCTGGCTTCTTTTCCAAGTCCCAGATAATCCTGCATGGGAATTACTGCCGTATTTGAAACAGAAGCAAAGGTTGCACGGATAAACTCCCACACAATATCCTTATTGGACTTAATGTTCAGATACTTCTTGGCAAAACGCTTGTCCTCTCTGGGAATAGTGTTAAACCAGCCAAGTGTGGTCTCATTATCATGTGTTCCTGTATAAACAATACTGTTCTGCACATAATTGTGAGGAAGATAATCACTCTCTTCTCTCGCATCAAAAGCAAACTGCAGAATCTTCATTCCTGGGAACTTTGTTCTCTTAACAAGAGCAATAACAGAAGGTGTAAGGTATCCAAGGTCCTCTGCGATGACTCTTATGTCTCCAAGCTCTTTTTTCATAACCTCGAAAAGCTTGTAGCCGGGTCCCTTAACCCAATGTCCGTTCTCAGCTGTGGGATCGCCAAACGGAATTGAATAGTATTCATCAAAACCGCGGAAGTGATCGATACGAACAACATCATAGAGCTCGTAGCAGCTCTTTATACGGTTGATCCACCACTTAAAGCCTGTCTTTTCATGATAATCCCACTTGTAGAGAGGATTGCCCCAAAGCTGTCCTGTTCTTGAAAAAGCATCCGGAGGGCATCCTGCCACAGCAATAGGCATATTCTTTTTATCAAGCTGGAAGAGCTTGGGATTTGCCCATGTGTCAGCTGAATCAAATGCTACATAAATCGGAATATCACCGATAATATCTATACCCTTTTCATTTGCATAAGCCTTGAGTTCAAACCATTGTTTCCTGAAAAGGAACTGTATAAACTCATGGAATCTGATTCTGTCGGCATGCTTAACATTTGCCGCATCAAGAGCCTCTTTTTTCCTAAGTCGTAAATCCTCAGGCCACTCTACCCAGCTAAGTCCGTCATAACGCTTTTTAAGCGCCATATAAAGTGCATAATCCGGAAGCCACTCGGCATTATCCTTTACATATTCATCAAATTCCTTCTTAAAATCCTCATCAGGCTTCTTTGTGCTGTTATCGGATAAACCACTGTTTACATATGCTTTATATAAAACCTCGTAGCGGGTCTTGAAAAGTCTTGCATAATTAATCTCAATTTCATTTGAACCGAAATTGACTTTATCCACTTCCTCCTTATCAAGGAATTTCATTGAAATAAGCTTCTCAAGATCTATAAAATAAGGATTTCCTGCATAGGTAGAAAATGACTGATACGGTGAATCTCCATAGCTTGTAGGTCCAAGCGGAAGAATCTGCCAATAGCTCTGTCCTGACTTAGCAAGAAAATCCACAAAATCATATGCTTCCTTTGAAAAAGCACCGATACCGTACTTTGAAGGAAGGCTGAAAATCGGCATCAGAACGCCGCATGCTCTTTTACTTTTAACTTTTTTTGCCATTTTTTATTATCCTCATCATTCAACAAATTTGTATTATTTGATTATGTGAGTTACGCAATTTTTTATAAAACTCACAGTCCGTTATCTCTTATACCCCAGATAAGATTACGCCACTGCTCCATCTGCTCCGTGGTCATGAAACCATTGGAGGTTCCCATATATCCAATCTTATAGGATGAGAACAAAAGTGCATTCTTAATAGAATTGACAGAGTCCTCTGTCTCCTGATAGTAGTGTAAAAAGCATGAGAATAAAGCATTACCGGCACCGACAGTATTGACAATCTCATTAGTCTTAACTGTCTTGTAATCGGCAATGAACTCTCCCTTTTTATCAAAAAGAATAACACCCTTGGAGCCGCGTCCCATTATGATAATCTCTGTTCCGTAGGTCTTACTGATTCCTCTTATGAAATCATATGGATCTTCTTCTAGCTGATCGTCTGAGAAATAAAGGATGGTTGCTGCATCCAGGAAATCTCTGTTGTACTTTTCCTTTTCCCTGCAGAAATTACGGATATTAACCGCAACCTTCCTGCCATTCTCGGCAGCAGCTATTGCAAAAGGTCTGCAAAAATTCGCATTGGCCAGAACAACCATATCGGCCCAGCTTGCAAGCGGAGCAAACATGGACATGTCGTAGACTTTGTCACGCAGGTCCTTGATATCCTCAAATATCTGTCTTCTGCGTTCCCTGTCATACAATATTACACAGTTTGGTGTTTCCTCCATCTGTTGAACGACGTACTTTGTAGAAAGTTCAATCTTTGTTCCTGGAGGATTGAGATCCTCTACAGATTTATCACGTCCGATAATGGACATGAACTCAACCTCATCTCCCAGCCATCTGAGCGCAAGAGATTCATTGTAAGCATCGCCTCCAAGTCCCGTATAGATAGAGTTCACCTCTGTAGTAAGCGGCGCATATTCTATAGGAACTTTGTTGACCCTTACAATAGTCTCAACCTGCGTAATTCCTGCTACGACGAATTTTCCCATGTGTGCCTCCTTATATGATTAGTAACCATTATTCAGAAAAACAGTTGTTCTGAACAATTACAACATATCGTACGAAATCGCACGAAGCATTTCCATGTACTTCAAAACTTCTTCATAGTAGTCTTCCGGTTGGAAAACGCCCTCCTGAAACATTCGCTCAAGTATCTCTTTGTTTACCATCTCAATCATGTTATCAACAATCTGATAGTTGGCTTCAGGCTTAAACCTTGTGATATCACCCCTGTCAAGAATAGCTCTGATGGATTCATCATAGTGCTCTCTTGTGTCCAATATTGCTGATGCAGCCTCAGGTGTGTCCTCCACTGCAGCATTGTACAAAAACAGCTTAATGTACGGATACTGCTGCATGCACAATGAATACACCCTCTCTACTTCCTCTCGTATTGTGAAAAAATCGGTGATGTCCCTAGATATGCCTGTTGAAATCTCCAAATTGATGACACGAATACTGTAATCATAAACAAACTGATACAATCCAAGCTTTGTCTCAAAATAGTGAAAAATTAGTCCCTTACTGATACCGGCCATCTTCACAATATCGTCCGTACTGGCATGCATATAACCACCGAGAGCAAAAGCTCTAAGTGCTGCATTAATAATACGATCTTGCTTCTCTTTTTTAAGATCAAAAAATTTTTCGTTCATGAAAAAACATTTCTCCTAAAATTGACCGGACTAGTCCATTTCAATATAGCATTTTATATACCTTTTTTCAACGATTTGAAGTCAAATGCTTTTCTTATCTTACGAATTGTTATAAAATATTCTTTACAGAATAAAATTTCTCTGAATTTTCATTATGAAGGGAGACAATATGTCTAAACATTTTGGTAAAGTAGTATTATTTGCAGCCGCTATTGGCGCTGCCGCTGCAGGTGTTTATTATTATCTCACTCAAAAAGATTCCGAACTGGCTGACGATTTCGATGAATTTGAAGATTATGATGAATTCGATGATTTCGAAGATGATGATGCCAACGGACCATGGGGTCGCCGCTATGTAAATCTTAGCAATTCTTCAGACGAGGAAGAGGAAGACAGCAAAGAAGACAGCGAAACTTCTTCTGATGAAACAGATCCCGCTCCTGATAAGACCGAGGAATTCTTCGATGATGATGAGGATGATGACATCAGCGATTTGAAGAAAATGGACGGAGCTATATAAGAATCAACAATTTATAAATACGTCCTCCGCTATATATGTGATTTCGCGCTCGTTAACAATGCTATAATCGCTTGAAATCACATATATAGCGGAGGACTTTTTTTGATATTATCAATCTCTCTATAAAATCACTCTTGAATCATTTACGAATATTATTCGGATGTCGAAGCAGCAGGCACTACTCTTTTCTTTTTTTCAGCAAGCATATCTTTAAGATCGTGTGCCTTATCCTTTATTCTGGGGTTGGCTGTTCTCGATCCGATGATACCCGAGATCATCCTGCTGGCGAGGTCAAAATCATCAATCTCCAAGGCGATTGCTGCCATCAGATAATCGGTTGTAGTCTCATCCATTCCCGCAATCTGACTTTCCGACTGCCTGGCAAGTGTAAAACCATCAAGAGCTTTACGCAGAAGATCCTTTTCCTCAGCCTCATTCGCTTTCTTTTTCTCCGCATAATCAGGTGCTTCGGGATCAAGATGTTCCGTCTCTCCTCTGACCAGCCATGCCATTTTCAGACACAGATACGCTTTTTCGGAATTTTTGGCTTTTTTTACTATAGCTGTCGCAATGGCCAGCTCATAGCGGGCGCGGGCATCTTCATAGCTGTAGGTATTAGTCCCAAAGGTCTGCTTCCTATAATTGGCGCTTATCTTACTTTTTACCTCATCGATCTGAAACTTGGTCAGATTACCAAAGTTCTTTGCCAATATCGAATATCCGCACTCGGGACAGGTTACTACTTCGTATTTAACGGGGTCCATCTCCTCATACACAGGCCGAAGGTCGATATCCTGCCTTTTCATTCTTACTTTTCCCGTTCTTAAAGTCTTAGCAGAAAAATCATAATCACAAATAGGACAGGTGTATTTTTTATCAAAAAGCAATGACGCTTCGTCTATAACAACAGCATTCTTTTTCTGCTGTTGTTCCTCCGCTTTCTTTTTAGGATCCTCATACAGCTCTTCATTTTCTAATGCACTAAGACCAAACTTTTTTAAACCATCCAAAAATCCCATGATAACACCCCTCATTTATGATTTTGTAATGACATAAAGCTATAGATTACTGTTTGGGCAATACAAAAGAACTCTTAAGAGAAACTATGCGGTTGAAAACAGGCGCTCCGTCCTTTGAATCCTTGCTGTCAACACAGAAGAATCCGTTTCTCACAAACTGGAATTTATCGTAAGCCTTTGCTTCCATAAGCTCGGGCTCAAGCTTTGCATTCTTAATTACTGTGATGGAATTAGGATTTAAGTTCAGTGAGCCGTCCTCGTTATAAACACCCTTTTCCTCATCAATAATATTTTCATAGAGGCGAACCTCTGCCTCACCACATTTCTCAGCGGAAACCCAGTGGATTGTTCCCTTTACCTTTCTGCCATCGGGGCTGTCACCTCCTTTGGTTGCGGGATCATATGTGCAGTGGATTTCAGTAACCACTCCATTTTCATCCTTAACACAACCGGTGCAGGTTACGAAGTATGCATTCATCAGTCTGACTTCGTTACCGGGGAAGAGTCTGAAATACTTCTTCGGAGGTTCCTCCATGAAGTCCTCACGCTCGATCCAGAGCTCTCTGCCAAAAGGAATCTCTCTTGAACCAAGCTCCGGTGCCTCCTTGTTATTCTCAATAGGAAGCATCTCTGTCTGTCCCTCCGGATAGTTATCAATGATAAGCTTAACCGGATCAAGAATAGCCATCATTCTCTTAGCCTTAGGCTTAAGATCCTCACGGATACAATACTCGAGCATAGCATAATCAGCTGTGGAATTAGCCTTGCTGATTCCGCAGAGTTCTACGAACTTCTGAATAGACTCGGGTGTGAAACCGCGGCGTCTGAGTGCAGCTATTGAAACAAGTCTCGGATCATCCCATCCGTCAACTATTCCGTCTTCAACAAGCTTCTTGATATATCTCTTACCTGTCACCACATTCTGCAGGTAAAGCTTTGCAAATTCAATCTGGCGCGGAGGATTCTCATATCCGCACTCAATCTTAACCCAGTCATATAAAGGTCTGTGATCCTCGAACTCAAGTGTGCAGATAGAATGTGTAATGCCTTCTTCCGCATCCTCGATAGGATGAGCAAAATCGTACATCGGATAAATGCACCACTTGTCGCCGGTGCGTGCATGTGTCATGTGTGCAACTCTGTAGATGATCGGATCACGCATGTTGATATTAGGTGATGCCATATCAATCTTAGCTCTTAAGGTCATTGCACCATCTTCAACCTTACCGCTCTTCATCTCTTCGAAAAGGCGAAGGTTTTCTTCCACGCTTCTGTCCCTGTTGGGATCATTTTTTCCTGGCTCTGTAAGAGTTCCTCTGTACTCACGCATCTCTTCCGCTGTGAGCTCGGAAACATAAGCCTTACCATTTTTTATAAGCTTAACAGCATTCTCATACATCTTATCAAAGTAATCAGATGCATGGAAAAGTCTGTCCTCATAATCAGCGCCAAGCCACTTCACGTCTTCGATGATAGCATCCATGAATTCTGATTTTTCCTTGGTGGGATTGGTATCATCAAATCTCATGTTGAACTTTCCATTATATTCCTTGGCAAGTCCGTAGTTTAAGAGAATACTCTTTGCGTGTCCTATATGTAAAAAGCCATTCGGCTCCGGAGGGAATCTTGTTACAACGTGATCGTATACTCCCTCTTTCAGGTCTTTATCAATTTCCTGTTCAATAAAATTTCTTGATTCTTCTGACATGTCTTATAATTCCAACTTTCTAATTTGTTATATTCCCCTCAACAGATGCTATTGCACACTTATACAAAATATATTCTATCATCAAATATATTTTTTCTCAAACTCTCCCGCAGTCATGGGGCCGTCGTAATATGTTCCCTGAACAAGCGGTACCTTAAGCTCCTTTAGAATCTTTTCCTGAGCCTCGTTCTCAACTCCTTCCACACACACATTTGCGCCAAGAGCTCCGGAGAGATCCATAAGAGAAAGGATGAGCGATCTTGCATACTCCTCGTTTCCAAGTTCTGAGGATATTGTCTTATCCACCTTGACAGCAGCAAAGGGAAGTGCTCTAAGTCCGCTTATAGAACTGTAGCCGGTTCCGAAATCATCAAGCGAAAGCCTTACTCCCAGCTCACATATTTTTTCCATTGCGCCCTTTGTACGCTCGGTGTTATTCATGGTAAGCGCTTCCGTAACATCAAGTATCAGCTGCTCGGGCTTTATGCCTGCTTCCTCAACGGCAGATTTTAATTTTTCCGAAATATCCGGCTGCATCAGCTGTACCACCGACATGTTTACATGTACGTTAAGCTTTCTCTTTAATTTCTTACTCCAGATTCCGCAGCACTTTGCAGCCTCGCGGAAGACATGCTCACCGATAGGATTTATAAGTCCCAGGTACTCTGCAAGCGAAATGAACTCCGAAGGGCTCACCTTTCCCAAAATCTTACTGTTCCATCTTACAAAAGCTTCAAATGCAACCAGCTTTGGTGTCTTCCCCTTAATATCAAGCATGGGCTGATACTTTACGGTAAATTCCCTGCAACCATCCTCTACCGCCTTGTACATGGCTTTTTCCATATCAAGTCGTCTTATGGTCGACGCATCTATATTCTCCGAATACTGTGAAATCCTGTTCTTACCGGACTTCTTGGCTTCATACATTGCAATGTCGGATTTTCTGATCAGTTCCTCGACTGTATCTCCCGCAGTAGGAAACTCGACGGTACCCATACTCATTGTGCAGTAATAATCGCCATCCTTTAAGTACCAGGGCGTAGCAAAGGCACGCCTTATTTCCTCAAGAATGTTATCAAGCTTGTGATAATTCTCCGGTGGAACAATTATTACAAACTCATCTCCGCCCATTCTGTAGCACGAATTCTGAACACCATCAATATTCTTGATTGCTGCAGATATATCCTGCAGGAGAATATCACCGTACTGATGTCCGAGGCCGTCATTTATTTTCTTGAAATCATCAAGATCAAGATACATGAGCATGCCTTTGGAATTATTTTTTTTCGCTTTTTCCACATAGCTGACCAGGTCTCTCTCACAGCAAAGTCTGTTATAGAGTCCTGTCAAAAAGTCAGTATATGCCTGCTGCTCTATACGCTTTTGGTATATCTTCTTTTCAGTAATCTCATAAATAGCACAGAGTGAAACAAGCCTTCCGTCCACCCACTTTATGCGGGTATAGTAAAGGTCGAACCAGCGGTCCTTTTCTTCATAATAAATCTCGTAGTTTCCGCTATGTGAGCGCGGAGGTATATTTTCCTCAAAAAGTTCCTTTAATGTATTTTTCTGAAGTTCCTTTGCAAAATGCTTTTTCAGACTTCTGTTTGCAAAAAGAAGCTCATCTGTTTTCATGCATCGCACATAAATTGAACTTCCCACATTATCAAGAACGGATTCGAGTGACTGGAAAGAGCTTGCGATTGAATTCTTCTGAAGTCTCTTCGTTATGATGCTCTGCAGAATTCTTATGGAGTCGTTGATGAACTTGATGTCATCCACAACCCAGTCCTTGTTCCGTTTATCCTCTCTGGTCTCAGCAAAGCAGGCATAAAAAGGAGTCTGATCAGATAAGGAAATCGGTACGGAAACAACACCCTGTATTCCAAGATCCTCAAGCTGCTCCTTCTCTCCGGAATTCATTGCCGTACTCGGAGAAACAGCTACCATGTGAGTCCTTCCCAGGAACCAGCACCGGTCAAGATCCTTATCTTCCTCGAAGATTCTGTACACTCCGTCAGCTGTCCATTGCACAACAACATCCATAAGATTATCCTCTGAGTGCATGCGACAGATGAAGGAGTTGCTGATATCAAGATATTCGCAGACCTTCATAAGAATCTGCGTCATAATATCCTCAATTTCATCATCACTATCAAGAAGCGACACTATATCCGTCATAAGCTCTGCCCTGTGGAAGGACACCTTGAAGTCCTCGGACCTCTTAAAGTTCTCAGCTGTAGAAGCTGCTGCCTGATTCACGGACTTATAGCCCTTAACAAGAGTCAGTGAAGTCACTCTAAGAAAATCAAGTGAATTATAGAATTTCTTTTCGTTTGTAATATATGAAAAATCTGTGATAGGCGACTCTGTGTACAGGTCAGGCTCGTACTCCGCATCCTTTAATACAGCACAAACAATCCATACAAGCTGTGCATTCCCTTCAAGCTTAGCTGCAACAGCAGCCACTCTCAGGTTGGGGATAGTCGTTCTCTCAACCGCCTGGTCCTCAAGTTCACCCTCAGTTACCCTCTGAAAAATATTTCTGATGTGAATATCATCCACCGCTTTTTTTATAACGGAGACTTCGTGCATGTCTCCGGAAAAATCGGTGATTTTCTCCCCCGTCATATCAAGACAGCATAAATATACTCCTGCCATAGTGGCAAAACTGTCCTGCCATCTTCGGAGTTCCTTTTCCTTGAGCTTTATGTAATTACCGGAAGTTCTTTTGCTGCCTGACTCCAAGAGCTGTAATCTCCTTACGATTTTTTGATATTAATAACTATTATAACACTATTTAAATTATAGATATGAAAAAAGAGGAAGATTTCTCTTCCCCTCATCCGGCGCTTCGCGCCACCTTCCCCCCAAGGGGAAGGCAATATACAATCTACTGCCTCCCTTGGGATGACAATATACAATCTACTGCCTCCCTTGGGATGACAATATACAATCTACTGCCTCCCTTGGGAAGGCAGTATAACCATCCGCACAAATCCTTGCCTTCCCCTTGGGGGGAAGGTGTCAGCGAAGCTGACGGATGAGGAGATCACTCATCTACGCTGTAGTTAGGAGCTTCCTTAGTGATATGAATATCATGAGGATGGCTCTCTCTAAGTGCAGCGCTTGTCATCTTAATAAACTTACCATTTTCATTGAGAAGCGGGATTGTCTCGCATCCACAATAGCCCATTCCTGCTCTGAGTCCGCCGATAAGCTGGAATACTGTGTCTTCAACAGTTCCCTTATAAGCAACACGGCCTTCAACGCCCTCGGGAACAAGCTTCTTAGCACCCTCCTGGAAGTAACGATCCTTGGAACCGTTCTCCATAGCTGAAATTGAACCCATTCCACGATATACCTTATATTTTCTACCCTGGAAAAGCTCAAACTCACCGGGAGCTTCATCACAACCTGCAAACATTGAACCCATCATGACAACGCTTCCGCCTGCTGCGATAGCCTTTGTGATATCTCCTGAGTACTTGATACCACCGTCTGCTATGATCGGGATACCATACTCTCTTGCTACTGAGTAGCAATCCATTATTGCTGATACCTGAGGAACACCGATACCTGCAACTACACGTGTTGTGCAGATTGATCCGGGACCGATACCAACCTTAACAGCATCAGCGCCAGACTCGATGAGAGCCTTTGTAGCAGCTGCTGTAGCAACATTTCCTGCAACAACCTGAAGATCCGGGAACTTTTCCTTGATCATTCTGAGGCACTTAAGAACGTTCTCTGAATGTCCGTGTGCAGAATCAAGAACTACACAGTCAACCTTAGCATCAACAAGTGCACCTACACGGTCAAGTACGTTGGCACTGATTCCTACACCTGCACCGCAGAGAAGTCTTCCCTGGTCATCCTTAGCTGAAAGAGGATATTTAATGGTCTTCTCAATATCTTTAATAGTAATAAGTCCTACAAGATTGTAGTTATCATCTACAAGAGGAAGCTTTTCCTTCTTGGACTTTGCAAGGATCTGCTTAGCCTCTTCAAGTGTGATTCCTGCCTTAGCAGTTACAAGATTTTCACTTGTCATTGCCTCTCTGATCTTCTGATCGAAATTAGTCTCGAACTTAAGATCACGGTTTGTGATGATACCAACCAGCTTTCTGCCCTCTGTGATCGGCACACCTGAAATACGGAACTTTGCCATCAGTGCGTCTGCGTCAGCAAGCGTATGATCTGGTGAAAGAGAAAAAGGATCTGTGATGACGCCGTTTTCAGATCTCTTAACCTTGTCAACCTCATCAGCCTGAGCTTCGATTGACATGTTTTTATGGATGATTCCGATACCCCCCTGACGTGCCATAGCGATAGCCATGCGGTGTTCTGTTACTGTATCCATACCGGCACTCATCATGGGGATGTTGAGCTTAAGCTTCTTTGTAAGATGTGTGCTTACATCTATCATGTTCGGCACAACCTGTGAATATGCCGGAACCAAGAGTACGTCATCAAAAGTAATTCCTTCGCCAATAATCTGTCCCATTTTTTTCTCCTTTTTAGTCCATAAATACTTTACGAGGTGCAATGTTTTTTACAGCTTCAACCATTTCTCTTGTAGGCTCGAAAACAACTTTTTCTCTGCCATCATAATACATAGTATAAGTAACATCCGGCTGCTGTTCTTCTCCGGATGAAAAATCAAGCAATCTGTAGTTGTCTTTATTACGATATTCGTCCAGATGGTAGGACTTAGACGGCGCAAGCACTTCCATGCGCTCTGCTTCGAATGTTGCTACTCTTTTTCTCTTACTTTTGTTAAGAATCTTGTCTACTGTTATCTCGCGTTCACAGTACTGATATTCATATTCTATAGAAGCATTGAGATTTGCAAAATATACCCCCACCCCAAACGCAACAAACAGAATCATGAAAATGATGTTTCCAGAAAGAAATCCCAGAAGGAAAGAACATACTGCCAAAATAATTGTCAGATACTTAAGAAAAACCATAAGTGGCTGAGATTTTCTGGCAACAAGAACTTCGACGTAACTATTGTCATTCATCATTTTTTTGCATTTTTCCTTTCATATTTTTTAAACGTTATGATATATTAACTGTAAACTCTCGTCAAGAATGCTTACACAACTTAATAAAAAAAGTTTTTTGCGAGTGAGAGTTTCCAGTAAATTAAGAGGTGAAGTAAAAATGAATATCAACGAAGAAAAACACAACCAGTGGCAGGCCCTGAAAGGGATGGGGTTCAAAGCTCACTGGGATTATTTTTGGGATTACTACAAAATTCACGTTATCGTCGCTATAATCGCGATAATTGCTATAGTTTCAATGGCAAAAGACATTATCGGCCAGAAGCCCTATGCTCTTTCCTGTACCTTCATAAACACAGCAAGCATGCAGGAATCCGGCACTTTAAAAGCAGATTTCGAAGAGTATGCGAAAATAGATACCTCAAAGTATGTTGTATCAATCGATGCTTCTTCCACCATTGACCTTAACAATCCCGACCAGTACACAATTGCCAATTCAGAGCGAATTTACGCAATGATCGCAGCAAGAGACCTGGACATCATCATGGCAGATGAAGCGATTTTCAATAATTATATAGGAAATGAAATTTTTCAGGACCTGCGTTTATTTTTCACAGAAGATGAACTGGCAGCTCTCGGAGACAAAGTTATCTACGCAGATCCTGCCACCTTTGAAAAGAAGGACGATGCAGAGAGCATGGATGTAGAGACTACAGCTCCCGCGACCAACAACATTATTGAAAATCCCGATGAATCAGAAAAAGCCAATCTTATTCCCGTAGGAATAAAACTCGAAAACAATGCTCACCTTGATGAGCTCGAGTACTACCCAGGCGAACCCGCCTACATTGGCATTGTAACCGCCAGCGAACGCACAGACATGGCCAAGGACTTTATAAACTTTTTGCTCAATTAAGCCCTGATTCACATAACCATTATTATACTTAGTACCAACTCATAAATTCCATTCAGATATATGTACTTTTCCTTGACCCACAAACCCGTTAAGATATCTGACCATCCTAACGTACAAAGATCACATATTGTCTGAACAAACAGGCGCCGGGACATACATTTGGAAATGCGTAGTTCTCGGACGAGCAGGATGATTTTTAAAATAAAAAACAGTGGAAGCACGACTTCTTTGAGCAACGTCGAAAGGAGTGCTTCCACTGCTTTTTTATTTTAGAAAATCACCGCGCAGACCAAACAAGCACTAACAAATGTATGTCCCGGCGCCGTCCTTTTTACAACTGGGTCATTACGAAGATATCGTAAATGGCTTTGATAGCTTTTTCGAAATCACGGTTCTCAACACCGATGATGATGTTAAGCTCTGATGAACCCTGGTCGATCATACGGCAGTTTACGTTCATATGAGCAAGTGCTGAGAAGATTCGTGCTGCAGTTCCGCGCTGTCTCTTCATACCGCGTCCAACGACTGCAATAAGCGCAAGATCTGACTCAATCTCAAGAAGATCGGGTTTTGCAAGTCTGTGAATTTCTGAAACAACTGCCTGCTCCTTGTCAATGAATTCATCCTGTGCAACGAACACTGTCATAGTATCAATTCCTGAAGGAACATGCTCGATTGAAATATTCTGGTCCTCAAAGGCCTGAAGAACCTTTCTTACAAATCCAACCTCTGAGTTCATCATATCCTTAAGGATATTCACACAGCAAAAGCCTTTCTTTCCGGCAACACCTGTGATTGTGTATTTGGATTTCTTTGCTGTTGATTCAACGATCCAGGTTCCGCTGTCCTCAGGTCTGTTGGTATTTCTGATGTTTATCGGAATGCCTTCTTTTCTTACTGGGAAGATCGCATCCTCATGGAGAACAGAAGCGCCCATGTAAGCAAGCTCTCGAAGCTCTGTATAAGTGATTGTCTCAATCGGAGCAGGTCTGTCAATGATTCTGGGATCTGCAACAAGGAAACCGGAAACATCTGTCCAGTTCTCATATACATCTGCATGAATCGCTCTAGCAATGATAGAACCTGTTATATCTGAACCGCCTCTTGAAAAGGTCTTGATCTTTCCATCTTCATAAGCACCGTAGAAACCTGAAATAACAGCGTGCTCAACACCTGCAAGGCGCTTAGCCATTCTGCGGTTTGTAATTTCAGCATCAAAGCTTCCATCCTCATCAAAAAGCACTACCTCTGCAGGATCGATATACTCAAAGCCAAGATAATTGGCCATGATCTTACCATTTAAGAACTCACCTCTTGAAGCAGCGTAGTCGCTTCCCGCCTTAGCCTTAAAGTTCTTTTCAATCTCTACAAACTCTTCCTTCAAAGTAATCTTTAACTTAAGGCCCTTTATTATCTCATTGAATCTTGCCTCGATTGCAGCAAGCTCCTTTGTAAAGTCCTTGCCTTTTTCCGCAAGCTCGTAGCACTGATAAAGCATATCAGTAACCTTGGTATCAAGGTTTGTTCTTTTTCCGGGAGCGGATACTACAACATATCTGCGCTCCTTGTCAGCCTTGATAATATTGGCTACCTTCTCAAACTGCTTCGCATCTGCACAGGAACTACCACCGAATTTTACTACTTTCATTTTTTCACTCCTCTATTTTTCCCCTCATCCGTCAGCTTCGCTGACACCTTCCCCCCAAGGGGAAGGCTTTTGTTTTTTGCCTTCCCCCTCTGGGGAATGCTTTTGTTTTTTGCCTTCCCCCCAAGGGGAATGCTTTTGTTTTTTG
Source organism: Butyrivibrio sp. AC2005 (assembly GCF_000424145.1). Lineage (GTDB taxonomy): Bacteria > Bacillota > Clostridia > Lachnospirales > Lachnospiraceae > Butyrivibrio. The sequence continues at coordinate 496,242 of NZ_KE384138.1, forward strand.
CCTTCCCCCCAAGGGGAATGCTTTTGTTTTTTTGCCTTCCCCCTTTGGGGAATGCTTTTGTTTTTTGCCTTCCCCCTTTGGGGCGCTAATCGTCCGGGGGACGATTGTTCAGCGCGGACCGAAGCGAAGACAGGTGGCGCAAAGCACCGGATGAGGGCTTATTATCACAATAATCTCAAATATCCCTTAGCGCCGCTAAGCTTCTCAAATTTCTCTGCAAAATCGCGCTCTGACATCTCAGGTGATACAAATGCAAACTCACCGTTAACCTTACTGCAGACTACTTCCTTTATATCTCCGAAAAGCTCACGTGCACTGCTCTCTCCGGCAGCATCGCATCTTACAAAGAAGTTTCTGACGTCATCATTTATAGAAGCAACTTCAGCGGGAACATTTTTCATATTCCAGTCGATATGCTTGCCCTTGTGACGGACAATATCAATGACATCCGCAACAACAGCTGAAGCTGTAGCCTTTTTTCCTGCTCCCTTACCGTAATACATTACATCACCGAGCATGTTGCCGTGAACATTGATTGCATTAAATACGCCGTTTACATTTGCAAGTGCCTCATCAAAAGGAATAAGGAAAGGAGCAACCATTGCAAAGAACTTTCCATCCTCTCGCTTGCAGCTTCCAAGAAGCTTGATTGCCATATGAAGCTCTCTGGCATACTCGAAATCCTCACCGGTAATCTTGGTAATTCCTTCTGTATAGATATCCTCGTGCTTAACAAACTGACCACTCATTATGGAAGCAAGGATTGCAGTCTTTCTGCACGCATCATGACCTTCAATATCAGCTTCGGGATTTCTCTCAGCGTAGCCCTTATCCTGAGCAACCTTTAATACGCTGTCAAAATCAGCACCTTCCTGATCCATCTTGGTCAGAATATAGTTTGTTGTTCCGTTTAAGATTCCTGTGATAGAATCAAGTCTCTCATGACGGATAGAATCGTTCATAGAGCGAAGCACCGGAATTCCGCCGCCTACACTTGCCTCAAACAGGTAGCTTACGTTGTTCTTTTTAGCAAGCTCAACAAGCTCAGGTCCGTGAGCTGCAACGAGCTCCTTGTTGGAAGTGCACACGCTCTTTCCGCTCTCAAGCGCCTTCTTGGAAAAAGTGAAAGCCGGCTCAATTCCTCCCATAGTTTCACATATTACCTCGACTTCAGGATCGCTCACGATCACTTCAAAATCGTGAATCACTTTATCTTCATGCTTATCTCCGGGGAAATCGCGAAGATCCAGTATGTATTTAATCTCTACCTTGTCACCTGCGCTGTCCTCAACATGTTCTGCGTTTACATCCAGAACTTCTGCGACACCGCTTCCCACTGTGCCGTACCCCAATACTGCAATCTTTGTCATTTTGACTTCCTCCTGTAGATAAATTTTTCCATAAACCAAGCCAGATAAAACCGGCTGAGTATTTACAACTTACACTTCTGCGCTTCTGCCAATAATCTGTACATTATGTACACGTGGCGAAGACTTCAATTTTCCAATCATATCTGCCATATCGCTTGTAGTCGGCAAAACCTGTATTCCTACCGACAGTGCCGCAACCCCGTTATAGGGTATGGCCTGATGCACCGTCAGGATATTTGCTCCGCATCCCGATATTATTTTCAAAACATCAGACAGCACTCCAAGCTCATCATCCATCTGCAAATTGAGTGTCAGGGTTGTGCCCTGTAGACTATCGTGAAATTCATAGATATCATCTTTATATTTGTAAAAAGAACTACGACTGATCCCCAGGCGCTCCGAAGCCTCATTAACCGTTTTGCATTTCCCTGTATCCAAAAGCTTCTTGGCTTCAAGGACCTTTAGCAAAACTTCAGGAACTGCCTGCTTTTTCAGCACGTAGTACGCTGTCTCTTCCTTCATATTCTGTTCCTCATGAAATATTTAAGATGTCCATGGAAAGACATATGCGATATTTGTTCTTGTACCGCGGACATTTGTACGTCCATGAACGATATTATCACAGAACAGATTTTAACGCAAGCACTTTAGCAAATTAAATTGTAAAAGGAGATGCATTACACATCTCCTTCAAATACCGTTGTCGCAGGACCGGTCATATAAACCACATTTTCTTCCCTGTCCCATTTACATTTTATTTCTCCGCCCCTGACATGTACCGTTATGTTGTCAGAGGTATGGTCGTTCAATACACATGCCACTACTGTAGCGCAGCATCCCGTTCCGCAGGCCAGCGTCTCACCTGTACCACGTTCCCAAACACGCATATGAACATTCTCCCTGTCATCGATAGTCACAAATTCCGTATTGATGCCCTTAGGGAAGAACGCATGGCGCTCAAACCTTGGTCCTATCTTTTCAAGGTCAAGTGTGTCAATATCAACACCTCTGTTCAGGAAAACAACAGCGTGCGGATTACCCATGGACACACAGGTAATTGAATACTCTCTGTCCAAAACCTTTATCGGATAGTTTACCACCTGCTTTGCAGCCATTGCTCTCGCATCCGGCAGTGAAACCGGGATCTCTGCAGGCGCAAGTATAGGTGCACCCATATTTACCCGTACGCTCGTAACTATATCGTCTTCAGTCTTAAGATCGAGGATTCTCACTCTTCCTCCGCTTACTATGCGGAGCTTTTTCTTATCAGTAAGTCCCTTATCATAGACGAATTTTGCCACGCATCGAATTCCGTTTCCGCACATCTCGGAATAAGAACCATCCGCATTGTACATCTCCATCTCGAAGTCAGCCAGGTCATCTTCGAATTTATTTATGAAAATTACACCGTCTCCTCCAACACCGAAATGTCTGTCACTAAGGAGCTTTACAAGATCCGGCTTATCTTCTTTTTCAACTTTTTCCTTGCTGCCATCGATATAGATATAATCATTACCACAGCCATGCATTTTAGTGAAGTGCATAAAATCAGGTCTCCAATCATTAGTATATAAATGATTATACCCACTATTATTTTTATATGTCAAAAGAAAATGAAAGCCCCGGACTATACTCGCCCGGAGCCTTCTGCCCAAATGTTTCGCTCGTTCAGAAAAAGGTCTTTTTTAGTCGGATGTTTTCTTTCCTATCACAGAGCCGAAGTTCTCACCTGATGTCAAGGATCCATGACATACAATGTTCCCATCCTTATCATATTCGAAGGTTATAACCGCCACAAAATTATCTTCCACAAGAGTGCATACTCCTGTGCTCTCATCATATCCTTGAAGCTCTTTCTCAGTCCAAAGGACATTTTCTCCGGTCTCCTTTCTGGTTTCACCGGTAGAACTTATTATCTCAATGGTCATCGTATAATGTCCTATAACTTCCTGAAGTGACGGAACCTTTTTGGCATCCTCTGCCTTAGGCGCAGTATTTCCTGAAGTTGTCGGTTCTGTATTTCCTGTAGTTGTGGGTTCAGTTTCAACCTCTGTCATAGGTCCATCATCATTCTGCGAAGTAGGCGTAGCCGAACTTCCCTGATATTTTGCGTCAGCAAGCATTGCAGGGATAAATCTCTTCACTGTCTCCGATGCAAGATACGGCTGCGTGAAACCAAAATAGTAATAATTGCGGTCAATGATAGTCATATAGCAATACAGACACATACTGCTTGGCATACTTGCATCCATAAAGGATGATTCGCACACAATGCCCTGCGTTCCACCAATATTGGCTCTGTCTTTTCTTACCACATACTTTGAATTCCTGTTGTAGTATTCTTCGAAATAGTCGAGAATTTCCTCATCGCTCATATTGTCATAGTCAGAGCCTGTCAGCTTCTCCGCATGAATCAGCATAAAAGCAGGAATATCCGGAGTAAAGTAGTAGAAAAGTGTATCGGCATCCTCATTTTTTATAAGCTTTGTGGAATCCTTAAAGGTCAGATCCCCATATGTATTTTCATTATCTAATGCAGGAACCTCTAACGCATAATCAGGATAAGAGATTCTAAAATCATTATCTGATGTCTCAAGTCTGAAAGCATGCGCATAGATATCACTCTGAATAAAATCTATCTCAGGAAGCCTTAAATCAGGATTAACGCCATTGTATTTTCCAAATACACGGACATCCTTTCCTACAGCCTCCTGCACCAGCGACCAGTAATTACTTGTACCACCGGCGCCGCAGTAAGCTGCCCAGTTACCTTCAGCAGTCTTCACAATAATAGATTTGGAAACATTATCAAAATCAATTGCTTTTCCTTCTATCCAAATAAGACTCTCTTTAAGTGAATCATTGTTTGCTGCATATTTTGCATAATCAGTGGCTCTCTCAAAGTCCTCTGTATACATTGCTTCTGTATTATCAGCTGCAAAAGCTGTAACCGGCAAAAGTGAAACAGTAATCAGTAAAATAAGTATGCTTGCAAAAATCCTTTTTTTCATATGCGCACTCCTTTTTGTGGCAGTGCGGGAAATGCTTCCCCCACAGTACTTCGGGTTCTTTGTGCTGTCATTATATCATCCATAAAGACAAAAAAGATGCGTGTCACAAAAATGTCATCGACATTTTAGGACACGCATATAATATTTAGATTTTATTTATAAATTATTGTTTTTCATTCAAGGCAGGAATCTATAAATTCTTCCCATGCTCCCTGGCAAGCACGTAAATTCTCTCACTCTCCTCAGTGGGCTCCTCATGAGTGTCTGCATCAATTGCAGTAATAAAGGTCATGCCGGACTGTTCGACAAACTGTCTCATTTCATCCAGAGTATACCCCCTTTGGAGATGTGTTTCTATCGATCTCTCAAATAGCTCGTCACCGGAATCATGTATACCCTCTCCGACCTTATTATCAGAACCTCGCACATCCTTCTTCACAAACAAAGTAAGATCATACTCATTTATATTAGTATCAACATCAAAGAAATTTTCCCAGATAAAACTGCAGTCCTCTCTGTTCTCAGCAATAGTTACATTGCCGATTACATCCCTGTACTTATGAAGAGTATTGAAATCAAACAGGAAAAGTCCGCCCGGATACAGGTAGTTATTAACCTTTGTAAAGGTCTTCCTTATCTGCTCATCCTCAATAAGATAATTGATGCTGTCACATACACTCACAATTGTTCCCGCGGTACAGAAAAGATCCATATCACACATATCCTGTTCGAGGTACATGATATCAAGACCTGCCTTCTCCATCTTGCTTCTGGCAATTCCAAGCATATCTCCGGAATTATCAATTCCTATCATGTCATAGCCAAGCTTAGCCATCTCCTCGGTAAAGCTCCCTGTTCCGCAACCAAGCTCAACCACCAGGTTCTTCTCCTGTAACAGAAGCTTTTCCCTATCCTCCTCGCCGCCAGCGGACTCCTCATAGTCCGAATCTGCTTCAGCCGCAATCTCTGAATCTTCTCCAGTTTTCTTATAAGGAACAGAAATCCCATATCCTGAAATGAGCCGCGATATATACGCAGCCCAATCATGATATGGGGTCTCATCCATAAATTCATCATATACTTTTGCAAAATCTGTATAGGCTTCCATAATTGCCTCCTGTATCTACAGATTATTTTAATGCATTCTTGATCAAATAGCCAGACACGTTTGGGGTATCAGCCTGCAACACCCATGATAGCGCTGGCTGTTACAAAGCTTATAATGCCCATAATAGTACCGGCAAGAGCTATGCCTCCGATAACTGCCATAACACTCTTCTTGAAATCCATATCAAGAATAGAAGCTGCAAGTGTACCTGTCCATGCGCCAGTGCCGGGAACAGGAATACCTACAAAGAGAAGCAGTGCCCAATAAAGACCGCCACCTGCCTTTTCCTGGAGCTTCATTCCACCCTTCTCACCCTTAGTAAGGCAGAAGTTAAAGAAACCACCAATAATCGGCTTATCCTTTCCCCATTCAAGAATTCTTCTTGCAAAGAAGAAAATAAAAGGCATCGGGATCATATTGCCAATAGCAATAATTATGTATGCTAATAAAAGATTAAAGCCAGGAGTTGCCGCTTTAATTCCATGAGCTATCGGAATAGCACCTCTAAGCTCAAAAAGCGGAACCATAGACCAAAAGAACACAATCAAATACTTCTTAAACATTTATTAAAGCCTTTCTAAAAAACCCACATTGTCCGTTCATAATAAAATAAACAAACAAATATAAAACACTCCAATGCAAGATTTTACCAAAAGGAACCTAATCCGACAAGTATTATTTAACAAGCCTCTATTTATGCGGTTCTCCATGGTATGCGTAACACAAACACAAATTTCCGGTACCCATATCGTGGGCGGACTTTTGGAATACTATGACAGGTAGTCCTTAAGGAAGGCTATTAGTTTGTCCATCTCCTCGTCCGTGCCGATGGTTATTCTAAGATGGTTGTAAATTCTGTCGGTGCTCCAGTGCCTTACATAAATTCCTTCCTTTTTAAGCGCAAGGAAAAGCTCTTCACCGGATACCTTATAGTGTTTCGCAAAAATGAAATTCGCCTTGGAATCCGGGAAGGAGAATCCAAGTGATTGCAATTCCTTCTTTACCCGCTCCCTGGTTGCAACTATCTTTGCACAGGTAGCCTTGAAATATGCATCATCCTCTATTGCTGCAACGCCCAAATCAAGAGAAGGCCTGTTCATAGTATAGGAATTGAATGAAAATTTTGCATCCTTCATATATCCAATCAGTTTTTTGGATCCAAAGGCATAGCCGATTCTCATACCTGCCATTGCACGTGATTTGGAGAAGGTCTGCACGATCAGAATGTTATCATATTTTTTTATAAGAGGAAGTGCGCTCTCCCCACCAAAATCGATATATGCCTCATCTATAATGACTACAGAATTTCTGTTATGCTTTACGAGCTCTTCCAGTTTGCTCACAGGTTCATAGATTCCAACAGGTGCATTGGGATTAGCGATTATCACTCCTCCGTTTGGATGCTTTTCTTCATAGTAGTCCTCAAAGTTAATCCTGAAATCATCATCAAGCGGAATCTTTTTATATGGAACCTTGTATAATTCAGCCCATACATCATAAAAGGAATAGGTTATATCAGGAAACAAAATGGGCTTATCAGAATTGAAAAAAGTAAGATAAGCCATAGACAGCACATCATCAGAACCCACTCCTACAAAAATCTGATCCTCCGGTACACTATAGTATTTTGAAAGTGCATCCACCAGGACAGAAGCCTCAGGATCGGGATACAATCTCATATCCTCATACTTCATTGACTCTAAAAGCTTTCTCACACCTGGTGCCGGCGGATAAGGGCATTCATTTGTGTTAAGTTTTATTATATTTTTATCCTGGGGCTGTTCTCCCGGAACATAGGGAACAACCCTTCTTACTGCCTTTTCCCAACTCATTTTCAGCCTCCGATTCTGTAAAATCACTTATTTGTAACATTGTTCATAATATCACACCAAAGTATAAATATACAATTCAATGTTATATTTATGCATCATTTAGTATAACGCTTCCACATCCGTAACTTCGTTATTTTCTACTTTGTAGCTCCATATTGAATGTCCCGGAACCCTGTGCTCCGTCAGATATATTCTGCCGTCAATATAATTCATGTTGTAAGGTGTTCCTCCACCTACAAAATATGCGCTGTAAATCTCTTCGTATTTTCCTTCCGAAAGATCTCCTAAATCCTTTACCCGTAGCATAGTAGCAGCATCCTGACTTCCGGCTACATCAGTTGATACGGTTATGTAAAAATAATCTCCGTCACGCCTTAGAGCAGCCATCCCTGCAATTTCATCAGATACCGGATACTGCTCTACTATATCCAGTGATCTTTTGTCACACTTTATTATCCCGGAAGATGTTCCATCAGACTTTATACCTGACACAAAATATATATAATCTCCTTCAAGATAGAAAGACCTTATATATATCCCATTTAAGGTGCTGGCATTATCAACCATCTCATCTACACCGGGTTCTACATTTTCACATCCGACACGCCTGATCTCAGACAGATACATTTCGGTATTGTCATCCTCATGCCTGAAAACATATATCTCACCTGTAGCTGAGCTCAAAACATAGAATGCCTGCTCCTCCTCATCATACTCAGTATAATGAGGTCTTTTTCCTATATCATTAAAAATCTGAGTGTTTTCATACACTTCATCTTTTTTCTCAAAGACCATAACACGATTATTTTCGGTGTCATCTACGAGCAGAACATTTCCATCTCCTGCTATTGTGTGGGGCTGCTTGACATCCTTTGTTAACACCTTCCACTCTCCAAGCGGAGCCGAGCAGTTATCATTATATATTATCTGGTCATGATAGCAATCAACAATAAACCAGGTATTATCAATTTTTTTTACGCAGGTCGGTACGCTCAATGTAAATTCGGTATTATTTTCACCAAATACCGAATTCCCCTGTGAGACTTTATCCGCTTTTCGTAAATAGCCATCTTCGGACTTCCATGATTTTCCTGCTTCTGTCTCATGAACTGCCACCTGATTCCCTGCATTTCCTTCAATCTCTGTCGTACCACACCCAAGAGCACCTGTAAATAAAGTTAATCCAAATAAAATAGCTGCAATTCTTCGCATTTTCTAATTTGATTTAACCCCTTCTCATTAAATAATAAAGGCAAGCTCTCAAACATCGGAAAGCTTGCCCTTTAAGCATCTTTATAAAATCGCCTGTTGCTTTTCTCCGGAGGGAATCTCCCACTTGTTGGCTTCGTTCTCATAATCTTCCGCAAGATCGAGATTACCCAATTCACGGTAGCATTCAGCTATCTTATGCATAGCCATATCTCCACCCCTGTGTATATCAAGAATCGGCGAAGTCTCATAAGCGGCATTGTAATACCATACTATCGCCTCATCAAGGTCACCCTTCTTCCGGTAGAAATTACCAAGCTCATAGCACATCTCACTTGATGGAATTGTGGTCAGATCCTTAAGTGAATACTTCAGAATTTCCTCCGTTTTCCCATCTATAACAGCGATATGTGCAAGTACGCAGGCTGCTTCCTTTATCTGATCAAGATCACGTCCGTTATCAGCAATTGATTCCTCAAAGAATTCCTTGGAAAGCATGAAATCCTCCTCCGTGCCAACCATAAAGAGTTCTCTGGCATACATATTATGAAGACGTTTACTGATGTATTCGCCCTCTCTCACAGCACGTCTGAATGCGGATAAATCTCTTTCTCCATGATCCTCTGTGGGATTGTGCCAAATTTCCACTTCACTGTTGCAAACCGTAGAATCCAGCTTAACCATCTCATGTATAGGATCATGCCATACATATTTCCGAAGTCTTCTGAAAAGCTTGGGTCTGAGCTCACGATCAAAATTATAAACCGTATTGTGGCTTAACTGATTGCAGTAATACATCTGAACCACATCGATATCAAGCAAATCTATGTCTTCCTTAAGTTGCTTAAATCGCTCGCGATTTTCCTCATCTATGGTCTCGTCTGCATCCGCAGTATAAATGAAATCACAGGTTGCCTGTTCAAAAGAATAGTTCCTGGCATCGGAAAAGCTTCCGGTCCATTCAAACTGAAAGACCTTCGCCCCATAGGACTTGGCTATTTCTATAGTCTTGTCCGTGGAACCGGTGTCGACAATTATCATCTCGTCCACAAGGTCTTTAAGACAATCCAGACAGGTAGCAAGTTTTTCTTCTTCATTCTTAACGATCATACATAAGCTTACTGTAACCATAGAATGCCCCTCACTCAATCACCGAAATAACGATAATTATACACTTATATGTTAGCCAAAACATGTGGCCATGTCAATAAATTGTGGGTATATACATAATAATACGGTCGCGGGCATATATATCCATTCTCGATCTCGTTAAGCAAGCTTATAATCGATCGAGTCTGGACATATATGCCCGCGACCTAACTTTATTGGTATAAGAGTATTTATTATCAGTATTACAATACAATGTGTAATGAATTCCATTTTGTCCAACCATTGTAGTCAGGAGATAATCATGTCATATCTTATCGTAACATTCCTTTGTCCGAGGGATAATTAAACTATATAGAGGCCGTACAATTGATATTACTGTACGTAGCCCTCATCATCTATGGATATGCCGTCTGACATCTGGCGCATATGGTTCAAAACTGCTGTCTTGCGCTCGCCGGTGGCTTCTGAAACTGTGCATCCACTTTGAATAGCCGGAATAAACTGAAGCTTCACCTGACCATCCTTGTAGATATTTGCGCGAAGCAAACCTGTCTCAAGTTCCCTGGAATTAAAGAGGAAATTACCAAGACTATAGATAACCGGAACCCCGTTAATATATCCTATTTTCTGCAGGATATGCGGATGTGCCCCCACAATCATATCTGCGCCGGCTTCAACAATTTCAGGTCCCTGCTTTTGTTGCCACCAGTCAATAGCCTCCTGATTCTCTGTTCCCCAGTGGATGCAAACAATAACAAAAGCACCCGTAGCCTTTGCCTCTTTAATCCTGCTAAGCAGTTTATCAATATTAAGACATCTGAAAACACCGGGAGAATTATCCGTTGCCCCTTTTGTATCAGGATTATCAATTCTTTCTATCTCTGTTGCAGAAATAATTGCAATCTTCACACCATTATCAGAAAGATAATATACGGGGTGAGATGCCTCTTCTAAATTAGCGCCCGCTCCTATTCTGGCAACGCCAACATTATCAATTGTTTCAAGCGTATCCAAAAGAGCTGCCTCGCCATAATCATATGCATGATTATTTGCAAGTGTGGCTACGTCTACTCCCATCTGATTAAGGAGCTCTGCCGATGATGGATCAGCTCTGAAGGTGAATGTTTTCCCCTCTGTTGGAGCACCCCTGTAGGAATACGGAAACTCATTATTCACTACCATGATGTCAGCACTTCTCATATATGATAAAAGGCTTCCACCTATCACACCTTCAATTCCGCCTCCATTTTGGCGTATTTTGTTCATAATCGCATAATTGGGATCAAAGAGAATATCTCCTGCAAAGGCCATGGAAACATATTCCTGATTGGCCGGAGTCAAAGCGTGCTCCCACTTTGGATCTGTTATGGCATTATTCTGAGTATCGCTGTTACTGTTATTTTCATCGACAACATCGGTGTCACCAGGTGTTGTCGCTTCAGCTACGTCGATGTTTTCTGTACTTTCAGTGTCTTTGACACTTTCAGTTACAGCATCCTTAGTATTTATTTCATCTGATGTCTGCCCGGTATCTATTTTTGTAGCACCCGGAACCCGAACAGTCTCATTAACTATTTTTTCAGCCAATGGCATTCTTGAATCTTCTTCAATTTCTGTTATACTGCTCCCGGCATTATTTACATTTGATGGTTTTTTTGCAGCTATAGAACAAAGAACCACCGCTCCCACTGTGATTGTCAGCAAAAACGCACACACGAAAGCTATGACTACTCCGTTTACATTTGCTAAATAAATACTGCTGTCATCTTTTTCATCATATAAATCTTTTTTCATAATCCTTTACGGAGAGTTATTCTTCTCCGTCTCCCCGTATTAAGAATAGCACAAAAATGGCTGTTATGCACATTTTGCATAACAGCCATTTAGTTCACACTATACTAATTCAGAATTAATACTTGTTTGATACAACCTTGACACCAGGTCCCATTGTTGTAGCAAGTGAAATGCTCTTAAGGTACTGACCCTTAACAGTTGCAGGCTTAGCCTTTACGATAGCTTCCATGAGAGCTGTGTAGTTCTGCTCAAGCTGCTCTTCTGAGAAAGATGCCTTTCCGATAGGGCAGTGGATGATGTTAGCCTTGTCAAGACGGTACTCAATCTTACCAGCCTTGATATCGTTGATAGCCTTTGTAACATCCATTGTTACTGTACCAGCCTTCGGGTTAGGCATAAGACCCTTAGGTCCGAGAACCTTACCAAGACGTCCTACAACACCCATCATATCAGGTGTAGCAACTACAACGTCAAAGTCAAGCCAACCTTCGTTCTGAATCTTAGGAATAAGCTCCTCGCCACCTACATGGTCAGCGCCGGCAGCCTGTGCCTCGTCAAGCTTTGTTCCCTTTGCAAATACAAGAACCTTAACAGTTTTACCTGTTCCGTGCGGAAGAACAACCGCACCACGGATCTGCTGATCCGCATGACGACCGTCGCAGCTTGTACGAATGTGTACTTCAACAGTCTCATCAAATTTTGCAGTAGCAGACTTCTTAACTAAAGAGATTGCTTCTGCAGCTTCATACTGCTGTGCTCTATCAATGAGCTTAGCAGCTTCAACATACTTCTTTCCGTGTTTCATCTCTTAGCCCTCCGTCAGTCTTCTACTACAATACCCATGCTGCGTGCAGTACCAGCGATCATGCTCATAGCACCCTCGATATCAACTGCATTCAGGTCAGGCATCTTTGTCTCTGCGATCTCTCTGATCTTGTCTTTAGAAATCTTAGCAACCTTGTTCTTGTTCGGAACACCGGAAGCCTTCTGAAGGTTACAAGCCTTCTTAAGAAGAACTGCTGCAGGCGGAGTCTTTGTGATGAATGTGAAACTTCTGTCTGCATAAACTGTGATGACAACAGGAATGATGACATCACCCTTGTCAGCTGTCTTAGCGTTGAACTGCTTTGTGAATTCAACGATGTTAACACCGTGCTGACCAAGAGCCGGACCAACCGGCGGTGCTGGTGTTGCTTTACCAGCCTGGATCTGTAACTTAATGTATCCTTCGACTTTCTTTGCCATAATGGCACCTCCTAGAAATAATGTGGTCAGGCGCATTCCGAGTGTATACTACCGCACTGGCCAAAAAGCTTGGCAAATGCTATACACAAATGCTCCCACTCCAGTTCCCATGAATTGAAATATCTTAATTTCAACCCATCTATATATAGTAGATAAATCTACGATATACCAATTGTTTTTTATCAATTAGCTTGTTACCTTGCGAACTTCTGTAAATCCAATCTCAACAGGTGTCTCTCTACCAAACAGATTAACATTGATAGTAGCACTCTGCTTACCGAAGTCCATACGCTGTACGATACCAACTGTACCATTCCAAACGCCGGCAACTACTGCAATCTCATCGCCCACGCCGAAATCAACAGACATATTCTCAGTCTTGATTCCAAGAGGCTTAATCTCAGCATCTGACAGCGGTACCGGCTTACTTCCGGGTCCCACAAATCCTGTAACACCTCTGGTGTTGCGGACAACATACCATGTCTCGTCGTTCATATCCATGTTAACAAGGACATAACCGGGGAACATCTTACGGCTAACTGTTTTGCGCGCACCATTCTTCATCTCAACAACATCCTGAAGCGGCACACGAACCTCAAATATCTGGTTTTCCAGATGACGATTCTCAATAGTCTTCTCAAGGTTAGCTTTAACCTTCATCTCATAGCCTGAATATGTATGAACAACATACCAGTGAGCGTTTTGGTGAATCGGAGCTTCTGAAGATTCCATGCTCATCTCAGCAGTCACTTCTGTAGCAGCTTCTGCAACTTCATCAGTTGCCTGCACATTCTCCTCTTCAACAGAGTCCAAAGTCAGATCGAGTTCATTTTCATTCTGCATCTCTTCTGCCATAATACTCCTTTATCAAATCTTGGTTATGAAATTAATAAGATAACCAAAAGCATAATCAAACACAGCTATAAGAGCACCGATAATTACGGAAATAATTACAACAGCAGTTGTCTGCTTTGTAATATCTTCTCTTGAAGGCCACATGATCTTATTGAACTCAGCCTTAACACCCTTAATAAAAGAAGATACTTTGCTCTCCTGTGCGGTTTTAGTAGCATTATTTTCGCTCATATCAACTAAACTCCCTTCAACTCAAGGACTTCCTCCATACTAAAATGGAATTACTTTGTCTCCTTGTGCGGTGTGTGCTTCTTGCAGAAAGGGCAGTACTTCTTGATTTCCATTCTGTCGGGATGAGTCTTCTTATCCTTTGTTGTGTCATAGTTACGGTTTTTGCACTCTGTGCAAGCAAGTGTGATTCTTGTACGCATTGTTCATTCCTCCGTGCGTTGTTCTATCGATTTTATGTCCTTATTTTAAGGCATAAAAAAAAGACCTAAATTTTCTGTCGCTTGTATAATATAGCATAGGTCAGTTTACTAGTCAACATGTTTTTTCAGAGCCGGGTAAGCAGTATAAGATGCTCTGAAAATTCTTTTATCGGTCATGTGTTTCTTCTATATTATAGCATATTTTTTATTTAATAATATGTTTATACTTTTTTAATTGACGCTATTGCCTAGCGGATGATACTGTTATAGTAATAAAACATGTCTTTGTATGCCCTCGTGTCGGTTGCCAATGGATTGGCAGAAGCACTCGCACGACATCAAGGAAGAAAGGAGGGGCAGCATGGCAGGCATTGGTATTCATGAAGCTTATAATCATTTCGCGTCGACATACGTCGCCAAAGAGAATGCAAATGTAGACAAGCACAAAAAGAGCGAACTGCAGAATGTCTACAAATCTATTGCAAGGATCAATAAAGAATCCCCTCTTCATGTTTTAAAACAGGATGACTATGCTCAGGCTGAGGCCGTGGGTATTAAAGAGCATGCCCGGGCACTAAAAAGCCAGCTTGAAAATATAAATAATGAAGAAAGTGCTTCTCTTGGTAAAAAATCCGCAGTGTCATCGGATCCTGAAAAAGTTTCCGTTGAATATGTCGGAAAAGGCAGTAGCGGAACATCCGAATTCAATATGGAAGTCAGCCACCTGGCAACCAACCAGATAAATGCCGGCCACTTCCTTGTTCCGGATGAAACGGTTGATCTCCCGAAAGGAAGCTACGCTTTTAATGTAGGAATAAACGGTCACGAATATGAATTCCAGTACAGCATAAGGGACGGCGATACCAACCACGACATTCAGGCAAAGCTCTCACGTCTGATTAATAAAGCAGGTGTTGGTCTCATTGCCGGAATGCAGGAAAGTGCTGATGGAAAAAGCACACTTATCATAGGTTCTAGTGATACAGGTCTTAAACCCGGACAAAACCATAGATTCGAAATAGCAGAATCCCGAAACTTTGAAAATGGAGGAAGCGTATCATATTTCGGTCTCAACCTGATAGCTCAGGAACCGACAAATGCACGCTTTTCCTTAAACGGAACAGAACACAGCTCCTCTTCCAACAGATTCACTGTAGGTAATGAGTTTGAAATAACCCTGAGAGCCCCGACTGAAGAAGGCTCGCCTGTTACTATCGGTGTCAAAAACGAAAGCGATGCTCTTATTGAAAATGTACGGTCACTGGTCAATGGTTACAACGGCTTCATAGACAGTATAAGCAATGTTCAGAGCACCGGCATCAAGAACACCAAGCTTGTAGGAGAAACAGTTCAGATAGCTGAAAGTCACCTGAAAGGAACTTCTGCATACGGAATATCACTAAAAGAAGACGGCCGAATAGATTACAACGCTCAGCTACTAAGAGAAAAATCCGGAGCTGAGCCACCGGCAGAAATAATCACACCTCTTAAGGATTTCGCCAAAGCCCTTGTAACGAAAACGGATGAGATTTCCATCGATCCCATGAAATATGTGGAAAGGCCGGTTTTCAACTATAAGGATCCTCATGGAGGGGACAATCCGTCGCCATATATTACCAGCGAATATAGTGGGATGATGTTCAATAATTACTGCTGAACCTTTTTATGAATAATACGTTCAAAACCATATACTCCGAATAAATCTCGTTGCTTACGCATAATCGATTTATTCGGAGTATATCATTTTTCACTTAGTATTTTCATAAATTCAGCAGATCGAGGCACGCACTTCGTGCATAATCGATTTAATCTGACTATATCCCTTTTCACTTACATATTATTCATACCAAATTCAGCAATTCAAGGTATGCTGCTCACGCATAATCGATTTATTCGGAGTATATCATTTTTCACTTAGTATTTTCATAAATTCAGCATTTCAAGGTGGAATCTGCCATGTCTAATGCGGCGCCGATAACCTGATCCATATTGTAGTATTTGTACTGGCCCAGGCGTCCACCGAATAATACATCACCGAATTCATCAGCAAGTTTTTTGTACTCGGCGAACAGTGAATTGTTCTTATCATCATTCATCGGATAATATGGCTCATCACCGGGCTTCCAGTCTGCAGGATACTCTCTTGTGATAATCGTTCCTTTTCCCTGGCCGAATTCAAAATGCTTATGCTCAATAATTCTGGTATAAGGAATGTCGCGCTCTGTGTAGTTCACAACCGCATTACCCTGATAGTTGTCCACGTCCGGAAGATCCTTTGTCTCAAATCTAAGCGATCTGTACTCCAGATTGCCGAGCTTGTATCCGAAGAACTCATCAATCATTCCTGTGTAGAGGATCTTATTAAAGCTGTCGCCATCCACAGAAGCAAAAGGCTTGGCGGGCACATCCCCATCCATTTTCACAAAATCACGGAATTCAGTCTCGGTCTTTACGGTAATACTGCCGCTCATACTGTTTTCATCTGCACTATCAGCAGTCTCCTGAAGGAGAAGCTTCTTTATTATAGAAGTGTAACCGCCGATAGGTATTCCCTGATATCTGTCATTGAAATAATTGTTGTCGTAAACAAATCTAAAAGGAAGTCTTCTTATTATAAATGCAGGAAGCTCCTTGCAGTCTTTTCCCCACTGCTTCTCTGTGTAGCCCTTAACAAGCTTTTCAAAAACATCGCGACCCGCAAGTGAAAGTCCCTGCTCCTCAAGGTTGGCTGCTTCAAAGCCCTCGCGAATGTCCTGCCCGCTTGCTGCTGCCACGTCAAGTGCTTCAGCCGCTGACTCATCCCCGTTTGCCGCACGCTCCTTGAGAATGCGCTTTACTTCCTTTTGGGCCTGCTCATCGATAATAGCACGAGCCTCATCGGGAGTGCGAATTCCCCAAAGCTTGCTGAATGTATTCATATTAAAAGGAAGATTATAGAGCTCATCATGGAAAACCGCCACAGGGGAATTTATATACTGATTAAACTCAGTAAATCTGTTAATGTACTCCCAAACCTTCTTATCTGATGTATGAAAAATGTGCGCCCCATACATATGTACATTAATTCCCATGCGATTTTCAGTATAAATGTTACCGCCAATGTGCGCTCTCTTGTCTATAACCAGGACATTTTTGCCCGCTCTTGCCATCTCATGAGCAAAGACACAGCCAAATAATCCTGCCCCAACTATCAAATAATCGTACTTCATTATATCCTCCATAAATGAATGACTTCTTATTTGCCTTTTCGGTTTTCATCCAAGAAGTCATGTGTTATGTAAAATTGTACCATAAAAATCGCCATATCAAAACAGCTCCCGGAAAGCATAACTTCCGGGAGCCGTTAATTTTTCTTACTATATATCTTATGCCTGATATTTCTCAAGCGCTGTCATGTCACTCATGTAATCAAGAACCTTTTTACGTCCAACCTTGTTAAGTTTAACATACTGCTGCATTACACGGTTCTCAACAATCTTATTTCCAAGATCAGTCCCCTTTTCAAGTGTACTGAAATCAACAGGATTAAGGTTAAGCTTATCGCACATACGAATAACCGTACCATATGCCATACCTTCTATACCTCTGTCCAATGCTGTAACCAATGTACTATATGGAATCGACATGTCTATCGCAAACTGTCTGACACTCTTGTACTGCGCTAAAATTTCTCTTTTAAGTATTTCAGCCTTTGTCATTTCTTTACCTCCTATCCAATTACTCTCCGCAAAAAAGACACTAAATGTTATTGCGTCATTTTGTAGCAGTTTCAAGTATACCTTATGAACGGTTTTTCGTCACTTATTTTTTTCTTAAATTTTATAATAAAATTCAATAAATTTATCAGCGTTTTTTGGACATAATGCCAAAAAGTGCATGGATTCTGAACATTTTATATCTTGCCCAAAACCCATGCACATTTTTTCGTTTCTGAAAGTCTCACTCAGTCGACAATACTCAAAATGAAATTTTAGAAAAATTAGAAAATTTCAAAATATTTAACGAAATTACATTCAAATTTTTGAAAATATTTTGAATTATTTTTTCGTTTTTTCGTATTTAAAAGTTATCACGTTTCCGTAACAGCATTTAACAGTCTGCCATTTTCTTTCAAATATGTCTTAAGTTTCCCAAGAAGTTGCTCCGGTTTCTCACAAGCGGCAGCCGCATCACCGACAAGGATGTAGTCAAAGCTGTGCTCCGGCCAGGGAAAAGTCACAAGTTCCGGGTCTCCGGCTATCATATCATCCGCCATATATTTGCAAAGCCCGGCAAATACATCCGCCCCCGTAATTCCGGCAGTAAAGCTGTCTGGCATCTGATACTTTATAGCAGAGAGAGTAGTTCCCATACCTGCACTTATATCCAAAATCCGAAGAACCCGGTTATAGAGCTTTTCATGAACATCACTCTCAGAAATAGCCTTCATAAGTGCTGCTATTTTCTCATCTTCCGGAAGTGTGTAATTCCATATATCAAATCCCCACTTCTCCTTAAATTTCTCTCTCCCCACTTCCATGGCATCATTTTTACCGGTGAATCCACTACCACCATGGTGATAGATAAATGCGTTATGGCAAAGAATCTGTCTCCATCCTGAAAGGCAAAGGCGTATTCCGAGATCGTCGTCCTCAAAGTAGCCGGGAGTAAAGCGCTCGTCAAAAAGCATTCCTTTCTTTTCCACCGTCTCGTTGCAATTACCTTCGTGGCCACCTGAAGCACTCTCAGATAACAAGATGCCCTCAACAGCTTCTCGCCTGATCAGCACAGCAAAACCTGTGAGCCTGCATCTTACCTCTATAGGATTCCACATCGGAACATTGTGATCCTTAGCATATCTCTTGGCAGTATCAAGTGCCGTATCAAGACTGATTGTTCGCCACCAGCGGTGCTCCTGCATGCTACATTTTGCTTTTTCCTCCGCACCTCTGCCATCATCTTCAGCCGAAATTCCTTCATCTTCTTTTTTATGTTTCCCGGAAATATCTATCACACTTGCATCCAGTCCCACAAGTGGTCTGGATTCATCCACAGCCGCCTTTTTCAGATAGGGTTCCACTGACTCCATGGAAACCTCCTGCGACGGAGCACAGTTTGTCACAGCACCTGCTGCCCCATTTCGCTTATCGGAATACAATCCCATCTTCAGCCAGAACAGCGCATTTGGCATGATGACAGCATCATTATTAAGGAAAAATACGTCATTTTCAGGATTAGCAGCGCCAAGCCCTATATTGCACCCTCTTGGAAATCCCTCATTCTTTTCATTCTCTATAAGACTAATGTGCTTGTCATTTTCTGCCTGTTCCCGCAAATAACGCAGAACCTCTTCATCCGTAGAGGCATTATCTACAACTATTACCTCATAGCTGTCAGTCTGGCAGTATCTTCTGATGGCGCGCAGACATTCCCTGCAAAGCTCAAGATCGTTATAGGAAACAATCACAATGGACGTCCCCCTTACTCTTGCTCTGTCCCGGACATCCTCCATCGCCTCGCGGATAACCTTCTCATCCTCCGGTTCATCGCAGTAATGGAGTGCATTCTCAAAACACAAAAATGCCTGGTCTGCATTTCGATACCGATAATACAGACCAAGCATAAAATATAATTCGTAATTATCAAAATGGGCGCGAAGCCCCTCAATCAGCACAGCATATTCATCCACACTGCTGCCCTGCTGCTCAAACTCTCCCGCACGTAAAATGAAGGATTCTGCGGATTCACGTTGTTCCTTGATGGCATGTACTTTCATATTGTCCCCCACCTAATAATAAGAAATCTTCTTATCATTATATTATACAAAACAATACGTCAAGACGTCAATTCTCTGCATCCCCCAGGCATTCTTGCAATTATTTCACACTTCAGCAACCGCCTCCTCGGGAATAGGACAAACATATCCCGAAGCAGTTCTTTTCATAAATTCAGCCTTTGCTTCGGCAATAAGCTCCTGATTCTCAAACAAATCTATAGCCGCAGCACACATAACTTTTCCTGCATGAACCGCTGCCTTATGCCCAATACCGGTTCCGGCAGATGACACATTCTGCCAGCTGTGACCAGGGCACCCATTTGGCCAGGCCGCCACATGAATCTGTGCTGTCGGACAATTCCAGCTAACATCACCAACATCAGTTGATCCGGGCTCAAAGGCTTCTCCCATAAAATGTGGAAGAAGAAAGCCATTCATTCCTCCTACCGTACTTTTGAATTCTTCATCACACTCACAATTTCCCGGATTCTCTAAAGCTGCACCCGGATTCACATGAGAAGAATTAAACTGAGCTCTCATTTTCTGCGCCGCCTCAGCATAATCCGCATCAAAAGCAGAACCCAGCCCCGGCGCTGCATCATTTCCTTCGTAAGTCGCTGCAAGCTTTTCCGCAAAGGAAAGCTCTTCCTCAGTATAGGAAGGTACTCCAAGCTCCTCGAAGTTTTCATATAAAACCTTCTCAAGCACGCGGTTTGTCACCGTGTCCGAAAGGCCATCAACAAACTTCCTGTCAAATGTAGTCTCCGTCATAAGTGCAGCGCCTTCTGCAATCTTATCAACACGGTTCTGCAATTCAACTGCCTCTGCCACATGATTTGAACGAACCATGTAAAGAACCTGTGCCCTGGGCTGAACCACATTGGGACTCACACCGCCCGCATCCGTTATTGCATAATGTACACGTGCCTTATCTCCCATATGTTCACGCAAAAATTGCACGCCTATATTCATTAGCTCTACAGCATCAAGCGCACTCCTTCCTTTTTCAGGAGCACCTGACGCATGAGATGCTATCCCATGAAAAGTGTACCGAACCTGAATACAGGAATTGGACGATCCCGTTACAACCTCGTTGCAATCCTCAGGATGCCAGGTAAGTGCCGCGTCAAGCTTTTGCCACTCACCATCACGAGCCATGAAAGCCTTGGATGCACAGCCCTCTTCACCGGGACAGCCATAGAGAATCACAGTACCTCCGGTACTGCTTTTCTCACTACCCGCATCACATTTTTCACGTAATTCCAAATACTTTTTAATTCCGATCGCAGCTGCAAGTGCACCTGTCCCCAGAAGATTATGTCCGCAGCCATGTCCGCTTCCGCCATTGATAAGCGGTTTCTCCTCAAGCGCGCCACACTCCTGTGAAAGCCCGGACAGTGCATCATACTCCGCAAGAATTCCGATTACAGGTCTGCCACTTCCAAAGCTCGCAGAAAAAGCTGTAGGGATACCACAGATTCCCTTCTGAACTTCAAAGCCTTCCTCCTCGCACACCTTGCAATATAAATCACAGGACTTATATTCCTGCAGGGATAATTCTGCATATTCCCAGATTTTATCTGCAACATCGCATATTACGTCTTTCTTATTTTCAATTGCTTCAACCGCTTTTGACTTAATCTCTGTCATATCTCACCCAATAGAACACTATATTTATTTCTATATACTAAGTCCTCTGCCAACCAGTGTATAAGCAGAGGACAGATTATATTATTATAGTACCTTACTTAGAAACTCCTGCAGTCTGGGATGCTTTGGATGATCAAAAATCTCCTCCGGTGTTCCGTGTTCAAGAAGCTTACCGTCAGCCATAAAAAGAACCCTATTTCCAACCTCTCTTGCAAAGCCCATCTCATGGGTAACAACCACCATGGTCATGCCTTCCTTTGCAAGCTGCTTCATAACATCAAGAACTTCGCCAACCATCTCAGGATCAAGAGCTGAAGTAGGCTCATCAAAAAGCATAACCTCAGGCTCCATCATGAGTGCACGGACAATTGCTATACGCTGCTTCTGTCCACCCGACAACTGAATAGGATATGCATCTGCTCTATCCTTAAGGCCTACACGGTCGAGAAGCTCAAGAGCCTTTTTCTTAGCCTCCTCCTCAGGAACATGCTTAACCTTAACAGGCGCAAGAATCATATTCTGCATAATTGTCTTATGCGGAAAGAGATTAAAGTGCTGGAAAACCATTCCCATCTTTTGTCTGTGAAGATCAATATCAACCTTCACCCACTTGCCGTTTTCATCCTTGTATTTTTTCTTTGTTATATCAACATCATCAAAAAGAATCGCTCCGCCTGTGGGTTCCTCAAGCAGATTCAGAGAACGAAGAAAGGTTGATTTTCCACTACCGGAAGGTCCGATAACAACCATAACATCGCCCTTGTCAATATCTATGGACACGCCGTCAAGCGCCTTGATTTTTCCGAAATTATAATGTTTTTCAAGATCCGTAACCTGGATAAGCTTATCTCTTGTCTCCACGGCTCATCCTCCTTTCAAAATATGCAATCACTTTACTTGTAGGGAAGCACAGGCAGAAGTATATTGCTGTCGCAACAAGAAGAGGTTCGATAATAATGAATGTAGCTCCTCTTACTGCATTTACTGCTGACATGATATCCTGCACACCAATTGTATAAGTAATTGCAGACTCCTTGATGATAACAACGAACTCGTTTGCTATAGCAGGGAGAATGTTTTTAATAGCCTGCGGAAGAATAATATACTTCATATTCTGGAACTGGCTCATACCAAGTGATCTGGCAGCCTCAGTCTGTCCGCCGTCAATTGACTGAATACCCGAACGCATAATCTCGCATAAATATGCACCCGAGTTCATACCAAGAGCAACCACGCCCGGGAAAAAGCGCTCGAATTTAATGAATCCCATGAATGTAAAACTGGGAAGCTCAATAAGCGCTCCGAACACGCCGTAGTAAATAATCGCTACCTGTACAATTACAGGTGTTGATCTTAGAATCTCAACATATGCGGTTGCCAGAAAATCGAGAGGATTGAATTTTCCTATAGTCACCCCTATTCCCTTTTCACGCTGATGTCCTTCCTTATCAAGCCCGAGAAAGGCAAGGGGATAAAATCTCGACATTCTCATTGCCGAAAGAATAAGCGCAAGTATAAAGCCAATGGCCACGGTAAAAAGTGAAAGCATAACCGTAACCAGCATACCCTGCCAGAAAAGGCTGGCATAGGGCGAAATCTTAGAAAAATTTTCAATCTGAATAAAGCTGTCCATATCGTCCCTTATCTCCAAAATATTGGTAATTTATTTACATTGTAACATAGATTAACATATTACAAATTCTATTATAATAATTCCCTCTACAAAAGAAAATCTGTATTTTTGAAGGCAAAAATCAAGACCCGGAAATGCATGCACCTCCGAGTCTTTTTCGTCTGGATCTCACACTAAGTTTTTCGTAATCTTACCAAGTGCCCTGTTCCATTGATTACTGATCAAGAAGTCCTTCAATAATATCTCCGCTTGCCTGCTCGTTAGCTGTAGCAACAAACTCATCCATCTTGCCTTCTTCTTTTGCCTTGGCAATTGCCTCGTTTACGCCTGCCTTAAGAGCATCGTTACCCTTGCTGACACCGATAGCGGAACCTTCTGCTCCGTCATAGGGAACCTCAAGAACAACACAAAGCTCAGGATAATTCTTAGCATAGCTCTCTGCAACAGCAGTCTCGATGTAAGCGCCGTCAAGCTTTCCTGCAAGAAGCTCAGCGATGATATCTGTAACCTTAGTAAGCTGAATGATCTCTGCATCAGGGCTGTTGGTCTGAGCAAGATCAACCTGGATAGAACCTGTCTGAGCGCCAACCTCGATATCAGCACTGTTTACATCAGCAAGGCTTGTAAACTTGTCCTTGTTCGCCTGAGTGCATACAAATGACTGTCCGCCTTCATAATAGATATCTGAAAAGTCCATGATTGATTCACGCTTCGGATCGGGTGAAAGGCCTGCTACTCCAAGATCAACTGCCTTTGTCTGAAGCTCCATAAGTACACCGTCAAAATCAACTGGTACAACCTCAAGCTCAAGGCCGAGATAATCAGCAATGTACTGTGCAAGTGCAATGTCAAATCCTGCAAGAGTAGGAGTTCCATCCTCACCTACTGCATAAAACTCATAAGGAGCAAAATCAGGAGAAGTTGCTACTGTGAGCTTGCCGGGTGTTACGGTTGTAATCTCTGCTGATGCGCCAGCTGCACTTTCCTCAGTACTCTCAGCCTCTGCTGCATCTTCTGTGCTCTCTGCTGCGTCTGCACTGTCAGTCTCTGCTGCTTCTGTGCTCTCTGCTGCGTCTGCACTGTCAGTCTCTGCTGCTTCTGTGCTCTCTGCTTCAGCTGCTGCCTCTGTACTCTCCGCCTCAGTAGCTGCTCCTGTACCATTTGATGAGCCGCCACAAGCTGTCATGCTAAAAGTCATTACACCTGTCAAAATAGCTGCGATAAGTTTCTTCTTCATAATATTTGTCCTCCTATTATTCATATATGCAAAAGCTTATGCATAAATATACATTTTTCTCTCTGTTTTCTACATAATAATACACTTGTTAAATATAATCAACCCTAAAATTAAAAAAGGTCAAGAAAATCGTAAATTTTTGGACATGAAAAAGGCGCCTGCAAAAGCAAGCGCCTCTCTCATCCTTAATTATTATAGAGGGAACTATATAATAGAGGAAATCATTTGGGACTTTATTGTCTCACATTTAGTGTCACAAAAGTGTCACATGGTTCAAGCCCAGTATTCATGCTAATCTCAAACGTTTTCGTAAACGTTTTTTACCAAATTCCATCAGAAAGTTGAAAAAGTTTTCCAAGAGTCGGCTCCGCCCAGCTGTACTGATTCATGTATTCCCCCGTAAAGCCTGAGTCTTCACGCTTTCCATCAAGAAAGTCAAAATAGTCACACTCAAAATACTCTTTATTAATTCCAGCCTCGCCGCGTCTTCTGATCAAAGCATCAGAGCATCCAAGCTCTGTAAAAATACGGGTCATGTCTGCAAACAGATTTCTCAAATAGGATCTGTGACTTCCTGCATCATCCTCATCCTGCCAGATTTTTTCCATAATCTGATTGAACGTTCTCATGGCACCGTTGGCATCTATAAGTACCGCCAACAGCTCTCTGGTTTTACTGTATACAAAGTCAAGCGGCACACCATTTTCAGTAAATACCTCAAACTCACCGAAGGTGTGTACCCGCAGTTTATTTTGTTTTGCAGTTTCTTCATTCGTAATAGGGAATCTCAGATGTTCGAATTCCGATTTGACCTTGGCAGCAGTAACAGGCTTCATGATATATCCGCTTGCATACAGTCCAAAGGCCTCTTTCATATAGTCAGAATATCCTGTGACAAAAATAATATTGATACGGGGATTTTTTTCCTGTAGCTTCTTTGCAATATTGATTCCATTTTCTGTTCTCATCTCAACATCAAGAAAAGCTATCTGTGGATTTATCTCATCGACTTCTTCCAGTGCTTTTTTCCCGCTTGTATATCCATGTGTATCGGCTGAAGGCATAGCTTTTTTAATGGCGCTTATACAGCCTTCAAGCGCCAGCTCTTCATCATCAACAGCAATAATCCTCATTGCAATCTCCCTCTACATAAAAACTGTATTTTTCATTCCTCTCCCTTAGGAATCTTAATGGTAGCCTTGGTTCCGACGCCCGCAGTACTCTCAATTATAAGCAGCCCATTGCACATCGTAATAAGTCTCTCCCTTAGATTATCAAGGCCTATGTGCAGTCCTTCACCCTGTTCCACCGAATTTGTATCAAAGCCTACGCCATCGTCCTCGACAACAACATAATAATAGTCTTCTTCCGAAAAGCTTTCAATACGTATCGTTCCTCCATCCTCTTTTTTGTGAATCCCGTGTTTCACCGCATTTTCAGCAAGAAGCTGCACAGACAGTGCAGGAAGGGTAAAAAATTCATCCCTTATGTCATACTTTATTGTAAGTTTATCCCTAAACCTCATTTTTTCAAGGCTGAGATAATTGGTCACATGCTCCATTTCCTTCTGAAGAGTGATACATTCAGCATGTTCTATACTTCCAAGGTTACCTCTTAAATAATCAGAGAAACGTCCGATGGCTTCCTGCGCTTTTTCGGGGTCCTTTTCACACAAAACATATATGGAATTAAGAACATTATATAAGAAGTGGGGCTTAATCTGACTCAAAAGTATCTTGATTCTATCCCTTGATATCTTATCCTCCTGCTCAAGAATAAGTCTCTCCTGCTCGTATTGGAAGGTATTATCCATGTAAACAAGTGACAGGCAAAAGCTATATGGTAAAACCTCAAGTCCTGGGAAAAAGGATCTTATAAATACGCCTATAAGCGGAAAAAATACAATGGATAGCAGACTCATAATGTTATTGAATTTCAGATACTGATGGTAAACAATCATGTAAACCACAGATAACAGCATGATGGAATAGCCCCCAACCTGTCCGATGAAGTAGAGGGCACCTTTTTCAAAGGTATGTCCGTCATATGAAACTACTACTCCCTTGAACAGGGAAATGACCCAAAATGCTGAATATATGACGATAAGCGGAATAATAAATCCTCGAATTTCCAGATTTTTTCCACTCATTCTGGAAATATAATAGGTAACATACAGTGAATAAAAACCAAGCAGCAGGTAGAATCCTATAAAATACATAGA
This sequence comes from Butyrivibrio sp. AC2005, assembly GCF_000424145.1. Classification (GTDB taxonomy): domain Bacteria; phylum Bacillota; class Clostridia; order Lachnospirales; family Lachnospiraceae; genus Butyrivibrio. The sequence continues at coordinate 522,703 of NZ_KE384138.1, forward strand.
ATATGCAATTCTTAGATGAAGCTGCAGCATATTGTCATCCGTAGATATGCAGACAAATGTTTTTGCCAAAAGAACCGCAGCCAGCATAATTGCATCAGCAGCAAGCATCTTAGAAAATTGCAGTCGCTCTTTATTAGATACCTTCCTCATATGAATATCACCGAATAGCTTTATACATATTATCGCAAGAAGAAATGATGATATTCCTATATTTAAATAATCCATTGTATGATCCATGATGTTTTTTCCTTTTGTTTACAAAATTTATCTGTAAAATCTTTTACGGCAGATACCGATAAACACTGCGTTTTATGAAGTCACAATCTTAATATAACAATTTTGGTGACTTGTAATAGTTAATTCCACTTTGTAAGAGTAAATTCCACCTTGTAGGAGTAAATTCCACGGGGTGGAGTTTTCTTTTTACAAAAATGATGGATTTTATCCACATTTACGGCTATAATAGCACAAAAGTCGGAAAAATGCGTATGACAATCAGAAGTCGAGTTCACATTGTCCTGTTAAGAGTTAGTGAATTCCACCCCTAAGAGAGTAGGTATGAAAGTCATCCAACTACGCAGAACTCCGGCTTTTTTATTATGAAATGGAAGTTTCTGCTCCGCAGAAACCTCGGAATTTAATAGTTAATGGTCAAAATACAGGCTGAGACATGATTAACGT